>JAQWOH010000045.1 GCA_029245955.1 Fuerstiella sp. | reverse complement strand
GAATTGAGCACACAGGAAACGATCGCACAGAATCTTGCCGCTGTTCGTCAGGACATCGCCAGGGCATGCGACCGCGCGAACAGGGCTGCCGATGCGGTACGTCTGGTTGCCGTCACGAAATACGCAAAGTGGGAATGGGTTGAAGCACTCGCCGACGAACATCAGACATTCGGCGAAAGCCGACCGCAGCAACTGGCAGAACGTCAGGCTCTGTTACCGAATGCCGAATGGCATTTAATCGGTCAGTTGCAGCGGAACAAAGTGCGGTCGACCGTGCAGCATGCAGCCGTTATTCATTCGGTCGGTTCGCTGAAGCTGCTGCAACGTATCGGCCTGGTCGCTGGTGAATTAAACATACGTCCGAGAATCCTGCTGCAGGTCAATGTATCAGCAGAAGAATCCAAATCCGGCTTCACACCGGATGACCTTATCGCTGTGTGGGATAAGGTTGTCGTCTGTCATGAATCCATCGAGGTCGCCGGATTGATGACGATGGCACCTGCCAGTGAAGATCCGGAAGAGACGCGTCCCAGTTTCCGCGGGCTGTCAAGACTTCGCGACCAGCTGCGGAGTCATGACGCCGCGCAAAACGGGGAATTAGCGTTGTCCGAACTGTCCATGGGGATGAGCAGTGACTTTGCTGTCGCCATCGAGGAAGGCAGTACTTTGATCAGAATTGGCAGACGTCTGTTCAAGGGCCTGGAGTGAAACTTGCAAAAATCCAGGAACCGAAGAGGCCAGACCGGTACACCCTGAGCTGGGTTCTCTGTAGATTCTGCATTCTGTTCTAATGCGCATGGAAAGGGTCGGGAGTCTTTTTCGCATGTTGTCAGCTGACTTTCTCAGTGACGTTTCGGCGAAAAAGACTCCCGATGCTTGTGGTGTGCCTGGTTCCTTCTGCGTCTGGAGACTTCCTGGAAATGACTGAAGCAACAAATTCAGCTGACGATAGTGCTGCAGCGGACAACCCCTATGACTCACTTGGGCAAGGCTCTGACGGGAACGTTGGCAGCGGTAGCGGTATCATGCTGCGGCTGAACATCATGATGTTCCTGCAGTTCTTCGCATGGGGAAGCTGGTTCGCGACGCTGGCTGCAGCGCTGGATACCGCTGGATTGGGAGCCATCATCGGAGACGCCTACGCGAGTGCCCCCATTGCAGCCATCATCGCACCGCTGTTTCTCGGTCTGGTCGCGGACCGGTTCTTTGCGTCTGAGAAAGTCATGGGGGCTTTGATGCTGTTGGGCGGCGTGCTTCTTATTGCTGTCCCCAGTGTCGCGGCAGGCGGAGCGGGGAACGAGAAGCTGATTGTCTGGCTAATCCTGGGACACCTGATGTGTTACATGCCGACGCTGGGACTCGGGAACACGATCGCGTTTACACATATCACAAGCCAGGAACACTTTCCAAAGGTTCGCGTGTGGGGCACCATCGGGTGGATCGCTGCGGGGCTTTTGGTTGGATATATGGGCTGGTCAAACAGTTTCAATATCTTCTGGCTGGGAGCGGGGAGTTCTATTTTGCTGGGAGTATTCTGCTTCATGTTGCCGGATACTCCTCCGCCACTGAAGGGCAAACCCATGGATCTTCGTTCTCTGTTCATGGTTGATGCCTTCAAGCTGCTGGGCGATATTAACTTTCTGGTGTTCGCTGCATGCTCAACTCTGATCTGCGTCCCGCTTGCATACTATTACGGTATGACTTCAACATTTCTGAACCAGACCGGATTTTCACAATCGGCAGCAACGATGACGATCGGACAAATGTCCGAAATCTTCTTCATGCTTTTGATCCCGTTCTTCTTCCGACACTTCGGTCTGAAGCTCATGATTCTTGTCGGCATGGGCTGCTGGGTTGTCCGCTACGCGTTGTTTGCTTTTGGAGCGCCGGATCAGGTCACATGGATGCTGCTGCTGGCCGTTGCTCTGCATGGAATCTGCTATGACTTCTTCTTCGTCACAGGTTTCATGTATACCGATCAAAAGGCTCCCATCGCAATCCGTGGTCAGGCTCAGGGTTTGCTGGTGTTTCTGACTCAGGGTGTTGGCATGTTTTTCGGCTACAGGATTATGGCCGCTGGCGAATTTTTGGGTGTCGATCTGGGCTGGACAATCGGTGAGTACGGACAGCAGGTGACAAAATCAGAAGAGTACGTGACCGCGTTGACTGCGGCTCGCGGCGAAGAGGCGTCGGTTGGTTTTCTGGAGTCCTTTACGCAAATGTTTTCCCGACACCTGCCCGAAGGACTGGACCCGCAGATTTTGGGCGAAACGATGGTTCAATGGAAAAACTTCTGGCTCTTTCCATCCATCATGGCCGCTATCATCATGGTCGTCTTTGCCATTACGTTCTGGGACAAAGCAAAGGCACCGGACGAATCTGAAACAACTGATTAGTTATGCAGCTCTGGCAGTTTAGAAAAAGACCCTTGCGATTCTCGGTCTCCAGTTCCAGTCCTTGAAGTTGCGGGATTTCGCGTTTTGGCGCTGCAAGGCTGAAGCCAGGGCGCACGATGCATAATTACAGTTGATCGCTTCAGCATCCTTGGGAGCGTGGCCGTACCACGTGGAGATCGCGTCATGGTTGACAGCAAATCATCTACGCAGCCACAGGATCGCGGTGTTTCTTTCCTGTACATGGCCGCCGCATTTGTGATCGTGGTGGCGGGTATAAGGACGGCAGAACCCATTCTGAACCCACTGTTGCTGGCCGTCTTTCTGTCCGTCATCACGGCACCAGCATACTTCGCGTTAATCAAACGAAAGATTGCCGACTGGCTGGCTCTGCTGATTGTCATCAGCGTGCTGTCGGCTACTCTGATCGGTGTGGTTTTCTTTGTCACCGGGTCCATCGGCAGCTTCACGTCCGAGCAGCAGCAGGATCATTATCGCGAAAAAATCCGGGGGAAACGTGCCATCTTTGATCGCTGGTTGGCGAGCGTAATCGATATCAAGGGCGTTCCGGCAGAAAAAGACGGTGAGTCGGAAGACGACACCGGGGTCGCTGATGCGGGCGACGAAAGTGACGAACCGCCGCTTATCGAAGAACTTGGTGCGTCTCAGGAAGGCGTAGCAACTGCCGATGGCTCGAATGAAATCAAACGACAACCTGCGACGGAATCCAACAGCGATAAGGTCGGCCCGACGGACACCGAGTCGTCGGATGAACAGTTGGCTGGCGCAAGTGACCCGGACGCTGCGAACGTCAAACCGCAGAAAAGCCTGGGCGAGTTTCTGTATGCGCAGTTCGATCCGGGAATGGCGCTTTCATGGGCAGCCACCGTCGTTGGCAGCATCGGCAAGGTTCTCAGCAACGTGTTTCTGATACTGCTGACAGTGGTCTTCATTCTGCTGGAAGTCGGCACCTTCAATACAAAAATGAAGACGGCATTCGTTCGCACGGAAGAGACAAAGAAACGGGCTGACCAGATCGTCAAGAGTATTCAGCACTACATTGTCATCAAGACGTGGATCAGTCTGGCCACCGGCATACTGGTAACGCTGTGGCTGATTCCACTGAAAGTGCCGCATCCGGGACTGTGGGGGCTGCTGGCTTTCTTTTTTAACTTCATTCCGAACGTTGGTTCGGTACTGGCCGCGATACCGGCAGTGCTGATCGCGTCGCTGGAATCGACTTTTCTTGTGGGCGGTGCCGTGGCGGTGGGATTCGCGATTATCAACGTCGCTATCGGGAATTTCATTGAGCCACGCATCATGGGCAAAGGACTCGGTCTGTCGCCGCTGATTGTCTTTTTCTCACTGATTTTCTGGGGCTGGGTACTGGGCCCAATCGGCATGCTGCTGTCCGTTCCACTGACCATGACTGCCCGTATCGCTCTGGACGGCTTCGAGGATACGCGGTGGCTGGCAACTTTGATGGGCAACGCAAGTTCTTAGCGTGCCGGGAAATTACGGCCGTTACTTATGCCCAAACAGCACACAGATGCATGATGGAGCATGTACATTGCTGCGATTATAGGTCAGTTCACCGTTGTCAGCATTAACTTCAAACGATGCCAGAGTGTGAGAGTCCTGCCCGGCCGCCAGCAACCACTTCCCTGCCGGATCGATGTTAAAGTTTCTCGGTGTTGCACCACGAACAAATTCTCGCTCGACAAACGTCAGTTCACCGGAACTCGGATCGACACGGAAAACTGTAATCGTGTCGTGGCCGCGATTTGCCGCATAGACAAAGTTTCCTGACGGATGAACCCGGATCTCAGAGCAGCTCTTGGCCTGTTCCTTTGCAAGGTCCGCTTTCGGCACAGTTTCGATCGTCTGCTTTGCTGTCATCGTGCCGGCAGCCGCGTCGTAATCAAAGACCGTAACGCTCAGGTCCAGCTCGTGCAGCACGTAGATCCACTTTCCGTTATTGTGAAACTTCATGTGACGAGGACCGCCGCCTGGAGCAATGGTGCCGGATCCGTGTGACTGGATTTTTGAGGCCGCCGCATCCACCTTGTAAATCAGTACCTTGTCCAGGCCCAGATCCGGCACAAAAGCAAATCTGTTATCCGGAGAGAATCCCGTCCAGTGAGCGTGAGATTTGGTTTGTCGACCTGTGACCGCGTTGGAAGCACCTTCGTGTTTGATCAATTGTGTGCGTGCCTTCAGAGACCCATCGTCGTTCAGCGAAAAGACACCCGTCGATCCCCCGCCGTACTGAGCCGTCAGGACCGTCTTGCCTGTCGCATCCACAGACACATGAGCCGCACCGCCATCACCGATTTCGAGGGCATTCATGAACTTAAGCGATGCGTTTTTCAACGTGCCGTCAATAGCGTACGCTGCCACCGACGGATCTCCGTCGACTCCACCGACGGCATACAGCACGGGCAGTGATGGGTGCATCGCCAGGAATCCCGGTCCGGAAATTTCTGCGACCAGTTTGGGATCGGACAGCTTGCCGCTGGACTTGTTCAGCATGCAGTGATAGATCCCCTGACTGGGCTTGCGACTGCTGGTTCCCAGCCACACGTCAATCAGATCACTGTTTTGACTGACTGTACTTGCCACGGACTCTGCACCTTTCGTTTCAGAAACAGGAAACAGCAATGCCACCAAACAGCCCAGAACACAAATTCGAAGTACCACAGATCATCTCCCAATGAGAATACCAGAACAGAGTGCCATCATCATGGCGAATGCAGCGCCTTCTGAAAAGCCATCGCACACAACCCAAAACTGCTGTGCTGTTTCCGTGGCTTGACGGCGCTGCCCGGCGGGCCGCGATTCCTTGCGCATCGGGCGCGGGGCGTTGCCCTCGCGGTTAAAAGAAGTGAGACTTTGAAATGTCGCTACCGGTCAATATTCCGGTCAGAGCACACCGTTCCGTCGTGACCACCGTCACGGTGTGTCTTCAATGCAGACCAGTCGCTTCAGGCCGCGGTGATACAGCCGACCGTCCGCGTAACTGAGTGAACTGAGGCTCCACGTTTTCCCGGCCGGCCCAAGATCATTCACTGAAACAAGAGCCGCAGAGTCAAGCTGTTCAGCACTCGCGTCGATCACGTACACCGTGCCCAGCATGGTTGAAAAGTAAACAAGACTGTTCACGGCAATGGGGCTGGCTGCTGTCACGTGCCCCCATCCGTCGCCTTTGGCACGGCGGTCGGCGGCAGTGTCCATGCCTCGTGAATTCTTAGTGTCAGCGGGAACGTGACGATCCCACAACAGTTGCTCGCTGCCGTCCCGCGAACGCACGGCCTGAATGGGAACCTGCAGATACTCCACTCTACCGGTCTCCGTATTAGCTCGACCAATCATATGCCCTTCATGAGACATGAACAGACAGTGCTTACCGACAACAATGTTTGTCTGATTAGTGGGATAACTTCGAACCTTCTTCCCTGGCGGAGCGAATTCTGTATCTGCGTGCAGAACGTGTCTCTTCTTCGATGCGTCCCAGCTGCGTACGTCAACTTGCCGGAACAAAGAAATTGTCCTGTGATGTTCACCGGATTCAATGTCCAGAACGACCAGTGAGCCGGTGTCGAAGCAGTACGCAAAACGATCGTCAAAGTTCGTCACAAAAAAGGCCATCCCGCTGTTGATGTCTTTCCGCCACATCGTTTTACCGGGCGCTGACGGATCAATACTCGTCAACGAGAACCCATAGGGTTCCTCGGGCGGACGATGACCTCCACCGCGGCCGTGAAACACCACTGGCCTGCCGCCCGCCATGCCGCACGTCGGCGTGTTGTGAATACTGGTACCGTCTTCGGCAACCCACGCCGGCTGCCCGGTCGATTTGTTCCACGCGCGAACGAAGGTCCATGGCCAGCCACCGGCGTCACTTTCCCGCTTGCCTTTCTTCGCCAGCATGGGACGACGTGCGGAGTCATCTTCGTCACGCATAGCAACGTACATCAGCCAGTCACCGTACAGCATTGGTTCGCAGTTCTTGGCATTATGTCTTGTTCTGGCTTCAAATCCGCGCGACCAGATCTGTTTGCCTTCCACCGTACAGCAGACGATTCGTCCGCCTGCATTGACGAACCACACGTGCCGTCCGTCGGTCACGGGTGTCGGCGAAGTGTTATCAGAAAACAAACCTGAATGCGGCATCGACTTCGTTCCCGGCAACTCGATCTGCCACAGCTTTCGACCCGTGGCTGCATCGACACACACTCCCACAATGTCTGTCCCGGTGGCATCCTTAACGGCCGTTCCCTGCTGCAGCGGCTGATTGATCGTCAGAAACAGCCGTTCATCGAAGACTGCGATTCCGCTCTGTCCGCCCTCGTCGAGCGTCGTGGTCCACGAAATATTCCGGCCGGAACTTCCACTCCAGTGCGTCGGCACACGGTGATCCGTCTGAGTCGTCCACGCCCCATCCGGACCGGCGGCCTGAGGCCACGTCTCACCGACACAGACAGCAGCACTTGACGCACAAATAACCGACAGCAGCAGAGTTTGAATTGATTTCACAACGACCATTCGTTCAGAATTCGCAGAGCTCTTGAGACAGCTTTGCAGCATAATCAGAACCGATCGAATCCCACAGCGCAAACCAGGACCGTCCACGCCGATTCCCTCAGTCTGTACTGCAGCAGGCATGACTCCTGCCGTCGCGCTCGTGATAGTCCAGCGACATGACTAACCGCCTGGAAAACGAAAAATGCATGTCAGCTCAGGTGTCAAACAGCGTTGTGCGGCTTTGCTGCTGCCATTCCGGAAACGGTGGATAATCCACTCAATGACGTTAAAATCGCTGCGTCACGTCGTCGACATCCGGATCACTCATGAACGAAAACTGGTCTTTTTCAGATGCCCTTGGTATGAATCCTCAAACGAAACAACAGGTGGTTGACACCTACTTTATGGAACATCGAGCCAGGCTGGTGGACATCGCTGCTTATCTGGATCGCGTTGACCGTGGTCAGGGAGACGATCCGTTGGATTTCCGTGACGTTGCGTTCCGGCGTGCCGTTGAGATTCTGCTGGACGGTCAGCCGCAACGAGCTCGACGAGTTCTGGAATTATTCAGCGACCACACCTCCGAGTTGCCTCAGTCCGCTGATGGTATGAAGGGCGCCATGGGCGCGGTTTCACTGACGGACGGAGGTGCCGCGTGAAGTATATTGATCCACATATTCATATGGTCTCTCGCACCACCGACGACTATCAGCGGATGGCGCAGGCTGGGTGCATCGCCATCACAGAACCGGCTTTCTGGGCAGGTTTCGACCGTTCATCTGCTCAGGGTTTTTATGATTACTTCCGGCAACTGACGGAATACGAGCCGAAACGGGCGGCTCAGTTCGGCATTCAGCATTTCACGTGGCTGTGTATCAACCCGAAGGAAGCAGACGATCCGGGGTTTGCTCGGGAAGTGGTTTCGATGATCCCCGATTTCCTGAACAGCAAAGAACAGCTGTGCGGCGGAAATGTCCTGGGCATCGGAGAAATCGGCCTGAACAAGAATACAAAGAACGAGCTGATCATTCTGGAAGAACAAATCGCGCTGGCAGAAACATTCAACCAACTAGTGCTGGTGCATACGCCGCATCTGGAGGACAAACTCAAAGGAACTCGGCTGATTATGGATGCGCTGTCCGCCAGCAAAATTGACCCGGGCCGCATTCTGATCGATCACGTGGAAGAGCATACAGTCTCTGAAGTACTGGATCGGGGGTTCTGGGCAGGAATGACTCTGTATCCCGACACCAAGGTCACACCTCAACGTGCGGCAGACATTATCGAAATGTATGGCGACGAGCGGATTTGGATGAATTCCGCCGGCGACTGGGGCTGCAGTGATCCACTGGCCGTCCCCAAAGCCCGACTCGAAATGCGTCGTCGCGGTCATGCCCCGACAACCGTTGATAAGGTGACGTTTAACAATCCGCAGCAGTTTCTCAGTCAATCGCCCAACTTCTTGTTGACCTGAAACCACTTTGTGGTGCGGTCAAACGTCAGCCCCAAATCCACGATGTCGCTGCAGCACGACCAGGCACCATGCTGCTTCGTAATTTCTTAGAACCTTACCCTGAGAACTACGGGAGTCAGGGTGCGATAAGTGGCGAACGTACAGAACTCGGCACAGGGGGGGACTGGCAGTCGCTCACTTGAATGTCGGAATCGGCATGGCTGTACGGACCGCTTGATCGCAGAAGGAATCGACACTGTTTAGTGTCAGGAGCTGCGGCTGGTACACGGATGACCTTGAAACTGTTCGAAATCAAGACAATCGTGCTGGCGACCGGGACGATGCCTGAGATCTGCAAACAAATCGTGACCCCGACGACAAACCGGGCATCAAACATCTGCTGAATCGGTGCTGCCTCTCTGCGGCCGAGGATGAATCAGGTGGAGTGGGCAAAGTCACCAGAACCTGCGGGGCGGAGGAACATGCCGATGATGAAGGTCGACTCATTTTTGAACTTCGTCGAGCGACTGTTCGGCCACATGAACTCTGGGGTATTCGGGGCCCGGATTGAGGTCACCGTCTGAATCGATGACCTGCACCCGATTGATCTGCCTGAACGAGTGCGATACGGCAGAATTTCCCTAATATTGGCGACGTCGTGTGACTGAACTGAATGACCACAGAGTCTCCGATGTAAATGACGCCGGCAGTTGACAGAACGCCATCGACCACCGTAGTTGGCGGGTTGTCAGGACGCTTTGTCCGGGGTCCCGGCAGAAGAGGTGTTCTCACCTCATGAGCGATGTCTTCACATGAATCCGTTCCCGGTCCAGCAACATTGCTTAGTTCGCGGTGGAGAACTAAGCAAGAAATTTGCCTCAAGCAACGGAACTGCAAATGTCACAACACGTTGCATCACGCGACAAAACATTTGAGCCACCGTTGGAAACATAAGCGCTCACAGCGAGCGGCATCACTCAGAACACGACGCGCAGACTGCCGGAATGCTTGTGTTCCGCCGACATGTTCCCGCACATGGGTAAGTCAATCAGTGATCAACAGCGACCAGGCATTGCGTCGAAAGGGAGGACGCGGCCTCCACAACTTGCCTCAGCAGGCGTGGCGGATTCCGGTAGTTCACTTTCATCATCGAGTGGTTATCATTGTCAAGATGTTCGTTTCCGTTGAGACGCTGGTACCGACGAGTGTTGATGATTCGGATGTCACACCGGTTTCGGTTATGCGAACACACATCACGCAGTATTCTGGTGAACACAGGCGTCTCAGAGGTACTTCACCGGTGGACGAAACGAGAAATGAGATGCATCGAGCTGCGCTACCCGGACGATTAACACCTCAATGGCTGCTGTCCGCCGTACTGCTCGCGCAAGGAGTGTCAGCGATGCCGTTGGAACAGGAGCCATCCAACCGCAGCTTGAATCACGCTCAGGAACTCAAGCCGTTCAATTCTCTGATCGGCGAATGGCGCGGTGTCGGACAGCTGAAGCGGGGGTCTCGTAAAGGAGCATGGACCGAGCAAACCCTGTGCGAGTGGCAATTCACTGACACCGAAGCATCTGTTGTCCTGAAGTCCAGCGACAACAGGCAGTTTGAATATCTGCGACTGACATGGGACCGGAAGAGACAACAACTGGTCCTGATTAGAAAGACGAAGGAAGGTGTCTACGAATATCGTGGACAGGCACCCAATGACTGGCCCGGCGCCATTCGACTTGTAACGACTCGCAATGACGATGGCGTTGTGTATCGCTGCACGATGCAGCAACTAAGCGACATTCGCACCACAGTACTGTTTGAGAAGCAAACTTCGCCGACCGGAAACTTCCGCCGAGACTTCGGGATCGGGTACACGCGAGCTGGTACAAAGCTGGCCCGGTCGGGCACCGGACGACACAAGTGTGTTGTCACCGGTGGTCTGGGTACGATTCCCGTGAGCTTTCAGGGGAAAACTTATTACGTATGCTGTCGGGGCTGTGTACAGGCCTTCAACGATGCCCCCGCAGCAGTCATCGAGCAGTATCGCGCTTCGCTCAGGAAACCTTAAGCCCTGGCGTCACAGCATTCAAAAGTATCAATGAAGGGCTGCAAATCGGTTCGCAGCGTTATGAATCGCTGTTTTCGAACGGAACAGCGATAAGTCCCAGCAGAGTCAGTCATTGCGTTGAATTCCCGCAACTTCGTCGGTAGCTTCTGTTGCTCACTGCCTCGTTTGCCGAGTCCGATATCGCTTCATCAAACGACTGCTTCTATTATCAGAATCTCTATTTATCGCAGTTCGGTAGTTCCTGACTGCGAACCATTGCATGTTGTTTCGCCAGTTGGGCCACATCACATCCCGGCATCCATCCGTTGTCATAGGCATCTGGATCGTTTTGCTTATTGTCACGATCCGGCAGGCACCGACCTGGGAGAGCGTGGTCGAGAATGGCGAATTCGCGTTCCTGCCGCGTGACTCACCGAGCGTGATTGCGGAAGAATTGTTTCGTCAGTCCTTTCCCGACCACAGCGCTTCCAGCAGTGTGGTGCTTGTGCTGCGAAGAGAGGCACGGCGCGAAGGACTGCTGGATGAAGACCACGAATTTATCCGCCAGGTTGTGGTTCCTGGCTTGCGAAAGACCATCGGCTTTCCGGAAGGCGAGGACGAGCACGAAGAAGGTTCGGAAGCAGCCGAGCAGTCTTTAGTTCGAAAACTGAGCTGGCGTGAAACTCCTCATATCGGCCAACTGTATGACAGTCCCGACGGCAAAGCCTCGCTGGTGGTCCTGGAACTTAAATCTGAGTTTCTCGATCAGGGCAACGCAGCATTGATAGCAGACGTAGAACGATTTCTGCGCGAGCGGCGCCACATCCCAACCAGCAAAACTCCCTCCAGTGACCCGACACAAATGTCAATTCCGCAGGGGCTGGACATCGCCTTCAGCGGCACTGCGACATTCGGTCGGGACGTCACTCGCGAAGCCAAGAACAGTGCGGAGTCCACGGAAACGTGGACCGTTATCCTGGTGATTTTTCTGCTGCTGATCATGTACCGAGCCCCGCTGCTGGCGGTCATACCGCTGCTGACCGTGGCCGTCGCAGGAGTCGTTTCAATCAGTATGCTGTCAATCGCAGCTGAGCTTGGCTGGGTACGCCTGTTTAACGGGATTGAAGCGTATGTCACCGTTCTGGTGTACGGCGCAGGCGTCGATTACTGTCTGTTCCTGATTGCCCGCTATCGAGAAGAACTGGAAGCCGGTGCCGCGATTGAAGAAGCCATCGCCGTCGCGTTGACGCGAGTCGGTTCGGCCCTTGCCGCAAGTGCCGGCACCACTATGTGCGGCATTGGCATGATGTGGTTTGCCGAATTCGGAAAGTTTCAGCAGGCAGGTATCGCAATCGCGTTCGGCCTGTTCGTTACTTTGTGTGCATCACTCACGCTGACACCGGCAATTCTGAGACTCTCCGGACGGTGGGCCTTCTGGCCCAGCCTTCCTGCACAAGGGCCGGCGGCCGGGGCTGGCTGGGTGGCAAGACCGGACAAATTCTCACGACTGCTGGCCATCGGCTGGAAACGCATCGGCAGGCTGCACCTGCGTCGGCCGTGGATGATGTGGCTGAGTAGTATTCTGGGGATGCTGCCGTTTTCAATTCTGGGGCTGGTGTTCTTCGGACACCTGAGTTACGGATTGATTTCAGAATTGCCCGACACGGCGCCGTGCGTGCAGGGAGCCGCTGCACTGCAGGCACACTTTCCGGCCGGGGAGGTCGCCCCTGTGCGGGCCATTGTCGATCTGCCGGACCGGGACTTTTCGAAACGCCATTTCTTACCGCCACAGGATGTGGTGGACTTCACGAACAATATTCTGGATCATGGTGACGAACTGGGCATCCAGGCCATCAGGTCACTGGCGGATCCCACAGGCGGCCGGGACATCGGCCGCAAACTGGCCCAGGCAGTCCGCATGCGCGCGACCACAGACTTCGCCACGCGCGAGTATCCGACCATTACCCGCCTCGATCTGATTTCTGCCCACGACCCGTTTACACGATCCAGCATCCAGGAGTTTCACACCGTTCGGGAACAGATCCCAAAACTGCTGCCGGAGTCCATGGCCAGCGCCACAATCCACCTGGCCGGAGAAACCGCCAATCTCAGTGACCTGAAGGAAGTCACCGACCGCGATCAGGTCCGGGTTAACGGGCTGGTGACGCTGGTGGTCTTTATCATCCTGTGGATCCTGCTGAGGAAACCAGGACTCTGCAGCTACCTGATGTTTACGGTCCTGTTCAGCTATCTGGCCACACTGGGCTGCACGTTCATTTTCTTCTGGGCCCTCGACCCGTCCGGCTTTTCAGGCCTGGACTGGAAGGTGCCCATGTTTCTGTTCACGATCCTGATCGCGGTCGGCGAAGACTACAACATCTTTCTGCTGACAAGAATTGAAGAAGAAAAGCTGGTACACGGGCCAGTAGAAGGCATCACGGTCGCACTGGACCGCACCGGCAGCATTATCAGCAGCTGCGGTATCATCATGGCCGGGACGTTTTCGTCGCTGATGGCCGGCAGCCTTGTCGGCATGGATCAGCTGGGCTTCGCTCTGGCGCTGGGAGTGCTGTTCGACACCTTCCTGATCCGTCCCATCATGGTGCCGTCGTTCCTGATTCTGCTGGCTCAGGGAAAGCTCGGCATCTTCAGTCGGCTGGCCGGATACACATCGAGTGTCGTGCAAGAGCCACTTCACGTGTCGCGATGAGACCACTGCTGCGACAGACTCACACGGCACACCCTCATGCGAGCTGTGCCGTCCGGTTTTCGCTCATTCACGACGCCGCCGGATCCTTGCCGTCCTTCCATGGACCGGCCAGCCTCATGTAGTCGGGCTCTTCCAGCAGACTGCCGTGGTCACCTGCTTTCCAGCCAGCAATGTGATTCGGTTTGCCACGTTTCCGGGAACGATCCTCCCATTGATTTGCCCATGACGAGTTACCGTCTTCGATAGTATGCGTATCACCGTCAAAGTGAAACACTTTGCCTTCACGGTAACTGCGAGCCCCCAGAATCACAGTTGTAATAGCTGCGGCACCAAGGGCCGGATCGTTGTTGCACATGCTCGGATCGTCAGCCACCATCGCTTCAATCCAGTTCTTGAAGTGAGCATAAGTGGTGTCCTCGATACCTTCCGTTGAAATGCGCTGTTCCTTCAGCTTGCTGTTGCGGGTGACCTGAGGACGTTCCGGAACGTGGTCAAATCCGTCGAACTTCTCACCCGTGCCGAATACGAACGAACCGAAGTGGCCTCGAATCATTTGTTTGATCGGTGTGTCCTGACACGCCATCGTGGCGGTGACCAGTCCCTGAACACCTTCCGGAAAGTCGGCCACAACCGTTGCCACATCCGGCACTCCGCGGCCATCGTATTCCAGATAGATCCCGCCAGCACCAACAACCCGTGCCGGAAAACGCAAACCCGTCGCCTTCAACATGCTGGTGGTACGATGTACGAACAGGTCTGTAAACATTCCTGATCCATACGGCCAGAACCGGCGCCACTGACGGTACACGGCCCGATCAAAGTCTTCGTATTCGGCCAGCCCCTCGTCTACTCCCAGCCACTTCTTCCAGTTGATGTTCCGGGGATTCATATTCGCATCAAGTTTGTAGTAACGCCACTGTCCCTGCGCAGAATTGCGAAAGAATTCGGTCTGGTACATCAGCACCTTACCAAGCGTCCCCGCGGTCAACAGGTCGTTGACCTCGTTCCACAGCGGCAGACTGGTTGACTGTACACCCACCTGCATCACCTGCCCGGATTTCTGCCACGTCTTCATGACCGCGATGGCTTCTTCAACAGTTTTGGTCATGGGTTTTTCGCAGTACACGTGCATGCCGGCGTTGAGAGCATCAATCGCCTGTTTTGCATGCCAGTGATCCGGTGTACCAATGCAGACGGCGTCCAGATTCGCCTTTTCGTACATTTCGACATAGTCTTCGTAGCTTTCCGGAGCGTTCCCGGTTTCTTTTTCGATGTAGCTTGTGGCTCGATCGCGGTGTTCGCTGTAGACGTCACAGACAGCCACAAGTTCGATCGGCTGGCCCTCCAGCTGCAGTTTTGTCAACCGCTTGACGTGAGCACCGAAACCGCGACCGCCCGGACCAACGAATCCGATACGAAGATTAGCGTTGGCACCTGGCGAGACTGTCGCTGCGCTCGTCGCCAACTGACTGGCGGCCCCCAGAACTCCGGCAGAGCACGCCGATGATTTAAGAAAGTCACGACGGGAGGAATCTGACAATGACATGGCGGAAGCCTTTTTGAAACGCGGTCTCTGACTCGAATCGGTAGTTGGACGAACTCAGGACCGCGAGCACCTGAGTGCATGGACGTGCGGGCCGAATGCCGGCCGGTCCGCGGCACATCATGGAGTCCTCGGGAACGCCTGTAAAGTAATACACGGCGCCGATTGAATCCACGATCACAATCCGGCTTGAAAACGGATGTACATGAGCACAGTCACATGGAATTACCGACAGTCAGAGTGTGAAAATACCGGCCCAACCCAACGGGTCTGTGTAACCACTGTGGACCCGGCAGGCACAATTCATGATCAGTCCGTGCGCGGCAGGCACAGGTTCCTGCCGATCGGAAGCTCCATGAATGCATCTCTGGAACTGTCCCCGGCTTCTTCCGGATACTGGCCCCGCAAAACTGAACAGGTCGGAGACTGACGTTTATCTCACCGGCGATGACAGAACAGGTTTTCCCTCGAGCCAGAAAACCGAACACGGCCGCTTCTTCATCAGGTATGTTACTTTATCTTCCTGTCGAATGGTGTGGAATATCAGCAGTGGCTGCGAGACCGATTTGCCCCCATCATTCTGGAGATTGATTACGATTAATCGAGAGCCATAGAGATAATTGGGGCCTCAGAGTACTTGACCGGTGTGTGCCCAACATCGTTATGTCCTGGCTAACGGCGCACGCGATCGCCCGAATGAACGGTGCGACAGCGTTTTTCACCAGACCGCTGTACGTTCTGCGAGGTTTGCTAGAAGGAATCCAGACGGCCATTAAAACGCACGACGGCTGGGAGCCATCGCTCATTGAACTGCAGGAAGAACTCGGGTGGGGAGCCGAAAGCGTTTGCCTGCTTGTCAAACGACCGATCCGTGTATCAGTCGATCGGGTGTTCCTTTGAAATCACCGGAATCGTGCTGTCGAAGCCGAACCAGGTAATGGCGCACACGATATAAGCCCCAGCGCCAACGTAAAAGACGGGGGCCCAGCCGTGGTGTTCAGCAACGTTGCCGTACAGCAAAGGGGCGGCAACCGCACCAAGGGTTGCCACAGTGTTGTTGAAGGCGAAGACAGTCGCTGTCGTGTGGCCCCCAATGTCTGTAACTGCACCCCACGTCGTGGTCAGGCTCCAGTCAGAAAAGAACTTCACAGCAAACAGCATCAGGCAGAACTTCTGTGGATCGTCATACCACAGCATGGAAACAGCCAGCAGGATACCGGCAGTCCCTTTTCCGGCCAGCCCGACAGCTCGACGTGACCACTTCAGATTCCCAGTTCTTCTGATCAGGAAGTCATTCAGGAAACCGCCAATCGCACCGCCGATTGCGCCGCCCAGCAACGGCAGCGACGAATACATCCCCATCTGGCGAAACTCAAGATCGTGGACCTCAAACAGAAATAACGGAATCCAGGCGGAATAAATATTGTCGGCGAGAGCACTCAGGATTGTCTGCAGGTTAAGACAGCCCAGATTGATAATCGAACGGGGCGACATGCGGCAAAACATTTCTCGAAAACTCAGCCGAGATCGCGGCTCAGCATTCTCGCCGTCGTCTCCTTCTTCAATGAGCTCAGCCTCTGCTTCGTTCACTGCCCGATGCTGCCGCGGTGAATTTCGGAAAAGCACCGCAAACAAGCTCCCGAATCCAACCCCGATACCAGCCAACCAATACACCACTGTACGCCACGGTACATCCATGACTCCCAGCACCAGTGATCCAACCACCAGATATGTCGTCAATCCACCCAAGCGACCAAAGAACACACCCAGCATGCCCTGGGCAGAAGTGCGTACGTCTGCGGGGGTCCATGTCCGCGAAATACGGCTCAGGCAGGCAAAGACCGCAGATTGTCCAGTACCCAGAATTGCTCTGGCCAGCCCCAGTGTTCTGACAGTCGGAGCCCATGCGTGCATTCCCAGTCCCACAGACCAGAGCAGAATCAACAGTGTCAGAATCAGATGAGCTCCGGCCACGTCAGCCAGCGCTCCAAGTGGAATCTGGAATACCAGGTAGCACAGTGAAAATGCTGAATCCAGATAGCCCAGCTCGTCACTGCCCAGATTCCATTGCTGCTTCAGCTCTGGCTTGATCAAAGCGAACATATAACGATGCAGATACAGCATCCACGATGTTCCGCAGGCCATCGCAAATACGGTCCAGCGAAATCGGGTCGGGCGATCTGACTGTGCAGTGTTAGCCATTTTTCAAAATCCGTCGTATTGTGGCGCAAACGTATTCAACTTCATCACCAGTCATCTCGATGGCATCAAGATTGATGTACCCTTCCACCGCGTGATGAGCGCGCACCACGATCGTCGGATCGCCGTCTGCCAGAGCATCTCTCAGATCTGCGGCATTGTGTCCGCAGATCGCGGGATCGGGTGTCAACCGCGCCCGTGAAAACGGGCAGCCGTTCGGATCGGGATCGATACTCAGAGAAAGACCGGGGATACCAGCCAGTTCTTCAACGATCCGTTCAACTTTGGCATCCTGAGCGGATGTCCAGGCAGCGACATCCTGCTCCTGCCGGTAGTCAAGTGCCGCCATGGCGCCAACAATCGCCTCCTTACCGGCCTTCATAGCACGACCGATTCCACGGTTCTGAAGATAGACCGCGTCAATCAGTGACCGCCGGCCTGCCACAATTCCCCCCGTCGTTGAACACAGGTATTTGTGAGCGCTCGTGATAACAAGGTCCGCTCCCGTCTGAATCAATTCTCTCAATCTCAGATCCTGAGCAGCTCCGTCGACAATAACCGGTACGTTGAACTCATGTGCCAGCTGCACAACCTGCGGCAGACGCACCCAGCCAAAACGCGCCGTGTGATGAGATTCCACGTGCACGACCGCAGTCACACCGCCGCGTTCCAGTTGCAGACGAAGTTCCTCGGGCAGACAACGATGAATCGTCCCGACTTCCTGGGCAACAGCGCCGGACAGTCGAATGGCCTGCGTGACCGGTTGCCCGTAGTTGACACAATGTCCCTTCTGGATGAGTACCCGGTTGCGCATCCCGGTTGTATCCGGCAGTTGCAGAACCTGAGCCACGTTATCCCCGGACATGGTGGCCGCCACACTCAGCGTAATACCGGCAGACGTACATGCCGTCACACATCCGGATTCCGCACCTGTGGCATTAGCAATCAGACGCCCAGCTGCAGCCTGCAGTTCATCCAGCACGAAAAAGTGCCGGAACGACTCGCTCGCCTCTGCAGCAATCTGAGGCAGAACGATGGCGCCACAAAGATGAGTCATCTTGCCGCATGCATTGATCACTCGACGCAGCTTGTACTTTTCAAAAAGATTCACGTTCCAGTCCTTTGACGGATCGAGTTCGGTTGATCAAGGTAAGACTATTGACGGTGGCAAATGTAAGCTGTCACTCTGAAGCAATACGACAATTAAAGTACGTGTTTCGTGTGAATGTTGGTAGCGACCGTCACAATCTGTGGGCGGGCTGTGCCGCCGTGGTATCTTCACAAACGATTCCAAAGTGGATGTGTGTATGCCTGCAGCGACCAGCGGGAGCGAAATAACAGCTTCCGGGCGTAAGCCTGGATCGGCCGGCGGGACGTCCCGCCCTGGAGTATAAAATGGACTTTGACATTTTGATACGTGGCGGAGAAGTCATCGACCCGTCTCAGCAATTGCGAGGTATTCGCGATGTGGCCGTGGTGGGTGGTCAGATCGCAGCGATCGAAGAACACATTGATGCGGAGGCGGTAAACACGATTGACGCTCAGGGCCAACTGGTCGTGCCGGGGCTGATAGACCTGCACGTGCATGTCTATACACATTCGCCGTTTGGACTGGACGCCGATCCGCTGTGTCCGGCGGGCGGAGTGACCACGATGCTGGATGCCGGAACAGCCGGTTCGTTCAACTTCGACGCATTTCGACGCGACAATATTGACCGTGCCAGAACACAGATATTCAGTCTGGTCAATCTGTCGTGCATTGGCCTGATCGGAGCCAGCCTGGGTGAACTTCTGGACCGTCGCTATGCGGATCCTGACGGGGTTGTGGAAACAATCGGCAGACATCCGGACGTGGCCGTCGGCGTGAAGATTCGCGTCGGCAAACACATCATCGGAGATGGACAGCAGGGTTGGGATAATCTTCGCGACGCCATTCGCGCAGCGCGCGAAGCCGGAGTGTGGTTGATGGTCCATATCGGCGAATGTCCAATGTCGATACCGGAACTCGTCGGAGAACTTTCTGAAGGCGACTGCATCACCCACTGCTTTAAAGGAGGCAGCACTCGAATCACGGACGATGCGGGCCGAATACATGACAAGGTGCGTGCCGCTGCAGAACGTGGTGTGATCTTCGATGTCGGACACGGATACGGCAGCTTTCAGTGGGAAGTTGCCGAAGCTGCCATCAGGCAGGACTTCCTGCCAACGACCATCAGCACAGATCTGCACACCAAGAACATTCATGGTCCGGTGTACGACATGCCCACGACGATGAGCAAATTTCTGCTGCTCGGTGTACCGATGGAAAAGGTAATTGAGATGTCCACCACACGTCCGGCAGCGATTCTGAATCGCTGCGACGACATTGGCACATTACGTGTTGGTAGTGTCGCGGACATCGCAGTTCTGGAACGACACGACGGACAGTTTCAGTTCACAGACAGTTACTCCCAGCACCGCACTGGACAGGAACTCCTGACGGCAGCGGCCACAATACGTCGAGGCGAAATTGTGCCTGGCGGAGGAGGAACACGAATGCGACGTACTGTTGAGAGTTCGGATCTGCAAGATTGACTCTCTGTCTGTTCAGTTCCGGCAAACTTCTATTCAATACAGTGCAGCACGCGAAACACATGGAGCCAGGCATGCCTCGTCGGATTCTCATCGCGGAACTCAAGCAGGAGACCGCAACCTTCAATCCTGCCCCAACCCTGTACGAAGACTTTCGCATCGCCGTCGGCGAGGACATGCTGGACGCGTACCGCGGGACGAAAACCGAAGTTGCCGGCGTGACCGACGTCGTGGATAATGACGGACGATTCGAAATAACGCCCACAATGGCCGCGGCCTCTGTGTCCGGTGGCCGGATCAGGAGCGCCGACCTTGATCGTCTGCTGAATAAACTGGTGAAAACAATTCGCGACGCCGGACCAGTGGACGGAGCGTGCCTGTGCTTCCATGGCGCGATGGCTGGTGAATCGGAAGATGATCCGGAGGGCCGTGTGCTGAACGAGATTCGCAGTGTACTCGGGAACGCCACGCCCATCGTGGTTTCACTGGATCTGCATGCTGTCCTCACGGATCAGATGGTGACTGCCGCCGACGTTCTGGTGCCGTATCATACATACCCCCATACAGACCACTACGAAACCGGACAGCGGGCGGCTCGAAATCTGATCAGGCTGATCGACGGCAAATCACAACCAACAGTTGCGCGTGTCAGGCTGCCGATGCTGGTCCGCGGCGACGAGTTGCTGACAGCCACGGGGAAATTCGGCGAAGTAATCAGAATGTGTCAACAGGTCGAACAATCCGATGCGGGCCTTGCCGCCGGCGTCATTATCGGAAATGCATTTACAGACGTCCCCGCATTGCAGTCGAATGTGCTGGTCACAACCGACAACGATGCTGCGCTGGCCCGGCGTGAAGCAGAACGAATCGGTCGTATTATGTGGAACCACCGCGACTTGTTTCAGGCGCAATTAACATCGCTGGCCGAAGCCATCCGCATGGCCGAAACGTCCGATGGACTGGTGGTATTCTCGGACGCTGCCGATGCAACAGCCAGTGGCGCCGCAGGAGACAGCAACGCGATCCTGCAGGGACTCGTCGACGCCGATTTCAGCAGGCAGGCACTTCTGGCCATTGTGGATGCACCGGCGGTAACCGAGGCTTTCCGCGCGGGAGTGTACGCGAACATTACGGTTTCGCTGGGCGGCACGCGCGATCCCGGCCGATTTACACCGCTGACGCTGCCGGTCAAGGTAAAAAGTCTGCACGATGGTCAGTTTTCATACGAAGACGGGACTGTTGCCCACCCCGGCCGCGCATGCGTTCTGACGACTGGCACAATTCATATCGTTGTCACCGAACGTCCGGTATTCGTCGTTGGGCGGAAGGTGTTTCAGGCGCATGGACTGGATCCCGTAAACTTCAATCTGGTGGTGGTAAAATCACCGAACGGTTTCCGCACATGGTATGAATCAATCGCCACTCTGATCGTACCGGTCGACGTACAGGGCTCCACCAGCGCCAATCTTAAATCTCTGCCGTTCCGTGAGTGCGTACGACCGATCTTTCCACTGGACGAGATCGTACCGTCTCCGTTTCAGAACATCTGACTGAACACCGGCAGCAGCGTCGATCATCAGCGACAATAGAAAAAAAACATGAAGATCACCTCCGTTGAACCCGTGCATTTGCGAGTACCCATCGTCGATGCGATACCGGACGGCACGCTCGACGTTCTGGTCGTACTTATTCACACAGATGCCGGTATTACCGGAATTGGAGAAGTCACCAGTCAGTCGTACGTCTGTAAGGCCTGCTTCGAAGCTCCCCGTTCTGCCGCACGACGACATGGATTAACCTCGATCCTGACAGGTGAAGACCCGCTCGACATCGAACGGCTGTGGCAGAAAATGTACTACGAAACCAATCGCTACGGTCGGCGGGGTGCAGCAATTCACGCCATCAGCGGCGCCGACATCGCGCTGTGGGACATTCTGGGCAAGCACCGGAACCAACCCGTTTACGAGTTGCTGGGTGGTGCACATCGCACTACCGTTCGCGCATACGCCAGCGTACTGTTCGGCGATACGCCCGAAGACACAGCCGCGCTGGCCCGGGATTTTGTCGACATGGGACTCACGGCGGCCAAGTTTGGATGGGGACCATTCGGGCAGGATGCCGATACCGACGTAGCTCACGTTCGGGCGGCACGTGAAGCTCTCGGCCACGAATGCGACTTGATGGTGGATGCCGGTCATGCGTGGCAGCTGGAAACGGCCATGGAACGAGCAGAGCTGCTGGTACCATTCAATATCGCATGGCTGGAAGAACCATTATCGCAGGACGATCGCCGCGGTTACGCAAAGCTGTGCCCGAATTCTCCGGTACCAATTGCAGCTGGAGAAGGAGACGTGACGCACTGGGACTTCGAGGATCTCATCGATCGGGGACTGCATGTCGTTCAGCCTGATGTTGCTTTCTGCGGCGGGCTGACCGTGTGTCGCCGCGTATCTGATATGTGCCAGGCAAACGATCGGCGAGCAGTACCACACTGTTTCAGTACCGGCATTAATCTGGCAGCATCGCTGCACTGGATGGCCTCGATTCCCAACGGTGACCTTGTCGAGTACTGTTTGCGACCATCACCGCTGATGCGGAAGCTGGTCAAGAACCTGCCGCCCCTGATGAACGGGCGTGTTCCCGTTCCGAACGGCCCGGGTCTTGGCGTAGAACTGGACGAAGATGTAATTGAAGAATTCCGTGTTCGTTAGAGCCGCTTTGACAGGGAACTGGTCGTCGGGATCGTGAAAGGATAATCCTCGCATGAAAATGACAATGGCCACGGCTGCAAAGTCAGCGTCATGCGCTGTAGGATTGAAGGCGAAACAATGAGTATTTTCCGACAACTGGGCGTCGAGCCCATCATCAACGCCTGCGGCACGGTCACGCGTCTTGGCGGCGCCCCCATGCCGACACCGGTGCTGGATGCCTTCGCTCAGGCAGCCGCTGAAAGTGTTCCGCTGGAACGTTTGCAGGCAGCAGCCTCACGTCAGATTGCGAATGTAACGGGAGCAGACGCGGGATTGGTCACATGCGGCGCGGCGGCAGCTTTAACGCTGGGGACGGCCGCCATTCTGGCCCGGCACAACCTCGCTCGAATCGAAAAGCTGCCGTGTACCGATGGATTCCCGAACGAAATGATTATCGCCCGCGAACAGCGGAGCGGATATGATCACTCAGTCCGCGCAGCCGGCGCGACTCTGGTCGAAGTCGGCTTCAACGAAATCATCGCGAACGCCGGAGTCCGTCGCACAGAGGTGTGGGAGTACGAAGCCGCCATCACACACCAAACAGCAGGAATCGTGTATGTTCACGCGCACGACTCGTGTCCCGGTCTTTCCGAAATCGTGGCCATGGCTCACGAACACGACCTGCCGGTACTGGTGGATGCGGCAGGAGAACTGCCCCCCCGTTCCAACCTGAAAGACATTCCGACAACGGGCACCGACCTTGTCTGTTTCAGCGGCGGCAAGGCCATCCACGGACCACAATCCACTGGTATTCTGTGCGGACGTCGTGACCTTGTGTCGTCCGCGGCGTTACAGATGCTGGATATGGACGATCATCTGGAACTGTGGGATCCGCCGGACGAACTTTTTGATCCGTCCCGGGTGACCGGGATTCCTCGACATGGAATCGGTCGCGGCCTTAAGGTTTCGAAGGAACAGATCGTTGCTCTTCTGACCGCTCTGGATTTATTCGCGTCCGGTGAATTCGACCGGCAGCTTATCGAATATCGTCGAATACTGAACACCGTCGCCGACGGGCTGTCCACAGCAAAAGCCAACTGTCGCATGCTGGAACCCCTGACTCAGGATCGCTGGCCCTTGCTGGAAATTACAGTCGACTCCGCCGCGCTGGGCAGATCAGCCATGGAGGTGTGTCGCGCCCTTCGCGGAGGCAGCCCACCGGTCTACGTCGGACATGCCGGTTTGCACGAAGGACGACTTCAGATCAATCCGGTTTGCCTGACAGCCGCAGTCGAGACGGAGCTGACCAGGCGGCTTCTGGAAGAGCTTTCCTGATGTTCGTGCGAATTCCGACAGTGAGCCACACTGGAACGCGTGACCGCGATCAGTGAAGCAGACGCTGCCTGAAGGCAATTCGGGACGTCCAGAGTATGTCACTGTCGGTGTACGTAAACACAGGTCACCGCCGGACCAGTGGCAGCCAGATGCGAAACTCAGTGCCGAAGGAATCGGAACGCACCAGATCGATCGAACCCTTAAGCTCCTGTTGAGCCAGCTGCCGACAAACGAACAGTCCAAGTCCTGTCCCCGTCGCTTTGGTTGTGAAATAGGGTTCAAAAATCTGAGTGTGAGCCTCATGCGGAATCCCGTGCCCTTCGTCCGCGATGCTGACGACAACAATGGCTTCTCCGGAATCCGATCCTTCGATGCTGGTCGTGACCGTGATGCCGGCACCTTCCTCAGTTGCATCAAGCGCATTCAACACGAGATTCAGCACAACCTGCACCAGTTGATCGTAAATTGTTCTGACAGCTTTCATATCTTCTGCAAAGACTGTCCGGACTTCTTTGCCCTTCCAGCGTTTATAGTATTTGGCAATGTTCAGAGCGTCATTGATAGCGGCGTGGATGTCAATCAGTGTTGCCTGCTGGTTTGCCGGACGGCTGAAACCGACGAGTTCCTGAAGAGTACGATGAATGCGCCGCAGCTGAGTGTGAACCATTCCCAGACGTTCAGTGGTATACTCGTCGGTGTTGCGCCGTTGCAGCATCTGCACGATGGAGCTGATGGACGCCAGCGGATTGCCGACTTCGTGAGCGATACCGGCGGCCAGTAAACCAAACGCTGCCTGCTTTTCCTGCTGAACCAGCAGTGCCTGTGATTCCTGCAGATCCTTGGTGCGCGCACGAATTCTCTGTTCAAGGTGTACCTGATTTTGCAGCAATTCCGCGTTCAAAACTCCCAGTCGTTCGCCGGCTGTTTTCAGCAGACCCGTAAGAGCAATAATCGCCCATGCGGCCCAGCCCAGAAAAACAAGAGTCAGCAGCATCTGCACGGCGTCATCGGAACCACTGCGTCCGGACAGCACGGACAGCAGACCCAGCAAACTGTAACTGAGGGCGTGCAGCCCGAATGTTGCGAAGGTCAGCGTCGGCGTATGGCGTATGGCACAGACCAGCAGCGACAGAAAATAATAGAACCGAAACGGACTGCTGATGCCTTCGTCAAAATAACAAAGAACACCGATAAACAGAGCCTCCATCAAACTGATCAGGATCCGGAACTCCGCCAGCAGAACCTTCCCTTTCCAGCTCCGCATTGTATCGATGATCGCGTAAACAGCACCTAATGTCAGAATCGCGTTAAGTTCGAATTGTGCGGATCCGCGATCAGCGACATTGATTAGGTCTCCCATATTGACCAGCAGGTAGCCAATTGCCAGACCAAACCAGCGAATGCGAACCGTGATGAATTCCGCTCTCAGGTCTCGCGCAAGCGGGTCCATGGACGAATCACGAGTCTGAGTCAGACTGAATCTGGTAATGCCGCGCGAAGGAGAGGGACCGGCAGAACTCATCGAATCACCGTTTCAAACACGAAGTAAGAACAACAGCGGGAAGCCGCCGGAGTCGCACCAACGGTACTCAAAACCCGCCTTCGGTGCATGTGCGGAAAGCAGAGGATATTGGGATTACGAAGACTCATCAACAAAGTTCGCCAGATCTCACGGCGGACACTGACCGTGTCCGGGTACCGAATAATCGGAACAACCATAACCACCCGTGCAGCCCCCATCGCTATAGGCGGCGTGGCCGACACAAACAGGCATGAACTGCCGCTGAACGCGCCGACCACCGGCAATTTTCACAGAAAGTCGTCGCCAACGGCCGAATTAGTCATCTAGACTCGCACCGACAGACGGATCGCGTCTGCAGATTTTTTTACTGCGTTCTGAAAATGGCACGGCTTGCCCTTGTCTGCCGCGAGTGTAGCGGCGGGCGAAGTTGGGGACGGGCGGCGATCGTTCAAGACGAAAGATTGACCGGGGACTGGAAATGCTTGTACTTAGTCGAAAAAAAGACGAGAAGATTGTAATTGGCGACTCAATCACATTGATGGTCATTGAAATTCGAGGCGACAAAGTTCGTCTGGGAATTGATGCTCCACGCGACGTGACCGTTCATCGCGAAGAGATCTACGATGCCATCAAGCGTGAGTCGACCGAAAAACCCAAGGTTGATTAGTCAGCCGAAGAAAATGCGGGGCAGCGACAACAGTCATTGAGTTTCGGTTTGTAAGAATCTGTCCCGTCGCTGCTGGTGGCCAGGTCAGCCAGCGAATCTGAATCTGTCGCGCGTACGATGTCGCGCCTTTCGCGAACGGACTCGTCCGGAATTCCAGCAGCAACAGATGAACGAGTCACTTTCACGCGCTGGTAACCAGATGCGTAAGCGCGGGATGAATCCGGGATGGCTTCATCTACAGCACCTCGCTCACGCTTCGGTGTTCCGAATGTCGTGCGAGAGAGGTTTTGAAACGGCTTCCGCGGGACGGCTAAGATCGAACTGGGCGCAGGTCAAGCCCGGCCCGTCTTCCCGCGACAATGTGCGACACCACTATTGCCACCGACCTTCCGGTCACGTGGGAACGACAGCCGGAGCCCGAACTCAGCTTCCAACTGCCATTCTATGTGCCACAACCGGTTGCATGACGGCGTCGTCATACTGTTCTGTCCGAAACACACGCCAGACGGGCCACTACTCGTAGTCGGCGCCTGTCAAACTCTGCAGAACGGACAGCTGCCAGTCTTGCAGCTGGTGTCGCAGTTGGGTCCCGATTTCAGGCATCGACGCGAACACGTTGTGTTCTTCGCCGGGATCACTGCGAACATCATACAGCTCTGTTTGTTCGTCCTCGCCCAGTCCCCTGAAGCAGTTTGTAACGGTTACCAAGCAGTACCCTATCCCCGTCGAAATTGTTCTTCGAAATTCCAGAGTGGTGGAAGTTGCGAAAATTGCGTGTGTAAATATCCCCCGTCATCTTCACAAGAGGTGTTGTGCCGGACTGCAGTTCTGAGGCAATATACGGTTCGGCACCTGCCCCGTTGCCACCCTTAAAACTCCAGAAACAGATGGGGGCGGAGCGTTCGGTCATGACGCCATCAATCAGTGGCTTCAGGCTGATGCCGTCGAGTGGTCGCTCAGGTAAAGGCACGTCAAGAAGTTCGCAGATTGTCGGCAACATGTCGCTGGTCACCGTATTGACCTCTGATTGACTCGGCTGCGAAATCCGTTCCGGCCATTCAATAAGGCCGGGAACTCGAATTCCCCCCTCATACATCGTTCCCTTCTGGCCTCTAAATGGTGATGTCACAATCCCGTCGCGGGGTGT
The DNA here is from genome assembly GCA_029245955.1 of Fuerstiella sp. Lineage (GTDB taxonomy): Bacteria > Planctomycetota > Planctomycetia > Planctomycetales > Planctomycetaceae > Fuerstiella. The sequence continues at coordinate 106,626 of JAQWOH010000045.1, read as the reverse complement.
GCCGTTGTCGCCACAGTACCACAGCAGGGTATTCTGTCGCTGTCCATTGTCCCCGAGCCACTTGCGTAATTGTCCCATCGCTCGATCCATCGCTGTGATTTCGGCATAGCGTTCCTGCAGCACGTCTCTGAGCGGTCGCCTCGTTTGTCGCCCGGTCTTATTGGACGTCAGCGTCACCTGTCTGTCCGCATACTCCTGTGGCAGATCTGTGTACAGTGCGAGATCTTTCTTCAAACCACTGTACGGTTCGTGCGGCGATCCGAACCAGACAACGGCAAAAAATGGCTTTCCGTTCTGCTGCGCAGTTTCAAGAAAACGAATCGTCTCCCGAATGACGATTTCCGAGCTTTCGCCCTTAAACTGTTCCGGAGAAGCACCGTTTCTCGAAAACGTCGGATTCAACTCAAAGAAATTGTCGTGCGAAAGCCACTGATGGAATCCCATTGCTCCGGGACTGGTTGGTGAAGCTGCCTTCACAGGCCCCAGGTGCCACTTGCCAAAATGTCCGCAGGAATAGCCGGCCTTTTGCAGAATCCACGCGATGCTGATTTCTTCCGGACGAATGGAATAATTTGGCGCAAAAGTTCCATAACGATTGGGATGCCGTCCGGTCATCACACTTCCTCGAGTCGGCGAGCACGAAGGATGTGCCGAATAAAAACGGTCCAGCCGAAGTCCGGAAGCCGCTATCTCGTCCAGCACGGGCGTCTGCAGATGAGGGTGTCCGTTGTAACCGGTTTCGTCCCAGCCATGATCATCCCCCATGCACAGGATAATATTGGGCGGATCGTCGGCCCCTGAGAAAACGGACGGCATCAAGAGTAACAGGACTGCCGTTCCGGCCATCGCCCTGAAACACAGTCGCAATGTGTCGTTCATGAAATTCTGCCAGGAATTCACAGGTGCTTGAAGATTTCGACCGACGAACAGACGCAGGGGCACAGCCGGGTTTCTCAATGATGACACGTCAGGTACGAAGAAACAACGAGGCGTATTCAGCTAGAGGAACACGAGAGACGGTGATGACTGCCTGGGCGCAGTCACCTGAGCATTTCCACCAGGGCGATATATGTGATGTACGACAGAAAGTGCCGCAGGGGACCGAATGGCCGTTCACTTGATACGTCACCTGGACACTGTCATCATCTCCTGTCGGCCGTTGCTGCGGCAATCATGAATTGTCGATCTCTGTTTTCCGGATTCCCCACCATGCCCCAGGTTCACCGACGATTCATGCTAAAGCAGGCCGTCGCCGCTGGTGCGGCTTGTGTCCCTTCCTCAACGGCTGCGAACACATGGAATTCAACAACCGTCCAACGAAGATTCACGATGGATCTGACCGGCGGTGCGATCGGAGTGCGGACTGGTCAGGTTGACTCCATCAGTCTTGCAGCTGAGTACGGATTCGAATCCGTCGCACCGAATGCAGGCTATCTGGCTGCGCTCGATGAGAACGGACGGAATGACCTGACATCACTGATGCAAGAAAAAGGGATCGTGTGGGGGGCAGCCGGTCTGCCGGTGGAATTTCGTAAGGACGAAGACACGTTTCGCAGCGGCTTAAAGTCCCTGCCTGAACTCGCGAAAGCAATGGAACTGGCAGGAGTCACTCGCGTCAGCACATGGCTGAAACCATATCATCCCGGCATGACCTACGTCGCCAATTTTCGTCAGCACGCCCGGCGACTGCGAGAATGTGTGATGATCCTTGGCGATCACGGGCAGCGTTTCGGAATGGAATATGTCGGCCCGAAAACACTGTGGGCCTCTGAACGCCACAGCTTTATCCACACAATGGCAGAAACAAAGGACCTGATTGCGGAAATCGGCCGGAGCAACGTTGGTTTCGTCCTTGATAGCTGGCACTGGTACACGGCACACGAGAATGCAGACGACTTACGATCACTCACGAATAAAGATGTAGTAGCCTGTGACCTGAATGACGCACCTGCAGGTCTTAAGATTGATCAGCAAATCGACAATCGACGCGAGTTACCATCCGCCACCGGAGTTATCGATTTGAAAACCTTCCTGGGGGTGCTGGTGGAAATCGGCTACGACGGGCCGATTCGCAGCGAACCGTTCAACGCAAAGCTGAACGCCATGGGAAATCGTGAGGCCTGCGCCGCAACTGCCGCTGCCATGAAGCAGGCATTTGCGTTAGTCGGCGGATAATGTTGCTGTGTTCCGGAATACGAAAACTGAATAAGGCGTTCCAATGAGTCGATTTATGAAACGTGTTCTGTTGGTAACTGTTGTGCTGAGTTCCGGCATCTCTCCGGCGGCAGAACGAAATATCATCTTCTTTATTACCGATGACGAAAGCCCGACGCTTGGGTGCTACGGCGATCCCGTCGCAGTGACGCCGAATATCGACGCAATCGCTGCCGACGGAACGTTGTTCCGAAATGCCTTTGCGACCACGGCAAGCTGCAGCGCCAGTCGTTCGGTGGTAATGTCGGGACTGCACAATCATCGCAATGGACAGTACGGCCATCAGCATGCCTACCACAAGTTTTCTTCGTTCCACAACGTCGTCAGTCTGGCACTACCGCGAGTTATGGCGCAGGCCGGCTATCGCACCGGGCAGTGCGGCAAGTATCACGTCGCTCCTGAGGAGGTCTTCCGTTTCGAATCGTATATCAAGGGCAATGGTCGAAACGCCGTGGAAATGGCAGAAAACTGTCAGAACTTCATTACCGACAAATCGACAGACAAGCCGTTCTTCCTGTACTTCGCGACCAGCGACCCGCACCGCGGTGGCGGAAAAGACCAGACTTCGACTCAGGAACTGAAACCGGACCTGTTTGGAAACAAGCCGAATGACGGTGCCTTCCCGGGAGTCGATGAAGTGTTTTACGATCCCCAAAAACTGCCTATCCCTCACTTTCTGACGGACACCGTCGAAACACGCGAAGAGCTGGCCCAGTATTATCAGTCGTGTTCTCGAATCGACCAGGGCGTCGGGCGACTGGTGCAGATCCTGAAGGACACGGGGCTGTACGAAAAGACACTGTTCGTCTTTACGGCGGACCATGGAATGGCCTTCGCAGGAGGAAAAACAACCGTCTATGAAGGTGGTCTGAAAGTCCCGTTTGTGGTTCGCAACCCCTACGAAAACAGTCGTGGCGTTGTGTCCGAAGCCATGATCAGCCACATCGATATTACTCCGTCGCTGCTGGACTTTGCCGAAGGTCTTGATCCGAAGACCAACGGTCCGAAGAACTGGGTAAATCCAGATAAGTTCTGGCAAATGCGTGACTACGCCAGTCGTGACAATCGTGGTCGAGGCAGTTATCGCAGCTATCATGGCAAGTCATGGCTCCCTGTTCTGGGTGACCCCGACGCAGATCATTGGGAAACGATTTTTGCGTCCCACACTTTTCACGAAATTCAGATGTATTATCCGATGCGTGTCGTGCGTGACAAAAAGTACAAGCTGATCTGGAACATCGCTCACCAGCTGCCGTACCCGTTTGCGTCAGACCTGTGGGCCGCTTCCAGCTGGCAGGCGCAGTTTCGCAGCAGCCTGGACGCAGCCTACGGAAAGAAAACCGTGGGCGAGTATATTAACCGCGCAAAATTCGAACTTTACGATATCGAAAACGACCCGTACGAACAGAAAAATCTCGCGCTGGAACGGGAGTACAACAACGTTCTGGTTGAGTACCAAGCCAAGCTGAAAGCGCTGCAGAAAGAGATGCAGGATCCCTGGATCATGAAGTGGGATTACGAATAATTCTGACTGCGATCTCTGTTACTTAATCAACAGCGTCGAAATAACCTGAGCGTATACGCGGTGACCAAAATCATTGGGGTGATTGACGCCGTTTCCGGTAAGATCGTGATCCTGCTTGCGTTTTAGAAATTCGTTCCACACCGACGTCATGTCAGCCAGGGCAACTCCTGGCTGACACAGTTTTGCCAGTTGGTCGCGATACTTTGGAAAAACGTCATGTTTCAACAGCACCCAGTCTCGATTGCCCAGCATTGAAGCCACCAGAATAAATTCTGCGACGGGCCGTGCTTTACGGATCTTCGATATCATCTCAGCTGTGTTCTTTCCGTATTCCTCTGCAGATCGCCCGGCTGAATCATTCATGCCGAAGGCCAGGATCACGAGGTCCGGTTCGTGCTCGACGACCTTGTCAATCATGGTCAGCCCCCATGGTGTTGATGTGCCGCTTACCGAAAGGTTCGTCAGCGTGACATCGCTCCTGTAGGTCGCTTCCAGATGTTGCTGCAGCAGAAGGGAATACGGCGGCTGATGCGGTTTTCCTTCGGCCCAGCCGGAAGCATTGCAGCCAGTGGAAATGCTGTCGCCGAGCAGTACGACAGAGATCGAATCGCGCGATCGAAGTTTCTGTATCGTGCGAGGTAACGCCTGTGCGTCAAAGACGGGCATTTCCACGGGCCAGTCGCGCGACGCCTTCACGTACGTCACGCACGTCTGCATGTCATGGTATTCCAGCTTCGCTCCGAACAGGATCTCCCCATTACCGTCGCGATGTGTCAGCTGATATTTCTGCGACTTCGCAGGACGCCGCAGATCCTGCGGCGTCTTCGTCACGATGCGGGATCCGGGTGGTATAACGATTTCCGGTGATCCGATGCTGAAACGAAAATCAACACCTTCGTGATACGTGATGTCGCCGTCAGAACTGCGTACAGCGATGACTTTCTGCACAGGAAACAGCAACGACGCGCGTGCTTCGCCGGTTTTCACATCTCGCACGAACAGTACTGACTCCCATTCCACAATATCGCCCCGCCAGAACGGTCGCAACAATTTATCGGAGTACATCCGACGAGTGTCGGATGCGTCCTGGGCCGACAACGAATTTGACGACAGGCCGACGACCACCATACAGACAGCCGTAATCACGAAGAATTTGCCATTGAACAACTTGTAAGTAACCATAAGACTGCTGGTTCTGCGTTTGAGGTATATTGGAGTGGCCGTGCGCAGACGGATTATCGTCAACCGGCGTTAATCCGGTGGGACGCCCAGCGACTTGCCACCATCGATGGCAATAGCCGTGCCTGACACCATGTGAGCGGCCTCGCTGGCAAGATAGAGAATTGAGTCCGCCACCTCCCCCGGCGAGATCATTCGATCCCAGGCACGCGCCAGCGGACTCGCCTGAATCAACTCTCGCACAACCTCCTGGCGGTCAGACCGGCCAACGAAATTCTCTTCGATCATTTGGGTGTTTTCAACTGGGCCTGGACACACGCAGTTGATTCGAATCCGGTCTTTGGAATGGCACAGCGCCAGACTCTTTGTCAGCCCGACCAGTGCCATCTTGCTGATGGAGTACACGGGATCATGACTTCTGGGCAACAGGCCCGCGTTGCTGGCGACATTAATGATGCTGCCACCGGACGGCTGCTTCAACATCGCCGCGATGGCCGCCTTGCAGCCAAAAAACGCAGCCTTCAGATTGGTATCCATAACCGTGTCCCAGTCGGTTTCAGACACATCGCCGATCTGCTTCACCATCCCCATACCGGCGTTATTGACCAGTACATCCAACCGTGATGTATCCGCCAGAGCCCCATTAACGACGCACTCAATGGACGCTGTGCTGCGTACGTCGGCAACCAGACACGTGACACCAGCGGTTTCCAGGCGGGCTCTGTTTTCATCAGAATACTGCAGATCCGCACCAATTACGGCACAGCCCTGCGCGGCGAAGTTCAGAGCAGTTGCTTTGCCGATTCCACTGGCGACTCCCGTGACGACGACTGTTTTGCTGTGCGTTGTCATAAATGGTTAAACTACCTGAAACATGAGACGGTACCTTCGCAACACCAACGAACTATTGCCACTTGCCCGGAAAGAGCAGAACTTTGAAATTCAATAATGGCATAGTGCAATTCGACGGCTCCTGCGGATCCATGAAGCTTATCGTTTTTACAGCCTGCCTGGTATCTGCACCGATATCAGCGAATGAAAATGGCCGTGCGAAACTTCGAATTCAGTTTAACGAAATCGCCGAACGCCTAGATTCCGGGCAGGTGACTCGCATCGTCTGCTTCGGAGACAGCATCACCGGCGCTTACTATCACACCGGTGGTGTGCGGGCGTGGTGCGACATGCTGGGGCTGGCGTTACAGAAGGCCAATCCGCGCGCCAACATACAGATGATCAATGCCGGCGTCAGCGGACATACGACCGTTAACGCATTGGCGCGAATTGATAAAGATGTCATTTCGAAGCAGCCGCATCTGGTTATAGTCATGTTCGGCATGAACGATGTGACGCGAATTCCGCTGGCAGTATATCGCCAAAACCTGCGGTCCATTATCACCAGGTGCGAAGATCACGGCGCAGCCGTCCTGTTATGCACTCCAAATTCGGTCTACGAAAATTCTGCAAGGCCGAACGGTCGGCTGGCCGAGTTCTCTGATGCAGTACGCCGGCTGGCAAATGAACTTAAGTTACCACTGGTTGATTGTTTTTCAGCGTGGCAGACACAGCGCAACGACAGGCCTTCTGACTGGATGTTGATGATGAGCGACACGATTCATCCCAACATGAACGGGCATCGAACATTCGCTGAACTGATGACACAGGAAATCTGCAGAAGACAGGTTTCCTTAACGGCCGACCGGGCACCATTTAACGCGCTGCACCATACATTTGACCAACTGACTCAAAAGAAGCCCGTCAATCTGGTTGCTATGCCCCCCTTCGACATGATGATTCCGGATGTGCTGCGAACGCATTTTCCGGAGGCGGTGATCAATGCCACGACCTGGCCCGTGGAAGGTCAGTCGGTGGCTGACATGGCCGAATGGGGAAAACAAATTCGGGCGATGAAACCAGATCTTGTCATGCCCGCTGTCCCTGCATCCGCTCCGGCGGCTGAAGATGAGCAGTTTGCCCGAGACTACGAATGGGTGCTCAACTGGAGCTTTCAGTTTTCCGGTCGGCCGTGGGACGTTGTACCCGTGCTGCCAAATGTTCTGCAGGTGCGTTTCAATGATGCCGCCGACGTCGAAAAAGACGATGATCCTGAGCCCCCTGAAACGGCAGAGCGGGATTCCAGTAATGTTTCCGCAACATTTGATCGCGAGGGATTGATGCGTCGAGTAATTCAGGGCAAAGACGTCCGGTTCATCGGACGCAATGCGACAGATGCTCGGCCTGCGGAGCAGGTCGTGAAAACGTGGGTCGCCGAACAGAAACGGACATGGATGGCGGCTCGGGACATACTGCCACCTCAAAACGACCACGTCTTAGTGCCCGCACAGTCATGGCCTCATCAACCGGGACCTCGCGTCGTAAAAACGTCTGTCTATTACCCCGGCAGCGCGCTGGAAAATGTCAACGAACAGACCGGCATCATGCTGACACTGCACAACTGGGGTGGTCAGCAATGTGCGGGAACGGCTAGTCCAACTGCACTGGCCGACCGACTGAACGTAATCGCCGTATGCGTCGACTATCTGCAGAGCGGTCGTCAGGCTTCTATCGACGATCCGGAACCGTACGACTACGGGTGCCTGCAGGCTGTGGATGCACTGCGAGCGCTGGCGTACGTACGCAACGGACTTATCGCAGGCAACCAACGGTATGACGACAGCCGTATTTACTGCACGGGGGGATCCGGCGGTGGAAACGTCACGCTGATGGCCAACAAACTGGCACCACATACCTTTGCGTGTGTGATTGACATGTGCGGCATGAAAAAACTCAGTGACGACATAGCTTTCAACCTGCCAGGAGGCAGTGGCCTGAATGCCCGATGGAATCGTGATCGCGACAGCACTTACTTTTTGTCAATCGATGAGCAGGAACTGCGATTCGTTGGCAACCTACAGCACCTATCAACCATGAAACAGCTGAAGAACCAGGCAAAGATTGTCGTCGTGCATGGTGTAAGTGATTCCACATGCCCGTTCCCCGACGCACAGGAAATGGTCCGAAACATGAAAGCCGCTGAGCTTGACGTGGTTGCATATTTCATCGACGAATGCGATCTGAATGGGACAGCGTTCACCAGTCTCGGACACGGACTGGGGAATCGCACGGAAATCGTGTTCCAGGTCGCAGGGAAATACCTGCGACCGGACAGCACAGATGCCGCACGCAGACCAGGAGCAAGTGATTTCGAACGACGTGGCCTGGTTGTTTACAGAACAACGAACGGCACGTTTGTGATCTCGTTCACCCGGCGCTACCCCGAAATTCAGTTTGTGCCGGACGGTACCCCCGCACGTTAGGCGTTGCTGACAAACAGACCATTGCGCAGTCCTTGTGAATTCGTCGCGAAGTCACCTGATGCCGCTAATATCTTGCAAATTTTCGATTCAGCAGAAACTGATGTTCTGCCAGCCTATCGGGCCCCGCGCGGTCAAGTTCCCGTGTTGTGCGGTGCCACCACAACGGTGAATCAGCCGATTCGACGGTAATTCGAACGGCAGCAGCGGGGACATGCAGCAGCAAGTTCCGGACAACAACCAGCTGAAAACGAGCTTCCGGATAGATGGGTGCGCCTGTTGTCGCCAGTGACCACCGATCAAGACGCACCGGACACATGGTGCCCAGAGGAGCCGGTGTCCCGACAAATTGCTGAACATGCTGCGGCAAATCAGCAACCGAAGCTTCGTCGACATACAGACGAACAACGTCAGGCCTGGGAGAATACAGCTGCCATGAAGGCCAGTTATCGGCGATTCCAAACAGACCTGACAACGGAATCAGAACGATGACGGCTGCTGTCAGACGAAGTTGACCGGAAGCCAGTGACGTATTTGAGTCGGGCAGTCTGGGTCCGGTAAACAACAGGGGAATGGCCACGATGAACAAAACATTCCATATCAGAACACCCGATTGGTGATTCAGCCCGATCGGACTCAGCAACAGCAGCAGCAGCCCGTGCAGCGTCATTGCGACGGCAACAGCTGCTAGACGAGTCCGCGGCAGCATAAGACACAAACCGACGGCCAGTTCCACCAGCGTCATGGCAAGACAAACGCTGAAGAACAACTGTTCATTTCGTTCCGGCTGCTCGACACCGACCAGAGCACATGCCGTCTGCAGAAGCTGTCGCGACATTCCTGTACCGACGTCCGGGCCTAATCGCGACAAAGCCGCAAAAACATAAATCACAGCGAACGTGAGTCGCAGCCCCCACAACCGCTGCCAGCCCACAAGCACTATCGACTGCGCTGTCACAAGGATAAACAGCCAGTGCCAGGATTGCAGACGATGCTGATTGAGCGCCACCAGCCAGCATGCCGATGCAGTCATCAGCAACAGGCTGTTACGCCGGAAATTTGACTGCGGAACATTCACAGGGGCTGATACCGCAGCGCCATCAGGACGCGTTCGCCGACTCCACAGATATGCGACGGTGGAGGCCAACAATACTGCCAGTGTCAACTGGTCTATTATGACGGGGACGGAGCCCAGTTGGCTGAACAGCGGAACAGCCGGGAACAGATCCACTGCGGTCCATAATGGCCAGGTCGCCAGGATCAGCAGGGCCTCGGCCACGATTAACAGAGCGAAAACACGATTGGCTCTGTGCTCTGCAGCGTACATTGTCGTGTTGGCTTCATTCCGTGCTTTGTCGCGGGCGTTGGGATCAGACATCGTAGTGATGTGGTCCCCAATGTCGACCAGGTCCCGGGCAATTCCGCAAGGCAAGATCCGGCGAATATCGCGTCTGCTAAGGCATCATCAAAATCTTCCGATTTTGGCGTTGAACACCTGAATTCACGTGGGAACATGAGCGTTTCGGCTCCTTTCTCCAATCCAGCTTCTATCAACCAGCGGGTATCCCCACCCTCGTATCAACGTCCTCTCCTCGTCCTTGTGAATCAGATGTCGATCAGCTGAACGCGTCCATCCCTTCAAATGCAATTCTGGCAGGAAAGACACACATGGATACCACAACAATTACCGCCGAAGAAATCATGACCCGAAAGCTGGCGGTCACGTCACCTGATACGGATCTGTCGCAAGCCACTGAGGAACTCATTAAGCGAAGGGTCTCCGGACTGCCTGTGGTTGACCGGACAGGAAATTTCGTGGGGCGTTTTTCGGAACGAACCGCAATTGTCGCACTGGACCTGGGAACTGTCGAAGATGATTCAGCCGTGACTCAGCAGTTGCAAAAGATGTGTGCGGCAGATTTAATGAGCCGAAGCAGTCTGGTGCTCAGCTCCAGCCTGGACGTCTTTCAAAGCATTAACCTGCTGCTGGCGCAAAAAGTGTCTGGAGCGTCAGTCGTGGATGAAGACGGCACACTGCGTGGTGTGTTTTCCGAAAAATCGGCGATGCGCGTCTTTATTGGTTTGTGCTGGGAACAATTACCGTCTTCAGACATTACCGCGTGGATTGTTCGGGCCGAAGAACGTCAGATTACGGAAGACACTCGTTTGAATGAAATTCTTGACCGCTTTCATAATACCCATTATCGACGCCTGATAGTGCTGAGAGGCAACAAACTGATTGGCGAGGTGACTCGTCGGGAGGCGCTTCAGGCCGCTCTGAATATCAGCCGGGAATTGTCAGCAACGGGCGAGCCACCCACGACTGAATCATCAACGGATTCCAGGACGAAGGTGGAGTCCTGGATGTACCGTGAAAACACCGGGGTTCGTCTGCGAGACGATGTCCTGGCAATCGCTCAGCGGTTTCAACGATCACCGGCCAGACAGATTCCGGTTGTCCACGAAGAGCGACTTGAGGGACAGATCAGCCGCAGCGACCTGTTGCGAGCCGTACAGCGAAGTTTTCCTGAGGCAACGGAAACACGTAGCACGCAGCCCCTTTATCTGAGTTCGGTCAACAAACGAGATGCCGGCGCCCTGATGTAGCACGTAACCTGAAACGGTCAGCAGGAATCACGAACATAACCGCGTTGGGCAGGAAAGACCTTGTGCTCTGGTCACTCACCCTGCGCGTCGGAATCAGCGTCCTTCGCCAGGCGTATTGTTGGAGGAACTTTTTCGCCCTTGGGAATGAAGACCATTGACACGGAATTGACGCAATGGCGGACATTCTTCTGGGTGAAACCTTCGCCCTCAAAAACATGCCCAAGATGACCACCGCAATGACTGCAGACGATTTCCGTGCGAAACCCGTCCAGGTCGACATGCTTGGTAACGGCATCTTCAATTTCGTCGTCGAATGACGGCCAGCCACAGCTGCTGTGAAACTTCTGATCTGATCGGTACAGTGGCGCGTTGCAGCGGCGACAAACGTAGGTGCCAGCTTCTTCATTATCAGTATACTCACCAACAAAGGCTCGTTCAGTTCCTTTGCCGACCAGCACGTATTCCTCGAATTCCGTCAGCTTGTTGTATTCAGTCCGCACTTCTTCCTGCATTTCTGCACCCCTGTCTGAACTCGTTTCCGATTCACTGGCAGTCGGTACGGCCGTCTTGACGGGCGTCAGCGGTGTTTCCTCCAAAGTCACCGATGGCGCACCGGAATCGTTGGCACATCCTGCAATCGCCGCGCTGCACAGCAACACCACCGGAAAACAGTTCCGCATGATCTAACCTCTGTGTTTGTAGCTCCGAAACTCAAGTGACGGTCATGCCCGTCATCAGCAGGTGTCCAGAATAACATCTTGGTGGCGACAACGCGACGGAGAATTGTGACGGTCGTCAAGGACACTACAGGTATCAGAAGTCGTGCAGACTCAGCACAGCGACCGCCTGAATGGGCCTGCCGGTAAAATCAAACATTGCACGCCGTCTTCTATGAGCCGGAAATCGTGAGATGTGACGGTGAAGAACAGCGTCTGAATCACGAGCGGACAAGGCGCAGAGTCCTTTCTTTGGTAGCGTACGAACGAAGATATGGGACAATTCTGCGGTGCGATGTCCATCGTCCGGGGGCGACGCAGTGCTCGAATGCGGCGAAGATCTGCCGTGGAATTGTTCAATCTTTGTTCAATCTGTATTGTCGCAAGTTCCGTTTCCACCCAAGAACAGTGGCAAACACACGGGAAAGATTCATAATGAACAGCATCATGTTTACGATCGTGCCCATCTTTATCGGAATCGTCGCACTGTTCGTTTTCGGAGGTGTCTTCATGACGTTTCTGTCGGCCTTTCGGCATCGGGGAATGATCCAGCAGTTCACCGAGGAGGCGCTGCGTCAATCACGCGATCAGGCGACACCACAACAGCAAAACACGCAGCGCCCGGCGTCCACTCCTTCCGACTATGCCTGCGACAACTGCGGCGCGGCACTGGGTGCCGATACGGAAATCTCTCCCAGTGGCGACTTCAAGTGTGAATACTGCGACAGCTGGTCTAAAATCAAGTCCTGAAGCGGACGTGCGGTATCAGTAGTTTTGGATGACCGTCGGAGTAAGATGCAGTATCGAAGTTCTGCCACGGTCAGCCGCCACAAAGATATTCTCGCGTCGCGTGCCAGCCACGGCAACACAATCCGAATTTCACGGAGCTGTTCATGATGCGATGTTTTACTGCGTTGGTAATTTGCTCAATTTTGTCCGGATCGGCTGACGCAGATTCAAAGGACGGAAAGCTCGACATCTATTTCATTGATGTGGAAGGCGGTGCAGCAACGCTGTTGGTCACGCCGTCGGGTGAATCAATGCTGATCGATTCGGGGTATCCGGACAATCGTGGACGCGACAAAGATCGAATTATTCATGTCGCCAAAGATGTGGCCGGCCTGTCCCGAATCGACCACGCCGCCGTTTCTCACTGGCACCGTGACCACTACGGAAATCATGCGGCACTGGCCGCGGAATTCGGCATCGGTACGTTCTGGGACCGAGGAATTCCCGACACACTGCAGGAAGATGATTCCTTTGAAACACGCATCGCAGCCTACCGCGCGGCGTCGCAGAATCAGTCCAAAGCACTGCGGGCCGGAGACCGCATCCCTCTTAAGTTCGGAAAGACAGAATTAACAGCGAAGGTGCTGACGTCCGGCCGCAGCGTTATACCTAATAACGGCCCGCAGAATCCGTACGCGGATCGACATGAACAGGCCGACGTCGATAGATCTGACAACGCCGCAAGTCTCAGCCTGCTGTTCCAGTTTGGTAATTTCCGTTTTCTTTGCTGCGGTGACCTGACGTGGAACATCGAAGGTAAGCTGGTGACGCCGAACAACCCAATCGGCACTGTTGATATTTTTATGGTCACTCACCACGGACTTCCCATGAGCAACAATCCGGCATTAGTGCTGGCCGTTAACCCATCAGTTACGATCATGTGCAACGGGCCGACAAAGGGCGGCGCCGAATCGACACTGAAGACGCTTCATGAAATCAAGGCATTGCAGGATATGTATCAACTGCACCAGAACATCAAACTGGATGCGTCTCTGCAGGCACCTGCCGCATTCATTGCCAACACGGGCACGACGGCAACATGCGAGGGTCAGTGGGTGAAGACCAGCGTGGCGGCCGACGGAAGCGGTTATACGGTGCAGATTGGCCCCGGTGGCAGGAAACGCTCATACGACACTCGAAAGCACGTGACCCCCTGAGACCAAATGTCTCACCAGCCGATGCACACTTCCTCCTGGTATCAGAAATATACTCAGAATCGCAGCAATCATGCCGCGTAATTCTATAAACGTTATCACCCGATCGCCGTCCCGCCTTTACAGAATGACTTGCCATTCGTGGAGCGGGCTTTGCGGTTAGAAGTCACTTTCGTTAATTTGTGGGGCTGCACCAACACTCAACCGATTCGGAAATTGTCCTCATGAAGCATATTTTTCTTGCCGCCGCCGTGCTGGCAGCGCCGTTGCTGTTCTCCGTGAATGCCCCAGCCGCTGAACCAATGAGGGCGCTGATCGTTGATGGCCAGAACAACCACAAAGTCTGGCCGAAAACGACACAAATGATGAAGTCGTATCTTGAAGACACAAAACTGTTCACGGTCGACGTGGCAACAGCTGCACCCAGGGGATCCGACCCGAACTTCAAGCCGGAATTCGGAATCTACGATGTTGTCGTCTGCAACTTTGGCCATGGGGCCGCTCGCTGGCCGGCAGAAACGGAAAAAGCGTTTGAAAACTTTGTCGGTGACGGCGGTGGATTTGTTGTCGTGCATGCCGCTGACAATTCATTCCCGGACTGGACAGCCTACAACGAGATGATCGGAATCGGAGGGTGGGGCGGTCGAAACGAAAAGAGCGGACCCTACGTCTATACAAACAATGAAGGCGATCTCATTCGCGATACTTCGGCGGGTCGGGGAGGTAACCACGGCAAGCAGTGGGAATTCCCGGTCGTCGTCCGCGACCGCGAACATCCAATCACCAGAGGAATGCCGGTGGAATGGCTGCATGCCCAGGATGAGCTGTACGACCAGTTGCGAGGACCGGCGCTGAATATGCAGATTCTGGCGACAGCAGAATCCCAGGTAACCAAACGGCATGAACCAATGATCTTTACGGTTAAATATGGCAAGGGGCGAGTCTTTCACACTCCGATGGGGCACGCTGAGTATTCACAGGAGTGCGTTGGTTTTATCACAACGCTGCAACGCGGGACCGAATGGGCGGCGACCGGCAAAGTATCGATTGCCATCCCCGATGATTTTCCGACCGCGGACAGACTAAGCAGTCGAAAATACGACGAATAAGCAACGCTGCCGGGATGCCGTGGACTGGTTTTCAGCCGGTCCGGGCACAGCGGTCCACAAGGTCGATGGTGGCTGAGCTTCTCAGCACTGGGCGGTGCTTCGGTTCGTATCGCACAGGGCCCACGGCCATACAGGCATGGTCGAGGGAGGCAGCACTTACTGAATTGAATAGATTTACGGCGTTGAAACCTGCGCATCCCGCAGACCGGAACTCAGTTCTGAAATTGCGAGCTGGATCGAACCGTTGTAGTATCCCGCAAGAAGTCCAGCGCCGCCGTTCTGACAAAAGTGGTCGCGAGTCAGCCGGAACCAGTCACCCGGTTTGCGAAAGCCCAGACGTTTACCAAGCCAGAAAACGTATTCCTGTCGGTTCCCGATATGCTTCCAGAAACTCTGCGGGACGCTGCGAAACAACCAGGCCCGCCAGCGATACTCCGGCAGATAGTCACTGAGAACGGACTGAACACAACCATTGAATTCGCCGTTCAGCAATCCGCCCCCGTGGTGATTGAAAAAGTCGGCGCCAGTCACGTTGTACCAGTCTGTTGTCTGTGAAATCTTCAGTTGTTTCCCAAGCCAGTCCAGATAAGTCGCACGGTTGGCCTGGACTTTCCAATATCCGTTAGGGGAGCCGCCAAACAGCCACGGCTTCCAGCCATAATCGGGCAGAAAATCAGCCATCGCGTTCTGAACGGACGAACGATACCTGTTGCGAAGGAGGCCACCGCCGGAATTCCGCTGAAAATGATGCTTGCGCAGTGCGTACCAGTCTTCTGCGGCCAGAAAACCACATCGGCTCCCCAGCCAGCTGAAATATCGAAGCCGATTCTGTCGAACATCCCAGAACCCGTTGGGCACCCGTGGATTCATCCAGGGCAGTTCCGTCGTGGAAAGCGACAACCCAGCAATTGTGTCTTTTCCGTCTGCATAATCTGAGCAAACCGGATGAATCGCCTGTTGCATCATATCTTCATTCATCCGGAGCCAATGTCGCGGAGTTCCACATTCACGACAGCTTATTCGTTCCCCGAAAAAAAATATTGCAGACGAAACCCGGATTTTATTGCAGCAGAACAGTCCGTGGCGAGAACGGCGCCATGATTCAAACCGGATTCCTGCAAGAACGCCTACCAACCCATTGTGTACTGAAGTGTGGCGACACCAGCAGCGCTAAAATCAACAGGCACAAGGAGCTCCCGCTGCCCACCGCTCTCCCGAACGACCGGCTCGGCCCCGTTGAATTTCAGGTGAATGGCGTTGTCAACAACCCAGCTGTCGCCCTGCCGTTCGATGTCGCCGGTAATCACTCGGAAGTATAAGCCTGACATCGCCTTATCCGACGTGAACTGCAGCGTTCGGCTCAGCGAAGCAAAGGCATCACCGGCAACCGGCTCAATAAAGTCGACGGCACGGACCCCATTCCATTCATAGCGGAACGCTGGTCTGCCATTATCGCTCAAACTGTATCCGCGGAAACGGTATCCGGCATCACGAGACGATTCCGCAGGCCACGGTATGTCCAGAGTCTTCAGCACAGCCAGTGGCTGGCCCAGTGTCAGACGCATGACGTGATCGCCCATGGGCGTCTGGTATCCCTGACCTCGACCAACCCAGTGCATGGACGCGTCCATAAAGGCACCGTGCCAGATCAGTCCCAGGCTCATCTGTTCCGCGTCCCATGCAATATGAGCTTTCTCCGGATAGCCGACAGCGATACCCCGCGCGGACAATCCCTCGATGAAATTTCGGTAGATCATCGGTCGATCCACCGGCTTCAGTTCGATGGATCTGGCGACCAGACCAGACGGTAACTTTGCTTTATTCCCGTCCAGCAGATACAGCCAGATCGCCTCGATCTGCTGAGACGGCTTGCCGTGCAGAATCTTCGGTACGACGGACCTGTTGTTCGGCCACGCTGACGGCATGCGGGTTCCTGGGCGATATGCCTGAGGATTCAAAAGATATCGGTGAAACCATTCGCGACGCAGCCGAGTTGTCATAGTGGTCAGATCGATTGACTGAATCCCCGTGGCTTTGTGTTTGCCGAAGTAATGACACTTAATGCAGGACAGTGCCTGATCACCCACCATGAATCGAGCGTCCGCAATCACGCGATGATCCGGATCTTCAAAAGGAACATCCTCCACACCTGTCCGCGCATCTGCCTGGCTGAACAGGTCTGTCAAACGGCCGACATTCTGTTCTCCGAACTTCGGCATCCGTGTCGTCATATACGGACGGTCCTTTGTGCCGTTGTTCATAACGTGTTTCAGCCAGCTTTGCTGCAGCTTGTCCCCGATGCCGTCCAGGTGCGGAGGAATGCGGCCTTCGTCCCCCATTTCCGGAATCGTGGTCATGAACAGTTCGTTATGTTCGCGCGGCACGCCGCCCACTTTGTCGCGCTGGTGACAGGCGTAACAGTTGAGAGTCAGCATTACATCGCTGATCCGGTGCGCAATTTCAGGAACGGCATCTTCCGCCACAGTTTTCAACGCAGCCAGAGCAGCAGCGATGTCACTGCGTTGCTGCTGATTCAACGCGAAATCCGGCACGCCCGACCGCGGATTGTCGGACAGACACCCCTTGCTCGCCATCAGTTCGGCGAACGGAGGCACCTTTTTCTGTAACGCAGCCTTCTCGGCAATCTTATCAGCGACCTTCTCGTGCTGATGGCACGACGCACACCCCAGAGACGCAAAGAGTTGTTGTCCTTCCTGCACGAGTTCCTGGTTGACCCGAAAGCTGCGACGTGCTTCCGGAGATTCTTTGCTGTTGCTGACATGTCCGACCAGCGGCTGACGATTGATGCCGGGCCCCTTGATCTCAACTTTCAGAGATTCTTCACCGCCGGCCTCAAAATATTCAACAACAACCGAATGAACTCCGGCGGCCAGACTGTGACGTGCATTCTTTGTGGTATGAGGATGAATGTCGTCAACGTCGATGACAATCGCACCATCAATCAGCAGGCGGCTGCCATCGTCGCTGCCCAGCCAGAATTCGTATTCACCGTCTGTGGCGATGTGCAGAAACGCTTTGAACCGCAACCCAAACTGGTCCTTTCTGGCAGCTGCTCTGACGTCAAAATCGGCGGCGGCTCCGGTTCCTTTCGGTGTCAGAGCATCGAAGTCGGGAAGCTCCTTCCATGAACCTTCAAAATACTCGAAGGTCAGATTCGGCTTCACGTCGACATTCTGCAGCAGGTAGTTCGCAACGTCACGAGCCTCATCGTCATTCAAATTAAGTGACGGCATGCGGCCGGATGGTCGCACAGCATGCGGATTCTTCAGGAACGAAAACAGGCTTCCGACTGTATACTTTGTCTCCAATGGCCCCAGTGGCATTGCGTATGACGGCCGTTGTGCGGCCGCCATACGCTGATCACCGTGACACGCTGCACATCCCAGCGAATGGAACAGGCGATCGCCTCTTGCAATCGAATCTGCGGACACCGGTGACGGAACGACAGCTCCGTCCCCGGCAAGAAAATGTGTCAGCGCCTCGACATGTCTGGCAGAGTTCTCGCCCGACAAAACCGAAGGCATGGCGGTTCCTGGTTTGACGTGCTGCGGATTCGCGATGAATCGTTTCAGGAACTCCGGCGTCACTCGATCGGAAACGCCGGTCAGAATCGGCGCCTGACGCTGTGGTAACGCAGAGCTTAGTACGGTTCCGTGGCAGGACTGACAGTTCAGTTCTGAAATCAGCAGCCGACCGGCAGCCACGGCCGACAGTGGACCATCCCGAAACCTTTCATAGGCAGGCACAACAACGTGATCTGGTGCCGCGAGACTGTCCTGACCGAAAGTGGCAGAAATGACCGGAAGCAGAAACGCCATCGCCGCAATCGCACCGGTTGCGCTGAGATTCTTCTTTATTACCACGGGGGGACACCAACAGAAACTGAGGGGAAGGAAATTGTAGATATTACCCGGCCGGGCCGCAGCTTTCACAGCGTCTGACATTTTTTGTCAGCACGGGAAAACGCCGAAGACATGGCTGAAAGACTGAGAAATCGTCCCGACATCGGGTCGCACAGCCCTCGACGGTGACGACTGAGTGTCGGAGTTTACAGTCAATTGTTCAATCAACTGCCTGGCCTGACTCTGAATCGGTGGACGTAAGCACCAGTTTTGAACCTGCAGACTGTGGAGTGTCATCAGCCTGAGTCCATACTGTACCGTCAGCGCGACACCTGTGGGTAACACACGGTGATCGTCAGGCAGAATCAGCGTTTCAGGAATTCGATAATTGCTGACGAAAGACCGTCATCTCCATACGCCATCAATTTTTCTGTCACAAAACTGAGAATCGGCACGGCGCCTGCATGGAACAATTCGTATTGAAAGAACGTCGTTCACCTGTCGGGCCAACGATTGTCAACATCCTGTACCGGGCTCTTAAGACCTCATTCCGGTCAAAAGCAACAGGTCAGACAAAGCGAACCCGTCGGCTGCAACACATGTCCGAACCCTGAAAAGGAAATGAAGGGAATTCAGTTATGTCATTCAATGCACAGAACATAGAAAATCATCTTCTTGAATCCGCAGCCGGACAGGCCGTCTACGATTCGCTTGTGCAGGCCAACGTCAATCTCCAAACCGTTTCCATTGAACTGGTCAAGCAGATGCTGATTGCCGAGTACAAGTATCGCAGAACGGTAGACTACGTGAATTCATCCATGCCGATGACGGTCTGCTGACAGCAATGGGGGGCATCGGAATCACGACGACCCGACGCAAGCAGGCCGGACCGAGCGAAGCACTGTTCCGGCGTCGCCAGCTTATTTTTCGGATCATCCCATTGTCTTAGCGGCGTCGCTGTGGCTCCTGGTTCCGACCGACCTTAACAGTCTGCTTTGCTACGGCATCAACAGGCCGAAGTATTCGTGAATGAATTGTTTGCGATCATCTTCCGACTGAACATATTGAACCAGTGCGTACAGTTTTTTCTGGTCGCGCATCAGCTTGGCCGCCAATCGCTCTTCGTCTGCCAGTTGTTCCGGCAATGATGACAGAACGGTCGTATTGCCCAGGTCAATTTCGTCTTCAATGACGCCATATCGCTGCAGCATCGCCAGTACTGTCTCCACGCGACGATCATGTCGCTGGCGATCACACAGCTGTTCTCTCAGCCAGTCGATGCCAAACGCTCTCACCTGTTCAGTGTTATTTCGCAGGTGATCGTAGACGCGCTGATAGAAATCGGCATCGGGGTTGCTCCAGCGTAGAAACTCCATTTGCGTATTCAGATCTCTCTGATCGTACAGCAACACGCATTCAGACGGCTTTCCGTCGCGCCCGGCTCTGCCGATCTCCTGATAATACGATTCCATGGACCCCGGCACGTCGGCGTGAATAACAAAGCGAATGTCTTCCTTGTCGACTCCCATGCCGAAGGCGTTTGTCGCCAGTACCAGACGGTTACGGCCACTCATAAAATCGTCCTGAATGGCCTTACGGCTGCGGCGTTCAAGGTTGCCGTGATAGCAGACGTGCGAAACACCTGCTTTCTGCAATCGATCGCTGAATTCTTCCAGCGTACGAATCAGCGTAAAATAGACAATCCCGCTGCCAGTCGAATCCGTGGTCCGCCACCGTTCAAATATCCGGGTCATGGCGGCGACTTTCTCGTCCGCGTCCCAGACGTCCTGAACCTTCAGTTCCAGGTTGGGCCGGTCGATGCCCTCGTGAAACATGTGAATTTCATCGGGCTGCAGCCCCAGCTGCCGCACGATATCGGTCTGAACTTCCGGTGTAGCGGTTGCAGTCAGCGCGATGGTCGTGGGGTTGCCCATCAATGCCCGCAACTGTGCCAGACGCGTATAGTCGGGTCGAAAGTCATGCCCCCATTCGCTGATACAGTGAGCTTCGTCCACCGCCAGCAATCGGACAGTTCGCCGGGCAATGATCTCCAGAAATTCCGGTTTACGAAAACGTTCGGGGGTCACATACAGAATTGCGTAACGTCCGTCGGCGATGGCTGAGTAACGCGTCTCGCGTTCGTGCTTTCTGAGCGACGAATTAATGAACGTGGCCTTAATTCCACGATCCTGCAGAGAATCCACCTGATCCTTCATCAGCGCGATCAGCGGAGACAGCACCAGCGTGATGGGCGGCTTTTTATCATCACTGCGTGCTGCAGCAATCGCCAGCGCCGGAATCTGGTAACACAGCGACTTGCCCATCCCGGTGGGCATAATCACCATCGCATGCTGATTGCTCAGCACGTGTTCGATGATTTTCTGCTGCGGCCCGCGGAAGGTGTCGAAGCCAAAATAAGATTGAAGAAGTTCACTGACGTTGGGCACTCTCTATTGACTCCAGTCCGCGTGAGGCACAGTGTGCAGTTTCAAGTCGTGACGTGCCTGCAATTCTGTGACTTCGTCGATCAGACGCGCTGTGTCGTCTTCGTCGGCAGTCACCGTCACCGACAGGTCGAAGGTCACAGACTGCTGCGATTTCAATGAAATGACTCGCCCCTGTTGTCGTTCGAAGGTCTTCAGGTTCGGAAAGCTGCTGCCTGGTTCAAGCCCGGTAACATAACCGTCGGCTTCCGGCTGAGTGTTCTTCCAGAGTGTCAGCCAGGGCAGTGTGGACACGTCAAATCGAATTCCCACGGCTTTCGACGCGGCCGGGTCCCGCAGTACGGCAAGACTGCGACCATCGTCAGCTGCGATTGGCTTCGTGAAATAGCACTGTTCTGTGTATCCAGCGGTCGGCTTACCGTACGTTGTCCATGTCTTCAGATCCTCAACTGCTCTTGCATCTCGCGGCGCCACTTCTTCAGCTGCTATGTGAAACGTAGCACCTTCACCAAGGAATGGACGTCCGATGTTACAGTGGTACAGCATCTCAACCTCTGCCACTGCGTCCCCCAGATTCTGCACGGTATCGCTGATTTCAAACGTCGTACTACCGATGTGCGTTGTCAGCGTAGACGTCAAACGCAGCTTCCCGCCGAACACGCTGGCCTCGTCAACCACACCAGTCACAGAAATCGCTCCGTCATCTGAGATTTCAACTCTGACGTCATGAGCTGCCAGATTCGCGATACGACCGTGCAACGACAGAAACTGCTCCGACACAACATTGCCGTCAGCGTCGCGCACCACGTCCGTCCCTGGTGCTCCGTGCCAACTCAGGCCGCAGCGACAGATCAACTCGTTGAAACCGTCCAGCCAGCCAATGCCTCCACGCCGGCTCTGATCCACAAACGCAGGGTGAACGGGCCGCTCAACTGGTGACTTCCATTGCAGTAGCGTGTCCACAACCTGCGCTTTCCATATTCCCATGCCGCGCGTGGGCAGAATTGCCAGGCGAGTGCACCCGTTGTCCAGCCAGATGACATCCACACCATCGGACAGTCCACCCTGAAGACGTTCCAGCCGAACACTCCAGTCCGCATCGCCGCGGGCCACAGCTGTCGATCGGGCGTCGATGGAACACCCTGCCTCATAAATGCCTTCGTCAACGTTTAAGACTGTGAATGACGTTGTCACTTTGCCGCCTTTTCCATGAACTGTTTCAGAGATTCGCTACGGTCTCTGATTTAGGTTTTCCCGTGACCGCTGTCAATCGTTCTGAGACACCAGGGGCACATGTCCGGCAGCGACGGGAATGCGCTGGTTGATTGCAGGTAGTTTCCACACCTTTTGCAGCCCGAGACGTGAGCGAGGAATGTTTGGGCAATCGCTTGGTCCAAAGTCCGTCGCTCACGCATCGCGTTGCCCGATATGGTGCAACGGAATTTCTGAAACGGCTTGCAGGCTCACGAAGGCTTCTCACCCGCCGCCGGACTTAGCCTGCACGCACCAGAATCAGCTCGCCAGGAACTCAATTCAACGCACGGCAATGTACTTATACACACCGCCGGACTGTTGCGCCAGCAGCTGCAGCCATGATTGCCGTCGTGATTCTCTGGGCCCCGCACCAAATTCGATGACGTGAATGCGAGTCCGATTCTGGTTTAGACGGCGAAGATCGTCCAGGTCTGAACCAGCACCCTTTGTCGACAGAGCGGGATTATCGCCGTCGGTCAGGAAATAAATCACATCCGCCTGCAAATCGAGTGCACGCAGCAGGGGGCCTTTATGTTCCGTACCAGCTCTCGGCTGCACACGATCGATTTCAGCGGCTGCCAGCTGCACGTGAACCTCCGTGGCAACATACAGGTCCTGCAGAGTACGCCTTCTCAGTTTCATCTGAGTAATCGCCTCGTTGTAAAACAGGACCTGAAATTTTTGATTCGGACGCAGCAGTCTCAGACTGCCTTTCAACTGACTTTTGGCCAATCCCATCCGGCGACCTTCGCTCATACTGCTGGAAGTGTCCACGACGTAGACGAAGCTGCTGCCTCCGTCGATAATATTCATAAACTGTGTTTCGCCGGGGCCCGGTGTGGGAGAACCTGCACTCCCCTGGCCGGAATTCGCTGCCGGACGAATCTGCGGGGGAATGCCACCCTGAAGTGTTGCAGGACTGCCTATCGGTTCTCCAGGGCCAATGGTTTTCGACAGATCCATGGCGACCGCCAGGGGACTGCTGGCTTGATTTGGTGACGGTTCGGTGGCCAGCAGTTCTGAAATCGTGGGGGCTTCCGTGGGGATCGATTTCTGTGTTTGGAGCCGCGCAACGGGATCGGCAGCCTGCTCCGGTTCAACGTCATGGGGATTCTGTCGGGGCGTGCTGGTATTCCGGTCTGATCGATCGGGAATCACCGCCAGTCCGACTTCGCGGTAATCTCGTCCACCGGCTTCCACCGGCACGCCCCGATCACAGCCGCGCAAAGACATTCCCGCGACGACCAAAACTGCCAGATGCACAGCCAGCGAGATCATGCTGCCGGGAAGCAGTGCGGCGAGTCGAATGCCCGAATTTCGAGTTGGCAGATCCATGTGGAATTGGCCAGTCCGTGCTTGCCCTGACTTACCGGGTGCTTTGTCTTACTGTTCGGTTGTCAGCTCCGGCGTCTCGGTTGCGGAAGGATCATCACTCGCGGCGATCTGCTGAATGCTTTCAATGACCTGTGCGGTCAGGTCGACTTCCGGGATCGGATCGCCATCCGGATGCTTGAACTGAAAGGTGTCTTCGGGGATGGCGCTATTGACCGCGATCCGGCGAAAATCCAGAACGACCGCCGGGCGAATCTGTTTCTGTTCGGGATTGGGGTGTTTCTTCAGGTATTCGACTCTTCGCGGCAGCAGCACATCCGCATCAAAGTAAATCCGCACGTAGTCCGGAATGTATTCGGGCAGAGCGGCAGCCGGGTCGTCAGTCAGGCCGAAGTAGTCCTTCCGGGCCTGAGCAGACCAGCGACCGGAAAGGACAAGATATCGCTTGTCTCCGGACTGTTGTTCCATGACCGTGCCGAATTCCATGCCGGCCTGCATCTGGGCAACCAGAGTCTGAAGTCCGCCGACTCCCAGCGCCTGCAGGCTTTGGGCTGCACTGTAGTTCGGCAATTCCCCCACGGCATCCACGATTTCACGGATATTGCGACGCGTTAATTCCTTCTGATCACCATTCACCCACAATGACCACAACACGCTGCCGTCACAGACCTGCTGCAGAGAACCAGTAACGCTGTCCTCTGGATTTTCTTCCTCTTTTCCGTCCAGAGCCAGATGTTCTGCGTCGCTGGCCTTGAGAGCTCTTATGGGAGCGATACGGTACTCCAGTCGCATCCGGTTTCCAGTGGCGTGAACGTATCGCCCGGCAGCGTGAAATCTCTGTCCGGACAGCACCACGGTTTGATAGATCTCACAGGACAGTGAATCCACGCTGTTTAGTTTTGCACTGACTTTGCTGAATACGTCCGCTGCTGCGAGATCGGATTTCGTTTGTACCGGAGCTGCTTTCTTCGGTGGATCCTGATTCTGGGCCAACACAGACGGGCCAAATGTGCTGGCGGCCGCTGCAACGGCAGAAATAGCCACTCCGCAGAGGGTAAGGGACAATGTCAAATTTTGCGGTTTATGCTTCATGTGCGGATTGTGCTGAATTTGCCAAAGATTCGAGTTGTTCAGTCCCGAAACAAGGAGTGAAGGACCAGTATCCGTCGAATGTCGCAGACCAACTGCGCTGAGAAGGGTGTGAGCAGCAGTAATTCTACTGCTGAACACACTGCCAGGTCGACAGCAAACATCTTTTTGCCGTCTTCCGCGATTCTGGTCGAAAAGACAGTTTCCACAACGACATACGGTGATTCGATAAGGCGCTGTTGGCTGAAATTGCCAATGGGACGGAAGGGATTGCAATGAGATACTATTTTCTGGTGTTGGGCGCCCTGGTCGTGGTCTGCACAGGTTGTGCAAGCCTTGATACCGGCAGCAGCGTTCTCAGCAATCGCGAGCATGTCGCGCCGCCGGCTGCCCTGCAGTCACGCCCGGGTCCGATGGTCGATGGACCTGGACCTGGTGTGATGAGCATGCTTGGTCAGCCCGGCATGGGCCCGGCAGGGAACGCGGGCATGGCGGGACCGCCGATGTCGACTCAGATCAAGTTTGTCGGTCCGGACACAATGACAGTTGGCTGGCGGGCCGGCGAGACTTTCGCCAGCAGTCAGGTGCAGTCTGGTCAATACTATGACTTTTATCAGTCGGCCGTGTATCAGCTGATGCTGGAAGGAGTCGGACTTCCTGGTGTAGCCGCTCGTCCGCTGTACCCCACTCTGGAAGTGCGAGCCGCTCACCCGAACACCCTGGCTTACCTGCAGCACAACTCTGTTCCGGTTGAGATCACAGAAGAGGATCTGGAACATGTGAACAGCAGCAATATGGTCACGAAGGTGATCTACCTGCCGGCTCCCGAGTTTCAGGCGCGAGCAATCGCCGGCGTGGAAACACTGGTCTCCACACGACTTGACCCAGGTATCGATCCTGTACAGCAGGCAGAACAAATGGGAACAGTCATGCTGATCCTGCGTTTTGGTAATAAGGACCTGCAACCACCGGCATCGATGTTGAATGCGGATGGTTCCGTCACTCAGGTGAACTATATGATCATGAATGGCCAGGACGGCCAGGTAGCACCTCCGACACCAATCAGCACCCTGGCGACAGATGCCGGCGGCGGTATTCCTTCGGCGATGATTGCAGCCGGCGGCGGAGTTCCAGGACAGCCATCCGTACCTGTCGCAGGCATGGGAGCGATGCCACCATGGGGCATGCCCATGACGGGCACTCCGATCGGACTGCCCGGACCTCCTCACCTGCCACTTGGCGGACCGGCCGGGTTGAAATCTCACACGGTCAGAAATCTGTCACAGAACAAAATGCCGGACCCGGTGGATCATATGCTTATCGACGTGAAGCACGATCCAGGCTACAGCGTACCGCAACCGGTACGACACATTCAGTACACAGAAAAACACCCTGTCCACCGTGCAGGCGAAGTTGCCCATCCGGTTTCCAAGGCCTCTCAATTCTACGGTTTCTAACCTGACCCACCCGGTCCGGATGTATGCCACGTTGCATCACTGACAGGACACTGCAGCACAGTCGGTAAGACAGTGTCGGTTTCAGGTGCAGGTTCACCGAAGTTAAAAAGAAAAAGTTGCCGGGGGGCGATTGCGGAGTGACTTCACTTCTGATCGCCCTCGTTTTGTTAATACATTCTTTTTGCTAGTACATTGTCGAAGCCAGACTGATGCCCCGAAAGACTGACAGCCTCATCCGAGTCCTGAAGAAGACCATGCTGGTGTTCGTTGTCGGACTGCTTCCGGGCGGGACGGCAACCGCTCAGACGGATACTGACTACCATCAGCCGCTCAGCCAGAACAGTCCCCCCGGTCAGGCTGCCGCGTGGATGAATTATCTGCGGCAATATGATCCGACGTGGCTGCAGCCTCTATCCGTGGAAGTCGCCGGCGGCGGTAATGTTCGCATATTCTCAGGCGCAGGGAATCCGGTCGGTCCCGCGACGACCCCCGCGCTGGTGGCGGTAAATGTAGGACATGTTTACCGGCTGCACGTCGGTAAAATGCCCGGTTTCCCGGGCGTAGAAATCTATCCGTCCGTTGAACTGCTTGATCGCCTGCATCCGCCACAGGGACGAGAAAACGAGTATCCGATTCCGATCACAATCTCTGCAGAAGACGTTCGCACTGCACTCAGTGGTCAGCTGGTCACGCGGGTGATCTATCTGGAGCAGCCACAGATCGCTCAGGAACTTGACCCACTGCACCGTGAGATACCACAAAGCGTTCTGCCGTCAGACAACTCGCTCCAGGAAGCAGATCGCCTGGGCAGGCCGATGGCCATCATTCGCATCGGCGGACGACGACCATCCGCCGGGGCTTCGTTGTCGTTCTTCGGCACAGGTGGAGGAGTCGAGCTCCGACAGGCGGTCACCGAACGCAATGCCACCGAACCCGCCGTTGTGCGGATCGGTCGGACAGTTATTTCACCAACACGGTAAATTTGAACCTTTCTGCACAGATCATTCAGTCTTCGCATTCTTTAAGAGCCCCTTTACAACCTTCAAGTTCCAGGGACATGCCCAACCTACTGAACATACTTCGTTCAAACTGTCGCCTGTGGCTGTCGGGCCTGTGCTGCAGTTCTGTCATTGTCGGCTGTGCAGCCACCGGCAGCAACGCGCCGGACGCAGTCCTGGCAGCCCGTGCCACCGGAAAACCCCTGACGGAACAGGCGTCTGCGCTGGAAATCGGTGTGGCGACTTACACGCAAAGTGAAACGACTACGCCCGCGACCGATTCTCTGAGTGCCCAGTCAGTCGCCGGTGAAAACGTAGAACCGGTGCAGGCAGATTACGATGCGACGGATACGACCGCGACCGTGGGGCATTCATCGGCCGACAGGGAAGGCAGACGCGTTCGCGGGCAGAATCCGTTTGAAACACCAACACTTAATCCCACTCAACCCGTCTCACAATCGCAACCGGCAGGCGGCACGGGGATTGCCGCCACAACGGGATTTGTAACGACCGAATCCGTGGTCAACACGGCCGGTACTGCAGGCAGATCTGCCACAACGTTCCGACCTGCAGAGCCACGAATGCCTTCGGCTCAGCCTGGTGGATCGCCTGCTGCGTCTGTCATCGTGGCAGCCTCATCGCTGGCACAGGCTTATCCGGACGAATACATATTCGACGGTGGAGATCGCGGCCATCCGGTCCATTATCATGGCGGCGTAATGGGCGGACTCGATACAGAAGACACGGTGGCAGAATTCAAGGACCACACCGGAGAAAACCACGTACGAGCCAGTAACCGAGTGGCAGTGTACGCACCACGATTCGGCGCTGTGCGAACGGTCATGGGTGTCGGCATCGACGTAGCAATCAACAAGGCTGCCGGAGCAACTGAGGTTTCCGGACTCGGCAAGCTGCACGAACAGCGTGGCCTGGATGTCCGCGTACGTAACTCGCGAGCATCAGGCCTGGGCACACGTCGCAGCGCAAGTGGTGTCGAAACAGCTCTCCCCGCTCACCTGTCTCAGGGTTCTGAAGTTCTTGCTCTGAATCGAAATGTCGAGCAGGGACTGGAAAACAAATCTTCCAGCGGTCCCGGAACGCTTGAGAGATCTCAGGTGTATCAGCTGAACCTCGAAATTCTTGAGCCTGCTACCTCCCGCATCAGAACGGGCTTTGGACAGACAGCGGCTCTGTCACAGGCAACACTGACGCGAGCGACGTTTCGCGTGCAGTCAACTGTCGGCGTCGAAGAAAAACGTGGCCGTAAGGGCCGCATTCATCTTACTAAGGAAGCGTCGTCACTCACCGCGAAGTCGGGCGATGTCATCACGTTCAGAATCCACTTCCGAAACATCGGCGACCACAACGTCCACGACGTCCGCATCATTGACAACCTGACTCCTCGACTGAAGTACGTTTCGGGAAGTGGGCAGGTGGATCTGGCTGACGGCAGCGGTGGTGCACTTTCAGTACTTCCGAATGCGGAAGGAAGTGAAACACTGGAATTCACGCTGGATACACCGCTCAAAGGCGCTGCTACCGGTACAATTACATTCCAGGCAAAGGTTCTTTAACAGAAACAGTTTCGAGTACACAGAACAGCATTCGCGGATATCTCTGTCGCATCAGACACTGATGTGAACTTTTCTGTCAGAGTGAAGGGGCTGACGGAAAAGAGTGCCGTGAGGGGACGCAACATCGCTGTCTGTGTACGAGAAGAGCCCGCTGCAATACATGCAGCGGGCTCTTTCTTTTTTGTGCAGCACCGTCTCACGTGACACCGACTTCAAACGCAGTCCACGTAAGTACGGCTATTGTCAAGCTGCCTGTTGCCTGCCGAAGACAGCAACCCTCTGGAAGATGAGTGCGGCTAATCGCTGTCCACCAGAAGCCGGGCAGGTGGAACCTGACCAGCCATAACAGCAAAGGCAGCTTCCAGTTCGATCTCCATCTGAGCGTTGGACGTACCTGATGCAATGTGTACGTATTCGCCACCGCTCATCCGGGCAATCGCGTCCATCAGGACCGTGTCCGCACCATCGCCCATTGAGATCGTGTGAACGGTATAGCCCGCATCATATGCCTCCTTCGCTCGAACAAAGGAATGCAGAGCGGCCCGCCAATTTCCACCGCTGTTGCCACCACTTACGTAGCTGCTGTCAATAACGACATCCGCTGAACCGTCTTCATCAAAGTCGGTGATATCATTCCAGTTCCAGCCGGGCGGCAGGCTGCCCGTACCATATCCATTTGGATATTGATTGGACTGACCATCCGTCATCAGCAGGATCGCCGGCTGAGCTCCGTAACGCCCCTGATCGCCGAGCAGAGAGCTGGCGTCTTCAAGGCCGTATCCGATGCCGGTAGCACTGTTGTAGTGCCCGGCCTGCTTATGACGTTGAATAGTATTAATGGCCATTACGTCATTAGTCAGATGTTCACCAGCCAGATCAACGGTAACATCTGCGCCATCGTCCCAAAGTCCGGTTTCAATTCTTGACGTTGTCGCATACGTGACCAGCCCCAGATGATCTCCGTAACCCAGATTATTCAGGAATGTAGCCAGCATCGTGACACCTTCCTTCATCCCATGGTGAGGATAGATCGGAGCACGCCAGAGATCTTCCGACTCGCTGTTCGCCTTCTTCTGACTGATCAGATACTGCATCAGCGTTCGGTATCCGTAATCCTTTCTGTATCCGTAGCTGCTCAGGTTGTTCTTTACGTATTTAATGTAGCCCTTCCATAGTGCCTCACTTTCGCTGGCAGAAGGCTTGCCCTTCAGATTTCCGTTGGCCGCCTTCCCTTCCTGCGGAAACGCTACGTAATCGTCCTCCCCGACGCTGGGGTTGGTAATGACAATCCACTCAGCGTCGTTGTTGCGACTACCCAATGAGCCGACGTCAGACGTATGCGGACCGGACTGCCAACCACCTTGGTTCGGATAGTCCCAGAGCGTTACCGAGTACCCGTCCGGAACCCGAAACGAGTTGATGCGGTCATCGAGATTTCCGCTCATGGCATTCAGGTCATATACTCCAACTCCCAGCTCCACCATGAAAGAACGGTAATTATTACGGTTGTAAAACCTGACTTGAGACTCACTATCGCTGCCACCCAGGTCCAATTGATCAAAGATTGTATCTGTATTGTTGCTGCTGACATAGGTGCCGCCGTACGAATTGATGTTTCCGAAACCAGTGACAGGGAACTTCTGAGTTGTAAGATCGTCACTGAATCGTACATCTGAAGCGACCAGAGTGTCCCAGATATCATCCAGACCATCAATTACGCCACTAAGTCCGAGTCGGCTGACCGTATCCGAGCGCATCTGGCTGTCAAACGCCATTGACCCTGAATAGTCCAGTACGGCAACGATGTCGCGTGATTCGATGAAAGCGACCGCATCAGCACGAATAGCCTGGGCCCGCTCACCAACAACCGGAGCAAATATCAAGGGAAGTCTTGCGTCCGGCTTAGTCGGATCTTCATTCGTTTTTCGTATCTCAACTTTCACCATGTTATACGGCGCAACCCCAAAGGACTCCGTATAGGTTATTCCGTCTTCATTGAGCAGACGATTTCCCAGGGTGACGTCGATTGCAGGATCGATATAAAATCCGTTCAGTTCCGCAACATCGGCAGCCATCGTCCTGGCCGCTGTTGCAGCAATCGCCTGGATTGTCTGCATGTCCGTTTCACCCTGTTCGGCCGCTGACCGGATTCCGATGACAATTTCCTGAGCTGCCGCCAGCGCTGCAGAATCGGCAGCGGCCTGCATTCGAGTCTTGGTGACTGTTATCATACCCAGGTCAACAGACATCCCAACGAACGTCATGGACGCCATCAGGCAGACAACGGCCAGAACAACAAACACCCCCTTGCGGCGATGATCTTTCAAGTGCCTCATAACAGATAGTAATGTCGTTCTTTTCATCGTCCCCCCCCACACAGATCTGAATTGCACAACGCGCGAATGCCACCGGTCACCCGCTGTCTTCACTAGAATCTCCCGAGTCAACTGGAAAGTGCGCCCCCGCCCAGCCCAGCGCGCAGAATAAGA
This sequence comes from Fuerstiella sp., assembly GCA_029245955.1. Taxonomy (GTDB): domain Bacteria; phylum Planctomycetota; class Planctomycetia; order Planctomycetales; family Planctomycetaceae; genus Fuerstiella. The sequence goes on along the minus strand of JAQWOH010000045.1, from coordinate 75,522 downwards.
AACGCTCTCACGTTTGAATTAGTCATGTGGTTCGATGGAAACAAACTGATCGCCGAATATGGCATATTGATTTCGATCTTCATCATCTGCAGTGCGTTGTCTTCATCAGAGATATCGAACGGCAATCCAGCACTCTGCCCCTCTGCGTAGACAATACTGACCGTCAATGCGGATCCCGGAAGACCGGACGCGGTGACGTAGTTTCGAATGTCGCGTTCAATCTTGGCATTCGGTGTATCACCGGATTCGACGACATCACCCCAGTTCATGTTGGCCAGGCGACCTGCTTCGCGGACAGACGACTGCATGATTGTGCTGGCTCGTAGAGCACTGCCCATTTCAATCGTGCCCAGAACCAGAATCAGCATCACCGGAAGAACAATGGCTGCTTCGACAACAGCGACCGCCTTTCGGCTGCTGGTGTCGACACCGGTCCGATCATTACATTGACGAGTTGTTCGCATGGTCTGAATTTCTCACTCTTTTCTCATCACAGCCTGCCCGTAGACATTGATATCTCCGACCCACCGCGGACCAAGAATACCGACTTCACCATAAGGAACGACAATCCGCACAATGAACAGAGCGCCTCGCTCAAGGTCCTCCACCGCCACGTTCGGCAGGGCCGCGTAATACTCATCGTCGAGAGATTCGGCTTCGAGTGTGATGTCATCAAAACTGCTGGCGTCTTTCACCTGAATGATGACGTCTTCCAGGTCAGCATCGATTGCCGAATCCAGAATGTCGTGCGCAAGCGTTTCTACCTGGTCCGTTGTCGTTTGATCTCCGATACCCAGTCGAGCAGCGCGGCGGGCTGCAGAATTGAGCGTGTGGATCGTCATAAAAACGTGCCCGAACTCGATGAATCCAAACAGGAACGTGAAGAAGATCGGCAGGACAACGGCGGTTTCCACCATCGTTGCACCTTTCCGTCTGCACCTGTTTCTGTTTTGAAGAAGCCTCATCGGGAAGTCAGATCTCTGGTTATCAAGTGAAAAATCCGAAATGCATGTCGCAGTGATCGTGTTCACTATTCAAACCTACAACCAGATTCCGCCGCCGCCGCAAACATTTAGGGAACTGCGGTTGCTGAATTCTGCGCTATGACGCGAAAATGCAACTTGAGGTGATTTCTCTATTCAACATGCCGGTCGACGCCTGCAGAACCGATCTGACTCTGCTTCCAGCGTGCAACATCTGTTGCTCTGACGCAACGCGCATCGGTGCCAATGATGCTTTCCGTACACGCGATCGCAAACGCATTTGACCAGTGGACCGAGTCGTTACGAATGTAACAGTCACAACGATTCGCTGAAGAAGGCGTACTTTGTTTGTAAGGCCCAATGCAGTGAAGCGCTGCAGCCACACTCCAGATGTGCCTCTATCGAGTTCCCACGGCCCTGATGCTGGTGGTTGCGCCGGTCTTCAGAAAAACTGCCGGCACTGTGTCCCCAGCCTGTCCATCCAGGTATCAATCCGAAAAACTCAAAATTGCCTTTAATCGCTCTGAACACCAGTGACGTTGGCGTCTCAACCTGTGAAGGACGGTGTGCATCGGCGACATCGAACATAGTGATAAGTACACTGGCTTCCAGACGGGGAAGGCATGTTGTTGACGGAATCGTGTGGTCTTGATGTCGCCCTGTTGAAGCGGCCTTTCTTGTTCTGTTACCTTTGACAGACGGAATTCTGTGTCGTCACTACGCTGGCAGAAGCAGTCAGAGAAAAGGCCGGGCACCTGGCGTGCCGGGGAACATGCTTAACGGCTGACGACCAGTTTTCGAAAAAATACGTTCACAGGGCCGCGGAACTGCAGCAATCGAAAATCGAAGGACGTGCACTGCGGCCACAGGGCCGCATAAAACGCCGGAACGAGCAAGACAGACGATACTGATAAAGAATTCCGGAACGATCATTGTGCTGATGCTGGGCACCGTGTTTTCCTTCGCGGGTGGAGTCGCCAGCTTTGGTTTCGGCAAACCCCTGCTGGACAGGGCCAAAGCCAGCACCGAATGGTCAAGCACTGACGGTGAAGTCATCGAATCCGAAGTCGAGACGAGTGGCAATAACGATGGTGACACCATGTACAAGGCCATGGTCATCTACAAGTCCTCGCTCGACGGCGAAAACTTGGAATCAGACCGAATCTGGTACGGCGGTGGATACTCCGCGAATGACTGGTCAGCCATCCAGGCGGTCGTCAGGGATTATCCCGCCGGGAAGCAAGTTAGTGTCTACTATTCACCCGACAACCCGAACGAAGCCGAACGAAGCCGTTCTGCAGCCAGGCGCTTTCTTCAGCAGTTACCTGCTGTTTGGCATCGGGCTGACCTTCGCAGTCATTGACAGCCTGATGCTGGCGGGAGTACTCATCTATCGAATCTGTGGCGCCACATCGGGACCTCAGAAAAATACGTTCGGTGGCGATGTGTTCAACAATGACCATGATTCATTCGACACACGCAATTCTGGCATGGAACTGTTCACCGACGGTTTTTCTGACACCTCAAGCAACCACGACGATTTCTGATCCAGCCCGGACCGCTGCGAATCGACCGGGAAGCACAGCGTGGGTATGCGAATGAGGCCGGAGTAACGCCCGTCCCGTGTCTGTTCACTCGCCTCTATTTCCGAAACATTTCGTTCTTTTCGTCACCGCGCGACAGCAGATAAGCCAGCAGATCCAGTATCTCGTCCTGATTTAACGGCTTCAACAGATTGCCTGGCATAATCGACGTTTTCGATGCCAGAATCTCGTCGATGTCAGACTTCTCGACATCCACAATCTTCGTGCTGTCTTCAGGGTCCGTCAGCACGCTGATCTGCTGGTCGTTCTCAGAGACGATTCGACCGCTGATCGATTTCCCGTCCGACGTGACAACTGTGCTGGCCTTGTACTGATCGCTGATGACTTTGCTCGGATCCAGAATCGCTTCGGTCAGCGCATCAATGTTGAAACGACCGGCCAGTTGAGTCAGATCCGGACCAGTGGCCCCGCCGTCTCCGGCAAACCGATGGCACAGAATGCAGCGAGTGGCCGCGTACATCTTCTGGCCATTGGCGAAGCTGCGATTCTTCAGACCCGCCTGTGCCAGAGCTCGCACTTCATTCAGCGCCCAGTCCTTTCCGGGGCCAGCCGGCTTTGGCAATTCCGGTGCCGTGAACGGCGTGCGGGCACCCATGGCTTCCAGCATGACTCGTTCGTTTTCAGTGGTCGCAGCATACGCTTCGTCACTGATGTTCTGCAGGAACTTGCGGAAGCTGTTGCCGCCAGACCATGCCTGCGCCCTGGTGAACCAGCGGAAGTAGTTGGCTCGCGATTCCGAGGTCCAGCCGACCTTGGCAACTCGCAGACAAAACGCGTACCACACCTGCTGCTTATCCGGCTGATTCGCAATCATCGCATGAATGGCTTTTCCATATCCCGCGTTACGAGCCAGCAGGTCCGTCATATCGATGTCCTCGCGCTGAGGTTCCTGATTCATCAGCTCGACCGTCTTCGCAACAACCGTAGCTGACTCCAGGTAAACCAGCAACTGACACAGTTCACGGTCCAGCTCTCTGTTTCCCGAAGGGAACGAGGAATCCAGACGTGCCACGAAATCAGCAGGTGTCCCCTCCTCAGGAGGCCCCAGACGAAGAAAGACAAGCGACAGCGCCCGAACATAATCCTGCTTCTGCTCCGCTGACAGAGCGACAAAATCAAGTTGTTTAAGTGCACGCAGCATGGACACCTGCGATGCCTGTTTCCATTCCCGAGCCGATTCTTCGGACAGCTCGCGTGCCTGGGTGATCTGCGACACAGGTGCTCTGGCCATGGCGACAGCAACCGCCAGAATCACGTCCGGACCGGCGTTCGACAGATCGGCCTGCTGTACGGTGCGTCCGTCAAGGGACTGCCATAGCACCTGTGAATTGAAAAACGCATTCCGTGAAGCCGTCTTCAGGAATCGATCTCCTGACTGAACGTCTGCGGCAGCACTCTGCAGAAACGCGTTTGATTCTTTTGACAGTGCGGGACTCATGGACGCTGCGGTTCCGTGGAACTTCTCCAGTTCGTGTCGGTGAGCCCGCTGCTCCGCAAATGCCTCGTTCTCGTAGTGCTGCGATTCGACCGATTCCTGCCCGACATAAGTCACACGAAACAGTTCCGACTGAGTCCCGCGGCCCCCGATTGTGAAATACAGGGCCCCGTCCGGACCGGCCGCCACGTCTGTCAGTGGCAGGGGTGACCGCGATACAAATTCTTCCCGTATTGCTTTGTAACTGCTGTCCTGAGGTTCCATATGGACGGCGTACATCGTGCCAAAGGTCCAGTCGCAGATGAATAACGCCTTCTGATACTTCGTCGGGAATTTCAATCCGTAACCGAAATCGACGCCCACAGGTGAACCGGGGCCGATGTTGACCAGCGGCGGCAGACTGTCCGGATAATGCGACGGCCATTTGCCGGTACCACTGCGCCAGCCGAACTCGCTGCCACTGGTGGCATGCACAACTCGAGTCGGACGATACCAGGGTGCACCGTAATCCCATTCCATGTCTGCATCGTAGGCGAACAGTTCGCCATCCGCATTGAAGGCCATGTCGTAGGGATTGCGGTATCCGACGCTCCACATTTCCCAGGTTTTCCCATCGGGGTCCGTGCTGGCGATCCAGCCCCCCGGAGCCAGTTTGCCTCGGGCATGACCATTGGCGTCCCACATGCGAGGCAACAGCAGGTCTTCTTCCCAGTTCGTGGGTATACGACTGCTGTAAGCTTCGTTTGTCAGCTCTTCGCCGGCCTTGAACGGTGGATCGGTATGATTGCCGGCGATCACGAAGATGCGTTTCCCGTCCGGCGAAAGACGCAGCGAATGCGGGCCGTGCTCTCCTCCGCCGCGGAAGTCTTTCAGTTTGACACATTCATCAAACTGATCGTCCCCGTCCGTATCGCGAGCTCTGTACAGTCCACTGCCGGGACCGCCATTGACGGAAAAGTACATACTGTCAAAGGCGTACAGCATTCCATGAGCGCCGGTGGGCCGGTATTCGCACTTTGAAAAGTCGATTGGCTCAACAATGGTTTCGCTGCCAGTGCCGGAAGTCTTGCCAACATCCGGAAGAGTGATGCGGCAAATGCCCTTGTCGCCCTGATCGCTCGCCAGCAGACGGCCCTTGTTGTCAAACGCGATGCAGACCCACGAACCCAGTTCATCCTTGGGTACCGTAAACAGCTTCTCCACCTGAAATCCCGGTTGAACTTCAAATACGCCACGCGGAACGCGACCTGCGTAACTGGCAGATGCAGAGAACACGCGGCCCCATGGATTGTCGCCGTAACTGCCCCGCAATGACACTTTGCTTCCGTTATCCCCGTTCTTCGTCGCGATCGTCCAGTCCGCATTCGTGACCACATGAGTCACATTTCCGTCCGCATCCTGCAGGGCCAGCTTTAATACGAAGGCCGCAATGCCACCTTGATTAGCCACCTTAGCACTGATCGTGTTTTGCCCTGCGACGATGTGCTTCGTCACATCAGCCGACATCGCTTCTTCCCATGCCGCGCTGCTCGCAACCGGCCTGCCATTCACAAAGACGGTACCGACGTTGTCGCTGGACGCCTTCAGAAATGCCGCCTTGATGCTGGACCCATCAAATGTCGTCTGCAGAACGTAATCTTTGTTGTTGTCCTCACCCCAGATCCATTTGGCAACGGGGCCGCTCTGAAACTGTGGATCTGAAATCTGAGGTCTGACCTCAGCGGCCGGCTGTGACTCGCCCCCCTGTTCGAACGACGCCTGTATCTCAGGCTGCTGCTTGTAAACGCGCTGGGCCGAGGCAAGTGGACACGCAATCAGAACAAGGGACAAAACAACAAAGCAGCGGAGCATGGAGAGACCTCTGGACAGGAAGACGCGTGGACGTTGACGGATACAGATTAGCGTACAGACGCGACACCGTGCCAGTCTGCTGCCGTTTTCCGTGAGCGGACGAATGCAACCAGGACAGGGACTGGAGCAACGAACAACAGAAGAGCAATAGCAGGCTGGACGCAGCGAAGCGCCGTTCCGGCACCGTCGGTGGGCGTTTTCGTTGTTGTCATTTCCATTGCCGCAGCAGCGTCGCTCAGCTCCTGGTTCCGGCGTACTCCTCTGTAACTCGATGGATTTCTGTGATCGGGACGCCATAATGATGAGCAGCAGGATTGTCACCAGACACAGCGCGGGAGAACAACAGATATGTCGCCGAATGAAAACACGCAACCAAAGTCAACACAACAGAGTTCTCGCCGGGAATTCATCAGAGCCGCAGGTGCTGCGACCATCGCGACTCAGTTCGGAGCCACGTACATTCCGGCTCATGCGTTCGGCAAGATGGAAAAGCCTGCCCTGGCGGGTATCGGGGCCGGAGGCAAAGGTCGCACTGATATTGTCCAGTCACGTGACGCAGGATTTGACGTGGCAGCGCTGGTGGACATTGTCGATGCAACGAAACTGAAAACCATCGGCGACAAACGATTGAGATCGATAGCCGAAGTTCGCAGCAGCTTCCCGAAGGCCCGCTATTTCTCAGACTACCGCGAAATGTTTGCCGAACTGGGCGACAAAATCGATGCCGTGACAGTGTCGACTCCCGATCATCATCATTTCCACGCCTCGATGATGGCCATGCAGACCGGCAAACATGTGTACTGCCAGAAGCCGCTGACACACAGCATCTGGGAAGCTCGCATGCTGGCCAACGTCGCGCGGGAAACCGGTGTCAAAACTCAGATGGGTAATCAGGCCCATGCCAACGATCACATGCGTCGTTGTGTGGAGTTAATTCGTGCCGGCATCGTCGGCAAGATAGAAGAGATTCATGCATGGACCAATCGGCCCATCTGGCCGCAGGGTTTTGCCGCGCCACCGCCAAAGGAAGAAGTTCCTGAGGGGATTAACTGGGAACAGTGGGTCGGACCAGCGCCGTGGATTGATTACAGCTCAAAGATTGCACCGTTTTCCTGGCGTGGCTGGTGGAATTACGGAACCGGAGCGCTCGGCGATATGGCCTGCCACATTATGGACATGGGGCACTGGGCGATGATGCCGGCCACTCCCAAAAGTGTTCAGGCAGAACAGAACGGCGCCACAGAGTTTTCGCCGCCGATCAATTCGAAGATTACCTGGAAATTCGGGGCCAATCAGTATTCGGCGAAAGACGGTTTCAGATTCAACTGGTACGACGGTTATGTCAATGCAGGTTTTGATCGTGATGGCTGGAAGCTGGTCAAAGATGGCAACGACTACAACCACCCGTCAGAAGACGTGCTGGACGGAGAAAGCTTCAAGGATTACGGCAGCGTCGTGATCGGCGAAAAGGGAAAACTGTTCTTCCATCGCAGTCGCAACAAGTGGTTGGTCAAACCGTCCGGCATTCTGGACGGTTTTGATGAGCCGGATCAGACCATTCACCGAGCAGGTGGCGACAACTACGGTGAATGGATGGACGCCATCACCGGAAAAGTCGAACAGGGGCAGTCATGGTTCGGCCAATCCGGACCATTGACCGAAACGGTGCTGCTGGGCGTTATTGCTCAGCGAGTTCCCGATACTCGTCTGCAGTGGGACGCCGAAAAAATGCAGATCAAGGGCCGGGCGGATCTGCAGTCGCTGATTCAGCGGGAGTACCGCGACGGCTGGAAGATTGAAGTCTGACAAACGCTCACCAGGAACCTCATGAACGAACCTGGTCAGTAGCGAGCAGACGTAGTTTCGACACCAGCGCACAGCGCCAGAAAGTGAATTCCCGCCGTAGTCATACCGCAGATTTGATTCACTCGTTGGTGCTGTGTGGTTTGAAACCACATGTGGATTATGGTTCACCAGCACCGAATCGCCAGCAGAACCTGGCGTCCCAACCCCTGGAACTGGATCCAGGAAATACTCGGATCCCAGCGACCACGGTGTCCCGACGTGGTCTGCGCACGGTTGATTCCGGGCCCTTCGCAGACCCCATTCCATAGCCCGAACATGCAATAGTGTTCGTTTGTATGCTAATCCCGATCAACATCCACGCGCGAAACGGCGGATGCGATACAGGCAGGATCCGCATAACCAGCCAACGTGGCATACCCTGTTTCTCTACCCGCCCCCCTGAACGGCCTGTCCCTGCGCAGGGCATTCCCATCCATAAACGACATACCCTCCAGGTCATCATATTGTCACATTGCGCGGCAGCTACGTCCTAACCATCGATTTTCTGTTCTCGAACACAGTATGTCGCTGCACAATTTCATGAAACAAGCTCGGCAGGGCTTGGCGCGCAGCTTGTATGACAAACGCGCGAAGCGGTGGTCACTCAGGACGGCTGGGCAACGCGTCCGCTGTTGGTAACAGCCCTGGAAGAACGCATCCTGAAGAGTGCGTCTCCGCTGGCCGTTGTGGCAGAGGCTCCGGAGGCAAGCACGGACAGATCTCAGACCACTAGAGCAGTTTCCGGAAAGATGTGGCCGTTCGGGCTCGTGGGAAGCGTCCATAGCGGGCCGAAAAACGTTTTTCGCGGCCACAAGTCAGCGTAATACGCTGTAATCAACAGATGCTGGATTTGGTTGCCGACTCAGTGCTGCCCGAACCGTCGGCAGCTACGGTCTGCAGCCCCGCGACCGCGCAAGAGCGGGAAGCCGTCCTTATTAACAGTTCAATCAGTGATCTGGATCAAATGATCGCCGATCTTCAGTCAGAGGATGGGGCTGATTTCAGCCCCATCCTCGAGATAATAGTGCTGGATTCGCAGCTGGACGGTATTGCTCAGATTACTTCGGTATTGCCGGACTACCGGGATGTCAACGCTGTCCGTGTCATTTCACACGGCAGGTGTAGCGGTCACAATCACCGATGTTGACACCGTACCCGTGGCAGGCATGGCAGTTGTCGGCGTCGACAAGACCAACGGAACATGGCAGCATAATTGAGGCAGGGCCTCAACGGGTTCGTGCCGGAGAGGCCGTTTCTCCACCCGTTCACGCTGAAAAGAAGCGTGAACGGGTGAAATTGATCACGACTGCATGACTCACTCGGCCAGCCGTCTTTACTGAAGTTCACGAGCCTCAAGCGGCAGCGGAACCAGATCGTCTTCGACGGGATCAGAATCCTGCAGATCGTCGACACTGATGGAGACTTCGGTTTGTGACAGTCGAGTGTTCCGACGATCCATGATAACTCGGGCAGCTTCCCGAATTTCGCTCTCGCCCATACGTCGCAGGCTGCTGATTTCAGTCAATGGGGCCATGACCTGAGCAACCCGACCAACAGTTGATTCCATCATCGCCAGTTCCACCAGTGTGCGACGAAGTCCTGTCAGTGAGCGAACGTGTGTCGACACTTCAGTCTGGAAGTCATCCAGAATTTCAAGTGTCTGGACGGCAGACGCCACCTGGTCTGTCTGCTCTCCTAGTGAATTCTGCAGTCGAATCATCTCATCAAGATTCGCTGCAGCCACTTCCAGGTTCAGACCGCCATTGAGAGTGTTGTTCATCGCCACCAGCGTGCGGGCATTTCCATCGGCAACATCGATACTGTCTGACGAGGACAGTATCTGCTCTTTCAGGGCGTTGAGCTTCGATGCTGATTCCTGAGCAATGGCCAGTTTTTGATCTGCTTTTTCAAAAACGTCTGCCGCAGCAATCATGCGATTCTGCAGCCCGACGAATTCATCAAACTTCCGTGATGCCAGTTGCAGTTTTTCATCGCCGTCGACCAGTCGCTGAGTCAGTTCTGCCAGGCTGGCGATGCTGGTACTGGCCTTTTCGTAACCGTTGGAAGCTGCAATAACTCGTTTTTGCAGAGCCAGCATGCCGTTCAGGGTATTGTCGGCCACTTCCGTCTGACTGCTGCCGCTCAGTACCTCGTCACGAAGACTTTCCAGGTCCGCGACCTGGCCAAATGCGTCTTCTGTCTGCTGTCGCGATGCAATAATTCGCTTCTGAACTGTCGCCAGACGGTCCAGAAACGTCATGGCCGCAGTGGCCGATTCGGACTCTTCTTCCAGCGCCCTTCGGAGGTCTCCAATATGAGTCATGGCGACACGCACGTCGGCCAGCTTGCTGTGCTGATCCTGCAGACTGCTCAGCAGGTCGTTGGTTTCCCAGACGTTGCCACGAGTGCCGGCAATTTTGTCCAGATGTTCGTCGGAAAGATCCAGGCGGGTTTGAATGCTGTCAAGACGCCCCTTCAGTGGGCCCACCATCATCAGCTGCATGCCGAAGAATACTACGGCCAGTGACATGAGCATCGAAATCCACATGAAATTGCGGAAGCTTTTGTTCTGTTGATTCTGACTGCGTCGAACGGTCGTCGTCGTGGTCACGCCATATCCTCCCGGTACTGTTTGAATTAACGGATCACCTCTATTGCTGCTGTCAGTGAAGCGAAGTCGCGTATAGGTCGCCGCGACTGCCCATTTAAGCTGGGAAGCCAGCAGAAGCAGCCTGCACTGACTGAAAGGACAGCAGATTTCGGTGTGAGGCTCAAAGCCCCGTTAGATCTGTAAATGTCTGCCCGCTCGCTCTCAGGCATCTGTCTTCACCAATGAGTATCGCCACGTACAGATCACTTAGTTGCCCCAATCAGATTCCGTTCGGCGATTCTTGCCGAAATGACAAAAGCCTCCGCGGAACGAGCGGATTTCGCGGCGTTCGTGACAGAATCAGTGAAATCAGAAATGATGTGCGCGGCACTTTGAAATCTGCTCGATAACGAAGTTTTTTGCTAAAGATCGAGTCTGAAAAAGTGTGTATGCGTGTGTCGGTCAGCGATGCGCCGCCGGCGTCACTGGCTTCACAAGGCTGCGGGACTCGCGCTATCGGCACAGAGACTATTCGACGCCATTGCTCTCGGTGCCGTCAACCAGACCTGTCCAGCGACGATACTGCTGAAGTGCCCGTTGGTGAGTATCAAAGGCCAGTGACTCTGCGGAAACTGATTCCACGGGCAGAAACGTCCATCCATCAACCTCACCCGGCTGAGCACTCATTCCATCGAAATTGTGTACTTCGACGACAAAAAACAAATCCGTCACGGGAATGATGACCCCGCAATAGGCGTATTGATTCGGGAACGACGCCAGATACTCGACTGCCCCCGCCGACAGCTGAAGCTCTTCCATCACTTCACGCTGCAGTGCCAGCTCAGCACTCTCGTCAGGATCCACAAATCCGCCCGGCAGGCCCAGTTTGCCTCTGCCGGGGTCTTTGCCCCGAACAATGAACAGCATCTTTCCCGACTCGTCCACAATCAGGGCGGCAACGGCAGTACACGGGCTGAAGTAATGAAAATATCCGCACACATCACATTCAAAAGGCTGTTCACCTTTGGTTTCGGCCGGCCTGCCGCACCGCGGACAATGCTGCCACGCGTCTTTGATGGGAACGGAGTTCTTCACGGGTACTGTGCGCCTGAACCTGAGAAACGAAGTCTGACAGACGGTATCACACGCCTGACAAAGTGCGGCATCGACGTTCGGATTTGCTTATGGCTGGTAACAGCAAGTTTCGTATCGGAAGATCAATGGTTTTTTGCGGACAACGCAGAATTCGGCAACTGAACCGGTCATCCGTGATGGTCAGGCAATCACTGAGGACGACCGCCGGGATGACTGGATAATGATTTGACCGAACATATTCTGCTCCGTAGACTAGATTTACGAGAATACCTGCGATCATTTACGAAAAACACGTGGGGTCATGTTTCGCCGACAGTCACGCAAATAAAACCGCACCTCCTGACGAACCAGCGGGGGGTGATGTAAACGAAGGGAAATACGATATGAAATTGCTGCGGTTCATTGTAGCCGGACAGGCGTTTCTTGTCGCCACATGGGCCATCACACCGGCAGTATGCGGTCAGGGCACAAGTGCCGGCGAAAATCGAACCGTAACAACGAACGACGGTTGGGACATCAAGATGACCTATTTCGAGTCCCCGGCTGGCAAAGAGTCGCCCGTCGTGATTCTGTTGCCAGGCGCCGAAGGCCTCGAAGAAAGCATGACGCGCAAGGTCTGGGAAGGCGTCGCCAAGGCGTTGCAGAGGAAGGGAACAGCAGTGGTCACAGCTGATCTCAGAAAGCACGGGGACAGCGCGCCGGACACGGAAGATGCGAATCCTCGCCTGCTGCGACTGGGGCCAAACGATTACGGGTTGATGGCGACACAGGATATGGAGGCGATCAAAGCCTTTCTGCTGAATGAACACCAGCGCGAAAAACTAAACATCCGAAAACTGGGGATTGCAGCGGCCGGCTCCAGTTGTATGGTGTCCGCAGCATTTGCCGCCAACGACTGGCTGAAGAAGCCGTGGCCGGACGCTCCGACGTTTGCTCAACGCACACCCAAAGGACAGGATGTCCGTGCCATCATGATGCTCAGCCCAAAGTCACCGGTCAAGGGCCTGAATACGACGGCCGTGATCAAACAGGTCGCTGATCCGGCAAAGCAGATTGCCGTCCACATCTACTACAATCCAGCCGACCGGGCGGAAAAGAAGGCGGCCGATTCAGTCTTTCGATTCCTGGCCCTGAAAAAAGCTCCGGATCAGGAACCTCGCCAGCTGAAGGAAGGCCCACCAGAGAAGAAGTACTCTGCAGAGGGACTGCTGACGGCTAAAGACAAGTCAGGCAACGTGGTAATGGAAAAACACATCGGTGATTTTTTCCAGGCCTATCTCAAAATGCGGGAAGATCCTTGGAAAACACGTACCAGTAAGCTGCAATGAGACTCCACCAGGAGTCCTGAGTCATCGTTGTGACAACAGAACACGGCCACGGCGAATATGTTGTCGACAATGATTCGGCAGGGACAAAGACTGATGGCAATACTGACATTATCTGTCCTTGAAGGGCTGGAACGAGGACTCGTCTACGAAGACCTGGAAACACCGGTCACGATCGGGCGCGAAGAAGACAACGTCATTCAGTTAAATGATGAACGTGTCAGCCGTGTCCACGCCAAACTGCAGGAAGACCGCAGTCAGGTCATTCTGACGGACCTGAACAGCACAAATGGCAGTCGCGTGAACGGCCACCCGGTGCAGTTGAGGGTTTTGCAGCCTGGCGACCACATGCAGATCGGGCGATGTACACTTCTGTATGGCAGCAACGCTCAAATCGCCGAACACGCAGAGCGTATTGGCGTTGAGGTCGCTGCTTTGACTCCGCTGAATTATTCTGCCGATCCGGTGGTTGCATCGGCATCCGATTCTGAGGTTGAGTTTCAGATCGTCGAAGACCCAAGCCCGGAGAACCTGCAGCTGCCGCTGTTTCCCGGAGGTGCGCCCATGCTGCCCGGTCACCTGCAGCCAGGACAGCGCGCCAGGATCAGCGATGTCCTGAGCTACATCCATGAACGCATGCGCGATGTCGCGTTCGAAGCCTCAGAGCCTGAAGATCGTTCGCCCGAGTCATTCGTCCAGGTGCCCTGGGAGAGGTGGCAGAACATGCTGATGCTGCAGCGAGACCTGGCAAACTACCTGCGAAAGATTGCGAATCCGGACTGAGACCGGATCGCCCGTCAACCTTACGCTACGCATCGTGCGCCGTGTGGACAGGCTTGGCAAAAATCATTCGTCCGGCGCTGCTCTGCAGCACACTGCTGACGACACTGTCAATTTCCTTGCCAATCTGTGCAGATGACCCTTCACAAACAACCATGGTGCCGTCATCCAGATATCCCACTCCCTGTCCGACGCCTTCACCTTCCTTGATGATCCGCAGTCGCAGCCGTTCACCGGGAATGAATCTGGGACGAAGGGCATTGGCGACATCATTCAGATTGATGACCGGAATCCCCTGCACACTGGCCACCTTATTCAGATTGAAATCATTGGTAATCACCCCGCCACGCAGCTGCTTAGCCAGTTCAACCAGCTTATGATCAACGGCCATTGATCGAAATTCCTTTCGATTGGTCTCGTGAACGCGAACGTCGGTGTGCGTACTTTTCTGCATCGTTGCCAGCACCTCAAGCCCGCGACGGCCTCTGATGCGACGATTCTTGTCGTTGCTGTCCGCTACGTCCTGTACTTCAGCCAGAACGAAATCCGGAACAATCAATTGTGACTCCAGAATCTGAGTTTCCACGACATCAGCAATTCTGCCGTCGATCAGCGAACTGCTGTCAACAACCAGAGGCCTTCCGCCCTTCAAATCTCTGGCAAACTCAACGTACGGAATAACAAATCGAAAGTCGTCTTTGGTCTGCAGCAGCAGCGATACGCAGACGTACGGCAAGACAAGCAATGTCATCATCACCGCCAGCCCGTCGTAAGGCGGCTTTACGATTGGTGTCAACGCCTGAACCATCAGGTACGCCAGCAGCACTCCAATCAGAACGCCGAAATAAACCGCAGAAATGACCTCAATGCGTTTACGGCGAATCAACAGGTCCGCAATTGTGACGACCTGACTGATGAAAAGCAGTACAAAGAAAGCAGCCAGCTTATGGTCGTTGACAACGCGGGGAAGCGTGGACAAAGTACCATCGACATCTTCCGGGTTTATGTAAGTAAGAATTGCGCCAGCACACACCAGCACATAGGCAACTCGTAAAATCGCAAGCAGCATTGGAGTTAACCCGCAGGGGTAGGGTGACTGGGAGGGGGCGTTGACGGTGTGGTCCTCTATTGTGACAGAAATCCGCCGTGAGACAACCACCCGCGATTCGGAATTCACAAGCCACCTGCATGTTAAGCTGGCACGGGTATGCGATTCCGAACAGGATCAAAACATTATTGGATTCTGATGCGGCCAGACGGTGACATGCCCCCCCGAGATACACGAAATGGTTTTCGGCAGGTTTCGCGATGGCACAAAAAAAGCGACGATGAGTCGGCCAGGAACCGGACTACATCGTCGCTTTATTTTCAACAAAACAGTTCCACCCTGCGAGCTGATCACCGGTGGAACCGCAGGTTAGGGATAACCTTTGATGCGTGTTCCCCCGTGAGGATACCTCACGTTCCTCTTCCAGCCGGGGCGGAAGGATGGGGCATTAACCGTTATTGACAAGGAATGACGACCGCTCTTTCAGCTTGATCCGCTCCGCACGAGACAGATCTTTCTGCGAGCCGGGGAACGGGCAGACTCACGACTTTCTACCCGTTCTCGCCGTCAGCTCATCATTAACTCAGGTGGTTAATTAACTCCTACCTTTCGCCACCTTCTTAATTAGTTGCAACCGCCAGAGGCCGGAGCACAGCAAGAAGGAGCACAGCAGCTAGCGTCGTTACCACAACCAGCTGGAGCACAGCAGGTTGATTCGCAGCAATCAGCTGGAGCACAGCAGCTGGCGTCATTGCCACAACCAGCTGGAGCACAGCAGGTTGATTCGCAGCAATCAGCTGGGGCACAGCAGCTAGACTCGCAGCAATCAGCTGGGGCACAGCAGCTAGACTCACAGCAACCGTTGTCACAGCAGCCACGTCGGTGCTTACGCAGACGAAGCTTCGGCAGCTTGAACTTTGGCATTTTCAGTTTAGGAAACTTGAAGCATCGCTTCTTGCATCCGCCACAGCCTTCGCCACAACCGTCGTCACAGCAGCCAGCCGGAGCACAGCAGCTTGCGTCGTTTCCACAACCAGCTGGAGCACAGCAGGTTGACTCACAGCAACCGGCCGGAGCACAGCAGCTTGCGTCGTTTCCACAACCAGCTGGAGCACAGCAGGTTGACTCACAGCAGTCAGCGGGAGCACAGCACGTGGCTTCTTCACCACATCCACCGCAGCCGCGACTTTTGTTGAACAGACCAAACAGGCCTGCATCAGCGCTGCTCGCCACGGTCATGATGACCAGAGCAGCTGACAGAGTAATCCCTCTCATTGTTTTCTTCTCCTGAAAATGAGCTGAAGGGGAGGTGAGGATTCCCGTGTCGCAAACAACGCGGATCACGGATCAAGTCCTCGTTCCAAAAATATGGGTAACACTGCGTTGTTTTTTCGGGACAAGGATCTTTGATCATTCATGCAAAGGCAGATAAACCCCTGCCAGGATTTGAACAGCGTATGCGTGTGCCGGTTGTTCCGGTTACACCGCCCCTACACTCAGCCAAACCGTTTTCTTCGGACTTTCTGACATGGAACGCTGAGGACCGTTATTCGCATACTTGCTATCCCTGCCGGTCGACAAGTGGTTTCTGCAGTAGAATGCCCGTATGCTGGCCAGCAAGTCAGCGTCGTGAGTCTCGCCTCGTTTTCCTTTCAGTTTCCTGACCGTTCCCCCCGTACTGCCAATGAACGTGCCGACAGAGAATGAGATCCGTGACGCGACATTCGCCGTTGAATTCACGCATCGCCTGCGATTTACACATGATGTGTTTGGCGGCGATGCCCACACACTGACGGAACTGCTGGAAAGTTCTGAGGGCCGAATTCCCAAAGTGCAGTTCTGGCTGGACGATCAGGTCTCGCTGGCCAGCCCGGATCTGAAGCACAGAATTCAACGATTCTGCTCACGCCACGACCAGACGGTTCAGGTTACGGGGAATATTCAGGTTGTGCCGGGTGGGGAAGGTGCCAAGAACGACATCCACCTGATCGAACGCATGCTGAAGTGCTTCAACCATGCGGACCTCGATCGTCGCAGTTACGTGATCGTGATCGGCGGCGGAGCGGTACTGGACGCCGTGGGCTTTGCAGTCGCCATTGCCCACAGGGGCCTGAGGTTGATTCGTATTCCCACAACGACACTGGCTCAGGGCGATTCCGGCATCGGCGTTAAGAACAGCATAAATCTGTTCCAGAAAAAAAACTGGGTAGGAACGTTTGCTGTCCCGTGGGCCGTCATCAACGATCGAAAACTGATCGAAACGCTCAGCGATCGCGACTTCTGCTGCGGTTTCTCTGAGGCTGTTAAGGTTTCGCTGCTGAAATCCGGGACATTCTTCGAGCACATTCATCGGGATGCGCCCGCCATTCGTCAACGTAAAGCAGAAGCGTGGGCCGTGATCGCCGAATCTGCACAATGGCACCTGCGGCACATCACAGCAGGCGGAGACCCGTTCGAAATGCTGGAAGCTCGCCCGCTGGATTACGGCCACTGGTCCGCTCATAAACTGGAAGTCATGACTGGTTTTGAGCTCCGCCATGGCGAAGCTGTCGCTATTGGTGTCGCCGTGGACACAATATACTCAAGCATGGCACATGGATTGTCGCCTGCAGATGCAGACCGAATCCTTGACTGTCTGGAACAGCTGGGCCTTCTGCTGGATCACCCCGCCCTGCAGGACACGGAGGCGTTATTCTCCGGCCTGGAAGAATTTCGGCAGCATCTTGGGGGGCGACTGACGGTGACGATGCTGGATGGGATTGGCCGGCCCATTGACGTTCATGAGATTGACCATGAACTGATGCGCCAGGCAATTTCAGTAGTCGCCGAACGAGTCGGCAGAAGCAGGTCCACAACCTGACGCTGTGCTCGGAAAACGGTCAGCCGGACCGACGATGTGAGAATCACGGTTCCGGGCCGAACGTCTCAGCCGGTACCAGGTGACAGCCCCGTGACTCGCCAAACCAGGCGTCCCCTTGCAAAAAACCACTGAACTGGCAGGATGTGCCGAAACTCTGCGTGCGGTCAGGATAACTCTGACAGCCGACACTGTCCGGGCGGCGGACCACGTTGACCCATATGTCGGAAAATGCGACAAGGCACACGCTGTTTGCCGGCCTGTGATCCGTTCTGCGCGGTGCCTGGTCTGACGCAGAAACATCCGTCTCCGCAGCATCCCATCACTCATCCTCTCTCTGCTCTCTCCCTCTCCTCATTCGTCGCCTTCTCAGCGATGTATGTCTGACAAGCAAGGACTTTGTCATGAAGTCTGCAACGTATCTGACCGTTCTTTTGAGTGCGGTCTTTTGTACCGGTTGCGCCCAATCACTGTTAAATCAGTCTCTGATGGAACAGCGAGTGATTGAGCGTTTCGCAGAAGCTCTTAACGAAGAAAATGAACCCGCCCTGCGCCGGATCACGTCGACGCGTTTCGAAGAAAAGGCTCTCCAGTCGGAAGACGTCCTGTCCGACCTTCAGGTACTGCCACTGCCCAAGAACGACTTAACGGTTGTAGAAGTGACAAACCTGAAAAACGGGGGACGGCAGGTCATCGCGAAAGGCGAATCGGGAGGCAAGTACCAGTTTCATCTGGTCAACGACCCTAAAAAGCACTACTGGGTGGTTGACGACATCATGGTCCGCCAGTTGAACAAAAGCACACGCGTCACCAAATCCACCATTGAAGTGATGGATCTGTTGATAACGCTGCGACAGTTCCTGACCGTCTGGGAATCCGGCGAACGCCATGAGATTCTGGCCATGACGTCTGCAGACCTGACGGATTCGCTGCAGCAACTGCCGGATGAATGGCTGCAGGCACTGACAGCCCGAATCGCTTCCACTTATGAAGAAGGCATGGCTCGCCGGCCGGAAGCCAACCTGAATGAAAACGACGCAGTGGTCAAACTGCCGGCAAAGAATGGACATCTGCTTATCAAACTTGTCCGAAATTCTGACGACTGGCTGGTTGATGATGTGGAAGCTCACAACCATCGCGAGAAAAATCACACAGGCTCCGTTCGAAGACAGGCAGACGCTGTCAACGCAGTCAATACGTTCCTCACGGCCTACGGTGCCGAAAATCACGATTCGCTGCAACGACTCACCACAAACACGTTCTATTCTGATTCACTGAAGCTGGCCGATCTGTCCATCATTCAATTACCGTCACCCACAAATGTGCCGGATGAATTTGATATTCGAGCATACGAAGACAAATTGACGGTGATGATCCCGGCCGGACGCGAAATCGTGCGCCTGGATCTGGAGGAACGACAGTCCGAATTTACGGAGGCCGACATCGCTGCCGGAATCGGATCGGTGTCAGCCGAGAACGAACCACGGTTCCTTATTCGTGACGTGACACTCTACGAGCGGGCAACGCGGCGCCAGAAATCTTTATCGTCCGTATTCACTGCGCCAACACGAGCCTCATTCTTCCTGAAAGCGTTGTCAGAACGTGACCATGAATCCGTTTCCCAGTTGTCATCCGCTGAGTTCTCTCGAGCGACATGGCAACGACTTCCTCCGGAAATCCTGTCGACCCTGTCGATTCCCGATTTCTATGACGAATCGCTCAGTCTGACGGACAGCCACACAGTGGCACACCGCACAGAACTTGAGTTTACAACCGGGGGCGGCCTGTTGCTGTCATGCCGCATGGTCAGTGAAAATGGAGTACTGAAAGTGGACGACATTCAATATCCCGACGGGCAGGGGCAGGTGACATCGCTGCGGACACGGCTGGAACTGGCGGCGCCACTAGTTGAATTTGCGACAGCATGGAACCAGGGAGACATGCAGCTTCTGCAAAAGTCCTGTTCATCAGATTTCAATCGGCTGGTGTGGAGTAATCTTGAAGGCGTGCCAACACAATTTCCAACGCTGGCGGCACAACTCAGACAACCCGTCCAGGATACCCGTGTCACACAGGAACGCGCCACGGTACAACTGGGCTCGCCCGGCCGGACGGTCGTCTCAGTCAGTCTGATTGTTGAGCACGACTATTGGGTCGTCGACGAAATCCGACTGAGTCGGAACACCGGTGTGCAGGTTGGCGTTCGGGAAACGCTGCGTGGTCAGATCGCCGCAAGACTGTTGAACGGATCATACTCAACGGTACAGTCTGCGGCGGGCTATGACGTTGTGCGCCCCATGAACATGACACCACCTGATTTCGGCACGAACGCCCTGAATCAACGTCAGAGCCGTCTGGCGGCCGGAACGGATGCCCCGCAGCATGACCTCCCGAACGGCAGGATCCGGAAAGCGTCGGCGAAATTCGTGGAGGACGGCCGTCAGGGATCAATCGACCAGGCGGTCTATGAACGGAATCCCGACGCTCAGCAGCCGCGCCTCGCGGAGGTACCAATCAGTCATGCTGTGTACACCAGGGTATATCCGACGGAGCAGTCCGCTGCTTCTTCCACCGAATCGACGATTACACAGGCTCAGAGCGTCAGCGGTGTCAAGGTGTTTGGCCCACAGGCTGCAAGAATTGCGGAATCATTCGATGCACCACCACCTGCATCGCAAAGCCCCAGCCTGTCCGACCCGATTGATATGACCCCCGCCGACGGCGGGACGTACACATCCACAGATGTGACATCACGTCAGGACTTCATGTACTTCGGCCCCGACAAAGAAGTATTGTCTGCCCCTTCTTCAGCCGCGGACACCCGGCCTGCGCCGGCAGCGTCAAAACAAACGCTGACTCAACCCGCTGACATGCCGATCACGATTCAGTAAAAGCGTTACAATGTGCAAGCCGCATGCACACGTCTGCTGACATCCAAGACCATGGGCAGCAGGAATGCAACGGCGCTGTGATGCCCGCACGGCATGCGCACAATCTGTTCGGGCGGCAGTCCGATTGTTGTCGCCAGCTTCTCCGAACAACTCGGCGGCACCACAATATCGAACATCGCCACATACAACGTCGTCCGTTCCGCCGGCAGCCGATGGGCCACACGTGCAGGTTCTACCTGGTGTAACCACTTCGTCAGCTCGGCCCCGGTACGATGCGTTTCCATCTTCTTCCGCAGATCAGCGACTTCACGCTCTCCCTTTCGAAACATCCCGGGCAGATCGGCGCCTGCCATCAGGATAAAGTGCTGATCGAAGGCTGAATCCAGACTGCCGGCCAGCGAAGCGACAAACCCACCCAGACTGACCCCCAGTATGCTGACATGCTTCTGATCAACACCGTTTAGGGATTTAATAACATCAGCCGCTCTACGGGTATCCATAGCGCCCTGTCGGATTCCTTCAACAAGTTCCTTTCCCTGATCCGGCCGTCGTACAGCACGTTGCCCGTAACCGGGCAGGTGAACCATAAACGTGTGAATTCCGGTGCGACTTAACGCCTGAGCGATCGCTCTGCCGGCATGCATCCCACGGCCCGACTCATGAACAACAATCACCGCCGGGCGTCTGTCTTCACACAGGACATGGTTCTGCCGAGCCATCCGCCACTCGACAAACATTGGCCCCCCCGGCCCCATACAAGGCGATGGGAAGGAAATGCCGCGGTCGAATCCGGAATCAGCGACCGGTTTAATCGTTGCCGTAAACGCTGCCGGCGGCCACAGAAAACCGCTCAGACACGATATCGCATCGTCGCTTTCTGTCATCGGGTCCGGAGAAACCAGTGAATCGTGACACGCTGTCGTCTGAGAATCCAGCAGAAAAACCAGCATCAGGAATGCAGACATCGTCGTGACGTTTCAGAAATGTGGGCACAGCACACGGCTGTGCAAGCATAAGACGAATGCAGGCGATATTTGTTCGCCCACCTTAATTTGATTCAGGCCGCCGTCGATTGGGGACTCTGGCAGCAGCAGAAACCAGACGGGAATGTCGGGTGGGGACGCAATTCAATACAGTCACGTCCCTGAGAAGCATTATTTCGACGTCTGTGCCAGGAACAATACTTGATGTGCGAAACGACCGCCAGGCTCTGTCAATCTTCCGTTGACGCGGCTTTCGACTGCCGGTGTGCTTGCAACGGTGTTGCAGTCTGGCCAGAATGGCCGATCATCGATAAATATTAGCGGAAAGCAGATCATGCTGCTCTCTTCAATCGGGTTCGGGGCCCGAGGGGTTCCGTTTCTGGCACGTCCATTGAACGAATAAGGTCAGCAAATGAAGTTTCTTGAAGGTAGAACTGTAGGTATTGACCTCGGCACAACTTATTCAGCCATTGCGTACATGGATAACGATGGCAGCCCTACGCTTGCCAATAATGCCGACGGACGCCCCATCACGCCGTCTGTGGTCCTGCTGGACGACGAAAGTGTCGTCGTCGGGCCGACCTTCGAAAGAATATCAGTCGCTTCGTCAGATCAGATCGTGGAAGCCGTCAAACGTGAAATGGGTAACAGCGAATACCATGTGCTGTATCAGAACAAGAAACTGACACCCGAATTCATCTCTGCTCTGATCATCAAGAAGATGAAACAGGATGCAGAAAAGAAAATCGGGCCCATCGCCAACGCTGTAATCACGGTGCCCTACTACTTCAACGATGTACGCCGAAAAGCAACTCAGGATGCCGGACGAATCGCCGGCCTGAACGTGCTTGACATTATCAATGAACCGACCGCGGCAACTCTGGCCTATGCGTGGCAAAAGGGAGAGCTCGGTCGCAGCGATCTGGCCAACGAAGAAAAGACCATCCTGGTGTATGACCTTGGTGGTGGAACGTTCGACGTGACGATCGTCCGTTACACACCAACCAACTTCCGCGTTCTGGCCACCGACGGTGACGTGATGCTGGGAGGGCTCGACTGGAGCAAACGACTGGCGGATCATCTTGTAGAACAGTTTAAGCAGAAGTACGGTGAGGATCCGTCAACGGACCCGGACACCATTCGTCAGTTCCATCAGGAATCAGAAGACGCCAAGCGTGACCTCAGTGAAAAGTCACAGGTACCACTCAGCGTATACTTCAAGGGCAAGACACTGTCCGTATCACTGACGCGGGCTGAGTTCGAACGAATGACGGCCGACCTGCTGCAGAGAACTAAAGATACAACTGAACTGGTTATGCAGCAGGCTGGTGTCAAAGCCGGTGTCCTGGATGAAGTGATCCTGGTCGGCGGTTCCACTCTGATGCCTGTCGTCGAACAGATGCTGCGTGAAGTCACAGGCCACGAACCTTCACGTGAGTTGATGCCGGAACGTGCCGTCGCCGAAGGGGCGGCCATCCATGCCGCGATCCTGGAGGCTCGACACGGTGATGGATCCAGCAAGGTTGTCGACAGTGTGCAGAAACGACTGAACGCTGTCCGAACCAGCGACGTCAATTCACACTCTCTGGGTATCAAGATTTCTGATCCAAGCGACAAGTCCCGCAAGATTAACCACATCATGATTCCTAAGAACACACCTGTCCCGCACAGTGTCAATCAGCGGTTTGGTACAAACACCGATGGCCAGGAACGAGTCCACGTGGAGATTCTTGAAGGCGATGCCATCGATCCGGCAGCCTGCGAACTGATCGGTGACTTCCGCGTCTTTAACCTTCCCAAGAGTCTGCCGAAGGGTTCTCCAATCGAAATTACGTATGCGTACGACGGTTCCGGACGAATCAGTGCGGCAGCCAAAGAACTGACCGGGGACAACGAAGCGTCGGCGGAAATCGTTCGCGAATCCGGAATGAAGGATGCGGATATTGTTGACGCTCTGGAAGTCCTGACAAAAAGCTATGACATCGAATAGTCCTGTCGCTTACGCTCATGAACTCCAGCCGTGTCCTGTGGACGCGGCTTTTTTTTCGCACGGTCCTGCAACAGACCAGCCACAGACACTTCGATGCAGCATTCCGATCACTGTCGGTGCAACCGGCAAAAGTTCAATCCGTCTGCGCTGAACGATTCCCTGCCAATCCTGCATCATCGCACCAATCGGCTGATGGCTCGAAATTCTTCCGTGCCGGCTTTCTCGCACCATTCGAAGGCGACGCTTTCGGCCGTGCAGATCACGACACCGGAATCCCGCAGGCGATTTACCGCTGTGCGGCGATCAGATTCACGACGACTACTGACGGCGTCTTCAACCACGAAAACCCGATATCCCTGAACCAGCAGATCCATGGCCGTCTGCAGCACGCAGATATGTGCTTCAATGCCGACAATGATCACCTGTTCACGACGTTCAGCAGCCGCAACGGTGTCGAAGGACGCGTTCAGGGCCTGAAATTCTTCAGCCGCGCTGAATCGGATCTTCTCAAACCGATGTCTGGATACCGGATGGTGAGCAATCGAATCAACGGTCGCCCCCAGTCCCTTTGGATATTGCTCAGAGACGACAACCGGAACGCCCAGTGCCGCGGCCGCATCCAGCAGAAGAATAATTCGGCCTTCGATCCCGTCGGCGTTGTGAATGGCAGGCATCAGCTTTTGCTGCACGTCAACGATCAACAGCTGTGAGTCACGATGACTGATCAGCTCGGGGCTGCGACGCAGGTTTGCCTGGTTTTCCGGTTGAGTTGATTCCGACACGACCAATTCTCTGGTGGGTTGAGTCTGACTGCTGTGGGCAGAGCAACGTCTGGTCTTACATGACCACCCGGAAGTCTATCGACTGCTGAGTTGATCGCCTACCGTCGATGTAACAGTAGCAGTGGCAGTGGCAGATCGTGGCTGGACTATTCCGCCTTCGACTTTTCTGCTGAGGCGTCGGCAGAGAATGTTTCAGAATAGACTGCACGAGATGCCGTCCGAGCCGCTCCCGACTTAAATCCCGTGGTTTCCGAAACAAAACGAAACACCTGGCTACGGTTACTGTCAGGAGCAAAGCCAAAGTCGCGTGGATCCCTGCCACGCAAATGAATCGCAACGGCCAGAGCAAGATCTCCGATTTCAACAAGGTATCCGGTCCTGTCTCGTTTCCCAATCAGGACAAACTTGTTCATGAACAGCGACTCCAGCAGTGGCAGGTCCTGAACGGTCCCCTGTTCAGCCAGCAACATCAGTGCTGGCAATGGGTAACTGCCACGAGCGGTCTTCAGCACTCGGCGAGCCAGAATCGGCCCCTCCGGAATCGGGTGACGTCGAGCGAATGACATCGGCACTGCCGGCGCAATACGCTCCCGCAGAATGTAAGCTCCCGCAAGACGACTGAGTGCCGGGCCCTGCGTCGGAGAACGCACCAGGTCCATAAACTGCGGTTGCTGCAGCATTGCGCTGATGCCGGTGGAACTGCCTCCCGGTAACCGGATCTCACCGTTGCTGGCCAGCAGCAGCACAGCGGCATAAGAATCCACAGGAAACGGTTCTTTCCTGGTAGATGAGGGCCGCGTCGTCTGAATCAACTCAGCAACTCGCAACTGAATCTGTGCCGGAAGCATCTTTGGCGAATTCATGGCTGTGCCAAACAGAGCGGCCTCAGAATTCAACAGGCGAAGAAACAGCTCAACAGATTTCTTGTCAGAACCAACCAGCTTTGAAAATCGGCTCCACTCAGGCAGAGCACTGGCGTCTTCTGCAGTCAGCGTATTCTGCAACTGACTCAACCGGCCCCCAAATGACTCACGTGCCAGATAACTGAGAATCGACCGGATCTGAGCCTTCACATCAGGAGTACTGGTCGGCTCCACCTTTCGCAAAGCGTCAATTGCAATCTGTCCGCTGTTCTTCAGTGCGTCTCTGGCCGATAGTCGAACCTTAAAACTGTCCGCTCCCAGATCCTCGATCAACTGGGCGACAGACTTCGTCGGGTTGTTGTCACGACTGTCCTCCTGAGCTTCTAATCTGCCGGCGCAAATCGCACCGACGAGCAGCAAAGCTGTCAGGCTGGCGGTTCGGAATGCAGGAGGCAGGACGTACATCGGAGGCAGGCTCAGCGCACTGTGGTGGCATGTTTGTGGCAGGTAAGACGTATAAATCATCGATATCTATCGCGATTTCAGGCATTTTCGGGGGAAATGTTGGTCCATAATTCCCCGCAATTCTTCGGTCGAACCGTGCAAACCGGACAATCCGCAATATTCCTGGTGTTCTACCGGGGTCAATCATCTCAGGTCACTGACTGTGGATGCGGCCGGTGGCCTTCCTTTGTCAGGCCCGACCGGGCAGTGTCCCGGTAAAACTGACCTCAGCCGGCCCCGTCAGCCGGACGCGGCCCGCATCGTCCGTGCATACCTGCAAACGTCCGCCTGGTAGATTAACGATGGTCTCACGATCTGCTGAACAGTATCCACGCTGTACAGCCACGATGCCCGCGGCGCACGCGCCAGTGCCGCAGGCCAGCGTTTCTCCACTGCCGCGTTCCCATACACGAACCGTGAGTTCCGTCGGTGACACCACCTGCGTCCATTCCACATTTGTGCGATCGGGAAAACGTGAATGGTGCTCGACCTGATGTCCCACGTGCCGCACCACGCGATCCGTCAACTTGTCAACAAAGACAACGGCATGTGGATTCCCGAGCGACACGGCTGTGAACTCAAGGTCCGAATCGACACCGGGCAGTCTGACACCAGGCAGTAATTCTGAATCGGTCGCAGCATGTGGCTGGCCCATGTCCACACAGAAAACTCCGCCGCCGCCATCACGGTCCAATTCTGCAGTTGAGACCGTCACCATTCCGGATGCGGTCTGAATCCGACAGATGCCGGAAACGCGGTTTCGCAGGTGCATCCACAGTGCCACGCACCTGACACCGTTGCCGCACATCGCACCTTCACTTCCGTCAGCGTTCCACATACGCATTTCAACATCAGCGTGATCAACCGGCAACATCACGATCAATCCGTCAGCCCCAACGCCGAAGTTTCGATTGCTGACTGTGCGTGCCAGCTGTTCCGGAAAATGTGGCACAGGCGCGACGAAGCCGTCAATAAAGACATAGTCGTTGCCCGCGCCGTGCATTTTGATGAAAGCAATGTTGCTCAACGATTTTCAACCTGTAATCATGTGACCGCACCGGATCGGAATGTCACAAATGTTCTGGCGGCGTTTTGCCGCATGGTCGTTAAACCTGCCGCCGTGACTGACACAATTATCTTACGAATAAAACTGATACTCCGTAACGTCCGGAACCTGTTTCAAAACTACTGGGGCATGACATCCGGGAATCCGAAGGTGGGCAAGGGATGGCGGATGAAGCCATCCAACAGACTTCCCTCACTTACGCGGCGGGAGGTATCCGGCGATTCAAAACGACTGGTCAGAAAAACGAATCGTACAGAAACGGATCTTCGGTTGGCCAATTCTCAGGTTTAAGCCTCAGACACAGAACTCAATCTGGCGGCTCTGAAGCATTCATGCGACAGTCACCGCATCGGAGGTCTCAGGGAATCCCCGGCGGAATACGGACAATGAACGTCCAAGTCGGTCACCGGCGGTACAGCACGTGAACGATAGAGAGACATTTTGTGGCAATCACGGTTGCTCAAATAATACACGAGCAGGGCTCAGACACGGTTTTTTGTCGGATTCGAGTGTAAATAAAGAGGCATTGGCTAATGCAGGAACGAGGAACCGTCAAAACGGCGGGTCGGCTGGAAAAGCACTGCAGCAACGCGAATGGCAGGGAGAAGCTGCAGAGCAGCCGCAGATTTGCGGTTGACGATGTGACGAGGCAGGTAAACCCCTCTCCGGCCGGCTCGATTTTCGTTTTCCAACGGTTAGGCAACACAACTTCGAACACAGTGCGAATTTGCCCGTACGTCTCAGTGTTTCCGTCACTGAGCGTTGTTATAAAAGCAGGGAACATATTCGGTGCTCCGGACGTCATCATGTGCCGACGCTGTTACGTGACGGCCCCCAGGCCTGTTCGAGCTGCGGCTCCGAGGCGCTGCTCGCATCTGAAAACCACTCAATACTTTGAATTGATTCATCGAACGAAGCCGGATACTGGCTCTCAGTGTGTCGTTCGATACGTAAATATTTGCGAGTTCCTAAAATGTCTTTGCAGATTTATCTGTCAGGAAAACTGGTCCCTCAGGAGCAGGCTGTTGTCAGTGTGTTTGACCACGGGCTGTTATACGGAGACGGCGTTTTTGAGGGCATTCGTGTCTATGGCGGCAAAGTGTTTCTGGAGCAGGAACACATTGATCGTCTGTATGAAAGTGCATTATCGATACGGCTGGAAATTCCGCTTGCGCCAGCCGAATTGACTCAGGCCGTGCGAGATACCGTCGCGGCCAACGATATCACCGACGGCTACGTCCGTTTGGTCGTAACACGTGGTGCAGGCACACTCGGCATCGACCCGCAGCGCACCAGTAATCCGCAGGTGATCATCATTGCAGATTCGATTTCTCTGTATCCGCAGGAACTGTACGACAACGGGTTAAATCTGATCACGGCCAGCACCATTCGAAATCATTCCGCCGCGCTCAGTCCGCGCATTAAATCGTTAAACTATCTAAACAATATCCTGGCAAAGATTGAAGGTACAGATGCGGGCACGGTCGAATCTCTGATGCTGAACCACAAAGGCGAAGTCGCAGAATGCACAGGCGACAATATTTTCATAGTCAAGAATAGTGTGCTTAAAACGCCACCGCCGGAGGCGGGTATCCTGGAAGGACTCACGCGAAATGCCGTCATCGGACTCGCCCGAAATGCGGGAATCGCAGTCCAGGAAGTTCCTCTGGTGCGGCACGATATTTTCACAGCCGACGAGTGTTTTCTGACCGGGACTGCCGCAGAAGTCATAGCCGCTGTCAGTCTTGACGGCCGCACCATAGGCTCAGGAAAACCGGGACCAGTGACCGGTGACCTGCTGGAACGCTTCCGCAGTCTGACTGCGGCCTGAGGCGGGTGGCCCGCCAGCCGGAGGGAGCCGCTGCCTGGATCCGAACACGAATGCTCACATCAGCCAGAACAATTCCAACCCGATCTTCAGGAACCGCTGAAGTCGCCGCTGCCGGTGAGGAAACAGATGCCACGTAACCGCGATCTTTTTGACGATTCCACGATGACCTTCGGCGAACACCTTGAGGTGTTGCGCGTTCACGTCTGGAAGGCGCTTGTGGGTCTTGTGATTGGTGTCATCGCTGCACTCTTCTTTGGTGACAAGATCATTGGTGTGCTGCGCCAGCCGATCGACGACGCCCTGCGTCGTAATAATCAGCCTGTCGCTGAAGATGATCTGGGCGGCATGAATTTTTCTGGCTTTCTGGAACAGCTGTTTTCTGACAAGGAGAAAGAAGAACCTCCCGAAGTCGTCATGGAACCGGCAGTTGCTGAGGATGAACTGGTCGTTGAAGTCCCTCTGAAAAGTCTTCGTAGCGCTATCAAGGCCGCTGTTCCGAATATTGTTATGGATGTTCCTCAGCCGGATATTGCGGACTCCAATGCCGCTGATGCTGAGACGGGGGGCGACGAGGACGCCACGCCACAGACAGCCGCTGATATTTCGGTGCCGCTTGTCCTGAAGTCCGAAGATATTGCTCTGTTTAAGAGGACGGCCGATCGCTTCAATCGGCCGGTCACCTACAAGGTTGAAGAAGCATTCATGACGTACATCAAGATCAGCATGGTGGCTGGCTTCGTGCTGACGTCACCGTGGGTGTTCTATCAGATCTGGCTGTTCGTCGCGGCAGGGCTGTTCCCCAGTGAACGAAAATACGTTTATATTTATCTGCCGATGAGCCTGGGGCTGTTTCTCGCAGGCGCCATTTTCTGCTACTTCTTTGTCTTTCCGATCGTGCTGGATTTCCTGATCAGTTTCAATAAATGGCTGGGCATCGAAATCCAGCCACGGCTGTCAGAGTACATCAGTCTGGCGTTGATGCTGCCAGTCATGTTTGGTATCAGCTTTCAGTTACCGCTGGTGATGCTGTTCCTCGAGCGGATTGGAATCATGACGGTCAAGGGATATTCAGAAAACTGGCGGATGGCGATCCTTGTCATTTCTATCGCCTCGATGCTGCTCACGCCGTCCGACCCTCAAAGCATGCTGCTGATGATGTTTCCATTGATCATTCTTTACGTCGCCGGCATTCAGCTTTGTAAGTTCAGTCCCAACACCGCCACGGCTGATCCGCTGGCGTAGCGCAGCTGCAGGTCCGGCATCACGGGCCGGATTTCCATCCTGTTCCCAACACGTCATTGGCCTGGTCATGAGCGAATTGATCCTTGCAGACCCGATGCCCGAGCTGTTCGACGAACTGTCGCAGGGGCGTTTTGATGTTCGGCCGCTGGAACAGTCAACGGATTCGGACTATTCCGCAGCCGTCGCTATCGTAGCTTACAGCCATCCCGCCGTTGACGGGCCGCTGCTGGACCGATGCCCCAAAGTCCGGATCGTCAGCAATCACGGTGTGGGCGTGGATCACATCGACATCGCCGCAGCAGATCAGCGTGGTATCCTGGTGGGCAACACGCCCGGCTGTCTGGACGCGGCCACGGCCGACATGACAATGGCCCTGATGCTGTCCGTAGCGCGCAACATCGTGATCGGTGACCACTTTGGCCGCAGTTCCAAGTTCACTCATTACGATCCGTCTATCCTGATCGGACAGGAAGTGACCGGGAGCACGCTGGGAATCGTAGGCATGGGACGTATTGGCGTTGAAGTCGCTCGTCGAGCCAGAGCCTTTGATATGAAGATTCTGTATCACAACCGCAACCGTCGTCCGGATATCGAAGACTCGCTGGGCGTTCAGTTCGCGTCGCTGAAGAAACTGCTTTCTGAATCAGATTTCGTGACACTGAATTGTCCGTTAACCGAGCAGACACAGGGACTGATCGGGGCGGCTGAGTTTGAGCAGATGAAACAGTCCGGCATCCTGATCAACATGGCACGGGGCCCCGTCGTTCAAACAGATGCGCTTCATGAAGCGCTGACAACAAACCGGATTACTGCGGCAGGGCTGGATGTCACGGACCCCGAACCGCTGCCGCGCGATCATCCGTTACTGCAGCTGGACAACGTCATTATCGCTCCGCACCTGGGCAGCGCCTCAAACGTTACTCGACGCCGCATGATGCAGATCACGGTCGACAATCTGAACGCCGGGCTGGAAGGTCGCCCGCTGCCGCACGAAGTGCGGCCGGCCGGTTGACGCACGTCCGACAGGCCGTTCATATTCGCCAGCCATTCGCCTCAATCATCCGGCGGACGACTTCTTTCCGGCTGCCCGTTTCATCGAAGTACTGAAGCTGCTGTTTCGCTCCGGCGTTTGCCGGTAGTGACCGAACCGACTGCAGTTCTTCGGCGCAGTCGAGTTCATCAGCCATTGGCTGCAGTTTATCGACCAGTTCATTAGCGACTGTGGCAACAGATCGCTGCTGAAAATCCTGCGTACTGACCAGTTCGGCATCAGATCCATAACGAGTGGCCCGCCATTTATTCTGCTGAACCATCATCGGATGGTATTCTGACTGAAACGTACCAGCGTCAATTTCGCGTGATATCGCCTGAACCAGGCACTGTACCAGCGCCGTGATCGCCAGGACCTGATTCAGACTGGCCGGCATGTCACAGACTCGCACCTCAACGGTCCCGAAATTGTGATGTGGACGAATGTCCCACCAGATCTCACGAATACTGTTGATGAACCCGGTGTTGACAAGGTGATTAATCAGCCAGACATATTCTGACCAGTTGCGCATCAGATGCGGCAGCCCGGCGGTAGGCAGACCTTCCATGATTTTTGAGCGATTCGAATGCAGCCCGGTATTGCGACCTTCCCAGAACGGCGAGTTGGAAGACAGCGACAGGAGCAGAGGCAGGTACTTCATCATCCTTTCGCAGACCATGATGGCTTTGTCGCCGGTTTCCACTCCAACGTGAACGTGGAGACCAAACGTGACCAGTCTGCGAGCAACGTCCTGCATCAGTTCTACCAATCGATGATAGCGATCGTCAGCGGTGACTTTTTGATCCCGCCATGAAGAAAAGGGGTGCGAGCCGGCCCAGAAAAGTTCCAGCCCCAGAGATTTCGCCGCCCCTTCAACAAGATTCAGCTTGCCCCGCAGATCGGTGCCCGCATCACGTACCGTGTTGCAGATACCGGTGTTGATTTCCAGATAGCTCTGCATCAGTTCAGGCTTGATCGCGTCCCGCTGTTCTGCCGGCAGCGCATTCAGAACCTCTTCGATACGGTTCGCCAGTTCCATCGTTTCGACATCGACAAGCTGCAGTTCTATTTCGACACCGATAGTCGGTCTTTGATTGGGCGTAAACAGAAGCTGTGACATAGGCTTCGACTGTCTTTTTCAAAGTTTGAAACAGGATCTGATGCGAGAACGTTGGTCTGTGTATGCGACGTGCAGGCGAATATCCGGGCAAAACGTTATTTCATCGTCAGCAGCAGAGCGGCGCGGGCCAGGACTCGGACACCAAAACCAATCGCGGATTCATCAATATCAAAGACCGGTGAATGTAAGTGTGGCCATGGCTGTGAGGCCGCACATCCGAG
Organism: Fuerstiella sp.; assembly: GCA_029245955.1. Lineage (GTDB taxonomy): Bacteria > Planctomycetota > Planctomycetia > Planctomycetales > Planctomycetaceae > Fuerstiella. The sequence goes on along the minus strand of JAQWOH010000045.1, from coordinate 43,586 downwards.
ACGCATCTGGGCTCCCGTGCAATGATCCAGATACATTGCAAAATCCTCGCCCCCCATGCTGGGGCGGTCAAGCAGCACAACATTCATATCGCCCAGAACCTGTCGCGCTGCAACCTCAAACGCCGACGTCTCGTGAACGGAATTGACCACCGAACCCAGCGGGTGGCGAAAATCAACATTAATCATATTGCCGGTGACCGTGGCGATGCTCTGACAGATGTCCTTAATGCGCTGCATCAAATGCTCACGTCCGGTGTCATCTGTAGTGCGAAGCGTTCCGGCAATACTGACTTCATCAGGAATCACATTCGACGCATGACCTCCATTAATTCGACAGATCGTAAAGACACTGGCGTCGCGCACATCAGTATTGCGAGGCAGCATCTGATACAGGCCCGACGTCAGCATCGCTGCCGCCTGAATAGGGTCCGTCGTACTGTGCGGACGGGCCGCATGGCCGCCGCGGCCGGAAACGGTGATAAAGACTTCGTCCACTCGAGCCGTAAAGATTCCATAGCGCAGGCCAATCTGTCCGGACAGCAGGTTGGGCTCGACGTGCACCCCCAGAATTGACCGAACCCCCGACAGCATGCCGTCTTCGACCATCCACGTCGCACCGTCACATGTTTCTTCAGCCGCCTGAAACAGAAACCGTATTCGCGCACGCGGCATTTCCGCGCTGTCAGACTGACTTAAGTGTGTCAGCACTTCGGCCACGCCCAGCACAATCGTTGTATGAACATCATGGCCGCAGGCATGCGCCAGTCCGTCCTTCACGGACGCATAACCAACCTCTTTGCGATCGGCCATCCGGAGTGCATCAATGTCGGCGCGCAGTGCGACAGCCGGCGTATCGGCTGTCGCACTGCCGATCAGCAGATCACCGACAGCACCAACACCGCGGTCAGGTATGAAGGCCGGAATCCCCAGACTCTTAAGACGTTCGCAGACGGAATGACTTGTCTCTGTCTCTTCGCCACTGGCTTCCGGGGAACAATGACGTTCTCGCCGGTACGCGATCCATGCAGCCTGGTGCTCGTCAGCAAACGCGTCAATAATGGATTCCAGTGGCCGGATGGCTTCGGCATCCGGCGAGTGCAGTCGTCGGTCACGGTCCGTGGTCATGCGTTTCTGATTCCATCGACAGGAAGGCGACAATAACCGCTGACTGTAAGTCATTCCGGCTCGCGCGAGCAAGCGCGTCAGATGCGGGAAACCTCAAGCTTAATGACCGGGTGCCTTCGCACCAGTCAAAGATCCATCAAAAGAAGCCGGTGCATTCCGCCTGGAAGATCTCCAGCCGCGGCCATTGGACGATGTGTCCACCATTCCCGCGACGATCCGTGGGCGGTGTATCCTTACCGACCCGCACTTGCTTCAGAACTGAGGCCAGGATTGTGTAAATGGTTCAAAGCGCTGCTGGGGACAGGCTCATCCAGAGGATCATCAACGGAAAAGTAGACGTTGTCCGTGCGCCCGACAGGTTCCTGATAGTTCATTCGCCAAAGGCGATGAGGCTGCAATTCGTGCATAAGGCCCTGGCATCCGGTGGAGCTTACCAGAAGCAGGCAGGCGCAGGCGAACCGATTCATCATGATTGTCCCTGAAGTTTCACGGCGAAGTGCTGCTGTTCGCTGGCAAAATGTCGCCAAATCGACCACCATTGCTGACTTGATTGAGTCAGCTGCGTCCGGCATATTGACGAAGGTTACTCGCCACGATTGCTCTCCAGAACACGAAGACGGTCATCATACTGTCCGTAATGGCATTGCCGTTTCGCAACCACACTCAACTTCCGCAATTCCTGCCGATCCACGGAGTCCCGCATGCAACGTCGACCGTTTCTGTCTCTGACCGTGTGCTTCTTCGTGCTGACTGCGCTGACCGTCGCATCGTCACGTGCTGACGACGCGGCTGCGCCGCCCGCGATGCCGGCGAAGATCGATCTGCAGGACGGCGACACACTGGTATTTCTGGGCGACAGTATCACTCATCAGCGACTGTATACTCAATACGTTGAAGATTTTTTCTACACGCGGTTTCCCGATCGTCGCATTCACTTCCACAATGCGGGCGTCGGCGGAGCACAGGCATGGGATGCGCTGCAGCGAATCAGCCGCGATGTGCTGGACTACAAGCCTCGTTATGTCACGATTCTGCTTGGTATGAACGACGGCCGGTACACACCGTTTGATCCGGATATTTTTGCAACCTATCAAAAGGACATGACGGCGGTCGTTGACAGAATTCGTGCAGGTGGTGCAACACCTGTACTGATGTCACCCACAATGTTCGATGCCCGAGCAGCTCAGTTGCGTCAGAATCCACGACGCCCACGGTCACCGGAAATGCTCTCGCAATACAACAGCGTGCTGGCTTATTACGGTCGCTGGCTGCAGGACCGGGCGATTGAAACAGGGACATCCTACGTTGATATGTTCAGCCTGCTGAACGACCTGACCGTGGAAGCCCGCGAAACCGATCCTGCATTCACGCTGATTAAAGACGCCATTCATCCGGACCCGCCGGGGCAGCTGGTGATGGCTTATGCAATGATCGATGACCTCGGGCTGCGCAGCCAGGTCTCCAACATCCGCATTCTGCCTGGTGCGCAGAGTGGTTTACGCGCTCAGGCGGGTGGCGGCACGGTCAGCAACATCAGAACAACAGCGGATGGCGTTGAATTCGACTGGAAAGCCAACAGTCTGCCATGGGTTCTGCCGGAAGAAGCTCACCCCGGAGCAAAACTGCTGCATCTGGGGCATCGTGCCAGCAAGGAAGGCCTTGAAGTTCACGGACTGAAGCGGGGCCAGTACGAAGTCGTTATCGATGGTCTTGTAGTCGGAGCGTATTCCGATGTCGCTCTGTCACGTCACATAGAACTGCAGGACAACAGCAAGACTCCTCAGTATCAGCAGGCGATGGCCGTCGCGGTGCTCAACAAGCAGAAAAACGAAGGGCCGGTTAAGCAGCTGCGTGATGGCTGGCGGATGTTTCAGGGATGGGCCAGACAGTCCCGTCAGCTGAAAGATCAGCCGAACAACACCCAGCTGGCCGATGCCGTTGCGAAGGGACGCGAACGGCTTAACGGCCTGGAAGAAATCATCGCCGGCGCAGAATCGGCGGCGACACAGATCGAGGATAAAATCTATGCAATCAATCAGCCGAAAACGCGACACTACGTGATTCGCCGCGTACAGTAGTAACGTCAACGTCGACGGGTAACATCGCAGGTCGGGCCGTGTCCGACCCATATTGTCTTTACCTGTTTATTGTCTTTACCTCTTAAAACTAACGCCCCGTCAGCAACAGCCCGGACTACGGAGTTAAAATGAACAGATTCACGATTCCCATTGCGACACTGTGCCTGATCGTCCCGGCCGTTGCCGACGATACGGCAGACGCCATTCAAGCGCTGCAGTCCGTCGGCGAGCGTTCTGCGGGAACCGTAGACGCCCGCACCGCAGTACAGACGCTGAAACAGGGTGGAGCCGACAATCTTCTGCCTGTTCTTAAGGCGTTCAATGGCAGCTCTCTGCTGGCAAAAAACTGGCTCCGCAGCGCCTTTGAAGGGATCGCTGATGCGGAGCAGAAGGCGGGCCGAACATTGCCTAAAGGTGATCTGCTGGCATTCGTAAAAGACACATCCGAATCACCTTCCGCGCGGCGTATGACATTTGAGTGGCTGCTGAAGCGCAGTCCGCAGCTGGAGGACCAGTTGATCCCCGGCATGCTGTTGGATCCCAGTCCGGATTTTCGCCGGGACGCCGTCAAGAGACTGATCGACCAGGCATCTGCCACAAAGGATGGCGCAGCCACAGATTTGTATGCAAAAGCCATGTCCGGAGCGGTCCATGAAGATCAGGTCAAAACAATCGCAAAAGCCCTGCAGGATGCCGGAATAGAAGTAAACATACCGCGTCACTTTGGATTCCTGATGGCCTGGAAAATCATCGGCCCGTTTGACAACAAAGACCAGAAAGGTTTCCCCGTCGTCTATCCTCCGGAAAAGACACTGGACCTGTCGGCCGAATATGAAGGTCAGCTGGGCAACGTTAAATGGCAGCCAATCACGACAGAAGACGACTACGGCGTCGTGGACATCGGAAAACAGATTGAGAATTACAAGGGGTCGCTGATGTACGCCACCACAACGTGGCAAAGCGAAATGGATCAGGCGGTTGAGATTCGTCTGGGCACACCCAATGCCTGGAAACTATGGGTCAACGACGAGTTAATTTTTGAACGAGAAGAGTATCACCGAGGCACGCGACTGGATCAGTACAAGGTGCCCGTTTCACTCAAGGCCGGCGCCAACACGATTCTTGTCAAGATCTGCCAGAACGAACAGGAACAGTCGTGGGCCCAGGATTATAAATTTCAAATGAGAGTGTGTAATCGCACGGGTGCAGCCGTGCTGCCCGTGACCAGGGCAGCAGCCAACAGCACTCCGCGAAAGGAGATTCGATAATGAAGTATCTGCCATCATCATCAACAACAATCCGCATTCGCGCCATCCTGGCGTTGGCGGGGCTTGCGGCAACAGGTCTTACGTTATCCGCACAGGCCGGCGACTGGCGACAGTTTCGTGGCAACGGCACTAATTCGATCGCCCTCAACGAAAACCTGCCGACGGAACTCAGCGGAGGGTCGGTCGCATGGAAAATAGAATTGCCGGGTCGCGGCCTGTCCGGCCCGATTGCTGTGGGCCAGCAGGTGGTGCTCACTGCCAGTTCCGGGTATGCACAGGACCGTCTGCACATCATCAGTTTCGATGCTGAAACCGGCGAAACCCAGTGGGAACGTCAGTTCGAAGCAACTGGTCGTACAGGCTGCCATCCCAAGATGTGCGTTGCCACTCCGACACCGGCCAGCGACGGCGAACGTATCTTTGCGTTTTACTCCAGCAGCGACCTGATCTGCACAGACCTGGCCGGCAATCTGCAGTGGTATCGTGGCTTTGGTGCCGAATATCGTAATGCCAGCAACAGTCTGGGCATGTCGTCGTCGCCCATCGTGATCGGCTCGACTGTAATTATTCAGGTGGAAAGCGAAGCCGAAGCCTTTGCGGCAGGTGTTGATACGGTTACGGGTCAGACGAAATGGAAAATTGATCGTCCGCGAAAAGCAAACTGGACGTCGCCGACGCTGCTGCCTGCAGACAACGGAAGACCAGCCCTGGCACTGCTGCAGTCTTCCGCCGGACTGTCGGCTGTGGATCCGGAGACCGGGAACGTGGTCTGGACCTTTGACAGCGGCGCGTCAACGATTCCATCGTCACTGGTCGTCGACGGAACAGTCATCATCCCGTCCAACGGCCTGACAACAGTCAAACCTTCTGCTGACGGCACCGCCATCGAATCCGTCTGGAACTCGTCGAATCTCAGTCCATCGACTCCCAGCCCGGTGGTCATTAATGGCCTGACGATTACCGTCAATTCTGCGGGAGCGATTTCTGCGGGAGATATAACGACAGGCGAACGCCTGTGGCAACTACGGCTGAAGGGTAAGTTCAGCGGTACTCCGCTGGCGTCCAACGGTCACCTGTTCTTCTTCAACGAAGCTGGATATGCATTCGTTGTACGGCCGGAAAAAGAGAAGGGCGAAATTGTTTCTGAGCTGGATCTGACCGAAACGATTCTGTCCAGTCCGGCGGCTTCGGACAACGCTTTGTATGTTCGAAGTGACGCCCATTTGTGGAAGTTCGCTCAGCAGCGGTAGATCCCATCCAGATGTCAGATCTCAGCGTACCTGTTGCCATTGGCCTGGGCGGATTCGTCGGTGCCGTGGCGCGATTCTACGTTTCCAGTGGAGTGGCAAAGGTCTGTGGCGAAGACCTTGCCTTCGCAGGCACAATGTCAGTGAATCTGATCGGCTGTTTTGCGATCGGAGTTCTTGCGACAGTCGCCACCAGAACAAACGTATTTTCGCCACTGGTCCAGACGTGTCTGATAACCGGCCTGCTGGGTTCGCTGACGACATTTTCCACATTTGCTTTTGAATCACTGAGCCTTATGCAGACAGGACGGTTCGGAGCGGCAGTCATAAACATAAGCGTTAATTTGCTGGCCGGCCTGGTTCTTGCATGGCTGGGCATTCAGGTTGCCGGTCTTTTTCTGTCCGATGTCTCGGCAAACGGTTAGGTTCCTGCGAGCATGTCGGAGACTGAATTCAGGTCGTCAGCGGAACAGGATTCTGCGCAGTCAAACGCGGGTGAACCCGGAAGCTACCGCGAACTGCTGCACGTTGCGTTGCCGCTGATTATCAGTTCCGGCTCACTGTCGGTGATGAGTGCCGTGGACCGTATGATGCTGGCCGGTCATTCCGCAGACGCGCTGGCCGCGGTCACTCCTGCGTCAATGCTGCACTGGACGATTGTCTGCATTCCGCTGGGAACAATTCTGTACGCAAACACCTTTATCTCTCAGTACGACGGAGCAGGCCGTACGAGTCGTCTGACCGCGTCACTGTTTCAGGCAATCTGGCTGGCCGTGATCTCCGGAATTCTGCTGATGCTGGTCACGCCGTGGACCCACACCGTGCTTTCCATGACGGGGCACGAAGCCGGCGTCGTCGCTGAAGAAACCATCTATTTCAATACGCTCTGCAGCGGCAGCAGTGTGCTGCTGCTGGCAATGGCACTTAGCTGCTTCTTCAGTGGAAGACGACAGACTCAGGTTGTCATGTACGTTAACCTGACCAGCACTGTGCTGAATTTCGGGCTGAATTATCTGCTGATCTTCGGCCACGGCCCGTTTCCGGAAATGGGGATTCGCGGTGCCGCCGTGGCCACCGTAGCAGCACGTTTTTTTGACATTGCCGCTTACGTCGTGCTGATGAAGCGAGCAAATCGGTCGGGCAGCTTTCCCTTTCGGCAATGCTGGCAGATAGACCGCACGCTGCTGCGAAAGTATCTGAGATTCGGGTTGCCCAGCGGGCTGCATTACTTCGTCGACAACTCAGGATTTACAGTTTTCCTGTTGATTGTCGGCAGCCTGAGTCGCGATGCACTGGCTGCGACAAACCTGGCATTCAGTGTAAATGGTCTGATCTTTGTGCCGTTGCTGGGATTTGGAACGGCCGTTCAGACGCTTGTCGGACACCACATCGGGGCTGGCCTGCAACCAGCTGTCGTGCGGACAACGTGGAATGCAGTCCGCATGGCCGTTGTCTGGACGGGGACGGCAGCGCTGCTGCTGATTCTCTTTCCGGCTGTCAGCCTGATGCCGTTTGTCGCGTTCAGCGTTGATGGTTCGGCAGCCGCAGAGTCGCTGCAGCGACTGTTGCCCACCGCCACAATCCTGCTGCAGTTTGTCGCGGTTTATTCCGTTTTCGATGCACTGGCCGTTGTCTTTGCGTCAACCCTGCGCGGCGCCGGCGATACATTGTTCCCCATGCTCATCACAATGTTTTCCAGTTGGTTTGTGATGACACTGCCCGCGTGGTGGATTCTGTCATCAGGCAGCGCGACTCCTCAGCGACTATGGCTGACATGTACGGTACATATCGTGTTCATGGGCACCATGATGCTGCTGAGATATCGCACGGGGCACTGGAAGCAGATTCACGTCATTGATGACGCCGGGGACGGTATCAAGCGACCGACATAATCTCGTCGATTGGATCACCAAAAGGCAGAATCTGCATGGGGCGCCCCTGCAGATCGTGCAGCGTGTGTTTGTGGTTGATACCAAGATGACGATATACCGACGCCCACAGATCGTTGGGTGTCAGGATGCGTTCGACCGGATGTTCGCCCTTACTGTTCGTAGCACCAATGACCTGTCCGGTTCTCATGCCACCGCCGGAGACCAATACCGACATTGCCTTCGGCCAGTGGTCTCGACCAGGTTGTTCGACGCCTGTCTTTGTTCCACGTTGGACGGTGATGCGCGGTGTGCGCCCGAATTCGCCCGTCGCCACCAGTAGTACCTTACGATCCAGGCCGCGTTCGTAGAGATCTTCAATCAATGCCGTAAGTGCCTGATCATACACGGGCAGACGCCATTCGCTGTCCTTGAAGATGTGGGCGTTGACGGCATGTGAGTCCCAGTTATACGCACCCTCTTGGGGCGTCGGAACTCCCTGAATGTAGGGATTTTCCCAGACCATTGTGACGAACCGCACGCCGGCTTCGACAAGACGACGACCCAGAATGGCTCGCTGCCCGTACGCATGCCAACCGTATCGATCTCGCAATTCCTTCGGCTCCTTCGACAAATCAAATGCATTTCGCACCTTGTCGCTCATCAGCATATCGACGGCCTGACGATTGAAGCTGTCCATCGCTTTCATCGTGCCGCTTTTGTCGACATCGCGGCGGAACCGGTCAACACCTTCCAGCATCGCGAGGCGGTCATCAAGGCGTCCTTCCATCGTTTTTTTAACGCCGATGTTCTGGACCTTAAAATCGTCATCACTGGGATTTCCACCGACGATAAACGGCGTCGTGGAGGGCCCCAGCCATGCAGGCCCCATCGCGAACGTATCGATGCCCGCTCGGCTGGCATCGACTTCATTTACGCACACGGGCATTTCACTGGTCCCGTCTTCCAGCATCTTTTTTATAATACAGCTGACCGCGGGAGCGTCATTAATCGTTCCGGTCGGCGTCGCCGGAACGCGACCGGTCATCAGTCGCTTGTGGCCACCGCCGTGATCAGCGAACTCGTGATGAATCGATCGAATCAGATTGAACCTGTCAGCGATCTTTGCATGCATCGGCAATAGTTCGCAGACATCGATGCCGGGTACGCTGGTCTGAATCGGATTAAATTCACCACGATATTCGGCCGGCGCATGCGGCTTCATGTCGTAGGTTTCCATGTGCGGCGGTCCTCCCGGCAACCACACAAAGATGACGGAAGTATCGCTCAGATCATTACCGGCAGCAGCGGCCTGAGCCTTGTACGACAGATAGTCGCTCATTCCCATGCCGAGAACGCTGAGCCCTCCAAGCTCCAGAAATGATCGGCGGCTTGCGGGCCCGGGACAGTTTCGGTGTCGGTGATTCATCAAGTTGTCCTCAGTGCATGGCGGAAAGGACGAGTGCGGTGGTTGCCGGCAGGATTACAGCTCAGCCACAGTATGACTGATTCAGCGGTGGAACGGAAAACCTGAATAGCGAAATTCCGGGCGGCCTGCCGTTCTGAACCGAAAACCCCTGATTTTCTGCCACGGCGCTGATGAACGGCCTTTATACCGGCGCCGCTGAAGCACGTTGTCAACGAAGAATCTGCAGTGCGACATGCACCAGCAGGCATTCATGAATCTGTAATCAGCGTGCTGACCTGAGCAGAAAACTGTCCACGACTCAACACTTTTCCGAACCCGGCATCCCTCGCCGCATCAAGTTTCGCGGTGTGAACGTGCGGACCGTACGCAACGGCATGCTGCAGCAGCTCGGCGGGGACGGAATCCGCAAGACTGGCGACATCAAGACCAGGCATTCCCAGATCCACCAACAGCAGTACGGTGGAACCTTCACTGATCGCTGCGACGACGTCCGCGACCGACCCGGCGTTATAAAACAATCGGCCGGCACTGGCAGCATATCCGCTGACGGTGCTGCTGAGCATCAGGTCATTGGCCAAAAGGATTACTATGTTTGCAGCTGGGGGCATTTAAGTCGTCTCGATGGCGATGTTTGCATTCCTGAAGCAGAGTGTCAATCATGCTGCCTGTCGTTTCAAACCCGGAGGTGGCTGATGCATCAATTCCGTTCAATCTTCTGCATTGCTTCTGCACTTGTCCCAACCACATACGCGAACGAACCCGCACTGCAGTTCGCGGAAAAGACGATCGATGGGAACGTCGGCAAGGTCTGTTACGCCGTGACGATCGCCGATGTGGACAACGACGGTAAGCGGGACATTGTGGCCGTCACGGAAAACAGGGTTCTGTGGTACCAGAATCCGTCATGGAAAATGCACGTGATCATTGAAGATCAGACACCGCTCGACAACGTATGTATTGCGCCGCTGGACATTGACGGTGACGGCAACGTGGATTTTGCTCTGGGTGCCGGGTGGACCAAGATCGGTACACTGCACTGGCTGACTCGTGGATCGACACTCAGTGAAAAGTGGACTGTTCATTCGATCGGAGAAGAGAAGTGGACACACCGGATGAGATTCGCAGACGTGCTGAGCAAGGGAAAACCGCAGCTGGTGGTGTCGCCGCTGAATGCAACCGTGGGTGACGGCGTGCGACTGACAGCCTTCGAAATCCCTGCTGACCCTCGCAAAGATCGCTGGCCGTCGACGGTCCTTGATACAGAACTCAATCGGATGCACAATCACTGGCAGATCGATTTTGACGACAATGATGTGATGGACACTCTGACCGCAAGCCGGGAAGGCGTAAACCTTGTCCGTCGCACGGCAAGCGGCTGGCGGCGCACGCGGCTCGGCACAGGTGCCGCAGCGGATGAACCGAATCAAAACGGAGCCGGTGAAATAAAGATGGGAAAACTTGCGAACGGCCACCGGTTTATCACGACCGTTGAACCCATGCACGGACACAGCGTCGCGGTGTATGTGGCTCCCCGGAATGAATCGGCCGATGAACTGTGGACCCGATACGTTATCGACACAGACTTCAAACGAGGCCATGCGTTGTGGACAGCCGACATTGACGGTGATGGCAGTGACGAAATCGCATTCGGACACAGTGACACACCCGACACCTTCGGAGTAATCGTCTATGACTGCACATCTGAAGATGGAGCAGCCTGGACAAAACACGTTGTCGACGCAGGCGGAATTGCCACCGAAGACCTGATCGTGGAGGATCTGACAGGAGACGGAAAGCCCGACATCGTCGCCGGCGGAAGGGCCACGCACAACGTGAAGCTGTACATTCAGCAACCGTAACGCGGTCCATCTTCGCTGGTCTCTGCGAGCCATCGTCGCTGGTCTGTTCGAGCTGATGCTGGAAATCTGCAGCCGTGCTGCCGTTAGTCACTCAAGAGTTTAAGCCGCACGCCGTCCATCTCGGATTCCTGGAAAGTGCGTAGACTCCAGTGTTTTGGGCAATTTGTGCGGTCAGACCCATTTGTTCGCGGCATTCCGGGGAACGACCGCCGAATGTCAGTGAACGGGTTGCCAGGGACTTTATCCGACGATATCATCCCCGGTTCGATTTTGCAGGGGTTTTCAACAAAGCTGGAGCGTCCGCAGTGCGACGGCACTGACGCTCGCGTACACAAGCCCTTTAATGACAGTGCTTTACGTTTCGCCGACTGCTATGGCAGGCAGATTGTCGGACGCTGACGCTCGTTGAGGTAGTTTTTCCTGGCTGGCTGATTTCGTGTTCGAAGGTATTACAGAAGGTCTGACCAACGCCTTTTCGGCTTTCCGCGGTAGTGGAAAGATCACGGAAGGGAACATCCGCGACGGCATGAAGCAGGTGCGTACCGCACTGCTGGAAGCCGACGTCGCTTTCGATGTTGCGCAGGACTTTGTCAGGAATATCACAGAACAAGCCATCGGCGAAGATGTGCTGAAGTCACTGCGGCCGGATCAACAGCTGGTCGGCATTGTGCATCAGGGCCTGATCGACCTGATGGCCGGCGATCATACACTGCCCCTCAAGCGAGACGGCGTCACGGTTCTGATGATGTGTGGACTGCAGGGAAGTGGCAAGACCACGACCTGCGGCAAGCTGGCTCGGTTGCTGAAAGAAGAAGGCCACACACCGATGCTGGTGGCGGCTGACCTGCAGCGTCCGGCCGCTATTGAACAGCTGAAGATCATCGGCGAGCAGGTCGGCTGTCCTGTTTACCATGAAGATCCTGCGAAGAGTGATCCGGTTCAGGTGTGCCGAAACGGAGTCAAGCAGGCAAAGGCCGGCGGCTCAACCATTGTTCTTCTGGATACCGCCGGTCGACTGGGTATCGATGAAGAGCTGATGAAGGAACTGCAGCGGATTGATAACCGCGTGGCTCCGGACATGTGCCTGTTCGTATGCGATGCGATGACCGGGCAGGATGCGGTCAACAGTGCCAAGGCTTTCAATGAAGCATTGGAACTGGACGGCGTTATCCTGACAAAACTGGACGGTGATACTCGCGGTGGTGCGGCACTCAGTGTACGAGCCGTCACGGGTGTGCCGATCAAGTATGTCGGTGTTGGTGAACAGCTGGATCGCCTTGAGCAGTTTCACCCGGACCGTATGGCCGGACGAATCCTGGGCATGGGCGACGTGTTGTCTCTTGTTGAGAAAGCTCAGCAGGAGTTCGACGAAGATGAGATGCTTGCCCAGCAGGAGAAAATGCAGCAGGGCAAGTTCACGCTGGATGATTTCCGCAAGCAAATGCGGCAGATCAAAAAGCTGGGTTCAATGCGTGAAGTCATGAAGATGATTCCGGGCATGGGTAAAGTTGTCGACCAGATGGGAGACATGAACCCGGAAGACGACATGCGGCGAATTGAAGGCATCATCAATTCCATGACGCTGGACGAACGTCATAACCCGGAAAGGATCGACCGGGGTCGGCGTAATCGAATTGCGTCCGGTAGTGGTGTGGAACCGGCTGAGGTCAACAAGCTGCTCAAGGATTTCAACTCCATGGGCAAGATGATGCAGGACATGTCAAACATGAGCCTGAAGGACCGTATGAAGGCGGTCAAGCAGATGTCTGATGGTGGCATGATGGATCCCAACGCCAACATTCAGGAAAAGAAGATACGCAGTAAGCGTGGACCGATAGATTCCATTCAATTGCGGGATAAGAAGAAGAAACAGCGTAAAGACGCACGGAAAGCGAAGAAACGAAACCGAAGAAAGTAATTCCGTCAGTCGTGGACTGATGGACAACCGGCAAGGGTAACCCTGGCCGGTTCACTGAACAATCAAACGGGGCAAACGCCTCATTCACTCCGCACGCAGCGGTTCCTGGGAGTTGTTAATGTCAGTTCGAATTCGAATGAAAAGAATGGGGCGAAAGCACCGGCCTTTCTACCGTATCTGCATCATGGATCGTCAGCGAGCTCGCGACGGCAAGGCCATTGAAGAAGTCGGCTTCTACGACACTTCAGTGCCGGACAAATCAAAGCGAGTCAGCCTGAAGATGGACAGGATTGACTACTGGCTGTCAGTCGGTGCTCAGCCATCTGAAAAGGTTAACGCTCTGATCAAGAAGGTCCAGAAGGGGGACTTCGGAACGGCATTGGCACCACCACCAATGCAGGCCCCGAAGCAACCGGAAGCTCCGGCGGCTGAAGAAGCACCCGCGGAGGCTCCGGATACAACTGAAGCGGTCGCAGAAGAAGCTCCGGCGGCTGAAGGCGGAGAATAACCGGCTGCGGGCCAGGCCCTGGCATCGTGGTGTGCAGTCCGCGGAAGTACGACTGCACACCGCACCATGTGAAGTCTGATTTCATGCGGTTTGACGTGCTCACCCTGTTTCCGGAAATGTTCGAGAGTTATCTCGGGCAGAGCATTCTGAAACTGGCTATTCAGCGTCAACTGGTAGATGTTCAGACTCACAACTTTCGAGACTTTGCGGAAGGCCGACACAAACAAGTGGACGATAAGCCGTTTGGTGGCGGTCCGGGTATGTTGCTGATGTGTCCTCCGGTGTTCGACTGTGTCGAATCCGTTCTGGGGACTGAAGAGATAAACGGAGAATCAGACAAGTCTGCGACAGCGGATGGCGGCATCAGGCCGAAGTCGGTCACGGGGAACGATGATTCGTCGCAGTTGATCATGATGAGTCCCCAGGGACGAAAACTTGATCAGAAACTGGTGGAAGAACTCGCACAGAAACAACGGCTGGTTGTGCTGTGCGGACGATACGAAGGATTTGATGATCGAATCCGGGAAGGCCTGCAGCCAATGGAGATTTCAGCCGGCGACTTTATCTGCAATGGCGGAGAAGTTCCGGCAATGTTGTTAATTGATACGGTAATTCGACTGATTCCAGGTGTACTGGGTGACGAAACCAGCAGTAAGTACGATTCATTCAGCGATTCAGGATTATTGGAGCACCCTCAATTCACGCGGCCCCGGGAATTCAGAGGGATGACAGTTCCGAACATCCTGTTAAGCGGTAATCATGAAGCTATTGCAGAATGGCGCCGTGAACAGAGTTTGAAACGAACAGCAGAACGAAGAGGTGATTTGTTAGAGGCGCAGGATGCAGGCTGTACCGGCAATGATGCCGACAGGTAATTTTCGGCAACACATTACACAAGTGACTGATCTGAAAATTCAGGAAGCAAGCCCCGATCAAAAGATAAGAACCACATTCGCTTTCCGACAAGCGACTTCAGAATAGACAGAGAAGTAATAAAGGAACCTCGACATGAGACATAAACTTCTGGACATCGCAGAACAATCCAGTCTGCGTGAAGAACCACTGAACTTTGCGGTCGGCGACACTGTCGACGTGCATAATCGAATTCTGGAAGGCAACAAAGAACGCATCCAGGTGTTCAGCGGCGTTGTCATCGCTCGCCGCGGACAGGGAACCGGAGAATCGTTTACCGTTCGTCGTGTTGTTGCAGGGGAAGGCGTTGAACGAACCTTTCCACTCAACACCCCCAAGCTCGCCAAAGTCGAAGTTAAGCGACACGGCCGTGTTCGACGAGCAAAACTGTTCTATCTGAGAGACCGCACCGGCAAGGCCACTCGACTTCGCGAACGCAAGTCAAAGCCGTGGGAAGTGGATCCCAATGCCAAAAAGAAGTAGGTCAGGGTGCCCGACAAGCTGTGGCGTGAGTGATTGAACACTGCCACGGCGGAATGAACCGCCGTGGCGGTTCGTCACTGGCACAGTGCCCTGCGTTGTCTGATAATGGCGATGGTCTGAACTGCAGCAGGTTACTCAGACTATCGCCTTTTCGCTGCGCGAGATGTCAGTTTCATTCCTATGAAGCGTTTTCTTCACAAGCTGCTCGGTGATCGCGGCGAACGTGCCGCGGTTCGATTTCTGAAGAAGGAACACTTCAGAATCATCGCCCGCCAGTATCGCAATCAGTTCGGAGAGATTGACATCATCGCAATGGACGGTCCGCAGATTGTGTTTGTGGAAGTCAAGACACGACAGTCAACGAATGCCGGACAGCCGCATGAAGCTGTCGATCGTCGCAAACAGCAGAAGCTGACAAAAATTGCACTGGCCTGGCTCAGGAAGCACAAACGACTCGAACAGTCTGCAAGATTCGACGTCATATCAATCGTCTGGCCTGACGATGCGGCAGGCCCCACGATCGAACATTTCAAGCACGCCTTCGAAGCGACAGGGCATGGCCAATTCTTCAGCTGAAGCAGTCTTCCGAAAGATGTGGCGTGGGACTCGCGGGAAAACCACGATCGTACGGGAAAAGACGTTCTCCACGGCCACAAGTCAGCGTAAAATCACGTAAGATGCGCCCGTGTAATGCAACAGCCAAAACGCCTTAAGAGGTTTCGTACCAGTGATGCGAGACACTCGATGATCAGGTGATGTAACCCGGCAGCTGTCAACAAATCTACCGACGTCCGTATCCCCTACCATACCCACCGCCGTATCCACGGCTGATTCGTGGTGGCGAATAACTGCTGTACGATCGCGTGGATTGGGAAATCGGGCTGGTGCATTGCGTCGACAAGTATCGCTGATTAGTTCGTGACTGAATGAAACTACCCGTCGCACGGCCACGGTTGTATTGACCTCGACCGTAGCCGGACGGTGCTCCATAGTTCAGGAAGAACCGGAAGCCGGAACTTTATGACTATAGTGTTGAGCCTTGGCATCGGCCGGTGCCGCGAAGGACAGACCTCCGACCACCAGCGACAACAGGAGTGAACGTATCATTTTCAAACTCCATTTGATGTTGAGATTCAGGAAACACTCTGTCCCGCGACGAACGTGACGTTCCGTTGAGGATCGAAAACTCAGACCATTGCTCCGTGGTGAGTCATTTCTCGATCGCCGCAGGATCAGAATGTATTCCGGGGCGGTTCGAAGCTCTTCGTCGAGGACACACGCATGGCGTACCTGCCGAATCATCCCAACCGACTCTGATGCCAGTTGGACAGGTCAAAAGTATCACCGGCGTGAACGACAGCTCTGTGGCAGCTGAAGCACAGTGACACTCCGTTGGACAGCTGCAGAGCCTTGTCTGGGTACAAGAACTTGGGGTAGATGGGTGGGCCTCAATCGGCCCACCTTCACGTCCGCACATCCTGCAGGTCTTCCTGTCCCTGTGACGGACCAGGAGAGACCACTTCCTGTGATTAGATACGGCACTCACTGTTGCTCGCCTTCCAAATAGAAGTCCAGTATCATTTGCGCTGCGGCGTATCTGTCCTCGAAGTTGTAGTGTGGATCGGGAGAACTCGGTTTCACCGTTGCAAAATTCACTGTCCAGAACAGCGACAACTGTGCTACTAAGGTGACCCATACCAACCATCTGTACTTCGTCCTGGACAGGCCAAACAGTACCAAGGTCGCCAGTAGGACACCAGCAGCCTTGTACTCAACAAGGCCACCGATCCCTCTGTGCGCGATCACCCACTCGCAAATCGGGTTTTGCTCGTTTGAGTGGTCATCTAGTTGGTAGTCTCCAAACGAACAGTCGACAACCAACTCCTCCGCCGTAACGTGCGTCAGCACGGTGTCGTACGTCGACACCAATGCTATGCAGAGTATGGCAACTGAGTAGGCCAACTTCCGGGTGAGACTATTCATCGTAGTCACCGAACATCCTGTCCCAGCAACTGGGGCAGGTGCCACTGATCAGCAGTTCGCGTTCATCCGCAGTCAACTCAGGCAATGCGTTCTGGATCAGTTCGCCGCCCTGCCAGTTGTGGAACCCCTCCTCGGGGACCAGGGACACCGTCTTCCCCCCCGCAACCACAGCAAGTGACTACGTGAACGATCAATATGTGTAATCTCAATTCCCTTTAAGTAGGTTTGTGGTTTTGACAGGAAGCAAAGACCGTGCCGTTCAAGTACTGCAGCGTTCACCACGCCGCAAAGATCGGGTTCACAGCACCTTACGTCGAATCTGCGGAGCGCCATCATGTACCGGTGGATTCGTAAACATGACATCAGAGGGACACAGTGTGTGATCGATCTGATGGCGATGTCTGAACAACACAATCGGACAGCAGGATGGTTCGAAAAGCTCCCCCAGAAGATGTCAACGCCATGCAACAACACGTAACATCCGTGCTGTAAGTGATTCTTGAACGTCATTTCATCCGGGCTGAAACAGATGAGCAAACTTTCGGGAAAAGTGTTGATCACCACTGGGGGTACTCAGGGTGTGGGTGAAGCAGTTGCGTTACACGCAGCACGGGAAGGGGCCGCCGGAGTGGTAATCTGCGGCCGACAGGCAGATAAGGGCCGAGCTGTTGCGCAGGAGATCGAATCGCTCGGCAGTGCTGCGGAGTTCGTTAAATGCGATCTTTCGGTCGTGGAGGAGTGTCGAAATGTTGTCCGTCGGTGCGACGAAAAATTCGGGCGTGTTGACTGCCTTGTCAATGCCGCGGCCGATACGAATCGAGGAACTCTGGATGACACGACCGTCGAATTCTGGGACTTCCAGTTTGCCGTAAATGTACGAGCGCCGTTTGTTCTGTGTCAGGAAGCGGTGCGGATCATGAAGCGGGAAAACATCGCCGGGACGATTGTGAACATCCTGTCAGTTGCCAAATACGCAGGCCTGGACATTCTGTGTTCGTACAGTTCCACAAAAGGTGCGCTGAGTACTTTCACCAAGAACATCGCTCATTCACTTCGTGATGACCGCATACGCGTGAATGGCATTAATCTTGGCTGGACGGACACGCCGGCCGAGCACGTTGTTCAGGCACGACAGGGCAGTCCATCGGACTGGCTGCAAACCGCCGAAAAAAAATCCCCGTTCGGACGGTTGCTGAAGGCGGACGACGTTGGCCGGCTGTGTATGTACTTGCTGAGTAATGAATCCGGCATTCTGACGGGTTCAAATATCGACTATTCACAACGCGTCATGGGCGTCTTCCCGCCGGAACGCAAGTGATGTCATCGTTGGCCAGTCAAGCATACAGCAGTTGTCACCCGACGTGCTTCAGAAAACTGACTCGCCCGATTGACACCCACTCGGCCAGATAAATGTTGCCGTCGCGGTCGAAGCAGGCATCGTGAGGGTGAATGAACCTGCCTGCCTGCCACTTGTCGGGATGCCTGCGCATGGCAAAATTGTTGGCCAGGACCTGCTTCAACCATGCCGGGTCGTGCCCCAGATGAGCAATAACCTTGTTACTGGCGTCGAGTAATGTAACGCGAGCGTGTAAATCGGGAACCAGCATCACGTCACCACGAATATCGATGTCGGCGGGAAACAGCATGTCGTTAATGAAGCTGAGATGCTTTCCCTCGGCAGAAAAATATTGCAGTCGGGCGTTGGCCCGGTCGGCCACAACCAATGCCGACTCGCGGCCCTTTCGATCGTCCCACCACAGCCCGTGAGGAGTTCGTAACTGACCGGGACCGTCGCCGGCTCCGCCGAAATACCCGACGACATTCGCGTCTCTGTCATACTTGATGACGAAGTGAGAGCCGTATCCGTCGCCTACCCAAAATCCACCGTCTGGTGCGAAGGCGATGTTGGTCGGACTGAACAGACGCCCCTTGCCGTACTTGCCTGGTGTCTTGACCTCAAACGGCTTTGCGTTTTCGTAGGGCGCGATTTTCGGCGCAGCCTGCTTCCAGACAATCTCGCCCGTCAACGTGCTCTTAGCGATGTGGCCTTTGTTGTCGCAGAGATAAAGGAATTCTTCACCGTCTTCACGTCGAATATCAACGCCATGGCCACCTCCATGGAATTCCTGGCCGAACGATCGGACGAATTTTCCCCGGCGGTCAAAGACAACCACAGCGTCCTGCGGTTCGGTCGTCATCGTGCGGTGTTTCACATATATCAGCCCGGCCGCATCAACGGCTACTCCGTGCGTATCCTGCCAGTGAATGTGTTTCGGGCTCTGCATACAATTATGATGCACCTCGTACCGATGGCCGTCAGGGCCGATGACCGGAGGCTTCGAACCGCTCTTGTCCTGAGCACCAAGAATGGCAGGAGCAGAACCGGCCAGTGCCATGCCGCCGGTCGCTGTCAGAAAACTGCGTCGTGATGTCTGCGATTCAGCCATGATTCTGTGCGCCCTGTACTGAGTATGCATTGCAGGTAAGAAGCCTATGCCGACAATTGTAAGCAGAAACACAGGCCCGGCGATATTACTCCGCAGAACAGACGCCCCATTGAGAGTCTGCTGACGTCACGAATGGTGCTTAAGAACAATCGACCGTCTTCCGTTGCGGCGGGGCTCAGACTAATCTCAACCGGAAACTCTGTACCATCCTTATGCTGTCTGAAAAGTTTCAATCCGGGTCTTATGGGCCGCTGGACCGGAGCACGTGCGAAATCATTAAATTTCTCAGGGTGTCCAGCGCGAAATCGTTCGGGTACGAGAATTTCGATCGGTTGGCCGATGCGCTCATATCCGAAACTTCGCTCAACCTGACTATTGGCGATGATAATTTCTCGATGCTCGTTCACGACAACCATGGTATCCGGTGCGGATTCCAGAATGGCCTGGAGTTTCTGCTTCCCTTTTTTGCGTTCCGATAGATCACGGACTGTGCCTGAAATCAGCAGTTCCTGCAGACAAATCCGATCAAGTTCACGTGGCACCACGTCGATGCAATGGCCAGTTGCATTTAGCTGATGGTAAATCACGTGCTCCAGGACAGCCACGGTGCTCTTACCCTGAAACGGAGGGTTTCATAAGATGCGCGGCAAGTCGACAGACGGCAGTCCGCTCATCGATGAAGTTGACCTCACGACGTGCCCGCTCGGGCGGCATATAAGCAGGTATTCCCGGCTTGTCCCCCTGCATTGTATGAGAAGACGTCTGCGGATCCCGCTCGTCGCCGACAATTGTTGCTCCGGGATCCTCTGCCGTTGTGCCGGAAGGAAGTTCTTTTTCAATCCCAGTCCATCACCAGGACTTCGCTGAGGTCGCCAACGACGACATTTTCAGTCGTCAAGCCGTGGCGAATCTCCTGACGTGAATGGACAAAGACAACAGTATTGCACACGCTGACAGATTGATTCAGCAACTGCACCAGTCGGCTGCTAACGCCAGATCTTGCATATTCACGAATCCAGTCGTGATATTCGGGGATCGCCATAGTGAACGTATGCCCCTTCACGAAAAGTCGTTGACGGTTGATCTCCGAGCCGGACTGGTCCGCTTTAATTTCCTTCAACGCGATTTCCCGGTCAAGGACCTTGTCGTGTGCAAACCAGACATAACCGATGTCGCCAGTTGAATGCAGACCGCGCCATGTCATGCGATCATCGGACCTCGTGGTTGGCGAAATCTGAAGAGATGTCGTGATTCGTTCGTCCCGGCGAACACTGCTCAACGAACTGCGAATATTTCCAGCGTCGCCTTCACGTTGTCAGACATGCCGGACAAGGACTTCGTAACGTCTCCGCCAGCCTTCTGAACCCAACGTTTCGATTAAATAATCGACATGCTCTCGGTTGTCCGGAAGCAGCCATCCCTGTTCCACAAGTGTGTGGCCAGTTAATTACCTGTGCGCGAGCCCTACAACGTGCATGTATGCACACACACCGGCTCAGTTCACTCAGTATCGCAATCAGACCGAACATCAGATCATGATCGGTCTCGGTTCGTGCCATTCGTGAAGATTCGCTGCCTCGAAAGCAGTTGTTTTTATTGGAAGTGAATTCGCAAATTGGATCATTCAGAATTGAACGGATCCACCCTGGACGAACTCTTTTCCGGTCGGAACGGATATCCATATGTCCGACGAAAACACGTCAACGATAGGCATCAGGCTTCTGCGGAACGACGCCCAGCTTGTCGTAGGCAAACCCGCTGGCCAGAGGTCGGTAGTCGTCAATGTACTCCACGCTGCTGTCGGGATCGATCAGATTGTCGATTTTCAAGCACCAGTAGACAGCGTTTGTCGTCAGTCGACGAAGTCCGGGATTCTCATAGTCTTTGCCGCTGCCCATGGTGACGTGAAAGATCCGTGCCGTCTGTCCTGAATTTCCCGTCCAGGTCTTTGTCCATGCAATCGGCAACGGTATTTTTTTTGAGTTCGCAGCATCATCCGGACTGCGCCCCACCAATGGCTGCCCCAGAAGCAGTGCCTGGCAGCCGTCGGGCAGACTCTTACCTTCCGGATATGTCCTGTAGACATCAGACGGTCCCCAGACATTGCTGACGCCGCGCAGAATCGGATGGTCCTGCATAGCTTCAACCGGAATACCACGCGTCGAATCCGCATGCCAGTTGCCGTGATGTCCGCGGAATGATCCGCCCAGAACATCTTCTCCAAAGTGAACGTTCTTTCCCTCTTTCTGGTATGGAAAATTCTCCAGAAAACCGTGATTCGCGGTACGGATTCCAATGATCGGTTTTCCGGAATCAACGTAAGAGACAACATGCTGTATCTGGTCGTCGGACAGCGTAATGAGTCTGCTGAACAGGATCAGCAGATCGGCATTCTGCAGATGCTCCAGACCGGGAATACGATGCTGTACGGTTTTGTCCTGCCAGCGGATTTTCTGAGTCGGATCAACATGATCCGACTCATTCAGCGAGAACAGGACGGTACAGTCAAATCCGTGACGTTTGGAAAGTATCTTCGCGAGCATCGGCATGGACTGTTCACTGCGGTATTCCTGATCGGCTGCCACCAGCACAACATGCCTGCCTCGGCCCGGACCTTCGCCGCCCGGGTACGTCAGCCACAGCGGACTGTCCGGCACAGGATGCAGCTTTACTGACGCGTGTTTGTCGTGCAGCCGTGACCAGTACTCATTCCAGTAGTTGTCATAATAATCGTAAGCTGCCGTCTTAATGTGTTCCGGATCCACAGCTTCGGGCGACGCTGCAGGATCAAAATCCTTTAAATGACCTTCTCCGGCTCGTTCGCGCGGAGAGACAAAACGCCAGTCTGAATCTCCCAGCACATCGTGACACAGTCGTGCCAGCGGCGCATCATAGTCCTTCAATTGCTCACGCGTATGAATGCGATTGTGATCATGGTCCATCGTACGATTAGTGTCATACCAGCACTGCAGTCCTTCCGCCCAGTATTCAGCTCTGTTCTTTGCAGCGTAACATTGTTTTTCACCGCCAAAGACGATCAGCACTTTGTCCTCTTCTGTGACCATCACATCTGTATGTGTCGGCTTTCCGTTCACAAGAATGTCGCCACTGTCGAGGCACAATCTGATCAGTGACGGCGACTGTGCAGGAAACGATTTCACCAGCGCATCAAACAGGCGGACGGGGACATCTCCACGGACTCTGCGAAATCGCTGAGCAGCCCGACCATCATTCCAAAGCCCCGCTGCTTTCGCCAGTTCGAAGCATTCCGTCAGCCGGTCCTGCAGCCCTTTATCGAATCCGGCCCCCTGAACGACATGACCGAACTCGTGAATAAGAATGCTCTCCAGCTGCATGCCACCTTCAAATTCAAGCACGTCTTCCTCTGCAAAAACGACTGTCGGCCGCCCATTCCTGCGAGTCAGAAATCCACGGCTGCGCCAGTTATAGAAATCCAGTTCCTGCCCCGTCTTCTCACTCGCAAACTGAGGCAGTTGCGAAGTCAGTTCGTCGTGTCCGAGAAGTATGCACAACACTTGCTTTGCACGAATGCTCTGAGCGATCTGTGGACTGATGCTGCGCATGATCATGCTGAATTGGTAGGCGGCCTCCTGATGTGCGACGTCAGAGACACGTTCAGAGGTAGCGATCAGAATCCCTTCAGCCATGGTGCCTTTACTGTAGAAAGCAGTGCTGAGGCTGTATTCAGTCGCAAGTTCATCGCTGAGAGGGCGCACGGTGAATTCCTCCGCGCCGTACATCTGAGCACAGAACGGTGTCAGTACAGTCAGCGCAATAAGGCCGTGAGACAAAGCAGAGGACAGATGCATCAGGTTCTCGCGTGCTAAACTCATGCAGTTAATGAACAACGTATGATATCCCGGGGCAGAGACAACTACACCAGTAATCGCGACGACGGTCCAGCGGAGAGCCGCATCAAATCGCTCGATCTCAGATCTCGTGACAGGTTTTTGCAATCTGCGAGTTCACACGCTTCCGAATCCGTACCACTGTACTGCGAGTCACTCGGCAAGACTCTGAACTTCAGCCCCTGTTGCACGACGGATCACGGAGCCGCCACCCATTTCATTGTTGAAAATTGGGGCAACTGACAGCACAATTCAATATCGGCGAATTGCATTGAGCGGTTGTGCCGTTTACGGATAGGCCAATTCTGTCCCGGCGACCTACCATTTCGCTGAATATGAGACGACTTGGCCTGTTACAAATCGCTTTGTTGCTGACGACCAGCATACTGCCCGAAGGCAGTTCGCGGATGTCGCAGGCCACAACGTGCAACACTGGCGAGTGTGGGTGTTCCGCCGAATTGCGGCGTGATGGCAACTGCAATCGACGCCCAATCAGAGGAATCATATCGTCCACTTCAGCAGTCAGCAGGCCGGCGGCGTGCAGTTCCTGCTGAGCGACGGCTCCGTTCAGTGTCTCAGCGAAAACATCGACTACGGTCTGTTTCGTAACCTTGGCAAGCGATCGGACGGGAATGTTATTGGCGAATTCCAGGCCGAAATGGGATCGGGGGACGGACAACACAGTGACAGGCTTCATTATCCCTGCCGCTGCGCGTCCGATCAGGCAGACAGCCCCAAAATGCTGAAATCGACGTCGCAGTGCAAGGCGCGAACCCTGTGTTCTTCACGTTCGGAACCCGTTGCGCGGTGCAGTATCGGATTCGAAGAAACCGCAGGTTCACCTGCGCGATCTCAGCACTGCATTCCGCCGCTTGGAACATCAGAACGGAAACCCCGGCATGACCGGCAGTATGGGGTCAAATGGCTGCAACTGGTCCGATGGGGGCACCTGCACCTGTGCAGTTCGACGTAAATTTTCATCTGCGGTTAGTTTTTTGGGTTTCCACAAACATTTCGAAGAGGTTCGGCGTAACCCCGTTATGCGGCGAAGGTCCCGTGTTTCGCTGCATATCCGGTTATTTGACGGCCTGACCAGTTTACCGGAAACCACCACTCCATCTCAAAAAGCTGACTTTTTCTTACTTGATGCGTCGTGCCGGCCCGCCGACCACTTTGTGTTGCCAAAACCATCCCGGATTCGCTGACGATGAATGAAACCATGCAGACTAAGGACAACGTGATTGAAATCAGAAACCTGTCGAAGGTCTACCGCGATTTCTGGGGCAGAAAGAAAGTCCAGGCCGTCAAGAGTCTGAGCCTTGATGTTAAACAAGGTGAAGTGTTCGGCTTGTTGGGTCCGAATGGTTCCGGCAAGACGACTACCATCAAGATGCTGTTAGGCCTGCTGTTTCCGACGTCCGGTGAAATCAAGATCCTGGGCAAGAAGGCCTCAGACGTGGCAAAGAACGAACGCATTGGGTACCTGCCCGAAGAATCATATCTCTATCGCTTCCTGAACGCGGATGAGACGATGGATTTCTACGGGCGACTGTTCGACATCTCAGCCGCTGAACGTGTACAGAGGTCAGATGAACTGATCAAGATGGTCGGACTCGACCCTGCTCGTCGCCGACAATTGAAAGAGTACTCCAAGGGTATGACCCGCCGCATCGGACTGGCACAGGCTTTGATCAACAACCCTGACCTTGTGATTCTGGACGAACCAACCAGCGGCCTCGATCCCATCGGTACGCGGGAAATGAAAGATTTAATCCTGAAGCTGAAGGACGAGGGAAAAACCGTTGTGCTGTGCAGTCACCAGCTGGCGGATGTGCAGGACGTCAGCGATCGCATTGCTGTATTGTTTCAGGGCGAACTGAAGGTCCTGGGAGAAGTTGATCAGTTGCTGGAGCTGCGTGAAGAGACCGAAATCCGAACCGGGAATCTCAATGACCAGGCCATCGCGGAAGTTCGGCAGGTGCTTGAAAAGCACGGCATGCAGGACAGCCTGATTCAAAAGCCGCGGGCGGACCTGGAGGAGTTGTTCCTGAAAACGGTTCGCGAAAGCAGCGAGCGACCCGGGCGAAGATTTACAGCAGAAGAAATGGCGGCAACTCAGCCCGCCGCAGCTGAATCTGCTGATTCATAACAGACCTCATCTTCCCTGTTTTCGCTTTCTGACCTCAACATTTGCGGACTCAATCATGGATTTCGATCCACCAACATACAATATCGCCTTCGGTGTAACCAGCTGGCTGAAACTGGTGGGAATCATCGGCGTCGTCGCAGTGGCCATCGGCGCGCTCGCCTCATTTTCCCGTAATGGTGCAAATGGCAGCCGCGCATTTCGAGCGGGATTCACCAGCTTCCTGAAGGACCTGCTTGCGGTATCGCCGCGCCGCGTGATCGCACTGGCCCGCCTGACGTTGACGGAAGCGATGCGGCGGAAGGCACTTTTAGTTTTCGTTGTATTCGCCATCATGTTGATGTTCGGCGGTTGGTTTCTTACGAACAGCAACGACCGAGAGGACCTGCAGGTCAGCGTCCACATTACGTTTATGCTGACAACAATTTCGTGGCTTATCCTGCCAGTGGTCATGTTCTTAAGCTGCTGGGGTCTGCCGGAAGATATTCGCGTTCGTTCACTGCATACCGTTGTGACAAAACCGGTTCGTCGAGTTGAAGTCGTGATGGGACGAATCCTGGGATTCTCCACGCTGTCTACTGCAATCCTGCTGTTAATGGGTGCTGTTGGGTACGTCTGGATTCAACGTCAGGTGTCGCCTTCCAGCAACCCAAACGCTCCGGGGCAGCTGACTTGCCGTGTACCAGCATACGGCAATCTGTTTTTTCTTGATCTGTACGGCCTGCCCAAGAACGCGGGAATCAATGTTGGTGATCCCTGGCTGTATCGGTCCTTTGTTGAGGGAAATACCCGCTCCAGAGCTGTGTGGATATTTCGTGATGTGACACCGGACCGCATGGGCGACCAACTGAATCTGGAATCACGATTCGAGGCTTTTCGTACAGTCAAAGGTTCGGATGCCACGATTAACGAAGGAATTGAGGCGCAGTACACGCTGGTTCGTAACATGCGTGAAGAGGCATTTTCGCCGTTCGGGGTGGGCGCAAGTTTCCGACCGGCTGCAGAAGCCATGCGCAACGGCAGCTTTCAGAATGCCGCTGATCTGCTTAGTGATGCGGCGGATCGACTGGAATCATCGCAAAGCGACTTTCCGGAGGTTGACTGCCATCAGGTGTCAATCGCCTGCATCCAGGCTGAATACGTGCTGACAGAGCTGGGCGATGACTTCAAAGACGTTGTTGATGCATTTGTGCTGTTTGGCCAGCTGGCACGTGAAATCGAATCCGATAACGATGCGTCCTACAAAGATTTATCAACCGCCTGCGAAGCACTGGCCGGCGTGCTGCGGAAACGCGACCAGGATCTAATGGAGTCCATGCCGCGTATTGAAGTTCCTCTGGAACCATTCCGTGTCGCGGAATATCACGAAGGTGAAAACGTAACTGCCTACCCGCGGAAATTGTCCTACGCTGCAGACTATGAGGCCACGGCTCGTTTTCTTGCAACAGTGACTGCAGAATGGAACGAGCAGAAGAAGCTGGTCGAAGGTACGGAACTGTCATCGAGTCTGGCGGATGACCTTGCCGAATCCGCCGGAATTTCTTATGAAAACGCCGAGCTCTTCGTTGAAGTATTGCAGGAACAGATTGATGCAGACGGTCTGGTGATTGCTGATGGCAAACTGAAGATCACTGATGATTCTCGCTGGCTGCAGTACTTCATGAAACTGGTCAGGGAAGAGAAGCTGATTTCTCGCGACCCGGAAGGGTGGGTTCTGGAAGCAGATGTGTTCGACGACCTCGCCTCTAACGGCATGCTTCGAGTTGACGTCGCCTGCCTGAACCAGCAAATGTTTCTGGGCATGGCCAGGCCCGACCTGTTTATTCGCCTGAAGGACAATTCATTCCTGCAGGGATACAGCAAGGCCTTGCTGAATATCGGGTTAATGCTGTCCCTGGTAATCGTGCTGGGTGTAACTGCCAGCTGCGTCGTGAAGGGGCCCGTATCATTCTTCTTCACCCTTGCTGTTTTCGTCATTGGACAGTTCTTCCATGAACTGATGCTCCGCATTGTGGGTGGAGCCGAAGAAGGAGGAGGACTTGTCGAATCGGCCATGCTGATTTATCAGCACAGAAATCCAAGTACGGGGATGGATGCCAGCGAACGCACTCAACAGGTGGTGAAGACACTGGACACCGGAGTCGTCGGTATTCTTGATGTCGCGAGTAACATCATTCCTGACTTCAGCATCTTCAGTGACTCAGCGGCTTACATCGAAAACGGATTCGACGTCCCGTGGAACTCGTCCGTGCTGCCGGCTATTCTGACATTTTTCGGGTTCCTTGTACCGTGTATCATTATTGGCGCGGCATGTCTTAAGTTTCGTGAGTTGGAATCGAAATGAACAACCTTACATCAAGACAACGAAAGCTGGTATACGCCGGCTGTATTGTCCTTCTGCTGATTCCAATCGTCTATCTTGGAGCGCCAACGTCGGAAGATGTTCTGCCTGGCACCAGGGCGGCGGTATCAGGGGGTCTGCTTGCTCAGATGCGAGTCGAACACGACCTTGGCGAAAGCACTCTTGGAGAAATTGATCCGTCGAGCGCGGCCATGAACCTCGTTCTGCTGGGACTAAGAGGACCGGCGGCCGGGATCCTGCACCTGCAGGCAGTGGAGTACCAGGAAAAAAAGAACTGGGGAAAACTGAAAGCCACCGTGGATTCCATCATCAGACTGCAGCCTCACTATGTTGAAATCTGGAGGTTTCAGGGATGGAATCTGGCCTTCAATGTATCACGCGAATGGGACAAGGTGGCAGACCGGTTCTATTGGGTGAAGGAAGGCATCAAGTTTCTGCAGCTGGGAACCACCCGAAATCAGACAACCACAATTCTGTTCCATAATGTCGGTGACTTTATGGGCCGCAAGTTCGGCAACTCTGATGAGAAAAAGTTTTTCCGCAAGTTCTTTATTAACGACCCGGACAACGAACGATTCCCTGATGGTTCTTCTGACCCGGAACTCAACCCACAGGGCAAGGATAACTACCTGGTCGCCAAGGACTGGTTTGACATTTCCAACGACAAGGATGCAAATGGGTATCCGGTCAAGGGGATGACACATGTGTTCTTTCGGCAGGCGCCGTCAAGGGCGCTGTTCGATCATGTCGCAGCCAAGCAGAATGACTATGCCGCCGATATGAAGGAAAAGGGTGAGGGCGAAGACCGACGGCAACTGCCAGAAGAAGATCGCAAGAAACTGGAAGACGAAGACCGACGCATCTGGGAAGAACAGAATCGAGGCGGCTGGGACGATGCTTACGCTGAATGGACCGACGTGTACGGCAACGAAATTTTCCTGGGCCTTAACGATGTCAAATACAAGCTGAATTGCTCGTCTGAAGAACTGGCAGCACTGGCCAAGGAAAACGGCGTCACACTCGCCACTCAGCGCCGCGTGTGGGAGCAGAACGTCAAGATGGTCAATTATCGCTTCTGGCAGAACCTTGCCGACTGCGAACGCGATGAGGCGACCGTTTCGGCACACAGAGCCATCGCAGACGGCAAAGTGGCCTATTCAAGAGGCGAAATTTCTGACGCCGAGGACAAAGATGGAAAGCTGCAGCCGTCTCATGCGGAACAACGGTTCATTGACGGGCTGAATGAGATGGAGACGGTTCTCGAAAAGCACCCGAGCCTTGCGGTGCACGACACCTATATCGATGAAATCCTGCTGGCCGCTCATTATTGGAAAACGATCCAGCAGTATAACGACAGACAGCCACCTGAAAGTTTTCCTTTAATGCATTTCATTCTCCGTCATGCATCTCGCCAGCCTGACATTGAGAGAACATTCATACTGGAAAACCGCAGCAGTTTTTAGCGTCGATGATGTTTCGTCGTTTACCGTCACCAACGGAATGATCGTTCGTCGCGAGCCAGGTGTTCAGCGACTGCACCTAAGTACGACCAGTCGGAGTTACTGTCTTGTTTGCGGGCCCAATATTTTCCCGAGAAGCCCTCACGACTCCACGCCGACTGAGCCACTACCTGTCGCGGTCCGGCTATGTCGCGTGCCTGCTGGTGCTGATGTATACCATTCGACAGGCGACGATCGGGTTCCAGGACACGAAATTTTCGGGGGACTTCGCCTCCTTCAGCAGTCTCGTCTTCAGCGTTTTTGCGTTGCTGCAACTGACCCTGGGTATGTTTTTTGCGACTCTGTTTACGGCCGCCAACATCGCTCAGGAAAAGGATCGTCGCACACTGATACTGCTGCTGATGACCGATATGCGCAGTCGTGAACTGGCTCTTGGAAAACTTCTGGCGAGTCTCCTGATCGTCGGCGTGCTGCTGGCGGCGTCAGTACCCGTTTTCTGTGCGTTGCAACTGCTCGGCGGCGTCAGCTGGTCACAGATTCTGTGGGCGGAGGCCATTATTGCAGCGACAACTCTGGCCAGCGGATCGTGGGGCTGCATGGTCGCCTACTGGCGCGAAAAAACTTTCCAGACGCTGGCGATCAGTGTACTGGGTGTGGTCCTGTTTGTGGCATCCGTCGAAGGCGCCGTCGCCGTTGTCGGCAGCGATTCAACCGCCGGAATCTGGCTGGGGCAATTTTCTCCGTACAGATCATTATTCAGTGTCCTGAATCCGCTGAATGGTCTCTCGCACGGCGTCGTTCAAGTCTCTGCTTTCGAATCAGTCTCTCTACTGATCGGCCTGGCTGCTGCTCTGAATCTGTACACCATCATCCGACTGCGTGTCTGGAATCCTTCTCAACAGCTGAGACAAAGCGTTCTTGAAGATGAGCCGAGCCCTGCGGCTGACAGTGTCGCAACAGTCGTATCCGCGGGTACAGAGCGCAAACATCACCGGTCGGTCTGGAACAACCCTGTCACCTGGAAGGAAATCGCCACGAGGGGTTACGGCCGAAAAATTTTTGTCATCAAACTGGCCTACGTTCTGCTGGCGGCGTTGATCGGGTATTCGGTCATGACCTCGCAGACAGACGGCGCAGCGCTTGTTCTTGGAATGATGTCGCCAGCGGCAGCCGCGTTCCTGGCCATTGGCGTGATCAGTTTGCTGCTGATCAATGCTCAGGCTGTGACATCCATTTCCACAGAACGCGACGACAACACACTGGATATTCTGCTGGCAACAGATCTGCATGCCAGCGAATTCATGACCGGTAAGATTCTTGGCGCACTATGGAATACTCGCGAAATGATCGCTTTGCCCGTGCTATTAATGGCGGGAACGATGATGAACGGCATCTCGCAGCAGCTGACGCTCGAGAATCTGATCTACCTTGTGGTGGCGTATTTCTGTCTCTGCCTGTTCGCCATTATGCTCGGTCTGCATTCCGGTCTGACCTACGACAATTCCCGCGCGGCCATCGGAAACAGCCTGGGGACGATGTTCTTTCTGTTTATCGGAATCTTCGTCTTCATGCTGCTGCTGGTGGAAGCACGGTCGTCGTTCGCTATTCAGATGCAGAGTTTCATCGTGTTCATCGGACTGGGCAGCATCGGGCTGTACAGTTCCCTGACGCATAAGAACCCCTCCAGTGCCTTAACAATGGCTGCTGTGATGTTGCCCTTCCTCACCTTCTACGCCATCACCGACTTTCTGCTGGGTGGCACTCTGGGAGTCTGCTTCTGGGTCTGCGTGGCCTACGGATTTGCAACCATCGCGATGCTTGTCCCGTCCGTCAGCGACTTCGACGTCGCTCTGGGACGAACCACCAACGACGCCGGCTGAGGCTGGCTGACGGTGCATGCTTTCTCTTTAGCCGGCGGCGCCGCCTGATACGCATGCTCATCGGCTGCTGCACCTTAGAAGGTGGATTCTACGTGCATTCTGCTCACTTGAGAGGTGCATCTGCGTACCGTACCCGGTCGTTTCTGTGCGTTAAACGGCCTGACCCCCGTCCGCGGCCGTAGCAGCCAATCCGGTCTTTCACGAAAAGCGATGATACGTTGCTGACTGAACAACTGAAGTCCTGTCTGCATAAAGCTTTTCCTCGCAAACACAGACGAAGAATATCTCGCCGATCCCGGACGCGGCTGACGGAATCGGCGACAGAGTTCCTGGAATTCCGACTCATGCTGGTCGCCGCCAGTGCACTGGCCGGAGATGTCGATGGTGACGACGAATTTGATGCCAGTGACTCGTTCCTGATTCATCCGACAAAGCTGGCGGGAACAGGGACGCAACTCGAACAGTCCAAAGGGGCGTCTCCGCGCACGACTGCAGATATCCGTATGAACATCGATGACTGACGGGCACTTACGGATGGTGCCGTAATCCAACTCAGATCCGGCTCAAAATATTTCACTGACAACACGGCCGCCGCCGCTGGTGGCCGGTAGTTCGATGAGCTGTGGGGACGAACCACACTGCAGTATCGCCTCCAGTGTGCTGTCAGCAGAGTGTCAAACAGCTCCACGTTAGGCAACCTCGTCACCCAGTTTTCCGTTCCATAACGACCGTAGGACATTGCCACCTCGGTGACCCGACGAACCAGACGCGGTTCGTCTTCCGGAACATAAGTCTGACGAAGCTGAGTAGAACGAGACTGACCAAGTCTCCGACACGCACGACGTTCTGGTACCCGATCATGCCCCAGAGCGTCACGCACATGCTCCACAATACGAAGACGCTTAAAAGAGTTCAGGACTTTCCCGACGCGGCCTCCCACAGAATCGCCCTGTCCAGTTCCACCTCGCCACCAGTTTCTTCAATCGAGCGTTTTCTTTTTCCAGCTCCTTCGGACACTTTGCCTGATCCGTTTGGATCCCGCCTTATCTTTTCCGCCAGCGGTAATAAATATTGGCCGACACGCCGGTCCGCCGACACGCTGTCGCAACTTCCATCCTCTGCGAAAGCAGGATTTCCACTTCCCGAAGCTTCCGGATCATCTCTTCTGCCTTAAGTCTCTTGCGTGTCGTCTGATGCCTCCTTCTTCTGTGACCAAACCCTCTGTTTACCACCCAATGGCTGGTTGCGGTTAGTGAGGGCAGGTCACCTTTGGTTTTCGCCCTGAGCATCAACACGAATCCGGGCCTTGCTTCGCAGGTTCAGTCCGGCCCACGGCCACCCGTCGCCGTTCTTATTCCGCCTCGGGAAGTGTAAATATCTGATTGCAGCGTTTGCACTTAATCTGTTGCCCTGGGATTTCCGGGGCAACATCAACCTTCGATTCACCCAGAATAGCCGTCACGTCGTACTTGGAATTGCACGACGGACACACAGCGACCGTCTTGTCTCCACGGAGTCTGATTTCTCCCATCGGAACGTCGGACACGACAGCTGTCGTGTCGGATGACTGTGACGCCGCAGAGGTCGCCGGGCTGACATGAGCCGCCGATGGCGATTGGCGAGTCAGCAGATCAATCGGGACCGGAATAACAATGGTTGTCTTATCATTGCTGACATCGCTTAATGTCTGCAGAACTCGCAACGTCATGGCGCCCGGTGATCTGGCCAGCGACTCCGCCGCATCGGCAAATATGCTAGCGACATACTTGTCAGATTCTGCCTTAATCTTGATCGCGCTGGCCTCCTTGCGTGCTTCCGTTTCACGCATCATTGCACGCTGCAGCCCTTCGTCCATTCGAGCATCCGTTAATCGAATATCAACGTCCGTAAGGCCCCAGCTTGAGGCGGTTCGTGAAACGATGGCCTCAATTTCTTCCGCTATTCTCAATTTTGCGCCGCGAACCTCCTCAATGGTCTTACTGCCGAGCACGTCGGCAATCGTCGTCAGTGCAAGCTGCTGAATGCTGTACCGATAATCGTTCACTTCAAGAAGAGCTCGGTCCGGTGCTTTGACTCGAAAATTAAGATTACCGGAAATGATGACAGAAATGTTTCCACTAAGCACAATCTGTTGTTCAGGCAGGTCAGTTGTCTGAAGGCTACTTTTGGTCTTCGTGACCTTGTGAATAATCGGAATATTGAACCCCAACCCCGGCTTCACTACACCGCTAAATCGTCCCAGAGTTAAACGGACACCGACTTCATCCTGCCGAAGTACGAACAAACCAAAGACCGTAATCACCCCCTGCCCTGCCATGATGCCTCCTCGTAAAGTGTGACTCAGTTGTGTGCAATGCTGTATCATCCGCATTACGACGTATTTCGCAAAGGCACCAACGTATGGAATCCAGACTGCGGATGACTCGAAATGTCAAATAACATAAACTTACCGGCAACCAACAGTCTGTCAGATGTAGGTCGCGGGCCGGAATTCACCCAGCCGTGTCTCGTGTCAGACCAGGCCGGCAACCTGCAGCGCCAGGGCGTATATCTGCTGCGTGTCCAGCACGCGCTCATTGGCGTCAAACAGACTGGCCACGGCTTTGCGATGGACTTTCATCTTAGTCCCGCCGACACCGATCGCACCGTAACAGATCACACCATGTTTTTCCGCGGCCTTGTCGGTGACACCGATGTCCGTGATGCCGACAGGTGGCACTGCATTTAAGTCAATGGCAACTGACAGGCCGTCCAGCGCCGCCAGTGATCCTTCCGGCAGAAAACATACGCCAGCGGCTCCGGCAGCGACGACAAGCTGTTTGCCGGAACACAGACTTTGAAATTCATCGGCCGTGGCAGCGCCAGCCGGAGTCAACGTTCCCGCGTCAGTTCTTGCTCGGATCGCATCACAGGCGGCGGACGCTCGATCTTCGGACCGTGACACAAGGGTGACGTCGCTGCCCTCGGTTGCCAGTAACTGAGCCACTCGCTGACCGACCGGACCCGTGCCACCCAGGACCAATGCGGATGTATCATCATGATTCAGGTGTTTCTTCGCGGCTACGACCGCCGCCGCAGCAGTGGTATTGCAGCCGTTGGAATCCATCATCACCGATACCTTCATCGGTCCGAAGAACGTCGACCCGATCGTTCTCATCAGTGTTTCGCCGTCAGACACATTGCTGCCACCAACAAAGATGGCCGTGTTCTTCAGATCCGCCGGACCACGAGTAAAGATGGCCCCATGCACCAGACTCGTTACGTTGTCCGGTGAAATGCCGCCGTAGCTGAACAGTTCGTCGACTCCGGCGTCGACTGCCACAATGCGGTCAAAAGTGCTGGGGACAGTGTCACTGTCAAACTGAATCAGAATCTTCTTCATCGGTGTCACTTGGTTAAGAGCGTTCTTGGTTGCTTCGTCGTGCCTGCAGGGCACGACGGTAGTCAGCAAAGACATGTTCGGACATCAGTGTTGCTTCGGCTGCCAGTTCGTCGATGCGGTTGCGGAAGATCGCAAAGGCACTCAGTGACGGTACTGCGACGCCAAGTCCCAGGAGGGTGGTAATCAGAGCTCGATAGATGCCTGGAGCAAGTTCAGAGACCTGCGGATTCGCCTTCTGTTCGAATTCCAGAAACGCCTGAATCATGCCCCAGACGGTTCCCATCAGTCCCAGCATCGGTGCGATGGTGGCGATCACGGACAGGTATTCAATGCGTCGAAACAACCGTGCTGACTGTTCGACGGCAGCATCTTCCATCGCTTTTTCAATGGCGTTGTAGCTGCCTCCGGTTTCGTCCAGTCCCGCGTGCAGTACTCGGCTTAAGAATCCGGGATGCTGCTGGCATAGCTGCTTCGCTTCGTCAATCTTTCCTTCGGCCAGACAACGGTGCACTTCTTCGGCCAGTCCCGGTGGGATCAGCGTCGAGTGGCGAATGTTCATCACATGATCCGCAATCAGCGCCACCATTACCAGGCTGAGCAGAACGATCAGGTATCCGACAGCACCGCCAGCACGCAGCATGTCGTTGAGACTCAGACCATTGTCGGCCGGTTGCTGAACGACGACGTTGGCCGGCACATCCGACTGAAATGCGACTGCGAATGGAGCGTTGAGCAGGACAATGCCGAGTGCCGAAAGAACGACGAACGTCAGCCAGCGTGCTGTCGTCGTCTTCAGTTCAGACATCAGTCTACCGGAATTCTGCATACGGCCTTTCCCATCGAACAACGCGGACGCGCTGGATCTTCATCGGTCCCCAGTGACCGGTCACCACGAGGTTGTCCGAGTCATTTGCCGCGGAATGGTAGTAAAACGTACGGTGCGCGCGAATCGGTGGTTCGGCATCGTCAGCCCATTCGGGTACAATTCATGTCGGCCTGCGTCTTAAACCACACCGGCTAACGCCTTGAGCGGCCTATCTTCCGGGGCTGGTCAGAAAATCTGACAGAACTGTACTTTGTTTCGTTAAACGGCTGACGATAATTACTCGTAAGAACGTTTAGCAGGACAGGGACGTTCCTGTGCAGACATCGCTGATGAGCCTTATTCTATCGCCAGGAGATCCTTTGATGCATCAGAATCCAGTGATCACGACCTCTGCACTCATGCTGCTGTTTGCGGCTCCCGTGCAGGCCGATGAGTCTGCAGCGCGTGAAAAAGCATTTTCTTCCAGGATGTCCAACGTCACTCTGGTGGGCTCTTTCACGGTCGATGGCAAGACTGACGAACTTCCCAAGGCGGAACGATACGAGATTAAGAGCGTGACCAAACTCGGGGGCAATCTCTGGACATTCCTGACCCGAGTAAAATACGGAAACGTTGACACAAAAGTGCCGATTACAGTTCCGCTGGAATGGGCGGGAGACACGCCCATGGTCTCTTTGACGGACGCTACGCTGCCCGGTCTTGGTTCCGCATTTTCGGCGCGAGTCATCTTTCACGAAAATCGCTATGCAGGCACATGGCAGCACGGGAAAGTCGGCGGCCACATGTTTGGGCGAATCGAAAAGACAGAAGTGCAGACTCAGACGGAGGAACCAGTCAAATGACGCGGCGAAAATGGGTCTCAATTCTCATGGTCTGCCTGTTGTGTATGACCGCGGCCAACTGTGTCGATGGTCAGGACAGAGGCGATCGGAATGCCGAAACTCGTCGCCCTGTGGATTATCGCAGTCGAAACTTCCTGGTCCACACAGACTTGGCGAAAGACGATGCGGACGCCCTGCTTCAGAAAATGGAGACGATGCTGAAGATCATCTCCCGCTATTGGGGCGCCCCCAATCGCAAGACAATCGAATGCTACGTCGTGGACAACCTGGACTACTGGCCCGCCGGATCGCTGTCACCGAACGTGCGCAACACTGTACGTCAGGGCGGCATCACGATTGCTCAGGGGGCGCGGCGAGGGAATCAATTGAACGTGAACGCCGTTGTGTATTCGTCCAACAGTTTCGGCACGCCGCAGCATGAAGCCGTTCATGCGTATTGCTACCAGACATTCGGTGTCACCGGACCCACATGGTATGCCGAAGGGATGGCTGAGCTGGGTAACTATTGGATCGAGGATGATACAACAGTCACCGCACCGGATTACGTGATTCAGTATCTGAAAAAGTCTCCACGCAAAAGTATTAAGGAAATCACAGACAATCGACAGCGCACGGGAGACGGATGGCAGAATTACACGTGGCGCTGGGCGTTGTGCCATTTCCTCGTGAACAACAGTAATTATTACGACCGGTTTCGTCCGATGGGTATTGGGTTCCTGACGGGAAGACCGTCAACATTCGACCGATCGTTCGCTTCCAAAATGGAAGAACTGGAATTCGAGTTTCAATTCTTCGTTGATCATCTGCAGCGCGGTTTTGATGTCGGGCGCTGTGTCTGGAACTGGAAGGCAAAGTATCGCGTACAAAAAGGTACGCGCCCGGTCGTGTCGCGAATTCGCGCCGATAAAGGATGGCAGCCCAGCGGTTTGAAAGTCGTGGCGGGACAGGAATATCAGTTTTCCGCCACAGGCACGTGGCGTACGTCAGAAGACTCTGCAGAGGTTTCTGCCGATGGTGGCCCCGACGACACAGGGAAGCTGGTCGGTATTCTGTTCATGGATTATCAGTTGGGCAGGTCGTTTGACCTTGGAATCGATGGAACGTTTACTGCCATGAACGACGGGCTGCTGCTGCTGCGGTGCGGGGACGACTGGAATCAACTGGGCAACAACAAAGGCACGATTTCAGTGGAGTTGATGTCCAGTGAAAAGAGCTGAGGAAGTTTTTGAGAACTGCGCAGAATTCAGGTTGTTGGGCTTTCGGCAAATCACGGCATGAGTTTTAATCAATTGCTTCGGCGGGGTCGCGCCACAGGTCGGCCCTTCGCAATCAAACGTGTATCCGTTCCGGGAAAAAATACGTGAGTTCCTCACGACCGCGGTTACTTGTGTCCGGAGACACGGACGAAGCCGCCAGCCAGTTTTTCAGGATAATGGGCGACAGCGTGGAACTCGTTCCACCTGGGATTCCCGGCGCAGAGGCGGACGGAGTCCTGTTTGCCGGTGAGTGGGCAAAACGCACTCAGGACCTGCAGTTGTGTGCTCAGGGGTTTCTGGACAGCGTTCCGGACGCCCTGGTCCTGGTGGACTCCGAAAACAAAGTGGTCTGGCATAACCAGATGCTCCAGAACATGGCCGACAGCGAATCCTCGCTGATCGGCCTTTCTTTCTTAGAGGCCCTGGGAAATCCCGAACTGATCAGCCCCGCCGTGCTGCCGACGAACATGGATCCAGGCCCCGACAAGGTCCTGAAAATCATTTTGAAAATGGCGGAACGTAAGTTTGTGGCCATGCGGGCATCGCGATCGCCATTGCCCGTGGGTGACGGACAAACGCTGCCATTTACGACAATTGTGGTTCGCGACGTATCTGAGGAAATCCTGGAGAATCAAAAACGCGAAGCACTCTATCGCGCGGGTATAGAACTGGGAGACCTGTCACCGGAAGAAGTGACTGAGATGTCACCAGAGGATCGTTCGGAGCTGCTGAAGGAAAAAATTCTGGAGTACTCTCAGGACATTCTGGGCTTTGAAACGATTGAAATCAGGGTCATTAACCCTGGCTCGGGCGAATTGCTGCCACTGCTGCAGGTCGGCATGCGCCCTGAAGCCGCGACACGACAACTGTTTGCCCAGGCGCAGGGCAACGGAGTCACCGGTTACGTTGCTGCCACGCGTAAAAGCCACCTGTGCTCGGATACACAGTCTGATCCGCTATACCTGAGTGGAGCTGCGGATGCTCGCAGCTCACTGACCGTTCCGCTGATCATGCACGACGAAGTCCTGGGAACTTTCAATGTGGAAAGTCCGGGAGCACAGGGGTTTGACCAGAAGGATCTGGAATTCCTTGAAGTCTTCGGCTGTGTGGTGGCGATGGCTGTCAATCAACTACAGTTACTGGTGGCTGAAAAGGTTACGACAGCAACCGAAAGTTCAGCTCGACTGCAACGCGATATCGCTCTGCCGACGGATGACATACTTTCCGGCGCAACGGCGATTCTGGAAAAGTACATCGGTCACGATCCGGACGTCTGCGAAAAACTGCAGCGTATTCTCGACAACACTCGCACGATCCGAGGCCAGATTGTTCGAGTTTCCGAAGAGGCCGATGCTGGCGATGTTGGATTTCCAGGAACGTCCAGCCGTCAACGAGTCGAGCGTCCGGCTCTGACCGACAAACGGATTCTGGTGGTGGATAGTGACGAAACCGTGCTGAAGTCCGCACACGACTTGCTGGACAAGCATAACTGCACGGTCGAGGCTGTTCGTTCCGGAAAGGAAGCCTGCCAGATGGCCCGCACTCATCATTACGACGTCGTCCTGACAGACATTAATCTGCCGGACATGAACGGATACGAATGTTTTTGTGAGATACAGGACATCGACAATCGACTGCCCGTCATCCTCATGACCGGCTTTGGCTATGACGCAGGACATTCGATCGTCAAATCACGTCAACGCGGTTTGAAGTCGGTGCTCTACAAACCATTCCGCAGAGAACAACTGCTGAGCGAAGTGGAAAAAGCGGTCATACCACCGCCACCACATGAATGATGATAAACCCGGTCATGGTTCATCGTCAGTTCGCAACTGGTCCGCTCCCAACGACCAGACAGCGAACATTACCGTCTCGGTCTCGACAGATCAGCCTTCCCTCTGCCAAAACGACATGAGGCCAGGCATCCGTTTTCGAAAATACGGTTTCGGCAGCCAGTTGAGTATATTTTTGCGGCGACCGCTTTGCCGTTTCAAGCAGCGACAGACTGCCTTTGTTCGCATACACGATCAGACGGTCATCGCCTGTCAGAATGCAGGACCCCTGTGAACCCACTTTGCCGCCGGACCAGATTTCGCTGCCGGTTTCAAAGTCAACACAGTGGACACCCCGCCATGCCCAATAGACGTGGCCTTCATGAATCACCGGGCTGCAGACCCCCGACGCAAGTTCGTTTTCCCAGACCTTTGTCGCGCCGTTCAGAGTGATCTTCAGTCGGCACATCGCGAAGTGATTGTAAGCTGACGTGATAATGATTGAATTTCCGGAAACGGCAGCTGTGGCAATGTTGTTGCCGTAGTCTGTCGTCCACGGGTAAACCACAACTGTCCTGCCGGCCTCTGCCCCTTCAACCCGTGTTACGACAAGGTTTCTCAGCGTCAGAACAGCCACGCAGGGAACTCCCTGGACGCGAATCGGCACCGGGCCGCCGGTGTGTCCGGCTTCGTCGCGGTTCTCTGACCTCCACAGTTCACTCCCCGTACGCTTGTCGAATGACACAAGGTTGCCCGCCCGTGCGCCAACTTCCACAATCAACTGTCTTCCGATCACCAACGGTGAACTCATGTAACCATAGTCGCGTTGAGTCTTCTTGCGCTCGGCAACTTCGGGACGTCGTTCCACGTCGTATCGATCATAAACATTCAGAGACCAGGATAATTGCCCGTCCCTTCGGGTGTCCCAGGCGTTCAGGTCGCCATCCACGCCAAGAGTAAACAACAGCTCCGTATCGGAATCGTATTCCGGGGTTGAACACGCTCCCGAATACAACTTCTGATCCCCCATAGCAAAGCGACCGTAACGCGGCGACTGACAGGACTGTCGCCAAAGTTCTTTGCCGGTTTCGCCGTTCAGACAAAAGATGGTGTCAAGGTTCTGTGACCAGCCCGTCAGATAGACGCGATCACCAACAACCACAGCTGAGGAACTGCCCTCGCCGACATTTATTTCCCATAATGGGCCCGTAACCCAAAACTGCCCGTTCCAGCCGGACTGTTCCGAAGAAACGTCGTTCCGCGCAGGTCCACGCCAGTGTGGCCAGTCCGCAGCTTCACCGGGCATCGCGACCGACAGCAGGCAGAACATCGGCAGAAAACAGATTGTGCGTCGCATGAATCAGCTCGGATCATTCAGGGAAACGCGTCGGGATACAAAGACGGGCAGGAACCATCGTCGTCACGCCGTTTCCAGGACCCGCAGTTCAGAGGCTTCAACAAACACCTTTACCTTCGGCCGATAAGCTTCCATATGTGGTGCCACCAGATGGGCCTTCAAAGCTGCTTTGGACTCCCATTTCTCCACAATCGTCACTCGGTT
This sequence comes from Fuerstiella sp., assembly GCA_029245955.1. Lineage (GTDB taxonomy): Bacteria > Planctomycetota > Planctomycetia > Planctomycetales > Planctomycetaceae > Fuerstiella. The sequence goes on along the minus strand of JAQWOH010000045.1, from coordinate 3,105 downwards.
TTCATCGACGTTCTGATTGCCGATGTCAGTCGCGGTGTCGACCGTCGGTCCGTACTCAATGCAGCCGTCTTCCTCCAGAACTTCGGGCACGATCTTCTGAAACTCGTTCAGAAAATCGGTTCGGTGACCGGATTTGCAGATAACTGTGGCAATAACTATGACCATGATCGAATATTCCGCTTTGTAAGCCAGAGAAGGTGTGTAAACACAGCAGGCTACTCGTTCGCTGTTGGCATCGCCACCGAAGGCCGAGGACGATCGGCCCGGCGATACGTCCCTGCACGACTCACTGGACCATCAGGAACGCACCCTGTCCAACCTCCGCGATCTTCTGCATCACGGGTATTGCAGCATCTTCTCCAACGCAGATTGTGTGGACGCTGGTGCGGTCGCGACGATACTTCCTGACGAGTCGCAGAGACTGTTCCGGAATGTTTCCGTCAGTCAGAAAAAACAGTACGTCAGGTTTTAAATCCAGCGCCATGCGCAACGCTCGCTGCGGCTCAGTGACCTCCTGTGGCTGAACCTGAAATGCCCAGCCTAAAACACGATCCTTGTTTCGCTGACTGGCACTGACAAGTCGTTTTTCGATTTTCGGCCACATCATGGCGTAGGTATGCTTGTTAAAGAACACAACAAAAAACTGGTGATGTTCTTCCAGCGAATTCACTGACGTCTTCAGTTCCTCCAGCACCCGCGTCATTCGTTCACCGGACATACTGCCGGACGCATCAACAACGTATGCAAACGAATCTCCGTCTCGGACACCGCCGAACAGTCCTTCACCGCCACTGCCACTGCCGCCGACACTACCACTGCCCGTTCTGCCACTGCCCGTTCTGCCATCGCCGGCCAGGACACCGACACCATCAGGAAGCAAACCGTCGGAAACCGGAAATCGTGGAATGATAACCGGCATCACCCGGGCGATTTCCATCGTCGGCGGCAACTGGTACTGCGTGGATTCTGCGCCGCCCAATTCGAATACCGAAAACATCGACGGCTGGTTCTGCTGTGGCGTGTTGAATCTGCTGCTCAACAGATAACCCTCATAACATTCGACGTGAAAACACAACAGCCCCAGCACCGTCAACAGCCCCCCATTAACGATCAGTGAAACGAAGACGGCCACCAGGACGCGGCGAGTGGTATTTCGGTACCGCACGGGACCTGCTGAACACTCGACAGCTGACTCCGGGACGACAGACAGCGTGCTGCTGTCGTCCAGCAGGGACGTCAGCGGCAGTAGAAATGGGCTGCCGCACTGGATGCACTCTGCAACAGCATCACCGACGACAGCATTCGCAGTGGTCGCCGGAGCGCATTCCGGGCAGACAGACAAAGAGGGTGTTGGCATCTTCACAACACTCACCAGAAAAACGATGTTAACGTGCGCTTACGCGCCGCAAATGACGAAGGCCGGACATGTGCTCGTTAACAAAACGAACAATCGCCCCACCGCATTCGCCGTATCTGCATCGATGAAGAAAGTCAGCCATGTCGATTGTTCCTGCTCAAAGTGAAACGTCCACATTATTCCAACATCTGTGCGTGACAATGTTGTGATTGCACCGTTGTGATCGTCAATGTCTCGCACGACAGCCACCTGAATACTAGCAATCCCTCCGCCGCTGAGTGTAGTTTGCCTGTCCGCCATAGATGTGTCATCCTGATGTTATGGAAGCAAGTCGATTCAAGACCACATCCTCACAAGTTGCACAGCTGTCGCTGCACGGCATCATGTGGCTGACCGTGCTGCTGCTGATCGCCTGGGCAGTCGGGGCCATCTATTACTTTGAATTCCTGCCTGCGCCAGCGTCCGATGTGCTGGCCCTGATGTACCTGGTCACGACAGCCACGTTGATGCTGAGGTGGCCAAATCGAATAAAATGGCTTCGCGTGACGATGGCATCAGTTGTCGTGATCTACCTTCTTACACTGCTGCAAAGACCATCAAATGAACGCAATTGGGCGCCCGACAATGCTCAGCTCGCAAATGTGAAGATCAGAGGCGATGACGTACTGATTGACGGGTTTCGACATACTGTCTATCGTACAGAAACGGATGCCGACATCCACTTTCGCAAGTTCGATTTCAAACTCAGTCAGCTGGAAAAAGTGTGGTTTGTTGTGCAGCGATTTACTGCTCTTGAAGGCATTGCACACAATTTTCTGACGTTCGGGCTGCAGTCCGCTGACGGACCACGGTACTTCAGCGTATCGATCGAAATTCGACGTGAACAGGGCGAATCTTTTTCGCCGATCAGGGGACTCTACCGCCAGTACGAGTTAATCTATATCGTGGCCGATGAACGCGACGAGATCGGCGGACGCACAGTGATGCGTCCGGATGATCAGGTTTTCATGTTCCCCTGCAAGGCGTCCCCGGAACAGGTTCAGCAGCTGTTTGTTGAAATCGCTCAAAGGATTCAACAGCTTAACGATGCACCCCGGTTTTATCATTCGCTGTTGAACAACTGTACAAACTGCATTGTCAGGCACACATACACGCTGACGCCGAAGCCCATCAACTGGCTGGATCCTCGAATCGTCTTACCCGGGTATGCAGACCGTTTCGCGTTTTCGAACGATCTGCTTTCACCTGAACCAGACCAGACGTTCAGTGAGTTTCAGACGCAGTGTCGCATCGATCAAATCGCCAGACGGGCGGGTATATCGGAAGATTTTTCGGCTGACATCCGCGTACGTTTCAACGGGCTGTAAGACCACGGAACTTCCTGGGCAAAAAACATTCTGATCTGTCGCCAACAGAAACAGCCCGACATTCAGTGAGTGACGGGATATCAATCCACCATGTCCGTGGCGTGGCAAAACATTGAGTGCGGGTTGCTGGTGCTGTACGATGTGTCCGTAGTTTCCACCGTAAATATACCGTCAAGGTACATTTTCAGGTACACAGACGCGGACAGGTCGATGTTGGAAGCGTTCAAAACTGAATTCTACGAACTGACGGGAATGGAATTCCCACCGCAGAATCGTGGTCAGTGGTTGGCGGTATTTACGCGGGCAGGATTCGACCAGACGCAAGCACGTCAGGCACTGGGGGAATTACCAGTAACGCGCCAACCTGACGGATCACTGGAC
>JAQWOH010000024.1 GCA_029245955.1 Fuerstiella sp. | reverse complement strand
GGTCACCGCATGTGAACGCAGACGAATTCACGTGAACGACACCCCCAGAAAACACAGGGAACCCTGCATTTTGGCTGTTGAAATTTACCCCGGGTGGGACTCGAACCCACACGCTCCTATCGGAACCCCAGATTTTAAGTCTGGTGCGTCTGCCAATTCCGCCACCAGGGCTGAGTAACACATACGTTGACGAAACGCTGTTTTGGATGCCCGGTCCGGAGACACCAGGGTGTCTATAGGGTGCCAATAATCGCGAAGTCGGACGGTATCCTACCCGGATTTCGGATCATTTCCAGATACCTTGAGTGACAGTGCCTCCGGCAAGAACACGTCCGGGCCTACGGTCATCACGTTTACGTAATTGATGTCCTCCTGAGTCGACGTGAAGGCACTGTGCTTCAGTAATCACAGGAACTGCGTCGGACTCAGCATCCTGGCGTTGTAAGTAGCAAACGCCTTTTTGAAGTCATGAAAAGCGTAGACATGGCAGACATCGGTTTGTTCGTGATTTTCGTGGCAGTTCACGTGGATCCCAGCCTGTCGCTGAGGTTGCGTAAACGGCTTGGGCAGAAAATACGGTGCTTGAATGTGTGTACGTGACTGATCCTGAACGATTACCACGAGACGCTCGTAATTGCAGGGGGAGAGGCTCGCTGTCGCTACGATGCAGAAATTAGGGGAAGAGTTCGGCTCGACGCAAAGTCGGTGGTCTCAGTCTACCTGAGCGGACCGAAGATCACGGATGCGGGATTATCTGAGGACTAAAGCAGCACTGCCAGAATGTAAGACCAACGTCGAGTCTCGCGTTGATTTACAACTCGACAAAGCAGATCGTTGCCTGTGACACCATCGACATTCTGCCCTTCGATGTCGTCTGTATTTCTATTCAGATTGGCGCCTTTGACTCGCCAGGACATACTGCAGATGTTTAACCGTTATGAGGCAAGTCCCCCCTCAGCCACCGAAGCCCTCAAAGTCATGTCGCACAGGTTAGGTTCATGTCCTCTGATTCAGGTCGCCTGATTGCCGTTGGCGATGTTCACGGTTGTGGACATGCCTTCCAGACAATTCTGAAAGCGATTGCCCCTACGGCAGACGATCACCTTGTATTTCTTGGTGATCTTATCGACCAGGGCCGGGACAGTGCAGAGGTCCTGGACCAGATAATCGAGCTGCAAAACGTTTGTGATGTGGTTGTTATCAAGGGCAATCATGAAGAAATGCTGTTTGCTGCACAGGAAGGTGACGTCGCACTTCGATACTGGGAGAACTGCGGTGGCGTGTCTACCTTAAATTCTTATCGTTTTGGCGCAACGCTGAGTGATATTCCCCCGGAGCACTGGGCACTGTTGTCGTCATGTCAGCCCTATTACGAAACAGATCGTTTCATCCTGACTCATGCCAATTATCGTTCGGACCTTCCGATGGCCGAACAGAAGGCTTATCAGTTGCGGTGGGCTCTGTTGGAGCCTGATGAGATGCAGCCTCATCAGTCTGGTAAGACCGTTGTTGTCGGACACACGGAGCAAAAGAACTCCGAGATTCTTGACCTTGGGTTTGTTATCTGCATCGACACTGCCTGCTGGCGTCACGGGTGGCTGACGGCGATTGAACTGAATACCGGTGAGCTGTGGCAGGCAAGCCGCTGGGGGATGCTGCGTGAGGCGGAGGAGCCGACCCACCGAGGCCTGGTACCGGTTGCGTGATAGTGACTGCCGGTCAGGACGATGCAGAGGCACCCGGCACGGGCAATCCCGGAATCTTCGCAGGGAGCGAATAAGATAATACAGAGTGCTACCGTGCTCATTCACTATCGCCTGAGCCAAAGTACCTCAACTGAATCGTCAAGGGGATGTTCGATTGGGCATGACCGCTGCCGACGCAGCACTCGGCTCGGCCGTTTGAGGTCACTCCAGCTATCATAAATCCTGACATGTTCTGACACGGCCGTCCCGCCCCCACCGTTACGTCGGTTCGTCCTCGATCAATTGGGGCATTCGTGAGGCCAGGTCGTCAACGTGATGACACGGGCTGGCCCGTTTTGCAGGCGCTAATTGCTCTCGATCGATGTAACCGGAGCACGCAACCGTAGCTGATCAAATGCGGAAGAACGAACGCGATCAGCCATTCCACAGAGGGTGTCGGCGGACATATGCAGCCCTAATGCAGGAGTATCGTTATTCGGAGTCACGGACCTTCTGCAGATCCCTTCCTCAAGAATATTCCGCCTGCAACGAGTATCATGCGTCCATACAGCGAAGTGTCAGTAATATTCTCTAATATTGCTTGTGGCAGGGCCGCAACACACTCAAACATGGAACGCTGATTTATCCCGAAGTACGGTGTCGGATCGTCCTAATGTCACTCATCGAACCAGACAATCTGTTTCCGTTACCGCTTACGGTCTTTGAGAGGTTCATGTTAGCTGATGAATCCACTGACTATCCGATGATGTTCTATTTGCAGGTCCGCTTGAAGGGCATTGTTGACCGGGACGTCATGAAATTCGCAGTGGATGAGGCATTGAGTCGACACCCGCTTCTTTGCAGCCGAGTCGAAACGACCAATCGTGGCGGACATTGGGTCTGGGCGGGAGGCGAGATTCCGAAACCGGACTGGGACCATGAACGATGGATGGTGGAAGAGCCTTGGCGACAGCCGATTGATCTGACAACGAATATCGGATTGCGAGTGTGGGGCGAACAAGGCTCCGATCACGCAACGATTACGATACAGTTTCACCACGCCTGTTGCGACGGAATCGGGGCAGCTCAGTTTCTCGAAGATGTCGCCATTGCGTATGCACGGCACCATGCAGCGTCAACCGGAGCGACAGCAGAACTGCCGGAACTACGGCCCCTCAATCTGGAATTACTAAAGAACAGAAACCGTGCCGAAGGACGACGGGTCGCTAACGTGTCGGGGTCAATCGTTCGTCGCATTCGTATCGTGATGAAGTACACGATACGCTATCTGGCGCAAGTAAAATTACCGCTGCTTTCGAAAGCAACAGGCGATGATGGCGAACGCCACCCTGGTCTTGGTCTGCTGTCACTGAAGCTGACACGTGCCGAAACCCGCGGGCTGAGAGACGCCGCAAAGCAGCAGAACGCGTCTCTGAATGACCTGCTTGTGCGAGAATTGATGGTGACCGCACAGGCCTGGAATTCGAATATTTCCAATAAACAACCGAGACTCCTGCGATGGAAGCAGCCCACATTCTGTGTGCTCGTGCCCATCAGCCTGAGAGGTCCGTCTGATAGCGAATTGCCGGCATGTAACGTTGTAAGTTACATCTTTATCGCGAGACCGGTGATGTTAGTCGCCCGCCCCGAAGAATTACTGATCAGCGTTCGCGACGAGATGCAACTGGTCCACGAGAGTCAGGCAGGGTGGATGTTTATCCAGGCGCTCAAGGCGATGGAAAGGATTCCCGGGCTGCTGCGTCTGGTGATGAAGCGAAGCAGAAAAAACTGCATGAGCACAATCGTGCTGTCTCACATGGGAAATATGTTGAATGCTATCGGCAGCCGTCTGCCGAAGCGGGATGGACGCATTCAGATGGGCAATCTGCTGGTTGAAGACGTCTGCGGCATTCCGCCGATCCGTCAGGGAACGGCCGCAGCGTTATCCACAATTATGGTCAGTGGTTGCCTTTCGATTACCATACGCTGTTGTCCGGTGGGCTTCACCCAGTCCGACGCGCAGGAACTGCTGAATTCGTTGCTGCAAGGCCTGAGACAGACCGCGACGACGACTTGCCCACCACCGAAAGGCGCAGCCCAGGCACACGTATCCGTTTCGGTATAACGTACGGCCTAGCACTCGTTCGGTGATGCGATCAAAATTCCTGCGGCACCTCATGGCAGGATGCAACAAAGTCAAGCATCCCCGCGGAGCTTGAAATACACGGCGCCGATTTCTCGAATCACGTTCCGTCATTCGATGAATCCCATGTAAAGGCGCTCGACTGAGACTTGGCGTTTGCAGTTCACCAATCCTGTGTATTATACTAATCTTACCCAAGTTCACGTCTGTGGTCCGTACCACAAGGGTTTTGCGGTGTCCATTCAGGATTCGAACGACGGGGACATTCTCCGTAATCCATGGAAGCTCACGTAGCCCTGAAGAACTGGCGATGTCTGATACAGGTCATATCTTTCCTCTGACTCTGTCGAATTTCGAACACTACGCATTTTGCGACGATTCGCCCGAGTACCCGATGGTCATTGTCCTGCGGACGCCGTTTGAGGGGACACTTGATGAGTCAGCCTTCGAGTCTGCTCTGCGAGAAACGCTGGTCGATAACCCGCTGCTGCGTGCTGTGATAGACGAATCGGGATGGCGGATGAAATGGCGATTGTTGAAAGACCACGAGCCATCGATCACCATTGTCAGATGTGATCGCGAATTTCCGCCGGTCAACTGCCGTTCCAGGTGGATCAATCTGGCTCAGCAATCTGGCGTCGTGTTTGACCTGCGGCTTTGTGCCACGCGGGGTGTGTTGATTTCCCACTTTCATCATGCGTGTACCGACGGTATTGGAGCAATTCGTTTTCTCGGGGATGTCTTCGCTCGCTACGGTCAACTGACCGCCACGAGTGAAGATGACCGACCGACTGTCCGACGGCCTGATCCGAACGTGCTCCTGAAACGCGGCTCTCTGCACATGCCCGATAATCGGAACGCCCCCATTCTTCACACGCTTTTGGAAACGTGCCGATTGTTGTTTAGAAAAAGCTATCGGTTTCTGAGGCAGTCACCGTTACCCGTAACGAACGAGGATGGTGAGAACATTGTCCATACAGAGGTGCTGTCACGAGCAACCGTGAAGCAACTGAAGAAGTGGGCGGCCGCTCGGGGAGTTTCGACAAATGATTTGTGCCTGATGGTTTCTCTGCAGCAGATGGCAGACTGGACAGCCACCGACCCAACCGCGCGACCCAACGATCTGTTTCGCATCCTGATGCCCGTCAGCATGCGAACCCCTGACCATGACGAGATTTCAGCTGCCAATGTGGTTAGCTACGTTTTTCACAGTTATCGTCGTCGTCAGATTCGACACACCGAGTCGCTGTTGGCGGCCATTCACCACAAGTCTCACCAGATGCTTAACAGGAACGAGGGGGCGGCGATGCTGCGGGGGTTTGCCCTGACTCGCTGGATTCCGGGCCTGTTTGATCTGTCAAGGAAACTTCAGCCGGACTTCGCGTCAGCCGTGGTGACCAATGTCGGCGAAGTGCGCCGGTTGTTTGAGAATCGATTTCCGTTGAAGCAAGGAAAGGCCGTCGCGGGCAATGTTATCATTCAAAGCATCGATGGTGTCGCGCCGGTGCGATCGAACACGAATGTTACAATTGCGTTTGGTACGTATGGCGGCGAGTTGTTCGTGCATCTGAACAGAAACACGCGTTTATTTTCCAAGGCGGAAGCTGAAAAACTGTTGGCGAAGCTGGCCGATCGTCTGGTGGCCCTCGTGCGGACTTCCGAATTGCATATTGGGGACGGCGTTTCGTGTTCGCAAAAGAATGTTCAAGGTCAGGAGCCCTTGTCGTCAATGCCAGAACTTCCCGCTGTTGCTTCCGATCCTCAGGTTCACATGTAGGCTGAAGACGTAACGTTGTTTCCGCACCGTGTCCGATTCCCGCCGTAAGCCGATATTGCAACTCAATCTATGGTTAGCCCAATGTCATTACAAAGCTTCTCAAGATGTTTAGCATTTCCGATTGTCGCCTGCGGCGGTCAGTGGTGGTGGATGGCGCATTACGCCCCGACAAACATAATCACTTCTGCTGTCTGGATCCCACTGCTGACGTTTGCCTGGTTTTGCATTGGAGGAGTGTCCCATGAGCTTGTGCATGGAAACCTGATCATTAACAAGACGCTGGTAACTGCGACGGCACGAATTTTCGGTACGGTTGTGGGCATTCCGTACACCGTGTACAAGCATGTACACATGAGGCATCACGCTTATCTGAATACCCCGCTGGACTGGGAAATGTGGCCTTATGGCGACCCGAATGTGTCGCTGCGATTTCGCCGCATCTTTGTGTGGTGTGACATCCTGTTCGCGATTGTTCTGACTCCGATCGTCTGGGGACGCATCTGCTTTAACCCCAGGTCGCCTGTCACACCGGAAGTTCGCCGCATTATGCGGCTGGAGTATCTGGCGATCGCAGTGTTCTGGTTCGGCATCATTGGAGGCTGTATTTATGTCCATCGAAGCGGAATATTTCTGTTTCGCCCGGAACAATGGATTTTCGCGGCACCTCCCGTCCTTGCGACAATGGGCAATGGTTTAAGGAAGCTAATGGACCACGTTGGTACGAGCAGCTTCGACCCATTTCATGGCACGCGGACTGTCGTCGGCCAGACCTTTATCACAAAATTTCTCTCCTACTTCAATTTTGACCTGTCAATCCACGGTCCACACCATCGTTACCCCAAACTTGACCACTCACTGTTGAAGGGATGCATGACAGAAACCGTCGACTCGAATCCGGAACAGACGTATCCCGTTTTTCCGTCCTTTTTTTCGGCCGTGGTTGATACAATGCGCACGGTCGTAAGAAATCCCGGTGTGGGCGTCAACGCCGGTTGCTCCGAGAATCTGAGTCATCTGCCTCTCGGACAGCCAGCGGCATCGCCGCCCTGCACTCCTGTCAACAGCGAGGCCATTAGCTGACGACCTGCGATCGGCATCATCTTGTGCTGTTGTGTCATGGTGCCGCCACCGCACCCCGGAAAACAGCCGGCCGCCCGGAGCCTTCGTCGACAGCTTCGAACCCTCGACGTTGCTGAAGCCTGGCATCTGCCAAGGGCCGACTTGTAATCGAGCGGACAGTGCGAAACAGACCGATTGGTGTTCAATCCCGAAACCAGTTGGCATTCGTTGGCCAGCAATACAAACTCTGCAGCAAGGATCAAGGTGAGACGTGGGAGTTATTCGACATACTCGCTGATCCCGGCGAACAACATGACCTTACCTCTGCCGAACCCAATCGTGTTGAGACGATGAGCCGGGAGTTGAAGAAATGAGTGTCATCCAGTCGTCGGAGTGACCTCGGCAATGATTCTTTAAGCGATTAGTGCCCCGTCAAATGGTTTGAACGGGCAGGCATTCCGATACCGTAACACCACCGTGTTTTGGCAATAAACCAATTGACCTGCTTCGGTCTTATCGAAATATTGCATGAAACTTAAGCGATGCACGCCTGTGCTGTAGTCGTCCTGAAGACACGAAACGACCTTATTTTGCACCCTGGCCAGCGGTTGTCGTTGCTGCCTCCTGTCGAACCGACATGGGTTCCGAACGCGAGTCGCTAAGATAACTCAGCCGATCGCGGTTCGTGGCTTCTGTCAATGCTTCCGCCCCGGCCCTTCAGGCCGCTTCTCACCCCATTCGTTTCGCATCGCCACAATCACCAACTCAGTTGTGCCGTTCTGGTGATTTGAGGAAGCTTCGTTTCGCCGACTGACTGACGAATCGTACAGCCAGTCAACGCCTTGGCCTTCGATTCTGCCGTAAGAACGGGGACACCATGACACGTAGAAGACGCCCCGTCAGGTCAATTGTTGCTGGCTTAGTGACGCTCATTGCGACGACGTCAGCGTTCGGGGACAGGGACACACTGGGGACATCAGAGCCGGCTGCAATTCCGACAAAGACAATGGCCTATAAGGCAAAGCCGCGGCGCACGTTGACTGTTTATTATCCGGATGTCTGGAGACGCTCGGACAAGCGGTCAGCACTGGTCATCTTTCGGTGCAACATTCCTGTTCAAAGGGAACATTTCAGACGGCGTGGTATGGTGGTCGTCAAGGCGCAAACTGCACCTGTGAATTCCGGGCAGTTGCCCAAACAGAGCCTGGAAAAGATCGCCTCGCTGCCGCGTCCCAGACAACAGGTCGAAGACACGAAGAGTACCATCCGTTTTCTCCGTGCGAATGCCGCGACGCTTGGTATTGACTCAAAGAAGATCGTGGCGACCGGTACGTCGGGCAGCGGTGACCTGGCACTCCAAGCCAGCATCAATCGATCCTTTGAGGATGCGAATGATGACCAGTCGATTTCGCCTCGACCCGACGCTCTGGTGCTTTACTGTTCGGCGTTTGACGGCATCGACATCTGGTTCGTCAAATCTGAGACACTGCTGGCGCGGACAATAGCGGAAGCACCGGCGTTTGTTACGCACCTGAAGGATTTTGCCCGAAGCACGCCCGACAGATACTCCGTGCCCCTTGACCACCGCGCGGAATTGATCAAGCAGGCGGTGACTCTTGGCAAATGCGAAGGGATCGCTGCCGAGGAAATCGCGAGGTTTCAAAAAGTACTCGAATTGTTCAATGAGCGAGACTGGCAGCTGTTGCACCCGGTCGCCGACGCATTGAAAATGTCGGCCTCACGTATTCTTCCAAAGGAACCATTGCCACCGACGTTGATTATGCACGGGGACCGCGATCATCTACTGAAGTAGCAACAGGCATTTGTCGCCCACGCTCGGGAAGCCGGCCAGCAGTAGGAGTAGAAGGTATTCAAGGGCGCTGGCCACAGCTTCATGATGCAACCGGTCTTCGAAAAGCCGAGCACGCAGCGAGCCGAGCAATTCCTGAGGCAAAACGGCTACCTGCCGAACGCCGTCGATTCGGCAGAATAATCTTCGAACGGCAGAGCCTTTTCCTGTTTGCCATTCTCATTTCAGGACTCTGATCTCATCCCGGTCCTTCGTCAGCTTCCAGCACTTTGAGCGTCCCCTGTGCCAGGGGTGCCGAAACAGACAGGAACTCACCCTTTGATAGTTCTGCTCCTGGGAAACCATACCTTTTTGAACGCCCGAATTCGGTGCCATCTGGTCCATACGTTTTCTGCGAATCGGACGGAATCTGTCCTGGCAGGGGGCGGGGACCGCCTCGAAATGGCTCATTCCCTGAGCGATGAATCCAACGTTATTTGGCAGTACCGAACGAGATAGAAACATCTAGCGGTACATCGGTAACTGGTCATCCGCGGAAGGTTGATCTTTATGCTGGAGTACTCATGCCAACGCCCCCAATCAGCCAATTAACTCCGGGATCACTTTGCCGGTCGGAAGACTTTCCGTGGGGCGTCCATCGAGCATGTGGTAGACCTTCCGAGGGGCCATACCAAGAGCGTGGTATACGGTGGCCGCGTAATCCTCGACGGAGACCGGACGATCAACAATTTCTGCGGCATGTTTGTCCGTTGCCCCGATGACCATGCCGGTCTTGACGCCGCCGCCACCGATCGTCAGGCTGAATGCCCGACTCCAGTGGTCTCGCCCTGGGCCACGGGCGTCCGTATTGAGCCGAGGAGTTCGGCCAAATTCACCTGCGGTAATGACCAGGGTGTTTTCGAGCAGGCCGCGATCATCGAGATCCCTGAGCAACGCCGCATAGCCCTGATCATATGGCGGAACTTCCGTGCGCAATCGCGGGAACACCTCGGGATGATGATCCCAGCCGTAACGCACATACCCCTTGACTGTGACGAACCGGACTCCGGATTCGATCAGTCTGCGCGCCAGCAACAGCCCCTGCCCCACCCGATTACGCCCATACGCGTCTCGAATTCGTTTCGGCTCCTGTTCAATATCAAACGCCTTCTTTGCCCTTTGAGAAGTCAGCAGATCGAAAGCCTGTTCGGTAAACGCGTCGTGTGTTTTGGCAAATCGAAGCTGTCGGTCCCCGCTCGAGTGAAACTGATCGACGGACCGTAAAAGACTCCCGCGATCGGTCAGTCGCCGCATCCCGATACTGTCGGGCGTACTGAATGCTTCGACCTGAAAGCTGCTGCTGTTGGGGTCACGGTCCACCATGAACGGGTCGTAATTGTGGCCCAGCGCTCCGGCTTGTCCCTGACGTCCGAAGTTTGTGCTTTTCATATCACCGACCTGCACAAACGGCGGGACTCCGCCGTTTTCACGGGCCTGCTGCCAGGTCAGAACCGCTCCGAAACTCGGCGGCATAAAATCCTTCGAGTATCGTCGGCCGCTGAGCAGGTGATGATCACCCATACCATGACTTGACGTGTAGGAATGCATCGAACGAATCAAGCTGAACTTGTCATTGCACTTCGCCAGATTGGGCATTAGCTCGCCGAGTTCCACGCCCGCGAGTTGCGTTTGGATCGGGTTGAAGTCACCTCGGATTTCGGGAGGCGCGTAGGGCTTCAAATCGTACATATCGATGTGGCTTGGCCCGCCCAGCATCCAGAGCAGGATGCAGTTCTTCTTTTGAGCAGTCGCTGCCGCAGCTTCCTGTGCGAGTATTTCGGAAAGCGAAACACCCAGCGGGGTTAATGCGCCCGCACGCAGGAAGTCGCGACGTGAAGGCAGATAACCGCATGACGAGTTCTTCATTGTGCTTGCCTCGGGTAATAGCAACTGTTGATTATACCACAAAAAATGCGTCAGCCCAAACGCAACTTCCTTGATGTTGGCGGATGCAGCTTTCCACCTCACTCTGCCCTCCTGCAGTGAACGATCGATACTTAAACGATGCTGCAGACGATAAAGGACTCTACGCGGGTTTCTTCGACTCATGGAGGTGTACATTCAGGTCGCGAGCCTGGTCCGATTCACATCAACTCGTACGAATGCCTGCACAGCAAAGAACACACCGTGTTATGACCGATACCGCAGTTTCTGAATTCCAATACATTTTATGAAGCACGAATTCCGTGCCCTTCTGGTCCATACGTTTTGTCGGAATCCGCCGTCCTCGGGCCATCGACCAGCCCACAACTTTGCGCTAGTGAACCTCAATGCTGACCACCAGATAAAACCATCCCGTTCTTGTCGGAAAATAAGTCAGATCAGACACCCGGGTCACATCCCGCCGGCAGCGCAGAAACTCACAATCCGCCGTGTTTTCTGTACCCGGAAGACGGTGATTCGAATCCGTTACCGTAACACGCTCAAAAACTCGCGAACTTTCCGCAGAGAATTCCACAGCGTCGTCAAGTTCATGTTCCCGAAGATGAGCCGCGTCTGTTTCTTCGAATGACCGAGTTGGCAACGTCCTGCGGACGTTCTGAATAGCACCGCATTAAGACGCGGATTCCTCGCGAGGACTGGATTGTCAATCACAAGCGAATTGAGTTTTTATGGACTCGAAAAAACTCAATTCGTGCTTCAGAAGCAGGCGGAAATGCGACATTTGTGCCGCAACGATGCTTCGTGTGTGCGTCTTCGTACAGCTTACCGAGGTCATTTCCGGACGTAAACTTTTGTCTGCAGTCACACACGTGACGGTCGTCCGTTAAGGATGCTGACGATGCTTGATGAATACACCCGTGAGTGTCTTGCCATTGATGTATCTCGACGACTGACCCGTGAAGATGTTGTGGAACGACTCAGTGACTGATTTGAGAAACGAGGCACACAGAAGTACATTCGTTCTGATAATGGTCCGGAGTTCACGGCGCAACATGATCGGAACTGGCTGAATCGTATCGGCGTACGGACATTGTGAATCGAACGAGGGAATCCCTGCCGGAACGGATTTATCGAATCGTGCACCGGAAAGCTGCGTGCCCAGTTGCTTAATGCTGAGCTGTTTGACATTCTGCTGGAAGCTCGAGTGCTGACAGAACGCTGCAGGCGTCATTACAATGCAGTTCGTCCACACAGTGCACTGTGTCTATCGGCCCCCAGCGCCGGAAGCCGTGTTCTCAGCAATAAATTTAACGCCGGATCCGAATTCGATTCTGGTACCGTCCGTGGGAGCGGGTCACAATAACGACTCATCCAGCAGTGCTTTCCAGCCGCGCGGCCTTGAATGGAGATTTCCTTCACACGGTTCAGTTTGGCGCCGACCGATCGGCCGGTCAGAATGCAACATCGCGGAATCAATGTGTTAAAGGCCTAACGATCAAATGATGTATCGACGAATTATCAGAATCTCCGGTCTGTGTATCGCGGCGTTTGCAGCAGAACCACTGGCCGCTGACAAGACTCTGGTCGCACGTTGGAACTTTGAGGCCGAGGAGGAGGTACGCCTCACGCCCCACGGTAACGTTCTGCCTGATCAGGCAGGACCGCGACCTCCCGAGTTCCCTGATTTTTCCGATAGCAATACCGCGGTGCGGCTCGATGGAACGAACGCGTATTTTTCTTTCGCCGACCCGGGATCGGACAGTGACTTCGATTTCACAAATGGCGACGCAATCACCCTTGAGGCCTGGGTCAATGTCGACGACATTCGCAACGGCCAGCCGATGTATGTCATCGGCAAGGGGCGCACGAACTCGCCGAAGTTTGCCCGCGACAATCAGAACTGGTCATTCCGCGTCGTGGGAACCAAGGGCATGGCAAGTCTGGGATTTCTATTCGCGGGCAAGGCCGGCCCCGGCGTCGCACACTGGCATCGTTGGACCTCGACGGCAGGCTTCGATACGAAAACCGGCTGGCATCACGTTGCCATTGCCTATCGTTTCGGTGATCCCGAATCCATTCGTGGCTGGATCGACTCACAACCCACCGATGGAATCTGGGATCTGGGTGGCCCTACAACAGAAGCGCCGATCGTCGACGACGACGCAGTCTGGATCGGGTCTTCGCTGGGCGGCAACCCGGGCAACAGTTTTAACGGCCTGCTCGACTCCGTCGCCATTCATCGGATATTGTTAGACAACAGGACCATGGCCACCCGTTTCAACCGCGTGGGCGGACCGCGTGTAGTCGCCCCTCTGCCGGAAGTCCAGCCCGGCATCGAAGGCCTTCTGCGTGGTCATTCTCAGTTGACACTCTCCGAAGGAATGCCCGCCCATGAGCGCTGGCTGAACCACGGCGAAACCTGGCCGGAGGAAACGACACGTTGGAATGGTGACTCGTTCCTGTTACCGCGTATCCCGATGCGTTACGACGACTGGGGCATTCGCGCCGATTGGAAAGCTCCTGTGCTCGTTCGCCTGTCCGCGGATGTGAGTTTGCCGCCGGGCAGGCATCGATTCCTGTTGCGTGCCCGCGCGCTCAGCCGCCTGTGGGTCGACGGCGTTATCATCGCGCGCACTGAAGCTGTCACCAGGCAACCGCCGAATGGCGAAGAGCCTGTGACTCCCGTCGCGGACCCTCCCCTGCCCGGGGTGCGACTGCCGGGGTATCACCAGCAGGAAGTATTTGGCGAAGCCACGATCGTCAGACCCGACAAACACAGTATGGGTGAAACTCGCGTCGTCCTGGAAATGATCATCGGTGGCAAGAACCTGCGTGCAGAGACCGGAGAGATATGCGTTGCGGTATTATCGGAAGACGGTAAATCATACCTGACGCTGCGACCGGCCGAAGCAGCGGAACTGCCACTAACCGACGCTGCGATTGAACCGGAACTGGCTCGCATTGAGGCATCCCTGGCAAAACACGACAATGAAACGCGCCGAAATGCCTCCGCGTCACAGGACGAATTCTGGAAGCGTCGCCACGCCAAGGCAAAGGCCTGGGTACGAAAGCATCCGGCGCCGCCCGTCCCGTCCGTCCGGAATAAGACCGCCAAACACCCGGTCGACGCCTTCATTTCGTCCAAAATTGAACGGGCTCTTGATGCCGCGGTCGGCACGGATGCTGGACAGATCGACAAATTCCACAATCAGATCCTGCCGATTCTCCGCGAACACTGTCTCCGTTGCCACGGCAAGAAAACAAGGGGGGGCCTGAAACTGAATACCCGAAAACTCGCGCTACGAGGGGGCGACTCAAAAATCCCCGCGATCGTTCCGGGCAAACCGGAAGCCAGCGAGCTGATCGTCCGCATTCGCAGCAGGGACGAGGATCTGCGGATGCCGCCGACCGGCGACGGACTGAGTACGGAACAATGTGCGGCGCTGGAGCAATGGGTTCAATCCGGCGCCGCATGGCCGGCACCGCCAGTCGACCCAAGCGAGGTCGCATTGTCCCCTGTCGTCAAAGACGAGGTGTTTCTGCGGCGTGTCTATCTCGACACTGTCGGAATCCCCCCCACTGTGAAGGAAATCGAGTGTTTTCTGGCGGACAAGTCCGATAAGAAACGCAATCGCATGATCGATCGACTGCTGCGCGACAAACGCGGCGCGGATCATCGAATCAGTTACTGGCTCGATGTCCTGGCCGAGAATCCCACCCTGCTCAACGGATCCCTTAACAGCACCGGGCCCTTCCGCTTTTTTCTTCACGATTCCCTGCGCGACAATAAATCGCTCGACCGTATGGTCACCGAACTGATTCTGATGCGGGGCAGCAGACACGGCGGCGGCAGCGCCGGATTCGCGATGGCGGCAGAGAACGACGCGCCCTTCGCCGCCAAGGCGCACATCCTTGCCTCAACGTTTCTGGGCATCGAACTCCAGTGTGCACGCTGTCACGACTCTCCGTACAACAGCACGACTCAGCACGACCTCTATTCGCTTGCTGCGATGCTTCAGCGCAAGCCCGCAACTGTTCCCCGAACCAGCCGTGTCCCGGACACGTTCTTTAAGAAGCAAAGCCGGGAATCCCTCATTCGCGTCACTTTGATGCCGGACGAATCCGTCGCTGTGGCATGGCCCTTCGCCAAAGTGACAGGCGTCGCCGACGACAGCTCGATCGATGACCTGACTCGCGAGCCCACAGACTCACGCGAACGACTCGCCGCATTGATTACCGCTCCGCAGAATCAGCGTTTCGCCACTGTGATCGTCAATCGCATGTGGAAGCGACTCATCGGTGCGGGTTTCGTCGAGCCCACCCATGATTGGGAAGGCCGCAAGGCCAGCCATCCGGATCTGCTTGACTGGCTGGCGCATGAACTGGTCGCCCACGACTACGATGTGAGACACGTGCTGCGGCTCGTTCTGACGAGCCGCAGCTATCAACGCACGGTGTCCGTGAAAACTCTACGCGTCTCCCACAAAGAACGGTTTTTTAACGCACCGGACCGCCGCCGATTGACCGCCGAGCAAATCGTGGATTCTTTGCACGCCGTGACTGGCGTATCCATGGATATCGGGGAACTGACATTTGTACACGACGGCCGTCGCCCGCTGAGTAATCGTCTGACCCTGGGTCGCCCCAACCGCTCCTGGATGCTGGCAAGCCTCAATAATGAACGCGACCGTCCCAGCCTGTCCCTCCCTCTGGCTCGCGCTGAAACCGATGTCCTTCAAGCCTTCGGCTGGACCGGCTCGCGGCAAAAGCCCATCAACGAACGCGACACGAATCCAAACGTCCTGCAGCCAGGCGTTCTCGCAAACGGAATCCTGACTTCGACGTTAACCCGCGCCTCGCACAACAGCCGACTCGCCCAACTCGCCGTCCACGCTCTTTCGCCTGAGTTATTGGCCGACGCCCTCTTCCTCCGCATCCTCAGCCGTCGCCCTGAACCCGCCGAGCACGCGACCTTCACAGCCGCGTTGGCTGAGGGATTCTATTCCCGACTGGTGCCCGCCGACAAGATCGAGCCACCCAGGTCACCACCGCCGTTGCCCTTGATTACCTGGTTCAACCACCAGCGTCAGAAGGCCACCAAGGTTCAAAATGAAGTTGAGCGGCGCGTGCGCAAGGGGCCTCCCCCGGACCCTCGTCTGCAACCCCGGTGGCGCGAGATTTACGAAGACCTCATCTGGAGTCTGGTCAACCACCGGGAGTTTGTCTGGATGCCATGAAGTTGCAAACGCACACGACCTTAACTTTAAACGGCAGGTCATGGTTGACGCCTGCTGTTAAAGGTGGCGCGGACTGCCCCAAGCCGCGTCTGCCCATGACCGACCGTGATCCGTCAGCTTTTTAACTGCGGTTATCGCGTCTCGCGTTAGCCGTGGGAACCGCCTGAATTTCATTCCCGAGTCAATACGTCCGATTCAGAAACTCACATCAGCCTTATGAATATTTCAAATACCATCAACCGTCGTGAATGCCTGGGCGGTGCGGCAACTGTTGCCGGAGGATTGACGGTTCCCCGGTGCCTGCTTGCCGATACGTCCGATACGTCCGATACGCTGATTCAGGGCAAAGCCGAACATGTTATTTCCATTTGGCTCGGCGGCGGCATGGGACAAATCGACACCTTCGACCCCAAGCAAAAAGGCGACCCCCAAGCCAAAAAACCGGGTTCGTATTACAATTCCATCGAAACCGCCGTACCGGGCGTTCAGGTCTGCGAACACCTGAAGAATCTTGCCCCCTTGATGGACCGTGTGACCGCCGTGCGCACCGTGCACCACGAGATGATCGACGAACACGCCGCAGCAACGAACCGAATGCACACGGGCCGTCCCATCAGCGGGACAGTGACTTACCCCTCGCTCGGCTCGCTGATCACGCACGAACGCCAGGCGGCCGATGAAGGCGCTCCGCCCTATGTTCTGATCGGCTACCCGAATATCACTCGCGGCCCCGGTTTTCTCGGAGCGAAACACGGCTTTCTCTACCTGACCAACACCAGCGAAGGGCCCGCCGGACTCTCTCGCCCCGACCACATTACACCCGCCCGGCAATCTCGTCGCGCAGCCTTTCTTGCAGAGCTGAGAAGAAGCGCACAGCCCACCCGAGATTCCCGTCTGCTCAACTACGACGCCGCCATCGAACAAAGTTTGAAGCTCAGCGGACCTGGGTTTAACAGCGCGTTTCAGATCGAAAAGGAGCCCGCGAGTCTGCGCAATCTCTATGGCGGCGAATTCGGCCAGCGGTGTCTGCTCAGTCGGCGACTCGTCGAACGCGGAGTGCGTTTCATCGAAGTCTCCCACAATCTCAACTTTCTCAACGGCGCCGGCTGGGACGTCCATAACGAGGGCATTCTTAATCAGCACGGCCTGATTCAGGAACTCGATACCGCCGTGGCCACGCTGATTACTGATCTTGAAAATACACGCCTGCTCGACAAGACCTTGATTGTCATCACGACCGAATTCGGCCGCCCGCCCGAATTCGACAGCAACGGCGGACGAGGTCATCAGGGCACGGCCTTCAGCTGCGTCCTTGCCGGCGGCGGATTGAAACACCGCGGCGCCTGGGGCGAGACGGATGAATTTTCAAAGAAGATCGTTTCCGATCCCGTCGGCGTACCTGATTTCTTCGCCACAGCCTGCGCTGCAGTCGCCGTCGACTATCGCAAGAATCTCTACGACGGCGACCGCCCCGTCCCGATAACTGACCGGGGCCAGCCTATCGCTGAGCTGTTTGGTTGACCAGACGGCAACGCGACCTGCACCGCGCCGACGGCAGCCGGACAGTCGGTCTGTTGTCAAGATACGTTTTTTCCCGGAACGTGTCACGGCTGACGACTTCTTGGCGCTGGCGCGTGATCAAATGTTCTTTCGTGAATGTTGTCTGGATCTGATCATCGGTCATTCAACTGACCATGTTTTGAGTGCCCCAGCTTCGGATGGCTTCCCTGCTCACGTTACGCCAACCGGCGAGATTAACCATGAACGCATCGCCCAATGGCTGTCATCATTCGCACGACGGCTTCAGACGCATGCCTCCACTCCACTGGATTGTGTCGAAGCCGGATTGGCCAGTCGGACCGGAGCACAAATTTGAAAACATTCAGAAGAAAGCGAGAGGGACCCGAAGTATAAGGAACTTCAGCAGGTCACCAGGGAAAAGAGCGGAAGCGATCAGTCTGTGTCGGTCGGATAATAGAGCTGACATTCAGCCCTGACGGCCAGCGTGTGGCAGCCGTGGTAGTACTTGGTTTTTTCGAGAGCATGGCTGAGACAGACCAAAGGGGGATTGCCCGTGTTGCTCAGATCAGAGTTTGGCAAGTTGCCGGGGAGGGAGACGCGCTGAAGATTGAGATTACTCATCCGTGCGGTGAGTGGGTCGAGATGTGGCCGTCGAACGAGAAAGTCAAACCTTTGAGTGGCGAGCAGATCCAAGCCGCTATCCTCAAAGTTTTCCCCAAACGACTGCGGTTCAGCCCTGATGGCAAAACACTGATCTGTGAAACAGAAGCAGGCCTTCGCACAGTTTATGATTTACAAACCGGAGTCATGCTTCAAAACCCAGGTATGGCTTCAGTCGGACTATTCAAGTCGATGTTAATGATCGCCTTGCAGCAGGTTCCAACGGATGTCGAGTCGCTGACCATGGAGATCACACCTCGCGAAAAGTCCATTCGATTGGAACAAGCCTCCGATGACTGGTGGCAGTTGGGGCAGGACGAAAAGTCTCCTTTCAAGGTTGATGGCAATCAGTTTGTTTCACGTGCGGGCGACGTCGAGACAAAAGAGGAAATCTTGATGCGGCTCGGATTGAAGACGGCACCAATCTGGCGGATCTTTCGTCGCTCAAGCATCCCCTCGGTGTGATCAAGATTGACCGGGATAAAGGGGCCTCAAGTTTCGGCTTGAGGAGTTCACGGACGGAACCGAGGCGGGCGAGGCACTGCAGATAGGCGAGGTGTATTGGGGGCCGAGAGTCAATGAATGACAAGCCAGGAACAAGGTATCGCTCAGCCCGGGCCTTGGGGCAATAGCAGGCGGTAACGGCGGGATGTATACGGCGGCGACTCAGTCACGGCCGGACCAGTGTCCGGCCGTGACGAATGTCGCTGAACATGAAGGTTCCTGGGCAGAGCGATTACCCCCTCAAGGCGTCGACAAGTATCTGCTGCTGGCGAGCAAGCAGTTCGTCAAAACCGGCAATAGTATCTTTACAGTAGTTTGTAATGCGCCGAGCGAGTTGAAAAGCACCAACACTGTCCAGATAGCGAACGCAACCATCGCAGGTTGTTGTGATTTCAACTGCCGCGAGTCTGACGACACGCTGTGCGTCCTCAGCACACTTGCGCGCCACTGCATGCGCTGCCTCAACGCGCCCTACACGGATCAAACGACGAATCTTTTGGGCACACTCCTGCGTATCATCGGCGATAACAGTCTGAGCACGCTCCACCACACTGTCTACATGCTTCACACATCTTTCCGCCGCATCCTGTGGATTGACGTGGGCCTGAGCGTTCAACGCAGTTCCAAGGACAACAGCACACACACTAGCAATCGTTTTCAGTTGGCTCATAACTAACCTCATTCTTGAAATTAAATTGGTGAAATGTCAACTACCGCAGCAAATAGAGTCTTAAACCGGTTTCATCAGATGAGTGCAGGTTCGGAAAACTTTCGTGCAGCAGATTTCTGTTTTTTTTTTGATTAGGCCGAAATCTCATTCGAACTGCGATCCAAGACCACCACGACAGGCTGTGGACGGCTTTGTCCGGAATTCGAAGAGAATTCTCGTCGATCGATGCCGCCGGAGGCGTTCCTGAAATTACGATAACCGACTTCCCTACCGCATATTGCGTCTATTGCAATGCACGAAGACAGGTGCGCATTCTTTTAACAAAGCTCCTTTTCAGGAAACTTCTGTTCGCGATCCTCATCAATCGGACAAGGCGATTCTGTGGGAAGCAGCGTCAGGAAACGTCTGCCCCCTTTGCAGCGTCATCGTCCGGCTCATATTCCGGAAGATAAACCGCGTCTGGATCGTCGGATGGCCGAGTTGGCAACGTCCTGCGGCCGTTATGGATATCGCCGGATTACGACACTGCTTCGTCTTGACGCCTGAAAGTTCCTCAGAAGCAGCCGAAGCGGCAACGTGTTGCTCGGCGGATTCGTGAGATAACTGCCTCGCTTCTCAGTGCCGAGAGCACGTCACCAGTCTCCCGACTTTGGATCTGCTGCCGCACCTCATCAAATGATGGATCCTGTGACACGCACGAACGTAGTGAGTCGCTTAGCTGACCAACGCCGAAGTTCCTGAGTCGAAGCAACAAGTGCGCTAAGCTGGAAGCACGCACAAGATCAAGCTCTTTCTCGGTAATCGAAGTTCCAACTATAAGTGCAAAGCTTCCGTTACTTGTGAGAAACGTTGGAGCTGAAAAATATTCAGAAAAGATCAGTGCTGCTGAAGAGTCCGGCTTCCACGTAAGCCCTAAGCCGGATGCAAGCCCCTCGCACTCCGAAGCCGATGTAACTCCAGGCCCTGTGAACGGCAACAGATCACCATAGTCATTGCCGCCGAACGCGAGACGAAAGGAACGTTCCGGAGCCAGAGGGCGTTCTTGGGCTGCGTAGGACACAATCGTATCGAGTGCGGCTACGGTCCAGCGATGTTTTTATGCGCTGAGGACAGCATATTCGATCCCACGACCGGATTCACCGATGCCTTCGCTGCGAGCCTGAGCAACCGCCTCGGGGCTCTTCGGCTGAGTGAGCCCCATGGTCATGAACGCCCACTCCGTACGATCCTGTGCTGAAGAAAGGCCGTGCGATGGAGGACAGGCGTAGACGCAAGCTCCTGAAATAAACTCGGACGAATTTCCAGTGGCAGGCCTCTGAACACTGAGCGGAAAGACCATCGTGCTGCGCGGACCGAATACCTCTTCAAGGACCTCGATTCGCTCCGTCCATGTGGACTCCCACCAGGTCCGGAACTCGTCTTCTCTCGGATCGTCGATCAGCCCAACTCCGAAAACGATTTTGAACGTTACATGTCAGGGTTCGAGTATTCGTGTACGCCTGAGTCTGCCTGACAAACAAAGGTCACCGGGCTCGGGCCAGAGACATGAAATTCAAATTCAGCACTGGCCGGCAACTCCGTCTGCCCCACTTTGTTATGCGCGTTCCATGCAGTCGCCTGCTTCGCCCCTGTGCAAGAAACACGCAGGGCATTTTCAATTCACCGACAATTATGCCGCCAACATACCTGGATTGGGATCTGCCAGACTGAAGATGTCCAGCGACTCTGCGACAGCACGGCCACCGGCGTCGGAAGCCGTGCTGTCTGCAATAAGTTCCATGTCGAAATTGACTTAGGATCCGGCACCACAGTGCGAGCACGTCATAAGACTGCTTGACGGACACCGTGGTTCGCAAACATATCTAGCCAGCTACAACCGCTGTGGCATTTTCTCGGTCGCTAACAGTTATGCTGCTATAGATGGCGTCCAGAAGATCATGTTGGGTGTAGGGCTTTGACAGCAACTGCGTAATTTCACGACCGAGTTCTACACTGCCGTCGACGAAACCACTGCACAGGATAATTGGCAGGTCAGGTGCCTTTGTCTTCAATTGTTGAGCCAGCCAGCGACCGTTCTGTCCCGGCATTGAGAAGTCAGTAACAACGCAGTCGAATTTGAATTGTACTTCCGCCGCGGCCCGCAGAGCCTGTTCGGCCGAACTCACGGCAGTAACCTGCATTCCAGCCTGAGACAGCGACAGTTTCTGCAGGTCAAGAATAAGCGATTCGTCGTCAACGACCAGAATTTGCAGTGCCGGTTGCACGCTCGGTTTCTGTTCGTGAGGTACATCCGGATCGCTTTCCGCCGCTGCGTCCGCGGAGACGTCGATTGCCGGCAGGTGGATCGAAAAACAGCATCCTTCGCCGGGTGCGGAATCCACACAAATGAAGCCACCCACGCTGCGCACGATGCCCGCGACAGATGAAAGTCCGAGACCACGACCCACGCCGCGAGTCGAAAAATAGGGATCAAAAATTCGCATACGTTCGTCATTTGAGAGGCCGTGGCCGTCGTCGATCATCTGCAACTTGTGAAAGACACCGGCCTGTGCCTCCTGACCGCCGTACTGAGCCTCCATCTGTTGAGAAGTGCATTCCACGGTCATGATCCTGATCTTGAGAGCGCCGGTGGTTGACGTTGCCTCAGCAGCATTGGAGACCAGATTGACCATAATCTGACGCAGTCGAGTGTCGTCTAATTGTACGGTGGTTTCCGTGCTGTCCGCGATAACCTGAAGCTGTCGGGGGCGACAGATCGACTCCAGCAGCAGGACCGTTGAATCCACGACAGTTCGCAGATCACAGTGCGTGTCTTTGTCGGTGGGCTGCCCTAGAAACTGACTCAGTTGCCCCGTCAGGCTGGAAGCCTCAATTGATGTGGACGTGATCTGTCTCAATAACTCACTTTTTTCCTCGCTGGAGCTGGTATTGTCGGCCAGTTCAGCCAGACCGGCGATTCCCGTCAGTAGATTGTTGAAGTCGTGAGTGATGCCGGACGCCATTGACTCCAGACTCTGCGATTTTTGTTGTTTTGCGAGCTGCCGTTCAACCTGTAGTTGCCGAGCTTTCTGTTTGCTTAACTCAGAATGAGCAACCCTGAGAGCATTGACGGCGCGGCGTTTTTCGACAAGCAGCCGTGTTACGGCCACAAGGACGATAAGCAGACTGATGACTCCAATCAGCAGACTGGACGTCCACCAGCGATGGGACTCAAGTGCGTCAAGTTTTGCCGAAACCTCATCATGAAGTTTCTCTAAGTCCGTCTGGTCCATCCGTGCCATGCGTTGTTTGACACTTGCGACCAGATTTATGTGTCCCTGTTTTTTTTCCAGTTCGGCGGCTCGTAACAGATACAAATAAGCTTCTTCCGACTTACCTGATCCTTTCAGGCGGTCGGCGATTTCATACAGCAGGCTAAGCTCTTGCTCGGACGCTCCATTCTCACGCGTTGTGTTTATCTGCTTACGGATCAATTCAATGTCCTTGGAAGATTCCAGTCTCCGCAGCCGCTGACTGATATCGATAACACCCGTTGGGTTGTCGAGCTGTTCAAAAATCTGTTGGGCTGCCTTATAGTGCAGCTTGGCTTCGTCAGGGTTATCCATAGCCAACTCAAGATTCCCGAGCGTCCCTTCAACAATGGCTCGAACGTTTTCGGCACCGGGCTGGCTGCATAGTTCGAGAGCTGTATTGAGATGCTTTCTCGCGGAAGACGGGTGCCCGGACTGGACGAGCAGGTCCCCCAGTCCCGCATGTGCCGCCGCTGCGGGCAGGCTGTTTATCGCATCCGAGTCTGACTCAATCACCTCGTTGTAGCATTCCGCAGCTTTTTCGTGGAAACCACTTGCGGTCATTACATTGCCAAGGTTATTCAGCAGTTGAAGTCTGCCGTTGTGATCCTCATTCCGTTCTGCAATGCCGATAGCCATGTGCAGGTGTTCGACGGCTGATGCTGTGTTGCCAAGTTCAACTTCATTGCTCGCAAGTTCACTGTAAAGAATACTGACGTACGTGGAGTCGTCGTTCAGTAGCTTTGAAATCTCAATTGATTCTTCAGCCGCGTTCTTGCCGTCGTTGTAAAGCCCGCATTCATAGGAAGAAGCGGCCTTGTAACGCAGCACCCTGCGAAGCAGCGAGTGATCCTCATGCTGCCTGAGAATCTTCTCAGCGGTAATGAGTGATCTGAGAGCGCCACGATGGTCTTCCGTCAGTGACTGTCCACTACCTCGAATCCAATACACAAACGCCCTGAGCCTGTCAGGCAGAACTGGATCATGATCCAGAATTTCAGCTGCCAGGGATGCGGCTGTCGCAGGGTCTGTTCTCAGCTCTTTAAATGCTGATCTGATGGCAGCAATTTCGTCTTTGCTGACCGCTCGTTGGCGGGCTGCCCCGATAGATTCCTCCTGTCCCGACTGCAATACCTGCTGTTCCGCCACTGGCGATCCGGATGTTTGCACTTCCGACTGTGGCAAACTCCCTGGTCGCGCCTCGAGTAACGTCGGCGCAACAAGAATTAGTATAAGTTGTTTCAGAATCGCCATTTGAATCTCCGGCAGCAGGAACACTGCCATTGATCATTGAGGTCAGGAGCCTCGCCGTACATCATGTTAAATAATTGTCAGGATATCGCTTACCGGTACTAAATGGAAAGTGCAGAAATCGTAATAGCTCAAGGAACAACACTTTCGGCGAGCAAAAAATGAAAAGGTTGACTCCAGGTGGCATAGCGGGGCCCCACACTTCCATTTAACCATTCGGGAGCGGCCATCTCCGAACGCAAACTCCCATCCGGACTTTGATGTGTAGCGGCGCTGAGTGCCCTGCGATTGATGTGTCTCGACGACTGACCAGTGAAGATGTTGTGGACCGACTCAGTGACTTATCGTGACACGCGGTACGCCGACGTATATCCGTTCTGACAATGGTCCGGAGATTACAGCGGGGCGTGTTCGGAACGGGCTGGATCGTGTCGACGTTCGGACACTGTTTATTGAACCCTGTAGGGTCAAGAAACTCCGCCGAACTCAAAACGCCGTGAAATAATGGACTTACGGCACGCCAGAGTCTCGCACCTCAGCCTTTTAATTTCATCTGACGGCACCGGAAACTGTCGATTTCCGGCGCCAGACATGTCCTTCCTGATGCAACCCTGGCACATTCTGCTGGCTGAGTTTTCCCTGGCCTTGCCTCGAACAGACAAAACGCTCCCGCAGATACTTTCACCACGCAACTTCAACCACTTATGACTCATTACGGCAAGACTCGTGTTTCTGAACTCGGGCCGGAAAAACGGAAGAAAGTCCTTCAGGCCATGGTCGACGGCGGCATCGTCCGCACCAGTACCGTATGTTACTTTCGCACCTTAAACCTCATCCATCTGCCGACGAAAGCCGAAGTCCAGCGGTTGTTCCGGTGCCTCGTCCACGGTGAACTCGCATTGCAACCCGACCAGCATTAACGGTGTCATCTGGCGGATGGCTGTTGTGAAGGTCTTCGGTGCCTCCAACTGTCCGTACGACCAATGACATTGCCACCAAGCATTGGCAATACAGTCGTACGTTGTGTTTGCCATTCTTCGCCGACGGTGCTACGACTGCAATACGTTTGTGAGTACCCCGGTGCTGTCGGCGAACGACTCACGCTCGGCTCCGACGCAGTGGAGCATGGTCAGCATGAGATTTGAAAGCGGCGTCGTTTGATCAAGCTTGAGATACTGACCGTGCCAAAGTCCCAGATTGCGTCCGCCGGCGAGAACCAGCGGGTAGTTGGTATTGTTATGCGTGGTGCTGTTGCTGCTGCCGTAAAGAATCACGGTATTGTCAAGCACCGATCCGTTCTGTTCTTTGGCTGCTGACATGCGATCCAGAAAGTAAGCCAGTTGCTGAGCCATGAACTGATCCCAGCGCCCCAGCTTTTCAGCGCCCTCAGGTTTGTCCCAACCGTGTGCGAGCGTATGCAGTGAATCCTTGAATCCTTCAAGTTGTGGGAACTTTGCGGCTTTTGAAGAGCAGTCTGCCATGTTCGTAATCTGATAAGTCGCCACGCGCGTCGAATCGGTTCGCAATGCGAGGCAGATCAGGTCATACATCGTACGAATAAAATTCTTCGGTGCCTCGTCGTCGGCATTCAGGTGAAGCATGTCGCGTTCTTCGTCGCGAAGTTCCGGACGAGGAATTTCGAGCCACTGTTGAGACTGACGTACGCCCTGTTCGATTTGACGGACGGATGCCAGATATTCATCAAGCTTCTCACGATCCTCTCTTCCCAGGCGTCGACGCAAAGACCTCGAATCATCCAGCACGCTGTCAAGCATTCCCGAAGCACTCTTGAGACGTCGGCGTTGCGCGAGCGTATCGGCGTCTCCTGCCCCGAAGAAACGATCGTAGATTTGTTGAGGCTGATTCAACGAAGGCAGTGGACGGCCCTTGTCGTTATACGAAAGGGTGCTGGAACGTGTCGGTTCGCCAACGCCGCCATCGGTTGAAAGGACGAGCGACGGGAAACGGGTTTGATTCGCCGTCGCCGCTGCAGCCACCTGGTCCACGGAGATTGTGTTGCGCAGCATCTTGTTGTTTAAGAACGCCCCTGTCAGGAACGTATCGCCCGTATCGTGCCCGCCCATTCGTCGACCGTTTGGATGTGAAAGGCCTCCAATGATCGTGACGTTCTCGCGATGCGGCTCCAGCGGTTTCAGCGTGTCCGTAAACTGAAAGTCACGGCCTTCACCGGCTGGAAACCATCCCCAGTTCGCTTGCACGCTTTTTTCTTTCGGCATGCCGACGCCAAAACCGAAATAGAACGCAGCCATCCGCTGCGGCGAAGGCGCCGGCGTTCCCGCCGCTAAAGCCGTGCCGGACATAGATTCGAGCCACGGGAGACCCAGCGAAACGCCGGTGCCCTGCAGCAGCGTACGTCGATTGAGATACCACGATTTAGCAGCCATGTTCGTCTCTCGGGGCAGCGGTCAAAAAACTCGTGATCGGTTTGCACTACTATTTTGTCTGAAACACGGGATGGCCAACAATACTGATGACCAGGTTTTGCAGTCGATACTCGTCAGTATCGAACCTGTTGACCAGATCGTCAATCGCAGGTTGGTCGCTCAATTCCAGCCTCCGTCCGACAGCATAGGTTAACATTCGTGACACGAGCGACCGGGCAAAGCTATTCGTATGGTGTTTCAGAAGATGCCGCTTTAAGCCGTCGATGCCGGAAAGCTCAATATCGCCTGGAAGTGCACTGGTTGCAACAACAGGCACCGATTCGGTTTTCGAATCCTTCTTTCGTTCCATTGTATCTCGCCAGAGGCCCAGGGCATCGAAGTTTTCGAGTGCGATTCCCCATGGATCGATATTGCGATGACAGCTGGCGCACGCAGCCTTCTTGCGATGAATGGCCAATTGTTCGCGAATCGAGAGTTCATGAAACCCGGGATCCGCTGCTTCAAGAGACGGAACGTCCGGCGGCGGCGGTGCTGGCCGGTCGCCAAGCAGTCGATCGCGAAGCCAAACGGCGCGGCGGACTGGATGAGAATCGGCGCCTGTTGAGTTGAGCAACAGGACGCTCGCGTGCGTGAGCAGGCCGCCTCGATGCGATGCCGTATCCCATTCCGTGCGTCGAAACTCCTGTCCGTAGATGCCCTCACTGCCATAATGCTTCGCGAGCCGTTCGTTGAGCATCGTGAATTCAGAATCCAGCAACTGCAAAGCGCTCAGGTTTTCTCTCAGCAGGTAGCCGAAGAACGCCCGCGTTTCTCCCCGCATGGCGTTTTTGAGTCGATCGTCATAGGCAGGGTAGCGATCTTTGCTGACGGCAATGCTGTCCATGTCGCTCAGGTGCAGCCATTGCTGCGTGAACTGATCCACAAACCTTTCCGCTCGCTCATCGCTCAGCAAACGAAGCGTCTCAGCGGCCAGGGTTTCTGAGTCTCGCAGTTTCCCACTGGCCGAAAGCTCAGCGAGTCGCTCGTCGGGCATCGTGCTCCACATGAAATATGACAGACGTGACGCGAG
The DNA here is from genome assembly GCA_029245955.1 of Fuerstiella sp. Taxonomy (GTDB): domain Bacteria; phylum Planctomycetota; class Planctomycetia; order Planctomycetales; family Planctomycetaceae; genus Fuerstiella. The sequence continues at coordinate 706 of JAQWOH010000024.1, read as the reverse complement.
CTCTGAATCAGTGAGTTGCCGCTTTTCGTCCCCGGCGGGCTCAAGCAGATACAGAAAATCCGGCTGAATCAGAACCATTGCCAGCGTCTCTCGCATAGTTTCCTCAAACGACGGAAACTCGGGGCGAATCGTTCGAAAGTGCGCATGAAGGCGGTCGACCTGGGCTTTCGCAACCTCGTCCGCCGGTCGATCCATGGGTCGACGAAAAGCACGCGTCATAAAGCGGATGATGACTTCGCGAGCGTACTCCGCCTCATCCTGCTCACGCAGAGGAGACTCAAACAAAATTCGACGATGCGACACCGGCGGCCACGTTTCAAAAACAGGGCCATGAAACTCCAGCGATGCGATAGTCAGCGTCGGCAGATGCGGCTCGATCGCGTAAAATGTCTGTTTCTTCTCGTCCTTTTCCTGTTTGGGCAAGGGAGAGCCATCGTCGTAAACGTTCCGGACACGAACGACCAGGCCCGGAAATTTGCCCTGCCCTCGCACCGGTAGAGGAAATTCTTCGAGCCGCCCACGCCACTCGATCGTTTGCACTTTGGGCGATGTGATTTCGATAGGGGCAAACTCACGCACCAGAATCTGAGTGTCCGGGCAATAGCCCACGGAAACTTCCAATAACGGAAACCCGATGTTCTGTTTGAGGTCCGCCGAGAATTTCACCTTCACTGAAAACTCACCCTGATCCGGGTAGTCATCTGTG
>JAQWOH010000008.1 GCA_029245955.1 Fuerstiella sp. | reverse complement strand
TCTTGGGTGGGGTCTTGGGTGGGGTCTTGGGTGAGGTCTTGGGTGAGGTCTTGGGTGAGGTCTTGGGTGAGGTCTTGGGTGAGGTCTTGGGTGAGGTCTCTGGTGAGGTCTCTGGTGAGGTCTCTGGTGAGGTCTCTGGTGTGTCGTCTGGTGTGTCGTCTGGTGTGTTCTCAAGCCTGAAGACAGCGGCATCGCTGTTTTCGTTACCTGCGTCTGGTTCCGTGAATTTCAAGGGGTTGCCGTCGAACAACGAAGACAAAACTCCCATTGCTACGACGACGGCCGTTCCGGAAAGCAGTCGTGGAATCCCGCTGGCCTTAATCACGCAGATTACTCCGGTCACCAGGGCGGCGGCCGCCAGCAGCAACGCTGCCAACTGAAAATTAACGCCGATATCGCCTGCCCGCTTGACCAGCACCGGAATCATCGATCTTGATGCCATCATCGAGATCGCGGCCATGGCCGCAAATGAAACCGCCACCATCAACAGAATTCTGCGTTCCCGCTGTTCAGACTGAGCTCCACGTGAAACTCCGAGAGCGTAGGCGGCTTCTTCCCGATCTTCGACTACGGACCACAGTTTCCAGAGCCCCGCGGACTTCAGTACGTTCGTTATGGTTTCGTTTGGACTGACCAGAGAGAACTGGCCTTTTTTCTGTTGCATCGTCTTCCACATACGGACCAGAGACGCAATCAGCCCGCTGTTGATCATGTCCATTGCGCCGAGGTCGACCAGCAGACTTTTTCTGTTGGACTCTTCGAGTTGCCGGATGACCTGCGAGGTGCCGGTTTCCACATCTGCCCAGCTGAGTGCCATCAGAATCGGATTGAACTGGACGGAGCAGAAGCCGCGTTGTTCAATAAATACGAATGGCTCTTCCGTGTTGTCAGCCGGTTGACTGGACGGTGCCGGGAGCTGATCGATCTCTACATCGGTATCGCCGTCCACGCCAAGCGCTGAGTACCCCTGCTTCAGCGAAGCTGTCATCGTCCACAACGATGTCAGCCCTGTCTGTGTGAGCTCGTCAGTCACCGGTTGCTGAGATGAGACGACGACGAATCGACGGCGCTTCTCATCCATGCCTTTCCAGGTTTGTACAAGCGAAGCCACCACACCGCTGGGCATCGTTTGCAACTGCGACAGATCGACAAGAACGGAATCTGCAGGAGCATCATGGACGAGTTGCGTCACGCGTTTCGTCGCTTCCTCAACATGCTCCTGCGGCATTTCTGACAATTCGGGTGTAAGCCGCAGCGTGCAGTAACCGGAATGTTTTTCAAAGGTGACGCCGTTCATGGACCCCCTTCACGACTCTGGTGTTGATCGTCGACCGCAGATTCACCAGAATCAGGTGACAAGCAGCCTGTTCGCTGAATTATGCACTAAATCCCGCCTATGGGACATTCCCAGACATGAACCGTCAAACATCCAGGCTGTATTTCTGATGCAATACGGCCACTGCCAGAATCGATCGATTGAAAATGAGTTAATTGCTGTTGCTGCTTAAGTAGAAAAAACGCGAAGAACGTCTCGGGCAGCGAAGAAAGACGGATTCAACGCCGTAACTCTAACGCGTTTACCGTTGGATGACGAGGCCTCTCGTGAGACAGGGGCCGCAACACCCAGTAACGTTTCGCGAACATTGAACTGTGAATTGTATGGGCTCCATTCCATCTGACGTCTGTAATCTTGTCCTGATCGGATCCGCGTCGCGCCGTGAGTTTACGACACTTGTGTCCTGGTTGCGGCAGAATCCGGCAGCCCGGACTGTAGGTCACTTCAGAAACGTCGCAGCGGCGATTGAAGCGTGGGACGGACTCGCAGCCGAACCGGATATAACCATCGTTCTGCAGTCGTGGTCTGACGAGTCTGTGCAGCCTGACGTGAATCAGCTGATTGGAAAGACCTTATTTCAGCGTTTGTTGTGCTGCATCGGACCGTGGTGTGAATCTGACGGCCGAAACCGGAACGTATGGCCGGGAGCCCTTTGTGTTCCGGTTCGACTGGCGGAATCGGCGATTGCCGCCGCATTATACAGCATCAGATCCGGTCATCCGTCCATACCTCCAACGTTGGCAAATGACGAAGTCTTTGCTCATCGAATGGCCGTGATACAGAACAGACCATTCATGTCAGGACTACCAGACATGAATGGTGCTGTGATCGGACCCGACCGGGTTTTTCGACAGACCATCTGTTCGACACTGCGCGACTACGGTTTGCATTCCGTCCATCTGCCGCTGATGACTTCACGGCAGCGAATCGTTCCCGGGGAAACGTCACGTGGTCCCGTCCATCTTGTATTTCACGATCTTGATCCGTGGGACGAGCTGACGGAATATTCACTGACGGCGACTCGTCAGATGTTTCCTTCGTCAATTGTACTGGGCATCGCCTCGATGCCGGACGCCGGGATCAACGCGGAAATCGGCGATGCACAGATCGATGTCGTTGTCCCGAAACTCGATTTGGAAAATGGTCTGCGCTGGCATTTGAAGCGTTTGCTGGAATCCAAACGGCAGGAACGGTTACACTCGTACAGCGACAGTGTTTCACGCTGACTTGTGGCCACGAAGAACGTTTTCGATATCAGTTTCGTTACTCCCGCGAGGCAGTATCGTCTACGATATAAGGAAACTGCTCTAGTGTGTTCAGATGATTTCCGGCGAGGCTCGTCGGTTGCCTGAAGCGAACAGGAATCCGACGAACACAGTCTGCCTGCATTTAGGATTCCCCGGCCTGTGCCAATGTTACCTGCCGAACAACATTCCAGACGCGATTTTTTTGGAGACCTCGCCACCGGGCTGGGCAGTGTTGCTGTGACCCATCTGTTGCAGACGGATGGACTGCTTGCCGCTGACATCGACGACGGCGGTCCTATTCGTCCGCAGGTTGATCCGGGAAATCCGTTCGCCGCGCGCGACTCACATTTTGACGCTGCTGCAAAGAACGTCATCGTCATTTTCTGTTCGGGGGCCTGCAGCCACATCGACACGTTCGACTACAAACCGGAACTGATCCGTCGGCATGGCCAGGTGATGCCCGGTGCTGATGGACTGTTGACGTTTCAGGGACAGCAGGGAAATCTGACGAAGAGTCCATGGGAATTCAGGCCGCGAGGTGAGTGCGGCAAGATGGTCTCGGAACTTGTGCCCCGGCTTGGCGAAATGGCAGACGACATCTGTTTCCTGCACGGCATGACCAGCAGGACGAACACGCACGGTCCTGGCGAAAATTTCATGTCTACGTGTTATACGCTCGATGGCTTTCCCAGCATCGGCGCATGGGTCAGTTATGCCCTTGGCAGTGAGAATCAGGATCTGCCGGCGTACGTGGCGATTCCTGATCCGCGAGGAACTCCACAATCCAGCGTTAATAACTGGGGGCCGGGATTCCTTCCCGCCGCATTTCAGGGAACGGACTTCAATGCCACTAATCCGATTCGCAACCTCGCTCGCCCACCGGGCATATCGCGGCAGACAGACAGGGCCACTCGTGACTTCCTCCGCAGACTGAACGAACGACATCAGGAACGATATCCGGGCGACACCGAACTGGCTGCTCGGATCTCAAGCTATCAGCTGGCTGCACGGATGCAGCTGAGTGTTCCCGAAGTCAGTGATCTGGCCACTGAATCAGATCATGTTCTGAAGATGTACGGTGCGGATGATGCAGAGAATTCGCTGAAGGCATCATTCGCAAAGAACTGCATCCTGGCTCGGCGACTGATCGAAAAGGGTGTGAGGTTTGTTCAGTTGTTCAATGGTGCCTATCAGACGGGGGGAGAAGGTGTCAGCAACTGGGACGGTCATAAAGTCCTGGAACAGCAATACAGCAAACACGGACCGGTGCTCGACCAGCCCGTCGCCGCACTGCTTCGCGATCTAAAGCAGCGCGGTTTACTCAGGGACACGTTGGTCGTGTGGTGCACAGAATTCGGTCGTATGCCGACATTTCAAAAAGGTGCCAGCGGGCGGGACCACAATCCGTCAGGCTTCACCTGCTGGCTGGCCGGGGGAGGTGTGAAGACGCCTTTCGAATATGGAGCCACTGACGAATTCGGTTACAAGGCCGTTGAAAACATCACTACTGTCTACGATTTTCATGCCACGATTTTGCGTTTGCTTGGTTTGCATCACAAACAGCTGACATTCTATCACAATGGCCTGGAACGGCGACTGACCGACGTCCACGGTCACGTTATTGAAGACGTCTTGACATGACGTGGCCACTATCAGGTAAGAACCTCTTCGAACACCTCACCGTTGAATCCCACCACCACTGCCTTTCCCACTTTGATTGTGGGCGCGCGAAGATTCCCGGTTGGGCCAAGCATCAGTGAGGTCAGCGTGGCATCGTCCGGGCGTTCTTTTTTCAGGTCGATGCGCGTGACCTTTTTGCCTTTCGCGACCAGCAGGGTATTCATTCCCTTCAACAGTTTCACTGCCTCTGATTCGCCGTAACGTTCTTTTCGGGCGTCGATCTGCTCTTTCGTGTCAACATCATGAGACGCAAGAAACTCCTGCGCGCGGGTGCACGATGTTCAGCCGTTGCGGTGATAGCTCCAGTCGATCTTTGCCATGTTCGATTCCTTTGCTGTGAATAATGTTGCTGTCAGGACTATAGTGCCCCGATTGTAGTACGGCGGTCGACTTCAGCCAGTCGGAATTCCGGTCCGGCACAATTGTCTGCTGCTATTTCTCGGCGTCGGTACCGACATACACAGAATCTCCCTGATTACGGAACCAGTCCCGCATCTGCATTTTCAATTGATCTCGAGTTGCAGCATGAGCTTCGTTGGCCACCATGTTGGTCTGTTCGTAAGGGTCCTGTTTCAGGTTGAACAGCTGCTGACGGTTAACCGCAGGGTATTCAATGTACTTCCATTCGTCGGTTCGAATCATTCTTTGGAAGTTACGAAAGTAGCCGACAACGAAGTTGTGAATGTATTCCGTCTTTCCATCCAGTACCGGTTTCAGGCTCAGGCCGTCAATCTGCCCGCCAGGGCCGTCGATACCGGCCAGGTCGCACAGCGTGGGAAACAGATCTCGCAGATAACACTGAGCGTCGAACTTTGTGGCTTTCGGAATGCCCGGTCCCTGCATCAACAGGGGTACTCCGATCGTGTGTTCGTACATACTTTGCTTGCCACGAAGTCCGTGACTGCCAACTGACAGGCCGTGGTCGCTGCTGAAGATCACGACGGTATTGTCGGCTTTGCCGGAGTCGTTCAGGGCGGCCATAATTCGGCCGATCTGTTCGTCCATATACGAGATAACAGCGTAGTAGGCTGCGATTTCGCGCTGTGTTTCCCGCGGCGTACGAGGCCGTGCAAACAGCTTTTCATCGCGTCCGTCGAAGTTGCCATGATCAAAGGGGTGTTCGGGCAGAAAATTCGCGGGCAATTTCATGTCGTCCGCGCGGTATGTCGTTTCCCAGCCGGGTGGCAACATTAACGGGTCGTGAGGGGATGTGAAGTTGACATGCAGAAAGAAAGGTGTGTCACTGCCGGACTGTATCGTTTCTATGGCCGCGTCTGCAAAATGTCGACTGATCTCAGGCGTCAGGCCGACGCCTTTTTCGGGGAACAGGTTGCCCCGATCGTCCTGAAAAATCCAGCCGCGATACCCCGTCACCGGTCGGCCGGCAAAGTCAACCTGTGGTATGGCAAATTTGCCACCACCACCGCGATACAGGCCGCGGGTTAAGTGGTAACCTCGCTCGACGGGCTTGCCGTCGTTGTGCCATTTGCCGACGTAGGACGTTGCATAACCGGCAGCGGAGAACCACTTTGACATCGTCGGAATTGCTGAATCGATGGGTTTTCCGAAATCCATGACGCCGCAGCGAAAGCCTGACGACCCCGTAAGGATTTCGGCACGGCTGGGCGTACAGATGGGGTTGGAACAGGTGGCTCTGGTAAAGACACTGCCGCCGCGGACGATGCGATCAAGATGGGGGGTTTCAATGAGATCATTGCCAAGTGCTGCGATTGTGTCCGGTCGCTGATCGTCACTGATCAGCAGCAGTATGTTTGGCTTTTCCCCAAACGCCAGCGAGCAGAACATGAAGCTGCAGCACAACAACAGATTTTTCATGATGGTCGCCCTGATCTGGCTTCAGCCGCACTTAAGTACAGCTACAACAAACGGAGTTTGATGCAAATCGCGTTCGTCAGATTTGCGAGCACGCAGCTGGTTTCAGTTTGATACTTCGAATGCCGCTGACCGTGCCTTTGTATTTCTCCATCTTCTTCAGCACCTGCCATCGGGGATGCTTGCCGAATCCACCCCAGTGTTTACCGTGAGCTTCTTCGCTCGGTGCGCTCAGCATGTACGTCAGATTCGGTACGTCGTTTGAGATCAGTGTCTCGCCGAAGAAGACCGGGCCCAGATTGACGTCTTTCATCACTTCGATTTCGCCATCATTGAACATTTCTACCTTCAGCCTGGCTTTTTGTGTGTTAAGACTTTCATAAATGCGAAGTTCCAGCAGTCGTTGTTCACTATCGCTGTTCGGAACTTCCAGTACGGGCATTCCGGCAAACGCTCTCATCAACCGGCTTTCAAGTCGTATGTAAGCGGGATCCTGTTTGGGCGCGGCCATGAATTCAGACGCAGCAGTCGTGTAGGCTGCGTCTGTCGCCAGGATATTGCCGGACTCTGCGAACTGATTGAGGTTTGAGAACGGAATCAGCACGTAGACGTCGGTCAGCGGTACTTCCGGCTTACCCCCTGTCGGGACAAAAACGCCGACTGTCTTTACGCCCATGCGATTCAGGGCGGGAACCAGCGCACCTTTCAGATAATTGACGACAGCTGCCTGTTTGGCGGCATCCGAGTTTCTGTAGACGCGGAGTTCGTAGAATTCCTGTTCGGCAGCGGCGCCGATCGTGGCACCGAGGGCAATTGCGCTGATTATCAGACAACGCAGGACACAGACAGACATCGTGGATCTCCTGTTGCGGCATCGGACGCTTTATGAATCGAGCGGTCGTCGACCGTCAGGTCGAGTGAGAGTCTGGACTTGTCCGACTCGCTCCGGATGGTCGGCAGGCCTGTCTCAGGGGCAACACGTATGCACCGAGAAAATATTGTTACAGTATGTGCAAAGCCGAACGCAATGTCCCGTATGGAGGCCCTGAATCCGGGCAAACCACGAACTTCATACATTCTCCGCATGGCCGCATCTGGCGTGTTTCTGTTTGAGACGGGCATGTTCAGTCGTGAAACTGCCCGCACGAAAAACGTCAACGACTTTTTGTAGGCTGTATGGATGTCTTATACAGCCTGCTCTGCATGAGGCCTGCAATTTCCATGTCACCCGACCACTTGCGTTGCTGCAGGCCATCGACCACCTTCTGCTTACGTTTCGTACTATGATTCTGATTTAGCTTTGCTTTACCTTCGATCTGGTCGAAGGGGATGGTAAATCCCACGATGGTGTCGATTAGTTGAGATATTAATGCATCTTCTGCAGACTTTAGTTTCCACGGAGTTGGCATCGCCGCTTCGAAGGACTTCCCCGTCAGTAGCGGATTCTTACTGCGGATTTGCCTTGGCCATGTGGCCGATCAGCGTGCCCTTCTGACTGGTCTCTCGTTCCAGCAGCGGCAGATGCGAAGCGACGGGTGTTTCGTCAGATATCGACGTTAAAACTCCGAGCCTCGATGAAACTGTGCAGCGTCTCGAGATCATCAACGGAAAATGGCGAAGGTGTGTACATTGTCACGCTTCAAGAGGTGAGGGATGTGTTTGGATCGGACCGCACGGCTTGAATGAACCGTCAGTCGGTCAACGGCAGAGAATAATGAAGGAAGGTTTCGTTCTGCTGCCAACCGCGTGATTTATACAACGTCTGAGCTGCAAAGTTATCGACTTCCGTCGCCAGTTCCATCCGCAGTGCCCCGGTTTCGCGACCGAATTGAGCGACCGTTTCCAGCATCGTCGTGCCAATGCCTTGCTTTCGATTTGCTTCAGAAACGAACAGATCATTCAATAGCCAGACGGATTCCATCGAGACGGACGAAAACAGCGGATACAGTTGAGCGAATGCCACCGGAGTGGTATCCACAACTGCCAGAAACACGACAGACTCGCTGTTCTGCAGGCGGTGGCTCAGGAAATTGCGAGCACCATTCAGATCTGATTCCATCCCGTACCAGACGCGGTACTGGTCGAACAACGGAGCGATTGCTTCGATGTCATTGACTGTCGCATGTATAACTTCGTGATCTGCTGGCATGAAATGCAGTCCGTCAGTGATGTGGAATGTTGATGATTGATGTCGTCATTCGATCGGACTTCCTGTTTTGGGAACCGACCGACTTCCGTTTGCGACACCCGTCGACAAAAATGGCTAGCACCGGGGGCGCCTCGTCCGCAACGTACTGCACTGACGCGTGGTTGCGGCAGTTGCGTTCCAGTCTGCGAAACCAGCATGCCCACGATCCAGCACGGTTCACGACTTTAAGTCACCTGTTCTACAGCGTTTCACGCTGACTTGTGCCGCGAAGACGTTTTTCAATAGCAGTTTCATTACTCCTGCGAGCCAGTATCGTCCACGACAATAAGTAAACTGTTGTAAGCGAAGGTTCCGTCAATGATTTCCAGATACTTCGTCATCGCAATGTTCTACACAATGACCGCAGCATGGTCAGCTGATCGTCCGAACTTTCTGATGATTGCGGTCGACGATCTGCGACCAATGCTGGGTTGCTATGGACATGCAGGAATTTGTACTCCCAATATCGACCGCCTTGCTCGGCGGGGAATCGTCTTTGAGCGGGCGTACTGTCAGTACGCCAAGTGCGGGACGTCTCGACTGTCGCTGATGACCGGCTTACGTCCGGATGCGATAGGCGTGTTCAGTAACAGTGACAAAGACGTCGCCGCTTTTCGAAAACGTCGCAGCGATGCACCATCGATCGCTGAGTGGCTGAGGCAGAACGGGTATCACACTCAGAGCTTCGGGAAGATCTACCATGATGGCTGGGACAATGCCGCCGACTGGAGCGTGCCGTCCAGCCCCGGTCGAGTCAGGGAAATGTGGGAAGTCGTCGAAGACGCAGATCCGACTCAATCGACATTGATCGCGGAACGCCTGGACTGTCCCGTACTGCAGAGCCCTGATGTCGACGATGAACATCTGTTTGCGGGACGAATGACAAATCAGGTGATCGGGTCACTCAACAGCCTGCCGCAGGAAATGCCCGCGTTTCTGGCGGTCGGCTACCGACGACCGCATTTGCCGTTCATTGCGCCGAAAAAGTATTTCGATCTGTATCAGCCCGATGAGTCCTGGCTGGCTCCGGATGCGATTCCCGGAAACGACGTACCGGTCATGGCATGGTACAATTCGGACGGCTATGTTGGTTCTGCTCGGCGAGTGGGTTTAACGATGCCCAATCCGCCGAATCGTCAACAGGCGCTGGCATGGAATGGTTATGAGATGCGCAGTTATGTGGGTGTTCCCAATCATGGTCCCATTGACGTGGCTACTCAGTTGCGTTTGTTGCAGGCCTATGCGGCCTGCATTTCCTACGTTGACGCACAGGTCGGTCGCTTGCTGGACGCGATAGACCAGTCCTCGCGGTTCAGCGATGCCACAATTATGCTATGGTCGGACCATGGCTGGCAGCTTGGTGAAAAATCGGCATGGGGTAAGATGTCGAATTACGAGATTGCGACTCGTGTGCCGCTGATTATATCCGGTCCGGGGATCAGCCCGGCGCGGACGCAGTCGATTTCGGAACTTGTGGATTTGTATCCGACGATCTGCCAGTTGGCGGACGTCGCGCCGCCAGGGCAACTGCAGGGCCAAAGTCTGATGCCCGTCTTGCAGCGTCCCCGGCAGGAATCGGATGCGATTGCGTTCAGCCAGTACTCTCGGTTTGGCGGCAAGTACATGGGACGAGCACTTCGAACCGATCAGTATCGGTTCGTGGCATGGAAGAATGTGATGACACAGCAGGTCGTTGAACGTGAACTCTACGACCACCGGACTGATCCGCACGAAACGAGGAATATGGTAGTGCAATCCGAACATGCTGAGCTCGTGCGGCGACTGGAACATCAATTGAATACCAACTGGCAATAGTTGCATGCTGTTTCTCAGCAAAGGTCTCTTCAAATGTCTGGTAAGGATGAAAATTGGACGTTTCTGCATGTCAACGACAGCCATATGGGCACGCCGAGATCGTTTCGGTTTCGCCCGGCTGTGAATCGACGCTGGGCGGCGATTAAACAGCAAATGGCGAACACCGATGCGGATCTGCTGATTCACGGCGGAGACCTGACGCGCGACGGAGATATTCATGAGTTTGAATATCAGCAGGCGAAGAAGGATCTGGAGACGTTGCCATTCCCTTCGTTCGTAATTCCCGGCAACATGGACGTCGGCAATAAACATACTTCACGGAATGGCGCGAAACGCAAGTGGGAAGAACGCGGCCTGGGCTGGAACGATCCGGATCTGAATATGACGGCAGAGCGTCTGGATCTGTTTGCATCGTGGTTTGGTCCGATTCACTGGACGTTTCAGCATCGCAACGTCCGATTTACCGGTTTCTATGCCGCCGTTGCGGGTACCGGCCTGCCACAGGAAGAACGTTTCTGGCAGATGCTGGAACGTCTGCCTCAGCTGCCCGATACTCAGCACCATGTTGCGATGATGCATTACTGGCCGTTCATGGAAGATCTGAACGAGCCGGCATGGGACCTGACTGATCCGGATCAGTACGATAACTGGTATTTTTCCATCGGTCCCCCGCACCGACAACGACTATGGAATCTGTTGCAGAAAGCGGGCGTTGATGTCCTGTTCTGCGGACATGTACACACCGGACGGTCTGAACAGAACGTCGACGGCATCTGTGTGTTTCGCACGCCTGCGGCCGGTAACACGTCTCAGTTGGCCGAAAGATGGACGGACGCCGATACGCGTTTCGGGTTTCAATGCTGTGAAGTGACGTCCTCAGGAATTGAAGTTACCTTTGTTCCGGGGAACGACCAGTGCGATGAATTTGATTCGTTTGGACCGATGGGGCATCCGTCTGCTGAGAAACGCGACTATTCCATTGCACGCGAAAAGCCTCCGATTCAGCAGGGATCGACACAGGAAGGTGATTCCGGAAGCTATTGAGCAATACGTCTGGGAACGATAATGAATCTGCGTTACTTCAGAGGTCGTCCTGTCAGCGGCTTGCCGTTGGTGTCGAGAATCTGAAAGTGATGGATGCCGTATGAATTTCCGTCGACGTAAGTCCAGATTACCTTCATGTCACGATTCACTTCGATCAGCTTCGGCGCGTCCGGATCTTTGTGCCCGCCAGCATAGCTGGTGATCACAAAGTTTCCGTTCGGCAGGACCTGACTGCCACAGGGGTCCTGCAGCCACGGGCCGGGAAGATTATCGTTCGTCAGCTCCCAGACGATCTTTCCCTGATCATCGAATTCCACGACACGGTTGCTGTGAGTCAAACAAACGAGTGTGCGATCTTTCTTGTGCCGAATTGCAGTGAACGGCCACGAGTGAATCTTGTGATCCGGATCACCTGCGACAGTTGTATCGAACTGCCCCAGCAGTTTTCCGCTGGCGTCGTAATGCATGACCGCAAAGTTGAACAGATGAGGCGCAAGATATGTTCCGTCCGACAACTTGCGTGCCATGCGTGTCTGCATGTGATGGTTGGCTGTCTGGCATTTCAGAGGGAACTCCACGACGATTTTTCCGGATCTGTTGATCTCCAGCAGTCGCGGTTTCGGGCCGGCCTCTGTCAGAACGAACGTACCGTCTTCTGTGGGCTGGACGCTGTTGACCTCACTCTGAGTACCTTTCCAAAGAAGCGTTTCCTTGCCGTCGCGCGTGACTTCCACGGCAGCGCCACCCGGATGCAACTTTGACTTTGTCACTGCCAGGACGATGTTGTCGTTGGGCTGAACGAAGCCGTCACGTGTGTTATGCGGATACGTCCAGATCTTCTGTCCGCTGCCGTCGGTGATATAGGTGTGGCTGCCACAGGCCAGAAAGCCGTGAGTCGTGTCTGCCGCAGATGCTGCGGTTGTCAGGGCCAGATACGAGCTGACGATGAGAATGCTGCGGCATATGTCAGCCGCGTACAGGGAGCGTGGATCAATCATGAACAGTGCTTTCGTGGAACATCTATCGTTCGGTACCGGGAGTCGACCGTAACGACCAAGCAGTCGAAATACTACTCCTCGTGCTCTCATCGACACCGAAATCCGCGATGATCCGCATTGCTGACGATGAAGGGATTGTGAGACGGTTTCCCGGCCGATATATTATTGTCTGAGGCCGTGTGCTTCTTCCTCCCGGGTGATCAATCTCCCTCTGTCTGATGTGTCCGTTTTCCTGAGCCGAAAGGGCCAGACATGCATGGTATTCTCCCTGCCTCTCGTGATTTGATCAGTGTGCCGTCGCGCCGCTGGTTTCTACAGAGCGGATTGTCAGCGCTCGGTGGTCTTAGTCTTTCACAGTTGATGAGTCTTCAGGCGGCGGCCGGGGCGAATACGGCACCCGGTTCAGGAAAAAAATCGGTCATCCTGTTCTGGTTGTCCGGCGGACCCAGTCACATTGACATGTGGGACCCGAAGCCGGATGCACCGTCAGAGATCCGTGGCCCTTATGCCACGATCCCGACGAAAGTCCCGGGAGTCAACTTCAGCGAACATCTGCCTCTACAGGCATCGATTGCTGATAAACTTTCGATCATCCGATCGGTCGACTGCTCCAGCAGCAATCATACGCCGATCACGATGCAGGCTGGCAATCCTCTGGCGCGGCGGACCAATGACGGCAAGGATGGCGGCGGCTATCCATCGATGGGCTCGGTGGCCGCAAAATTTCGTGGCGCTAATGACGCAGATCTGCCTCCGTTTGTCGGTCTTGCAGATACCTGGACGTCCGACGTCTGGGAGTCCGGACACATGGGAAGTGACTTTGCTCCGGTCAAGGGCAACGAACTGAAAGGCCGGTTCGCCATGCCACCGGGCATCGAAGTGAATCGTCTTCAGGATCGAAACGATATTCGTCGGCAACTGGATCAGTTCGGACGCAGCATCGACAACAACCAGACACTTAACAGGTCCGATCGGTTTTCTCAGCAGGCTTACGACCTTGTGCTGTCAGGCAAAGTTCAGAAAGCTTTCAGCACCGACGAAGAGTCGGCTGAGACCAAAGCTGCTTACGGTCCGGAAAGCATCGCTCAAAAAGCGTTGCTGGCTCGTCGACTGGTCGAGGCCGGTGTCACCTACGTGCTGGTGAGTGGTGCATGGGGCTATTTCGATCACCACGGAGACCATGTTCGCTGGAAAGGTATTGAGAAGGGACTCACGCCGTTGCTGCCGCGAGTGGATCGCACCCTGTATGCTCTGGTCAATGATCTGGAAGCACGAGGATTGCTGGATGATACGCTTGTTCTGATGATGGGTGAGTTCGGCCGGTCTCCCGTCATCAATAAGGAGGCCGGACGCGAACACTGGACGAACGTCATGTCGATGGTGGTGGCCGGTGGCGGTCTTAACCACGGCCAGGTCATCGGCTCAACCGATCGACGTGGCGGTGCCATTGAATCCAATCCCGTGCGGCCTCAGGATCTTGCCGCGACCACATTTCGTCATCTGGGGATCGACCTGAACGCACACTGGGTCAACAATCAGGGACGCCCTGTGCCCATCGTTGCGGAAGGCGGCCTGCCGATCCCTGAACTCGGTTAGGCCGCGTCACTTTGAGACGCGGTTGCACTTAATTTCCGGACGCCAGCGTGGGGCACATTTCCCCGAATCTCCTCTTCGGCATGCGGGCGTGGGACATCGAGGCGAGTCATCGCGATGTCGGCGTTTCGCGGATCGAGACATAAAGGCTGCGTTCGCCGTGATTTTACCGGGTAATGTTCGGAACTGAGTCATCAATCGTCCGCATGTGATTCAGAATCCTGGTGTGGAGTTGTCGGACGATCGTTTTATTCGAGGCATTATTGATGACGTTGGTTGTTTCTCCGGGATCTGTTTTCAGGTTGAATAGTTCGTCCCGGTCAGGATTCAGAAAGTCTCGCACCAGTTTCCATTCGGGCGTGCGAATACAGCGCATGTGAGTTGTTGACTGGTGTTTCGTTGAATACTGAGTGAATACGTCATCATTCCAGTCTGTTGCCATTCCTTTCAGCAGCGGCGCCAGGTTTCGTCCGCGAACGACCGTGTCGGTTGGAACGTCAGCCTCCGCAATCGCGACCATTGTGGGAAACCAGTCCAATTGCGTCACTGATGAGCGGATGACTGTTCCCGGTGTGGTTACGCCAGGCCAGCAAACGGCTGTGGGAACCTTCAGCGATGTGTCGTACATGTTCGGTCGCTGTCCTCGCGGAATATTGTCCATGGCTGGAGGCAGAGCATTTTTCTTCAGGATCCAGTGCCCGTTACCTTTATGCCAGATGCCGTTGTGGCCCATGTTGTAGCCGTGGTCTGAGGTGAAGACGACAACTGTATTGTCAGTCAGGCCCTGAGTCTCCAGTGTCTTCATGATTCGGCCGACATTCCGGTCGACTCCGCGCACGCTGGCAAGATATTCGCGAGTCATTTTTTCTACCCGCGGGACGTCAAGGCCTTCGTAGTTGGGATGTGGCAGCGTCGGTTTCAGGTTCTCGAAAGGTGCCCAGTCTTCGGAAGCCACCGGGAGCCATCGTGCGTGAGGTGCTCGGTAATGCAGCACCAGCAGAAACGGATTATCGGCAGGGCGGTCCTTCAGAAACGTGATGGCATGATCAGACAGAATGTCAGTGGTGAGTCCTTCGAACTTCTGATCCGCTCCGTTTTTTTCCAGCGTCGGGTTTGATGGCGACCAACCGCCGCCGCGGTGACCCATGAAGTAGTCAAAGCCGGTCCTGGTAGGATGAAACTGATCCAGCAGGCCGAGATGCCACTTGCCGACCAGTCCGGTGTGATATCCGGCGTTCTGCAACACTTCATACCACGTGGTGGTCTGCGGGGCGAGTCCGTGATTGGCTTCGGTCTTCGGGTGCAGCCAGTCTGTAATGCCGACTTCCGAGCCATAGCGACTGGTGGCCAGGGCGGCTCGGGAAGGACTGCAGACCGGAGTCACCACAAACGTATTCGGCAGGTACGTGCCCTGTTCAAACAGCCGGTTCAGATGGGGCGTATCTGCATGAGTCGGCCCGTCGAACGCCCCCACGGCCCAGGGGGCCTGGTCGTCGGTCATAATGAACAGGATATTGGGACGGTCGGCAAGTGATAATGATGCGGCGAAGCAGACCAGAACCATATACAGGCAGCGACTGGGCATGGGAGATCCTGTGGAGATACTTGCAGTTGATACGGTCACCGAAATCTAACAGGATCAGATTGTAGCAACTTCCGGTGGACAGGCAGAACCTGCTGCCAATTCGAAATCTCAGGGTACTCTGTTGCCGGAAAGGTCTTGCGACGCCACCTGATGGTGCATCGTTTCTTCGTGTCGCGGTGCACACGATTCGCCGCCCGTCAATAAATCTCAGCTGAACGAATTCAGACATGCGCGGCCAGGCAGATCAAACGATCCATCTTACGGTGCGGCTGGGCGTCAGCAGCGTGGCCTGTAAGGCCCACCGGATACGCTGCGACGGAGATTGATGATCAGGCCAATTCACAGTCTTGGTGAGATCAGATGTTCGCGCGGCAACCGTGTTGTCGTCGGGCGGCTGAAGAGTTCTGATATGTCTTCATGCCGATCGCTGCTCCGGCAGCAGGATTGCGGCGTACCAGCTGGGGCATTTTGATCACGGGGTGACTGTTCCGCAACGGCTCAGAATTCCCAGTGAATCCCAAGGTCGAGCGTGTGCTGAAAGAAATCATTTCGCGAGACTTTGAGTGTCGGGAAAACGCCGTCACGTGGCCGAGAGAGCCAGGTGATCTGCTGACCCGGGTCCGCAACTTCACCGATCCACGTGAACGTCCAGCCTGCACGAAATGTTGCATGTTCCAGCTGTGGCATATCTCGCAGTACCGGAATCCTTTCAAACAGCGGAACTTCGGCCCGGAATGACTGTTCGAACATGGGAGACACATGGGTTGTGCTCATGCTGTCTGCAAACGCGTTCTGGGTTAATTGTCCATCGGCGGTTGTGGTGTCGAACATGTCTGTGAGTTCTGACAGTCCATCCACGAGGTCTGTTCTGAGGGTGTCTCCAATGTTGTCGCCGGCAAGAGTGGCTCTTTCATTGTTGAACAGGACCCCGACTCTTGTTGAGCCATTCAGCGAAAGACTGCCACGTTCGCCAACAGAGTACTCGAAACCAATCTCCGGGCCACCCATCGTGCTGCGAACCTCGCTGGACACGAATGACCGGATCAATATTTCTTCTTCGATGTTCGGCGTTCGGTCAACGAAGCTGAGAGTCCCGTTTTCCTCAACGTTGTCGATCACAAAATCATCATCATCATCCACTCCGTCAGGAAGGTCGGGCAGATAGTCCAGACCTGAGTTGACACCACGGAAATTCATGGACTCCCGAATCCGGAAGAATCGTCCACCGAGTATCGGCCGAACCTGCACTGAGTCGTCTTCGTAGACTGCCGAAAACGAAACATGAGCACCGGTGCCGTACGTTTCAATTGTCTGCTCAAGTACAAAATCCAGGTCGAACAACTGTGGGAAACCGTCAAGGTCGATTCCGTTGTGCATGGGAATGCTGCCATACGGGTAGAGATTTCTGTCCAGTATGTCGTCGGTGCCACCGGCAAATTCGAATGTCTCTGCATTCGCTGCATCAAACAGGCGAGCATT
The DNA here is from genome assembly GCA_029245955.1 of Fuerstiella sp. GTDB lineage: Bacteria > Planctomycetota > Planctomycetia > Planctomycetales > Planctomycetaceae > Fuerstiella. The sequence goes on along the minus strand of JAQWOH010000008.1, from coordinate 373,189 downwards.
CAGGATCTGCGTCTCAAGAATTTTCCGTTCGTTGATCTGTCGCAGATTCGTAGGTAAGTTCGGGTTGACGACGCCTCCTGTTGCTTCGAGGAATACGGCGTCGGAAAAATGCGTGACATTAAGCAGATTTCTTCGCGTGGCTTCCAGGATGGCTCTGGCATCGAACGCTGCCGAATTGATGCCATTGTAATTTGCATTCCACGAAAAGCCCCAGCCCGTGCGGTTTTCCATTCCACCGCTCAGGCGAATGCCGTTGCGCCAGAAGGCCGGGACGATCATCGTGTTCTGTTCCGAGTACTGAGACAGAAACGCATTGTCCGGAAAGCCCGGATCGCCGTCGATAATCGATTGCTGCAGATATGTCGTCGCCGTGGCATCACCGAACAGGCCATCCAGCTGACGCGTCTTGGTGCGTGTGTAGTCGATGTTGAAGTAGAAATCGTTCAGGCTTGCCCCCGGGCCGAAACCTCCGAGCGCTCGTTTGAACCAGAGTCCATCCGAGTTGAAGTGCTGCTCAAATGCCTGGTCGAACGGTGAAATCATGGGATTTGACTGAAACGACTGCGGCATCCCCTGAGTCGCCGTGGCTGAATAGGCTGGCTGTGGTCCGGCCATATATGCCGGACCAGCAAAAGACGGAAAGTCCATCCTTGGCTGTGCACTGCTGTCTGCTGACATTGAAATGGCCAGCAGCAGGGGCACTATGTTTTTCAGACGGTGCCAGTTCCGCATTGATCTATCCTTCAGAAGCCACAGTTTTCGTTGGCTTTTTTGCGTCTCCTTGCGATCACGACACTGCCATTACGTAACGACAGACCTAGCGCGTTGAGACGATCTTGTGGATAGTATCGGTCAGGCAAATTGTGAAACTGTAGGGATTGTTCGGGTAGTACCGTTTTTTCCGCGCATGACGGATGTGCCGAATCTGCTGATTACCGAACCAGTTCGAGCACGGATTCATGGAGTCCAGTCGCAGAGGCCAGCAGGCTGGTCTTTTGCAACGGTATTTCGGAACCACTGCAGGTTGTGACTTTCCCCCCCGCTTCTTCAACTAACAGGCGGCCAGCCGCAAAGTCCCAGGGCGACAGCTGATACTCAAAGAAGGCACCAAACTGCCCGGACGCCACCATCGCCAGGTCCAGCGAGGCCGTGCCGAAGCGCCGAATCCCGCGGATCTGTTGCTTGAACAATCGATCGATGGCAGCCAGTGTGGCCTCCATCATTGCGCCACGGTCGTAGTAAAACCCGGTCCCGATCAGAACTTCATCCAGCTTTGTCTGCATGGTGACCTGCAGGGATATGTCATTGTGGGTCGCACCCTGACCGCGTTCTGCCACGTACCAATCGTGTCGAAGTGGATTAAAGATCACTCCACACTGGGGAATTCCGTTGGCATAGTATGCCACCGACACGGCAAAGTGCGGAATTCCGTAAGCGAAGTTCGTTGTGCCATCCAGTGGATCGACGATCCAAAGATGTTCAGCGTCTGCGTCGTCAGAATTCTCTTCTTCCCCCAGAATCCCGTGGTCTGGGAAATGCGACCGGATCACTCTGGCAATCGCGCGTTCTGCGTTGATGTCTGCGTCAGATACCAGTTCCACGGAGGCACCTTTTGTACGCATGGACAGTCCGCTTTGAAAGTAATCAGACAGAACCTCACCGGCAGCAAGTGCCGCTTCTTTCGCAACGTCGACAGAGTTCACAATATTCATTCCGGTTAGAAAAGTCTGAGGGACACAGACGCTATGGGCAATTTAGTCCACTGATTCCGGTGCGTCATGCAGGGTGACTGCTGTTCCAGATGGACATCACTCTTTCTTAATCGGAGTCGTTTCAAAGTCCGACTCGTTTACCCAGCCTGCTCTGACCTGCTGCCCAGCAGAGAATTTCTCGTAGAACCCATATCCTTTCTTGTCAGCGTATGGAAACTGTTCGAAGTAACCGGATTCACCGAGCGTGCGGGGGTCTTTTTCTGCGGTCAGTGTTGCCTGCAGTTGCCGCGTCAGTTTTTCCTTTTCCAGTGCAAACATCGGGCTGTCAGCGAAGTTCTGCATGCAATACGGGTCGTCCTCCACGAAGTACATCTCTTCAGCGTGACGTTTGCCAAACGACATTTTCCAGTAGCCGGCTGTATCCGGGCCGTTTCGCCGCATGTTCAGGATCTCGGTCTTTGTCGGACTGCCGTCGCAATTCAGGTAACCGGTCTCCGGATTGCCGGCCGGCCAGCGTGATGTTTCGTAGTTCTTCACATACAGCCAGCCGTCTCTGACAATTCCCCGAACGGGATATCCCTGGTCATGTGGCCTTCCAATATCGTGACGCTCCTTGCCGAACACGACAAAGTTTCGGTGGGCCGGCTGCTTTTCCGCCGCCGGCGAATCATGCTGGTTTGAGGTCAACACAGGTAGTAGACTCTTCCCGGGAGTCGAAGCCATGCCAGTGTCATTCCAATGAAGCCCTGCAGCTTCAATAATTGTGGGGGCGTAATCGATAAAGCTCACAAAACTGCTGATCGTTCGCCCCGGACTCGCGATCTTCTGTGGCCACATGATTGCCAGAGGAAGATGATTACTCATTTCATATTCCTGTCCTTTGACTCGTGGAAACGGCATGCCGTTGTCAGCCGTCACAATCACCAGTGTGTTTTGCAGCTGATCGCGTTCTTCGAGTGTCGCCAGCATGCGGACGAGATGATGGTCGAAGTGCTCGATTTCCAGAGCGTAGTCCAGCATATCGTTGCGTATGATGTCGTTGTCTGGCCAGAATGGGGGAACCTGATCGATGTCGTCGAGTGACTTTCCTCCTACACTGACACCGGTACCGTATTCATAGCGTCGGTGGGGCTCGGTGCTGCCGTACCAGAAGCACCACGGACTTTCCTGATCGTTGTCGTTCAGGAATTCGGCGAAGTTGCTCGCGTAGTCGTTCCGACTGATGGTCTTCGTTGGTGGCTGAGCCGTTTTTGAATTGTATTTCTTGCCCGTCAGTTGCCGCGGCCTGCCGTTACTGTCGTTGGCTATTCCTGGAGCCCAGCCTTTGCCTGTGGAGCCCACGTGGTAGCCATTTCCTGCCAGGACCTCGACGTAACTGGTGAACTGTGTTGGAAAAAACGGCCAGTGGTTGCAGGCTTCTTCCAGTTGCCACGTGTTGCGTCCGGTCAGAATGCAGGCTCGGGAAGGAGCACATTTGGCGTTGGGCGTATAAGCCCTGGCAAACAGCAGGCCTTCTTTTGCCACACGATCGAAACCAGGTGTGTTCACCCATGAACAGCCGTAAGCACCAGCATGCATCCAGGATTGATCATCGGAAATGCAAAACAGGATATTTGGGCGCTTGTCGTCAGCAGCATTGGTGGAGTAACCCTTCAACGCTGTCGCGCAAAGCAGCAGGACACGTAAAAACATTGAAAAATCCGAAAACGATTGGGGGTGAAGACGATAATATGGTGACGAAAGGCGTGCCATTTCGCCAGTGAGCCGTTTCGTGGGCGACGGCTGGTCTGTTGCCTTTGGCTTGGATGTTCGTCTTCTCTGTGTGCCGATATAAATCAGGCACTGAGTCTGCATCAGTCACTCATCACTTTTTCCTTTATGAATTCCCAACGTTCGCTCGTACCCGCTGGTGGTCGGTACCGCCCTGTCCAAGAAGACGAAATGTGAGGTCCGTCGGATATGTATTATTTTTCGAAGTCAGGGATGATTCCAGCCACTGCCAGAAGATCTCGCTGGCGTGCCAGGGCCCGACAGATTATTCGTCGCAGTCAGCAGTTGAACACGCTGACAGACGAAGAGCTCACGGCAGCAGCCCGCGCGCTGCGCTGGGAAGCTAAAGCCGGAACGGCTCTGGACAAGCTGCTGGTAGAAGCCTACGCACTTGTGCGACAGTCAGCTCGCCGAGTGCTGAACATGGAGCACTTTGAAGTGCAGGTCATCGGAGCCATTGCGCTGTTCGAGGGCCACATTGCTGAAATGCAGACGGGCGAAGGTAAGACTCTGACGGCGACAATGCCGTCATTCCTGCGAGCTCTGCCAGGGCAGGGTACTCACGTGATCACCGTCAACGACTATCTGGCGGAACGTGACTGTGACACCATGGGCCCCGTTCTCAGAAAACTCGGGCTGACCGTAGGTCGAATACTGGAACCGATGGAACCGGATGAGCGACGCGCGAACTACGCAATGGACGTTACCTACGGTACGTCCAAGGAAATGGGATTTGACTTTCTGCGGGATCGTCTGCGGATGGGGGCCAGTCCCGACGATGGAGGACCATCGCTGCGAAAGTTTGTACGCACTCTGCGAGGTGGCGAGGAACCGGTGCAGCGTGGTCACTATTTTGCTCTGATTGACGAAGCCGACAGTATTCTGATCGATGAAGCCCGGACCCCGCTGATCATCGGACTGACTCAGCCGAATGATCCCGGAACGGTGAATCTGTTTCGCTGGAGCAACCGCGCGACATTTCAGCTGCAGCCACGCGAGGACTACGTTTACGAGCCTGAGCGTCGTTCTGCGTGGCTGACAGATGCGGGATGTCGGAAAGTGGTGCTGATGTCGAAACCATCGTTGATGAATTCGATGGATACAGAACGCATTTACACTCAGGTGGAAAAAGCGCTTACGGCTAAACACGCGTTCGAAAAGGACCGCGACTACGTGATCGTCGATGAAAAAGTCATGATCGTCGATGAAGGCACGGGGCGAATTATGGACGGCCGCAAATGGCAGGATGGCCTGCATCAGGCCATCGAAGCAAAGGAGCTTGTTCCGATCACGGCGGCCACCGGAGAAGCCGCTCGTATCACCGTTCAGAATTTTTTCCGGAACTACACGAACCTGTGCGGGATGACGGGAACAGCAATTCCTGCACGGCGTGAACTGAAAAAGACGTACAAACTGAAGGTGACCCGGGTGCCGACCAACAAACCCTGCGTCCGCAAAGGTATGCCTGTGCGAACCTTCAAGGGACAGGAATCCAAACGTATCGCTATCAGCGATGCGGTTGAGAAACTTATCAAGGCGGGCAGATCGGTGCTTGTCGGTACACCTTCTGTGGAAGCCTCTGAAGCTCTGGCGGCTGTATTTACGGAGCACGGCATCCAGTCGCAGATTCTGAACGCTCGCTACCATGAACAGGAAGCAGAGATTGTGAAGCAGGCCGGCCAGGCTGGCAAAGTTACTATTGCCACCAACATGGCTGGTCGCGGGACGGACGTCATCCTGGACGGTGACGTACGCAAAGCGGGTGGGTTACACGTCATTGCTACTGAGATGCACAGTTCCAAACGTATCGATCGCCAGCTGGTCGGCCGTTGTGCCCGCCAGGGTGATCCCGGGTCGTATCAATTCTTCCTGTCCATGGAAGACGAATTGCTCCGCTGCCGCGAGCCGAAAGAAGTCAGACGAAAACAGAGACTGGCGATTGGCAACAAGGCTGGCGAGACCGGTCGGTCATGGCATCGTTACTTCAGGAAGATTCAGCGTTTTCTGGAGAAGACTCACCGCAAGCAACGCAAGAGTCTGCTGAAGCAGGAACGGCAGCGACTGGAACAGTACGAAAACATGGGGCTGGACCCGTATCTGGAACTGACCGAGTCGTAGGTCATTCGAAGACTGCAGCTGCTGCAGGACTGAGCCTGTGACGGAAGCCTCGGAATTTCACTCGATCCTCATGCCAGGCAGGGACAACCGTTCGGGGCTCAGAAGACTCTGTGACCGCACTCCATTTCGATCGTCAACCCCACGCACGTCGGAAAAAGTCGATCCAGTTGCCGTGCATGATGCCGGCGATGTCGTCGTCTGAATAATCTCGCTCACTCAGAATGTCGGCGATCTTCTGCAGGTCGGCGATGGTTTCCAGGTCGTGAGGACACTGTTCCTTGCCGAAGCCGCCATCCAGATCGGAACCGATGCCACAGTGTTTGGTCGTTCCCGCCAGCTGACAGATATGATCGATATGATCGACCGCGTCTGCCAGGCAGACTGTCTGCGGGTCTGTTTTTCCTCGAACCCAGCCCGGGCGAATCATCCATGAATCCAGAGCCAGTCCAATTACTGCGTCACGCTGCAGCAGAGTCCTGACCTGCTCATCAGTCAGTTGGCGATCACCGGGCACCAGCGTTCGGCTGTTGTGGTGGCTGGCCAGCACGGGCCCCGTGTAGATGTCCAGGGCTTCCCAAAAACAGTCGTCCGACAGATGGGTCACATCCAGCAGCATGCCGACTCGATCCATCTCACGCAGCAGTTCCGGCCCTTTTTCCTTCAACCCGCCTTCGCTGCCGGTGCCATGGCCATAGTCGTCCGGGCCGTAATGAGCCGGTCCCAGAATGCGCAGGCCCATGTTGTACCATCGTTCGACGTAGGACGGATCCGGAACGGCCCAGCTGCCTTCCATGCTTAAGATGAAACCGACAGGTGCGCTGCTGTCGGAGACTCTGTTCTGCAGGCTGTCAATGTGGCTGTTCAGCATTGTAACGTCGGACAGTTCTGCCATTTGACCGGCATCACACATCGTGCGGTACCACGCCAGTTGCCCCTGCATTGCCGCGAAGGCCGAAACGCGAGACTGATAAAACGTCCGGGGCGCGTGTGTACGTTCAAATCGTGGAAGCAGAGTGGCAATGACGATTCCGATGTTGCCTTTCCGCAGAGCCGGTAACGTGGTCGTGGCGTCACCGGGAACACAGCCCGGAAACTGCTGTTCGAAATCCCGAATGGTGGAGACCGGCTGCAGTAAGTCACGGTTCCATTCCAGAGCGTTCCATGCAAGGTCCAGGTGAGCGTCGAAAATCAGCATTGGTTTTTTCTAAGTGAGGAGACAGTGGGGGGAGCGTGAGCGATGGTCTGTTGAGGCAGCAAACTTCAATCCATCGGGGTTGTGGATGAGCCGGCAGGGACAGGTGTTCGTAACACTGCCGCGATCAGCAGCGCCCAGCCCACAAGTTGCAGAGTGCCACCGATGGGGGCAATCATGCCCCACGTGATGCCGCCGAACTTCGGACCGCAGATCACCAGGACGTAGAGCGCACCGGAAAAGAATACGATGCCACCGAAAAAGCACCAGGCTGCCGTACTCAGCAGGCGTGACGGACGGTGCTGCATCAGCAGTCCGACGCCAAACAGTGCCAGAGCGTGCCACATATGATAGCGAACTCCGGTGTGAAAATCCTGCAGGTATTTGTAGGCGGGCGGCAATTGGAGCCCCGAAACGTTCCGGGGCTCCAGATTCGCGTAACAGCGTTCGAGGTACCCGCTGTCTGACAACACATGCGCTCCAAATGCGCCAAAGAGAACCGCCAGAAATCCCAGGGCGGCGGCCAGAGATAGGCAGGTACGAACGGACATATTGCTGTATTTCGGAAGTAATTCTGATCAGGCGGGGGATCGGGCCTGCTTCGTGGAATGGAGAATCGGCACTCGTCGCGCCTCTCCCCAGCTCACCTGCTGCCCGTTTTTATATACAAATGCAGCTAATGGTGACGGCGCGCAAGCGACAGCCGACTCTGTAAGTGTATCCGATCATGCCCCTAAACACACCACCGACAGATGTGATCGTGAGGTTGTGACGCGACAATCCGGGATACCTGCGGGTCTGGACAGGGCACGAGCATCAGCCAACTGTGCTTATCAAAATGTTTTCGTGAAGTGGTGTCCGGCGTGCTATGCTGTCGTTTCGAGATCTTGGTCTGAGATGATCTGTTCTGAAACATCGTTGACAAACATGTTCACGTTTCCCTGTTTTTCTGCAGCGGGTCAACCGGCCCCCGGGATGACTCCAACACTCGGGTTTACGAAAAGACTGGGCAACATGGCGATCGTTGCCTGTGTATAGCTGAGATAAAGCAGAAACTCTGCTGTACTTATCTGAGTGGAAGACTACATCCTGTCGATGAGTTCCGTGTACCCGAGACGCGGCTGCCGATGGTGGGGGTGTGAACAAAAATGTCGAAATTCATCCAGGCACAGAACCGTGTGAACCAGTTTTTCCCGCGGACCGTGCACGCTCCCATCAGAGGATCATAGCTGGCCATACCGAGATGCTCGGTCAACTTGCGTCCGGTCTGCCGAATTTCTGTTGCCCAATGAGGGATCACCCAGACCGTAACCAACTGAAATTACCAGTTCTGCAAGGCGACGATTTCAATCACGCTGCCCCAGAACGCGAAGATCAAGACATATTCCCAGACAATGGTTCGTCGAATCTCAGTTTTTTGTAGAGGTGACGTTCTCGACAGGAAAGTTCGGCCGCAGACCATTGGAGACGTGATGAATCCCGAAAGCAGGTCCAGCCAGACAAAGGCCCGACAGAATCACAGTGATACGTTCGGATTGCTGCACGGCCATAATTCGAAGTTGGTCGGTTTGTTGAGGTAAATGTGGTGTCGAATATGGCTTTTGCGATAAGTCAAGTACGGCGTAAACATCAGTGTGCCGAGACAACGTCCGACAATTACGCTTAACCATGTCGAGTTACTCAGAGTCTGGTGGGCGGTTTCGTGGAAACAACTGGTGCAGCACAGGAAGACGAGCGATGTGACTGCCAGCAGCGGCAGGTAGACCCGCACAGACTGCGTTGCCCATGGCTGAGCAAAAATGCCAAGGCACAGGGCTCCCAACGGAAACAACACGCAGAGCGGAAGCGCTCCGCCATCGTGTTCAGGGGCAGGTTGATGATCAGTGGTCATCGCAGCGATGTTTTGTGGAAAGGGGAATGTGGCGTAACTCCTGTGGGACTATGGCCGAACCGAATCCAGAGAAAATTCCTTCGTTTCCCGCTGACAGCCATGGTGTATTGTGAGAAGTCCCGTTTTGGCGAATTCGACTGCTGCCAAAATATATGAGATCCAAACAATGCGAACGGGATTGTTCAGCTGAAGGACACAATGTCGTAGGTATTGGCCCGACCGTGGAGTTCCACATAGATGCGTCTGAACCACAGAGTCTTTCAATTGACTCGTGTCAGGCTGCGAAACGGTTGAACGGCATAGTCCTGCATCACGTGATACGTCAGGCATCACGTGATCACATCAGAACTAATTACACCCAAGTTGCAGAACGCTGACGCCTGGATTCTCACATGGTTTTTGTGTGTTTCGAAACCACTGCTGAGAGTGGTCTGGTCTCCTGACATCCCCTGGGTTACTGCTGTTCAAGCGTTTCCGGAGGATTCGCACAATCACAAAACCGGACCGACTGATGAGGCCAGGGCGAATACCGCGGATGAGCACACCAGCGCGGTCTCGGCTTACTGCGGTCCGCATTCGACGTAGCCAGGCATCTTCTGCGCTGCATTGAAGGCAGTCATGCGAAGTCACCTGCCGGACCGCGACGCTCAATCCTCCGCAGTGTCCACCGTTTCGGGAATTGTCAGGTACACGGGATTGCTGGCATAGTTGGTGGTGATCGAAAACGTGATGGGCACGCGGGCGAGCGCAGCAATGGGCAATCGACTAACGGTGAGTGCCTTGTCCGTGGCTTCCAGAATGATCTTTCCTTCCAGCGTGTCACCAGCCAGACGACCGGTACTGGCTTTGGCCAGCGTAACTCCCGGCGGCAGTTGGTCACCAAAGCTGTTGGCGAAGTACATAAACGACATTGCCAGAGTGACTGACTCTTTGAAGTCGGCACTACGTTCAATCTTTACGCTGAACTCCGCCTTGCCGCCTTTCGGCAGTGTGATTTCTGTCGGATCTGCGGTGACGCTCAACAGGTCCAGTGGATCCGTGACGCCGACGATAGATGTTTTGACGGGCCAGCGAGCCTGACCGCCGCCCTGACTTTGCAGTTCGCAGGTCACTCGGCCGGTTCTTGTCACGATCTGCTGATCACCGTTCGCGTTCGCAGTTGCTGCTCGTCCGGAAACGGTCACCAGTGAGGCATCAATCGTGGCATTCCCGTCCGCAGCAAGGTTCACCAGGCAATGGTCCATACCCGCGGGGATTGTGACGGGTTCGAAAGAAACGCCGTCCGGCAGATTGTCGACGGCGATTTCTACGGGGCCCGTGAAGCCGTTGAGTCGCTTGAGTTTGACGAACCATGCCATGCGAGTGCCGGGCGCAATTTGAGCATAATAATATTCGCCATGAACTTCGAAATCCGGACCGCTCAGGTCAGCGCTCAGATGATACTGGAATCGTTTACCTCCGCGATCATGCAGATCGCGAACCAGCAGCGTGTACGTTCCGTCTGCCGGAGCTTTAAAGTACAGGGTGGGATCTTTCGTCTGTAGACCGTCATCACCTTCCAACAGTTTTTTGCCCGCTGCATCCTGGATCTCGATGATTGCGTCCAGAGGGAGTCCCAGCCGATGTGCATGAACGTCGAAACGGAGGAACTGGTTCTGCTCTGCTTCGAACGAGAATCGATGACTCTGATCGTTTTTTGTGAATCGTCCACTTACACCAACGGGTAACGTTAGCGGCATGACAGTGTTCGGAGCATGGTTACCGTCCTGCGCAACAGCCTGCGGAGTATCGGTAATCAGAACGGGCACGGAGTTCGTGGGGCCGGCATGCGCTGTCACAACACGTGAAGCCCAGCCGACCGTCTCAGAATCACCGGCAGAAACAGTGGCTGCGGCATTTGCGCCCAGTTGGTGTCCCACGACCGTGACGGGTTGCGATTGACCGCGCTGCACGGCCATCGGAAACACGGCGTGCGCATACGGTCGGTCGGAGATTTTCAGGCAGTATACGTATTTCGTATTGCCGATATATCGAGCATCACGGACAGAAATGACGTAGTTGCCATCGGCAGGAAACGTGTACGAAATGAATGCGTCGCCACCGACATGGTTATCATTCTGCATCAATACCTGCCCATCGGCCGTGGACAGGGTCAGGATAGGATCCATCAGATAAGTGCCACCGCCCGACTGCATGCTATGGACCGCTCCGGTGACTCGCTGGGCAAAGATTTCGAACGTCAGTGACTGTCCGGCACTCGCCGTGATGCCGTAACAATCCACATCCTCTGTTTTTTCACAAACACCTGCAATCGCTACCGGCACGTTTACGTGCTGCGCAGCCGTCGGTAGTCCGTTTTCTTTTTTCGTGTCTTCTGCAACAACCGGCAGGTCCGTGACCATCAGATGTGCGACACTGGATACTGCTGTGCGAGTCGCCACCCGCAGCTCATACACTCCTGTCGGTTGATTGGCGGGGACATCAACTTCAAAGCGAAACGGAGTTCCCGGGCGACCTCGACCGGACCTGGGAGCAGCGATCGGTTTGGTTTCCAGAAACTTCGTCGTAATGCCGGGCTTGTCGAACAGTACGGAATAAGCGCCGTCCAGAGTGTAGTTCGAACGGATATTGATTTCGGACGGCTTGCCGCGCTGCACCACGATTGGACTGGTTGATCCCAGCTGCCGAAAACCGACCTTCGTTTCCGCGGACGCGAATGTGGTGAGAAGAGTCAACACGGCCATAATGATGAAGAACCAGCGTTTCACAGGTGTTGCTTTCGCTCTCACGTACATCGTATTAACTATTGGTGGACAGCCTTTTCCAGATGGCAGGCAGCGGCAGCCCGATTCCGCTTAGTCTCAGTGAAACCACACTGGCGACGGCTGACATGATAATCCACAGCTGGATACGTTCGGCAAGTTCCGATGGTTTGATGCCAGCTGGGGCTGTTACCACGTAGGTGAAGAAGTCCGCATGCAGATATTCGGCCAGTCCCTGAAGACCGAGCCCCCCGGTCAATACGAGAAATCCGATGACCAGCATCCGGCCAAATGGCTGTTGTGCACGAAGTCGCTGTTCACTTTCATTATACCGATTATCTTTCATTCGTCAGTCATACTCATCATTACCGGACGGCAGGAATCGGGACCGAAGTCCTGTTCGCAGGGATGGACGTCATGACATGACGGATTCGTTGTCGGCCGAAAAAAAGTTTTGACCCTCTTAGCAGTATCACGCCATGAATTCTTTAATCACGCTGCCGTCACACAGTCGCAGTGGACGACCGTCCGGCGCGACATGAACAGTATCCAGTGACACGCCCAGTTTCGTGTAGATCGTCGCTGCGACATCAGCCGGGTAATACTCCCGGCCGACCGGCTTCGCTCCCGTGTTATCAGTTTCGCCGAGGACCCTGCCGGCAGGCGTTCCTGCTCCGGCCATGCACAGCACGCTGGCCGATGACCAGTGATCGCGGCCGGCAGCGGAATTGATGACTGGAGTGCGCCCGAAGTCTGTCATCCAGACAACCAGTGTTGTGTCCAGCATACCGCGGTCCTGAAGGTCAGTAATGAGTGCCGGAAAGGCCTGATCCAGAGGAGGCAGCAGTTTCTTCAGGCCTGTAAAGTTCTTTGTATGCGTGTCCCAGCCCCCGCTGGTTACCGTCACGAATCGAGTTCCGGCCTCAATTAATCGTCGAGCCAGCAGGCAGCTTTGTCCCAGATTTGTACGACCATAGTCATCACGCAGTTTGTCGGACTCGGCAGGCAGGTCAAAGGCTTGCTGCGTGCTCTGAGAATTGATAATACTGAACGCGTTTTGATAGTGCCCATCGACGGCACTCAGTGCATCCGGTTGTTTTTCCAGTTGTCGTTGAAACGTATCGATGCTGCGCAACGCCTTCTGGCGGTAGTCCATGCGGCGGGCACTGATGTCACCATAAGGCTTGATGTCGCGAACTGTGAACTTGGCGCTATTCGGGTCACCGGGCAGTTCGAACGGGTTGTGAGCGATGCCCAGGTAACCGGCGAGGCCCCCGCCGAAGCGACGGTCCACATTTGTTCCCACCTGTATGAACGGAGGAATGGTTCCGTCGAACCCCTTCTCTTTTGCCACGACGGAACCAAAGCACGGATATGTGATGGACGGATTAAATTTGTGGCCGGACATCATGAACGCATCTGCTGTGGCGTGACTGCCGTTCAGAGGATTGAGATTTCGCATGACGGAGAACCGTCCGGCTTCTTTCGCAAATCGCGGCATTTGATCCGTAAACTGAACGCCCGGCAGTGCGGTATTGATGACGCCAAAATCGCCGCGCACTTCGGCTTTCGCATTTGGTTTTGGGTCCAGTGTGTCGTGGTGGCTGGTACCGCCCCGCGTCCATATCAGGATGCAGCTGACATCGCGTTTGGCAGATACACTTGCTGCGCGCAACACATGATCCAGTGACAGTCCGACACCTGCAAGAGATCCGATCTGCAGCATGAAGTTTCGGCGGGGCGAACGTTCGCAGTTGGAATGGTGCTGTGGAAACAGGCTCAGCATGACAGATGCCTATTCTGGCTTCAGGACGTGGGTTATTCGGGAAATTTTCAGGCGAGAAAAGGGGGAGGCCCCTCGTCCAGGGTTCGGCGTGACAACCACAGACGAATTCGGAGTCCGTAATTGTATCGGGGGACCGCTGCTCGGTAAACTTTGTTTACCTTGAGTGGACTGGTAACCCCGGTTTTCACCGGAACCTCGCTTGGTCTCTCAATTATTACCGTTATTCTCGTATGCGATCGGGTGTCGGTTACGTTGCGTTGTTACGGATACGACGGTTCTTATAGTCTTTTTTGGCCTCGGTACGATGATGACCCTAAGAATCGTGATTCCTCTTGCAGCCAGTGCAGTCCTGGTGTCCTTCCCGGCGTGTCCCGTTGTCGCACAACGATTTTCTGTTGAACCGACTTCTGCTGCGCTGGCGGGACCACACGAACGTCTGCAGATTGTGGCGACTGAGGAGGAAGCAGCCGCCGGTCCGATCGACGTTACTCGGGCTGTGACATATCACGCCCTGACACCCGAGTTCGTTGCCGTTTCGCCGATGGGTGTTGTCACTCCGTTGAAGTCCGGCACCGCTGGGGTTCGGATAAAACGTGGCAAGGCGGTTGCCGACGTTAGGATTGTAGTGTCGGGAATGGGCGGCAGTTTAACTGTCAGTTTTCAAAAAGATGTCATGCCCGTTCTTTCGAAGACCGGATGCAATCAGGGAGCGTGTCATGCGTCGCAGTACGGTAAGGGCGGACTGAAATTGTCGCTGCTGGGCTATGCTCCCGAGCAGGATTACCCCTCACTTGCCCGCGATCTGCACCAGCGACGCGTATCTGTGGTGCAGCCCGAGGACAGTCTGATACTGAAGAAGGCAACTCTGGAAACCGGCCACGGTGGCGGCATGCGGTTTCGCACTGACTCCTACTCGTACAATACCGTGAAGGCATGGATTGCCGGTGGTCTGTCACAACCTGATGCGAAAAAAGATGCTCGTGTCGTTTCGCTGTCCATCAGCCCGATGAATCGCGTGTACCGGAAGGAGCAGACTCAGCAGTTGCGTGTTGTTGCCCTTTACAGTGACGATTCCACGCGCGATGTTACTCATGTTGCTCGATACGACAGTCTGGGAGAAAGCGTGGCGACGGTGGACGAATCCGGCCATGTTGAAATCGTCGGCCAGGGCCAGTCGGCTATCATGATTCGTTTTGAAGGACAGGCAACGGTGTCTCATGTGCTCTCGCCGTTTCAGGAAGACGTGGACCTGAAGGAATTCGTGTCGCACAATTTCATAGACGATAAGGTCAGGACTCACTGGCAGCGTCTGGGCGTGAGGCCGTCAGCGATCTGCAGTGACGAACATTTCATCCGTCGTGTGTTTCTTGATGCCATCGGCACTCTGCCGACTCCTGAACGCGTTAATACATTCCTGGAGTCAACAGAATCCGACAAGAGAACTCAGCTGGTCGATGAACTTCTGGGACTGACCGGAGATAACGGACGCGACATCTATGGAAACGAATGGAGCGCCTGGTGGACGTTGAAATGGGGGGATCTGGTCCGTATCAACCGGAACACACTTGGTGACGGCGGCATGTGGGCGTTTTCCAACTGGGTACGAAACTCACTTCGCGAAAACAAACCGGTGGATCAGTTTGTCCGTGAAATCATCACGGCGCAGGGGTCGATCTATCAGAACGGTCCGGCCAATTATTTCAAGACGGCCAGGACGCCGACGGATCTTGCGGAAACGACCGCTCAGGTGTTTCTGGGAATTCGTCTGCAGTGTGCGAAGTGTCATCATCACCCATTCGAAGCCTACAGCCAGGCAGACTATTACGGGCTGGCTGCATTCTTCACTCGAGTTGGTACGAAAGCCAGCACGGATTTTGGTGCCCTTGGCGCCGATACCGTCGTGAAGCTTAATTCAAGTGGTTCAATTCGACATCCTCGCACACGTCAGACTATGGCCCCCAAACCACTTGGCGACGGGGTCAGTGACATCGCGGATGTACGCGATTTACGCAGGCCTTTGGCGGCATGGATAACGTCTCCGGACAACGATCTGTTTTCCCGTAACATCGTTAATCGGGTATGGGGCTACTTCATGGCCAGAGGCATTGTCGAACCGATTGACGACATGAGAGCCACCAATCCGCCTTCCAATCCGGAGTTGCTGGATGCCCTGGCAAGGGACTTTGTCGATCATGGCTTCGATCTGAAACACCTGATGAAGTCAATCATGACCTCCCGAGTCTATCAGCTCGATTCCAGCCCACGTGCAGAGAACGCCAGTGATGAAAGACTGTACCTGCACTACTACGTCAAACGGCTGCCTGCCGAAGCCCTGCTGGACAGCATTGACTTTGCGTGTGGAACGCGCGAACGATTCTCCGGCGTTCCCGTGGGAACCCGCGCCATCGAATTGCCAGACCCCAACTACACGTCATATTTTCTGGACACGCTGGGGCGACCTCAGCGTGTCATCACGTGCGAATGCGAACGAACGGCTCAGCCGAATCTTTCACAGGTGCTGCATATTGCCAACGGGGATGTGGTCAATCGCAAGCTGGCGGATAAGTCCGGTCGGATCACTCGGCTGGAAAAAGAGGATGATCAGAAAATCATCGCCGAGCTGTATCTGGTCACGCTGAGCCGTGCTCCAACGTCTGAAGAATTCAAGACGGCATCTGCCGTCATCGCTGGTAGTGAAAACCGAAGACAGGGACTTGAAGATCTGCTTTGGGCGCTCCTGAACAGTCGAGAGTTCTTATTTATTCACTGACAGCGCCAGTGGATCCCGAGAGCAAATCGCTGTGTGTGGGCGATCAGCGTTTCGGTTGCGGCAGGCCTGGAAGAGCAGGAGGGCGTCCCATTCGAAAATCGGGTTGCAGCTGATGCGATTGTTCCTGCCGGTGCTCGAATGTTACTTTCTGCGACTGCCCGCCGCTTTCCACTCTTGCTTCGCCCGTGACAGACCAGTTCAGAACAAGGCTGGCAAACCATGGTCGAAGCCGGCCGGGGCGGGAATCATCGTCAACGACGTTTTCCGGAAGCAGAAGGAGACCTTCTCCCGTGAATGATTCCGCCGTTGTTTCCACGCCGGTGAATCTGACACTTCGTGTGGACGCATCGTCGTCCGACGGTGACGGTCGAATCAGGCGTGTAGAACCGGAGACCAGGACTTTGGCGGAATTTTCTGCCTTCGAATCAATGTGACATGTGGCAACCGTACGCAGGCCGCCTATTAACCCCAGTGACAGCTGATCGATTCGCTCCCATGTCTCGCGGTCTTCCACGTCATCGGCAGGTGGTGTCATCCAGAAGGGCCGCCCGATCCATGACTCGAACGACTGCCGAGGCCACGCTTCTTCGAGAAGCTGCAGCATTTTTCGGTCAGGGCCGGCGAACTGTTTCAGAGATTCGCGGTATCCCGACAGGTTCTTGACGACTCCGTCAGGAGCGACGGCAATTATGATCGGCACTCGTTCCAGCAGTTTCAGACGCTGGTCCAACATCGAATCAGTGACGGTGTCTCCCGAGCTGTCAATGCGAACGAAACTCAGCACATTAACCTGCATCATGGTCTCAGTTGGCGAGATGCGCCAGACCAGGTATTCCAGCTCCAGTTCTTCCTGCGACGTGGAAGTGACCGGATCACGGTCTGCGAGTTGAATGATGGTTTCACGATCAATCGTAGTTTTCACGGAAAACCGGTCACTACTCTGAAGGCCCCATACTGTCGACTGAGCAGGTGCGGCTGTGACGCTGATTGTCAGGACACATGCGATGGCAAAAAGATGCGGCAGGCGAATCTGCACTTCTGAAGCCTTCCAGACAGGTTTCCGTTTATTAACTGCACACGGTCAGGGCGAACCTGCATCGAGTAGGGTGCCCGATTGAACGTGCTTCGACAGTATCAGCTGACTTCGTTGAGCACATCTTCTGCCACGAAGATCGGTAATGGTGGATCGTAGTGAACGGACAGTGCCACTGCGTCGCTTGGTCGACAGTCAATTTCCAGCAGCTGGTCGTTTTGTTTTACCTTCAGAACGGCAATGTAAATATGGTCCTTCATTTCCGTGACTACGACTTCCTGTGGTTCACCGCCCAGAGTTTCGATGGCAAGACGCAGCAGGTCATGTGTCAGTGGCCGAAACGGCGGTTCTTCCAGCAGCCGCCGGTTAATAATACCAGCTTCGAACTCTCCGACCAGAATCGGAAACTTGCGTATGCCGTCTATTTCCTTGAGGTAGATCGCCTGCTGATCATTGATTTCCGAGACTATGACTCGGGTGAGTTCCATTTTGACCGCCACGGCCATCCACCTTTCCTGTCCCCATGGTGAGAGGACTCCATCAGGAAATTATTAGTACACCAGCCAGCAGCGCTGATGGCCTTACCGGAATGACTGTCACTCGACGAGTGACAGCACTGAAGACGCGTTATGGCAGGCGACGTACCTTGAGATTGCGGAATGATACGACGCTTTTGGGGTCGTGTGCCTGCAGAGCAAATGTTCCCTCACCAAGTCTTCGGTCGAATGCACTGCTGAAGGCTTTCTTATCTTCTTCTTCTGTGTAGTTCACGGTGACCTTGTCGTTCACTTTGATTGTGATATGCCGACCTTCAACCTTGATATATGTCTTATACCATTCGTTATCCTTGACCACATTCTTCAGGTCTTCCGCACTTACGTTGACGACGTCGTACAGGCTTCCCGTTTTTTTGGGGTCTCCGTGGGTGATATTCACCTGGCATTCGTAACCGTACTTGGGCCAGCCCTCTTCCTGCAGTTTTGTATGAAAGTAAATTCCCGCATTGCTGCCCGGAGTTGTCATAACTTCACACTCAAACTCAAAATTCCTGAACGGCTTGTCGTCACCGACATAAAAAAGATGGCTGCGATCGCCGGTACACTGAAGATTTCCGTCCGTAATCTTCCACGAGTCCAGATTCTCCGTTTTCTTCCACCCGGAAAAACTCCTGCCGTCGTACATCGATTTCCAGCCGGCTGAGTCCTTGTCTGCGGCGTTGACCGAACTGAGCAGGGCAGCAGAAAGAGATAGCAGGACAACAGGTCGAAACATTGGGGTTCTCCGGAGCAGATTGTGATTCAGCATGACTGAAAGGGCATCTCGCCATTCATTTTTCCGTCAGGTGACTCAGAGTACGCGATGGTCGGTCCGGAATCCACTGAGGTGAATCCCTGTTCGAAAGGAAAGCGGATTTGGGAGTGTGGCGGTTTTGACACAGAAGCCGGTGGCGATCAAACTGCACGGTCTGGAATGAATGACTGCAGACCAGTAGCTCCGGATTTCCTTGACATTGGTTGATTCTGCTATGCCTTTACATCACAGCCGAAACGTCGCATTGTGCAACGTGCTTATTGTTGCAGTCATGGTCGCTGTTATCCCTTTCATCGCTCAGCACGACGTCGGCAATACCTTTGCTGACGCGACGGTCGGGCCGGGTCTTGTCGGCAGCGGTCTTTGACACGAGCGTCTTGCTGCCGTCGCCATCAGGCAGTCTTCAATGAAGAAATGTACGTGATATTTACACTCCGAAATCTGGTGCTCGTAGTTTCCTGCGGCGTACAATTTGTTTTGCCGGGCGTTCCCATGGCTGAGGCGCAGG
Organism: Fuerstiella sp.; assembly: GCA_029245955.1. Lineage (GTDB taxonomy): Bacteria > Planctomycetota > Planctomycetia > Planctomycetales > Planctomycetaceae > Fuerstiella. The sequence goes on along the minus strand of JAQWOH010000008.1, from coordinate 354,336 downwards.
ATTCTCCCGTCGCAGGCGGGAAATCCCACTTTGAAGCCAGCGTGGCACCGTTTCTGGCGAAGCACTGTCTGGCCTGTCACAGTGGTGATGAAGCGGAAGCCGGGATTGCATTCGATACGTATACTGCGTCGGCCAACGTGCAGTCCGAATACGATCTTTGGGATAAGGCCGCGCGACTGATAAGAGATCGCCAGATGCCGCCAACTGAGCAGCCACAGCCGACAGCAGAAGAACTACTTGCCATCGACGCCGCGATCAAGGCTGAGCTCGCAACGTTTGACTGTACTGCGGAGCTGCGTCCCGGTCGAGTGACATTGCGACGACTCAACAAGGCTGAGTACAACAACACGATTCGTGACCTTGTCGGTCTGGACCTGAAGCTGGCCGATGATTTTCCGTCAGATGATGTCGGCAACGGGTTCGATAATATTGGTGACGTGTTGTCTCTTCCGCCTGTTCTGCTGGAAAAATATCTGATGGCTGCTGAGTCCGTTGCTGACCAGGCCATCGCCGATCCACAGGCTCGTGCCCGGGTTCTTGTACATCCGGCTCTCACGGCCGGCGATCGAGTTGCTGTGGCCCGACGAAATGTGCGCGAGTTCGCTGAACGTGCATGGCGCCGACCGCTTTCGGAGGGCGAAAAGGAACGCCTGTTCGAAATTATGAAGTTCGCCTATGACCAGAACAGTTCCCTGGACGAAATCTTCCGGACCGTGGTCAGTGCCGTGCTGTCGAGTCCGCATTTTCTGTTTCGGGTGGAACGTGACACGGACGGCGAAGACGAAGATGGAATTCGCCAACTGGACGGTTTTGAAATGGCATCGCGACTGTCTTACTTTTTGTGGAGCAGCATGCCCGACAAGTCACTGTTCGAACTGGCCCGCAGTGGCAAACTGACACAGCCTGATGTTATTGCGTCGCAGGCAAAACGCATGCTGGCCGACCCGAAGTCGAAGGCTCTGGTTAGTAACTTCGCGGGACAGTGGTTACAGCTGAGGGACGTTTCACGTCTGATGCCAGACCCTGAGCTGTTCCCGGATTTCGACGATGAGCTTCGTTTTGCGATGCGTCGCGAGACAGAACTTGTTTTTGAATCGATCATGCGAGAGAATTACAGTGTTCTTGAATTTCTCAATGCGGACTTCACGTTTGTGAATGAACGTCTTGCGCGACATTACGGGATTCACGGCATCAGCGGACCGGAGTTTCAGCAGGTGGCGCTGAAGAATCATCGTCGGGGCGTGCTCACGCATGCCGGGATTCTGATGCTGACGTCCAATCCCACCCGGACGTCACCGGTCAAACGTGGCAGATGGATACTGGATAATATTCTGGCGGAACCACCACCGCCTCCACCGGCAAACGTTCCGGAACTGGAAACCGGCGGCGAGAATCTAGGTTCGTTCCGCGAACAGATGGAGCAGCATCGGTCGAATCCCGCCTGTTCGGTCTGTCATCTCAAGATGGACGCCATCGGATTTGGTCTGGAGAACTTCGACGCTATCGGTGGCTGGCGGGACCGTGACGGTCGATTCGACATTGACGCTTCCGGTGAGTTGCCGGGGGGGCAGAAGTTCGGCGGAGCGGTCGATTTGATGGAGATCATGGTCCGGGAGAAGAAAACAGAGTTCTGTCGGTGTCTGGCGGGTAAGATGTTAACATATGCGCTGGGCCGGGGACTCATTTCATACGACCGATGCACGATCAATGATGTGGTCAGAAATCTGACAGAAAACGAATACCGGTTTGAGACACTCATTACTGCCATCGTGACCAGTGCTCCATTCACCATGAGTGAATCAAAATGAACGCTACGGAGGATTATAAATGACAGGTCGCAGCCTCTGTTTCTCACGTCGTCACGCCCTGCAGGGCTTAGGCGTGTCACTGGCTCTGCCATGGCTGGAATCTGTATGCCCAGTGACTCGAGCCGCAAAAGTGCCTCCCACACCGCCGCAGCGGATCGGCTTCATCTTCGTGCCCAACGGAGTACATCTGCCTGACTGGACGCCGCAGACGGAAGGCTTCGGTTTCGAACTCCCCTATATTTTGGCTCCGTTGTCTGCCGTTCAGGACGATGTTCTCGTCATCAGCGGTCTGACTCATGACAAAGGTCGAGCAAATGGCGATGGTCCGGGTGACCACGCCCGCAGCGCCTCGGTATTCCTCACCGGTGCACAACCGCGAAAAACGGACGGTTCCAACATTCGATCCGGAGTGTCGGTGGATCAGGTGGCTGCACAGGCTGCTGGCCAGGCGACACGTTTTTCGTCACTGGAACTTGGCTGCGAACAGGGCCGAACCGCAGGTAATTGTGATTCCGGATACAGTTGTGCCTATTCGTCCAACATTGCATGGTCGTCCGAATCAACGCCGGTGGGAAAAGAAACGAACCCCAGATTTGTGTTCGATCGCCTTTTTGGAAACGGCAATTCGAAGGCAACAAGTGACAATCAGCAGCGACGGGATGTCCTGAAGAAAAGTATCCTGGACTTCGTTGCGGAAGACGCCCGCCGGCTGCAGAAACAGCTGGGCACGAATGACAGGCGAAAACTGGAGGAATACCTGAACGGCGTCCGAGAAGTCGAACGGCGTGTCGAAGACGCTGCAGACCAATCGGAAATCGTTTTTGATCTCGACTATCCCGTTCCCAGCGGCATTCCGAATGATTACGGAGAACACATTCGATTGATGTGCGACATGATGGTCCTTGCGTTTCAGACAGACAGCACGCGCATCGCCACGTTCATGTTTGCCAATGCGGCCAGCAATCGCAGCTATCGTCAGATTGAGGTTCCGGATGGCCACCACGATCTGTCGCATCACGGCGAAGACGCCACAAAGCTCGCCAAGATCCGGTTGATCAATCGATTCCATATCGATCAACTCAGATATCTGCTGCAGAAGATGAAAGCGACGCCCGATGGAGATGAGAACCTGCTGGACAACACGACCCTCTGTTATGGCAGCGGAATCAGCGACGGCAACCGCCACAACAACGAAAACCTGCCAATTCTGATTGCCGGTCACGGGGGCGGTACGGTTGACCCCGGTCGACACATTCGAGTTCCCGCAGAAACTCCCGTGTGCAACCTGTTTATGTCGATCCTCGATCGCTTTGGCGCGCCGGTCGATTTCATCGGTGACAGCACTGGAAAAGTTTCCGGTCTGCAGATCTGACCGGTCGATCGTTGCTGTTGGATGACCGATTTCAAACTCGCCCCTTTGCTTAATGGTATGCGCCAAGTCAAAAAGATACAAAAACGTTTTTGCGTCCCGATCGTTGCATTCGCCACAGCGTTACTACTCAACGGTTCACCTTTGATTGCGACCGAGGAAACGACTGCCGAGGAAACGTCGGTCATCGAGGCCTGTATCGAAAAGCTTGAGAGTGGAAACTTGGAAGCACGCCGCGACGCTGCCTATGCGCTGGCTTCCCGGGGCCGCGACTCCCTTGCCGCACTATCTGCTTTGACCAGTGCGCTGAGTGACCGGGATGAACAGGTCTGGATGCAGTCGGCAGTGGCGATTGCTCGCATCGGACCGGCTGCGACAGCCGCTGCTCCGGCGCTTATCAAAAATCTCGACAGCCGCTCTGATCAGGTGCGATATCGAGCTGCATGGGCACTCGGACAGCTTGGACCGCCTGTCGTCCCCCTGTTGCGAGATGCAGCGAAGCACGATGACGCTCGTATTCGTCTCGGAGCAGTCGCTGCCATGGGATGGCTTGCTGCCAGTGGCACCGAAGTGCTTGCTGAATTAACCGATCTGCTTACTGACGAGAACACTGATGTCGCCGTATCTGCGGCCGCCGCACTGGGACGACTCGGCACGCGCGCCGAGTCAGCCCTTGCGCAGGCGCTTTCGAATGACCGGGAAACTGTTCGAGTTAAAGCCGCTTTGGGGCTCGCAGAGATCAGCAATGTGTCTGAAACCACGCAGGAGAAGCTGACTGACGTTACGCAGGACATGCATCCACCAGCCCGAGCTGCAGCCGTCGTTGCTCTGGCTTCATCCAGTTTTGATCGAGTCCAGCTGCTGGAAGCCATAGCCGCTGCATTAACAGATAAAGACGCCAATGTTCGCAGCGCTGCCGTGCTGGCTTTGCGAAAATTGGGTCCGGAATCCCGCCGAGCTGTTCCGTTTCTGGTCGAGATGCTGAAAAGTGATGCTGCTGGTGCACGCTCGTCAGCCGCTTTCGCACTGGGAACGATGGGGCAGGATGCGGCCGAAGCTCTGCCGAACCTGATTGCAGCATTGAAGCGTGAGTCTGATGATAACGAGTCAGAGGTGGTGCGCGCGATCAGTCGAGTCGGCGTGAATGCAGTTCCCGCCTTGCTGGCAGCGTCCACTGATTCGGATCTGCCGTTGGAACGTCTGGTGTCAGCACTCGCGGGAATCGGCCCCTCGGCGACCAAACTTCTGGTGGCAGCTTTACACGGCGACCAGGCTTCGGTGCGAATCACAGCGGCGCACGCCCTGGGGCGCATGAATGTGACGCCGGTGTCAGCGATAAATGCTTTGACTACGTGTCTGCAGGATTCGTCGGCGAACGTCCGTGCGGCATCTGCAGCGGCACTCGGCTGTTCCCGTCACCCCGGCGCCAGCGCCGTTGCTGCATTATTTGCAGCGGCAGAAGATAGCGACAGTGTTGTTCGAGCCGCCGCTGTTTTCGCACTCGCATCGATCGCTCTGCCTGCGGACAAAGTGTTGCCCGTGCTTGCAAAGTCTCTGTCTGATGACGCCGCCGCCGTGCGTGGGAACGCGATCGCCGGCCTTGAGCAACGTTCGGATGCTGCGGTCTCTGTGCTGTCGGAAATTACAGCAGCTTTAGGCGATGAGGCAGCCACGGTGCGCGCCAGTGCCGCAGCCACGATTGGAAGCCTCGGTGAATCAGCCAGAACTGCGATGCCGCAGCTGACGGATACGTTGTCCGACGCAGACACTGCTGTTCGAGCAGCTGTGGCTGGTGCGATGGCGAATATTGGCGTGAAAGACCGCAGGGCTGCCGCTTTGCTGGCACCGCTGCTGGCGGATCCGGATACAGACGTTGTTCTGTCCGGATTGGCGGCACTGACATCGATGGGGGATGCGGGCACAGATGCTCTGCCTGCTGTTACAAACGTGCTGCAGCACGATCAGCCGTCCATCCGGTCCGCTGCAATTCAGTGTTTTGCGGCCATTAATTCCGAACAGTCGCAATCAGTTTCGGTCTTGATGTCTGCGCTGAAAGATGCAGACTGGACCGTCCGTCGTTCTGCCGCAGAATCGCTCGGCGACATTGGACCGGCGGCCAGAGCGGCAATCCCGATTCTGTTCGTCATGCTGCAGAACGCTGACGATACCAACGTCGCACGAAGTGCAATTCGATCGATTGACGCGGCCGGCCCGGAAGCACTTCCTGTCCTGCTGGCCGGTCTTGAATCGGGCGACCTCAGAACTCAGTCTTACGCGGTCTTCCTGGTTGGCAAAATCGGGCCCGCGGCCGCCGATGCACTACCTCTGCTTAACAAACTTCACGACGAGTCGGAAAGTCGTCAGTTCAGGGAACGACTTCAGACCGCAATCAAGCAGATTAAGGAAAAATCTGAGACTCCGGTTGAGTCTGAATAGACACTCTGGTCAGGATGTTCTGGCGGTGACGACTGAGAGTCGGCCGTCATTTTCTTCTGCTGTGGGGGTGCGTCCGAACTCTCCGCCCCACATCACCAGCATATCTTCCAGCAGACCTCGTTGATGAAGATCGGCCAGTAGTCCGGCGACGGGCCGGTCAACGGCGGCTGCCAGTTTGGGATGATGCGTTGCCAGATTTGAATGGTCGTCCTGTGTAATGCTGTCTCCCTCGCGGTGTGTGCACTGAATAAAGCGAACACTCCGACCCGCCAGTCGCCGCGCCAACAGGCACTGGCCACCAAATGCGGCGGTTCGATTGTCATCGCGTCCATACATTTTGTGAATCGCCTACGACTCCAGGGCGTCAGGCCGCGTTTTTCTTTTTCTTCGCAGGTGTCTTCTTCTTTGGCTGTCGTTGCTGCTGATGCAGTGACGGAGGATCAGCCGGGACTGAGCCTCGATCATCGGGGACCTGATACTGTTTCTGCAGGCCTGCGACACGTGTTTTCAGCTGAGCCACGATAGAAGCGTAGTCCGGATCGTCGTACCGGCTTCGCATTTCGCGAGGATCCTTCTCCAGATCGTACAGTTCCCATTCGTCCAGATTGTAGAAGTGAATGAGTTTGTACCTGTCTGTCCGCACACCGTAGTGTCGTCGCACCATGTGGGCGGTACGTCGTTCGCCGTTGAATTCGTAATAGTGATAGTACAGCGCGTCTCGAAAACTCGGCTGGCTGCAATCGACCAGTTTGTTGCTGAAGCCGATGGTCATCGGGGGAACCGTTGTTGATCCGCCTGACGGCTTGCCCAGCAACAGCGGCTTCAGACTCTGGCCCTGCATGTCGTCCGGGGTGTCGGCGCCGGCCAGATCCAGGAATGTTTCCGCGAAGTCCAGATTTGAGATCAGGTTGTGGTTTACGCTGCCGGGCTTGACCTTGCCCGGCCAGCGAAGCACAAACGGCATGCGATAGGATTCTTCGTACATGAACCGTTTGTCGAACCAGCCGTGGTCGCCCAGATAGAATCCCTGATCAGACGAGTAGATGACCACCGTGTCGTCTGCCAGTCCGGATTCGTCCAGGTAGTCCAGCACTCGGCCGACGTTATCGTCGACGGACGCGATACAGCGCAGATAGTCTTTGATATAACGCTGATACTTCCAGCGAATCAGGTCGTCGCCTTCCAGCTTTGCTTCTTCAAACGCCTTGTTCTTGGCGCTGTACGCTTTGTTCCAGACCTCCGTTTGTTCGGGAGTCAGGCCACGGGGAGGATCGAGTTTCAGGTCTTTCCGAGTCATCGTTGTGCGAATGCTCATGTCCTGAGTCTGTGCAGCAGTGCCTCGGCCGGACCAGTCGTCGAACAGGTTATCCGGCTCCGGGATTTCCACATTATCAAACATGTTCAGGTGTTTGGGGCCAGGCTGCCAGTTGCGGTGCGGCGCCTTATGCTGGTACATCAGCATGAAGGGTTTGCTTTGATCGCGTTTCTCTTTCAGCCAGTCCAGAGAAAGATCTGTGATGATATCACTGGTGTAACCGACGTGTTTGACGGGGTCCGGATTTCCGTTCAGCAGCATTGGCGGGTTGTAATACGGGCCCTGTCCTTTCAGCACCTCCGAATAATCAAAGCCCTGTGGCGCGCTGGCCAGGTGCCACTTACCGACAACGGCAGTCTGATAACCGATCTTCTGCAGGAGTTTGGGAAATGTCTGCTGCGAACCGTCAAAGCGATTGCCGTTGCGAACAAAGCCGTTCAGATGGCTGTGTTTTCCCGTCTGAATGACGGCTCGGCTGGGGCCGCAGATGGAATTGGTGCAGAAGCAGTTCGTAAACAGCATGCCATCGTTGGCAATCCGATCCAGGTTGGGCGTACTGTTGATCTTAGAGCCATAACAGCTCATCGCGTGAGCTGCATGATCGTCTGAAAAGATGAACAGAATATTCGGACGTTGCTCAGCGGCCGGCACTGATGCGGCGATTGTGCTGCAAAGAAGTGCAGCCACACTCAGTTTCGTGGGACTCATGACACGATTTCCGATTCACGTTTTGACAGTTTGATACATCACATCGCACGGTAGTCGCGACACTGCACGGTTGCAACCAGCACCGATTACATTCTGCGTTCGCAGCTCCTGGCATCGGCTGAATCGTGAAAATCGACTTCTGGCGCTACCAGTTCGTGAACGAACCATCCGCACGATGCAGCCGTGGGCAGTCACCTTCCATCACGGGGTACTTTGCAACCGCCGACTCGTCGAAGGTAATGCCCAGGCCAGGTTCTTCGGGTGGGTACATGTATCCGTCTTTGAACGGAACCTGTTTGGGAAACAAATCTGTCAGGACTTCTCCGGGAATTCGGGCACATTCCTGTACGGCAAAATTGCTGGTCGCCAGGTCCAGATGCAGGCAGGCCGCCGTTGAAACCGGGCCGAGAGGGTTGTGAGGAGCAATGCCGATGTAGTGGGTCTCGCACCAGCCGGCGATTTTTCGACCTTCCGTCAGGCCACCGGCAATGCACAGGTCAAGGCGGCAATAATCGATCCAGTCCTGTTCGATGGGCTCACGAAACTCCCACTTCGTCGCATATTGCTCGCCCATGGCAATGGGGACACTGGTGTGCTGCCGCAGCCGTCCGATGGCGGCCGCATTCTCGCAGCGAACAGGGTCTTCGACGAAGAACGGGTTGAGCGGTTCCAGCTGTCGGCACAAGGAAACGGCATCGACCGGATCCAGCCGAGTGTGGACATCGATGATGATGCCGATGTCCGGACCAACCGCTTCCCGCACGGCCGTGACCAGTTCCACTCCCTGTCTCACAGACACTCTGGGTTCCAGCTGTTCTCCCTGCGACGGCAGATTGAAACGTACAAATTGCCAGCCGTCGGCCATCAGCCGGCGGCAGTTCTCAACCATTACATCCACAGCGTTGTCTGTCACGTGCGGATAACAGGCCACACGATCACGCACCAGTCCTCCCAGTAGTTCATACACGGGCACGCCAAGTGACCGTGCTTTGATATCCCACAACGCAATATCAATGGCGCTGATGGCGGCGGCCCCGATACGTCCACCAGGAAAAAAACCGCTCCGTAGCATAACCTGCCACAAGTGCTCGATTCGTCGCGGATCTTCACCGATCAATGATGGCGTGAGTGCCTTGATATAGCCGGCGACAGCCTGTTCGCGCCAGGTGATGCCCGCTTCACCGATCCCCTGAAGTCCGCCGTCGGTTTCCACGACGACAAACAGGAACGGGCGGACCTCGCCAACGATATGGGTGCGGATGGATGCAATCTTCATGGAGATGTCTTAACGTAGTGCACCTGATTCTGGCAAGCGAGCGGGAGCTGGCGTTCCAGGTTTCGGAAACAACGACTTCATTCGTAATCAATGCCGGGGGCCGATACGTGAGTCATACAGACGGGGATCCGCTTTCTGCTTCAACCGACACCAGCCTGCCGGAAGAAACTCCCACGAATCGACGCTGGGTCATGTTTGGCCTCGCCGCCGGCACGTCGTTCATGTTGTATCTGCATCGATATACCTGGGTGATGGTGCGGCCGGAACTAAAAGCCGAATTCGGTTTCAGCGAACAGCAGCTGGGCGGGCTCTACACACTCTTCAATGTGACGTATGCGATAGGACAGATTCCCGGGGGCATTGTCTGTGACCTGTTCGGGCCGCATATGTTTCTGGGAATCATCATCGCCGCGTGGTCGCTGGCAATGCCGGCCGTCGGACTGACAGGATCCTTGACAGGGCTCGGAGCCTCACGACTGGCGTTCGGAGCAGCGCAAGCAGGCTGTTATCCATCGCTGGCCAAGATGACTCGTCTCTGGTTTCCGCCGAAGGGCCGCACTGTTCTGCAGGGTTTGATCGCGAGTTTTTTCGGCCGCAGCGGGGGCGCAATTTCGACCGTTGTGTTTGGCTTTATGCTTGGTGCAGGGCTCTCGTGGAGATCGTCTCTGGTCATTCTGTCGGCCATCGGTCTGATGTTTGCCATGTTGTTCTACCGGCTGTGTCGCAGTCGTCCGGAAGATGATCCGGCCACGAATCAGGCAGAAGTCGATCTGATTCGAGCGGGTGAATCGGACAACGCAGATGCGCCACGGGTCTTGCCATTTCGCAGAGCCATTCGCAATCGCAGCCTGCTGATCTTTATTGTGCAGCAGTTCATGAATGCTGGTGCGGACTATGTGTATTCGGCGCTGATGGCCAGTTACTTCATCGAAGCCCGCGGTGTTTCTGACAAGATTGTTCTGGGACTTCTGGCCAGTCTGCCACTGTGGGGCGGGGCACTGGGGGGGATTGCCGGAGGATTCATCAATGACGGGTTGATCAGCCGCACAGGCAACACGCGGCTGTCTCGTTCTCTTACAGGTTTTTCGGGTAAGGTCATTGCGTGTGTTTGTCTGTATGCATCCATTACACATGCGGATCCCATGACCGGTGCATGGCTGCTGTTCGCAACCAAATTCTTCAGTGACTGGACACAGCCGACTGTCTGGGGAACGTCGACGGATATGGGCGGCCGCTACTCGGCGACTGTGTTTAGCATTATTAACAGTTCAGGCAGCGCGGGCGGAGTCGTCACTCCGCTGGTCGGCGGTTTTTTGCTCGATCATTACGCCACCTACGAACAAGGAGTTGGCCAGATGACGAAGATCGTCCACTACGAACCGGTGTTTCTGATGGTGGGGATCATGTACATGATCAGCGGCATATGCTGGCTGTTCATCAACTGTACGAACTCGCTGGACCGTCCGGAATATACGGACACGTAGTGCCGGCTGCCAGCGAACGGGAATACAGAAGATCAATCAGCACGCAGGCGGCGTGCACTCCGGGGGCAGGGTTCGTGTACGGGTGATACACATGCCTGCTCGTATCGTCGACGCCAGTCATCAGAACCATCGTCGTCGATTCGTGTGAGATTCACTCCTGTCACAAACGCGGGCAGGTCGCCGCAACTGAAGGCGTCCCATAACTGCTGGGCGTGAGTAAACCAGCTGGTTGTTCCGGACGGCCAGTCCAGCCGCAGCAATAGTCCGGGGTATGGATAAGGCTTGTCCTTCGCTTTGATGCGATATTTTTCGACCGTGTCCCAGTTGATTGTCACTCCGATACCCGGCTCGTCAGGAATGGCACTCAGCCCGTTTGATACCGTCCACGGTTCGTTCACGAACTGATCGGCGTACATGTGATTGCAGTGGATAGCGGGCCATCTCGCATGGGACAGGGCGGCCTGGATGTGCAGGCAGTACGTCGCAGTCAGGTTGGACCCCACCCATTGCAGCCAGAAGGGTTTGTTAAATTCGGCACACGTTCGACCTCGGCCGAGAGCATGGCTGATGCCGCCTTCCATTACAAAGCCGTCGCAGATGTCCCGTCGGATCTGAGTTTCAAAGGCCGGTCGGTCGATATGATGAGCGATAGGCACGCTCAGGTGCTGACGCAGTGCGCGGTTACCTGCGACATCTTCCTGTGCGACGGGACTTTCCCAGATCGCAACTTTCTTGAATTGTTCCAGTCGTTTGCACAGCGGTCGAGCGATTGCGGGATCGAGTCCGAAGTCGTTGAAGTCCATATCCAGTTTGAAATGATCCGGCACGGCTTCCGACAGTCGAGCGATCTGATCTTCCAGATCGAACCACGGTCTCGCTTTGGTTTTGAAAGTTGTGTAACCCTGTTTTGCGGCCTCAGCACATTCATGAATCCAGTCTTCAACCGGCATGTCAATCGCCCACCAGCCGATATGAGCGAACGAGCGAACCTTGTGTCCCAGCAGTGCCCAGACTGGCGTGTCGAGCGATTTTCCCACAGCGTCGAATATGGCCATCTGCAGTCCGGCGCCCAGAGAATCATCCCACATCACAGACGCCGGATGCTGACCGTTCGCCCGTTCGACGGCCTCATCAGTCACTTCGCCCCAAGTGTAGTAGGGCATGGTTTCGCCGACGCCCACGACTCCGTTGCTGAGCGTGACTTTGCACAATTCGAACAGCGACCAGTGAGGGATTTCGCGAACCATGTTGCGCCACGGCACTTCCTTTAATGGCATGTCGACCCAGATACGTTCGATCGATTCGATTTTCATCCGTCTGATCTTTCTGTTTCTTGCGTGCGATGCTTGACTGACTGGTGCGGATTCAACGACCCTGCAGCACAAGCATATCGTGTGGCGGCGAATATTTCGTCCAGTCCGCTGACCGGAACCGCCGGGAATCCGAAGACACGCAGAAAACGAAACATGACAGTACGTATTACGAACATCCGCTGTATCGCCACCGCCCCGGCCGACATTCGCCTGGTTGTTGTGAAAGTCGAAACCAGCGACGACGGACTGCACGGTTTGGGTTGTGCCACGTTTACTCAGAGACCGCTGGCGGTCGTCGAAGCTGTCGAAAAATATCTTGCTCCGTTTCTGAAAGGACGAAACGCCGATGAAATCGAAGATATCTGGCAGTCCGCCTACGTCAGTTCGTACTGGCGTCAGGGGCCGGTGCTGAACAATGCCCTGTCCGGCGTCGATATGGCGTTGTGGGATATCAAAGGCAAGCGAGCTGGCATGCCCGTCCACGAATTGCTTGGCGGCAAGTGCCGCATGGCCGCTCCTGTGTATGTGCATGCTTCGGGGCGTGAGTTTCAGGATGTCGTCGACGATGCTCACAAACTGATGGCTGACGGATTTCGTCACATTCGTATGCAGGTCGAGGTGCCTGGCCAGGCGACGTACGGTACAGAGTCAGATCTGCAGACTCATGAAACCGTTGACGGTCCGACCGCGCCGCAGAACGTGTTCGAGCCGGCCGATTACGTGCGACTGGCTCCCCGGCTGTTTGAGTGCGCTCGCAGTCAGCTGGGTGATGAGATTGAATTGTTGCACGATATCCACGAGCGACTGCCTGCTGCCCTGGCAATTCAGCTGTCAAAGGATCTGGAACCCTTCCGGCTGTTTTTTCTGGAAGACGCGCTGCCGCCGGAAGATATCAACAGTTTTCGCCGGCTGCGTGCCGCCAGCAGTACTCCGATTGCCATGGGTGAACTGTTCAGCAACGTTAACGAATATCTGCCGCTGATTAAGGAACAACTAATCGACTTTATCCGAGTGCATTTGTCGGACATCGGCGGATTGACTCCGGCTCGAAAGCTGGCGGCATTGTGCGAATTCTTCGGAGTGCGCACTGCGTGGCACGGGCCGGGAGACACTTCTCCCATTGGGCACGCTGCCAATCTGGCTCTGGATCTTGCCGTTCCGAATTTCGGCATCCAGGAATTTACGCCATTCAACCAGGCAACTCTGGACGTGTTCCCGGGCTGTCCGAAACTGCGGGACGGAATGCTGTGGGCGAACGACCAACCGGGCTGGGGGATTGATGTCGACGAATCGCTGGCCAGTCAATTCCCATATCCGAAGCATCCCTTCAACGGCGCATGGCCGGCAATACGTCGACGCGACGGAAGCGTGATTCGTCCCTGATAAGAAGAGAAGCTGCTCTTGTTTTTATCCCCACTGCTGCGGAGATTCTGATGTCCCGAATTGCGATTGCCGAATGCAAACAGGAAGTTTCCACGTTCAATCCTGCTCCCAGCCGGTACGAGAATTTTCGAACGGCCCGAGGGCAGGCTGTGCTGGACTACCATCGCAGCGTTAAGGAAGAAGTCGGCGGAGCGTTAAGTGTGTTCGACACGGCGAAACACGTCGATCCGGCTCCGGCGTTTGCTGCGAGTTCCAACACTTCAGGCGGGGTGCTGGCAGCGGACAGTTTTGATCGGCTCAGCGGAGAGTTCCTTGACAGTCTGAGCGAACTGGGCTCCGTTGATGCTGCTTATTTCAGTTTGCACGGAGCCATGCAGGCGGCGAACGAAAACGATCCGGAAGGCTATCTGTTGCAGGAAGCCCGCCGCATTCTGGGCGAAGAGATTCCATTTGTGGTGTCTCTGGATCTTCATGGTATTCTGACCGACCGCATGCTGGAACACAGCGATGCAGTCGTCGCGTTCCATACCTATCCTCACGTTGATTTTTTCGAAACGGGGGCCCGAGCAGCAAAGCTGCTGTTGCAGATTGTGGCGGGAGACGTTTGCCCGGTTACTGCTCGAGTGAAGATTCCGGTGCTGGCACGCGGTGATGAGATGATTACGGATACCGGCGCTGTTTCAGAGTGTATTCGGCTGGCGGAATCGATTGAAGCCAGCGAAGCAGGACTTTCTGCGGGTGTGATGTGGGGCAATCCGTTCACCGATGTTCCGGAGCTTCGCACCAACAGCTTTGTTGTAATGAATGGTGACCAGGCGGCGGCGCAGAAGCAGGCCATCGAGCTGGCAAATTGTTTCTGGAAACATCACGAGAAAATGCAGGTGCCACTAACCCGTCTGGCAGATGCCGTGCAGCAGGCGGCGGCCGTTAGTTCAGGAACGGTGGTGATGATCGACGCCGCTGATGCGACCAGTTCCGGAGCGTCCGGTGACAGTAATGCGATCGTGCGGGAGGCCGTGAGTCAGAGATACAGGGGTCGCTTGCTGGCTCCGATCGTGGACGCCGCGGCCGTGCAGCAGGCGATGGCTGCGGGTGTCGGGGCCACGATTCACACCACCGTCGGCGGCGCGCTGGATCCCGCTCGATTTCAGCCGCTGGCAGTGGAGGCTCGCGTGCGTTCCCTGTCCGATGGCAGGTTTTTCAGCGAATCGTTCGGCTGGAACTGGAATGCGGGCAACACCGCCGTGCTGGAAGCGGACAACGTGACGCTGGTGGTCGGCACACATCCGGTCAGTTTGTTTGATCGTTCGTGGTTTTATGCCAACGGACAGGATCCGGAGCGATTTGACATGGTCGTGGTCAAATCGCCCCACTGCGAATCACACATGTTTGCCGACTGGTGTGCAAAGCTGATTAACGTGGATGCGCCCGGATCAACCAGCGCCAACCTTAACGGTCTGGGACACACCATCTGCGACAGGCCGATTTTTCCACTGGACCCAAGTGTTACGTTCCATCCGGTGGCGGACATCTTTAGAAGGTCCTGACCATGCAACGGAATCGCAGTTCCGAACAGATGTCGACGGACAACACTGCTGAAACACCACATGTCGTTTCAGATTCCATGGTCACCGGGTGCGTCGGCGAGGGACGCTGTGGGATCGGATTCATCTTCAGTTCCTCGTTCACGCCGCGGGTTTCCGAATGTCGTGGGTCAGGGGTTTGAAACTGATTCGTTGATAATGTTAATGTGGCGAACGATTCGAATTCTGTGTACGCTGAGAATATGAAATACGTGCCGTTTATCCTGATGGTCTTCTGGCCCATAACGCACGGTGTTGTAGCGGCGCAGTCCTTCAGAGCAGATGTTGCGCCACTCGTCGAATCGGCGTGTCTTCACTGCCATGATGCCGACACGGAAACGGGGCTGAATTTTGAAGCAGTCGGACATGACCTTTCTGACGCCCCGACGCTTCGTCAGTGGGAAAAAGTTTTCGATCGTGTCCGCGACGGCGAAATGCCGCCGAAACCAGAGGATCGGCCTGATCCACTGCAATTAGAAACTGCGTTGGCATCGCTGAACAAAGACCTGCGAGCAGCCAGTCGCGCAATGCAACAGCGGATTGGTCGTGTTCCGACGCGGCGCCTTACGAAACTTGAATTGGGATACACACTGAAAGATCTGCTCGTGATCGACGCAGACGTGACGAGTGGTGTCCCGGATGAGGTCGAATCGGGCAGCTTTGACACTGTTGGATCAGCTCAGCGAATTTCTGCGGTCCACATGGAAAGCTATCTGCAGGCCGCCGACGAGGCCCTCGATCGGGCGATCAACCTTAAACGGAACGTGTATCGCAGGCAGGAACTTGACTTCATGAACAGCGAGTTTCTTAATGACTTTCATCACAAGCCGCTGAACCTGGGCGGTAGTGTGAGCAGGAGGCTGGATGACGGAGTCGCTCTGTTCCGCGATGTTGATTATCTCATCACGTCCTTCGCTGGCGGATTCAATGTGACTTCACCAGGCGTTTATCGTATCACCTCGAAGGTTGCAGCTTATCAATCGGAGAAACCGATCACGCTCAAACTAATTCGGAAAGAGCCTGGTGGTGGAGCCCGACTGCTGGCAACCCACGACCTGCTGCCAGGTAAGACAGAAACCGTCGGCATTTCTGCCTATTTGAAACCAGGCGATACGTTCTACACAACATTCCAGATGGAGTCAGAGCCCATTGGCGGCATCGCGGCTGCGGGCGGTTCAGAAAACTACAAAGGCCCGGGGATCGCCATTAAGGCTCAGAACGTTGAGGGGCCGCTTTCTGACACATGGCCACCTCAAAGTACGCAGCAGTTATTGCACGGCGTGAATCTGGTATCGAGTGACACGTCTGACGCAGGACCGTTCGAAGTCGAACTCTCAAACGTACCGATCAGGCAGGTGAGGGAGGTCGTGGAACGCTTCGCACCGCGAGCGTTTCGCCGCCCACCGGTCGAAGGCGAGTTGGAGTCGTTTGTTGGCCTCGCGAAACCTGCGATCGAAGAAGGCCGGGAGTGGGTCGACGTGCTGCGCGTACCGCTTCGTTCGATGCTGAGTTCGCCACAGTTCCTGATGTTTACTGGCGACGCGGGCAGGCTTGACGATCATGCACTCGCCAATCGACTTTCTTACTTCTTATGGAAAAGCCTGCCTGATGATGAGCTGTTTGAACTCGCCAGTGAGGGAATCCTTTCGGGGCAGGAGGTGCTTACCCAACAGGTCGATCGAATGCTCGATGATGACAAAGTCAGTCGGTTTGTTCGCGACTTTCTCGGCCAGTGGTTGCAGCTGAACAAAGTTGACGCCACAACCCCGGACGCACAGCTGTATCCTGAATACGACGAACTACTTGGTAACGCCGTTCTGAAGGAACCGGAGCTGTTCTTTACCGAACTCATCGACAGAAACCTAAGCGTCACGAACCTGATCGATTCGGATTTCACATTTGTGAACCGTCGTCTGGCAGAGCACTACGGTATTTCAGGAATTTCGGGGCAGGAGTTTCGCCGGATCGACCTGCCCGAAAACAGTCTGCGAGGTGGCGTGCTGACACAGGCCGCCATTCTGAAAACAACCGCTAACGGCACAGTCACATCACCAGTAACACGTGGCAGTTTTGTGTTGACGAATCTTCTTGGAACGCCTCCTTCGCCGCCTCCCCCGTCGGTTGGATCAATCGAGCCGGATACCCGCGGAAAAACAACTGTCCGCGACGTTCTGACGGCCCATCGAAATATCGAAACCTGCAATGCCTGCCATCGGGTGATTGACCCGCCGGGATTTGCACTGGAGAGTTTTGATCCGATAGGTGGATTCCGAACAAGGTATCGAGCGACGGGAGGAGGTGCCTTCTCGTTTCTGACGAATCGTACGTACCATAGTGGGCTACCTGTCGACGCCAGTGGCGTAACTGCTGACGGGAAGGAGTTCCAGGGGATTCAGGAATTCAAACAGCATCTGCTTAACCAGAAAGAACTCATCGCGAAGAACTTCATTTCTCGGCTTGTCGTCTATTCAACGGGTGGTGAAATGCAGTTCGCCGATCGGCAGGAAGTGGAATCCATCCTGGAGCGAACACGAGAGAATGGTTTTCCGGTGCGAGACATCTTTTACGAAGTTGTCCGCAGCAGGATGTTCCGGAATAAGTAGCTGTCCGGAAAAACGTACGACTCATTGGAATTCACCTTATGGATCCACTTCACCGACGAACGTTATTGAGGGCATCGGGTGTCTCACTCGCGTTGCCGTTTTTGGAAGCGATGAATCCTGTTTTCGCGGCGACTGGAAACGTGCCGCCAAAACGTATGGTGTTTGTGTGTACGGCGCTCGGTCTGCACCCGCCGCTGTTGTGGCCTGCAACGTCCGGTGCTGATTATGAATCCACTCCGTATCTGGATCTCCTGCAGGATCACCGCAGGGACTTCACACTGTTTTCCGGTCTGCAGCACGAGGACCAGACCGGTCGTCAACCGCACGACAGCGAAATCACCTGGCTGACATCGGCGCGCAAGCCGGGAATGGGTGGGTTTCGGAACACTATCTCCGTCGATCAGGTCGCAGCTGGCAGCCTCGGCAATGTTACCCGTTATCCATCGATTACGCTGGGAACCATCATGCCCCAAAGCCAGTCTTTCACCAGGGGCGGCGTGATGATTCCGGCACAGACCAGCCCCGCGAGTCTGTTTGCCCAATTGTTTCTCGAAGGCACGCCCGATGAGGTACGTGTACAGAAGAGGAGGCTTAGCGATGGCAGAAGTATCCTCGATCAACTGAGTTCGCAGACGAAAACAGTGAGACGCAAAGCAAGTTCTGCGGACAATCATCTGCTGGACGATTATTTTGACTCGGTGCGGAAGGCCGAAACAAACATTGCCGCAGCTGAAGGATGGATGGAAAAGCCGAAACCGGATGTTGATGCGCAGCAACCAAAGGACATTCGCGATAATGCTGACCTGATTGGGCGAGCTCAGCTACTGATGGATCTGGTTCCACTGATTGTTCAGACGGATTGTTCTCGTGTTGTCAGTGTCATGATTCAGGATCACTACGTTGTTCCGAAGGTTGAAGGCGTGACGGGCAACCACCACAATCTTTCGCATCACGGTCAGGACACAGCAAAAATCGGACAGTTGCAGAAGATTGAAAAGGAAATCGTGGAGTGTTTTGGAAGTTTGCTCAGTCAGATGAAGAATAAGTCGGAATCCGGTGGGACTTTGCTGGACAATACGACAATTCTTTTTGGCAGCAATCTCGGTAATGCCAACGCTCACCACGCTCGCAATCTTCCCATCTTCCTCGCCGGCGGTGGGTTTCAACACGGGCAGTACGTTGTCAGCAAACAAGACAAGCCACTGTGCAACCTGTTTGTCACAATGCTCAACAATATGGACATAGAAACAGAATCGTTCGGTCAAAGCACTGGGTCGCTCAGTTGGTAGACAATGAGAGTGTACAGGCAGGATATACACGGCGGAAGAGTTAAACATCGCTCGCGTGTTTAAGCCGCACTCCTTCTCGAATTCAGGCACATCTGTCACCTTCAATCTTTCGCGAGGTTTCTTCCGGTTGACTCATTTGCCATCCCGGCAATCGTCCGAGCACGCTCTTTTCATACCCACCCCGACAGCGCAGTTCAGAATGAAGCGGTGGAACTGAAATCTGTCTTTGCGCTGCTGCTGGCTTTGTGCCGGACGGAATGCTCTTTCAGTAGTCAGGTCTTCGCTGGTGGAGGGTCACCGAAGTTTTCGAAGACGATATACACGTACAAGACGGTTGAACAGTTTGAAATTCAGGCAGACGTGTATCGTCACTCAGATACCGCTGCACAATCCCGTCCAGGAGCACGGTTTCGTGCTGGTGTCGGTTGGCTACCGTCTTGTTCGCGAAACGCAGTTGCCCGCAATTATTGAGAACCTGAAAGATGGACTGAAATGGGTAAGAAAAACCGGTCCCGAATTGCTTGACGCGGACCCGTCACGACCGGTGGTAGTCAGCGTTCTCTCAGGAGGCTATCTGGCGCTGATGAGTGGAGTTTTTCTCAACCCACCTGCTGCTGCTGTCGTTTCGTACTTAGAGATTCGGGTACGTGGACGTGGAGTTGCTGGCAGACGCAGACAGGGAAACGGTCGCGGGCGAGCAACCTTCTTTCTGTACATGAAGCAGCACGGACGATGAGCCAACGCTGTCAGCGGTCTTGATCCAGAAGTCGACCGGGACAGGCTGACACCATTTTGTCCGATTCGGAATCTATCCGTTGAGTATCCGCCCACTCCAATGCTGCAGGGCACCCTGGATAACGATGTGCCGGTTGAACAGTTGCTGAACATGGCAGCAGAATTAGGGCGTTTCTCACGAACTGATTGCGATTGAAGGTGGTGGTTACAGTTTGTGGGGCGGCGATCGCAAACTGATTGAACAGGCGTTAGTGCGATCACGGAATACATTCGCGAGCATCTTGTAACGCCGTTGACAGTTCGCTGAGACTGGACGACAGCCATAATGGCTGTCGTCGCCGGAGTTGTCGGTTGTTCTGGTTCTTAGTAGTAGCGCAGCGACAGGCCGGTTCCGAGGAAGTAATCGTCGGCGGCGTCATTCAGTCCGGTGCCCAGGCGAATATCCCACTGGATATCATTGTTGATCAGATAAGTGAAGCCGCCGTTGAAATAGTGTTCCGTCATGGCGGTGTCTGCCGAGTGCGGGATCAGCGCGAACCATTCGGTGTAGGCTCCGAACTTATCGCACAGTGAATAGGCGACTGTCCACGACTGAGCCCATTCGGTGTAGTTGGCTCCGGTGCCATCATCGACGGACCGATTAAACTGTGTGCTGCCGGCGGTGGACAGGCAGTCGCTGATTTCCCAGCCGTAAATCCAGTTGGCTCCGGGCATGACATCGTTAGCCGTGAATCGTGCGGCTCCCGTGGGAACGGTCATCTGCGGAATTATTGCAATTTCCGGCAGCAGGCCCTGCTGAGGTGTCAGGCCGATTTTGAATCCCAGGTACAAGTCATCGGCTCCACCGGCCTGCACTCTGTTGGTTTCCTGCAGGTTGTCGGTCCAGCCGATTCGCAGCTCAAGCCAGTCCTGCATGATGCCGTAACGCAGCAGCGGTTCCGGGAACGAATGCGAATGTGTGTTTCCGTCTTCACGAGTAAACGTGTAACCGATTTCCAGTTGAGCGACACCTTTGCCGACCGTGGAACTGGCTTCCGTAAAGTCCGGGCGGTCGGTGACCAGAGGTGCATCCGGATCGGGGCCACCCGTACAGACGCTGGTACAGCTCCACTGGAACAATGTGCCGCAGCATACCTGACACGGGCTGAAGATATCTTCAACGCGATCATGCAGATTGCTGCCTTCAACGACGCTGCATGCATCGTTCTGCGCAAGGACAGAACCGGATGTGGCGACAGCACAGGCCACAAACAGAACGATTTTCAGACCGGGGGATGTGTTCAATATTTTATATCTCCGGAACGACTCCAGCGCAGGATCACTACGGATTGAATCTGCAGGTGTTGTAGCATTGGCTACAACACCTGTCGGCATCAGTGGTGCGGTGACACGCAGTGAACTGCCCTGAATACTTAACTAATCTGTGGTTTCGTTATGATCATCACGGTGAAATGACAGATCTCGGCACCGTACGGCCCCGCGGCGACTTGCTGCGGCAGATTCTGCCGCTTGGTGATCGAGTCGAACTGTCTGCGGACGCAATCATCAGAGGCCAAAACTCCCTCTCAGAACGGCTGTTGTGGCTCGACAGGTCAGAATCGCAGGATGGTTTTGTGCAGGCCAGTTGCAAAGAACAGGATGATCCACAGCAGGACACCTGCGGCACTCAGGAACAAAGCCGCCCAGATTTTGGGTGTTGGTCGACCCTCGGCCAGACACTTCCATGCCAGACCAAAGCTGTATACTGCCAGGAGGGGAAAGGCCAGGCCCAGCACCGCACTGCGAAACGTGCGGGTGGCCAGCTTGGTATTGACGGCTGGCAGGTCCTCAACGGTCGGTATGCGGAACGGAGACGGATCGGGATTTTCAGACGCAGCGATGGCATGGGGTGGGTCAGGAATCGCATTGGTGTCGTCAGGCAATGGTACAAGTTTGGCATCCTGCCGCCGAGCGGCGGAACACGACCAGCATGAATCGAAGGTCTGTTGATTGATCTCAGAGCAGTGTCCGCACAGCCAGCCCATACGGTACTCGTTGCCCCAGTGGTCCTGTTTAGGGAGGCTACGTTTCAGTTCCCATTCTGAAAGCAGCTGACCAGCCGCGTCAGAGTCTTCGTCATGAACCAGCAGCTCAACAGTGCTGATGGCGACCCCCAGATACCCTAGTGCTTCGGCGATCTGGTCTCCGGCGACGGCGGCTCGAATGCCATGACTTTGCAGCATGGCGCTGGCAAGATGAGCAATGGGAGCTGAGCCGTAGGTGGCGATGGTCCGTAGATTTGTATCGGACATATACAGCTCTACTCAGTCAGTGCCTCGGCTTCTGTTGCACTTAGCAGGCCGTTGCTGTCCTTATCCAGTTGTTCAAAGATCGATCGAGGCGCAAGGAATTCGCGATACGACACGTCTCGGTCCTGGTTGCGATCCATGCGGCGGAACCACTCCGGGCCGTTTAATCCGCTGACGCCGGGAAGAACAGCGTCTGTGGAGCGTGCCACCATGTTCATGGTCTGCACAGAATTCATGCGCAGTGAGGCGGGCTGACCGAGTCCGATCTGTAGAGAATACGCGGTTCCAAGTTCTGATTCTGTGAGTTTTTGATCCCCGTTCAGATCGTATTCCAGCAGGATGTCAAATCCTTCCAGCAGTTCACGGCCGGTCAGGCGTCGATCCTTGTTGTCGTCCAGGAGATTGAACAGCGTTTTGCCATCCTGCTTGATGCTGACTTCAATGCGGCTTTGCGTAGCGATGGCATCACGTTCGATGTACGTCTTGATTTCATGTCGCAGCACCATTTCGTCGCTGTTCAGGTCGACGCTTTGGAAGTCGGCATTGGCCAGATACTGGGCCATCTCTGACTTGAACTCGGGATATTCGTCATCGGTGAAATATCCGTTTTTGTCTTTGTCGTAAAGCGAAGATCGCTGCAGCAGAAAGTCCACCATGATGTCTCGTGAACGAGCGCTACCGCCACGTGCACGGATTTCCAGCGGCATGTCGTCGACGACCATTTTTATGCGGCCTCGTTTCCGGGAGTCTGACCGCACGAAGGACTGGGCGGCCGGTGATATTTCTGCTACCAGGTTGCTTCGGTTAGCTGCTTCGGCCAGTTGAACATCGAGAGTGAGATGAAAAGTCGGCGCGGCCAGGAACTGTCTCGTCTCTGAGGGATTCAGTTTCGAATCGTTATTGCCGTCGACACTGGCGGAGACTGCCTCCGGCAGACGCAGTTTCGCGATGCTGACTGCGTCGTCGTCGCCATAACGAGCCACGATCTGTTCGGCTGTCCGAGTCAGTGATTCCTCATCACTAAGTTGAACGAATGGCAGATTGGCGGCGTCGGGAACGATCGCGGCATTCTGATTGCGCGGGTCCCGATACGGCATAAGTTCCGCTGCTGTGAAAGTCTGGTCGTCGTCGAGATCTCGAAATCGCAGTGAGCGACTTCCGGCCATAAGTTCTTCCCGAGATACTGCTCCGTCTCCGTCTCCGTCGACCAGCGCAGCCAGACGCACCGCTTCCGATGCAGTGACCGCTGCTGCGACGATATCAAAACTGCGGTTTAACTGTTCCGCAAACCACTCGGTGAACGCGTCGACAGATGTTGTGTCTGCCTTCTTATCGCCGGTCACGCTGCGCAGGACTCGGTTGACGGTACGTGCGTTAGTTTGCTGCAGCAGTCGTTTCGGGATCAGTTGCAATTCACCTGTGTTCAGTGATCCGTCGTTGTTGACGTCAACTCGGCGTGCCAGAAACTCTGTGACCCATGCACGATAAGCCTGTCCGTCGACCGAGATATTCATTTCGGCAAAGACCGGACCGTCGGGAGCCATAATTACCACGACGGCTCGATCGCCGGCCCCGTCCGGTTCCACTGCACGGGTTGCGGGACACACCAGCAGGACCACGATCAGCAGACCGATCCGTACCCGCAGACGAAACGGCCAGTTCCCCCAGGCGCGGTCCAGGGACTGGCCTGACAGGGCACAACTCAAATTTGGGTGGGAATTCATTGGAAATCCTGAACGTTTAATCGTGGCGATCTGGCATCATACCCGGATTTTTCCACAACGCTGCTGTTTTGCGGAAGTAAGGTCTTTGGTAATTGTTGAGTAGAAAAGTCTGTAAATCGTGGACGGCGGAAGCGGCGGTGTCTGCAGAAGCTTCGGAATGGTGATTCTTGACGGTGGCAGGGTGGCAACGCTTCGGCGCGGAATGCAACCTGCTTTATCCGCCGACATCTTTGCGATTTCCGCCGAAACTTCGTATCGTCAATGGAATCAGGCGATGGTTATCCGCTTAATCGTGGTGTGTGTTACCAGTTATTCGTCGCTCGTGTGACCTCGTTTTGTTGTCGTGTCGGCAATTCTGCGATTTGCTGACAAGGCGAATCCTGTGTTCGAAATCGGCGACGTACATATCATTCCCGCATCAAACATCTATGTTGCGGGGGCATTATGGTCTCTAGACATGCAGCTAATCAGACCCTTCAGGTGGACTCATTTGTCTAACAAACTGCTGAGGGCCCGGCCTTCAACCCGTAATCGAGCGACCGCCAGCATAATTGTGGGTGGTTCCTGCGGGGCGTTTCAAAGATCCGCAGGCCGCGTCACAATCCTGTGCGCAGCCCTTGCTGTGGCTGTGTTGTTCGCCGGTAGCCCGATTCAGGCTGATGAACCGCACACTGCGTTTATCGAGGGACTGAGACAGCGAAAATTCTTCGACACCGCTCTGGAGTATGTGGACAACCTGGCCAAACGAGTTGACCTGCCAGCCGAACTGACCGAAACGCTGGATCTGGAGCGAGGTGTCACATATCGAGAAATGGCTGCCGCATCCCGAGTGCCTGAAGATCGTGACCAGGCGCTCACCCGGGCGGAACAGGCACTCAAGAAATTCACAACCGAATATCCTGAGCATGTTCGCGCGGCGTACGCGAATTCTGAACTGGGTGAATTATTGTTCGAGCGAGCTCGGTCGTTGATCTGGGATGCGGAATCACCTTCGAACGCCGACAAGACAGCACAGCTTCAACAACAGGCGCGTTCATTGATCGAACAGGCGAAGGCCATCTATCAAACCGCACATGATCAGTACGAGACTCAGTACAAGGCGTTTCCTAAGTTTATCGACAGGACTACGGACGAGGACGCATATCTGGAACGTCAGAGTGCTGAAGTTAAGTATCTGAGAGCCTGGTTCAGCCTGGTGCGATGCACTTATGAACGTGGACAGACGTTTCCGAAAGGTTCGAAGGAACGTACTGAGACTATGGTGCGTGCCTCGACAGAATTCGAAGCCATTCACACAGCTCGTCGCACAAACCCCATCGGACTGCAGTCGCGATTGATGATGGGCAAGTGCTTTCAGGAGCAGGATGATCTCAATCGAGCGCTGGGCATCTACAACGAAATGCTGAGTCATAAGTCAGATCAGCCGACTTTGCAGTTGCTGAAATCGATTGCTCTGCAGTACCGCCTGATCTGTCTGAATCACGAAAAGAAGAACGATTTTCAGCTGGTCCTGCAGGAAGCCGAGGCCTGGTTGCGGGACAAAGCGAATCGGAATCGTATCTACTCGGAAATCGGACTTGGCATCCTCTGGGAGAAGTCCATTGCCGAAGAAAAACTTGGGCAGGATCGGGCGGTCGAAGCCAGACTGCGAAACACAATGCTGCGTCAGGCTCTGACGGATTCCAAACAGGTTGCACGTTTTCCCGGGCCTTACCAGGAACCTGCTGTGGCTATGGGCCGCCGACTGAATGTGGAGCTGGGTGAAAAAGATGCGGAACCGAAGGATTTTGATACTGCATTCGAACGAGCTCGAGGCATGGTCAGCCAGTTGAAGGCATTGAATGAAGATCTGCAGAAAGCGAAATCCCCTGAAGAAAAGCAAAAGGCAAAGCAGGCGATCGATTACCAGCTGAATGAAATCGGGCGATTGTTTGCGATGGCGCTGAATCTGCGGGACGAAAAGACAGACACCAAGGCTGTGGCACAGGCTCGGTATCTGCTGAGTTACGTTTACATGCGGCAGCGAAAAAGTTTTGACGCAATTATTCTGGCGAAGTACTGCATGACAACGGATCGGTTGAATGATCCGGATTCGGCTCTCAGCGCCACTGAGATCGCGATCGAGGCAGCTGTACAGGCCTTTAACGACGCCGACACGGACAAGTCGTTTGAACTGGATCTGCTGAAAGGAATCTGCGAACTGATTGTGGAACAGTATCCGCAATCGGCTCGAGGCAATGAAGCTCGCATTCGTCTGGGGCAGGTTTATCGCGATCTCAATGAACCACTGAATGCTGCAAATACCTATCTGACGGTGCCCAGCGACTATTCAGAATACGGCTCAGCGCGAATGCAGGCAGGCCAGTCCTACTGGCTGGCATGGGTTACGGCTATGTCGGAGCAGGAGACTGGCGATTCACCAGAGCGGGATGAGGAATCGATTAAGAAATGGAAGGCTGACGCTGGCCGACTGATGCTGGAAGGTATCACAGTTGCGCGATCGAAGCTGGGTGCCGGTGCGCAACCGACACCGGAGATCGTGGCTGCCGAAGTTTCGCTGGCGACCATCAACAACATGAATGGACAGTTCGTGGAAACGATCAAGCGATTGACTGCGGGCGGAGACACTTCGGTCCTTAAGATGCTGGATGTTGCCCCAGGACAGGCTCGCCCTGAAAAGGGAATTACCAGCAGTGCGTTTGCGGGCCAGGCCTTCCGTCTCCTGTTGAGAGCCTACGTTGGCACTCAGAAAGTTCCTGAAGCGCTGCAAACGATGAATAAGCTGGAAGCCGTCGGCGGTCAGGATACCGCGGCCGTATACACGCAGTTGGGGCAGGAGCTGCAGGAAGAACTGAAACGGTTGAAAGCATCCGGTGAATCTGAGCAACTGGAAAATACGCGAAAGTCGTTCGAAGAATTTCTGGCCAAGGTCAGCGAAAATCGCGAGAACATGGATTACAACTCGCTGGTCTGGATTGGTGAGACCTACTTTGGGCTGGGACAGGGCACGCAGGAAGATGTCGTAGCGGCTTCGGGCTACTACAAGAATGCCCATGCCGCTTACCAGGACATTCTGGACCGGAACCTTGCCGAAGGCGGCAGTGTTATTGCCGTTAAACTCAGAATTGTGCGTTGCTGTCGCGCTCAGGAACAGTTTGACGAAGGCGTCAGTCTGGCTCAGTCCGTTCTGAACGAAACGCCTCTGTCACTGGACGTGCAGTTCGAGGCGGCTCATACGCTGTCCGACTGGGGCGCAGCGGAAGGTGGCCAGCCGGACAGGCTGCTGGCGGCTATTGAAGGTGTAGAGAACGCTCAGGGCGAAAAATCAATCTGGGGCTGGTCCGGTATTACTCGCAAACTCCAGGCCCGCCACAACTCACCGGACTGGGAACAGCTGAAGGACCGTTTCCTGGAAGCTCGTTTCGAATATGTTAACAGTCGTTATCGCTACGCGAAGACCGGAGCGTCCGATGCTGAAGTCCAGTTGAATTCCGGTCTGGCAGAGATCGCGATTTTTATTCAGGTGTTCACCGATCTTGATGACGCGTGGTTTGCGAAGTTCGATCGGTTGTACCAGGACATTCAGCTGGAATTGGGACAGCCGCAGACTCCGCTGGAGCGGCCAAGTGCCCCTGAAGTACTGATGGCTCAGAATGAGCCCGAAAGCGTTGACGAACCGCAGCAGCAACAGGCTGCAGAAACAGCCGCACAGACTTCTGGCGGCACTAGTACGGTTGTCGTGGTTGTTCTGCTGGCGCTGGCAGCCGGTGGCGGCTTCGGTTTCTATAAGTTAATGAGTAAACCGCAGCAGCGGCGCCGGCCGAGTCTTCAGCCGGAGGACGCTTCGTTTACTGCACCATCCGGTGCAGGGGACGGCAACACAGGTGGTCCTCCGGACTTTGGAGGACTGGAAGCGGCAGGTGCAGCAACTGGATCTGCCGTGGCCGCACGGCCTCGCAAGAAGAAAGTTGCGTCCAAAGCACGTTCGCAGTCGCCGGCAGATGCGCAGCAACGTCCGGCAAAGAAGAAACGTGTGCTGACGCCCGAAGAAGCTGCCAGGTATAAAGCCGCCAAAGCCGCCAAAGCCCGTGCTGCTGCCGCGGGCGCCGTAATGGGTGAAGCTGCGAAGACAGAGGCACCAAAGAAAAAGGTTGTTAAGCAGGTCCGGATGCAGGGTGCACCGGATTCCGCGACCCCGACAAAGAAAAAAGTCAGAAAACGTCCGCCCCAGCCGCCGGCTGAGTAAACCGTTCGGTTGTGGATCAGACAACAGGTTCAACGCAGTTTCACGATACAACAAGGCGTTCCGAAATGGACAAAGCTCCCTATATTCTCAAAACGATACTGGCTTCTGCCGTTGTGGTGGCTGTGGCGGCGCAATCTTTATTTGCGGTCGACATTGTGACACGGCGCAACGACAACACTCAGCTGCGTGGCGAGATCATCAGTATGCGCCAGGACCAAATTGTGCTGAAGCGGACAAATGGTGAGGAAATATCGATCTCAGTATCGAATCTGAAGAACGTTCGTTTCGATAAGGAGCCACTGGAACTCAGCCCCGCGCGATCCAACGAACGAAGTGGAGCTTTGGACGTTGCGTTGACACGCTACAAGGAAGTTCAGAGTGAATATACCGGTGGCGACAAGCGATTGAAGACGGATCTCGAATTCCTGATTGCACGTGTCGTGGGTAAGCAGGCTCTGACTGATCCTTCCAGGGCAGATGCCGCGAACAAAGCCCTTGAGGAATTTCGCAGCACCAATAAGGACAACTTTCGCTACCTGGAAGCCACTCTGCTGCAGGCGTCGATCCATGCGTTGAAAGGCGAAACGGATGCCGGCAAACTGCTGCTGGACGAAGTACAGGCGTCAGGTGTCAAGGGGTATCAGTTGCAGGCCGGAGTCGATAAGGGGCGACTGCTGCTGCTTGCCGATGATACCGCTGGTGCTCTGCAGTCCTTTGACGATGTGATTCAGAAAAGCAAGGGTGACGAATCGGCAACCGGAGCCATGTATGACGGACTGCTGGGCAGAGCGATGTGTCTGAAACAGCAGAGCAGCCTGGATGAGTCGATCAAGACACTGGATGAGGTCATCGACAAGGCACCCCCGGCCGAAACTCGAACGCTGGCAGAAGCCTGGGTGCGGAAGGGCGATTGCCTGCGTCAGAAAAATCAGGGAAAAGCCGCATTGATGGCCTATCTGCACGTCGATGTCCTGTATTCCGGGGAGCCTGCGCAACATGCAGAGGCTCTGCTGCGACTGTCCCGGTTATGGGGCCCCAGTGGTCACCAGGATCGCGCTGTCGACGCCTCGGCGCGTCTGCAGGAACGCTATCCCAACAGTCAGTGGGCCGGGCAGAGTGGCGGATAGCAGAGGCCGCACTCGGGGGACCGGCAACGAATCGCAGTTGCGTTGAACTGTCCGGCGTTTAGTCACGGCAATTCTCATTATGTCGATTTGACGAGCGGAAAATCACAAGACATTTGCGGCAGGACGGGCAAATTGGATGACTCCGCCAACCTGACCGGCTACATTCCTTTTCAATCGTTTGATACACAGTCGCTGCTGACCGAGTTGCGTAATTCTGTTAATCCGGAGATAACTGAACATGCTGAGTCTTTCTGAACGAGTATCGCGGCATCGATCCCTGCGCAGCTGGGGTATATTTCTGCTGGCACTAACCGTCGCAGTCTCGGCGATTCCGCTTGTCGGACTTGTGCCGTCCGCCGTGGCCCAGGACGAAGAACCAGCGGCTGCTGACGCTCCTGCTGCTGACGCTCCCGTACAGAGCAGGAATTTCCTGACTTGGATGAAGGATGCACTGGGCTGGTTCTGGTTGTTGGTCTTTGGCTTACTGTCGTTTGTGATGGTGGCCCTGATCATGATGAATCTTATGCAGGTTCGCCGTGACGTTCTGCTGCCAAACGATTTTGTCGAAGAGTTCGAACAGAAACTGAACGGTAAGGATTTTCAGGGTGCCTACGAAATTGCCCGTAACGATGATTCGTTTGTGGCTCGTGTACTCGCGGCCGGCATGGGACGGCTCAGCCGCGGCTATCCTGAGGCTGTGGAAGGAATGCAGGAAGCCGGCGAAGACGAAAACATGGCGCTCGAACATCGTCTCAGTTTTCTGGCGCTGATCGGTACTGTGGCTCCGATGCTGGGACTGATGGGAACCGTTCAGGGGATGATCGCATCATTCGACAAGATTGCCTCGTCTGCAGTTTCACCTAAACCCAGTGAGTTGGCCGAAGGGATTTCCACGGCTTTGTTTACGACGCTGATCGGTCTGGGCATCGCCATTCCGGCGATGGTCTTTTACAGCATTCTGAAGAATAGAATTCAGCGTCTGGTGTTGGAAATCGGCATGGTGAGTGAAGGCCTGATGAGTCGCTTCGCAGCCGTCGGCAAGGGCGGAGCCGGTGGCACCGGCACGAAGCCCGCCTAGCGTTAGTCGTTTTCAAACAGCAGCGATTCACTTGTTGCCGGCACGACGCCGCGGGAACTGTGAATCGTGAGTCAGTGCCGCCTGCCGGAGCATAAGACCGGAGCACATTTCTATGAAGATTAAGTCATCTGGTTCGAATGCTCCCGATGTCGATATGACGCCCATGATCGACATCGTCTTTCAGTTGATCGCCTTTTTTATGGTGATTTCCAACTTTGAGCAGCAGCAGGCGGACGAACGCGTGACGTTGCCGAAGAATCAACTTGCCAAGCCTCCGGAAGTGAAACGCGACGACGCATTTACGCTGAACGTGGGATTTCTTAAAGACAAACAGGGCGAGATCATCGACAGAACGCCCTATATCTTCTTTGGCGATGAACAGATTGAGGTGGCCAACAGTTCGAATCGTTTGCGACAGGAAGCTCAGTTCTACAGGACAATCGGCACTCCTCTGGAAGATGTGACCGTAGAGATTCGGGCGGATCGGGAGGTTCAGTCCGGACTGGTTCAGACCCTGATTCAGAAGTGTCAGGAAGAAGGGATTGAGTTTCAGCGGTTCGCACTCAAGGCAACGCAGAAGGTGAGTCCATGAAGATTCGCAACCGAAATGAAGGCGGCGAAAAAATCGAGGTGCAGATGGCACCTATGATTGACGTGGTGTTCCAGCTGCTGATCTTT
This sequence comes from Fuerstiella sp., assembly GCA_029245955.1. Lineage (GTDB taxonomy): Bacteria > Planctomycetota > Planctomycetia > Planctomycetales > Planctomycetaceae > Fuerstiella. Next base: position 323,893 of record JAQWOH010000008.1, on the reverse strand, counting down.
TTCATGCTGACTCTGAAAATCATTGAACCGGAAGGCAACTTTGACATCAATATGCCATTGGGTGCTCCGGAGACGTCATCTGTTACGGAACCGGATTTGCCGCCGTTTAAGGTACGTATGGAAGCTGACCCGGCGACCGGCGCACTGTCTCAGCTGTTGTTCAACGGGCAGCCCATGGGGAATGATTCAACGGCTTTTCAACGTCTGAATCTGGAGATATTCAAGTCCGTCAATGCTTTGAAGGCCGCCGGCCCTGATGCTCTGGAAAAGCAGGAAGTCGAAATCGATCCGGATTTCGGCCTGCATTACAAGAATATCATTGAGGCTATCAGTGCGTGTTCGGGCAAGATGGTGGATGGCAAAATGGTGCGGTACATCAGTCGCATTAAGTTCGCCCCCATCCGGGAAGAGAATTAATCTGCCGCTGGCGGATGCAACTGCTCGTACTCCGTCGCCAGTTTTGCGCCTGGTGTGATGCCGAATTTGGACCACATTCCCAGGTACATTGCAGTGATCAGGACCACAATCGTCAGCCCCAGCGGTTTCGCCATGGGCCATGGCGTGATGTCGACGTCCTTGCTGTATTCCTGAACGAATGGTTCCGGACGTGGACTGATCAAACGCACCGTTGTCATCAACGCAATAAGAAACAGAAAGTTGACTGCGGCCAGGTGCAGCCAGTGCATTTCGCTGCCGAACAGCGTGTTGCCCATGGTGATTCCAAAGACGGACTGAAAGATAATCCCGGCCAGCAGCGCGTAGTTCGCGGCCACCGCAGGTGTCTTCTTGCTGACGATTCCCATGAAGACGATCGCCAGCAACGGGATGTTCAACACGGCCGCAATCGACTTCATCAGATTGAAGAGGCCGGTTTCCGCAAAGGGCGAAAGCAGCAGAGCCAGCAACACACTTACCGGAACCATGACCATTCCAAACACCTTGCCGGCTTTGACCACCTGACGATCCGGGGCTTCCGTGTTCAGCACTCCCTTGTACAGGTCGATGCTGAACAGCGTGCAGCCGCTGTTCAGGAAGCTGTTGAATGAACTCAGGATTGCTCCGAAGATGGTGGCGGCGAAGAAGCCCACAGCCCATTTCGGCAGAACCAGATTGACCAGATAACCATAGGCCGCGTCGGCACTTGCCGGCGGCGACTGGTCGGTTCCGAAGGCGATGTGCCAGGCGATGATTCCCGGCAGGACCAGATACAGGGGGCCGGCCAGCTTCATGAACGCGGCGAACAGTACTCCCTTCTGTCCTTCGGCCAGGTTTTTCGATGCCAGCGTACGCTGCACAATTCCCTGATTGGTGCACCAGTAATATGTCGTGATCAGGGTCATTCCGGTCAGCAGCGTCTCCCATGGAATATCCGAACTGCGGTCACCCAGCGAAGACAGTCGTTCCGGATATGTTTCGGCAAGCAGTGATACGCCGGACGTCATGCTGCCGCTGCCGATGTAGCTGAGACCCAGAATCGGAATCAAAAGTCCTCCGATGACAAGGCCAATGCCATTGACGGTGTCAGAAACAGCTACTGCCTTCAGGCCTCCGAAGACAGCATAACACCCGCCGACGATGGCCAGCAGACTGCATACGACAGCGCGGTTAATGGTCATGTTTGTAGTGTCGATAATGGACGGAACATCAAACACTGAGATCATGAATTCCGCGCCTGTGAGCAGCACGAATGGCAGTACGTTCAGCACGATCGACGCCAGGAAGATCACGGATGTGAACGTTCTTGTCTGGGGGCCGTAGCGCAAGTCAAGGAACTGAGGAATTGTGGTAATGCCGCTCTTCAGGTACCGGGGCAGAAACACGACGGCCATCAGAATGATCGAAAGGGCTGACCAGACTTCCCAGGCCATAACGATCATGCCATGCCGATATGCACCACCATTCAGCCCGACCAGCTGCTCGGTCGACAGGTTAGTCAGCAACAGGGAACCGCCGATCACAAACCATGACAAACTACGTCCCGCCAGAAAGTAGCCGCTTGACGTTTGCTGGTCGTCGTTGTGCGTTCTCATCCAGGCGACGATTGCGACCAGACCCGTGAAGAAAAGAAAGGAAATTGCCGTGGTCATGGGTTAATTGTTCCGGACAGGGGCTAAACTTAGTTTTGCTAAATAACAGACCTTTCGGTGCCGCATTCTGAAGGCCCTGTGCAGTCAAAGCCAGCCAGTGTCGTCATCTCTGCGGGTATTTTGGGTCAGTTCAACACCGCGATGGCTGAACGGCATGGTTGTGGTGAATCGACCTGTTTTCGCTAACGAAAGCTGTGTTGTCGACGTAAAATGGATGTACCCCCGGACTCTGTACCGTGCTTCGGCAGCTACCGGTGAATCGTATTAAATATCAATCACAACAGTACTTACGTCTTGCCGATCTGATCGGACGCGAAACATGACAGATACATCTCTCAGTTCCCCGATTCACAGCGTTACCGGGACGGCATCCGAATCTGTGAATTCTTCCTGGGCAAACCAGACCGATCCTGACGAATTTGACTATATCCCCGTGTCGCCATGGGGGCCCGTTGCTCTGGTGCTGGGCATCGGCAGTCTGACGGGCTTCTTTGGCATCTTTGGTCTGGCCCTGGGCGTTGTCGGGGTCTTTGTAAGCTTTGCGGCCATTGTCAAGATTCGGTCTGGCGGAGGGGGCGTGAAAGGCACCGGTTTCGCAATTACAGGATTGGTTCTGTCGACCGTATGTCTGAGTCTGGGGTCGATGAAGATGGCTCATGCCTACGAAACAGAATGTCCGCCCGGATATGAACGTGTGAATTTTCCCCACGACATTTCAGACTGGCAGTTCAAGTACTATGGCGGAGTTCGCCGGTTGCATCCGATGGTGGCTCCGTTGATTGGACAGAAGGTATTCCTGAAGGGGTTCATGTGGGAAACCCAGATGTCGGAAGGTCTGGAGAACTTCGTGTTTCTGAAGGACAATGGTGAGTGCTGTTTCGGTGGGTCGCCCAAACCCTATGATATGATGGTTGTCAACATGGCGAATGGTAACACAACCAGAGCATTCAATGGCATGGTTTCTGTCGCAGGTGTTCTTAACGCCAATGTAAACGCTAAGGAAGGGGAGCCGGTGTATACGGTTGATGCAACACTTGTTGAGGAAGCGCGGACTCGTTTTTAGAGTGTATTGCTGCTGGTCACTATTGCACATTCGTACCATCGATTCTTGTAGGAGAAGCTGAGAATGGAATTCGGCAAACAAACGACTGCAGTTGTGCTTATGCTGGCGATACCTGTTGCGGGCCTGTTCTGCGTTGGCTGTTCAGGAACGGACGGCAGTGGCTACGTGCAATACGGCCAGATCGATCCGCCGCCCACGCCTTCTGAACCTGCGCCAGCAGGCAGTGCCACGTCGGTTACAGGTGGGAGTGCGTCTGTCGCGTCTGAAGAAGGTGTCGGGGCGGGTGCCGTTGTTGGGACTGCAGAGGACGTGGTATCGGATCAGACAACACAACCTGTAGTCCAGACAGTATCCAGCACGAACGATGAATCAAATGTTAAAGCCACGGTGATGCCAGGTAACGAGCCTTCTGAAAACACCGAAGCCGCCTCGGAAGCAATTGTCCCGTCGGTTGCTGGATCCTCCGACGGTGACGTTGCGGCTATCGGTCCGGACGGCGCAGGTGTTGAGAATCAACTGCCCACCGAGCCTCGTGAAATTAAGCTGCTGATTTCTGAAAAGCGGCTTCTTCCCGAAGGTGATTCCAAAGCGCTGCGGCTTACGTATGACGACATCGACCTGCTGAAAATCCTGAACATGGAGCCTGTGCCAACTAACGCCGATACGCACTTTCCTCAATGGCTGAACGACCTGAGCGGACAGCGCATTCGTATTCGTGGGTTCATGTATCCCACGTTCGAGGCCACGGGCCTGACGGCCTTCACAATGGCCCGTGACAATGGAATCTGCTGCTTCGTTCGCCAGCCCAAAATCTACGACATCATTGGAATTACTCTCGCTGACGGCGAGACGACGGACTACATCGAGGGAAAACCGTTTGATGTCGAAGGTGTCTTCCAGATTGCGCCGGAAGCTGATGACACTGAGTTATACCAGTTGTACCGCATCGCCGACGCCAAAGTGCTGAAGTAGCCGTTGGGGCACCCTGGCAAAAATGCAAACGAAATGGCGGTCCTGTATTCGACGGCCTGAAATCCGGTTACAATAGGTGTGACGAGTCTGGTCGTCGGCCGGTACGAGCAGCCGGGCCTGCGTGGGCGATTTGCCTCTTATGACTTTTCTATGCCCGGAGCCCGGCTCTGTCTGTGTCGACGCGTTTTGTAAGTTGGAGGTCGTGATGAAAACGTTTACTGCTCTGTGTGTATGCCTGTCCGTGTTTCTGTCAGTTGCACAGGTGGCCGAGTGTGCTCTTTGTCCGTTCTGCGACGCACCTTCGCTGACACTTGCTGAACAGGTTGACCAGGTGGGGCATCTGGTTCTGGGCAAGTGGGTTGGTGGTGAGAAGCCGACCAACGAAACGGCGGGCACCGCGAGATTTGAGATTGTTGAGGTGGCCAAAACCAAAGGCGATGCCTTCGCAAAGGGAGACGAAATCGAGTTGCCTCAGTACATCGCCGGCAATAAGGAGGCTGTGTACATCCTCATGGGGCCGGACGTGAAGTTCATCGACTGGCACGTACCCAGCGAAGCCACTCAGTCGTCATGGGACTACGTTTCAAAACTGCCGATGCCGGTGACCGACCCCAAGGACCAGATTGATCGACTGGCCTATTTTCTGGACTATCTGCAGCACGACGAGCTTTCAGTATCGAACGACGCCTATGCTGAATTTGCCGCAGCACCATATGAAATCATTGTCCCGCTGAAAGACCGCATGCCACGGGAAAAGCTGCGGCAGTGGGTTATGGATCCGGACACTCCTGTGACCCGCATTGGGCTGTATGGTCTGTTGCTCGGGCTGTGCGGCACAGAAGAAGATGCCGAAGCGATGAAGCAGAAGATTTTGACACCGGATACCGACTTTCGACTTGGTATCGAAGGCGTCATGTCAGGCTATCTGATCACTGCAGGTGAAGCAGGCCTGACAACGCTGGAAGACAGCAAGATGAAGGCAAAGACGTATGTCAACAAGGACGGCGAAGAAGTGAAGCTGCCGTTCAGTGAAACCTATGCCGTGATGCAGACTCTTCGCTTCATGTGGACATATGAACCGGACCGAATTCCCAAAGAACGGCTAAAAGAATCCATGCGAATTCTGCTGGACCGGCCCGAACTGGCAGATCTGGTGATCGCAGATCTCGCGCGCTGGAAGGACTGGGGCGTGCAGGACGAGCTGATGGCCATGTACGACCATGATGAATTTGATATCCCGTCGATTAAACGGGCCATTGTGCGTTACTTCTTCTACTGCAGCAAAGACAGAGATGAAGACGTCGAAGATCCTCCCGAATACGCCGTTGCAGCAGCAGAGCACCTTAAGCTGCTCGAGGAAAAAGACCCCAAGACGGTTCGCAATGCCAAGCGATTCCTGATTCGCTGAATGATGTGTCAGCGATGCTTCTGGCGACAGAGTGGTCTGTTTGCCGGAATCGGGCGACGTGATTAATTTTCCTGACTGTCACAGCAGTACGCTGTTAAATGTTTCTGCAGTCTGCGGAAAATTGACAGAGTTCAGTCTCAGAAGAGACGTCTGCTGCTGGCTCGATCAGTACGTTGTCAGATTCCTGAACTTGATGAACAGCAGCACTGGCAAGGCCGGTGGCACCTAATCTCTCACTTTATCACTGACAAAGCTCCACCATGCCCGTCGATAAGTCCGGTAGTCGCATTCGCCAGATGTTTGGCGAAATCGCCGGCCGCTATGACTTCATGAACCACTTTCTGTCGGGAGGCACAGACGTCTATTGGCGCTGGAGGACTGTGCGTTTAGCCTCGCCCGATGGAGATGAGCCCGTTCTGGACGTGTGTACAGGCACAGGCGATCTGGCTTTTGCCTGGCGAAAGACGGCCGGGCCGAACACTTCCGTCATGGCGACTGACTTTACGCATGGTATGCTGAAGCTGGCGGAACAGAAACGCGTTGATCGAGACGTGGTTTTTATGGAAGCAGACACTCAGGAGCTTCCTTTCGATGACAATCTTTTCCAGCTGGTTTCCGTGGCATTTGGGCTAAGGAATATTGCCAGCACCATCGGCGGTTTGCGGGAAATGACTCGGGTCTGCTGCCGCGGCGGTCGAGTTGTCGTGCTGGAATTTTCATTGCCCGATAATCGACTGCTGAGTCGAGCCTATCAGTGGTATTTTCGAAATGTCCTGCCTCGTATCGGACAGTTGTTGGTACGCAATAGGCAGGCCGCCTACGAATATCTGCCGCAGTCGGTGTCAGAATTTCCCTGCGGCGATCAGCTGACTCAGATCATGGAAGAAGCCGGACTGGAACGCACTACCTTTCATAAACTGACTGGGGGAATTGCGACGGTGTATATCGGCTACAAACCGGAACAATCGGAATGACAATAGACCACAGAATCCCCTAAATGAAAAGATTCAATTTGACATTTCAATAATTGACACAGGGGCTTCCTGATCGTCATCCTCCAACTCTCTTCTCAGAGCTTCCATTCATGCCTCTCAAGGGCTCTGGTTTTGAGCAAAAAAGGAGGAACTGATGTCACTACGTTTTTGTCTGGCTGCCTGGATAACAGTCATTGCTGTCACAGCCTGCAGTCAACGGGCGGATGCCGCTTCGTTTGAGGTCACGCCCGACTGGAGGATGGAAATTACTCCGGCGCGAAAGGCAGTGCCGTTCGATGCAGCCCCTGACGGCGCAGCAACTCTGAAAGTCGATGCCGCTGACTACGTCCGGATCTATCGCTCGATCCCGTTCAATCGAGCGGAGTACAATGTCAACCCGAATTACCGTCATGATTCAACCATGGAGATTCTGACGGGTATCGGCCGGCATCAGACAATCGTGCGACACGGGACACCCAAACAGGTGCACAGTCCGGCTTCACCTTATGCTGGTACGGGGATTCCGGGCATCTATCCCGATGCCTTTATTCGTCCGGGTGTTCGCCTGAACTACTATCGCCATTTTCCGTCGCTCAACCCCTATTGGAGCATCGGTAACCCTAACGGTGTCTTTTGAACGCTGATCGCGCCGTGCGAGCTGCTTCCGGCGACGATTTGCATCTGGTGCCTGAGGACTCAATGGCATCGACTGATGTCAGAAACTTAAGAAGCCCTGTCGTCCTAACCCCTGGGACGGCAGGCTTTTGTTTTCTGATGGCGACGACAGGATGTAATTGCCCCGTCCCGTAATGCCGTTGACAGTTCTTCGGCCCTGCATTCAGATGTGCCACTGACGCGACGCTCATAAGAACACTGGCCAGGCCAGTGGCATAACTCCTCACCGGACGACTGACGCAGCTCTATGCGTATTCGCGGTTCTTGATTAAGCCAGGATACGGGATCGGGTATTTGCCGTCAGCCTTGGCTTTCAGAGGCGATTCAGATTCCAGCGTCAGGTTTTCGATCCCCGGCGCAAAGTCGTGTTCGTTGTTCATCATCTGATCCAGCGTAATGACCTGTCCGGTATGAGCGGCCATCCGCCCCATCGATGTGACAATGCTGGCCATGGCTCCTCGCTGCACTTCATTGTAGGTTTGATCTTCTCGAACGGCTGTGATCAGGTGTTCCCATTCTGCCTGATACGGATTGTGCTTTTCAGGCTGTGGGTATTCCCATGCCAGATTATTCTTGTCCATGTTGTGTCCTTTGTAGATACGAGCACGCGACGGCCAGTGAGAGCGTGAGGAGATTACCCCGAGGCCCTTTGAACCGTGTGCGAAGCTGGCGAATTCCGAATGGCAGCCCGGCATCGTGCGGCCACCGACGAACAGCTTGGTGCCGTCTTCGAACGTGTATTCGATCGAATACACGTCAAAGTTCTGATCGACCATTTCTCCGCGATAATGACGTCCACCGAGAGCCTTGGCCTCGACTGGCCAGGCGTTCTTCATCCAGCAGGATTCGTCGATGTTGTGAATCAGAAAGTCACTGACAGCACCGCCGCTGAGCCACAGGAAACCATGAAAGTGTTTGATCTGATACATCAAATCGCTCATGCCTTCCGGTTTCGGCGGAGCGGCTGCTGAACCGGTGGGGCCGGCCGTGCGGTAGGCTCGCATCATATTGATGTCACCGATCTCGCCGCTTTGAATGCGGTCGAACAGTTCGCGACGAGCATCACAGTGGCGACACATCAGGCCCACCGCAACTTTCAGGTTTTTTTCAAGTGCCTTTTCGTTCAGGGCCAGCATCTTTCGAGTTGACGGGCCGTCGGGTGTGAGCGGTTTTTCCATGAAGACGTTCAGGCCGCGTTCGATAGCGTAGGTGTAGTGAAGCCAGCGAAATGCGCACGGAGTTGTCAGAATCACGATATCGCCTGGCTTCAGGCAATCCATCGCCTTTTTGTAACCATCGAAACCGATGAACTTTCGCTCGTCCGGGACGTCCAGCGTGCCTTTCTGACCAAAGCTTTTGTTCAGGTTGCCGAAACTGTTGGCCATGTTGCTTTCGAAGACGTCGGCCATCGCCACAAGCTTAATGGGACCATTGTCAACCGAAAGTGCGTTGGTGGCTGCACCTGTTCCTCGACCGCCACAACCCACCAGTGCCAGTTGCAGTGTGTTTTCATCGGCCGCATATGCGCGGGGTGCCAGGGTCGACAGCACGGTCGATGACGCCGCGACACTGCCGGATGTTTTTAGAAAGTTTCGGCGGGAAGAGCTTGAAGATTCGGAAGTCATTGCGGGGATACTCCTGTAGTTTAAGGCGGGATGCAGAGATTTTGATGTTGCGGCGGTTATTGATGGTAGCGATTCAGACTGCGGTAAGCCATTAAGCTACCGACCTGACGCCTGGCCTCCTACTCAACCACAGGGTCCAGCTGTACGGGCGCCGTCTTTTCCCACTTGGCGGACTTCTGCTCGTCTGAAGGTTCCACCAGTGGTCGGACAATTCTGAAGCCGACACCCAACGCGTCCGTGTGATACCAGATACTGCGAGGAATCTGGGGGTCCTGTTCCTTCCATTCTTCACTGGATCCTTCCCGCACAGCCGTTCTCAGCAGTGTCGGGTCGTCGTCCCAGCCTCCACCACGGACAACTCGTGGATAGAGTTTGGAAGGAACGGCCAGCGGGTTTTTCACGCCACCCGAACGTTTGTTGTAGGCATCGGGCAGATACTGATCCAGGACCCATTCCGCCGCGTTGCCGTGCATGTCGTACAGTCCCCAGGGATTGGGGTGCTTCTGGCCGACGTCTTCATAATTGTCGTTCGTGTTTTCATCGTACCACGCATAATCGTCCAGCTTTGTGGCATCATCCCCGAACGAATAGGTCGTAGTGGTTCCCGCTCGACAGGCATATTCCCATTCGGCTTCTGTTGGCAGTCGGTAGTATCGTCCGGTTTTCGCGCTCAGCCATTTACAATAGGTTCGGGCAGCATGCTGCGTCATGCAGATCGCCGGCTTCTGTTGCTTACCCATCCCGAAGCTCATATCTGTGTACGGTGGAGTCGGTCGTGTGACAGCGTCGGCAACGCCATCTCGTGGGTTGGCAGCTGTGCCGAAGATCTTTCGCCGAGCGATGTCGATGTTTTCTCCCCAGATTTCATACTGATTCCAGGTGATTTCAAATTTCCCCATCCAGAATGGAGAAATTTCCACTTCATGCTGCGGGCCTTCATCTTGATTTCGATCCTGTTCGCCGTCCGGACTGCCCATGACAAACGTCCCGCCGTGAATCGGCAGCATGTCGATAACAACATCGGTGTGATCTATCACTTCCGCATAAGACTTCATTTCCGATTCGGTTTCCGCTACAGCATCAGGCACTTTGGCAGCATTGTTGTCGATGGCGACCAGCTGTTCCCGTGCCAGCAGTATGCACAGGACGACGGGCAGGCTCAGGAACACGGATGGGCGGGACGCCAGCAACATAACGCAACCTTTGACTCTTCAGTTTTGGAACAGAGCGGGCCGCAGGGGCATCCTGCGAACAGCATGGAGTGTACTATCGTACTGCGGAGAACAGACAAAGTCGCGCCTGGCGTCTGAAAAGTGACCAGCATTCGGTCTCACGCCGATCGTAAGGTCCTGTCTTCAGGTTTGAGTTTTCCTCTTGTCCCGGACCCGGGCATTACCGTCTCAGTGCGCGCAAAAAAGGGGGGAAGGAACAAGTCCTTCCCCCCTTTCCGCCGATTACTGCAAAAGCAGACTCACGACAGGAGCTTCCCGCTCGGGCTACGCGCCCTTGTGAGCGGGAACAGGCGAGACGCATAGTACGCTCAGGGATCAAAGCCGAATCAGTACATTCGTGCCGGACTGAGAGCATATGCTTCCATTCCGTGCTCACTAATGTCGAGGCCGGTCTCTTCTTCTTCTTCACTCACTCGCAATCCCATTGTGGCTTTCAGCACAGAGCCAACGATGAGGCAAAAAACGACGGTGAATCCTCCAATTGCCACGATTCCGGTCAGCTGGTTAAGCACCTGATCCATACCAGCCATGGCACCAAAGAGGCCGACAGCAAGCGTGCCCCAGATCCCACAGACGAGATGGACGCTGATCGCACCAACCGGATCGTCAACCATCAGTACGCCGTCAACAAACAGCACTGTGAAGTAAACAAGGACGCCGGCAATCGCTCCAATCAACAGGGCATCCAGGCCGGACATCTGGTCCGCACCTGCAGTAATGCCCACCAGTCCGGCCAGCATTCCATTCAACGCCATACTCAGGTCCGGTTTGCCGCCATGAACCCATGACGTAACGGCTGCCGCAAGTCCACCGGCCGCCGCTGCAGTCGAAGTTGTGACCAGGACCAGTGAGACCAGCCCCGGATCAGCGCTCAGCACAGAACCGCCATTGAATCCAAACCATCCAAACCACAGAAGGAATACACCGATGGCCGCAAGTGGCAGGTTGCTGGCAGGAATTGGCATTGCCTTTCCGTCCACGTATTTGCCTTTTCTTGCTCCCAGGAGCCAGGCCATCACGAGTGCTCCCCACCCTCCGACGGAATGGACAAGAGTTGACCCCGCAAAGTCGTAGAATCCTTTGGCATCAAGCCATCCCCCTCCCCATTTCCATGAGCCTGTGATCGGATAACAAATTGCGACAAACAGTGTGCTGAAAACAAGAAACGTGGAGAGTTTGATGCGGCCTGCGACAGCGCCGGAAACGATTGTTGCACAAGTGGCAGCAAACATGGCCTGGAAGAAAAAGTCAGTGAAAGCCGTGTACCCTTCGTTGTATTCAGCAGTCGCGAATGCCGCGTCGGCCAACTGGGCGGGGCCATTCATCATGAAATCAAAGCCCGCAAATTTGAAGTAGCCTGTCGCTGGGTCGTCAAACCCCGGATACATCAGATTGAAACCGACCACGAGATAGGTCAGGAACCCGATGCAGATAATCATGGAGTTCTTGAACAGAATATTGACGGTATTCTTGGATCGCGTGAGACCGCTTTCCAACGTCGCAAATCCAAGGTGCATGACAAAGACAAGCATTCCGGCGATCATGATCCACAGGTTGTGCACAATAAAAGCCACGGAAATCGACGCCGCTTCGACTTCCGGAAGGGCTCCTGTTGCCTCCGCTCCATCAGTTGGTCCACTGGGTGCTCCATCTGCGGCCTCATCTGCTGGCGCCGCCTCGGTACCCGCGTCCTGTGCAAACGTGCTGTTGCTGCCCAGGACCATTAAGACAAGTGCCAGCGGCAGCAGCCAGCGTAGTCCTTTTTTCGTTGTTGTGTACATTTTCGCCTGTCCTTTTGGGATTCGCTCTTTCAGCGATTTCAATTCAGTCCGCAAACGTCCAATCACATCTAAACGTTGCACCGGACGCTTCTAAAGCAAGCATCGCGCCAAACTGACGGGTCATTGACCGTGGTTTGCCCGGGCGAAGGTGTTTGACCCGATAAAATTCTGGATAAATGACTTTGTAACAATGACAAGAAACTCATTTCAGCGGCCCACGCCTGCTGCCGCTGCGCGCGTGCGCCTCTGAGTTGCTCGAAAAATGGGCTGGCAGCTCGATGTCGTAAGCGGCGACCAAGGGGTGTTCGCACAATTGAACTGCCTGGCGAGCCGGGGGACGTCAATACCCTGATTGACGGTGTCGAATCCGGGGCTGACACTGTTAATCGGTGCCATATTAACTCACCGGCAGCAGTTCGCCCGATACACCTGTCGCCGCACGCGGCTTCCCTCGGGCACTTCTCGCTTATCGTGCCTTCAGGAACTCAAGCAGATCGGCCATTTGCTGGACGGAAACATCCTTCTCGACACCTTCCGGCATCAGGGACTTGTTCGTCGTCTGCATTTCTTCAATGTCAGCCCGTTCGATCATCTGCTCTTTACCTTCCGGCTGACGCAGCACCACCCGCGCCTCCGAATCGCTGACCAGTAATCCATTGAACGTTCGGCCGTCAGTCGTCACGACCACGTAGTCGCTGAACTGAGGATCGACACGACGGTTCGGGTCAAGGATGTCGTATAGCAACGCGTCGCGTGACCGTCGACGGGTATCGCTGATATCCGGCCCGACGTTGTGTCCCTTGCCATCAATCTTGTGACACTTTACGCATGTTTTTGCAAAGACGGCGGCCCCGCGTTCGGCTGATGCATCCATGGTGAGTGCCGGCTGATATTCGTCGGCAACTGCTTTTCTGTTCGCCGAAACTACTCCGCCAAAAATCTGTACGGCCAGTTTTCGAATACTCTGGTCGCGATGCTGCAGCAGTCGCATGCGTTGATCGATATCAATCGAGGCCGACGGCACACTGCCGTTGATCATGCTGTTCAGAAGTTCCGTTGTGGTATTTGGTCTTGCCATCAGCAGCGTCAGGGCCGTCGATCGTACGGTTGGTGCCAGCGTATTCCACCGCTGCAGAATTGTCTGCGATGTTTCCTGTGCTCCCGTCTGGCGAACGACTTCCAGTGCACTCTGTTGCAGCTCGCCGGCAGTACCGGCGACCAGCAGCTTATCAATCACTTTAGTCACTTCAGAACGAGACTGCAGTGTCAGCATTTCGATGGCGGCTTTACGGTCTGACGTTCTTGCGGAATTATCCGTCGCTACGTCGGTCAGCCGCCGCAACAGATCAGAGATCTTTGCACAGCTGCCGGCTGCCTGTTCCGGCGGATCCTTCAGAAACGCTGCCAGCGATCCCCGTGCTTCTGTGTTCTTGTTCGATCGTATGCCGCTGGCCAGCCCCTTGAGAATTGCTGCGGTCATCCAGTCAGCCGCACTAATCGCCCATTCCGCGTCGTGAATCGCTTTGCTGATTTCGACTTCGCCTCCTGATTTGCCAACCAGCTGCGCGATTCGAAACAGGAACTGAGATTCGCCAGCGTCAAATTCCGGAGCCGACCGAAGTTTTCCCGGATTGCGAGGGCTTATCCGCGACGTTACGTTCAGCAGCTCCTGCGGGCGGTCACCAGAAGAGATCAGTAAGGCATCCTGCAGCCATGAATTCCCGCGATCGTGCATGCTTACGCGACTGAGCACTTCTGCCCATTCACGATTCGACGCGTCCTGATCCTTGTGCGAGCATTCCAGGACAGCTTGAAAACGAAGGGACGGGTTGGATGTCCGGGCAGCGGCAGCCATAGCCAATCGTTTCGGTTGCCCTTCGCACATTTGCATCTGCAGCCGCAGCGCGTGATCTCTCTGTTCTGCATCTTTGATGTCAAATGCTCGGGTAATGTCTCGGCATTCCAGTTCACCACGACCATGCAGACACCAGATGGCATTTACGCGACCGTGCACGGAAGAATTCCCGGCTGCGAGCATCTCACGCAGTAATGCAGACACCTTCCTGTCGCTGGACTCCACCAGCCTCTGCTGCGCCATCTGACGTCTCCAGCCGTTGTCGTCCTGCAGCAGATTGACGAGATCACGATCTGACTGCGGAGCGGTGAACATTTTCGCCGGTGTCGCGTTTTCAGTGGGGACAATGCGCCAGATGCGGCCTTTGTCTTCACCCTCACGCCAGTCGATCCTGGCGGCGATTTCCGGCGGCAGGAACTTCGGGTGTTCCACCCACATGCGGTACATATCGGCCAGGTACAGTGCACCGTTCGGTCCGGTGCGCAGACTGGCCGGGCGAAACCACGTGTCAGTGGACGCCAGGAAATCCGCATTGGTGCGTGCTCGCCGAGCCGTCAGGGCAGGGCTGCCCTTCTGCGGCTCAATAATGGATCGCGTCACCAGGTGTCCGATCGGTTCACAGGCAAACACGCTGTGCTGAAAGTCACTGTCCCACAGGTTTCCTCGATAGGCCGTGACTCCGCACGCGGAAGTATGAGTTCCGGCATGAGACAGATAATTACTTTTCATGGCGACCAGAGGAAATACCAGCGTGTCTCCTCCGGACGGCCCGACGTCCGTGTGACGTTTACTGATCGATACGAACGGATTTCGTGTCGCGACATTCTGCGGAATAATCTCCATCATAATCGGGTTGCGGTTGGTGCAGAAGAAGCGATTGCCGTCGTTGTCGATCGTATTGCCGAACTGGCCCATTCCGCTGATGGCCTCAAACTTCATCGTCCTCGGATCAAACCTCATGTCCTGTCGCGGCATCTTCACCGGCTGTTCGGTTTCGAACCCCGGGCGACGGCAGCGGACGTTTCCCGGGGCGTACGTCAGATAGATCCAGTTGTCCATGCCCCAGCGAGGACAACCAATCTGCATCTGCGGATGGGCGGGCGTAAAGCCGTCGAACCACACTTCGCGCACATCGGCCACGTTGTCGCCGTCCGTGTCTTTCAGGAAGATGATCTCTGTCTGAGCTCCCGCCAGCAGGCCTCCCATCAGCGGCATGAAGCTGTGGCAGAACATCAGTTCGTCCGCGAACACCGTTCGTTTGTCCATGCGACCATCACCGTTTTCGTCCTCCAGCAGAACGATCTTTGACAACGGCGGGGAGTCCTTGTTTTCCGTTCCGTCTGCCTTGACCGGACCGATCGGGTAATCGCTGTATTCGACCACAAACATGCGGCCCCTGTGATCGAAGTCAATCCACACCGGGTCCACGATCAGTGGTTCTGCCGCAACCAGTTCGATTCGGCTGTCCGGTTCAATCTGAAAACACTGCAGAGAGTCTGCAGCAGATTTCGGAGGTTCCGGCTTCTGATCAATCCAGTGGCGACCACCGCGTTCGCTGTTGACGGCGTCCAGAAGATTGTCGGATTGCTGTGGCAGCAGAGAACAGAAGATCAGCAGCGAGAGCATGAATACACCTCGTGGTTTGTATCGGGGGGGCGGGACCGACAGTGTGTCGATTTTGCGTCAGACATGCCAGCGTGTCGCGAGTCACCCTGTTACTCCGGGCTGGCAGAGTCTGCCTGGCCGGGCGATCGCTTCCGGATGGACATTGGGTATGCCATCTGCGAGTGTTTATTCGGAAACGAATCTACGTGGATGTCTGCGGTCGATCAGGAAAGCCAAATGCAATTTCGAAGACTCATGGCTCTGGCAATTGTGTGGGCTGCACAGGCCGATGGTCTGGCCGAAACGAAACCAAACATCGTGATGTTTCTGGCAGACGATCTTGGCTGGACCGGGTTGGGGTGTTTCGGCAGTGATCTGTACGAAACACCAAATCTGGACGCATTGGCAGCTTCCGGAATGATGTTTACAGATGCGTATGCCGCCTGCACGGTATGTTCTCCAACTCGTGCATCGATCATGACGGGCATGTACCCCGCCAGGCTTCGTTGTACGGATTTTATTGCCGGCCAGAACCGTCCGTACGCCAGACTGACCGTTCCTGACTGGACGAAGCGTCTGGACGCAAAGTACACCACGATTGCTGAAGCGCTGCGTGAGTCAGGGTATCGCACGGCTCATGTGGGAAAATGGCACCTCGAAGGCAAAGGTGACGACACGGCCGGAACGGATCCTCTCAGCCAGGGTTTCGATGTTTCGATCGAAAAACCCGCCGGGACGCGCGGTTACTTCCTGAAGAAAGGGACGACGTCACGAGCTGGCACGAACTATGCAACCGATTGGCTGACGGACAAGGCCTGCGACTTTGTCAACGAATCGAAAGACGATCCTTTCTTTCTGTACTTCGCTTACCACGTGCCGCATACCCCGATTCAGGGACGTGCTGATCTGGTTGACTACTTTCGGCAGAAACTGCAGCCGAACGCAACACACAATAACCCCACCTATGCCGCGATGGTGGCCAGCCTGGATCTGAGTGTCGGTCGAGTTCTGCGACATCTGAAGGACAATGATCTTACGGACAACACCGTCATTGTCTTTACATCAGACAACGGCGGCTTAACGCAGCGTTATGGCAGGCACGACGGGTTCACCGAAAACCTGCCGCTGCGACGCGGAAAAGGATCGGCATACGAAGGCGGTGTTCGCGTGCCCACAATTATTCGCTGGCCCGGTGTGACGAAACCCGGAACGACGTGTCGCACCCCAATCATGACGATCGATTACTATCCGACATTTCTTGATATCGTCGGTGCGGCTGGAAACGCCGATCATAATCGCTCGGTTGACGGACGCAGTCTGTCACCGGTGCTGCGTAAACCGTCGACAGAATTTGAACGCAGTCTGTACTGGCACTATCCACACTATCATGCCGGTGGTGACGGACCATACAGCGCACTGCGTTCCGGCGAGTATCGCCTGATCGAATTTCACGAAGACAACAGTCTTCGCCTGTACGACCTTGCCCGCGACCAGGGGGAAGAAGTCGATCTGGCCGCTCAGGAGCCGGACAGGGCCAGAGCTCTGCATGCAGAACTGCAGCGTTGGCGCATGTCTGTGGAAGCACAAATGCCAACAGTTAATCCCGCATACGATGCTGCTCGTGCCTCGGAAGTGAGCCGGCGGAAGTAAATTGATCCGGCCGATGCTATGAGGACAACATATGTCTGACGTGCGAACGATGCAGCGATCAGCACTGGCTCGACCGTGTTCAGCCTTGAAGTCTGCCTGCATGTTGCCATGATTTCTGGCTGATGAAGTGATCCAATCGTCTGTTTCCTCATAAGGTTGATCTGATGCTGCGATACTGTCTGCCCGCGCTGTTGCTGCTCTGCTGCACCACAGCCGACGCCCAGTCACCGAACGTCGTGGTCATTTTCTGCGATGATCTTGGTTATGGAGATCTTGGCTGTTTCGGGCATCCGTCGATCGCGACACCGAATCTCGACCGTATGGCCACCGAAGGGCAGAGGTGGACGGAGTTCTACGTGGCCGCCTGTGTCTGTACCCCCAGCCGAGCGGCCCTGCAGACCGGACGTTACCCGATTCGCAACGGCATGTGCTCCAGCACTCGGCGAGTTCTGTTCCCGGATTCCAAAGGTGGTCTGCCTGCCGGCGAGACCACGATCGGAAGTATGCTGCACCAGCACGGCTATGCAACGCACGCGATTGGGAAATGGCATCTTGGTCACCTGCCGCAGTTTCTGCCCACCAGTCACGGCTATGACAGTTACTTCGGCATTCCTTATTCCAACGATATGGATGCCGTCAAAGAAGCTCCCAGAGGCAAAGCAAGGTTTAATGATCCGAAGACCGATTATTTCAACGTGCCGCTGATGCGTGGCGAAGATATCGTTGAACGTCCAGCGGATCAGCACACGATCACGAAACGCTTCACAGATGAAGCGGTCAAGCTGATTACGCAGCAGAAGGACAAGCCGTTCTTTATCTATCTGGCTCACAATCTGCCTCACGTACCGTTGTTTGTTTCCAAAGACTTCACCGATGTCAGTCGACGAGGTCTGTATGGTGATGTGATTGAAGAAATCGACTGGTCTGTTGGTCAGGTCCTTTCCGCGTTGAAAGAACAGGGTGTTGCTGACAACACGCTGGTCGTCTTTACATCCGATAACGGACCGTGGAATTCCTTCCGGCAGCAGGGAGGTTCTGCCGGACTGTTGCGCGATGGAAAGGGATCCACATGGGAAGGTGGCATGCGGGAACCCACGATTTTCTGGTGGCCGGGAAAGATCAAGCCGGGCGTTGTGATGGATCAGGGCAGCACGCTGGATCTGTTGCCGACGATCGCGTCCATCACCGGTGCCACAAAGCCCGGCGATCGAGTTCTTGACGGATACGATCTTTCGCCAGTGCTGTTTGACGGTAAAGCGGGGCCCCGGAACGAGATGTTCTACTATCACGGCGAAGAGTGCTATGCCGTTCGATCCGGCATGTACAAAGCGCACTTCAAAACGAAGACGTCGTATACCGGTCAGCGGCAGGCGGAGATTCATGACCCGCCGCTGTTGTACCATCTGGGCCATGATCCCAGTGAAGAATATGATATTGCAAAGGATTACCCGGAAATCATAGCTGCGATTCGTGAAGTCAAAGCAAAGCACGAGGCGTCGGTTGAACCGGCCGACAATCAATTGAACAAACGGTGAACCTCGGCTGTGAAAAAAAAATTCCGGTCATGGGTGTTTCGCGGATGTTTTTCGAAAACTCCATGAAAACTGCCTCCTGTCGTCATCGTCAGTCAGGCTCATGGCTGCCACTCGAATCTTGCCCCGGCTTTGCGCCGGGTCCAGACGGATGGACAGGACCGGATGCTGCGGATTAAGTGTGACGACGTAGTCATGTGATTCGCCGTCATGTTTGATGTCGAAAACCGTACTGCGGTCTCGGATGAATGCGGGATTGACGCCCTGTTCCTGCCAGAACACCTGTCCCCGTCCCGACGCCGTTGATGACAGTGTGATGTGTAACTTCAGTTTGGTCGCAGGCAAAGGTTTCGGAAGGCGAAAGCTGAGGTGAGGATCCCGGCCGTCGCTGTCGATCACTAACGCACCGTCCTTAACTGACAGCTCGCAGTCATTGCCACGACGCCATCCCGCGACAGGCGGCACACGAGGTGCTTTTCGTTTGTTCGGACTACCCCGCTGAGACTTTCCTTCATCTTCCGGACGGTACGTTGACGGGTCGAAATCAGGGTTGGGGACCGGCACCACCGCATCGGTTTCGACGAGAAACCGTTCAATCAAAGCATCCAGTTCCTTCACTCGTTCCGGCTCTGTTCGGGCCAGGTCGTTATGTTCGTTGATGTCGTTTTTCAGGTTGTACAGTTTCCAGCGATGGGCACCATCGTTGCCACCGTGGAAGATACGGATGAGTTTCCACTCGCCGCGATGGACACTGACGGCAGGCGGCAACCAGTCAGGAACCCGTGCGGCATGCGGGAAATAAGTGAAAATGCCGTCGCGTTTCAGACGTTCATTCATCAGCGCCGGAACGATGCTGACGCCGTCGAATTGCTGTCCGGGTTGTGGCTCGATGTTCAGAATCTCCAGCAGTGTCGGATAGAAGTCACAGCTCTGGATGATCTCGTTGCTGCGACTGCCACCTGGTACGGTCCCCGGCCAGACAATCGAACACGGTCCGCGAACGCCGCCTTCATACATCGTGGCTTTGCCTCCTCGCAGCGGATGATTACTGGTGGGCGTTGTGCCGTCCACTTCATTGTACATATTCCCGCCGTTGTCAGAGGCAAATACGATGATTGTGTCCTGGGCGATGCCCAGCCGGTCCAGTGTGTCTAACAGTGTGCCCACGGCATCGTCCATGCTTTCAATCATGGCTGCGTACGTCGGACTGCGCTGTACAGCTTCGGGGGCTGTTTTCGCTCGGTACTTTTCGATCAGTGCTTGTTTGCCATCAAACGGAGCGTGGACACTGAACATCCAGTAGTTCAGGAAGAACTGTTTGTCTTTGTGTGATTCGATAAACGAAACTGCTTCCTTTGCCATGCGGTCTTCGATGTGTTCGTTCGGAATGTCGGGGTCGAAGTCGGGAAACTTCCACGGCGCGACATAGCTTCCGGCTGGCCCCGGTCCGGACCAGTGCGGGATGTCAGTGTCAAACCCATGCTCAAGTGGCGAATACGGTTCGTGCCCCAAATGCCACTTGCCAAAATGTCCTGTTGCGTAACCGGCATCCCTGAGCGCTTTGGCCAGCGTGTAGTAATCGGTGTTTAACCGCGACACGGAATTCACCGGAGCGGCTTTGACGTTAGCGGCGCCTTTGACTCCGGGAGTCGCCTGCAGCACAACCTGCGGCAGGTGGCAGTTTGGCGTGGTGATTCCGGTTCTGGCCGGACTCAGTCCCGTCAGAATGCTGGACCGTGTTGGCGAACACAACGGGCTGGCGGCATACGCCCGGGAAAATGTCATGCCGCGGCTGGCCAGTCGTTCGATGTTGGACGTTTGATACAACTTCGTGGTGCCATACAACGTCGTGTCACTCCAACCAAGATCATCGGCCAGAATGAAGACGACATTGGGACGGTCTGCGGCCTGCAGCGTCGGACAGAAGTCCAGCAGGAACAGCGTCATTGAGAAACGTACTGTTATTTTCCAAACTGCCATTTCCTGAGTGTTCTTCCGTTGCTGTTCCGAAATTCAATCGACTCAACGTCTGCACCTTCGACGGGTACCAGCAGACGCAGGTGGATCACTTTTTTCTTTGCGCTGATGTCGACCTTGTATTCCTGCATCTCTGCTGAGGCAGGGCAATTGAACGTTGCAATTTCTGCCGATTCGAACTCCTTTTGATCAGATTCACGCCACCAGATTCCGCCACTGCCCGCCTTCGGTGTACGCAGGCGGACGACAGCCGTCATACGCGTAGGAAGTTTAAGTCTGGCCATCGTGATAAACAGTTCATGCCTGTTCTTCCCGTTAGAGCGTACCTGAAGTGCGCCATTTCTGACGATGGAGCTGCCGTTTCGCGTCTGCCATCCATGCCTGCTGCGATCGGAGATCGCCGCAGGCATGGGTATCAACTTTCCGTCCAGGTAATGGTCGAAATAGTTTTCCCATACCTCGGACATCTTCCGAGTTTCCAGTCCCGGTGGCTGCAGTTCGGCGGCCCAGTCGTTCAGTTGCTTGCCGAGTTGTGCGGCAACCTGAGGGTGTTCTTTGATCAGGTTGTGTTGTTCTTCGCTGTCGTTACTCAGGTCGTATAGATATTCTCGCGCGCCGCCTCGCAGGTATTTCCACTTTCCCGCACGAATGGCGGCCTGCGCAATCCAGCGCCAGTACAGAGCGTCGTGTGGTGGGCTTGGGTTCCGGCCGGTCAGGTGGGGAACGAGGTTAACTCCATCCAGCCGCGGATCGGCCGGCAGTCCGGCGAGTGATACGGCAGTCGCCGCGACGTCCAGCGAAATTACCGGCTGGTCGAAAACCTGTCCTCCGGCAAATCTGTCCTTCCAATAGACAACAAAGGGCACTCGTATACCGCCTTCGGACAGCATTCCTTTTTCACCGTTCAGCGGTTCGTTCAGTGATCCGTCCCACCCCGGGCCTCCTCCGGGAGCATCGATCTTGTGAATCTTCAGTGGCGCTCCGTTGTCGCCGATAAAGAAGATCAGAGTGTTTTCTTCAAGATCGTATTCACGCAGAGTCCTCACGATGCTGCCAATGCCATCGTCCATGGCAGATATCATTGCCAGAGCCTGCCGTCGTCGTTCGGGCATCGGCCCAGGAAATCGCTTCAGGTATTTCGCCGGCGCGTCCAGCGGAACATGTGGTGCTCGATAGGCGCAGTAGAAGAAGAACGACTCAGCGTGATGCCGTCGGATGAATGCACAGGCGGCGGCGCTGTTGGCGTCCAGGTGATAGAGCCCGGAGTTCTCCACGCCAGGTTCACGATTGCTGCCATCCAGATTGAAGTTCGCCCATCCCGGCCGATTCGCATTCTTGTAGTAGACGTCGTCGAAGCCGTGGCTGACGATTTCACGTGCGGAGCCCAGATGCCACTTGCCGGTCATGCCCGTTGCGTATCCGGCAGTCTTGAGTCGCTCAGCAATTGTGTGCTGAGCATTAAAGCCGTCGAGAGATTCTCCATTGCATTCCACGCCAAAGCGATTTTGACTGCGACCGCTCAGTAGTCCGGCTCGCGATGGCACACACTGTGGTGCGGTGACATACCCGGAGGTCATACGCACACCGCCGGTGGCCAGCGCATCGATGTTCGGCGTTACGAGATCCTGCTGAATTCCCTGGCAGCCCATGTCTGAATATCCGTGATCGTCCGTATAGATCACGATGATGTTCGGTTTTTCGGCTGCAGTGGTAATGTTGCACAGCAGTGCTGCCACAGCAATCAATACAGATTTTCTTCGACACATCAGCGATCAATTTCCGGAGAGGTTGCCGGCGTCCTGCATTTCATCCGCACGGATGATCGGGAGCATTTACGTAATCATTTCTGTGATGGCAGAGGCGTATGAGCTGCTGACATGAGGGCCTCCATATTCAGGACCAGTTTCGGTAGTGACCCAGCCAGATTCGTTGTTTCGAAGGGATCATCTTCAAGATTGAAGACTTCCGTTGCCTTGCCGCTTTGCCGATATGCCTTCCATTTGCCCTGACGTACGGCCTGAGAGAAGATCTTCTGCTCCGTTCCTTTGCAGAATTCCCAGTACAGATAGTCGTGCGACTGCTGACTGGCAGCTTCACTCCGCAGCGTCGGCAGAAAGGAAACGCCGTCGTTCTGTTTCGGAACCGGCTGGCCGACAATCGCTGCCATTGTGGGCAGCACGTCCTGAAACGAGCTCAGGTGATCAGTCGTCTGCCCCGGTTCGATCACGCCAGGCCAGCGAGCCAGCATGGGTGCTCGGATGCCGCCTTCGTGCATGTCGCGTTTGTGTCCGCGGAGTCCCCCCGTAGAATTCCAGAAGGCCGGGTCGTGTCCGCCTTCTTTGTGAGCTCCGTTGTCACTGCTGAACATGACCAGCGTATTGTCGTCGATGTCCAGCGTCTTAAGCAGGGCGAGGATATTTCCGACTTCGTTATCGAGATTCTCCATCATCGCGGCAAACCCGGCGATGGGATTCTTGACGTCCGGACAAGCTTCGTCCGGCCCGGCTTTGTATTTCCCAATCTTGTCGTCGAACTCAGGAAAAGCCTGACGCCACTTCTCATGCAGTTCTTTCGGAGCGTGCATCGCGGCATGCGGAACCGCCGTGGGGATGTAGCAAAAGAACGGCGTTTTTGATTCTGCGTTGTTTCGAATGAAGTCCAAAGCCTGCCCCATTACCAGGTCGTGGATAAAAGTACCAGGCTCCAGTTTGAACTCTTCCCCGTTGCTGACACCGCTTGTTGGGTAGTAAGTGTGAGCAATCGTCTGGCTTTTCCAGCCGTAGAACTCGTCGAACCCATGAGTCAACGGGTTTGGATTACCCGGAGCGTTTGTGTGGCCCAGCCCCCATTTCCCGAAGGCGCCTGTGGCATAGCCAGCTGCTTTGAAGACTTCCGGAAGGACGGTCATCGCAGGATCAAGATCTGCCCCGACCTCGCCGCTGAGATTGCCGCGCAGGTGGCAGTGCCCGGAATGCTGGCCGGTCATCAGGACGGCTCGCGACGGACTGCAGACGGTGTTGCCGGAATAATGACCGGTGAACCGCATACCTTCACTGGAAAGACGGTCGATGTTTGGTGTCTCCAGTTTCGTCTGTCCGTAGCAGGACAGGTCGCCGTATCCCAGGTCGTCAGCAAGGACGTAAATGACGTTCGGCTTGTCCGCAGCGAAACAGGTGCTGCTGATGAGAACAAGGATTGCAATGGCGAAAGGTGCTGGTTTGATCATACGACTGTTACTTGTTCTTTTACCGGGCTTCATTAAGAACGGGCGGCGGAGCTGACGTCGGATACAGTTTCTGGCCAGTCAGCAGCTTCATGCACCGCCACGGTGTTCCGCGTTGTTGATTCTGTTCACCCCCGATTCGGCGGCAATTGCTGGAAACGGCGGTGAGGCGGTTCATTTCACGCCAGACCGACTGAATTGCGTTTTATACCTGTCCGTCCGCCAAAAAGGATAGCCGTGTTTCAATTCGGAAGCCAATCACTTTCGATGGCCAAACGCTGATCGACTGTGTCGAGTCGTGCGGTGCCTTCGACGGATGGAACAACATGTTATCGAATCCGACGACATGCTGCAGAAGGAAGAATCGCCGAGCCAATGACGGACTTTCTTGTAATACTGACCGTGCCTGCGAGCGAATTCAGCAACACTGTTCCCTTCGATGACGTCGGCTGACTCGAAATGTGCTCCGGATTGTCTGATCGGGGAATGTCTGATCGGGGAATGTCTGAATCCTGTGTAGGCCTGACGGTTCAGTCTGGAAAGATTCGTCAGGCGATGGACCTGGCAAATCTGCTGCCTGCCGCGCGCATTTTCGTGTCCGGCCGGGCTTCTCTGGCGTTCGTCCCAGCGAATTAGCATCACTGTGGTGTTCTCTTGAGTGTGTTTGTCGGTACACTACGAGGTTCCCACCCCTGACTGCTACTTTGTTCCCACCGCTAACATGCTTCGTTTTTTTGTCAACACGTTTGCGCTGATTGTGACATCCGGCTCACTGGTGTGTGCTCAGGATTCAGCGTCGCCCACACAGCTTGAGTTTTTTGAAACGCGCGTTCGCCCATTGCTGCATTCTCGCTGCATCAAGTGTCACGGTGAAAATGAACAGAAGGGCGGTCTGCGGCTGGATTCACTGGAGAGTCTGCTGCACGGGGGAGAATCCGGCCCCGCGGTGGTGACAGGTCAACCGGTCGGGAGTCTGTTGCTGGAGGCCGTCCGCTACGAGTCGTTTGAGATGCCGCCGGACAAACGGTTGTCCGAGCAGGAGATCACCGATCTGGAAACGTGGATCAGGAATGGTGTCGCGTGGCCGAAGCTGAATGGGAAATCTGTTCGTTTGCAGGGAGCTGCGTTCACAAAAGAAGAACGAAGCTTCTGGAGCCTGCAGCCCCTGACTCATCCAGACCTTCCACCGTCTGCGGGGCGCTGGGGGCAAAACGAAATTGACGGTTTTGTGGCTGCGAAGCTGAAGGCCGCCGGAATCGAACCGGCTCCCACGGGTGACGATGACGTCCTGATGCGTCGCTTGTACTTTGACCTGCTGGGCGTGCCTCCGTCGCCTGAGGACATCTCAGAGTTCCAATCTGAAAAATCAGATGGCCGCTGGTCAAGATTCGTCGACAGGCTGCTGGCCGATTCTCGCTATGGGGAACACTGGGCTCGGCAGTGGCTGGACGTGGTTCGGTATGCCGAATCGGATGGTTTTCGAGCGGACTTCTATCGCCCTGAAGCCTGGAGATATCGTGATTACGTTGTGAACGTGTTTAATGACGACAAGCCGTACGACCAATTCATTATCGAACAGCTCGCCGGCGACGAAGTGGCTCCCGAAAAGGCAGAAGCCCTGGTCGCCACGGGATTTCTTCGTACGTTCCTGTACGAATACAATCAGCGCGATGCGCGAACGCAGTGGCAGGACATTCTGAACCAGGTGACCGACATCACGGGCGAAGTGTTTCTGGGCCTGGGCATCGGTTGTGCCCGCTGTCACGACCATAAATTTGATCCGATTCTGCAGGAAGACTACTACCGATTGCAGGCGTGCTTTGGCACGATGGTTCCTCGCGACGACATTCCGGCGGCCGACGCGGCGGAGCACCAGCGTTACCGTCAACAGTATGAAACGTGGTTGGCGAAAGCCGTGGAACACCGTGAAGAATTGCAACGCATTAAGGAACCTTACCTGAAGAAAGCGGCGAAGGCCGCCACAGAAAAGTTTCCGGCCGATATTCAGGTCATTATGACCAAGCCACCCGGAGACCGAACGCCTCTGGAATTACAGCTGGCTGACCTGGTTGACCGTCAGATACTTTTTGACGAGTCACGAGGAAAAATCTCGGACGAAGATACGAAGCGCATCGCTGAGCTGGAGCAGCAGATTCTGGAACTGGCAGGCAAGGAGCCGGCAAAGCTGCCAGCCGCGATTACCGTTGCCGATCTTGGCGCAAAGCCGCAGATCATTCATTTGGGAGCCGACCCTCAACGCAGGGCCGTCGTTGCGGGCGGTCTTTCGATCCTTGATTCTTCGCCGTTTTCGTTGCACCCATCTGAAGATTCCACCGGCCAACGGACGGCTCTGGCAAAATGGATCGCAAGTCCGAATAATCCGCTGACAGCACGTGTCCTCGTGAATCGGATCTGGCAGCACCATTTCGGCACTGGGCTTGTGGAAACTGCCAGTGACTTCGGCTCGCTTGGCGGAAGTCCCAGTCACCCGGAACTGCTCGACTGGCTGGCATCGGAATTTATCGAACATGGCTGGAGCATAAAATGGCTGCATCGTCAGATTTTGAATTCCGCCACGTGGCAGATGTCTGCCTTTCATCCGGACGCGTCTGCTGCACTGAAAACCGACCCCGGTAATCGACTTCGCTGGCGATTTGACATTCGTCGACTTAGTGCTGAACAGATTCGCGACGCGATGTTGACGTCGTCGGGCGAACTGAGGTCAGAGCAGGGCGGCCCATCGGTCGAGCACACCAGCCTGCGTCGTTCGCTGTATCTGAAGGCTATTCGCAATTCTCCGGAGGCACTGTTGCGTTCACTCGACGGCGTGGACGGGCTGAACAGTATTCCCCGACGCAGCACCACAACCACGCCAACTCAGGCGCTAAACCTGATGAACGGCGACTGGGTACGCAAACGTGCCGCTGCCATGGCAGGGCGAGTCCTTGAACAATCAGCCAAGGCAGATCCGACCGGTATCGTCGATGCTGCATTTCGTACGACGTTAGGCCGTGGCGCTGAGGTGCGCGAGATACCCGTGGCGATGGGGCTGTTCGAAAATGCTTTTCGTGTGCCGGACATGCGTGCTGAGATCGCCCGGCGATTTTCGCCGCTGACCGAACCTACTGGCCACGCGCTGTCTGTAGATTCCGGCCATCATCCGCCGCTGCCGACAAAAAACGGCCAGCCGGTCGTTGCGGCTCCGTTCACGTTTGTCGGCTTGATCAAACTGAATTCGCTGTACTCGGACGCCACAGTGCGCACCATCATTTCGCAGTGGGATAATAACAATAAGAATCGTGGCTGGAGTATTGGCGTGACCAGTGAAAAATCGGCGTACCAGCCGCGCAATTTTATTCTGCAGGTTGTCGGCGATGCCGGATACGAAGTTGTTGCGTCAAACCTGCGTCCGGAACTCGACAAGCCGTACCTTATTGCAGTTACGGTTGAGCAAACTGATGACGGCAAAGGCAAAGCCGGATTCTTTCTGCAACCGCTGGACAAAAAGTATGGCAAGCTGGAATCTGCAGAAGTTGTCTTCAGGTCGGCTTCTGGCATTAGTGCTGAAATTCCCGTCGTGCTGGGTGGACGACACAAGCAGTCGCGTCATCAGTGGGACGGTCAACTGGACCAGATCGCCCTGTTTTCCAAATGGATGAAGACTGAGACCATTGAATCGCTCTTCGCTGACGGGTTGAGCTCCGCGGCCGTCAAACAACAATCACCGGTTGCTGCATGGGATTTCGATAACAAACAGAATCGCGTTGCCGATGCGTCGGCGCACGGTCATGATCTGAGTATGACTGCCGGACTACCGGTCAGCCCGCTTGAGAATGCTGTGACAGAACTGTGCCACGTGCTGTTGAATTCAAACGAATTCGTTTACATCGATTAATTGGACAACATCATATTTCGCATGTAGCAGCGGCATGTACAAGATCGAAACGCAGGCGAGTGTGTTCACCGCAGGTCATTCATGCACTCTCTTCCGCGTCGTGCTTGTCTGAGTTCATTAAAACCGAAACGACCTATGAAACTATTCCAATCACGTCGTGAAATGTTGACCACCGCTGGCATGGGCTTTGGTGCCCTGCCGCTGGCGGCGATGATGGCTGACAACGTCACGGCGGACGGTAATCCGAATGCTGCAAAGGTCAGTCATCGTCGGACGAAAGCGAAGAGTGTTATCTTTCTGTTTATGGAGGGTGGCCCCAGCCATATCGATCTGTTCGATCCCAAGCCGCTGCTGAAGAAGCTGGCAGGTCAGTCACTGCCCGACTCCTTCGAAAAGCCTGTGACCGCCATGGGCGAAGTGAATTCACCTCTGCTGGAGGATCAGCGTAAGTGGGCACAACACGGTGACAGCGGACTCTGGATTTCTGACTGGCTGCCTCACACCGCCACCTGTGCAGATGACCTGGCCGTGATTCGTTCCTGCTGGAGCAACGGGATCAACCATGCCGGCGGCGTGTGTTCCATGAACACCGGTTCTCCGATCGCGGGACGTCCGTCACTGGGTGCGTGGGTCAACTATGGTCTGGGCAGTGAAAACGGCAACCTGCCCGCCTTTGTCGTGATGCAGGATACCAATTCACAAGTTGTGAACGGCGCCCGCAACTGGGGAACCGGTTTCATGCCGGCCATTTATCAAGGCACTCAGTTCAACACGACTGGCAACCCGATCTCGAATTTATCGCGGCCGAAGAACGAAGACGCAGCCGTTCAGGAGCGAAAACTGCGAGTGCTGGACTATTTGAATCGTCGCCATGCGGCCGCCAGACCTCAGCAGTCGGAACTGGAAGCTCGCATTGCCGGCTACGAGCTGGCGTTTCGTATGCAGACGTCGGCACCGGAAGCCGTGGATCTGTCACAGGAAACGGCGGAAACTCAGGCACTTTACGGTATGGACGAAAAGGTGACGGCCACCTTCGGTCGGCAGTGTCTGCTGGCGCGGCGTCTGGTGGAACGCGGTGTTCGTTTCGTGCAGTTGTATCACGGCTCCGGCAGCAAGTGGGATTCCCATTCGGCGATTGAAAAGAACCATACGTCACTGTGCAGACAGACAGATCAGTGCGTGGCCGGCTTGTTGAAGGATTTGAAGCAGCGAGGTCTGCTGGAATCGACGCTGGTTGTCTGGGGGGGGGAATTCGGCCGCACGCCGATGAGCGAAAAAGGTGATGGCCGCGATCATAACCCGACCGGCTTTACGATGTGGATGGCCGGTGGTGGTGTCAAGGGTGGCCGAACGATTGGCACAACGGATGACCTGGGTCTGCACGCGGTGGATGACCGACTGCACGTTCACGACCTACACGCCACGATCCTGTGGCTGATGGGACTGAATCATCGAGAAGTCGTGTACTATGACAAAGGCCGCCCCGAACGCATCGACCAGAACGAAGGGCACCCGTACACAGGTATTGTGGGCTGACGGTTTCTCGAAATCAGATGATGAGCGCGGACAACGGAAGATTGATCATCGCCGGTACTGATCTTTGTCGCCGCATCGCTGAGAGTGATCTGTTTTCTGGTTCCGTCCGGAAAAATTGCGGCCGTGTGATCGATTCAGAGTCGGCTGACGAAAAATACCAGATTTACTTTTCAACCCGGCTACGTCAGGGTAACACCAGGGCAACGCTGAACTGTCTTTTCAATATCGGAGAGCATTATCATTTTTTGTGAACGATGATCTACCATTGTGGACGCAGCATAATTACCGTCACGACAGAGCAGGGGCCGACGCCAATCCCAATACCAGGGCCTGCTTCAATTCTTCCGTGACAGGTCCGCCACTTGGGCGACGACGTGACCTGCCGTTCAGGCCGGGCCCTCACGCCATTAGTTCCGCGAGCGGACCAGCGAGGTCCAGATCCTTGAGTTGCGAGTCGAGCTGACCGAAGTGGGCGTCAGTCTTCATGCCGGCCACCTGCAGCAGGCTCATATACAGGTTCGCAATTGTGCGATGCCCGGCCTGCTGATAGCTGGGGTACTGAAGATACCGCCCCATCTTCATTTTTTCGCTCATGCCACCGACCAGTACGAAGGGCCAGTCCCGCTGTCCGTCGTGATGCTGTCCGCCCGTGCAGGATGTGTAGACAATCATCGTGTTGTCCAGCATCGTGCCATCGCCTTCAGGAATGCTCTTGAGTTTTCGGGCCATT
Organism: Fuerstiella sp.; assembly: GCA_029245955.1. Classification (GTDB taxonomy): domain Bacteria; phylum Planctomycetota; class Planctomycetia; order Planctomycetales; family Planctomycetaceae; genus Fuerstiella. Next base: position 294,073 of record JAQWOH010000008.1, on the reverse strand, counting down.
TTCGCCACGCAGCCAAGGTGCAGTTTGTCAATTTCCTTGCGAGCACGGGGGCCGTTCCAGCCATTACCCGTTGTGCCGTCACCAAGATGTCCGAGCGCGTGCACATGTTGAGAAACACCGAGATCTGAATAGATGATGCCCAGAGTGTCCGGCCGCAGGGTGATCACATTTGTCAGCCCGGTGATAAGCGCCGTCGTGGCCAGTTCAAAGTGCAGTCCGATACGTACCGAAGGAGCCTGCGATGTATACTTGTCGGTTATTTCCGGTGCCGTTTGTTTGATGCGATCATTTAACACAGCCTTCTTCTGCTCGCGGAGCCGCAATGCTTCGAATGCTTCGGTGTACCTGGCGAACCTTTGCTTGTCTTCCTGAGAAAGCCGGCGTTCGATCCGCCGGGCATCGTCCTTCATGAAGTCCATCAGATTGGTTGTCAGCTTCAACTCGCGTTTCAGTTGCGCGGGCGAAGCGACCGCTGAACCAAACAGCTCCATGTACGCTTTCTTCGGGCTGGCCTGAAATGCGACCGGCTGTCCGGCTTTCATGGCGGAAATATTCGGATAACAGTAACTGTCATCGGGGCCTTTCGTGTATTGCTCCAGCAGCGGCCCATTCATCGCCATGCCGTACATCTTGTATGGTCCGGCCGAAAGATGGTCGCCCAGCATGCAGTCGATGGTTGGCGCGATGGCCACCTGCTCTGAGTGATGGCACGACAAAGCGCCATAACCCGCCGTGTGATTGCCGACGAAGTTCTTGCCTGATAGTCCCTGAATCACAGTCAGTTGATCTTTGATTTCCTCAAATGGCTCGAAGTTGTCGGGCAGGGCATGATCGGCCAGAGAGACGTCGACCAGCTTGTCGCGATCTTTGCTCCATTGATCTTCCAGCCCGGCGGGCAGCAGGTTTTCTTTGTCGAAACCACTTGACTTCAGGACAAATACGAAACGCTTTGGCAGCGCTTCCGGTCGTCCCGACGCATGAGCGGCTGCACTGCGTAAGAACGGGGCCATCGCCAGCGAGGCTGAACTGGCCGTGATCGAATGAATCGCGGAGCGTCTGGTGAGCATGCTGTTGTTTTCCGTTGATTCCCCGGTGGCCGGCGTTGTTGCCTGCCCGTGAATACTATCGTCGATACACGAATGAATCTGAACTCAGCAGCGACACAACCAGCGCCTTAAAGCTGCCGCCATTGTCCAGATATGCCTTTTCGGCCGCAACCAATGTCATTGAATCGCTGAGCATTTCATTTCGCCCCATGAAGTAACGAAACAGATGTCGAATGAACGACTGCCGAGCACGATCCGATCTTCCAATACGGTGGATCATGTCGATAGCGTTGGTGACTTTACCGTCGACCTGAGGGTCGCCCGAGCCCCGGATTTCCCCGCTCGCGTCGATTGTGCGTTCCGTCAGTTTTCCTTCGGCCAGCCACTTATCAAATTGCTGGCCTCTGCGATGCACAATTTTGCCTTCTTTGTCGAAATAGACGTGTGTGCGATAGCGGCCCCAATCGTCGAACATCTCAAACGGTTCGCCCAGAGGGTTCATCTTCCGGTGACAACGCCAGCAGCGTTCGGCTCTCAGGGGCTCCATACGTTCGCGGAGTGTTTTATGCGGATCGTTCGGCACGTTGGCGTCGACGTCGGGCGGAACGTCCTGGATCACGCCGGCCAGCAGTTTTTCCTGCACCCAGCGGCCACGGCGAACCGGATCGTTGCCGTCGTTCACCGAATGCGCAGCCAGCCAGGCGGGGTGTGTCAGGATGCCCGCCCGTTGGTCGGTGGGCATCTCAAACGGCTGTTCGACCGGCCAGTCCCAATGTTGCCGTTCGACACGACTTGTCGGTGGCAGGTTGTAGACGCCGATATAGATCAGGTCGGACTGACCACGGATCTGTCGAGTATAAGGCCAACCCGGAAACGGCCGCAGCCCGTCCTCGATCGCCCAGCCTGTTACCTTTGCACGCTCTTCCGCCTGACGACGTATTCGATCCAGTTCTTCTTTTTCCTGTTGACGCTCGGGATCCCGTTTGGCCTGTATGAACGCGTCCAGCCGTTGGCTTACCTTAAGCTCGACGTAATCGGGCCGCAGCGATTCTGTCAGATACTCGCGGGCGATTTGGTTGTTGCCGGGGTGAGCAACATAGAACTGATTGCTGGTCAACAACTGCTCGATCACGTCCTGATCGCGATTGATGAAGTATTCGACCAGTTGTTCCGCCTCGTACATCAGCCGATTTGTATTCCACTGTTTGATGTCTTCTTCACGTACGCGGGCCATATCTTTGAAGACTTTGTCCGCCTTGTTGTAACCAAAGAATTCTTCAAAGAAACGGGAAATACGCGGTGTACTGCGAGGATTCATACCGGCGTCGAGCATTTCCTGCACCACCAGAGCAATGTCCGGCCGTGTGCTGAGGTTCCTGCCCCGAATGGCTCTGCGGATCACATCATTGCGCTCAGGGCTGTGGTCGGTCAGTGCATAAGCCACGGCGTAGGAAAGTTCATCGGGTGACAGGTGCCGGCGGCCGTGCTTGTCCTTCGGTCCCAATCCCAGTTCCATTCGGTAGATCGACTCAGTACTGAGGTACATTGCCTTGAGCGTCGTCTTCAGGCCTTCCATACGGCCGCCGTCGGCTATGTTCTTCTTCAGGAATACAAGGTATTTGTGCTGTTCCTGCTCCGCGGGCAAACGGCCAACGGCGCGGCGAAATTCGATGCGGATCAACTCTTCCAGTTGTTCGTCTGTCGGAGTTTCCTGCCTGTCGGCAAAGTTTTTGAAATCTCCGTCCTCTGTGCGCAGGTCCAGAAGTTGATTGGTGTTGATGAGGATCATTTCGACCGTGCTGCGGTCGACGCCGCTGGTCGCCGAATAATCTCGCACGCCACCTTCACTGGTGACAAAGCTGAACGGGCTCTTGGCATCGCGGATTCCTTTGCCTTTGAAAATCTGCGGACTGAACCGCCACAGCCGCGAGGGGGAAAAGGGGGGCGTTGTGACCGTACCCGAGAACAACAACTCGTGACTCACATAGTTGCCGTATTCCGGTTTCAGCAGCTTCGCTCGATGGACTTCCCCCCGCCCCGAACTTTCCATCTGACGTTCGATCCACTCAATCACTTCGGCCTTTGCAGCAGGATCAGGCCGGTCTTCCTCGGGCGGCGGCATGTCATCAAACTGTAATACCTGTAACACCTGCATCCATGCCTGTGCTTCGGCGTCCTCCACCAGATCGGGCTTCAGTTCGCTCAGGCCAGGCTTTCCCGCGGCGTTCTGTCCGGAATGACACTCAAAGCAGTATTCATTCAGGAAAGGCCGAACTGCTGTGTCGAATGTTGGCGGCCCGGGTGCTGCTGCACAGAGCAGTGGCGCCGGTCCGGGCACGATCGCAAAGAGTATTCCGTAAATCGAAATCAACGCAAAGCGCGGAAGAGGCATGGGCAGGAAAACTCGAAGAAGCGACAAGGCCGACCAATCGGTCAGAGAGTCAGCATTATGTCGTGCCGGAGAGCCGGGTCAAGGCGTTGGGTGTGGCTGAGACTGCTGCGTTCAGTACCCGGTTTGGAACCGCATTGTGACATGGCAGATCGTGCTGGAGGGTTAGTTGCGTCCCGTATACCTGCCGCGGCCTATTGCAGGCGGGCGAGACTGAGAATGACCGTGCGGTGAAGACGCGGCGGCCGCAGGATCATACTGTTCCAGCCATGCACGCAGAGGGACGTCTTCGGGGGCCGGGTCGTACGTGCCGTTGGCGCTCAGGCCATCGCCCAGCAGCTGTCGACGAACGGGGTTGAGACCGGGATACAGGTGCTCTACTGTCATCGCATCCTTTGGCCGCAGCCACCGATAGCTATAGCCGAACCAGACAACCTTACGAGGCAGTTCTGATTCGTTCGCGCTGCGTGAATGCCAGATGCGGCGGTCGATGATCACTGCCGACCCCGCCGGTACACACAACGGTTCAGCGCCCGGCGGATTCGATCGACCGTCCTGCGGACAGTTGATCGTGTTTTGCAGATGCGAGCCCGGAACGATCAGCGTATTACCTCGACCCGGCTTGCTTACGTCAGTCAGATAATAGCCCACTTTCAGCGACAGCCGTGGCCGCGGGTTCGATTCAATTTCGTCGTTCACCCGCATGCTGTCCTGGTGCCATGCGACGCGCCAGTCCTGCTGCCGTGCGCTCTCATTCGGTGTTACGTCCAGATGCGAATGGTACAGATAGATGTTCCAGCCCAGAATACCCCACACCTTCGGAAACGTTGTCGGCCAGTCAACTAGGTCCACCAGAGTGGTGTCTTCGTGAATGACATTCGGCACGGACAGCAGTTTCCCCGCCAGCTCTGTAGTCCGTTCCCGGGCATCCACCCGGTCCATCACCTCCACCAGTCGCGCCGTCGCGGACGCATTCAGTGCGTTTTCGACGACAAGGAAGCCGTTCGTTTCGAAAAACTCATGTTCATCGTCGGTCAGAACGTTTTCTATGCAACTCGGATTCATAATCGATTATTTTCCTGCTGTACCGTCCACACTGAGGCCAGCGGCATCGCGCTACTGCGGTTGGCGTAATCGTCCCGGACGGTGCGGTCGTCACCCACAGCCAGTGCCTTAACCGTCCCGGCCAGCTGGGGCATTCCGGTCACGTCAGTCCGCGAATCGGGTCTGCCTGGTAGATGTGGTACGGACGGTTCGTGATGTCATGCCATTTGGCGTTACGCGGGATACCCAGGGCGTCATAGATGGTGGCTGCAAAGTTTTCCGGTGTCTGCGGATCGGTTTCGACATAGGCGCCATTGCGATCGGTGGAGCCGACGACCGTGCCACCACGAATTCCGGCGCCGGCCAGCAGAATGGATTGTGCGGGAGCCCAGTGATCTCGTCCCGGCCGCTTGTATATCTTTGGCGCTACATTCCAGATACGCGGTGTTCGTCCGAATTCTCCGGCCATTACAATCAGAGTACTGTCCAGCAGACCGTTTTCATCGAGGTCGTCCAGCAGTGCGGATACCGCACGGTCAGTCGGCGGGAACAGGAAGTTCTTTGCCAGCGGGAAATTGTTTCCATGAAGATCCCAGCTGCCGAAGTTTCCCATGTTGACCTGCACCATGTTGACGCCCGTTTCAATCAGACGCCGGGCCATCAGCAGGGACCAGCCAAAAGAGTTGTTCCCGTAGCGTTCGAGTGTTTTTTCGTCGGCATTCTTTACATCAAACGCATCACGAACTTTGGGGTCCATGATCAACGACAGGACACGCTGGCACACTTGGTCATAACGTGACACGTCAGCCGCCTGTTCAAGGTGCAGTCTTTGCTCGTCGATTGACTTCAACAGCGAGAGGCGATCATGAAATCTCGACTGCAGCATTCCTTCCTGCAGCGTCAGGTGCGGCACGGCAAACGTCCAGTCGTCTTTATCAGATGCGACTCCGTCATGCAGATTGAACAGGTACTTCGGAAAGGCGCCGGAATAATCGTGGTAGGCATGCGGTTTATCTGTACATTGCAGCCAGCACGGTTCGTGCTGCGGTCCCAGCATTCCTGCAAACTGGCCAGGGTAGACGCCGGTGTTTGAATGATAGATCCGTTCCGGAAGGATGGCACTTGGCGGCATGTTGTTTCGTTGTTCGCTGGCGAATCCGGCGATCGCGGCGATGCTCGGCAGGTCGCTGGGTTGCGGTTTGCTGGACCGGAATGTTGGTGGCACGACGGTGTTTCCCGTCAGCATGACATACGTGCCCTTGTCATGTCCGTTTTCCTTGTGAGTCAGAGAACGGACCAGTGCCCATTTTTCACTTCTCTTCGCCAGCAGCGGGAAGTGTTCACAGATCTGAATTCCGGGTGTTTGGGTGGAAATCGGATTGAACTCGCCCTTGTATTCTGCCGGTCCGTCCGGCTTCATATCGAACGTGTCGTGCTGTGATGGCCCGCCGGTCAGAAACAGATAGATGACTGCTTTGGGTTTCGGCAATGGAGTGTCGGACACCGCCGCGCCTGCGCGCATCTGTGCTACGCTGGCTGTCGATAGTCCCACCAGGCCAAGTGATCCGGCCTGCAGCGCGGTGCGTCGTGAAAGATATTGGGGACTCGATGCCGTGTGCCTGCGTTTCATTCTGTTTCTCCTGTCTCAGATCATAACAAAAACGAGGGTCAACGATGCAAACGTACTGGAAGCACAGTCAGTGCTGCTTCGGCAACAGTTAATGGATCACACGTTTATCGAAAAGAGGAGTTTGACCGATTCACCAGCAGAGTTCCGCTTCCATGCTCGTACGACTCATAATGACTGCGCATACTGGCCGGGTCTGTCTTTGTGGTCGACTGGAGCACTATCATGAAGATCGCAGTGCCCGCAGCATTGCTGGCTGTCAGTGTCTCGTTCATCAGTACATCACTGCACGCTGCGGACGATGCTGCATAGGCCCAGCAATTGATCAATCGAGCTGAGATAGCGATTGGAGTTTATGAAGCTCTTGAAAAGAGTCGTTACACGATTATAGAGGACACTGGAACGTATTCCGGAATGGGGGCAGAGCCTCTCATGAAAAAGGGCGGTATGTTTATGAGTACGCAGCCAGGGGCGATATCGTGTGGACGTTGTGGGAGTGTTTGTCCAGATCCTGAACCGCGATAAAGGATGGATGCTGGTGATGGGCGATGTGTCAGACGTGGATGGAAGGACACTGGATGTTGCGAAGCAGGCGTCATTCATCGGTTATGTAATCAAGCTGCTTCTACTGCAGAAGCCGGACAAGGCATTCAGTTCTGGCCTGGACCCTGCAGAGACGATTGGCGGCCAAAAATGCCCGGAATCACGATTGATTATGAGCGGACGCCCACACTGAGGATGCATTTCAGCCCGAAGACCGGACTGATCAGAAAATGGAAGTATGTCGCCGAATTCAGTTTTCAGGAAGCCGTCGAGGAATTCATTGTTGACAAGTACAAAGACTTTGGCGTCGTTATGAGTGTGACGAAACTCACATCGTTTCGTAACGGAAAGAAGTTCATCAGTCCGGAGGAAGTACTGTCACCAATCTGATGTGATACGACCGCACCGATTGAGGGATGCGAATTGACGTTAACCAGACTGACTCCAGCCGACTGATTGTCGTACCCCGTGAGTACCCAATGCAGGCCAGGGCTGTGATCGTTTCGTTTGTTTCTGGAAAAAACACTGCGAACAATATTGAACCGGTTCGTGAGCTTTGCGGGTCGAGTCCGTCCGTAACGCCAGCGTCAGCAACTCCTGCATCAGCGGTATCCCCTCGACATGCTTGCATTCCTGATCCACTGCCGTTTGGGTCGACGGCTGCGGCTTGGGGCGGTCAAGCCATTCCTTCGACATCTGTAGCTGTTTTTCCACTTCGCGAACCGAAGTCAGATACTGATCCCGTTGATTTCGGTCCGCGGTATTGAGTTGTGTGTCGAGAGCATTGGCGGATTCACACAGAGCATCAAGAACACTGGAGCGGTCCAGCAGACGAACACGTTCTGTCTTCAGTGTGGCTGCATCTGAGTTAATGAACGGAGCCTTCAAAACTATTCCCGGATTTGTGATCGGCGGGCTGCGAACGCCGGGACGCGTCCAGCATAGATTGGTACCTTTACCAATTCCCGTCACGATCTAGTTTAGTGAAGTGTCTTAATTGTTTGTTCTTTGAAGCTGGTGTGAAACACTCTGGATTGTATTTCACCTGATAACTGATCACGAGAGTGGTCTGACAAAAAAACTGTTGTGCTGTCTATGTGACAACGGTCTCGCGATTCTGATCGGAATTTCCGGCGTTTCTGAAATTGGCTGCGGTTCCGAAATTCAGGTCAAGTGCGGATATTGTCACGATGTCGCTTGATCATTCTGACGTGAAAAGTTTTAGAGTCGACGGTTCCAGGAGGTACCAGAAGGCCCTGTGATCGGCGTCAGGTATTTGTTATCATCAGGTTTCTCCATTGTCCTGCCCGCGAGCAAAGTCGCAAGCACCCTGCCTTCAAGGACCCCTGGAAATGCTGACTCTTACCGGTTGCCGCGAACGTGGCAAGTCGTTCTGTGACGGGATTTCCCGTCGCAACTTTCTGCAGATCGGAACCCTGGGTGGTGCTGGCTTGTCATTGCCCGGATTGCTTCGGGCAGACGCGGCCGCCGGCAACGGTCGTTCGCAGAAGTCGGTTATCATGATCTATCTGGTCGGTGGTCCGCCGCATCAGGATATGTTTGATCTGAAGCCGAATGCGCCAAAAGAAATTGCCGGACCGTGGAAGCCGATTGAAACGAACGTTCCCGGTATGGAAATCTGTGAAGCGTTTCCGATGCTGGCAAAGATCGCCGACAAGCTGGTGACAATTCGATCCATCGTAGGGTCGCAGGCCGGACACGATGCTGTTCAGGTCTTCAACGGTCATGATCCGAAGAAGCCAAAACCGAACGGCGGCTGGCCTCAGTTCGGTTCGGCAGTGGCCAAAGTCGCGGGAGCAACTCACGCGGCCGCACCGCCGTTTGTGAGTCTGTGTTACCCGTGCACTCACGGGCCGTACAATGAACCCGGTTCGGGATTCCTGGGTTCCTCGTATTCGCCTTTCCGTCCGATGGGACCGACGAAAGACGACATGATTCTGAACGGCGTAACTGTGGAACGTCTTGGGGATCGACGAGCGCTGCTGCAGAGCGTTGATGGATTCCGTCGCGATGCCGATGCCAGCCTCACGATGCGCGGCATCGATACATTCACCGAACAGGCGATGGGACTGCTGACGTCATCGAAACTGGCGGATGCTCTTGATCTGTCGAAGGAAGATCCACAGATCGTTGAACGATATGGAACCGGCGATCCGACCAAGTTCATGGACGGAAACGGAGCTCCCCGCGTACCACAAAGTCTGCTTGTTGCGCGGCGGCTGATCGAAGCGGGAGCTCGTGTGGTTACCTTGAACTATTCAAAGTGGGACTGGCATGGCGGCAGTTATAACACGATCTTCAATCGCGAAGCTGAGGACTTTCCAGTGTTCGATAAGTGCGTCAGCGCGCTGGTCGAGGATCTACATGAACGAGGACTGGACAAAGACTGCACAGTCGTTGTCTGGGGCGAATTTGGTCGAACTCCTGTTATCAGCAAGCAGGTAGGGCGAGACCACTGGCCCCGAGTCAACTGCGCTCTGATGGCAGGCGGCGGGATGCAGACCGGTCAGGTGATCGGTGCGACGGACCGTCTTGGTGGCGAAGCTGTTTCACGTCCGGTGACGTTTTCTGAAGTGTATTCCACTCTCTATCACAACCTGGGTATCGATACGTCGTCGACCACCATCAGTGATTTAAGCGGACGACCGCAGTACCTGCTGGAAGAAGACGCGAAACCCATGCGTGAGCTTGTTTAGAGCGATGTTGGTTGAGTGTGAGCGCAGTCAGAATCGATCAGGCCGTCCACCTATGGTTTCCGTTCTGTGGCTTTGATCAGTGGTGGCTGCTTCAGAGTCTTCCACTTTTTGATTTCCTGCTGCAGCACCTGTACCGCTTTGTTCAGTTGACGATCCTTGCCGCCGGGGATCTCGGCAGGCCGTGGCCAGATGATGATGTGCGGCACAGCCCCGTTCAGTTCCATGTCCTGACCCGTGGACTGTACAAACCATCCGCGGAAAGGCAGTCGGATTGTTCCGATATCCATGACGGATCGAGCGCCTGTGCTGATCACGCCCCCCGCCGTTGGCGTTCCTATCAGTTTGCCGCGGCCCAGATTCCTGATCGCGTGACTGAAGATTTCTGCATTACTGTAGCTGTTCTGGTTGCACATCACTACGATCGGCTTGTGCCAGGTGGCGTACACCATGCGACTTTGCGGATACCCCTGTCCGCCTCCGCGGGGAACAGTAATGGCGTGCTGCGGCTGTGTCAGAGCCGTCAGCAGATGGTCCGTTGTTGACCCGCCGCCATTGTCGCGCACGTCAATGATCAGACCGTCTTTGCCGTAGCCGATGTCGTACAGTTCACGTTCAAAGTCCAGGAAGCTCGGCCAGTTCATTCCCTGAATATGAAGATAGCCGATGCTGTCGTTCTTTTTCGTTACCAGCGTGCGATTGTGATCCTGCCATTGCTGATAGAGTAACGCACGCACTCGACGGTAGGTGGTCGGTCTGAGGACGACTTCGCGTTCCGCGGCCTTCCTGCCTGCGGCACGGACCTTCAGTCGCACATCACGATTGACGTGGCCGTTCAGGACTGCCGTCAGGTCCATAGCGGGGTCGACGGCGGTTCCGTCGACACTGAGAATGATTTCGCCTTGATTGATGAGGCTGGACTCATCTGTTGCGGGGCCCTCAGGAATGATGTCGCTGACCTTCAGCCCGGGGCCTTTGAACCGGCGGTCGAAGCGTACTCCCAGATGCACGGTTGAGGGCCGCCATTCGTCGCCACCTCCAATGCGCGGCTCCAGCCCGGCCCGCGGATAGAAGCCCAGGTGCGATCCATTCAGTTCGCCCAGCATGAGCTGAACAACTGTTGCCAGCGTTGACGTATTGCCGGCCGCCGCTGCGGCGTCAGCGTACTTGCGACGAACCCGATCCCAATTGTGATTCCCGTAATTACTGTCGTACCACCAGTCACGCATGATGCGCCACCCCGTTTCGAAACCGGCGCGATGGCGAGCAGAGCGGCTGAGTTCCTGTGGAGCAGAAAACGTGTACTTTGTTCCCGTGCCGGTCAGCGGCTGCACACCCGGCACATCACTGGTTAGCCACAGCATTCGGTCCGGTTTTTGCAGCCAGCCTTTGATACGCCCCGTATCTGAGGTGACCTTCTTCGGAGTCAGTTTGTCGGGGAACTCGACAGAAAACGTGCCAGCATCACCATTGACGGTGGCGGAGAATATCAGCTTCTTGCCATCCGGCGTCCAGCCGCGAATACGTTCGTTTGAGTTCGCGATCGGGATTCGTTTCAGCCGCCGATGAATTTCCGTGAAGTCAATCTTCACGTCCGGCATTTTCTTTTCGTCGGCCTTTTTCTGTGTCTGTTTGTCGTCTGCGTCCGCTTCGCCTTCGTTCCCGGACGCGGCATCATCTTCTGCTGCCGGTCTGTCATTGGCCTTTACTTCAGCTGAGGGCTTCTTTGAGGGCTCCGAAGTTTTCTTTCGCGAGTTTTCGAATGCCTCCAGCGTCTTCTTCACCTTACGATCACGCGAACCTGTGTCGTCATCTGCGTCGGTCAGCCAGACATAATAGACATCAACTTCCTCATCCGTGCGGCGGCCTGTGAATGCGATCAGCGCTCCGTCGCTTGACCACCGTGGTCCCGATTCGTCATCAGGATGCCGCGAAATATTGACAGGGTCAGACGACTGATCGGTCGGCATGATCCAGATGTCTGTGTTGAAGTTGTTATCAGTCTGAGCATACACGATCCACTTTCCATCGGGTGAGAAGTCGTAGTCAGGAGCGGAGAATGATTCGACCAGCATCTTTGCGTCGCCGGAATCCAGATTTCGCAGCCACAACTCGCCTCGTCCGCGAATGTACGCAAGTCGCTTCCTGTCCGGACTCAGCCGCAGGTCCGATTCCAGAGAGTCGTCGTTGGTGATTCGGGTTGTGGTGAACTCATCGTTCTGCCACCAGTATTTCGAACTGTCCGCGCGCTCTATCCTGCAGATGTCGGGTTCGCCATTTTTCCAGCTGACACAGGCGATTGCGCTGCCGTCGTTGATGAAAACAGGGTCTGATTCAAAGTGCGACGTCGCCGTTATCTGAACGGGCTCCCGTAGTTCGGTTTCCATGACCCACAGGTCCCCGCCGGATATAAAGGCTACTTCCAGGCCGTCTTTGGTGAATGCCGCGTCGGTTGCAGTCTTCAGCGTTCTTCGATGGAGATCGTTTGCCCGGTCTTCCTGAGCGACTGTGATCCTGATCACTTCAGGCCGTGTCGTCCTGCCAATGCCGAGCCGGTACAAGTCAAACAGATGCTGGAACACGATTGTGCGTCCGTCAGCGGAGACCGTCGGACTGGTAACCAGATCATCATCGAAATAAGTCAGCTGGTCTGACTTTTGGGTCTTCAGTGTGTATTCCCAAAGATTTCTTGCACCGTTTTCTGCCTGCTGCGATCCACAGTAGTAGAAGCCACTGCCGTCAGGTTTCCATAGGGGGGAAAAACAACCGGTCGGCAGATTCAGAATTTCAGTGAAGCTGTCTTGTATCACGTCGTAAAGCCAGATCTGAGCAGATCGGGCTCCGTGATAACCTTTTCTCCACCAGCGTTCTCCTTCACGGACAAATAGCAGTTGTGATCCGTCGGGACTGACTTGTCCTTCGCTGCCGTAGCCGTTGAACAGTAACTGTTCGGCAGACCGTTCGGCAGATGCAATTTTCAGAAACCGTTTCGAACTGCGCCAAAAGTGGTCGCGGTCGCCCAGCACGAGCAGTTGCTTCCCGTCGGGATACCAGTCCTGCAGCGAAAACCCTTCCGAATGCCATGTCAACTGTTGCGGTTCAGAACTGCCGTCATTCAGCACATATACCTGGCGACTTCCTGTTCTATCGCTGACGAACGCGACCCGCTTGCCGTCCGGCGAATAGTTTGGTTCTGAATCAGCAGCCGAATGGGACGTGATCCGTTGAGCTTCTCCACCGGCAGTTGCGACTCGCCATATGTCGCCTCGGTGAACAAACAATAGTGATTTTCCGTTGGGAGAAAGGTCGGGGGCGGTGACCAGCTGTACCCGATCAGCGCCCGGGACAGCGGTCGCAGACATCCAGACGGCCAACATCAGAACACGAAACGGCATAACGAAGCCCCTGACCATAATCTTCCATCGACCTTTGCTTAAGACAACGACTATGGCAGCCATCCTAGAGACGCACGGCGGGTCATTGCGACGAAGAATCTGAGCATTAGTGTCAAACCGTCTAGGATTTGGTTGTTCGGAACCGAATTGGTCGATTGTTGCCGGGACGTTATATTCGTACTCTGCATGCTGCAGAGTACGGGCCGGAATTCTGGTAATGAGGATGTACCAGAGGTTCCGGAAACTGACGGGCCTGCGTTTCATGTGAGTCAGCGTCTTTTCGATTGCCATGATCTCGATCAACACACACTTCAACGACACGGGTTTTGGCGAAAACGTGCCAAAGTTTGCTCCGGGGCAGCTGGTCTGTCATCGTCGCTACGGCTATCGCGGAGTGGTCGTGGCGCACGACGGTCATTGCACGGCAGATCCGGTATGGTACATGGCCAACAAGACCCAGCCGGATCGTGATCAGTCGTGGTATCACGTGCTGGTCCACAACAGCACTGTGGTGACGTATGCGGCGGAGTCCAGTCTGCGCTCTGATGACTCAAACGAACCTGTTCATCATGCCCTGATCAGGCGTTTCTTCTCGGCGTTCGTCGACGGACATTTCATTCGTAATGACGAACCATGGCCGCGACCCTGATGACTTGTTTCCGTCACGGACGATAGAGGACGAAGAAAAGGCAGGAAGTGCGTATCGTGATTCATCCGGCACCGTTCCGTGCGTTTTCCGACAGTACCGAGACGCAGCTTCCATTTGCGAATGCGAACGGCGAGCTCTTCTATGTGCTGTCTGAACATCGTCTGCGAGACACTTGTGGTTTCGTTTGGTCGGCGGTGAAAAGCGACTGCCCTGCGGGTACCGCAGGTATCTGAGTCTCACAGGGTTCGCTGCATGTCAGGCCGACTCAAGTACGGGTGATACCGGGCACTCGCGATGGCCCGGGCACGACGGAACCGCACCGATTGGTGTCTTCAGCGGGACACAGTCTATTATGGTACTTAGGCTCACCAACCACCGGGTTCATCACCTTTGAGTCGTTATTCGCAACAGAGTCTTCCGGCGCTTGTACTTCACCGGCATTCAATCGCAGAGTTACTTCGTTGCCTTTGTCATTATAACTTACTTCATCCAGGAAGGCATGCATCAACGTCAGTCCTCGCCCGGAAGACCGCAGCAGATTGTCAGGGCAGTGTGGGTCCGGCAACTTCGAAATGTCGAAACCAGGGCCTTCATCGCGAATCGTAAAACGGGCGGATTCTGCGTCCATGTGGGCCTCGATCGTGACACGACGGTCTGCGTACGGTGCTGTTCTGCCTCGCTCTATGATCAGATCGCCGTAGGCATTGTCATCACGTTCTCGCAGTTTCGAGCTGACTTCCAGGTTGCCGTGAATGATCGCATTACTCAGAGCTTCCTCCAGCGCGACTCCAAGGTGCATGGTCCGTGATGCATCGAACAGTTTCATTGCATCCATTTGCTTTTGCAGAATGGCAATTGTTGGGGCGATGCGGTGGCGTTCGTTGGGTATTTCCAGCGTGAGCATCTGCTTTACAACGGAACACATGAAGTCGTTTTTTTCTCGTTGCCGCGCTGTGGTACTTAATACCGTTTGCACGACGTCTCCCAATTCCTCCTGCAGATGACATTTGGGAACATAGCCGCAAGCGCCAGCCTGCAGAGCACGCATCGCCGTGGCTTCGCTTCCGAACCCTGTGATCACAATTGTTGGCAGATCGGCGTGCGATTTATGAATTTCCTGGACCAGCTCCAGACCATTCATATCAGGCATGTTCAGATCGCTGATGACCAGGTCGACCCCTCCGGCCTCAAGAAGCTTTACTGCCTCTTTACCATCACTGGCATTTACCACGCTATACGACGATGAATTCTCCAGAATCGAAGTCGTGAGGCGTCGATCAAAGGCCGAATCATCAACTACAAGAATCTTTGCCATGTCCTTCACCAATCATACGGGGACGCGGAACGATAAGATTTCGAACCGGACAGTTATACCTAGGGATGGGATTGCACCAATTTTTCAGGCATCCGTTAAGACGCTCAATTCAATCAAATTAAGCTATACGCTAGTGCGACCATCCGGGCCTGGCTTCGATTAGTAAAAAAAAATCTACGCAGCGACGTTTCAATTGCGTCACAGTCGAACTGTTCCGTTAGTCCCAACTATTCGTTATGGGGACGATTACTTATGCAAGTATCCAATGGTAGGGTAAACCTTACCCGTGGTGTGGCTTGGGGGCGGGTGTCTGTGCCCATCACCTGTGGACACCCACATCAGTCACAGAATGACGAAGTGTGTTGAGAACGCGGCGATTGGCGTTGTCTGAGAAATTGATGGTCCGTGTTGAGTTTCTGCCCATATAGTTTGAAGCATCACGTCGTGTGCACTGCAACTCCACTTCGACATTAACGGGAGCATTAGTCGCCATGAGTACGAGCCAGCCGTTGCTCGAGGACAATGACAGCGGATGTCAGACAGCTTCGAACCGCCTTGACGTTGATCATCTTCTTAAAGGCGTGGGCCATGACGCCGAATTGGCTGCGGAGCTGATTGAGATGTTCCAGGAAGACCTGCCCACAATGCTGGCGAATCTGCAGGCTGCCATCACGGAAGAGAATCTGGAAGTCGTGAAACGCCTGGCGCATTCACTGAAAACTCCAATGGAATTGTTCGGGGCTACTGATGCACGAGATCAGTCTCACAACCTGGAGTTAGCCGCTGTTGAGTCAGAAGGCTCAGCAACAAGTGTACTTGCAGAAATGTTCAGCGGACTGCGTACGGAACTCACCGAAGTGTCACGCCAGCTGCAAGATGTCAAATTAGCCAAGCCCTAGCATCGCCAGCGGCAGCCACAAACGTAAGCTGTTGGGTTTGATTCGGCATCACCGTGTGCATTTCTGTGGGCACTTACTGCCTGTCGCGCGCGCTGTGCCTATGCGTCAGGCAAGTCTCAGGTTCGGGCACGATCACGTTTCTTCCGCCTGCGTGCAGGTTTCTTTTCCTTCGGCGGAGCGTCTTCCCGGGACTTTTTGATCGACCGAATAAGGCCGATGATCCCGCCCGACAGAGACTCGGCGTCCCGGGCCCTGCCCGGGGGGGAAGCCGTTCCTAATAACTGTATGACGGCCTCAGTTACGTCTGGGGTCTGTTCCGTGTGCTGTTCCGGAGCAAGGCGTGTTGACAGTTCTTCGAGGATTGCCGGCATGATCAGTTCCGGTTCGGAAACGGTACCTTGGACCAGCAGTGTGAATGGTGCAAGTGTGACTTCTGAGATAAATGCTGTAAACGGATTGCTGGGAGTAATCAGCGGCAACTGAACCTGCAGAGCCAGGTCCAGTGTTTCGTCCAGGCCCACGGTGCCGGACGATCCGATCTGCATGTCATTCGCTATCTCCGGCAGCAGGAATGCCAGTCCGCGGTGATGTATCCCCGCCGAATTCACTTCGAACACCACATGAGAATCGCGAGCGATCTCAAGGCGATCAGGCAGTGATCGCCCCGAGGCCTGTCCCACAAGCTGGCTGATCTGCGAGACCCAATCACGTTTCAGTCGCGCGTTTACAGTATGAAAGACCGCATCACCGCTAATTGAAAACTGGGAGGTATCTTCTCCATCCAATCGAACGCGAGTGGGGTGCAGCAGTACAGAGACGTCTCCGGCCAGTGCCGTGGACTGTGACAGCACAGGGGCAATCAACGCGAGATTCTGTTCTGTGTGCGCTTCGGACAATGGTTGACGGTCGAAGATTCTAACAGGTTGCAGCGACAGCCAGCGACCATCCGGCTCATTCGTGACAGTCCCCGAAATGTCCACGTGGTCCACATCCACAATCGGTAGTGTGCGCCACGGAACGCTGAGCTGAAATGCACCTTTCACCACTTCGAAACTGACGTCTCGATTCAGAGGTTCCTGCGGGCCATCGGGTGACTGCAGAGCAAGGTTGCCTTCTTTGTCCAGGGCCACCTGGATTTCCGGTTCAACAAGCGTGATGGTTCCAAGGTCGGAGTCGTCCTGCAACAGGGAGAATAGTGATATCGAAGTGTGAATCTGTCTGATCGTGCCATGAACCTGGCCAGCGTCGTCTGACAGCGAGACCTGTTCAAACGATACAGGACTAAACCAGCCGCCTGTGCCCGCTACCGACGATGCCGTCAATCCATATTTGGCAAATGGCTTGTTCAGCACCGTGTCGCGATACGTGGAATGCATAACAGCCGTGGGCAGAACGGCCGCTCCCGAAAACAGCATGCCCCCGAGGACCGTTGTTACAACGACTGCACGGCGCCATTTCGGTTTTTCCGATTTCATCATATTCCGCGATTTTTCGTCGATTTGAGCTTCCATGGTCTTTGTCAGATCCCGGGCTTTCGCTCCCTGTGAAATCAGTCTGCCGCAATACGGACTCTCTTTATTTGCAGCACGGGGCAAAACCTTTCCCATTGTATTTCGAACTCGGCAACAAGTCACCACTGAATGTTATGGCCGCGTTCCATCGGCATCACACATTGGGTAAGAAAAATGCGGTGTTTCTGATATTCAGCGACTTTTTCAGGCGAACCTTTCGAACGGCTTTGTGGAATCTTATCAGTGCCTCAGGTAGCATCTTTGCTCGCGGACGTGGATATTTCCCATGCCTGAGATTGTTCCAGAGGGAACGTCGCTTGCTTCGTCAGTCGCACAGATCCGCTCTGTCACTGCTGTCCGAAAAATTCTGCTTACGAATTCCCGCTTACGAATTATTGTGAGGCTTCCGATCATGAGACCAGCTGTTCTACTTGCCCCCGCCCTTGTTGTGTGCCTTGTCGCATCTTCCACACTGGCCGTCGACAGGGATTCCCACGGTGTTTCCTTTCAGCCAATGAAGGACGGGCGGCTTGAAATTCGCATTGATGGGAAGTCGTTTGCCGTGTTGAACCATGGCACGGAATGGAATAAGCCATTCCTGTTTCCCGTATACGCACTCAATGGAACGAATGTACTGCGGGATATTGTGCCAACAAAGGCCGATGCCGGATCATCGAAAGAAGGCAGGGATCACTTTCATCACAAAGGCGTGTGGGTTTCCGTCGATTCGGTGAACGACGACAGGTTGAACTTCTGGAGTGAGGCATCCAGAATCGAATGTGAAGGAGTCACACATTCGTCCATGAATGACGGCAGCGGACAGTTGACCATCACCAACAACTGGATGGAGGGTGACAAACCGCTGTTGCAGGAAACGACGACGGTCACGATTCACCGCTCGCGTCTGTTGACATACCACATCGAACTTTCGGCCGTTGAAAAGGATGTCACGATTTACGACACCAAGGAAGGATTCTTTGCTGTGCGTCTGGCACATACGATGCGCGAGATGGAAGGTGGCCACATCACGAATGCAGACGGGCTGAAAGGCGAGAAGGATTGCTGGGGGAAACCGTCACCCTGGATCGATTACTATGGTGAAGTTGATGGTTCGACAGCCGGTGTTACGCTGATGGACCATCCCGGTAACTTCCGAGAGTCCCGTTATCATGTACGAGCATATGGACTGTTTTCCATCAGTCCCTTCGGTCCGAAAAAGTACAGCGGTGGAAAAGAGGCGGAATCGCCGGTTGTGATTCGGCCCGGTAAGGAGCCGTTCACACTGGACTATGGGCTGTATATTCATGATGGTGACACAGAAACAGCCCGGGTTGCCGATGTGTACCAGCAGTTTCTGAAGGTGACTGGCAGCTGAAGAATTGTGGCATCCCCATGCGGAGCCATCTGCAGAAGCCGGTGACAGCCGGGAAATCGGCACGATACCTGGCACACTCCGAACCGGACTAACGTTGTGCGGGGGAACACGGCTGAATTCGCTGAGTGGCATAAGTCGGTGTTTGCCGGTTCTTTCAACCAATGTTCGGGGGTAGTTTCTTTTTACATTCAGGTCGACCCTACATGCGTCATTTCATCACCTTGCTGCATTGCGGCATTCTGGCCACTTCGGCTATCGCCGACCGTCCCAACATTGTCATTATTCTGTGTGATGACCTGGGCTATGGCGATCTGGGTGTGCATGGTCATCCTCATATTCAGACGCCTAATATTGATCGGCTGGCAAATCAGGGGATCCGCTTTACCAGTTTCTATTCCACGGCTCCTGTGTGTTCGCCATCGCGAGTCGGCCTGCTGACAGGGCGCAGCCCCAATAGAGCGGGTGTGTACGACTGGATTCCGGAAGCAAGACAGCCCAGACCTGACGCGCGTGAGCAGGTTCACATGCAGAAGGGCGAAGTCACGATTGCTCAGTTGTTGAAGAATGCCGGCTATGCGACATGCATGGCTGGCAAGTGGCACTGCAACGCTGCATTTAACAGCCCCGATCAGGCCCAACCGCATGACGCCGGTTTTGATCACTGGATGGCCACACAGAACAACGCGGCCCCATCACATGAAAACCCTGTGAACTATGTGCGCAACGGAAAACCGGTCGGAAAGATCGAAGGATACAGCTGCCAGATTGCGGCCGATGAAGTTATCAACTGGTTGATGGCTCACACCGAAGAGAGATCCGAACAACCATTCTTTATTTATCTTCCCTTTCACGAACCACACGAACCGGTCGCTTCTCCGCCGGAACTTGTTGAGCAGTACACGGGAGTGACCTGGCATCCGGACCAGGCTCAGTACTTTGCCAATGTCCACAACGTGGATCTGGCCGTGGGCAAGGTCGTACAGACGCTGCAGAAACTTGGTGTGCGAGACAACACACTGATAGCCTTCACATCGGATAACGGCCCGGAAACGCTGAAACGTTATCGCAGCGCCAACCGCAGCTGGGGTAGTACGGCTCACCTGCGAGGCATGAAGCTGCACACGCACGACGGTGGTTTTCACGTCGCCGGCATCGTTAACTGGCCAGGCGGAATTAAACCTGGCCAGGTTGTCGACACTCCTGCTTCGGCGCTGGATCTGTTACCCACGGCGTGTGCACTTGCTGACGTCCCGGTTCCGGTACACCGCTCACTGGACGGTGTGAATCTTGCATCGCTTTTTATAACCGGGCAGGCGCCGGCACGAAAGAAACCACTGGTCTGGGCTTACTACAACGGAATCAATGCTGCGCGAGTGGCCATGCGTCATGGTCAGTGGAAAGTGCTGGCATGTTTGAATGGCGGCAGCTTCCCCAAACGTCAGAATCTGACACCGACAGGTCTGGCGGAAGCGAAGTCAGCAAGGCTCACTGACTTTGAGATCTACGACATCTCAGCAGACCCCGGTGAACTGTCAAATCTGGCAGGGCACGATTGTGCACAGCAGGCGGAACTGATCGCCAGAATTACGTCCGGCTATGATGAGCTGGTCAACGATTCTCCCGCGTGGATACCTGTCGAATAGCCGCGCACGCCAGCGGGAACATATGTGGATCCGGTCGCCATTCTTAAGTGAACGTCGACGAAAAAAATGAGTAACGATTCTATACGCACTTCGGCCTCACAACCATGGCTCAAGATCGCCGGATCCCGGTTCTTCATGGATTGGTCGGCTGATGCTGGAGGCAGCCCTGGCTTTACGACATGTACATACCGGATTGGCTCACAGTACGTCGCTCACCGTCTTGAGCAATCGAGAGGGCACGTCAGGATTCTCGTCTGCAATTGTCTTTGACGACGTGTCTGGCAACCCGGATTTAGACGGTGACAATGGCATCGATGCCGATGTTCTTTCCTGATTTATGCGGTGACACGATCTGGCACCGATGGGCATATCGAACAGTCGAAAGGCAGCAGCCCACTTGCCTCGATCGAGGTCCGAGCGGCCGCAATGCGGCTGGATGCAGCAGCAAATGTCGATGGTGACCCGGACTTTGCCGCATATGATTCGTTTCTGATTCATCTGGTAAAACTATCAGGCACTAATGCGCAGATCGATCAGTCGAAAGGGACCAGCCCGCTGAGTGCTGCTGAGATTCGAACCAATATCAACAATCCTGGCGGCGGGACGACCGCGGTTGCCGCCGGTTCTCAGGTTTTGCAGTCCGTACTGGCCGAAGAACCCGACGACGTTGATACCAATCCGGTTGAGTTGAACGATGCGTTCCTTGTTTCGATTGTCCTGCCGGATCTGTTCAATGATGACGACGAGAATGAGCCAACGGTTTTGCTGCCGGTTCGTTTCTTGAGGCTGTGTCTGAGTCCGTCTGGGAAGACTTCCGCGATTGGATCGATGCGATCTAAGAAAACTGTGGTGTCGTTGTAATCACGGGGCGGTGCCCATGCGGTTAAACGAACGATACAGTAAAGACAAACTCAGTTTTGTTTTTTCGCGTGCCCGGCGGGCGATGCACCGACGCGTTTCTTACGGCTGCAAGGTGCCGATCGTCAGATCTT
Source organism: Fuerstiella sp. (assembly GCA_029245955.1). Taxonomy (GTDB): domain Bacteria; phylum Planctomycetota; class Planctomycetia; order Planctomycetales; family Planctomycetaceae; genus Fuerstiella. The sequence continues at coordinate 272,931 of JAQWOH010000008.1, read as the reverse complement.
GTCTTTCTGCTGCGATGAGTTCACAGCGGCATATTGTCCGATTGGCGTTTGAGAACGACAATTGTCCGGGAATGTGCCCAAAAAACGACGGAGCGGCAACTCATTGGTTCGTCTCTTGTAATTTCACCTCTGAACGCGATAAAATTTAGTTCCACGTACTGCTCACAATACCCACCACTAATACCCGGGACAGGAGTTTGCTATGCTCAACTTCCTCGCGAACGGCAAGTCAGTCACATGTGAAGGATCTTCGCGGCGTGACTTCCTGAGAGTGGGTTCTCTCGGGTTTGGGGCTTTGACACTGGCGGATGTCCTCCGGGCGAGAGCTGAAGCAGGCGACGGTTCCCGCACCAAAGACACTTCAGTTATCTGGTTGTGGCTTGGTGGCGGTCCGACACATGTTGAGACCTTTGATCCCAAAATGACGGCTCCGTCCGAGTACCGCAGTGTCACTGGCGAAGTGAAAACGAATATCCCGGGCGTTACGCTGGGAGGTCACTTCGAAAAAATGGCTCAGGTTGCGGACAGGATGGCATTTGTTCGTTCGTTTGCCCACACGAACAGCGGACACGGAGGCGGCACACACTTCGTCATGACCGGGTATGATAATCGCCAGGTTGATAACGGCGGCATGCCGACTCGACCATCGCTGGGTTCCATCCTGTCACGTGTACGAGGCGGTAATCATCCTGATACGGGTATGCCGACGTACGTCAGGCTGAACGGCATTGGCAGTGACGGTCCGGCGTTTTTGGGAGCAGCCTGCTCGCCGTTCGACCCGAATGGCCAGGCCAAACGAAACATGTCGCTGGTTGTCGACAAACTCCGTCTGGACAAACGTCGTGAGATGCTCAAGGGCATTGACACCGTGAATCGAGAAGTCGATCGAAGCCGACTGATGGACGGACTGGATGAATTCGAACAGCAGGCTTTTAATCTTGTGCTCAGCAAGTCGCAGCAGGCGTTCGATCTGAAGTACGAGGATCCGCGGGTTGTCGACCGTTATGGTCCCGGTCTGGGGCAGCAACTGCTGCAGGCTCGCCGAATGTGCGAAGCGGGTTGTGGTTTCGTCACTGTCCAGTACGGCGGCTGGGACATGCACGGCAACATTAAGAATGCTCTCGACGGACGTGCTCCGCAGGTCGATCAGGCGGTTGCCGCTCTGGTCGAGGACATGGGACAACGTGGTGTCGATCAGAACATTCTGTTTGTTGTGACGGGTGAATTCGGGCGGACACCAAAGATCAATGGTGGTGCCGGTCGTGACCACTGGGCTCCTCTCAGTACGCTGGCGATGGCCGGTGGAGGTCTGCAGATGGGCCAGGTTGTTGGCGAATCGGCTGAGAAGATCGACGTGCCGAAGACGAATCCGATCCGGCCGCAGGATCTGATGGCAACCGTGTTTCATGTGCTGGGCATCGACCGTCGAATCCAGTTCATCAACACGTCCGGCCGCCCAACCTATATGATCGAAGATGGCAGACCTATTGAAGAACTGGTCTGAGACGGACTGCCGGCTGCCAGACCAACAGGCATCCTGACGAACTGTCGGGTGTTTTGAAGGGCGAGTGACGTGTTCAGCATGTGCCCGCCGGTTTTTCCGGACGTTGGAAGACATGGTCAGCGAGCATTTGCGGGTATCGCGACAAACGTTGTGGATCCGCTCGCTTCGGCGACGGCAATTGTGCTTTCGTCCTGGGAATATGTACCCGAGTACAAGACGTTTGTTGCGGTTCGACTAACGGCCGGTTTGCCACTACTAACGTTCCAGATTGTCAGGCTTCCCGCTCTTCCACACGACAGTAGCCGTGTACCGGACTGATTGAATCTCACCTGATAAATCGAGTCGGTGTGCCCTTCGAGACGCTTTGTGACGGTTCCGCTGCCGGTGTTCCAGATCCGAACAGCCTTTTCCATTCCGGCGCCCGCTGCAGAACTTCCGTCCGGGCTGAAGGCCACTGCGAACAGTGGTGGTGGGTTTTCTGTTTCCTGCAATTGCTTCAGCTGTCCACCGTTGGCGACACTCCATATTCGCAGGACGCCGTCTACGCCGCCGGACACCAGTCGTTCGCCCCTGGCATCGAAGCTGATTCCATAAATCGCCCCGGTACTACCGGAGAGCGTCCGAACCTGAGTCCCCGCTGCGGCGTCCCAGATACGAATCGTCTGATCACCACTCGCCGAAGCTACCAGTTTTCCATCGGGGGAAAACGCGACTCCATACACCGGCCCGGTGTGTCCCGGTAACGAACGCGTTGCGTTGGGTGACGCATCCGCCCACACCGAAACCTGTTGATCAGCTCCGCCGGTGACAATTGTTTTCTCGGGAGCAAAGGCCAAGGTCGCCAAAGGTTTTGAGCTGACCAGTTCGCTCAGCAGCGTGGGTTCTGTTGCAGTAGCGTCGTAGACCGGCAGCTTACCGTCGGCACCGGCGGCCGCTATGCGTTTGTTGTCGGGACTAAAGGCCAGATCAACTACGGAGGAACCTGTTTCAACAGTCTGCACCAGTGCCCCGCTGGCATAGGTCCACAGATAAAGACGTCCTTGTGCGTCGGTCGCTGCAATCTGTTGTCCGTCCGGCCGCAGCGCCAGGCGTGTCAGATTATCCTTGGCGCCGGTCAGTTGTCGTATAGCTGTCCCTTCGGCCGTCTTCCATGCCTTTGCCGTCTTGTTCGTGCCGGCAGTGATGGCCTGAGTTCCGTCTGCTGAAAGGACAAGGTCGTATACCTTTGCAGGATCTGCCTGCAACACACGTACGGCCGCAGCCGTCCACAGTCTTCCGCTCTTGTCGGCACTGCCCGACAGAATTGTCTTGTTGTCCGCAGCCAGCGATACGCTCACCACGTTCGCTTCGTGTCCGGTGAATCGTTCCAGTTCAAGACCGCTTGTCAGATCCCACAATCGCACAATGTTGTCATCCGCGGCCGTGACTATCCGAGATGCATCTCCGCCCACTGACACGCTCCGTACAGCAACGGGATGTACGAAATCTCTGCCAACCTGACCATTTGCCAGTGTCCAGGTACGCACATGATTATCGACACTTCCCGCAATCACGGTGACTCCATCCGGTGTCACGGCGACGCTGGTCACAGCGTCCGTCCCTCCGGCGAACGTGCGCAGCTGTTTGCCATCGGACAGGTTCCATAATCGCACCGTCTTGTCGGCTCCGCCACTGACCGCCTCCGTTCCCGCAGCGACAAAGGTCACACTGTTTGCTGCACCTGTGTGGCCCCCGAGTGACCGCTGGAAGGCGAGTGGCTGGATCGAAGGTGAATTGCCCGCAGCGATTGCCAGTGACAGTCCGTCAGCCAGCCAGTTAAGACTCTGCACGATGCCTGCTGCCGGCACATATTCCAGTAGTGTTTTGCTGGCAGCATCGTAGATTCGAGCATTCTTGTCTCCGCCGACAGCCAGTCGAGTACCATCAGAGTTGTACCGCATACAGTGAACAACATCGGGTGTTTCAAGCTTCTCGGGAGCTGCAGCCGCTTGCCCGTTGGTAACATTCCACAGATAGATCTGTTTGTCCGTACCGCCCGCTGCGATCTGTGTTGTGTCTCTGCGGACTGCCAGCGTGAGTAATTCATTGGTACTTCCGGCGAGTGACTGCTTAAATTCTCCTGTCGTAAACTCCCACAATTTCACCAGCTTGTCAGCCGCGGCCGTAACAAGGTGAGTTCCGTCGCCGGAAATTGTGAGGGCATTCACGCTGGCTTCTGAGGCCGTGACCACGCGTGTTGCGGCCAGCGTCCACACCCGAAGTGATTTATCTGTGCTGCTTGAAACAAATGTTCGGTTGTCGGGCAGAAACGCGATCCCAGTCGGTGCTGCTGTATGGCCGGAAAAATGTTCCAGTTCCCGGCCGCTGACAACATCCCATGTTCGAATGATCATGTCCGAACCCGCTGTTGCGACTCGTAAACCATCGGCACTAAGGGCAACGTCTCCAATGGCGACCGTATGTGCGAATGATTTCTCTAACGCGATGTTGCCGGACGGAGTCGGCGGCAGCACCCACGTTCGCGTCTGCCTGTCTGCGCTGCTGGCGGCGATTCGTTTTCCGTCTGCGCTGATCGACAGCGAGTTCACCGCTGCTGCAGCACCACTAAGAGTTCCGAGCTGTTTGGCATCGGAAGTCTGCCAGACACGAATCGTTTTATCAGCACCAGCCGTGACGAGCCAGACGCCGGTAGGTCCGAAGACAACACTGTTGACAGCTGCGGCGTGGCCCGCAAAGGTCCGTTCAACCGGCTCCTCACCGGCGTCGACCTGAGCCTGTGTGAAATTTGATTTCCACAGGCGGACTGTGCCGTCAGCACCCGTCGACACGAGCTGCTGACCACCCGGATGAAATGCCAAATCCAACACAGCGCCGGCATGCCCCGTCAGCGTGACACGATTTTTGCCATCAGCTATTACCCAGATTTTGATGGTTCCCTGGTCGTCTGCCGCTGCGACAAGCGACGAGTCGGCGCTGATCGCCACCGAACGACCTGCAGCGGCCATGCCGGTCAGTTGCTTTGTGACCTGTCCGGTTGTGATGTCGTACACGCGCACAATCCGGTCGTTGCCGGTGGACACGGCCAGCTTGCCGTCTTTGGATACGGCCACCGCGTTCACGGCATCGCCTGCGACAGGAAGCGTCCTGGGCGCAACGATGGGCAATTGCCACCAGTGCATTGTTCCGTCCGCACCCGTCGAAACGACAGTGGTGCCCTGAGGCGAATATACCAGTCCTTTGACAGCACCGGCATGACCGAGCAATGTACCTTCGGCCGTGCCGTTGGCATTCCAGAAACGGATCTCTCCAGTCGCATCTCCGCTCACGATCTGCGCAGCGTCCGGCCGGATGGCGACCGCCGTTGTTGGTTGCAAATGTCCGGCGAGCGACCGGATCGCGGCTCCGGTCGTGGGGGTGTACAGACGAACCGATTTGTCCTGCGAGGCAGTCGCCAGAATCTTTCCGTTGGTGCTCAGCGCCGTTGCTGTGACCGGCAAGGTATGGCCGGCCACCGGTTTGGCTGCGATGGGCAGACGCCACAATCGAACTGTACCATCGTCGCCGGCCGACAGAATCTGTTGCTTTGCCGGATGAATGGCGACCGAGCGAACTGGTCCCGAATGCCCCAGAAGTTGCCCCAGATCTTTGCCATCGGCCGTGTTCCACAAGCGTATTGCTCCGGTTGCGTCAGCGGCGACGCTTAGTGTTGTGTCGTTGCTGATAGTCAGAGCCGTGACAGCGCCGGTCAGTCCGGTCAGAGTTCGTACGGCTTTGCCCGACGCGGAATCGTAAACCCGGACCAAATTATCGGCGCCAGCAGTCAGGGAGAATTTACCGTCGCGAGAAATTGCCACAGTGCTGAGCGGGACATTGTTTCCCGTCAGCACCTTGGGAGGAAACAGCGGCAGTTGCCATGTCTTCAGCAGGCCATCCTCTCCTGTACTGAACAGCGTCTGTGCTGTGGGATGAAAGGCGACACCACTGACCGATCCTGCATGAGCACCGATTTCTCCCAGGGAGGTGCCATCGACGGGGTTCCAGATAGCAATGCGTCCCTGCGAATCAGCGCTGGCCAGCCGACTGTTGTCACCTCGCAGGTCGATTCGAGTAATCGCCGCGGCATGTGCTTTAAGATCATGGAGTAGCTTTGCATCAGTCCGCTGCCAGACCTTTACGGCGTTGTCGGCGCCGCCCGACACAAGCCACTCGCCGTCTTTGCTGACCACAATTGCGGTTAATGGCTGTGCATGCGCCGGCGTTTGCCTGATCGGATCGGGGATGAAGACGTCCCACAACTTGACGGTATTGTCTCGCGATCCCGAAACCAGGGAGCGACCATCGCCGCTGATGCCCAGCGAAAGCACCTGCCCCTGGTGCCCGTTGAGCGTTTTCAGCTCAGCGCTTGTTGATGCGTTCCACAGTTTGATCGAACGATCGAAGCTGGAAGTCGCAATGATTCCGCCGTTTGGCGTGTACACGACTCCTGTGACTGCGTCGTTGTGACCGGTAAGTGGTTTCGGCGGTTGCTGCGCCGACAGCGACGGCATGAACAACGCAGAAAGGGCGGCGCAGCACAGGACATGATGATGCGGCAGACGTGATGACATGATTAGACTTTGAGAAACAGAAGGTCAGAAAGGTCCACACAACAACTCTACTTATCGGCGACCTGCTTACTTCCCTGCGTCGTCGCGCTCGCCACCTCTTCGGATTGAGGGGGGGGCAGATTCTTCAGAACCTGGCCGTTGGTTCCATTCCAGATTCGCAATATGCTGTCGTGTCCACCCCCGACAAGGACCGCGCCGTCCGGCGTAACGGCAACACAGTGCATGAACTCAGCGACACCGCCAAAGTTTCTGACGGTTCCACCGTTTGTTGATCGAATGAATCGCACGATGCTGTCGCCCGACGTCGCGGCAATGTCCGGCGTGTCACCAATAAACTGCAGCGAAGTTACCTGTTTTGTAAACCCACCAATCGAGCGTGACTGATCACCATCTTTGGCATTCCAGATCTTTACGGCACCATCCGCGCCCGCACTGGCCAGCGTCTGCCCGCTGCTCTGCCAGGAGACGCTTAACACATGATGCGTATGTCCTTCGAAGCGTCGCAGGAGATCGCCGCTGGCGACGTCGAACGTTCGCACGTATTTGTCGGCACCTCCGGACGCGATTATCTTTCCATCGGGTGAAAAACGTACACCGTGTACCGTGTCGTCATGAGCGTTATCGATGTTCTTAATCAAGGTCCCGTCCAAGACGTTCCAGATTCGGATCTGACCACTGCGGGAAGGCTCGCCGCTGCCGGTGGCCAGCTGAGATCCATCGCGATTGAAATCAAGAGCGAGGACTCGATTGATAAGCTGCGAAGGATCTCGCACGTCACCGATTGTGCGAGCCAGTTCCCAGCCGGGATTTACCTCCCAGGCCACAGCCGATTTGTCTGCTGAAACACTGACAAGTTCGGCGTCGGAAACATACGCCAGGTAACGGATGGCTTCCTGATGACCCACGAAGCTATCGGTGGCCGTGCCGGTTTCAGCATCCCAAGTGTGTACTGCTGAGAAGTCCCCGCCGGTGGCGAGTTGTCGGCCGTCAGGGGAGAATGCCACGGCATGCTGAGGCAGTTCAGTCTCGGTCGCGACCTTCTTTGCGTCTTCCACGGACTTCTGTGCAGCAACGAGAGCAGCCTCAGTCTGCGTCAGTTTTTCTTTTGCTGCGGGAACCAATGCCGTTGCCGTTTCCAGCTCACGGGCTGCAATGGTGTTCAGCTGCGACGCGGTCTTCTGAGTTGCCAGGGCCGGACGCAATGCGGCCAGCGCGTCGTTATAAGGTTTCTGCGTGGCTGTGACCTTTGCTGCAGCGTCTGTCACGGCTTTCGTGGTGTCTGTCACGGCCTTAGCCGGAGCTGCCTGAGCTGTTTTGGCGGCAGCCGCATTCGCTGTTGCCGCAACAAGTTCCTGGTCGGCTTCTGCCTTAGCGGCCGTCAGTGCCGGATCGTCCGTCGACTGCTGAACAAGCACTGCAAACCGCTGAACCTTTGTCGTGGCGAGTTTGAGCAGTTTTGCCGTTTCAGCAGTCATAATGTCGGCCTGGACTTTTGCCAGTGATGCTTTTTGTGCAGCACCAGCTGCGGCGATAGCGGCATTTTCCGCCGCAATTTTTGCTTCATCGGTTGTCTTCATGACTGCCGTCTTTTCCTTGACATCCTTGTTCGCGGCCGTCAGTGCGTCAGCGGTCTTTTTTGCAGCTTCTGTCTTCAGCGGCAGGTCCTTCTCCGCGGCCTCAAAGTCACGTTTGGCAGCATCGCGTCTGGCGGTGGCCGTTGTCTGCTGTTGTGTTAAACGCTTGACCATGGTTTGAGCTCGCAGGTCGCCTTTCATTTCAGCGATCTGCCGTCCGTTCCGGGCGTCCCAGAGCTTAACTGAATTGTTGCTGCTGGCTGATGCGATTCGCAGTCCGTCCGGTCGGACTGCGACGGACTGAACGGGGCCACCATGGTTGAACTGTCTTACCTGTAGTCCGGTGTCGACATTCCAATGACGCACGGTTCCATCCATGCTGGCCGAGAAAATCTGCTTAGGGTCTGTTGGCAAAACAGTGAGCGAGGTCACGGGCTGAGTATGAGCCGCGAGCGTCTTAACCGCTAATAGCGGCCACCGCTGCAATCGTGCGTCGGCTGACAATGTCGCGAAGCTTTCCGCCTGCAGGCCGAGAACAGCGTTTACGGAATGCGCATGTCCAGCGAAGCTCTGTTCCAGCGTTCGTGCTGCGAAATTGAACGCCAGGACTTCGTTCACCGGCGCGGCCGAAACACCAATCAAACGTGTTCCGTCTGCATTGAAGGCCAATGCCTGTACAGACGCATTGAAGCCCTGCAGTGGCGTTGGCGTAGCGGGCTGGCCGTTCGCTGAATTCCAGACTTTAATGACCTTGTCGGCGCCACCTGTGACGAGAAACTGCCCGTTCGGGTGCAGAGCTGCATCGTGAATTGGAGCACCGTGATTGGCGGTGAATGTCTGCTGACCGTTGGTGGTGTTGAAGCCGCGCAGCGTTCCGTCTAGTGATGATGCATAGACGGCCTGTCCATTCGGGTGATATGCCAGCGACGTTACCGGCTTCGTCAGGCCCAGCATGGCTTGACGGAATCGCAGAGGGCGGCGTTCGATACCCTGAACCGTGAGTGTCAGCAGTGTGTTCACATCGGTCACGTAGACTGCGGCGGCCAGGCCGTCGACAGCAATGGTCTCAAGCAGTCGCCCGGTTGCTGCGTTCCATGTTGTTGCGCTGGCGGCCGTTGTCGAAACCACTCTTGCACCGTCGGAGCTGAATGCCAGGCCGGCAACAATTGATGTGTGGCCTTCCAGCGAAGCCAGTTGCTGCCCGTTGTTGAGTTGATAAACCCGGACGACTTTGTCGGCGCCGGCTACCGCAACGCGTGCAGCGTCACGTGTTATCGCCATCGCGGCCAGCGGCTGTGGGGCCGTAATGGCACGCACCTGCTGGCCGTTACCTGGATTCCAGATGCGGACTGTTTTGTCAGCAGACGCCGACACGGGCTGGTTGCTACTGCCGAAGGCAACTCCCACGATCGGCCCGGCGTGTCCGGGTAAGTCCTTAATTTCGACGGCGTCAGCTGAGTTCCAGAGTTTAAGAGTCTTGTTCGCCCCGCCTGAGATAACCTGTGTCGCGTTCGAGTTAAACGCAACGGCTGTCACTTCACCAGCATGTCCGTCGAACCGAACTAGCTCGGGGAACTTGCTGTCACCAGGATTCCAGATGCGCGCTGACCCGTCGACGGAACCGGAAACAAGCCGCAGACCGTCGGGACTGAACGCCAGCGATCGAATCGGTCCTTCGTGCCCCAGCAGAGTATGAGACACTTTTTTCGTTTGCAGATCAAAGATGATGATTGCCGCGTGGCCGGAGCTGACACCGGCGGTTGCCAGCTGCCTGCCGTCGACACTCAGCGCGACAGCGCGGCCAGGCTGTTCGACTATTCCATCGAACACTTCGCTGGTGACGCCCTCAGGATTCCATACAGAAATCGCTCCGTCGGCAGCACCGCTGATCAGTTGCTGCCCGTCGGCGCGGAACGCGATCGATTCAATCGCGACCGTTGAGCCGTGAAAGGAGTCGATGGGTTCTCCCGTCGCGTAGTTCCAGAGCCGGACGGCTCCATCCGTTCCTGCTGTTGCGATAACCGGAACCGGCTCCGCGGTGTTTTCTTTCGGTCGTGCGGCCAATGGGTGGAAAACCAGATTGGTAATCGGCGCGCCGGGGACTTTCCATTCTTTGCTGACTGCTCCCGCGGAATCAAGAACGCGGACAATTCCGTCAGCGCCGACGACAGCGATCAGGCTGTGATCGGTCGTTACTGCTGCGGCAGTCGGACCGGCCGGGACATTAGGGATCGTCACAGGAAGCGTGGGCGTGTTATAGACACGAACCAGTTTATCGTCACCGATCGCTACCAACGGGTCCGCTTTTCCGTCTGCAGCGGCGACCAGTTCGACGGCGTTGACTGCGGACGGGGCATCCAGGCGACCGACAAGTTCTCCACTTTCAAGTGACCAGACTCGCACTGATTTATCCAGTGAAGCCGAGAATAGACGGGTCCCGTCGACGTCGAAACGCAGGCCGGTTACCGTTGCCTGATGGCCCTGCAGTGTTCTGACAGGATTTCCGCTGGCGACATCCCAGAGTCTGATTTCATTGCCGGTGCCCATCGCCAGTGTTTCACGATCAGGGCTGACCGCGACAGCGGCCAGAGTTTCGCCGGGGACCTCAAGTTTCAGGCGGAATACATCCTTCGGGCGACGCCATAGTTTGACCGTGCGAAATCCGCCTGACGCTAACATGTTTTCGTCGCGGTTGAATGCCAGTGATTGCACGAAATCGAGATGAGCAACTCCGGGACGCGAGTCATCGGCCTGATTCTGCAGCGCGGGATCCGTTAGCCGAGTGACGATCTGTCCTGTAGGCACGTGATATATGAAAATCTGATTGGCTCGACTGCAGGCTGCGTACTGTCCGTCGGCGGTGACGACCGCGGCGTATATTGGATTCATACCTGGTGGCAGTGGTTGCCACTTTGTCGGCGAAAGGGTTGCGTCCTGTAAATTGCCCTTTGCTCCCTGATCAATCCACAGGCTGATTAAGCCGAGTTCCTGTGGTGTCAACGGCGCGGCAGCCACGTCGTTGTCAGGCGGAGGCATCACAGGCTCTTCCTGATGAGAAGCCAGTTTCAACAGCAGACTCTTTGCTCCATTCCCCGCAACCACAGCAGGTCCGGTATCGCCTCCTTTGAGCGTCATTTGTGGTGTTTCCAGAATCAGATCGCCCTGTCGCTCGCTCGCGCTGTGACAGGCAAGACATTTTTTCTGCAGGATTGGAACGATTTCCTTCTGAAAGTCGACCGGTTCCGTGCGGCCGAGCTTCGCAATCGTGATTGACTGAGCATGCAGGTGATGTGACGACAGCAGCGGCGTCGCTGTCGCAATGGCGGCTACCAGCCATGCGAGCGGAAATTTCGAGGACTGTTTCGTCCTGTGTGGGGCCGGGCATCTGTCCATCGCGTCTGAATGTTTCACGGTCACTGCTTCTTTGTTTCCACCTTCTCGATTTCCAGCAGGAACGGCTGGTCGAGAGTGAGTGTTTGATTGTTAATTCGCATCGTGGCGCGTAATGTGATCTCGTGACTTCCGGGAGTTGCATTGGCAGCAGCTGTGATTGGCAGCTTGATCTGTGTTTGCCCTTTTGGGATGTTTACGTTTTGAATCGATAAACCGCTGACGCCACGAATGACGGTTGAAAAGCTGACCTGCTCAGCATATTCGACCAGTCGTGTGATCGTGATCGGCAGCTCTGTTTTGTCTCCCTGTTTCAGCTTCGTTGCCTGTGGGAGTTCAGTCAGGGTGATGGGGTATTCATGAATCTTTATGGTGATGGGAGTTGATGCTGTCCAGTAATTGATGTTTTTCGGCTTGGCGGCATTCGCTGTGTCGGTTGCGTTCTTGTCCGTGATTTTTTTTTCGTCAGTGGCGGCCTTTGCAAATGCCGCCGCCTCGACCGCGGCAGCATCGGTGGCAACTTTTTTCATCGTGTTTGCTTTTGCCGTCGCCTGTGCTTCCTGAAACGTCTGCAATGTGCCGGCGGCCGCTTCGGTTGCAGCTTTGGTCTTCGCCGCCGCGTCAGTCGCCGCTTTCTGCGCTGCGACGACCGCGTTCTTTAGATTTGCATCATCCGGTTTCGCGGCCGCTGCGGCTTTCATCGCGGCTACAGCGGCATCTGCCTTCTGCTGAGCCGCCACGGTGTCGGTTTCGAATTTCTTCGCCTGAGTATTCTTCTGCTCAGCGGCTTTGGCAGCATTGGCGGATCCCGTTACCGCCTTGTCGGCCTGCTGCTTCGCCGCGGTTGCCGCTTTCGCCGCTTCGGCCGCGGCGGCTGCGACTTTGTCCATTTCCTCTTTACGTATTCTGGCGGTCTCCGCCGCTTCCGGATTACGAGAGTAGGAATAGGCCGTGACGAACGCTCCCGCGTGTACACTGTACGTTCCCGCCGGAGTGTTACTGCGGAGCGTCAGAGGAAATTCGCCCGCAGCACTGGCAGCTGCAATGGAAACGGTCGTACGCGTAATATTGGCGGGAAGATTCTCGATCACACACTGAACCGGCCCTTTGTAATCCTTGTGTCTTGTGGCGGTGTAAGGAATTTTCAGGATGCCGCCACGGGTGGTTTCCCAGACCTTGTCATTCTTCAGTTTTACTTTGAATGGAGAAACTCCGTCGGCAACTGACAGCACAAGTCCACGACTGACACGTGCCGGCAGGCTCTGCTGCGGGCGTTGGTTCGGAGTCAGCATTCTCATGGATGTGTTTGTCGTTCCGCATCGTGCGATGCGTGTTATGTTGCGACCTGCGATGGTGGCTGCACCCACGATTTGCAGGTCCGCGATCGCAGGCATTACGTTATCTGCGGCTGTCAGAACAAGTGTCGCGACAGTCATGGAAGGTCCCAGCTTGACTTCGGAACTGGTGACGCCTGCGGGCAACCCCTTTACTGAAAGTGTAATCGGCTCTGCCAGCCCGTCTCGTCGTTCGGCCAGCACATCAATGGTTGAGCGATCCCCTTTGTGCAGCACCAGCGCTCCCCATGGATCCTGCGGTACCGCTACAAGGCGGAAATCGGGCTGTTGCCGGCGTACAGCAAGCCGATAAACCAGACGTGGATCACTTTGCAGAGCACTAAACCCGTCCCGTACTCGTACTCGATACAGCCCGTCGACTGGCGCAGTGAACTGGTATGCCGCGTCGCCCGTCCGGGTATCAAACTGAGCCCGATCGCGTGTGCCGATGTCATCGGCAGTTGGCAGGACCTTCACTTGTTCTTCTCCCTTGTCATCCACTGTGATCTGATGAATGACAAGCTGAGCGTCGGTCGGCAGTCCAAGTCGATGAGAGATGACTTCGATTGTCCACGTGTCGTTCTGTTTGGCCTCGAACGAATACCAGTCGTAATCACGCTCGGGATAGAACTGGCCGGCGACTTCACAGGGCGGAGTGAGCTTCTGCGCCTGCTGAGGTGTATTGTTGGATTCGACTTCCAGGACGACCGGAGTCGTTGTGATACCGACGCTGACAGAATTGGAAAACGCTCGCGGTCCGTGCACTCTGTATTCAACTGCATCCATGAATGCCTGTTCGGGATCCACGCGTCCATTCATGGGTTGCTGGGTGGAAGGATCTGCCGGCAACGCGATCTTAACGTTCAGCTTTTCCAGAGGCCTGCCGTTGACGGACAGTTCGGACAGCTGGCCACCCGGCAGGTTGCAGCCGAAAAGCGTAAACTGACTGTTCGAGCCAGCCAGGCCGGCCGGTGGAAAGATGTAGTCGATATGCGGCATCGGTCCGATCGCGAGTCGATAGACGAAGTGGGCACCACCTCGATAAAGCGCGTCCGCGATTTGCACGTGGTATTCGCCGTCGGCCGGAACTGTAAAATCAACAAACGCCTCGCGGGCGTGACCATTGTGATTGTTGATCAGTTCACGGCCTGTGGCATCGTAAACGCTGAGCACGGGATCCAGCAGCGAGTCAATACGACGTGCGCGACAGTCCAGGGTGATTTTCTGACCTGCCTCAGCAGCGAAGCGAAACACGTCGACGTCGGTGTTGCCGTTGATCTGTCCGTTGACGATCTGTGTCAGCCCGACTTCCGTTGCCTGCTTCCATTCGTTGTTCGGTTCCGTTTCGTTCAGTTCCGTTACATTGCTGATATCGAATACGCGCGGATTGGAAATTCCATATTTGCCGCGAACACGAACATCGAAGGTACCGACCGGTACATCACCCGTGATCGTAACAACAAACTGGCCGGGAACCGGGTATGCCTCTTTAACGAATGCAGTCGGTTCTGCCATTTTTTGTGTGGCGGTGATCCCGGGATGCGAGAAATGCAGTTCCGCTGCATCATCAAGGTCGTTTCCCGAGAGCGTTACTTCGATGGTTGTTCCGGCTCCTGCTCCGGCCGGAAAGATACCGTCCATGCGAATCGCGGGCAGTTGGGCGAATGCGGAATCAGTCGTGAACAGCAGCACCGCCACAACAGCAGCAAGCTGAATGGAATCGACGAAGTGCCGCCATGGCGTTGTCTCGGTTTGCATCATCTTGCCCCTCCAGGGATGCCTTCAACACACTATTTCACGAACAGAAACTCTTTCGTATTAAAAATCGCCCACAGAATATCTTCAAAGGCCTGCTGCTTGTTTTCGTAGTTTTCGATCTGCGACAGCAGGAACGTAAGTTCTTCTGAGCGGGGCAGGCGTGAGTAGGCCCACAGGTACAATTCCGTGATCTTCTGTGTATCTGTCAGTTCTTCATCCAGGGCCAGTTGACGTGCGCGACCGCTGCCGTTGGTCAGTCGTCCCTGAATATCGGTTGAGTTGAGCAGGTGCAGAGACTGTGCAAGGTTGGCTTCTGCGCTGCGTTCGCATTCGCATGCACTGGCGGCTTCGGGTTTGCCGAAGACCTGCAGAAAGTAGTCATTGAAACCGTTGTCCGGCAGTTGCGTGGCACGAGTGCCCACCGGCACACCAGTGAAACGAGCTGATACTCCGGCTACCTGATTGATGGCGTCATACAGTGGCTCGGCGTTTAATCGCCTTGTGTAAAAGCTTGAGAAGTTCTGTGTGTCACATTCGTTGTGTTCATTGGGTTCAGAGCTCAGCTGATAAGTGCTGGAACGGCAGATCTGACGAATCAGATCTTTCATGTCGAAACCGCTCTGTAGGAAATGGGCAGCCAACGCATCAAGTAACTGTGGATTGGACGGTGGGTTTGTTGCCCGCATGTCGTCTTCGGGATCCACGATGCCGCGTCCGAAGAAATGCTTCCAGTAGCGGTTTGCCAGAGCTCTGGCAAAGAACGGATTCTCCGGAGCACTCATCCAGTCCACCAGGTAGTGTCGCGGATCTTCATCGGCCGGAATGTCGAGTGGTTCGGATCCGAGTCCGGCGGGTCTGAGATTGCTGCCTGTTCTGGGATTTCGTGCGACCGCCACACCGTCTCGATGATAGACGGCGTCACGTACGTTGTTCAGTGCATATCTGCTTTGTTTCAGCCCCACCTGCTTAAAGAACGCTTCGAAACCGTAGTAGTCATTCTGGCTCCATTTTTCGAACGGGTGATGATGACAGCGGGCACATTGAATTCGCAGGCCCAGGAACAGCTGGGCCGCGTCTTCCATCTGCGTGGTCGAACTTGCGGCGACTTTGAACCACGCCGACGGCGGATGTGACTCAGCGTCTCCGGACGCCGCAACCACGTTGCGGACGAAATCGTCGTACGGCATGTTCTTCTGGAATGCACGACGAATCCACGCATGGAACCGAAATGTATACGGGATGTCATTGGCGTTCACGCGTTTGTTTCTCAGCACGTTTGCCCATTTGTTGGCAAAGTAATCGGCGTACTCGGAGCTGTTCAGCAGCTTGTCGATCAGGCTGTCGCGTTTGTTCGGGGCCTTGTCTTCGATGAAGGTTTCGGCTTCGGTTGCCGTCGGCAGCTGTCCGGCAATATCGCTGCTCACACGGCGAATGAATGTCGCATCATCGCATAGTTCGGACGGAGGGATGCCCAGATTTTGCAGCTTTGCAAAAACGTGTTTATCAACGAATGTGCGTTCCGGAGGAGTCTCTTTGAACTTGATGCCCAGAGGTATGTTTGCCCGGAACACGGCGACCTGGCTTTGAAAGCGAACCATAATGGCTACGTCGCCAGGCACGTCAGAGGTGGTGACTCGGCCCGTAGACGTGGCTGCGGACATTTCGGGTTCGTTCGCTTCGTAAGTCGCGATGCGAGTGACGTCCCGCGTGGTTCCGTTGCTGTAGTGGGCAATGACAATTAACTGCTGTCGCGTTCCTGGATTCATCGACCGCGACTTCGGGAACACTTCAATACGTTCGATCACCGGATCGTCTTCCTGTCCATAGGGCGTTCCCTGCTCAATCCAGCTGGTGATCAACTGCCACTCGTAACTGTCGGGTGACAGGCGATGACCGCCACCGTGCGGCAGTTTGTTGGAAGGCTTCGTCAGTAAAAGGCTGTACTCCGGGTCGGCGTGAAATATCCGTCGGCCGCGATCTTCCTTCACAAGGTACTCGTAATCATCGTTCGGGTAGAAACCAAGCAGTGACAACTTGAATCCATTCTGACCGTCCGATTTACCATGGCAGCCACCTGCGTTGCAGCCTAACTTGGTAAAGATTGGCACGATTTCGTTGGCGAAGTTAACCGGTAACTGCTGCTGACAGCGTTCGACAGTGAGTTTAAGAGTGGTCTGTTTTCCCCCTGGTTCGCTTGCCGTGATTGTGGCATCGCCGTCTGAGAGAGGCGTGACCAGCCCCGTCCCGTCGACCTGTAGAATGCTTGGGTTGTCGACACTATATGTGAGTTGCTGAGTCAGATCGTGCAACTGTCCGCTGGTGTACTTTCCGGTAACGACAACCTGTCGTCGTGCATTCTTTCCACGCAGCACTGTCTCGCCACTCTGTTCAAATGCGATTTCGGTCAATTCGCCGGGCGCACCAAGGCCGGGAAATCCTGGCGGAGCCGCCTTGATGCTGTTGCTCGCAGTCAGAAGAATGAGTGTTGTGACGCAAATGCGAATGTAGTCGTTCATGGCGGCTCCGGGAGCATTTCAGCGTGCGTTAGTGGGCAGGTTCAGAATCTGAGCGATTTCGTCATCGGATGCCACGACGATTTGGGAATCGTCAGGCGAGTAGGCGACTGAGTTCAGCACACCCTGGGCACGTGTCGTGTAGAGTTGTCGTCCACTGGGGAACTCCCGGACGATCAGATGGCCCCCGTAGCCACAGGAAAGCAGACGGTCGCCACGGTGATTGAATGTGACTCGGTAAATGTAGTCGGGATGGCCTTCCAGCGTTGCCTTTAGCGTGCCATCGAATACGTCGTAGACGAACACCTTGCGATCGATTCCGGCCGCAGCGACAGTTTTGCCATCGGAATGGATGGCGACCGTGTATAGCGCGCCTGTAGCGTTGATCTGTTTCAGCTGCCGACCGCTGAGCCGATCCCACAGCCGTATTGTGCCGTCTCCGCCGGCCGACACGATCCACAGCGAATCTGCACTGAGAGCCAGGCCGAAGACCGCCCCCTGGTGGCCACTAAGTGTGCGAATCTGGCGCCCTGTGATCGCGTCCCAGATGCGCACCGTCTTGTCGGCACTGGCGGAAACCAGCGTCGTGCTGTCGTTGGTGAAGGCCAGGTTGAAGATGCCGCCGGAGTGTCCGGTCATGTTGCGCGTCAGCACCGGCGAGCAGTACGCCCATTCGGCCAGTACACCTGATTCGTGGGCTGCGGCGACGCTTGTGTTGCCGGGGAGGAACGCAATCTGCTGAATCGGTGAGTCGACGGCGATTTCCTGCAGCAGGCTCTGGTCACTCAGTGCGAAGAACCGGAGCTTCTGATCGGCTCCTGCAACTGCCAGCTTCAGAGCCGTTTCGTTGCTGAAGGACAGGGCCGTTGCCGCCGCTGGTGTCTTGAACTCAGCCGTTAACGAGCCGTTGCCGCTGTTCCAGACGAAGATACGTCCGTCCATAGCGCCGGCGGCGATGTACTGGCTGTTGATGGTTGCGGTGATTGACTGCAACATCGCACCTTCAGTCGTGAACTCACGCGTCATCTGACCATTGGATGTCGTCCACTGCTTGACAATGCCATCGCCCGCGACCGTCGCGAGAGCGTTTCCGCCCTGGTACACAGCCGCGTTGACGATACTGCTTTCGTGAGCGATGATCGAACGGACGGCGGACACGGTTGACAGTCGGACGCTGTTACCGGTGTCCACTGAGATCAGTGTCTTTGAATCGGGTAAATAAGAGACGGTTTTCGTCGGCATTGCGTGTTCGCGAAAGAACTGCAATTCGCCGCCGTCACTGGTCTGCCAGACGCGAACATCGCTGGCAACGGTTGCCGCCAGTTGCTGGCTGTTGGGGCTGAACGCCAGCGATGTTAAATCCTGCTCTGTCGTGTTCACCGTTTTCAGTAACGAACCATCCGCGGCCTGCCAGAGTTTGAGTTGCCGATTGTCCCCCCATGAAGCGACTTTTGTGTTATCCACGCTGACTGCGATGTGCCTGACGGGTGAGCCGTGCTCGATTGTACGCACGGCCATGCCGTTGCTTTTGTTCCACAACCGAACTGTTCCGTCGGCTGAAGCCGATGCAACGACTGTGGCGGAAACAGCCAATGCGCTGACCTGGCCGGCGTGTCCTTCGATGCTGCGGACAAGCTCACCATCTGCCAGCTTCCACTGGTGAATTGTCCCGTCCGTGCCGGCAGACAGGACTGTCGCCGTGTCAGCAAACTGGACTGCCTGCACGGCAGAGTCGTGTCCGGTGTACTTCAATAATTCGGGGAATTTGGAATCTGCGATGTCCCACACACGGACCGTTCCGTCTTCCGAACCGGAGATAAGATGTGAATGGTTGCTGTTGAACGCCAGCGATGTAACGAGAGCTTCGTGTCCGAGCAGCGAAGTCACGATTGATCCGTCATCGATTCTTTGAATTACAATCGTCGGGCGACCGTTGAAGCTTCCTGCAGTCGCAAGCAGTTGCCCGTCAGTGCTGATTGTGGCACCGTCGACTGGTTGTTCTGCGCTGGCTACAGCACGAGATTCTGTAATCGGCAATTGCCAGACCTTGGCCAGGCCATCAGCTCCGGTCGAAATTATCTGGCGGTTGTTAGAGTGATAGAACAACGCAGTGACTGCGCCTTGATGCGCCCCGATTGTCCCTTCCGCAGCGTTGTCGATGGTTCGCCGAAGTCGAATAAAACCTGCAGCGTCGGCAGTGGCAATCTGATTCCGGTCGGCTCGCCAGGCAGCTGCCGTGACTTCGGTGATGTGGTCTTTGAGGACAATCGGGTCGCCCTGCTTTTGCGTGTCCCACAGGCGAATTGTGCTGTCACGACTCGCGGAGAGAAAACGCGTGGCTTCGGCATTGAAGGCGAACGATGTGACAGCAGCCTGATGACCGGCAAGGCTTCGCAGTGCCTTTGCCTGCGGGACATCCCACAACTTGATTGTGTTGTCCCGGGCCCCGCTGGCCAGCACTCGCCCGTTCGGACTGATAGCCAGCGCGCTGACGGGGGCCGCATTCCCGTTCAATGTTATCAGCTCATCGCCCGTAACAGCGTTCCAGAATTTGAGTGAGTGATCAGAGCTTGAGGTTCCGATGGCCCAGCCATCCGGTGTGAAATCCGCCATCGTCACCGGGCCCAGATGGCCCGTGAGCGTTTGTGAAAGTTTTGGGCCAGGCTGTGCGGTTGCAGTTGTTCCCGTGAGCAGCGTGGCCGCGACCATGAGATGATGCGCGAAGCGAATTTTCATATTCCGGCAGGCGGTCGAGGTGGGATTCCTAATTTGCGGATTGTAAATGATATCCGCTGGATCGCGTCGTCAAAACTCTTTGAGGCTCAGAAACGCATTTAAAACGAATCGCTTAATTCGGCCAAGTATTTCCATTTCCGCCGTTATGCTCCGGGCCATGAGCCCTATACGATTCGTTGAACCCCTGCTAATCATGCGGCATCCCGGTTCAACTCACCGCTGCTCGCGTCACAATAACAACAACACAGACTTATTTCGGAGACGACACAATGCCGAAAAAGGGTCCTGACCAGGGATGGTCCGCGTTGTTTTTTCTGTTTGGAGTCCTCGCTTTCGTACTTCATCTGATAGGGAATGACGGGCACTTCACAGGCAACAATTTTCTGCTTTGTGTGATCTTTGCCTACTGTGTGTACCTTCATTTCCGAGTTGACCATCTCGAAAAAGGGACCGATCAACAACAATGAAATTGGGTTGACCATGATGACAGCTCCCGTAGTGAAGCGGATAGCATGTCCACTTTGAACTGCGGATTCGTCGCCGCCGGAAAGAGTCGGAGTGCAGCCCCCATCACAAAGCATCCACCACCTCCCCCGCAGCCAACCCGCGTTTGGACTTCGGCGTCAGCCCGAACTGCGTCCAGAGGAAGTGATGGTCTCATCGCCCAGAACGGCGTTGCTGTGCGCTGCGTGTGCTTGCTCAAGGTCGACGAGATGTCCTCAACAGCGAGTTGAACGTAGCGGAAGGATCCCGACAGATCCGTCACATGACAAATCTTTCGAGCCACGGAAACCGCTTTACGAATATGCGCTTTGTGGTATTAATGATTCGGATGCTGCGCCTGCCCGGTCCTGGCCCTCTTCACTTGTGGCGCGTTCCAGGACTGTTCCTTCCGAGTTACGTGGCCGCCCTGATATTCTGGTGATTCGCCGCCGCGTGTTGAACGGCTTGCCGTGCTGGTTGGCACTGCCGTTTGCATCAGAGAGAACGTCCGCGTTGCCACCGCAGGTGCAAGGGCGGCTGAACTGGAATCGAGTCCCAGCGTGCAGCTGGCCAATGTGTTACATCGGTGATAAAGACATTGTTGTTCGCTACCGCGCCCTGCATGTCCTTTCCGACAGGGATCCTGAAATTGTTGCCATAATCATTTCTGCGGGCAGCCCTGTTTTCGCTGTCGGACACACGCAACGTAGACTTCGTCCGTCAGTTGAAGAGCTATCCGATTAGCTCGGGCATCGGCTGATGGTCGCCGATGATATAGTGAGGTCGGCCGGTCAGATCCGTCAGCTGTGTGGTGGCGGCATTGATACCAAGCTGCCGGTACAGTGTGGCGAAAACCTCTCGAAAGTGGACGGGGCGGGACAGCGGGTCTTCACCCCACCGCGTGGTGGATCCGATGACCTGGCCGACGTTCATGCCGCCGCCCGCCAGCAGTCCGCCTGCGACGTTAGGCCAGTGGTCGCGTCCGGCGTTGGCATTGATTTTCGGCGTGCGACCGAATTCGCCCCACACGACCACGGCGACTTCATCCAGCATGCCACGTTCAGACAGATCTTCAATCAGTGCCGAAAGACCAAGGTCGAACAGTGGCAAAGCTCCGCGAGCTTCATTGAAGTTGTCTTTGTGCCAGTCCCAGTTGTAGTCGCCCTGCAGCATGCGTCCGAACGGCCAGCGGCTGAAGGCGAGTGTCACACAGCGGGCACCGGCTTCGATCACTCGACGCGCCAGCAGGAACTGGTCCAGCAGTGTTTTGCCTTCTCGTTCGTTGGAGTGTTTTCTGTCGAGACCGTAGCGAGCTCTCGTGGACCCGTCTTCACGGCTTAAATCAAGTGCATGGGCAAGACGTGGCGCGGTCAGTACCTCGAACGCCTGACGATGGAATTCGTTCATGCCGTCTGAAAAATTGCTATCCACTTTCCGGCGAAACTGATCGAAGCTGGTCAGCAGTGCACGCCGATCAGAAAGTCGGTCCAGGCTGGCACCGTTCAGCGTGATGTTTCGCCGTTCAACGGCCTGAGCCTGAAAGCCGGCATGAGCAGCGCCCAGGTATCCTGGCTGACCGGGATCTGTTCGCATGATGAAACGCGCGTCAGGATCAACCGGTGCCAGATCGACGCATGCCGGTACGCCGCTGACTTTCGGGCCGAACTGTTTTGACAGAACGGCGCCCAACGATGGCCAGTCGCCTGGCGGAAAGCCAGGCACGATCGGCGAGGACGGCATCGGCGGATGCGACTCCCAGCCGGTGGAACACCAATGCGTGTTGTGATCGTTTCTGAAGCCCGTCAACGAACGCAGAAACGTCAGTTTGTCCGCGTTTGCCGCCAGACGGGGCAGCAGTTCACAGATGTCGATGCCCGGAACGCTTGTCGCGATCGGCTGGAACTCTCCGCGAATCTCTGCCGGCGCATGTGGCTTCAGGTCGTACATGTCCAGATGCGAGGGGCCTCCGGGCAGCAGCACCATGATGATGCTCTTTGCTTTCGCGCTGTGACTGCTTTGCGACTCACCCTGCAGAATCTGTGGCAGAGTCACGCCACCCAGGCCAAGAGATCCGATCTGCATCCAGCTGCGACGTGAAATGCCGTCACAAAATCGCGACTTCGGCCCGGGAATATGCAACATCGTCGTCCGCCTTTCGACATCGACAGTCCACTTCAGTTTCCACTGATGGTCCGTCCGGCTGGTCGCTGTGCGAATCACAATCCTAAAGTGTTCACTTCACAGGCGATGTGCCTGCTTAATGTTAAATGTATCCGACGGACCTGGAAAACCCAAATGAGCTTCTTCGAAGTTGATGTGAATTCGTTGACGCCTGCAGTTTCCTGATTCCCTGACTTGACGGCGATGCATCAAAAAGGCACTTCCCATGATTGAATGGTGCGACCGAAGTCTTCAGAATTGCTTACATGAAAGCACTCATCACCGTCCTCACCACCACACTCGGGTGTTGCTTCACTACCGCGACTTTCGCGGAAGCACTTCGGCCCAACGTTATTCTGATCTTCATCGATGACATGGGATACGGTGATGTCGGATTCAACGGGGCCACCGTGCCGCAGACGCCGAATCTGGATCAGATGGCATCCGAGGGCATGAAGTTCACCGACTTCTATGTGGGGTGTGCCGTTTGTTCAGGTTCGCGAACAGCACTGCTTACGGGCTGTCACTACCAGCGCCTGAGCATGAACGCAGTGCTTTTTCCCAACAGTTCACGGGGGCTGCATCCCGACGAAGTGACTCTGGCGGATATGCTGAGCGACGCGGATTACGACACCGCCTGTGTGGGCAAATGGCATCTCGGCCATCTGCCGCCGTGTCTGCCAACGAATCAAGGGTTCGATTCTTACTGGGGCATTCCCTACAGCAACGACATGTGGATCGATCCCGCCAACAGGCTGGCCGATGATATCGTTATTCGGGGTGGTCTGACGCTGGCAGACCTGAAAGCGGGTCACAAGAAGAAGAACGTCGTGCCCATTCTTCGCAATGACGAGGTTATCGAATATCCGGGCGATCAGGCGACAATCACGAAGCGGTACACCGAGCAGGCGATTCGTTTCATTAACGAGAAACGGGACACGCCGTTTTTTCTGTATCTGCCGCACACGATGGTTCACCTGCCACTGGCCGTATCCCCCGCCTTTGATAATCCCGACAACGCGCTCATCACCAACGCTATTGAGGAAGTCGACTGGTCAGTGGGCGAGATTCTGAAGTCTGTCAAAGCGGCAGGTATTTCTGATAATACGCTGGTCATTTTTACCAGTGACAATGGAGCAGCGGTCGGTTCTTCCCTGCCGCTGCGAGCGAAGAAGGGCAGCGTGTACGATGGTGGCATTCGGGAACCCACGTTGATGTGGTGGCCCGGAAAAATCCCGGCCGCTTCCCTGTGTTCCGAAGTGGCAGCGTCCATCGACATAATGCCGACCCTGACTGAACTTTGCGGGGGAAAGCTTCCGGTACGGAAGATTGACGGTAAGGATATCTGGCCGTTGATGAGCGGCGATGCCGGTGCGAAGAGTCCGCACGATGCGTATGTTCTGATGCATGGGCCCGGGACCGTTCGATCAGGCCGCTGGAAATTTTATCCGTGGCAGGAAGGCAAGGGTAATCAGCGTCGCGATACGACCGGCAGAAAACCTTCGCCGGATCCGGTCCAGCTTTATGATACGGTGGCCGACATCGGCGAAACCACCAACGTTGCTTCCGGGCACCCCGACATCGTGCGGCGCCTGCAGGTCGCCTACGATGCTCACGTCGCAGAAATTAAAGCGAACCAGCGTCCTACCGCGGAATTGGTCAGGCCAGCCGGCGCTGTGTCGCCACAACGTCCGGGCGTGAAAAAGAAGCAATCGGTGAAAAAGAAGCAACCGGCGAAGAAGAAGTAATCTCCGTTGTGGTATTCAAGTCGTCTGTTCACTGCCGGAAGATCGTTCCGGCGCCGTCTCTTGTGCCTGCGGCGCCCAACGGTTGCAGACAACCTGAGCGACCCGCCACGGTCTGCCATGTAGGCCGGACCAGGCGAATCGTCGTTCCGGCATCGTCTCCCACTTCTCCGATCATCCCATTGTCGGAGCGGCGTCGCTGCGTTCCCGGGTCCGGCTGACAACTACAAGTCAGGAATGGTTGGCGCTAGAACTTTACGGTCTGTCCGCGACCGGCGTCTTTGGCGAGTTTCAGTACTTCGGCCGCACAGGCGAGATCCTGGACGGCGTTTCCGGCCGATTTGAAGACCGTGACCGGTCGCTCCACTTTATAGTTTTTGTTAAGCACCAGTTCGCCCAATTCTGCGGGAGCAAAATCAGTCGGCAGACGCCCGTCATTCATCAACGGCAGTAATTCTCCGGCTTCCCGCAAACCCGCTTCGCGATGATCAACAACAACGGTGGCACGCAGGATGGTCTCAGCCGGTATTTCCGAGCGGTTCGGGCCGAGTGAACCGATGGCATTGATGTGGACCACAGTTGGAATTTCCCGATCGGAAAATACAGGTTTTGCGCTGGTAGTTGCCGTCGTGATGATGTCACATTCCGTCAGCACGTTGCGATTCGTTGCAGGTATCAGCTCACAGTTGCTGTTGTGTGCCGCCATTTCCCTGCAGAACCTGACAGCGTTTTCGTTGTGACGGGAGAAAACGTAAACGCGTTTCAAATCGCGGACACACAGCATGGCTTCCAGTTGATGCCCGGCCTGCCCGCCTGTTCCGAACAGTGCTGCGGTCGACGCGTCCGGCTTCGCCAGCAGGTCTGTTGCCAGTCCGGTGGCTGCACCCGTGCGCAGCGACGTCAGAAATCCGGCTTCCATAAGGGCCACCGGCATACCGGTTTCGCCGTTATTCAGGACGATGATTCCCGGCGTCACCGGCAGGTCTTTGTGTGCATTACCCGGGAAGACCGAGACGACCTTCGCACAAAATAAATTTTGAGCCGCTGACCACGTTGGTTTGTACAACACCGTTCCGTGGTCGTTGGTCAGAGTGGTCCGGATTGGAGATTCAATCCTGCCGGATGATAACGCTGCAAAGGCATCCCTCATCAATTCGATGGCCCGTGGCATCTTCAGCAAATGTTGGACATCATCCCGTGTGAAAATTCGAACGTCCATCCGGTCTCCTTCCACAAGTCAGTCAATGTCTTCGAGCTTAACAATTGCAAACCTGAATTGCCCCTTCGATGTCAGCATTACCGCGTGTTGGAATTCATTCGATGCACGTGAGAGTAAGTTGTCGTTGTTCACGCATGATATTCATGTTGCAGCAATCCTGAGACGCGTGGCCGGTGGTGGAATCCCGGAACGAGTGAAACCCCGAGGTCGGCAGTGCCGGATTGTTTCTCCTGCACAGGCTCCGCCCGGATGCCGCCCCCATGCAATTCGATCACATTCCGTGACTTTTCGTTTTCACCCGGTACTGCTCGTTTATGTTGTTCGACAGAATGGAAAGGACGTCTTATGCTCGCCAGCCGAATGAAGCGGATTTGAATCGATCTGGTCTGCTGTTCGAAGAATTGAACAGATGTGGCCTGAATCAGTTTCGGATGGGGTGGAATGCAGGATCTATTGAAAATTATGTTGGTCGCGCTGTCTGTGGCTGCAGTTCATCCGTTGGCTTCGGCTCAGTCGCTGTCGCAAAAATTGAGAGCAGAACCTGCCACGGCTCTGGTGAATGCGGCCCTGGCGTCCGGTAATGCTGTGCGCGGTGCGATCCTGTTTCCGCTGCAAAAGTCAGGCTGTGCCAATTGTCACGCTGCGGGCAACAGCACACTGCTGGGGCCCGACCTGACGCGGCTGGGCCACCCGGTGACGAATGAATCTCTTGTGGAAGAAATCCTTGAACCTTCCAAAGTCATCGCCAAAGGATTCGAGACCGCGACGATTGTCACAACATCAGGAAAATCGATTACCGGACGGATTGTGAAACGAAGCGCGTCCGAAATTGTAGTCCGTGATACCTCCCCCGAACGGCGACTCACGACGCTGGAAACGGCTGATGTCGAGGAGATTGCGGAGAATAAGGTTTCGGCGATGCCGGACAATCTGATCGATCAGCTGAAGGATCGGCAGCATTTTCTGGATCTGCTGCGGTATGTGATGGAAATTTCCGCGGACGGAACGACGCAGGCGCCAGCTGAGACGTATTCCCGGGGCGGTGGGACGATTCGTCAGGAATTGCAGGGATTGGTGCTGTTGAAACAGTTCAACTGCGCCGGCTGTCACAGAGACGATGTTTCACCGAACTCCGTTCCTGTGAACCCCGGACCGAATCTCACATGGTCGGGGGGGCACGTGAATCCGCATTACATGCAGAAATTCATTGCAGATCCAGCGCAGGTCAAGCCACAGACAGGTATGCCGGACCTGATGGCCGGGCTGTCCGATGAACAGCGTCACAGCCTTGCGCTGGAACTCACTCATTACATTGTTTCGCTGAGCGAGCAATCATTCCGCAAACAACCGGTCGATGATGAAGCGGCTGTTCGAGGGCGTGAGTTGTTTCATTCTGTTGGATGTGTTGCGTGCCATTCACCGCGAGATGACGCAGGTCAGGAGATGCTCTCGAAGTCATCCGCGCCTCTGGGCACTCTGGAAGACAAATACGGCATTGATGGCCTTTCTGAGTTTCTGAAGAATCCACACGAGGTCCGCTCCGGTGGTCGGATGCCGAGTCTTTCGCTGACGCACTGGGAGGCACTCGACATTGCGCACTACCTGCTGTCGCGCGGGTCAGAGGACCAGTCCGCAGCGGATGGATCATTCGTGCGTGATCCGGAAGTTGCTGAGAAAGGACGGCTGCACTTCAGACGCTTCGGATGCGCGACCTGTCACGGAAAGAATCAGAATCATACGGCCGCTACTGCGCCTCCGATGTCCAGCCTTCGAATAGATCAGGGATGTCTTTCGGAAGATGTCGGGCCGTGGCCACGATTTGATCTGAACATTCAGCAGCGTCAGGCAATTCGCGCCGGACTGTCCGGTCGGACTCGGGTGTTGAGTGACGAAGAACATATTTCTGTGATGCTGACAGCGTTTCGCTGCGTCAACTGTCACCAGCGAGACGAACTGGGTGGTGTCTCGCCCGAACGGAATCCTCACTTTCAAACGACAAATCCCAACCTGGGGCCACAGGGAAGAATTCCCCCGACACTGACGGGAGTAGGTGGCAAACTGAATCCGACATGGATGCGTCAGGTGCTGCTCGGTGGCCGTTTGACGCGGCCCTATGTCAGGACTCGAATGCCTCAGTATGGAACCGAAAGCCTTGCTGCACTGGTAGATCTTTTTCAGACGGTCGACGCTGTCCCTGAAGAGAAATATGCACAGTTCAAAGATCAGAAAGCGATGAGAACGACCGGGCATGAAATGGTTGGTACTGGCGGTCTGAATTGTATTGCCTGCCACACGTTTCAGCTGAAACAGGCGGCCAACATGCCTGCCGTTGACCTGACTGAAATGTCCGAAAGACTGCACAAGTCGTGGTTCTATCGATACATGCGCAATCCCCAGCAGCTGAGTATGAACACCATTATGCCGTCGTACTGGCCAGGTGGCCGAGCGATGCGCCGGGACATTCTGGACGGAAATCGGGATCAGCAGATTGAGGCTTTGTGGCAGTATCTGGTGGATGGTCGACAGGCTCGTCAGCCTCGGGGACTGATCATTAAACCGATCGAACTGCTGGCCACGGACGAAGCCGTAATGTTGCGCCGCAGCTATCCCGGCGTCGGAAAACGCGGGATCGGAGTCGGTTATCCGCAGCAGGTCAACATCGTATTTGACGCGGAACAGCTGCGACTGGCCATGATCTGGCGGGGCAAATTCGCGGATCCCGGCGGCGTCTGGAGAAGTCAGGGTCACGGCACTGTCAGGCCGCTCAGCAGGGATGTGATTCGCTTTTCCCCGGGCCCGGATCTTGATGACAAAACATTGCCGTGGGTGGTTAACGAAAGCCGACCGCCCCGGCACCGCTTCAAAGGCTATTCTCTGGATCAGCGGCGGCGACCGGTATTCAAGTATGAATTCGACAACGTCACGGTGACAGACTACTTCGTCGATGCAGTCGATCCGAAATCCCGGCAACCATTATTGCGTCGAACGCTGACGCTGCAGTCCGGGCAGACGGGCCGTCAAATCATTTTCCGCGCCGCCAACGGAAAAGATCTTATACGTGCCGGCGATGGTACCTTCCGGCTTGACCAGACGCTGCAAGTCCGAATTGTCTCTGATCAGACTGGTCAGGTCGTGGATACAGAGTCCGGCAAGCAGCTGCAGGTTGCGCTGGACACGACCGAACCCTCTACCACACTCGTGCTTGAATATTTCTGGTAAGGCCTGGAAATGAAACTGGGATTAATCACATTGATCATCTTCTCGCTGGCTGCAAAGCTGCGCGCAGAAACGCTGGGAGAATACTGGGGCACTGCGGAAGAGGAGGCGAAGTATTATCGCATCGTGGAAGTACCCATCCCTGAAGGAATGGCGCTGGAAGCCGGCAGTTTCGAGGTGCTTCCGGACAATCGGCTGGCTATCGGTACTCGTCGTGGAAATATTTACATGGTTAATGGCGCGTTTGATGAAAACCCGCGCCCCACATTCAGTCGCTGGGCCAGCGGACTGGATGAACTGTTCGGTTTGTCGTATCGCGACGGCGCCTTTTATGTAACGCAGCAGACCGAAGTCACGCGAATCACGGACACCGATCAGGACGGCCGCGCCGACCAGTTTGAAACGCTGAGTGACGTCTGGGGGTTCCGTCACTATCACGAATTCGCCTTCGGTTCGAAGCTGGATAAGGACGGAAATATCTGGGTCGCCCTGTGTTTGTCTGAATCCTATCGGTCAAAAGTGCCATTCCGCGGCTGGTGCCTGAAAGTGACGCCTGACGGAAAAACGATACCGGTGTGTAGCGGTATTCGCAGTCCCTGCGGAATCGGCCCGAATGAACATGGCGTTATGTTTTATGCGGAAAGCCAGGGCCCGTGGAATGGTTCGTGCTCGCTGAAGGTGCTGCAGCCGGGCGGATTCATGGGACACCCCGTCAGCTTCAACTGGTATCCGCACGCCAAAGAACTGGGGCCGGCGCCAGTGGTCCCCAACACCAGGTCGCGACTGGAAGTGGAACGTGGCCGTGTTAAGGAACTGGTGCCCTATGCCGTTGTCTTTCCTTACAAGAAGATGGGACGTTCGATATCGGGATTCATGGTTGATAAGACCGGCGGCAAGTTTGGCCCTTTTAAGAATCAGATCTTCATCGGCGACTTCAGTTTAAGCGTCGTGATGAGGGCCACGACTGAAAAAATTAACGGTGTCTGGCAGGGGGCCTGCTATCCGTTTCGAGAAGGTCTGGCAACAGGCCTGCTGGCCTGCGAATTTACACCTCAGGGTGATCTGCTGGTGGGTGGGACAAATCGAGGCTGGCCGGTGCGAGGACCTCGCCCTTATGCGCTGCAGCGTCTGGACTGGACCGGCAAGGTGCCATTCGAGATTAAGCAGATTAACGCGATGCCAGACGGGTTTCGGGTTACGTTTACGAAGCCTGTCGATCCTGAGGTTGCGTCTCGGACGCAGTCGTATTCGCTGTCCACGTATACTCACATTTATCAGCAGGGTTATGGCAGCCCCGAAGTGGACCACACAGCCCCTCGTGTGGTGCAGGCGGATGTTTCAGCGGATGGTCTGCAGGTGCGGCTGCAAATTGACGGTTTGGTCCAGGGGCACGTACATGACTTCGACCTTGAATCCATACGGTCTGCCGAAGGCGCTTCTCTTGTCCATTCAAACGCCTACTACACGCTTAACGAGATTCCAGTGCCCTGATCGGGCAGCAAATTGGGGCCTCCCGTGCTTCGCCAGTCCTGCGTTTCGAAGCTTCGTTACTGATCGGAAACACGCAGTTTGAATTCATTGCTGTTGCCGACAAGTTCGGGGGCGTACATACCTTCGATCTTTGCCGGTAATGCGGACACCTTCCGGCTGGGTGTTTCAGCTCGCAGCCGGTAGCTGACGCTGTGCTGACCGCGGGCCAGATTACTCAGGAAGAAGCTGACTCGGTCGTCGCGCAGTTCCCGGTATGCACGCAGCCCTTCAAAGATGTAGCCGCTGCGCTGGTCGTCCGGTTCGAACCCGCTGGGTTTGCGGTCTTCCAGTAACAGATACTCGTAGTCGTTCTTGCTGTCGACGACCAGTTCCACTTCGATCAGGTCACCGCTGTTGACAGCGGACAGGTTTGCCAGCGGAATGCGATTGAATTTCGTTGTTTTCTGGCTGACCACCTGACCTCGATCACCCTGAACGCTGACGCCTTTGTCGTCCGGCTGCAGCTTGTAGAAACGTCGCTGCACTTTGACTTCCAGGCCGGCGGCAGTAATCGAATCTTCCTTCGTGAAGTTCGTGAGATACGCGTTGAAGTAGACCGGGCCGCTGCCGGAACGCCGCAATTCGATTTTATGAGCCCCTGTCTTCACGGCATCGCCTTCCAGCAGCATCACGTTGTCGAAGCCGAACAGGTTGTCCGCCGTGATGCGAACTTTCTTCTGCAGCATGCCATCCACAAGAATCTCGACCGTCATGTCAGGTTTGTCTTCTCCTGTCGCGGCGATGTATTCAGCCATTGCTTCAACGACGAGGGCGGTGTCGCGAGTACTGTTCCAGTACGTGCCGTGTTTGCGATTGTTCAGCAGATATTTTACCAGTCGGGGCGCGGTTTCATTTTGTGGGTTCACAGCCAGAAGCAGCTGCAGGTAACGAGCCATCGCTTCATTTTTGCTGCCGTACCAGTACCACCAGCTGTTTGCTGTCATCCGCAGGTACGCCGTCTGATTCTCTTCGTCCAGGACCAGCGACTGCTCGATGTTTCGCAGAACCATGTTGCGACGTTCCGTGTCCTGCTGGTGATGAAGCACCAAACCGGTGAGTGCCTTCGCGTAGGCGGAAATTTGGCCTCGATCACGATACAGATAGTCGGTCATTTGCGGGGCGTTGCCGTCGTGTTCAGTAAGCACGAAGGCAACAAAGGCATCCATGTTGGTGGCCATCATCTTATACGGTTTTCGGCGATTCTTCAGCTTCTGCGGATGTTCGCGCCGCCAGTCTCCTTCCTTCAGTTTCAGCAGCTCCTGAGACTGATGCGTCTTGAGCCACTGAACGCCCTGCTGAATCACGTCGGGAAGAATCGGCACTTCGTTGCGCTGAGCCACCGTCAGTCCGTGCACAACCTGTGATGTCAGGTGGGCGGTTGAATGTTCTCTGAAGCCGCTGAACCAGCCCCAGCCGCCATCGCTCAGCTGCATGTTTGTCAGGTCGGTGACCCCGGTCGTGACAATCCTCGTCAGTTCCGCTTCATCAAAGACCGGATTGCGGTCGTAGCGTTTCCACTGGGCGGCTCGGACGGCTGCATCGCCAACTTCCTGAGCGTTCAGGTTGGTACGTTTACGCTGCACGTCGGCCAGATCGATGCCCATGCGTTTTAGTGTTTGCTGAGTAATCACGGCTGGCAGAAAACGATTGAGCGTTTGTTCCGTACAACCGTACGGGTAATCGATTAGATAGGGCAGGGCATCGACCATGGCACCTGCCAGGGTCGGGCTGAAGCGGACTTCCAGTCGAGACTGTTCCTCAATCCGTGCTGCCGGGATATCGATGTCGACGCTGGCGGACTGGCCAGTGGGGCGTATGACTCCCGTGTAACTTTCTGTTTTCAGGGTTCCGTGTACGTGAGCGGGCACCATCAGTTCTGTAGCATCCGATTCTTCATCGGTCAGTGCCTGCATGCGAACCTTTGTGTTGCCCGACGCGACGACCTGTACATTCCAGTCGACTCGTACCTCACCACCGGCCGGAATCTGCACGACCTGTTTCGCATCGCTGAGTGTCTGCAACTGGCCGCCTTCCGTTTCCAGCACGACCGTTGCCGACTTGGCGTTGTCCAGATAATTGTGAACGACAGCCGACAGAGTGATCAGATCTGTTTCTGTGAAGAAACGGGGTGTCTGTGGACGAATAATCAGGTCCTTGCTGCTGATAATGTCGCTGGTTCCGGAGCCAACACGTGTTCCGTCGCCAAGCGTCCATGCTTTAATTTTCCATGTCGACAGGTTGTCGGGCACTTTGAACTTCACTTCCACGAAGCCATTTTCATCGGAGGTTACACTGGCCACCCAGTGAGCGGTATCGGCAAAGTTGGATCGTATGGTTGGCTGCTGCAGAGGATCGGGGACAGCTCCCTGTCCCTTGTCAGTGCTAACGAAGAATTCTTGATACCCTGCGATCGAACTTTCGGCAACTGCCGGTTCGGCATCCTCTGTTATCATATTCTCCGCCAGCCCCAGCTTTCCACCAGCGCGACTACGCATGGTCGGGGGTCCGCCGAACGTGCCACCCTTCATTCCACCGCCGAAGCCACCGCCGAAGCCACCCTCCATTCCTCCGCCCAGAAGAATCTGCATCCGCACTTCGTTCTGCAGATATGTCGGGGCTGATGTCTGCTGCAGAGTGCATTGATTCTGAACACTATGTCGGCGACGAACATTCCAGAAGAACGAACGGATCTCCGGAATGCTGCTGGTGGCGATGTATTCCAGACTGGCGTCGTAGACGCTCAGGACCGTGTTGCCGACGAAGGGTTTTCCGTCCAGATCGGTGAGCTTCAGCTTAACACTGGCTTCATCACCCGGGCGATAGCGTTCTGCCGACGGAAGTACTTCAACGTTGGCAATTTTCTTTTCCGGCGGGACGACAATTTCACTCACTTCGCTGTGTATCCGACCATCGGCAATTGTCAGAGCCTCCACGAAAATATTGGGCATGTCATCGCGAGCGATCCGAAGGTCCACGGTCGTACTTTTCCCATTCAATTGCAAGACCTGCGGTTTGGGGCACAAACCGTTCATGGGTCGCACGAACAGCAGAACCGTGCTGTTGACTTTGTTGGTGTTGATCTGCAGAGTTGCCGTTTCTCCCGGCTGGTACTCACGTTTTTCGGATATCAATTCCAGGTCGTTGAAGCGGTACCCTCGACCATCCTGGTCAGCACCTCGGACAAACAGCAGGTAGCCGCCTTCCGCTTCGTGTTCTTCAGAATCCGTCACCTTCACGGATACGCGGAACTGCCCGGCGGTTGGGATCACCATCTTCACAGCTGCTCGGCCATCGTCTGCTGTGGTGACGTCCCAGGCTGCGACTTCGTTCTCGACGGGCTTGTTGTCCTGGTACGTGACGGCATACAGAACCGCCCTGCCGCTGCCCGTGACGGGCCTGCCGTCTGGTGTACGCGCCTGCACACCAACCTCAACGGTGTCGCCGGTCTTGTAGTGACCTCGATTTGTCCACACAAAGACCTTAAACGGTTCACGGGCGACCAGCACGTTCCCCGTGCCGGTAATGGTCCGCCGCGACTGGTCCACGACTTCCGCCGTAATTTTGTAATTGTGGTCGCTGTCGCTGTGTTCACGCAGTGCTACGGCGGTGTCGATATCGATCAGAAACATCCCGTCCTCATCGATTTCCGCATCGCCTTCGACAACAACTTCCGGCGGATCCGGATTCCAGCCACGCCAGATGGGAATTGGTGCATAGCAGCCCCAGCGGGACCAGCCGGGATACCACGAGTGATCGGGTGAGAACCACCAATAGCCCGGTGAATACAGCCAGTCCCAGCGAGCCACCGGGTACCAGCGGCTGTCTTTTTTCGTGCGTTCAACTTTGTAGTGAACGGTGGCTTCGGTGACGGGAGCTCCGAAGTAGTACTTTGCGTTGACTTTGGCCTGGATCTTTTCGCCCAGCATTACGGGCTTGTCCGGCGCGTCGACTGTGACTTCGAATTCGGGTTTACGGTATTCTTCAACCTGAAAGCTGCCCTGGCCGATCGCGCGGACGCCTTCGACAATGTACGTCTCGGTTATGCCGTTGCGTTTGCGAGTTCTTTTCTGTGAATATCGATTTCCGACGATCAATGCATACCGGCCCAGTGTCGTGTTTTCCGGAATGGCCCACTCACCGTCAATGCCGGCCCAGCGGTCGGTTGTGACGTCTTTCTCCAGAACGACGTCGCCTTTCGGGTTGCGAATCTGCAGTACGTATGCCTTGTTCGCGTAGCGTGCGTCGTCCTGGCTGAAGCGAGGCTGCCGTACCCACAGGCGAAACCTGACGTCATGCTTTGGCCGGTAAACCGGGCGGTCTGTGATGCTGTAAACCTTGAGCGGGCTGTAGCTCAGCGGCGCTATTTTCTGAGGATTCCACACACCGTTAAACCCATCGTACGCCATGCGGCCGTCGGCGGTGCGGACGATTGTGAGCCATTGATAGTTGCGTTCCAGCTGTTGCTGTTCCGGTACGCACAGGCCGTTCTGGTCAGTACGATCGGCAAAGCGACTCGTCAGCACGCGGTAATCACGTGTGCGGCCGACACGTTCCTGTCGCCAGCCAAAGAATTCCAGATCAGCGCCGTCAATCGGCCTGCCACTGACCGCATCGGCCACAAAATGCAGCGTGCCCTGTTCGATGCGTTTGCGAGTGATCGCGGTATCGGCCACCCAGATGACCATGCGGGCTTCGTTACCGCCTTTCATTCTGCCCGTTACGAAATACGCGCCCGCCTTCTGCAGCGGAGTTGTGACCGTCTCGACCGCATCAAAGTGGTTGTCGGGAGGGTTCAGATTCAGATTCCATTTCGAGACCGGTGGCCCAAGGTACTTGTTCTGATTGTTGTTGATCAGCTGAAAACCAATGTTTTCGATCCGAGTTTTTTGATGGTCGACTCGAACGGGTTTGCTCTGCAGATACGTTTTCGTATCGACCAGCAATTGATCGATGTTGACCGGGCGTGCCGTGAATGAGATCTTTGCACCATTACGATAACGAATGTCAAATGTTGCCCCCTTGCCTGCTGGCTGGATATTGACGCTCTGAAACTGCACCCATTTATTAAGAATCTGGTCGATGCGACGCTGTAGGTTGATTCGATTCTGTTTGCCTGTGGTGAGTCCCCGTTTCCGTTTCAGCAGGTCCGCGGCCTGAGCGTACTGCTGGCGAGTCATTCGCACATTGACCAGTACTTCGAGCGCCTGTTTCTGTTGATCATCCTCGCGCGCGATGACTGCATCAATTATGACAATGTGGTTGAATTCGTCCGGAAGGTCGATGCGTTTCGTGCCGGTGGCCAGGTGGGCGACGGTTTCAGAGTCCTCCAGTTCGTGTAATACCCGGTGTTCAGTGTCTTTCTTCGCTTCGTTTTGAACCGGGAAGACGATGCCAGGCTCTCCGCTCTGCACCCCGAACTGCGATTGCAGGAACGCAGCCCATTCAAGGTCGATTTCACTCTCCCGTTGAGGATCGGTTTTTGCAGTTTGTTTCAGCGCCCACCGCCAGCGCTCACCGTCAGATTTCGCTGCTTCCCACGTTGGCGGGAGCTGGATAAAGACGGGGGTTCCATCACTGTCGACAGGGGCCCCTTTGAATCCGCCGTGCTGAGCGAGGCCTCCACCAAACTGAACGGACGACGAACTAACAGAAAAAAAACCGACACCCCGAACCATGCGCCCTGGTTCTTCGTAGTCCGGCAGCGCGGTCAGATCTGTCAGATCCTGAAGTTTCCAGGCAGCACTCCACCGCGACTGTCCGATGACGTCGGACAGCAGATGGTAAACGTCGGATCGTTCACGTGGCTGCGTCTGTTTGTCCTGCTGCAGCAGCGGGAGAGCCCGCAGCATTAGCTGGATTGCCCGGACACGGTCTCGCGCGGCTGCACTTAACATTTTTCCGCCGCCGCGGTGGTAGCCGCGTTCAAACTGTCCGGCAATCAGATATCCCTCCCGAGGAACTTCGCCACTCAGAATCTGAGCGGCCCGAAACAACAGACGCCAGTTTGACGGATGCGTGGCCACCGTGTTTTCGAAGAATTCGTCAAATTCCTTGCTGCGATTCAGTTGATTGATGCAATTTACGGCCCGACCAAAATCGTGCGTCAGTTTCGCGTCGTTGTTGTTCTCATCCAGGCTTAGCGCTTGGTAGACGCTTAAAGCTTCCGCAAAGTTATTGTCGTTGAATAATTTGTCGGCCTGGATACGCTGAACACTTCGGTCCTGCAAGGCTACGGGTTCTGCAAAAAAAGTGTGAGCCAACAGGACAGAACTACAAACGCTGGCCATGACAGCCGACACAGACAGAAGCTTTCGCATGGAATCATGCTTTCAGAATTGGTGCGGGACAGCCCGCAAGCCGACTTGAGCGAACGCTCGGGAATCGGCACTCCGATTCCGAAGGTTGCTCGTGCCGTGTTTTGAAAATGCAGAAAATGGTATGGTCAACGCGTTTCCAGCCGAACGTTAACGACCCCAATTCAATTGAACCAGATGGATCACCGACGTGTGACTCTCAACAGGGTTCACAGTAAACAGACGCGGTCAGTCCATGTAAGTTTCACAGAAATGCGTTTGGTTCAAAGAATTTTGGCCACCTGACGGATTGCAGCGCACAATCAACCGCGAAAGCAGCATTCTGTATGATCGGGGTTGTTTGTAAAAAGCTTGTAAATTCGCGGAGCACGGATAGGCTGAAATCTCGTGCGGACCTTCACGTGACGGAATTCCGGCTGTTGTGTACAAAGGCCCGGCGGAACGGACAGCATACTGCGGACGCTATGCACTCAGGGGCTGTTCTCGCTGTCGGTCTTCTGCTTCCGTCTCTGACGTGCCCGGGTGTGCACAGGACGAATTAAATTATGATGAGTAAAAAACTGATTCTGCTGATGGGAGGGCCGCAGAAGCGTTCGGATAATGGTGCACGAGTCAAAAAATCCATCGGATTTCCCACAGCAATGGTGGCGCGCCACAGTCGACGGGGGTTGGCAGCGTGGCTTGCTGTGGTCCTTATCTGCGGACGTTGCTGTGCCGACGAACTTGAGCAGCGAATTGACGACAGCGTCAACAGGGCTGTGCAGTGGCTGGCAACTGATCAGCTGCCTTCCGGAGCGTGGCGTGCGGACAATTATGGAGAGTCCACCGCAGCCACGTCACTGGCGGTCATGGCCCTGATGGCAGCCGGACACGTACCCGATGAAGGTCCCTACGGTCGACATCTGACAAAAGGTGTGGCGTGGGTTTTGGGCGAACAGCAGGCGAATGGTCTGCTGGTCGGAGCGAAGCGCAGTCACGGGCCGATGTATAGTCACGGTATCGCGACACTGATGCTGGCGGAGGTGTCCGGTATGGTGAACGAGTCTCAGGCGGACCGTTGTCAGAAGGGACTGGAACGCGCCACAAAGCTGATCGTTGATGCGCAGAATCATCCCAAAGGACGTCAGCATGATGGCGGCTGGCGATATCAGCCGACCAGCGGCGATGCGGATCTGAGTGTGACGGCATGGCAGTTGCTGGCTTTGCGAGCAGCTAAGGATATTGGTTGCGACGTGCCAAGTCAGAATATCGATCGCGCCATCGCATACATCAAGCGACTGCGGGTCGAACGTGGCGGAGGCTTCGGCTATATGGCGGGCCACGGCGCTACGGTAACCCGCTCCGGGACAGGTATTGTCGCGCTGGAAGTCTGCGGCGAACATCGGACGCCGGAAACAATGGCTGCCGCAAACCTGATTTTGTCGCGACCGTTAACGAAGCAGGAACACTATTTCTATTACGGTGTCTATTATTGCACCGTTGGTATGTACAAAGTCGGCGGGGATGAATGGCAGCAGGCGCGTCCTGTACTGTATGAATCCGTACTGGATCTGCAGCACCCGGCGGGCTTCTGGCAACCGATCCATGGCAGTGAACGCGGCGCCGGCAATACGTATGCGACGGCCATGTCATTATTGGCGCTGTGTATTGAGTACGGCTATCTACCCATCTATCAACGGTGATTTGTTACGTGTCGTTCGCACGCTTGCAGCGACCACCGGCAGCGGACTATTCTATTGCCGTCTTAGCGTCCTCGGTCTCCTGGCCGACCCGCACATCCCAGGGAGACGATGATGTCATTTTTTGGAATATTTTTTGCACCAGTCCCCAGACTGTTCTGGTCAGAATACTCGGGCGAGCCATTCTTTAATTGCATTGACTGTGAAGTTCCGCTGATTGAGTCCAACGTCTATGTGATTCAGAAACACTACGTTGCCGGTGAAGCCATTTTCGAAATGGCGTTGTGCGAACGCTGTCGCGACAAGCTGACCCAGGAGTATTCAGACGAGACTCGAGCCAACATTACGGCTCATATGAAGGAGCAGTTTCAGAAAAGTGCAGCGGCCGGACTGGATGATGTTGAGGGCCCGCAGATTATTGAGGTCCGCGAAATTGAGAACGCTGAGGACGGTGATGCACTGCTGCAACGGTGCATTGAGCACTGTCTGGTGTGCGGGACGGAACGCAGCAAGTGCCACCGCTATTCACTGGCCGGGCTGTGCCGAGACAACGAGATCGTTGCCCAGGTCACGCCCGTCAGTCAGACGCCGCTGATGGTTTGCGAGAAGTGTGAGCTGGGAATGGCAGGTCTGGTGTCTCAGCAGACACGAGACTCATGGGATCATTTCGTTGAAGCGAATTTTGACTGTCCTCCCGGAGTGGAAGTCGATTCTCCAGGCAGCTATCCGATGGCGTTTTAGACTGCGTCCGGTTTGGTCGGCTTACTGAAGCGTTTCCGTTTTTGGCTGTCTTTAGCCGATTATGCCCCCGTGTTCGCTCCTGTAGTGATTGTCAGTGATTGTGCCGCGGTACCTGCTCAGCGACCTTGTGATAATTGGTAGCGAAATCGAAGCAGCCTCCGGTGGCCAGCTGGCCCACGCAGTCTCGATAGATTTCCTGCCACGGCGTTTCATTTTTGATTTCCGGCGGCTCGTAGTTCCGGCGGCGTTCCACCAGTTCTTCGTCTGAAACCATCAGTGTCACAGTGCGTTCATTCAGATCGATGCGAACTGTGTCATCAGTCTGCAGGAGCGCGAGATTGCCGCCTGCGGCAGATTCGGGTGACGCATTCAGCAGTGACGGACTGGCGGACGTGCCGCTTTGTCGACCGTCACCCATCGTCGGCAGTTGTTTGATACCTTTCTGCAGCAATCTGGCCGGGGGCTGCATATTCACGACTTCCCCACTGCCTGGATATCCGACGGGGCCACAGCCTCGTATCGCCAGCAGGCAGGATTCGTCAATATTCAATGACGGATCTTCAATACGGGCGTGATAGTCTTCCGGACCGTCGAACACTACAACTCGCGATTCAAAGTTGTTTTCGCTGCCTGGTATTGACAGGTATCGCCTGCGGAAGTCTTCGCTGATCACGCAGGTTTTCATTAATGCAGAATCAAACAGGTTGCCGGAAAGGACCAGGAACCCAGCCTGCTGCATCAAGGGAGCGTCGTATGACCGGATGACGTTTGTGTCCCGCGTCGTCTTATCGGCGACGTTCTCTGAAAGCGACTTCCCGGATATTGTCAGCGTGTCTTCGTGGATCTTGCCAGCTGTCATAAGTTCATTGACGACTGCCGGTACGCCCCCGGCACGGTGAAAGCCCTCACCCAGAAAATCACCCGCTGGCTGGCAATTCACAAGCAACGGTATGTCGTAGCCGATGGTTTCCCATTCCTTGACTTCCAGTTCAACTCCTGCGTGTCGGGCGATGGCAGCCAGGTGGGGTGGTGCGTTCGTGGAACCGCCGATCGCTGTGTTCAGCGCAATGGCATTTTCGAATGCCTGACGTGTCAGGATGCGGTCGGGCGTCAGATTTTCGTGAACGATTTCCACGGCCCGCTGCCCGGTTTCGTAAGCTGACTGCATGCGTTCACGGTAGGCCGCAGGAATTGACGCACTACCCGGCAGCGACATTCCCAGAACCTCGGCAAGGCTGTTCATCGTCAGTGCAGTACCCATCGTGTTGCAGTGGCCGGGGCTGGTTGTTGTGGAACAGACTAGATCCATAAAGCCCTGGTAGTCGATCTGTCCGGCAGCCAGCTGTCTTCGGGCTTCCCATGTGGCCATGCCTGACCCGGTCAGTTTACCTTCGTACCAGCCGTCCAGCATAGGGCCGCCGGACAGCACGATGGCCGGCAGATTGGTGGTGGCGGCGGCCATCAGCCCGGCCGGAGTCGTCTTGTCGCAGCCGGCGGTCAGGATCACCGCGTCAAAGGGATAGCCGTGAATGATTTCCACCAATCCAAGGTAAGACAGATTACGGTCCAGTGCGGCGGTCGGTCGTCGGCAACTTTCCTGTATGGGATGAACGGGAAAAACGAACGGCACTCCCCCGGCGGCTCGAATTCCGTCTTTAGCGCGTTCGACAGTCTGCAGATGAATTCGGTTACAGGGGGCGATGTCACTGCCGGTCTGGGCGATTCCGATGACCGGCTTGCCCGACTGCAATTCGTCACGGGT
This sequence comes from Fuerstiella sp., assembly GCA_029245955.1. Lineage (GTDB taxonomy): Bacteria > Planctomycetota > Planctomycetia > Planctomycetales > Planctomycetaceae > Fuerstiella. Next base: position 232,666 of record JAQWOH010000008.1, on the reverse strand, counting down.
CACGCCGTAGTTCAGGTAACGTTCGACGTAAATCGCCGTCATTCCCGGATCGTCCGGAATGTTGAACCATTGTTGGCTGCGGAGACGTTTCGAAGAGTCGTTCATGTGAGATGTTTACCGAATTCGTGTTGGTGGCTGAGTTGCGACGTACTGTGTACTCTGTAAGTCGGTGACCGACCCTGGCTGATGCTGTACATTGCGTGTCGCAAATTATAACAGGAAACTGAAGTGCTACGACTCGACGAAAAAAACGCGATTATCACCGGTGGCGGTTCTGGTATTGGTAAGGGCATCGCCGAAATGTTTGCCGAGCGGGGTGCTCACGTGCAGATCTTCGAAGTTGATGAGGTGACAGCCGAAGCGACCGTGTCCGAGATCGTTTCCGCCGGCGGCTCAGCGACCGCTCGTGTCTGCGACGTTACCGACCAGGCCGCCGTGAAATCGCAGGTTGAGGCGATTGTCGCCGAGCGTGGCAAGATTGACATTCTGGTGAACAATGCCGGCATCGCTCATGTGGGCAGCGTCACGACGACAGAAGAGGCAGATTTTGATCGAGTCATGGCGGTTAACGTGAAAGGGGTTTACAACTGCTGCTACGCTGTGATTCCACACATGCCGCAGGGCTCCGCGATTCTGAATATTGCCTCAACAGTGGCGTGGTTCGGACTGGCAGAAAGATTTGCCTATTCGACCAGTAAGGGCGCTGTTGTCGCGTTAACGTATTCCGTTGCCAAGGATTTTGTCGACAAGGGAATTCGTTGTAACGCCATTCTTCCCGGGCGAATTCACACACCGTTCGTAGACGGATTTGTGGCACAGAATTATCCTGGTGAGGAAGAAGCCGTTATGGAAAAACTGGCGGCTTTTCAGCCCATCGGACGTATGGGTCGTCCGAAAGAAATTGCCGTGGCAGCGCTGTTTCTGTGCAGTGACGAAGCTTCATTTGTCACAGGCAGCGTACATCCGATCGATGGCGGAACACTCAGCATTCGATAGTTGTCCCGGTCGGGTGGCCGGAGGCTGGACTGAGCCTGCTAAGCATGCCCCGGATTTCCACTTATTCCTCGCTCATACCACGGGCCACCTTGCCTGACTTCAGCATCGAGCTCGGCATGCGTGCACCAACGCTGGCCATTTCCGGTGTTGCTGATATTCTGCGGATCCGCTCACAGTCTTTCCACACGTTTTCGACCGGTACACCCACCATGAAAATCATTCGATACAACGATCCAGCCAACGACATTCGATATGCCGCTCAAAAGGATGATGGATCCTCTCTGGAAATTGATGGCTGCATCTTTGGCGACCATACGGTCACCGACAAAGTCGCCGACGTGCATAAGCTGTTGGCTCCGGTCGATCCGCCGACGATCCTGTGCATCGGGCTGAACTATCTGTTTCATGCCGAAGAAGGTGGTTTGCCGAAACCGAAATGGCCCATCCTGTTCATGAAGTCACCTGCGACGCTGCAGCACCCAGGCGATCCTATTGAAGTTCCCACGCATCTGAAGAGCGAAGAAGTCGACTACGAATGTGAGCTGGCCGTGGTGATCGGCAGGAAGTGCAAGAACGTTTCGAAAGCCGATGCTCTGGATTACGTACTGGGCTACACGTGCGGCCACGATGTGAGTGCTCGTGACTGGCAGATTAAATATGGCGGCAGCCAGTGGTGCAAAGGCAAGAATTTCGACACGTTCTGTCCACTGGGACCATGCCTGGTGACTACAGATGAAATTCCAAACCCCAATGCCTTGAAGATCAAGACCGTTCTGAATGGCAAAGTCATGCAGGACTGGAATACAGACGACATGATCTTTGACGTGCCCACGTTGATTGAGTTTCTCAGCGGCAGTACGACTCTGATGCCAGGAACAGTGATTCTGACGGGAACACCACACGGAGTCGGCCTGGCGCGTAAGCCCCCTGTCTATCTGAAGGATGGCGATTCAGTGACCATCGACATCGAAGGAATCGGTCAGCTGACGAACCCTGTGATCAACGAACCGTAGAGCGTCCGCCAGAACAGGTGTTTTCAGTCCGGAGCGGGAGAACAAGGCGTTGCTTGTCTATAACGCGGCGCGGTACATTGCTGCGCAGTCGTCTGCGGTCAATGGCCGTGGATTTGTCGCGGTGGAATGGTCTGCGAATGCTGGTTCTGCCAGCGGTGTAAGATCCGCCGCGGTCGTACCCAGGTCACTCAGACGCGACGGCAGCCCGGTCTTATTCGCCAGATTTTCAAAATGATCAGCCAATTCTTTACCCTCGTCCATTCCAATGGCGTTGGCCATACGGACCATTTTCTCCGGGCATGCATCGGCGTTGAACCGCAGCACGTGCGGCAGGAAGATTGAATTCAGTGTGCCGTGGTGCAGTTGCTTGGGAATGGCACCCAGCGGGTGGCTGAGGCTGTGAATCATGCCTAACCCTTTCTGAAAAGCCAGCGCGCCCTGCATGGACGCCATCATCATTTCAGATCTGGCCTGCAGGTCGGTACCTTCATCAACGGCCGCTTGCAGATTGCTGCAGGCCCGCTGCAGACCATCCAGCGCAATTGCGTCTGCGACGGGGTTGAACTTTGGGCTGCAGAATGTTTCCACGCAGTGAGATATCGCATCCATACCGGTGGCAGCAGTGAGCCCGGCCGGCAGTCTGGTTGTAAGTTCGGGGTCACAGATGGCAACGTCGGGAATAATTGACCGGCCGACAATCGCCAGCTTGGTGGTGTCATTGAAGGCGATGAGTGATGCTCGGCCTACTTCGCTGCCGGTGCCTGAAGTTGTGGGGATGGCGATCACCGCTGGCTTGTCGGCGGTGATCATGGGCAGACCGCCACGAATCAGGGCGTACTGTTCCAGTGGCTCTTTGTGTGTCACCATCAGCGAGACCGCCTTGGCACAATCGATTGGCGAGCCGCCGCCCAGAGCGATGATGCTGTCGCATCTGGCATCGCGGAACAGCGATACTCCGTTTCGGACATTCTGCTGTGTTGGATTTGGACTGACATCACTGAAGGTTGCCGCAATGCCACAACTGAGTCTGTCAACCAGGCCCGCTGTCACAATGCCGGTGTCCGTGACCAGCAGCGGCCGGTTCAGCCCCATCTCTGCAAGGATCTCAGGCACCAGTGCGGTCGCCCCCGGCGAGAAGTGGATATCCGTGAGGTAACTCATCGTTGGCACGGGCATGAAATGAATCCTGCGGACTGCGTTGCACAAACGGGCAATTGTATGTCAATCGATCCGGCCGAACGACCAACACCAATATTCTGCGGTGGAGAATCGACTGAACGATACGTAGTTTTCAACCGGAAGAGTGGCGCCCACACGGTTATGTGAAAACCGCCATGAGCCGACGGCAACTATTCTTGTTTGTGTTTTCACACGCGATTGCTGTGGTCGCCTGTGTTCTTCGCCGGCAGATGCCCATGTTCCTTCCAGGGATGGTCCGGTCGTCTGGCTGGACGCAGCAGATCGTGACACAGACGGTGAGCATTCGTGTCCTCCGGCCGAAAGAGCATCGATCGCTGAATGACGCGACAGGAGCGGCAACGGAAATCAGCCGTCGCAGAAAATTACCGCACGCCAGCCAACGTTTCATGTGGCAGCGATCGGTGGGCGCCCAGCCGTTCGATTTCACGGCGACGACTTTCTGAGTCTGTCGACGTTGATCGGAATGTCTACGGGAGACCAGACGTTTCACGTCTCTGTTGTACTGCAGGCGCCCGCCGGATCGGCTCATGGTGCTCAGTGGATTCTTGATCTGAATTCGCGCGATGCCCCTGACGCTGCATTCGAAAAACGCTTCGGGTTCTGGATCGGCTACCGCAGAGGCGGGGCAGGGTACGGCTGGGGATTCACAGCGGTGATGAAGGTGAAGGGCCGACCGTGGTATGGAATGGGAAGCCAAACCTGATCGAAACGGTGTACACCGGCGAGCAGACATTTGCGATCCACCTGAACGGTCGGCGTGATTAGTGAGCGATGTTCAATGGAACACATTTTCTGGGCTTCAAGAATAACCTGACGCTGGCACTGGGACAGCACTTTGGTCCGGAATCCATCGCAGGGACGTTTTTTCAGGGTGACCTGGCTGAAGTGCTGATTCATCACCGGTCATTGACCGCCACCGAACGCTGCCAGGTCGGCAGTTATCTGGCTGGGAAATACGGTCTGCAGGCCGGCTTTCGTCCCATTCCTCAGTTCGAAAAACTAACCATCCGATTCTTGCTCGGCGGTGTCACAGTTGTCACAGTTGTCACGGCGATGAGACGCAGAAAGCGGAACTGGATCTGCGCACGGTGGCCGCGAGGCGGCAAGGCTGGTCTCGTTATCGTTCGAGGTTTTTCTGATCTCAGCGAAATGGTGTTGATGATTGAATCGGGAATAATGCCGCCGGAAGGAGAACCGCGCCTGACGCCGCAGGAAATCTCAACTTTGCGTAATTGGTTGAAGCGGCTGCACTGCAGCGCGAAAAATCAGTGATCAGGATCGACAACACTGGGCATGGCAAGCACCGGCACGGCACAATCCCCCGAGGTCCGGAATACAGATCGCATTTGCAATGAGATCGATCATTTCCTGCTGGCGAAGGTAGAGCAGCATGGATTGTCTTACTCGGACCAGGCCGATCGTAACATGTTAGTGAGGCGAGCATACTTTAATCTGACCGGCGCCGCCGCCGTCGCCGCAGGACGTCGCTGCGTTTTACAGCGATGATGCACCAGATGCTCTTGAACGCCTGATTGACCGGATTTTGAGTTCGTAGTATTTCGGTGAACGCTGGAAGCGACACTGGCTGGATGTGTCGGGCTACGCAGACGTCTATGGAAACGACAACGACGCCGCGATCATTAAACCTCTGGCTGAGAAATGGCGGTATCGGGACTACGTCATTCGGTCATTCAACAACGGAAAACTCTTTGATCGTTTCATCGTCGAACAACTGGCCGGTGACGAACTCTACGACTGGACATCCGCTGAAACGTTATCGCCCGAAATGAAGGATGCGCTCATCGCCACCGGATTCCTGCTGTGTGCGAATGATGACACTGACCAGAATGAGCTCAACACGCCGGGCACCAGGCATCACGTTCTGCAACGAACAACGGAAGATATTGCCGCCAATCTGCTGGCCCTGACGTTGCAGTGTGCACGATGTCACGATCATAAGTACGAAGCCATTTCTCAGTCGGAGTATTGTCGCCTGGAATCCGTTTTTGCCCCGGCCTTCAACGTGAGGCATTGGGTGACTTCCACCGGGTATGGTCGCCCTGACGTTGCTGACAGAGAAAAGGCTCAGATTGACCGGGCGAACAGCGAAATTGAAAATCAGGTTGCTGCACTGAAAAAGCGATCCGATGAAATTCGCGAATTCTATCGCCGGATTCTGTTCACTGAGAAACTGTCGCTGCTGCCCGAAACGATTCGCAGCACTGTTCGGGCGGCATTGGAGACGTCCGCTGAAAATCTTACGGCAGCGCAGAAAGAACCAGCGGCTGCCTTCAAAGAGGCGCACGGAAACGAACTGGCCGACATAGCGCAACAGAGAGTAGGTTTGAACAGCAGCCGCAGAGCCTATGCCACCATTCAGGTGGTTCACGAACGACATCTGCCCCCGCGTAACTTCGTTCTGAGATGCGGGAATTATCTGTAGCCAGGACTCGCCGTCGCTCCCGATCTGCACGCCACGCTGCTGCATCAAATCGGCCCGGACCACAATCGTCCTTCATTTCGCCACCACGGCAGCGATGAAACTTTGACGGATGCACGGGGCAGTAACGCTCAGGTTGTCGACGGACTGCTTAGTGGCGCGTGACCTGACGAAAGTGCTGTTGCCTCAGTCCAGACTGTGATCTGCGTTCAGTGCGACCGTGACGCTCGAAATGTCAGATGCGTTTGCACGGTGGGCCGTTCACTGGAAATGATGGAATAGACGCATGTGTCCTGCAGTGTGCCGCGGGCCAGAATCCGGTGACTTCGCTGAACGCTTCCAGTTTCGCCCCAGGCGTTCGATGCCCGCCCGGCTCTGCCGATTAAAGATATGAGTTCTGTAAATGCGCGGGTCAGCACCAACAGTTTGCAATGAGTATTCAGGCCTGCGCAATGAACTGACTTGCGAAACCATGTCTATCCGATTTCTATCCGTCGGTTGGCGGCATCCGCGTTCATGTACGTTGTCATACCGACAGCTTTGCCGGAAGACGGTTCGACGATGGCAAATGGACTGCTGTCTGCGCAGCCCAAATCGTCTTTCGATTTCTGCAGCGACATCACCGGAGCTCGGGACGGACGTGTCCCAGACTTTCCACAGTTCACCGTCAGTGGTGGCTTCACCCAGGTCGTCGTGATGTCGCTGGTCCAGCAGTTCCAGCCAGATGCGGGAGTTACTGAGAGTGATTGGTTTCCGCCATGTCAAAAAAAGTTTCCGAATGCTGTGTGACGGAAACATGAGATCGACATTGCACGACTACCTGGTGACAGGGGCCACCGAATCGCTGAGACCTGCGATGACGCGCCCCAGGACCATCATGCCGTACAGTGCGTCTTCGGAACTGGTGGCTGTTCGATAATCTGACTGCAGTCGATCGGCGACAAGTTCTCGCAGCAAAGAGGATTGCTGAGCGATGCCTCCGGAAAATACCAGTTGCGACCAGTCTTTCGCGGGTGCCAATTGACCAGCCCGCTGTTTGTAATAATCAGCCATCTGTTCCAGACTGGCTCGCGCGATGTGCCCGACTGTCAGGTTGTCTTCCCGCAGATTCGTGAAGGCGCCGGGACCTTCGATTGCACCAGGGAAGAAGGCGAGATTCACTCCGGCATCCGTTGTCGTTGTCTGTTCTGCCTGCTGGAAGAAATAGTCCCACGCCTGAGCCGTACCCTCGTTGTCGCGGCCTGGAATTTCAGTCAGCAGCTTCATGATGGCCGTGAGAGCTCGCCCGGCCGGAATGTTGGTGATCGTTTTTAACAGCAGGCCATCGAAATATGGTCGGATTTGATATTCGCCCATCGTTGTGCTGCTGGTCAGCATCGACACCTGCGAACCGGTTGAAACGTTGAGGGATAGCTCACCCTGTGCCAGCAGCGTTCCGGCCAGCGAACATTGGTGATCACCCGTCGGTGCATATACGGGCAGCGACCGGCCATTGACTTCGTATTCACCAACGACGTGCCGATAGTCCACAATGTCAGGCCAGTCAAGATCGTCCAGCCGCAGCTCACGCAGCAGGTCATGCGGAAATTCGCGAGACACAATGTCCAGCGATCCTGCCGTGCTGGTCCATTCCATCACCGGGCGACTGTCGCACAACGCGGCCGCCACGAAGTCAGGCAACGTCACGGGCACGGTGTGCCGCAGTTCGTTCAGTTGACCGGTTTCTCGCAGGTAGTACAGAAACGACAGCGGTAGTCCCGGGCGGAATTCGTTTCCCAGGACGTCACGAGACCGATCTCCCACTTCTTTGTCTAGTTGATCGAAGTACGTTACCTTGGCTGACGGGGGAATGTTTGTTGCTCGGCGGTCGAGCCAGGAAATGTAGTTTGATCTGGCCTTGCCATCGCCGTCACACAGAACAAGGCCTCCCATTTGCCCACACATGAGAATGCCACAGCAATCCGTAGCCGACGAATACAACTCGCCAATGACATCCGTGACACCTTGCAGCACATCGGCAGGTGACAATTCAAAATAGAAGGGATCTTCAGCCGCCAGCTTTACAGCGCCAGTGCGGCGATAAATATTCCGGATCTCCATCGACTCGACGTCGACGATGGCACCTTTCGTAAACGAGGTGCCGATATCAATCGCAATGAATTCCATCTGGTCTTCAGACTCCAGTCCACATCAGAGATGCAGAGAATTCTCTGCTAGTGTGCGGAATATAGTGCGTCTCCGACAGATCCCAAGTTACTCAGCAAAATCGCGAAGTTCGTCGACGACATACTGCAGAAATCGGGCGGCCGGTGCTCCGTCGACGACCTGATGGTCAAAAGTCAGGCTGAGAGTCATTTGCTGAGACCCGGTGATGCTGCCATCGTCACAGAGCCCCGGTGTTCTGCGGATGGTTCCGATGCCAAGAATAGCCGATTCGCCGGGGTTGATGACCGGTGTGAATGCGTCGATGCCGAAGGCGCCAAGATTTGAAACTGTAAACGTGCCGCCAGTACATTCTTTGCTGGTGAGTCTGTGATCTCGACCACGTGCAACCAGGGCCGCTGACGATTCTGCAAGTTCCGGCAATGGTTTCTGATCGGCATTGCGCACGACCGGCACGATGAGTCCGTTTTGAGTGTCCACCGCCAGACCGATATGGATGCCGTCTGGCTGCAGAATCTCGCCGTTCATCCAACGGCGGTTGAGTGCTGGGAACTTCTGCAGCGCTTTAGCGACAGACAGGATGACGTAATCGTGAATGGCGGGGGTCTGGTTCTCAGAATCTGTCTGTTGTTTACGCGCGGCTCGGTCGCGAAGAATTCCGTCCACATGGGCGATCGTCGTCAGAGTCACTGGCACTGTTGTCCGTGCGCTGTGCGCCATGCGTTCGGCAATCAACTTGCGCGTCGGTGTGGCTGGAACCAGTACGCCATTCGGCAGATTGTCTCCTCCGGCAGCAGCCAGGACATCCTGCTCGCGAATTCGTCCGTTTCGCCCGCTTCCATTTAACGTTGTCCAGTCGATATGGAATCGCCGTGCCGCGCGAGCAGCGCGCGGTGAAACCTTTGGCAGTGACGGATGAGAGTTGCGTGCTGCGACGTTTTCGGTTCGTTGTCCGGACGGAACTGATCGTTGTTCTATGGTTTCCTGCTGCGCAGCACGCCGGACATCATGTTCGGAAATCGTGCCGTTCAATTTAAGCGACGTTAACGGGACGTTCAGGTCTCGCGCCAGACGCCGCACAGATGGTGATGCTGCGGGGGAAAGAGGGGAGTTGGAAGTCGGCAGTTGGGAGTCGGCAGCAACAACACCTGCAGCCGGACTGTCGACTGCTGGCTGCCGAACGCCTGTCTCTATCTTCGGAGGCTCTTCGCCCTTGCTCAGCAGATACCCAATGATCGTGCCAACCTTGACTGTGTCTCCTTCTTTGGGAGCGTCCGCCAGAATGTGCAGGATGCCCTCGTCGACGGATTCCACTTCCTGCAGTGCCTTTTCGGTTTCCAGCAGAAAGACGGCGTCCCCGGAAGCGACGTGTTCGCCGTCTTTTTTGGACCATTCGCCGAACGTTCCTTCGTCCATGCTCCAGCCAAGGCGCGGGATTGTGATTTCAATGGGCATGGGAACTGGCAGTCGGCAGTAGTCAGTCGGGAGTCGCAAACAGGGGGGCACGGTTGTGGGCCGTGATTCATTCATGCAGAAGTTGCTGGATTTCGTTCACAATATCTTCGACCTGCGGCACGACCGCGGATTCCAGGGTTGGGCTGTAGGGGGTTGGTGTGAATGCGCCGTTGAGTCGTTTGATCGGCGCGTCCAGTTCATCGAATCCCTGGTCCACGATGCGTGCTGCGATTTCTGCGCCCACGCTGCACGGCTGGAAGGCTTCATCTACGATCAGCAGTCGACCTGTCTTTGCAACGGATTTAAGAATTGTCTCTGTGTCCAGAGGCGAAACCGTGCGTGGGTCGATGACTTCCACGGAGACTCCTTCGGTCTCCATCGTTTCGGCAGCTTCCAGAGCTTTGTGCACCATCAACGCGATGCCCACGACCGTGATGTCCGTGCCTTCCCGTATCACAGACGCCTTGCCGAATTCAATCTCGTACGGCTCTTCCGGGACCGGGGCTTTCATACCGTACAGTTCGCGATGTTCCAGAAACAGCACCGGGTCCTGACATCGCAGAGCGTGATGAAACAGACCTTTGGCATCGTAGGGAGTCGATGGTACTACGACTCGCAGCCCCGGAATGTGTGAATAGATGGAATGATAGCTGCCGGAATGGTGAGTCGCTGCGGAATGGCCGATGCCGATGCAGCCTCGCAACAGCACAGGCATCTTCAGTCGACCGGCAGACATGTATTGCATTTTTGCGATCTGATTAAGCACCTCGCCGAATGCGTCGTTGATGAAATCGATAAACATGAAGTCGATGATCGGTCGGGCCCCCGTCATCGCCGCTCCGCAGGCCAGCCCCACAAATCCTCGTTCGCAGATTGGAGTGTCACACAGCCTTTCTGCTCCGTATTTGTCGTACAGTCCTGTGGTGGTGGCAAAGTTGCCGCCGCGAGCTCCGATACCTTCACCCATGACAAAAATGGCTGAGTTGTGCTGCATTTCGTAGTCCAGCGCCTCATGCGTTGCAGCGATATAGTTGATCTCTCGAGTTCCTGGTTCCGGTGCGGCCGGAATGGAAACTGGCTCTTCGAAAAAAACGTGTGATGTGGCGGTGGCAGCTGCGGGCCATGCGGCCTGTTCGGCTGATTTGCTGTCTGCCAGAACCTGCGTTCTGACGTCGGTTTCGATGGCGGCCAGGTCTTCTTCGGTGGCAATGCCTTCGTCGACGACGCGTTCGGCCAGTTGGCGAATGGGACATTTTTCCCGCCATTCGGCGACATCTTCGCGAGTACGGTAGGAGTAGTCACCCATACCTTCTGCGTGTGCTCGAGTTCGATAGGTCTTGCATTCGATCAGAGTCGCACCGCCGCCGGAGCGTGCTCGGTCAACGGCTTCGCGGGCTGTTTCGTACACGGCCAGAACATCGTTGCCGTCCACTTCGAATCCGGGCAGTCCGTAATTTGCAGCTCGACGACCCACATCCGGAATGCCGCTCGAATATTCAAAGGCGACTTCTGTGGCAAACTGATTGTTTTCGCAGATCAGCAGCACCGGTAGATTCCAGATGCTGGCCATGTTGCAGCCTTCGTGAAACGCACCGTTATTGACGGCGCCGTCTCCAAAGAACGCCACCGACACCTGATCTGTCTTCCGAATCTTCGAACTGTAACCTCCGCCGCATGCCTGCAGCACACACGGTCCCACAATGCCACTGGTGCCCATCATGCCGATTTCCGGAGCAAACAGATGCATGCTGCCGCCCCGCCCCTGTGACACACCGGACTCCCGACCAAACAACTCAGCGATCAGCGATTTTGGCTTCACTCCTTTCGCGAGTGCGTGCCCATGACCCCGGTGAGTGCTGAACACAGGGTCCTGATCCGTCAGGTGCGCGCAGACTCCTGTCGCGATGGCTTCTTCACCGACATACGTGTGACACGCGCCCAGCACCAGTCCTTTCTGATGACAGCGCGCGAGTTGTTCTTCTGTCTGCCGAATAACCTGCATCATTCGGTACAGTGACAGGACTGTTTTCTTATCCAGTGTGGCGACTTCTGTTGTTGACATTTTCTGACTCCGGGGTCACTCTGATCGAAATGACTGTACTGGCGCGCTTGCGTGTCCTGGCGTGCCGCCGGCATTCATGGCCGTGTTGCCACCGTCCATTGGGATGATGGCTCCGGTGATCCATTCTGAGGCATCTGATGCCAGCAGCACGGACAGCCCGCTGATATCGGTGGGCGTTCCCATGCGACCGGCGGGAATTCCGCTCAGGAACTGCGACTGCAGATTGGGATCCTGTTCCATACGCGCGATCAGGCTGGGGTTCGTCACCTGTGCCGGTGTGACGCAGTTCACGCGCACTCCCCGGTGGCTCCATTCTGTGCTCAGCTCGCGTGTCATCTGCAGTACGGCTCCCATCGCCATGCTGTAGGCGATATGTCCTCGACCCAATGCTGTGCTGCTGGCCAGTGATCCGATATTCATGATCGATCCCTTGCCCTGGTTCAGCATGCGGCGACCGGCCTGCTGACACATTGCGAAACGTCCGACAACAAGGTTCTGAAACACTCGATGCAGATCTTCGATCGGCAGGTCTTCGGGCTTCGACAGGCAGCCGTCACCAGCGATGTTGCCCAGAAAGTCGATTCGACCAAATTCTGAGTCGACCTGCCGGAACAGTTCCGCAATGGCAACCGGATCGGAAACGTCCGTATCGGCAACAAGCACGTTGCGTCCCAGTGATCGGATCGTCTCGGCAGTCGCTTCTGCTCCTTCCGCGTTTCGGTCCACCAGCGCGACGTCGGCACCGTGCTCGGCCACCGCCACGGCTGCGGCCTGTCCCAGACCCTGAGCAGCACCGGAGATAACTGCGACTTTGCCGGAAAGATCAAACATCGATTCAGCCACGTTCGAATTCCTCAGCCTTGAATAATCAAGGGAACGATTTTGGCACAGAACACCAGCGCGGCCAGGCCGCAATAAAAAATGCCGCATGCAAGAATGCCAGCCTGGTTGTACCACTTTGGACGCAGTGGCTGTGGCAGCAGATTGCAATTCAGCCACAACACGTGAAACGCCGTTACACCCAGCGCTACGTTGTTCAGATTCGCAATGACCAGCACCATCAACCGAGGAGCGTCGCCAAACATCAGAAAAATCGTTGCTGAAATGAATGACCAGACCACGTAACAGGCCAGAATCGTGTAATAGATCCGGCTGGCCTGATGCGGCTGCAGTCGTTTGCGAATTTTTTCGTTGGACGACCAGATGATGTCCGTCCAGCGGCGAGCAACATCATCTACGATCGACATTTGACTGGGCAGAAAAACCATCAGCCCGACAAACAGCGTGGCCATCCACAGTAACTGTCGAGTTGCGTCACTGACCCCTGGTGCGTGGCGAATGCCGTCGGCCGAAATCAGCGATTGCGCATACGGAACGTTCTGGCTGAACATCGGCGAGCTGGCGGCGAATTCGATCGACAGCAAAGCGGGAAGTGCCATTCCCATCACGCAGCCTGGCATCCAGATGAGAAACTGATCCGTTAGAATGTACTTCCACCAGCCCCTCCATTTGCGGAGATTGTCTTCGTTGATTGCGAAAACTTTGCCAACGTGGCTCAGCGACACATTGTGGCCGCCGATCGCACTGGCGATCGCCCCTACCTGACTGCCCATTCCCCAGCCCTTGTCACGAACAAAGTTGCTGTAAGTGGAATTGCTGAGTCCACCCCCGCCCGCGAATCCCGCGAACGCGCCCAGCACTGCGATGCTGGTCAGGGCTACGATGGGGTACTCTCCGTGTTCCCGAAAATGAGTGAAGGCGTTGACGACTTTTTCGCCTCCGTGGCCATCATCAACCGGTACGTTGCCAAACTTCAGGAAACCGCTAAACACGTCGATCCAGCCCTGCGCGCTGACAAAGAAGATGCCGATAAACAGGCAAAATCCCAGCACGACAAAGACTTTGGCCGTCATCACAATCTGCAGCATGTTGTAAACTTTGCCCCCCACCTGTACCGGCAGCACCACCAGCGCAAGACACAGATAGGCGGTGGTATTGACCAGCATTGCATCGTCGGTGGTGGGGGGGCGGTCCAGATACATCGACGTGATCAGCACGGCGGCATTCGTGGACAGACCTGGGATCAGTGATCCCAGGCTCAGCAGCAGTGCAATACTGACCCAGAAGCCCGGACCTGGTCGAGTCCGCATAAAGCCCGTGAACACGGGTTCACCTGTGTACAGCGCGTAGCGACCGCATTCGACGTTGTAGAAGACCTGACACAGAATGGCGACGGTGGCGATCCACATCAGACCACCACCGTACTTTGCCGTGATGGCGGGCCCGAACAGCCATTCTCCACCGCCGATCTGGATCCCGCACATCACGATTCCCGGCCCGATAAAGCCCGTCAGATTGCGCAGCCCGAGCGGTTTTGGTTCCGGAAGTTCGGCCACGTCCCATGTGGGCAAACAGGTTTTGGGGAGGTCAGTTGTCATTGGTCGTCAATACAACACGATCGCGCGGCCGGGGCCGCCGTGGCAGTCGCGAATCCTGACCGCAGCAAACAGAAAATAAGCGTCCCTGCTGTCGGGAACGCTGTCTACGTTGTGCAGAAACTCGACGCCCACCATGTTATGGGTGCCCAGCGCCCAGTAAGTCATGAGGGCTCTTCGGGGATCGACTCCGCCCAGGTCCGGCGCATCCGTGGCAATGCAGCGAATACCTTTGCTTTTCAGATACACGATGGCGTCCGGGCCTGGTGCAGGCCAGCCTTCGCTGCGGCCGTGGAGTGGATCTGACCAGACACCGGAGTCATCGGGCTGAGCACGCAGATGTTCGTCCAGATGCCCGGTCTGAAACAAAACGATGTCACCCGGTTTAAGTTTCCCGTTGGCCTGTTCCGCCGTCTGAATATCAGCCACGGTTATTTCCGGAGACGCAGGCCACGATTTCTGTGCAGTGTTGCCTGCCAGCGAACGCACATCAATGATGCGGACCGGCCCGCACGTCCACTGCAGCGGCACCTGCTCAGTGGTCATAGTGCTGGTGCCGCGCGGGCCGTATTTGGTTTCGTATTCCTCCAGCCAGCCTCGAACTTCCGGAGCATAGGCCGGCTCTTCGCCGCCCGGTGGCAGTGCGAACGACGGAGGTACCAGATGAGTACCGGCCATCGAATCCATCAGATGTGTATGATGCCACATGTCCAGATATTCGGAGTACAGAAAGTCGACTTTGAGGTAGACCTGTCGATGATTGCCCGTGCCGTGTCCGGGAGATGTCAATGGAAGTTTCGGCGACAGCGTCGGTGACAGATCGACGGCGCGCTTGTTGCGGCAGGATTCGATCAGCTTTCCGGGCAACTCTCCTCCTGCGATCGCGAATGCTCGGCCTTCACTGTAGGGGCCGCGTTCATGCTTCGGTGCCAGTTGACAATAGAAGGCTCCTGTGGATGGTAAGGCGCCCAGTCCCGTGGCTCCTTCCGTCCAGATCATGCCGTACTTCAGGCCCGCGTAATGTGTGGGTTCCGCCAGATCGGGCAGGGGACCCATGCTGGCACTGTCTGTACCGAGTGTCATCACCCCGCGCGATGCGAGCAGTTCCATGCAGTCAGGGTCGGGATCGGGGTAGCCCGGTGCTGTGCGGTCCAGCACGTCAGCGATGTAGCGACGTCCCTCCGGCAGCGGCTGGTAATACCGATCCGAATAGTCGCTGCGAAACAGCACAACATCACCGAACCGCAGCTGACGATGTTTCTCCTCAAATTGTTCCACATGCCGACGCCGCACCAGCGGGCTGACTCCTTTAGCTGCCTTATCCAGCAGGTCGCGGACATCCACGACGCAGGCTTCGCCACCGAACTGCCAGGGCTCGATCTTATCCGTGTACGCTAGTCCCAGTGCACCTGACTTCGGTCGATTCAGTTCGGGACGGGCAACCGAATGGGGCGGCACGTCCAGTTGCGTGCCTGTGTTTCCGTCAATCAGCAGTACGTCGATGTTGTACGCACTATCGGGACCGATTGTCCGTTGATGCGTGATTTGGAACCGTGGAAACGGAGTCGACGGCCAGGTCGCCGGGTACTCCGGCGCGACCAGCAGCGAGCAGTCAAGGAATCGAGGCTCGTCGGCCGTCAGAGCAGGGCACAGGCCGCACACAAAGGGCAACAGATATCGCAGTATCAACCGTGCGCCCACCCTGTTCGATACCGTTGGCATTCTGGTCTCCTTGGGAATCCTGGTCTCACCGGCCGCTTCTTCGACTTCTTGACAAGATCAGATTGTCTGATAATCTACTTCCCGGACCAGCGGCGATCAAGCCGACGGTACGATTACTTCTTTCACGGACCGTGGCTGTTCGTTCCGGGACAACGTCGGGTAACTCCGGAGAACGCTTTGCTGAAGACTCTGCCTAAACGCAAAATTCGTGATGTCATCGCGGAGCGGCTGAAGTCTCATATTGTTTCCGAGGGGCTCGTACCCGGTGATCGTCTGCCGAACGAGACCGAACTGGCCGAACAGTTTGGTGTCAGTCGACTAAGTCTGCGTGAGGCGACGAAGGCGTTGGAGTTTCTGGGCATCGTTGAGTCCCGTACCGGCGTTGGTCTGACGGTAGGTCACATCGACATGGATCGAGTGACCAGTCATCTGGGGTTTCATCCGGCACTGCATCAGGCTGATCCGTCATCGTTGATTGATTCGCGCATCGTTATCGAAACCGGCGTGATGCCTCACGTTGCCCGACGCATGGCAGACGATCCATCCATTTACAAAAAACTTCGGGGTATCGTTGATCGGTTTCGTACGGCTCGCAAACTTCAGCAGTGGATTGATCTGGATATCGAATTTCATCGTACGCTGCTGAGTGCCAGTGGGCTTTCGCCCCTTGTCGCTTTCAGCGATCTGCTGCAGGTTTTTTTTCGTCAGTTTCGTGACAGTGTCAAGACCGCCGAATGGAAGTCGGGCATCGCCAGCCATCAGCAGATCATCGACTGTCTGCAGGATGGCGACGTTCAGAATGCTGTCGATGAGGTTCGCGACCACATTGGCAGCCACAAGGGACGAATGAAAGGGCATCGATGAACGGTGTTCGTGTAGCGACGTTGTTATGTATTTCGCGCGTTTGCATTGGCACGCTCTGCCAGTCAGCGGTCGGGCTGCTGCTGGTGACTCAGTATTGTATGTGTGGCCTGACAACGGCCGACGAAACGAATTCTGCTGCCGCTGCCGCTGAGTATCGGACGTCCATTCGACCGCTGCTGGACCGGTACTGTTTTGAATGTCATGCGGACAGCGTGACAGAAGCAGAAATCGATCTGGGCGCCATTAAGACGCTGGCTGAGGCGCGTAGAAATGTAGACGCGTGGCTGAAAGTTCGTGACATGTTAGATACGCAGCAAATGCCGCCGAAGGATTCCACGCAGCCTGCCGATGCTGAGGTCTTACAGCTGCGGAACTGGGTTCGCGAACTTCTGGCCACAGAAGCCAGGGCCCACGCCGGTGATCCCGGACCCGTTGTGCTCAGGCGACTCAGCAATGCAGAATACACTTACACGATTCGTGATCTGACCGGTGTGTCTTTACTGGATCCCACGGAAGAGTTTCCGATTGATGGGGCGGCAGGCGAAGGATTTACGAATGTCGGCAGCGGGTTAGTGATGTCGCCCTCACTGGTGCAGAAGTATCTGGATGCCGCCAAGAGAATTTCTCAGCATGCTGCGTTGTTTCCCGATGGAGTTCGATTTACACCATATACATCACGGCGAGACAACACTGATGACCTGATGGCAAAGATTCGCAGCTTCTACGGCCGCTACACGACGGACAGCAGTGGTACGCCCGTGAATCTGCAGGGCATCCGGTTTGAAACAAATCAGGGCGGGGTGCTGCCCGTTGCCGATTACATTGCGGCAACGGTTATGGAACGAGACTCCATTCGAGCTGGTACGAAAACTGTGGTTGAGGTTGCTCGTGACAGGGGGCTCAGCCCGGTGTATCTGAAAACGCTGTGGCGAACTCTGAACGACAGGAAGAACGCCGGTTCATTTCTGATGCAGCAGCTTCGCGATCGCTGGCAGAATACGAAGCCGGGCGGTATTGATCGACTGGTGCGTGAGATCGCGATGTGGCAGCCGCTGTTGTGGAAGTTTAATGTCGTTGGGCACCTGGGCCGTGAGGGGGCACCGCAGTCATGGATGGAAGCTGTTACGCCAGTGATTCCGCGACAGGAATTTCGGCTCAAACTGCCGCCGCCAGTGAACGGCGAAGATGTCGTTGTCTTTCTGTCGGCCGGTGATGCCGGCGATGGCCGCGAAAACGATTTTGTGCTGTGGCGTGATATGCGGCTGGAGGCAGCGGGGCAACCAACGATCAGTCTCCGCGATGCTCGTGGTACCTTTGACAGGGTTCAGCAGGTGCGTCTGGAAGTACTGGCCGATACCGAAAACTATCTTGCGGCGGCTGCGGAGCTGAGTGACGATACCGACGTTATTCAGGTTGCCGAGAAACACTCTGTTCAGCCTGAACTGTTGCAGGTATGGCTGAACTACCTTGCCATTGGCGGTGCGGTGGAAGTTAAGGGACGCTTCACTGAGAAGTTTTTCAAAGCGTCCAACTACGATTTCGTAAATGGCTGGCACAAGGACGGGTTGCCCTCACTGCTGGCGAATTCTTCGGACCAGCAGGTTCGCATTCCCGGCATTTCCAGACCGCACGGACTGGTGGTGCATCCAACGCCGACAGAATTTGTGGCAATCGGCTGGCGCAGTCCGATCAGCGGTGTCGTGCAGGTCGAAGCGTCGCTGTCGGATGCACACCCGGAATGTGGCAACGGCGTCGAATGGTTTGTGCAGCACTCAACAGCCCAAACAATGTCGACGTTGATGAAGGGAGAAATTCCGGTTGCCGGAACGGCTATGCTGCCGCCGAAGCCAGTCGCTGTCGGGAAGGGAGAATTGATTTCGCTGATTATCGGGCCGCGGGACGCGAATCACAGTTGCGACCTGACGGCCGTCGATTTAACGGTGACGGAAACTGCAGGCGAAAAACGAATCTGGGATGCCGGGAAGGACAATACTGACGACATCGGCGCCGGGAACCCACATCCTGATCAGTTCGGCAACAGCGATGTCTGGCACTTCTACCACGGGGCCATGTCCGGTCGGGAAACGAAGGAGTCAAGGCAGCCGGTCGTGCCGACCGGATCCCTGCTGGCTCGATGGATGACAGAAACCGACGCCGGCAGACGTACATCACTTGCACAGCAGGTTGCCGCATTGGCTACCGGGGCACCACCAGCTGATGATCAGGAATCTTCGCCGGACGGAATTCTGTTCCAACAGTTGCAGGAATTTGCAGTACCACTGGATGGTGATTTGTTGACGGATGTTGCCGCCGACCCGCGTTTTGGCACTCATCCTCTGGCACATGCGATCGATCCGAATCATCTTGTTGTTCAGGCTCCAAAGACCGTTGAGTTCCGAATCCCCGCCGAAATTGCGACTGGCCGTGAACTGGTTGTCGCGGGGATGTACGACGTGGAGCACGGCCGAGAAGGAACGACTCAGCTGCATGTCGGTACGACTCCACCAGTGGACCTCGGCTTGTCAGGGGCTACAGTGATCTGCGCTGAAGAGAGTGAGGCACGCGGCCGCGTCGAATCGGCATTTACAGAGTATCGTGAGCTGTTCCCCGTCGCATTGTGTTACACACGCATTGTTCCTGTCGACGAAGTTGTGACGGCGATGCTGTTCTACCGCGAAGACGACCTGTTCAAACGTCTGATGCTGGACGATGCTCAGGCCGCAGAGCTTGACCGGTTGTGGGATCAATTGTTGTATGTCAGCGAAGAACCTCTGAAGATGGTCGTGTCGCTGGAGCAGATTCGTGAGTTTTCAACTCAGGATCGGCAGGATCTTGTCGGACCGTGGGACCAGATGAGGCCGTTCGTGCTGGCTCGAGCCGAGGCGTTCCGCAAGCATGTGATCGAAACTGAGCCGACGCATTTGAAAGCGGCTCTGGGATTTGTCGGTCGTGCATGGCGGCGTCCGCTGACGGAGATTGAACAGCAGAGTCTGAGAAACCTCTACCAGCAGTTGCGAGACACGGAGTTATCGCACGAGGAAGCGATTCGGCTTGTTATTGTGCGAGGACTGACGTCGCCCGCATTTCTTTATCGGCTTGAAACACCGGCGGCCGGGGCCGATGCTGCGGCCATTACCGATCTCGAACTGGCGAACCGCCTGAGTTATTTTCTGTGGTCGTCGATGCGTGATGAGCAACTTCGCGAGGCTGCTGAAGCTGGTCGACTCATCGCTGAAGAAGGTGAGCTTGTGCGACAAACCCGACGTATGCTGAGCGATGAAAAAACTCGACGCATGGCTGTCCACTTCGCCTGTCAGTGGCTGCATCTGCGCGATTTCGATCAGAACGACGACAAGAATGAAAAGCTGTATCCTGAATTTGCATCACTTCGGGCTGACATGTACGAAGAAACTGTGCGGTTCTTCGAAGACATGTTTCGCCGCAACGGTTCCATCCTGGATCTGTTGAGTGCCGACCATACGTTCCTGAACGAGTCTCTGGCACGGCATTACGGAATTTCCGATGTGAGCGGTCCTGAGTGGAAACGGGTCACGGGGATGCGAAGTCAGCAGCGTGGCGGTATACTTGCCATGGCGACGATGCTGGCCAGTCAGTCGGGAGCTTCACGTACCAGTCCAATTCTGCGTGGTAACTGGGTCTCCGAAACACTGTTGGGTGAACCGCTTCCCCGACCTCCGGTCGGTATTCCGCTACTGCCGGAAACTGTACCGACCGGTCTGACAGCTCGGCAGCTGATTGAGCAGCATTCCTCCGATCCTGCCTGTGCCAAATGTCATGCAAGGATCGATCCTTACGGTTTTGCGCTGGAACAGTACGACGCGGTCGGTCGTGTACGGACTAAGTTGGCTGACACAAAGACGACGTTGTATGAAGGGCTGACGATCGACGGTCTTGACGGCCTCCGCGAGTATCTGTTAACCCAGCGACGCGACGACGTTGTTCGAAATTTCTGCCGCAAGTTACTGGGTTTTGCTCTGGGTCGTGAAGTGCAGCTGTCTGATGAACCTCTGATTGACGATATGCTGAAAAAACTGAATTCCGGTGACTATCGATTTCACGTTGCGATAGAATCTATAGTGCTCAGCAAACAGTTTCGGCAGATACGTGGACACAACGATGAGGACGGACATGACTAAGCACGATTTCTCACGTCGCACGATGTTGCGCGGACTCGGTGTTACCGTGGCTTTACCGTGGATGGAATCGACATCGGTCTGGGGCGACGAAGCCAAAGGAAAGCAGGACGGCAGTCAGGCCCCTACTCGCATGGCCATTTTGTTTTCCGGTTGTGGCTATCACAATCAGGAGTGGTGGGCGAAGGGGGATGGCCCGGGCATGGAACTCGGAAAGGTTCTGCATCCGCTGAACGACTTTCGAGATCAAATGGTCTTCATCAAGGGGCTGTACAATGCAGAAGCATTGAAGGGCAATATTCATAGTTCACAGACCGGAAACCTGTTGTCCGGTGCGCCTCTGAGTGCCGGTGGTACGATTCGCAGCGGTACAAGTGTGGATCAAATTGTTGCTCAGCAGGTCGGACGACAGACGAAACTGCCGAGCCTTGTGCTGGGCTGTGAAAAAGCCAATCCATCGGTCCACAAGAATTATTCGATGCTGTACAGCTCGCATATTTCATGGAGCAGTCCGACCACCCCCACGCCGCTGGAAGTCTATCCGGCACTCGCCTTCGATCAGCTGTTTAAGGACAGCGCCGAGCGCGGCGACAAGAGCGTGCTGGATGCTGTGCTGGCAGACGCACAGGATTTTCGGCGGAACATCAGTCAGCGTGATCAGCGAAAACTGGATGAATATCTGAATTCGGTTCGAGAAGTGGAACAACGGATCAAACGTGCCGGCGATCGTGGTGAACTGCAGGGCTGGCGACCGACATTGACGGAACCCAACATGCCTCGCCCGAAAGACGGCTATCCGCAGGATATCGTTGAACACATGCGTCTGATGTCTGACATTCTGGTACTGGCGTTTCAGACCGACACGACTCGCGTCTGCACGCTGAAGCTGAATAATGATCACGGTACACTGCGATTTCCACATCTGAATGTGGATTACATGATCCATCATCTTCTGTCGCATAACGATACCGACGACTGGCTGAAGGTAAATCAGTTCTTTCTGGAACAGATGGCGTATATCGCCGGGCGAATGCGGGACGTTCAGGAAGGCGATCGAACGTTACTGGATAATTCCATGTTGATGTTATGTTCCAGCATGCTGAACGGACACCACGATGCAACAAAACTTCCGGTTGTAATGCTGGGCGGTGGAGGTGGCCGTATCAAGGGCGGTCAGAACCTGGACTACCTTGAAAATCCCAATCGGCAGATGTCTCGACTGTTCCTCAGCATGATGGACAAGATGGGTGTGCATCGCGACCACTTCGGCGACGCCACAGAGCCGCTGGATCAGGTGTAACAGAGGTCGGCCGGACCGAGCGAAGCGCTGTGCCGGATTCGACAGCTTGGTTCTCTGATCATCCCATTGTCGCCGCGGCGTCCAGGACTTATGGATCTCGACCTACTTCTGGTCTGTCAGTGCAACCGTTCGTTCGCTGACCAAAACCCATGCGGCGATCGTTACCAGATGGATGATGCTGGCAGCACTCAGCCAGAAGTGATAGCCGGGCAGTCTGGATTCGTAAGTACTGGCATCCCCCGTCATGACCCACAGCGGCAGCACGAACTGTACCAGCAGACTCAGTAGTGCCACAAGCCCCACAGCTTTCAGCCACGAGGGACGCTGCTTCTTTGCCGCAGTGGTGGCTTCAGCAGATCGACAGACTGATCCGCCGCCGTTCTCAGTGACGGGTTCAGAGGTTTGCGCTCCGGCCGCTGCGGCAAACACGGTGTACAGCGCGGCTGAGACGAACCACAGCGGAATGGCGATAAAGAACTCGTGCAGCGCTTCAGAGAACCACAGTCCCAGTGCAATGCTGACTGATATCACCCACGCCGACAGCGCCGGCCAGCTGATTGATTTTTCAGTTGTGCTGAACCAGAACTGCCGCAGGCCCAGACGCGGAAACAGCCAGTGCTCCACAAAGACGATTGCTCCGACAGGCGACAGCAGAATACCGAACAGAGCCACGAAGCTAAGCAGTTTCGTAAACACGAATGGAAAGCAGGCTACGATCGTGGTGGCAATTCCCGCCAGCAGAGTCACCAGCCAGCGAGGCCAGCCCGGCGTGACAGCCTGTAACGCCAGGCCCGCACGGTACAGTGTGGGGTTCGATGTTGCCCAGCCGGCGATGATCACGGCCAGAATTCCGGAAAGGCCCAGCGACTGAAATGCAACCTCGCCAGCATCAAGTTCCGCCAGCGGACGTTTTAGTATCAACGCCGCCGCTGCCCCCATCACACCTGCGCAGACCCAGGCCGCGTAATGTCCCAGATACATACCGCAGGCTGAGAACAGTCCATACCTGACTTTGGGTGCGTAGCGAAGCACGGCCATGTCCGACAGGCCCACGTGAAATGCAAGGTTGCAGATCCACGCGAAGGCGATGATATGCCAGACGCCCAGTCCGCTTTCCGGATTGTGCAGCCAGATTTGTTCCTGAGCGATTCTCCACAGGTCCGGCAGACCGTTGATGCCATTCATGCCAGATGATGCCTTTGCCAGCACGGGAAGCATTCCCACTGCTCCGGCCGCAAACATCGCAAACAGCCATGGCACACAGACTTCAGAGAACTGGGCCAGTCGTTTGAAGCCCAGGATCGCCACGCTGACGACGACGGCTCCCACGACCAGCACGATAAATACAAATCGCAGGTCTTCCGGATACCATTTTGTTTGCGGAGGGATACCAAACGGAATCCGTATTGCAGATGCGGAGACCGTGATCATGGTGCCGGACAGAATACAGAACAGAAAGGCGTTCAGCACGTTGTACACGGCGGTGACACCCGGACCGGCAATTTTGCGCAGGTACCAGTACAGAGTCAGCCGCGTCTGAACTGCAATCGGGGCGCAGATAAACGTCCATGACAGTACTGCCAGTGCGTTACCGATCAGCAGGCCAATCAGCACATCTGCCGCACTGGCTCCCCATGCCACAAAGGCGGCACCGATGACGAATTCCGTACCCGCGACATGTTCGCCGCCGAACAAGGCAGCAAAGTGCCGGCCGCTCTCAAGCTTGTCCGCCGAGACCGGTTCACGTTCGAACTCGTAGAGTGCGTCAACGCGGTCGGTGATGGATTCAGGTTGGTTCATCTCGGTGGACTCAGCCTTCTGTTCGTGAGCTATTTATCGAACGGCGTGGTGAACTCATAGCTTCCGGACCCAAGTGTGACGATCGCCACGTCCTGTCGCAATTCTATCAGCGTCGCACCTTGTGATTCTGAGATTCGTTTCCCGGATTCACGTAGTTGGTTCGGCGAAGTTGATGGGACATGTGCCGTCGCCGTCGAGTTGGGTGGTACAACGATTCGCCAACGCAGTTGTCCTTCGCTGACCTTCCAGTCGCTTTCGATCTTTCCGTAAACGCTGACGTGTGATGCGCGGGTCCACGTCAGGTCGTCCACCGGATGGGGACGCAGGATGATGTGCTTAAAGCCGGGGTGTGACGGGTCGTAGTTGATTCCGCCCAGAGTCTGATAACACCAGGCTTCGAAATTGCCCGACAGAATCTTCTGGCTTTCGCCATTCATGCCACCGTCCTGAGTGTCGGTGTCCCAGCGTTCCCAGGAAGTGGTGGCTCCTTTGCTGATCATGTATCCCCAGCTCGGCCGCTCCGTTCGCGTGGCGATTTTGTACGCGACTTCCGGGTGACCGACGTCGGTCAGCACCTGCATCTGCCACTGTGTTCCGATCAGTCCGACCGATGTGTGTCCTTTGTGTTTCACCATGACGTCGCTGGTCAGATGATCAATAACGCGGTGTCGTTGAGTTTCCGGTACCAGACCAAAGGCCAGCGGCATGACGCTCGAACATTGCGTTGCGCTTTCGTAGGTGCCGGTGTCGGAGTCGAAAAACCGCCGATTGAAGCCGACATGAATGCGTTCGCCCAAATCACCAAAATACTTTTCGTCGTCGGAATTACCAATGATTCGAGCTGCTCGTTCCACAATTCGACAGTTGTTGTACAGATACGCCGTGCCCAGCAATGGTCGTGAAGTCGCTCCGTGGTTGCGGCTGTTCGCGCCAATAGACGCTGTGTCCACCCAGTCACCGTAGGTACAGTGGTCCATCGTGTCATCGGGTTTCAGGTTCGTTCTCTCGTGATACAGCACAAATGCCTTCATCATGTCGTAGTTGTCACGCAGCGGACGATCGTCGCCGTAGAAGTTGTAGTACCAGTCGGGAATGATGGTGACTACACTGGGCCAGATGATGTCCTTCCCGTTGAACTTCCAGTAGGGCGGAAGAATTTCCTGCAGGCTGCCGTCAGCTCCCTGATGCATTCGGTAATTGTGCAGAAAGTGTTCGTAGAACCGAGCGACATTAAAGGCCCAGCCTTCGCTTTCTGATGTGCGAGCCGGATGTCCCGACCACGGCATGCGTTCGTCACGGTCCGGTTCCATCGGCACACTTCGGTTCTGCAGCCGGGTTCCCCAGCGTGCGTTCAGATATACTCGGTTGACCAGATCGTTGGAACATTCGAATTCGCCAACCGGAGCGTGGTCTGTGTGAGTGACCAGGCCGGCGAAATTATCTTTTGTTGGTGTGCCCGGGAACCCTTCCACCTGCACCCACCGGGTTGCGTTGCCTCGAAATCGCGGATGCCAGACTTCAACGCCCTCACCTTTCAGCCTATACACATCGGTGTTCTTTGCGCTGCGGTCATTGATGTAGTTCAGTGTTCCGTCGGGCAGCACGTTGAAGCTTGTCCGCATGCTGACGCGATGGCCTGCAGGTCCCGCGAGCTTCAGTCGCACAACTCCGTAAAATGCCTGCCCGAAGTCAACCATCCAGATCCCTGGCTTCGGCTGTACCATCTGTACGGGATTGAGCACATCCGTCACACGGATAGGTTCGATCATCTGAGCTTCAAGCTGTCCGCCCGGCGACTTGACAACCTGGGCAGGTTGCCATTCGGAATCGTCGAATTCGGCCGTGGCCCAGCCGGGCATTTCCATTTGTGCGTCGTATTCTTCGCCATCAAATTCGTTGCTGGCACGTAACGGACCGTTGGGTGTGAGCTGCCAGTTTTCATTGGTGACGATCGTCTGTTCTGACCCATCTGCATATTCGACGTGAATCTGTCCGAGCATCCTCGGCGTACCATACGAATGCATTGGCATCGGGTTCTGCGATCGCGGTGCGAAGAAACGCCCGTTGCTCAGAACAACGCCCACCACGTTCTCGCCGGAACGCATTGCCCCGGTAATATCCAACGTGACATATAACGCGCGCCTGTCATAGCCTGTGAGTGCTGGATTCATCAGCTGGTCGCCGCCAATGCGTTGTCCGTTCACGTGCAGGTCAAAGAAGCCAAGACCGCAGACATAGGCTGTTGCTCTTCGCACTCGTTTGTTTACTGACGATTGAAACTGATGACGCACATAACGGCCGGGCAGACGTCGATGTTCCGAATGCCAGCGATCACTCCAGGGAATGCCCCAGGGAAGGATTCCGGCTCTTCCGAGTTCCATGGCATCGACCCAGTCAGAGCCCGTGAATTCCGCCGTCTGCCAGTCGTCGGCCGCTGACTTCGCGGACTTCCACTGGCTGTCGGAATAGACAATCAGCGGCGGTCCGGTATTAAATTCGATTCGCACCGCGCCGATCCACCCACCTGGATTATTCGGCACATCAGCGTTGCCGTTTGTGATGGCGGCTGCCAATTGATTAATTCCGGGTTTGATGTTGCCCGTCAGGTCGGCACCAACCAGGTTTGGATGTCCGTTGCCGATGCCGATGAGAGCACCGTTGACATACATGGCCACCGAATCGTCGCCCGCGCAGAACCCGAGGGCCCGAGTGATTCTGCGGTCAGTCGGTACGACGATGGCACGGCGGAAATACCGAGTCTCAACGGGCGCGTCGAAAGCCGCGTTACCTTCCGGATACCACAGCCAGCTGGCCGCTTTGATATCCGTGATTTCGGTGCCCGGGTCATCGGCCTGATCGAGCCCTATCCACTTTGCGTTCTGCCATGCGGTCGGTGTCAGCAGGCCCATGGACCAGTGTGCGGACTCACTCCATTCAGAAGGAATTCCTCGCTCGTTCCAGACGCGAACTTTCCACCAGCATTCCATCCGTGAAGCGAGCGGCTTACCTGCATAAGCAACAAGGTGAGACTTGTCCGATGTGACGCGTCCGGAGTCCCACAGATCTCCTTGATTCTGCTGCAGCAGAGAGCGACTGCGGGCAACGAGGACATGATAGCCCGACTGACTTTGGCCGCGTTGCGGCTCGTCAGTGGCGGAGAGTTTCCAACTCAGTCGCGGCTGAAGATCGTCGATGCCGAGAGGGTCGACCAGGTGTTCGCAGCACAGGTCGGTCGCCGTCAGCCCACCGGGCGTGTTGCCCTGAGCGATGGCCAGCGGCGCAGGCAGGTTGATGACAGCTGTTAAAGGCAGCAACAACACCATACGAAATCTGTACATATTCGATAAGTCCAGGAGCCGAACAGGTCGGTTTGTGTGAGAGATACTTTCAATACAGGCACGCACCGCCGGTAACTGAGTTTCCATCACGGTTTGTCGCGATTTTGATTCACTCGCTTGCGCTGCGTGCTTGTATTCCGCCGTTTCGAAACGGCTTCCAGCGATGGGATATGCTCTATTCTCCGAACCTGGTTTTCAGAAAATCACGGAACAAGACGGTTTCCGACAGGTTGTCGACTTCATTGCAATGTTCCCAGTCGATCCACACGTACTCGACGCCGACGTATCCGGCGTATTCTGTACGCTGCATGACCTCGATGACTCGGCCATAATCGATCACGTTGTCCTTAAATGAACACTGCAGCCTGTTACGGCAGGCTCCACGGACATGAAAATGGGATGCGTGGGCGATGAGTGGTTCGATCCGGGCATCGGCGATACCGTCACGGGTGAAATGTGTATAGTCCAGTGTGAGTGTTAGTGCGGCCACCGATTTTACCAGCTGCAGGGCGAGTTCAGGATTCGGCGCAAGAGAACCAACATGGGCTTCGACGCCAAAGACGATGCCCGCAGATTTCGACTGTTCGACCCGCCAGGCAAGTTCGTCGTGACAGCGTTTCAGAGAATCAGCGGCGGATTCTTCATCGAACAGGACTCCCGGCAATGCCGTCACATGGGGGCATTCGCAGGCCGATGCATAATCCAGTGTTCTCTTAAACCAGTCGCGAGTTTTTCTGCGTCGTGCTTTATCAGGGTGATTGACCGCGAAGACGTGAAAATCAGGATCCATCTGCAGGAAGACATCCGCCACGCTGAGTCCCCGATCAGCTGTCTTCTGACGGAGCGTTTCTGCGGCCCCCGCATCGGAAAATTCCTGTGACGGGTGCAGATGAGACCGTCCTTCAAACAGCCCGATGTCGACACCGTCGAAGCCGAGCATTGAAATGACGTCGAGGGATTGTTCGTGCGGCAACAGCGGGAAGGTAAAATCCGCGCAGGCCATTGGAAAGGTCATTTGTCGTCTCCTGGTGCTGATTAATCGTCCGCGGTATCCCATTCGGCGGCCGCCAGGTAGCCACCGTCCACGACAATTGATGTTCCGGTGACTCCTGCCGAGTCTTCACAGGCGAGATACAGAATGGTGCGTGCCACGTCGTCTGACTGCATCGCCTGATTCGTGGGGACGCGACGGACGCGCTGTTGCAGGGTGGCGTCCGGATCCGGTGTTGAGTTCAGATGTTTGCGCAGCATTGGTGTATCTGTGATGCCAGGACATACGCAGTTGCAGCGCAGTCCGGCTGCGGCGTAATCCAGTGCGATGGACTGCGTCAGCGACAGTACGGCTCCTTTCGATGTGGTGTAGGCGGGCGTTGCTCGCTGTCCCACAAGACTGCTGATGGAACCCACGTTGATTATATAGCTGCGTTCGTTTCTGCTTAAGTGCGGGAAGGTGTGCTTCAGTGTGAAATAGATGCCCTTCAGGTTCACACCCATCAACCGGTCCCAATCGGCTTCCGAATACTCGTGTAGCAGCCCGACATGCACAATTCCCGCGCAGTTGACCACAATGTTCAGGCCGTCGAATTGCTGCACCGTTGCTTCGATCGATCGAGCCACGCTGTCGCTGTCGGAAACGTCGCAGGAGGAGTAGACAGCCTTGCCACCATTCGAACTGATCTCACCAGCAACCTGCTGTCCGGTGGCATCTGTGACATCAGCGATGACGATATTCGCACCTTCCATCGCAAACAGTCTGGCGGTCGATTCACCAATACCGGACGCACCGCCGCTGATCCATGCCACCTGTCCTGCCAGTCGTTTGCTCATTCCAGCGACTCCTCTGCAATTCCGGTAATTCGTGACCACTTTGCTCGAAAGCTGCTGCGTTCCAAGAGTTTCGGATTCAGCACGCCGGCCGGGCGTTTGCCCTGCGACAGATCAAGCATGCTCTGACATGCTGTGCGGCCGATGTCGCGAAACAGTTCGGACGTCCATGCGATCGAATGGGGAGCCAGAATGACATTGTTCAGCTCAGCAAATCGATGTGGTTCGGTGACTGGTTCAACTTCGAAACAATCGAGAGCCGCTCCGGCAATGCGTCTTTCCTGCAGCGCGTTAAATAATGCCTGTTCATCAACGATGCCGCCGCGGGCTGTGTTCAGTAAGTACGAGCCAGGCTTCATCTTCGCGATTTCACCGGCCCCGATCAGTCCTCGTGTCTGGGCGTTGAGCGGACAGTGCACCGATACAAAGTCTGCGGTCGTGAGCAGTTCATCCAGTGTGATGCTGCGAGCGCCAAGTTCCTCAAGCACGGATGCGGGCACAAATGGATCGAAAACGATCGGCTGCTGCATTCCGAAGCCCTGCAGCAGCGATACAAGCTTTCGACCAATGCCGCCCAGACCAATAATGCCAAGTGTCCGATCACGCAGTTCACATCCCATATACTGAGTACGGTCGTCCCACTGTCCCGTACGAATCATACGGTCCTTGGGCAGCATGTGATGTGTCAGCGCAATCATCCAGCCGATCGTAGCTTCTGCGACAGGACGGTCGACGGCTCCGGCTGTAATCATGGCCAGTACATCGCGTTCGGTACATGCATCCACATCGACCGAATCGTAACCGACGCCGAACCGGCCAATTGCCAGCAGTTCGTTACTGTGCGACAGAGATTCGGCTGTCACCTGCGGAGTCAGCACCACTACACCGGCGTAATCAGCCAGTTGATCGGGCGTAATCTCAGGACGATGTTCACCGAACTGCGTTACCTCGATACTGTCGTAGTCGTCGAACACGCCCAGACCCAGGTCGTCGAATTTTGATATGCCGTCCTCGTCAAAAAAATCAGCCGTCAGCGCCACACGAAACCTCGCGCGTTCAATGTCAGTCATCTAATTGTTGCTCTCGTCGGTTCGCTCTTCCGTTCCGCATCGTTCGTCCACCACCACACGATCAGGCAAGGGCCCGGCATAGACCCAGATCATGTCCATCGTCCTGGAAGAGTCATTGACAAAGTAGTGGACCCGCCCACGTGGAACCATAGCGGTGGCACATCCATTCAGCGAGTAACGGCGTCCCTCCACCAGACAGTTGGCGTGGCCATCGGTGATGCAGATCGATTCGTCGAAATCGTGTAGATGCGCCGGCAGCCTGCCGCCAGGCTGGAAACGAGCAAATCCGCCGCTCATCTCTATCCCCGGGACCAGGTCCGTGTTGAAGAAATCGACAAACTCTGCGCCGGGGCCGACGCCGAATGACCGCGGCGCCGACTCGAAACGATTTACTCTCTCGGCCCCTGACCGGCCGGTCGAATCCGTCGGCATTTCGGTATGAGCGAACTCACGCCTGACCAGTTCGCGTTCGGGTACGCTCATGGACATGGCGATGTGGAGTCGCACGGTCGTGGTGGAATCAGGATTTCGGGCCGCATGCGGCAGCCAGCGAGGAATGACGATATTATCCAGCGGTCCCAGTCGATATCCGCGACCTTCGATGGTGACGTGGATTTCACCGTCCAATACGGTGATGGATTCGCTGCATGGGTGCCTGTGACAGTCAAGAAATGCGTTCGGGGCAAAAGTCACAATTCCGGTTGTCAGGTTGCGAGCCGTATTGAAGTCACCGACCAATGTACGGATGGTCACGCCGGACTGCAGTTCAGTTGACTCACTGTCGTCCAGTGTTGTTATGATTTCGTCGCGATCCGGCTGCATATGATCCGGCGGCTGAGCAAGGGGAAGCTGAAGGGAGTGACCGTCACGTGGGTCGAGACTTGTTGCTGGCTGGTGATCGCGGTTGACTGCCTGCAGCGACTGATGAAGCGATCGACACAGCAGTCCCGTATCGGCTCCCAGGCCTGGCATCCGAAATCCCTGTTCGATGCGTTCGTTTAGGTTGTCGATACTGGTGGCCAGCAGGCCGCAGTGCCTGCCGGCAGACTTGATCATGTCTTTCAGCTTCAGAATCTGCTCGGCGATTCCTGGGCCTTCCCATTGACCTCGGAAACCAGCCGTGGCCGAAAAGTCGGCTGGCCCGAAGAAGAAGACATCGATTCCGTCAACTTCACACATCTCAGCGACATTGGGAATCGCACCCACGCTTTCGATCAGCGGCACAACCATAACGTTGTCATTTGATTCTGCGGTATGCTGCGTAAAGCACTGGCCCCAAACCGTTGCACGTTCACCACCGATTCCGCGTCGTCCTTCGGGGGGATAGCGACAGTCCCGAACGGCCTCACGAAGTTCCTCAGCCGTTTCCATCCACGGTATCACGATTCCGTCGGCCCCGATGTCGAGTGCGCGTTTTGTCAGCGATGTGCTTCGTTCCGCCAGTCTGATTAACAGCACCGTATCGCTGCGGAGCGCAGCGCGGACGTGTTCGTTGATGTCTTTCCAACCCAGGTGACCGTGTTCGGCATCGATCACGACCCAGTCGAGTCCCAGCGCGACGGCCATTTCTGTGACGCTGGCGGATTCCAGCGTCACCCATAGCCCGCAGACAGGTTCATCGCGGGCCAGCTGTGCGCGAAACCGCTTTAATGCTTCGGTCTTCATGTGTTGTTGTCCGGCTGAAGAATACTGATTGAACATTGATCAATCAGTGACTATCATTAGTAATCAGTTCAGCTGCGTCAAGCGGTTATCCGGGATCTGTCATCAGATCGTTATTGCTTTCCAGACAAGGATCAGCACATTGCCAGCAGCAACTTCGTCCATTGGCTCCGCCGGGCTGGTCGACCAGCTGGGACAATTTATTCAGCAACAGAGCCTGAAGCCGGGTGATCGCCTGCCGTCTATTCGTGATCTGGCGGATCACTTTGGAGTTAAGGCGGGGCTCGTTAGAGACGCGTTGCTGGATGCCCAGGGGCGGGGACTGGTCAAAGTGCTGCCGCGAGCTGGTGCCTTTGTGGAAACGGCCGCTGAAACTCATCAGCCTGTAACTTCGGCCGAGCGTCTGGGACAGCGGCTGCGTGAGCTGCTGGCTGCTGAGAATCAGAACCTGTTCCATCTGCTGGATGCGCGCGAGACACTGGAACTCGCTCTGATCGCCCAGGCTGCGCGCAAGCGTGAGATCGAAGATTTGTTTTCGCTGCGAGACATACTGGAGCAGATGGCCGGGATCCCTTCCAGAAAACGCGGGAAGAATTATGTTCGACTGGATATCGAATTCCACCTTGAGATCGCTCGATTATCCGGAAACGCCGTGATGGCTGCCATGCTGTGTGCTGTGATGGAGCAACTGGCCCCGCATCTTAAAGAACTTCGCTGGTCGCCTAAGCGGCATTCGGACACAGAAGAATCCCACGCCCGAATATACTCCGCGCTTGTCGCAGGCGATGTAGCGCTGGCTCAGGCCGAAACTCGTAATCATCTGCAGCATGCTTACAAATCTCTGCTGGACCGAATCCGTCATCCGCCAAATGGCGGATGACGGTAAGTGGGAACCGTTCATTCCGACGATTTAGTCATGAAGCATCTGTTGGCCATACTGGTGCTCAGTTGGCTTTTTGTTTGCTGGTTACGGCGATCTCATCACGAAGGTCTCCGCAATCGATCGGCTCGCGGTGCGGGCAGCGAACTTACCGAAGATTAACGCTGCAACGGACGTGACAAAGATCCCCAAACCGATTCCCTTTGCCGACATGCGCGGACCACAGCTGACGATGGGGTTCCCCCGTTAAGCCTCAACCGATGATCAGAATTTCCACAACATCGATTAGTTTTCAGAGAGCCTTTCCGACAAACTGACTATCTTTGACGCTGGCAAATAATCCACATTGGACATTCGTCAGGAACTGAGTTTATAGATGTCATGCTTGACGAAGTGAATATCTGGAATCTGCGCTCAGGCCGGAACGGGTGAAGGCCGAGACCGTGGCAAGCAATTACACGAAAGAATCAATATGAAGTGTCTATCGCCAGGCGTTCTGGTATTTCTGTTTGTCGCTTCGGCAATCGCAGCAGATCGCCCGAATGTTCTGTTGCTGTCCATTGACGATCTCAACGACTGGACCGGCTGCCTGGGCGGGCATCCTCAGGCAAAGACACCCAATATCGATCGTCTGGCGGAGCGGGGCACTCTCTTTGCCAACGCACATTGTCAGTCTCCCGTGTGCAATCCTTCGCGGGCCAGTCTGCTGACCGGTCGGCACCCCCACACCTCCGGCGTTTACTTTCTCAGTCCGGACCTGGAACAGGCTCCCGCTCTGAAGGACCTTGATACTCTGCCTGAACGCTTCGCCAAAAACGGTTACCGCACGCTGGCCACCGGGAAAATCTTCCACACGGGAGACAAGCGATTCTTCCAGGAATACGGAGGTGACATGGGTAGGTTTGGACCACGGCGGAAGAATAAGATTTCGCAGCCGCACGGTCATCCTCTGTGGGACTGGGGGGCCTACCCGGAACGTGACGAGGACATGCCCGATTATAAGATTGCACACTGGGCCGTGGACAAGCTTAAGTCACTACCCGGCGATTCTGACGCTCCATTCTTCATGGGGGTGGGATTCTTTCGACCACACGTACCGATGTATGCGCCGAAGAAGTGGTTCGACCGCTTTCCTCGCGACCAGGTGCAACTGCCGCTTGTTAAAGCAGACGACCGTGACGACATCAGCGCTTACGCCATTGCGCTGACCAATGAGAATCATGTTTCTCCCGAGCATGCGTGGGTGGAGTCGGCCGGCCAGTGGGAGCATGCCGTGCAGGCGTACCTTGCTTCTGTCGCCTTCGCGGATCACTGTCTGGGTCTTGTCCTGGATGCTCTGGATGCTTCGCCGCACAGAGACAACACCATTATTGTGCTGTTTGCCGACCACGGTTTTCATCTGGGTGAGAAACAGCGGTGGGCCAAACGGACGATCTGGGAAGACGGCACACGCGTGCCATTGATTGTCGCGGCTCCCGGGTATCCGAAGGGACAGCGAACAAACAAGCCGGCTCAGCTGCTTGACATTTTTCCCACGCTGCTGGAACTGGCGGGTCTGCCGACAGACGCCAGTCAGGAAGGTCATTCACTGGTGCCGCTTGTGCAGGACCCGCAGGCCGAATGGAGGCATGTGGCTCTGTCATCCTTTGGCAAGGGCAATTATGCAGTCCGGTCGGAACGCTTCCGGTACATCCGATATCTGGACGGGTCAGAGGAACTTTACGATCACCTCAGAGACCCCAATGAGTGGGAAAACCTGGCTGCCGACAAGGCGATGACAGAGGTCGTCAAAGCCCACGTACGTCGGCTTCCGGCTACGGAAGCCGACGTGCTGTCGGGCAATTCAACCGGGCACCAGGCCTACAAAGCTGCCAGCAGACTGCTTGGTCGGTAAACAGATGTTATGAGTTCCCGAGCCTGTCGTCAGTATCACCTGCTTTCCGGGGCCGCCTTACCGAATTTCGCAAGTCACGCTACTGGTGTGGCGTTTCGTCGTTGCCGGTGTTGTCTGCATTTGCACGTGTATCTTCCAGTCCCGACAACAGCCTGCGAACGTCCTTAGCGCCGTTGATGATGACGAGCACGGACATCGCCGCGAAGCCCAGCATCAAGCCGAAAAAAACGACCTGCCAGATCAGTTGCCAGTTCATGTTGATGCCTTTCGTTGCCGAAGTGTTCTTTGTGCTTTTCTGTTTTCAGCCGGCCGTGTCATTTGTGTTGTTTTCAGGTTGTAGGTTGCAGGAGTCTGTGCTGTCCGGTCGCATCAGTGAACCGAGGATGGTCAGACAAATGGCGACGGCGACCGTGA
Source organism: Fuerstiella sp. (assembly GCA_029245955.1). Taxonomy (GTDB): domain Bacteria; phylum Planctomycetota; class Planctomycetia; order Planctomycetales; family Planctomycetaceae; genus Fuerstiella. The sequence goes on along the minus strand of JAQWOH010000008.1, from coordinate 197,980 downwards.
TCAGTCCGATTTGCGGGCTGGTCAGAGTTTCCACCCACTCGCCTTCTGCCTGTTGATGTTTGAGACCAACGGCGATTTGAATCGGTTCCAGAGCCAGCAACATCAGCAGGCCCGACAGCAGACCCAGTAACGCTCCGAAACTGCTGGTGCCCTTCCAGTAGACACCCATCATCAGCACGACAAAGGCGCCTGTGAAATAGATACCACCCGTCACGGCCATGTAGTCCCAGATGTCTTCGCGACCTTTGTAAAACAGGCTCCAGTACAGCACGTAACCGCCCATTAGTACAATCAGAATTCGTGTCAGGCGCACGCGAGACGCCGTGGGGAAGGGTGTCTTTCGCAGTGGTGCGACAATGTCCTGAGTGATAACAGAGCTCCATGTCAGGAAGTACGAATCATGCGTTGACATAAACGCGGCGATCATGCCGGCCGTTACGATGCCAAGGAAGACGGTTGGTAACAGGCGGCCAATGAAGACCGGCATCGCGTAGAGATTCTCTACAGCCGGCTGGTCGCCGTTGGCCGGCAGGAACAAATCTTGCAGGTCCGCTCCGGCGGGTGTCGCCGTAATAAATACCAGAGCACAGATGCCCCAGAAGTAAGGAATGATAAATCTCGCTGCGAACGACAATGACGACCAGCAATACTGTCGCCGGACGGCTTGCTCACTTTCCATCGCCAGAGCTCGTGCGACGGCGGTCGGCCACACGGCACTACCGACAAAACCTGTTGTGACAACCATCCAGAATATGTACGACCAGCCGAACCCCGTACCTTCCAGGGTCGGGTCGAACCCGGCAGCGCCAAGTTGCATCTGGACTCCGTCAATAATCGTGGACCAGCCCAGTTGCCAGATGGCCATCGCAGTGGCAGACAGAAGTCCGATGGACAGGACGACGAACTGCACGTAGTCCGTCAGAATCACTGAGATCATTCCGCCGAGCGTGGTGTAGATCAGGACCAGGGTGAGCAGTGCGATCATCACCCACTTCAGTGCTTCACCTTCGCCGGACATACCCGTCACGCCGACAATAAACATGGATCCGGTTTTCAGAAACAGGCCCATGTTCAGCACACCGGCCAGCACCAGCAGCACTCCACCCAGCACGCGAATGTTTTTGTTGAATCGTTTTTCGTAGAATTCAGGGATCGTCAGAACTTCCATGCGACGCAGCGGTCCGACAATGAATCCTGTCATGCCCACAAACAGCGTACCGACGCCGGCGATCACGCCGACATGAAATGCTGCGAATCCGCCCGTGAATCCTTTTTGGGCTGAATACATGACGGTGACCAGGCCAAGTTCTGTGCCGGTCATGGTGGCGACGCCCAGCCACGTGCCGACCTTTCGGCCGGCACCGATGTAGTTTTCCATTGAGCCGGCGTAGCGTTTGACGGCCAGTCCAATGCCCAAGGATACCAACAAATAGACCAACACGATGACAGCGTCGATCGTGCCGAAGTTTGTTTGGCTGAATGCCTGCTGTACGTCTGCGTTCATGTGGGAAATTCTTAAACAGGGTGCTGTGACAGTATGTGAGAGTCCGGCAGAAAAACAACTGTCTGTGCCGGTACACCTTCACCGGGATCCGCGGGAGTGACGGTGGAACGTTGCCGGGAACTCGACTTGATCTGGACTACGGCTATGCGGCGTTATCTGTTTTATCCTGCGTCGCAGTACGTCGAGCCGTCACGGTGGTGCTGTCGAAGAGTCCGAAGAACGGGGAGAACGTGAAATCACAACGGATTCCGTCGCTTCCACATGAGACTGCCCGCTCCGAGTGGAATCGCCCAATTTTCGACTCTAGACTACCGACGCTGGTGGCTGGGGAACGCTCCGTGGTCGTCACCAGGTTTCACGTAACACTCAGAGCATTCTGCCAGATAAGCCACTGAAAACATGAAAGCCATCGCCGTCCGTCCCGGTACGCCCAGCAGCGTGCACATCGCGGAACTTGACAAACCTTCCGTCAGCGATATTCCTGACGACCGTGGCGTTCTTGTTCGCGTGTTGAAGGTGGGTGTGGATGCCACCGACCGTGAAATCAACGACGCACTATACGGTAATGCACCGGAAGGATATGACTTCCTGGTGATCGGCCATGAGTGTTTCGGGGTTGTAGAAGAGGTCGGATCCGCGGTCAGGAAGGTGAAGCCGGGCGACTATGTGACATGTACTGTGCGTCGACCGGGCGGATCCATCTTCGACGCAATCGGTCGCTCTGACATCACCAGCGAAGAGGAATACTATGAACGCGGAATCAATCTGCGCCATGGATATCTGACCGAATTCTTTGTCGACGACGAAGAATTCATTGTGCGAATGCCCGTCGGACTGAAGCATCTGCACGTGCTGGCGGAACCTATGAGCTGTGCCGCCAAAGCCGTTGAACAGGCCTTTCTGGCGCAGAAGCGTTTGCAGGTCTGGGAGCCGAAACGAGCGTGGGTGACCGGTTCAGGCCAAATCGGATTGTTGTCGACATTAATTCTGCGTTTGCGGGGTATGGAGGTGTTTACGATTGCTCGCGGAGCGAAGCCGAATCTAAAATCAGAAATCGCTGAAGGGCTGGGTTCCACATATATCAGCACGGCAGAAACGTCATTGCAGGAACTGGCTGCGGAACATGGCAAGCCGGATCTCATCATCGAAGCCACCGGCAGCAGCGCCATTGCCTTCGAATGTATGGAAGTGCTTGGTCACAACGGCTGCATTGTCTGGACAAGCATTACCGGAGGGCAGCGCAAAGTTGACGTTCCCAGCGACAGCGTGAATCTGAACTGGGTCCTGGGGAACAAATTACTGGTGGGTTCCGTGAACGCGAACTTCCGTCATTTTGAATCCGGGATTTCGGATCTTGCGCTCGGCGAAGTGACGTACCCCGGTGTGTTGCAGAAGATTCTGACGAACCCTGTGGACGGTCTTGACGGTTACGCGGAAATGATGCGACTGCTGGTCGAAGACAAAGACGCCTTGAAAGTTTACGTCAACGTCGCAGACGAATAAGCCGGGATGCCCCGGCGGGCCATGGCGAAATGCTGCATACGCGTCAGGCAAGTGGTTAGCGTCGAGACGGTTGTGGAGAGGATGATTCTGCCGAGGGTGCTGCAGTAAACAGAGTTCGGAGAGTCGGACCTGGTGTCCAGGGACGCCTTGTCGTGGTTCGAAAACAACTTCAGGCATCGGCAGCATCTGCCGATGCCTGTTTTTTTGTTGGTCGGCTGGCACTATTTGCACTCATATCCATGTTGCAGCAGTTTTGGCCCACCCGTATTCTGCCAGACCTCTCCTTCTGAATCCTTTCTCAAGATTTGCTAAAGATTCGACTCATCGGTTTTCTCACCGGTGAGCTGATCGTCTGCATCTGCGGACAGCGAGTCTTTTCTCTTCTCACTCTTCACTGCCAACTCCGTCTCTCAGGAAAGGCACATCATATGCGCAACCAACTGCAGTCTGTGCAAGACGCTGAACGTGCCGGCCGGCGCCGACAAAACGTGTACAGCAGCACAACACTTACGCACTGTGTCCGCCGCAGTGCACTTGCGGTCACTCTGTGCCTTGGGCTGGCTGCCTTGTCCGGTTGTTATTCCATGAACGGCTACGTCATGAATGCGTCCGGTCACGGGTACTACGACCAGGGTAACTATGCGATGGCCGCCCGAGAATTTCAGACAGCGCTGGCCAGCAGTCCGGAGAATCCGGACTACATGGCGAATCTGGCCCGAGCAAAGATGAAGATGGGAGACAGCCAGGCCGCAGAACAACTTTATCGGCAGGCTCTCACCGTTGCCCCGTCGCATCAACCCTCGTATCACGGGCTGTCAGATCTGATGCTGACTCAGGGAAGAGGTCACGAGTCACTGAAATTGTTGAATACGTGGGCCGCAACTCAGCCATATACGGCGGAACCCCATGTGGAACTGGCGTGGATGCAGCGAGAGATGGGACAGCCTGATGCAGCGGCACGCTCACTGCAGGCTGCATTGCAGGTTAATCCGAATCATTCGACGGCTTTAGCACATCTTGGTCAGTACTACCAGGACTCCGGTCAGGAGCCTCAGGCCGTTTCGCTGTACCAAAGGTCGTTGCGTGCCGACTGGAATCAGCCGGAGGTACATTCACGTCTGGCGTCAGCTGCTGGCGCGGCTGGTGTGGCTCATCCAATGAGTCGCACAGCGATGGCTCGTGGAGTCCATCCTCAAAGTCTGCCGCGACAGCAACTTGCCTTCGGTCCACCCAATCAGGCGGCGCAGTTCATCGGTGGTCCCGTCGTTCCGCAGCCGCAGATGGCGTTTCAACCGCCTATGATGGGACAACAACCGCCGCAGACTGGTGCCTTTGGGCCTCAGCCAGTGCCATCCGAAAGTCCGATTGCCATGGCCGGCTTCAATCCGTTGATATCTGTGCCTCTGGGCACGGGGGCGCCGAATCCGTCCTTCACCGCGCCCCCACCCCCATCGATCTCAACAGGAATGGAGCATCCTTCTGCTGTTGAAATGCCTGCACCGGTGCCGGATCCTGCGTTTGCGTCCGAGCCCGAAACGTTGAAGTTGAATATCCCGACGACGTCGGTGAGTCAGTCCAGCGTTATTGGTGACGAAGCGGTACCGGAAGTGGAAGCTTTTTAGCCAGCTGACCTGCAGTCAGCGATCCCGCACCAGAAGGGACAGACATCGCTGTCCTCCTGCTGATTCCCTCAGCAGGCCAGCTTTTGCTGACTGCTGAAGGTCATAGTCGGTCGCATCAGTCTTTGACCGTTATGGCAGGAATGGGGCGAAGCCAGTGTTCGGGAAGGCACCATCGGCGATGGATCGCAGATTAAAGCCACCGTTGATGAACGCACCATCAATATCCTGAGTTGCACCGAAGTTGATGAACGTGTTGTTCGGATTGTCCAGGTTGAGTCCGTCGTCTACCTGGAAGAAGGCCGCATTACGGTCACGCACGCCAACGAACGGCAGGAAGTTCAGTCCGCCAAGTGCCTGCGATTTCAGGAAGTCGTTATCCGTGTACGTGGCTCCGTCAGAACTCAGCAGGATTTGATTACCTTCGTTGTTCTGGAAGGTCATGTCCAGCTGAGCCGTGTCGTCCCAGTAGATGACGTCGAATGTGCCGTCACCGGAGTTGTCAATGGACGCAAATGTATTGCCAACTCCGTTGCCATTGTCACCGTCGAACGACAGGAAGGATTCGGTTCGAAGATCTTCTTCAAGATTGCCGCCGAATGTGTTGTTGTTGACAGTGGCGGCCAGATAAGCCGACGTGCCCACTCGCAGAAGCAGTCCCTCACCCGTAACCGTGTTTACACCATTGTTCTGAATCTGGTTGCCCGTAAGTATGAACTCGGTGTTCTGCACTGTTCGTAGATTCAGGTAGCCGAGTGCACCATCCGGAGCGGTTGGTGAAAACGCAGTATTCCCGTTGATCGTACCGATGTTCCGGTTCAGGAAGTTCGGCTGAGTGGGCGTGTAGAAGAAGGGTGTCTGAGGGCGATCATCAGCCGGATTGAATGGCGGGTCGGGGAACGGGAAGTTCGCCAGGTAGGTCAGGCGACTTTGGTTCATATTGGTGTCGCCCTGGAAGAATACACCTTCTTCGCCGTTCGAACTGACGTTGTTGCCCGTCATAGTGATCCGTAAAGGGTCAATCAGGACGATACCTTCGCGGTCTCGTTCGCCTGCGGCTCCTGTGATCAGCAGATTTGCACCGCGGCGATTATTGTTTGTAATCGCGTTGTCGGTGACAGTCAGCTGCACAATCGGACCACTTTCCTGTACGCCATTGCTGAACGTCAGCCCGTCGTTGTCTGCCGGCGGAATGCTGGAGTCGATATTCGGTGGGTCAGCTCCGATCGTGGAGGCATCGTTGATGCCGCCGATGACATTCAGGCTCAGGCCATCGCCGCCGTTACCCGCTGTCAGGCCAGCGATTTGACCGCCAATCGTGTTTTCCACGATGCTGATGACGGGGCGGGAAATTGTCAGTCCGGAACCGGCTGCAGCGATGTCGATCCCATCGTCTGCATTGCTCTGAATGACGTTGCCGGCGCCAATTCCGCCGACCACCAGTGTGGCTGTTGCCAGACCAGTAACGTTGTACTGAATCCCATCACCATCGGTGACGTCTATATCACTGTTGATGTTGCCGGCCTGAATGCCGGCCAGACTGCCGTCTTCGCCGGGATCAAGTATTCCATTGCCGTTTGCGTCTTCGGACACTCCTGCAACGCTGTTCGTAATGGTCGTTCCAGTGACACGAACAATGCCATCCGAGTCCCCGCTGGCGTCCCAGCGAATACCGTTGCCACCACCAGTCGTACCGTTGCCGTCGATTGTCGTTGAGCCGGTGCCTGCCGTTATCAGGATGTCTGATGTGCCGCCGGTTGTCGTGATGTCGATTCCGTTATTACCGTTGTTGCTGATGTTAGTGTCGCCATCTGTATTGAGTGCCGCATGAGCACCGACCGAAGTTGCTGCAGTGCGGTTGCTGGTGATTTCCAGCAGGACTCTGGCATCTTCAATAGCCGTGATGTTGAATCCATCCTGCCCGTTGTTGGACGCGGTCGTGCCGTTTAGCAGGACACGACGACCAGGTGGCAGCCCGTCGGTGGCGTCTCCGAACGTGGAGCTTTCAGATGAACTGATCAGCACGCCATGTGCCGCGTTGTTGTTGAGCACATTGTTTTCGCCGTCAGCAATCAGCTGAGCATCACCTCGAGTGATAAAGCGAGCACCATTGCCGCCGTTGTTGCTGAAGTCATTGGTGTTCCACGTGACTGTGTTGACCGTTCCTGACATCGGCTGATTCGGATCACTCTTGTCGTTGCCCTGTACATCAACTGCCAGGCCATCGCCTTCGTTGCCTGTCGCTGTCACACTTGTGATACTTGCAGTCAGCAGTGAAGAGTCGTTTCTACGCAGTGAGATTCCATCTCCATTGGTCAGCGGGTCCGGTCCGTTTGTTGTGTTGTTAACGGAGGCGTTGCTCATTACGAGCGTGCCTTTTCCGTTACCCGCGACGTTGAAGCTGACACCGGCGTTGCCATTACCGTCAATTGTATTTGCCTGATCCGTCGTTCCTCCAACAGTCATGTTGATGACATTGTTTGTGACCCCGCCCATATTCGGTCCGAACATTCGGGAAGCAATGCCGCCTCCGATGTTGTTTGAAATGTCGTTATTCTGAATGACGGCGTTAAGCAGTCCCGTTCCGGTGGAAGTGACAGTGCTGACCGTTTCAATTCCGATACCCGTGTTGCCGGTGATCGTATTACCGGAGATGATGCGGTTAAGGGCTGGTGTTCCGAAGTCGATCTCGCCACTGCTGTCAATGGACAGAGTCGCACCATTGCCACCGTTGTCAGTAAGCTGGTTGTTAATCAGGTTGCCGTGAATGATGCCACCATTTGCTGCAATAGCACGGAAGCCGTCACCTGCATTCGTTGAGATGTTGTTACCCTGCAGGAATGATGTGTCGCTATACGTGTTCGAACCGGAACCACCGATTGTGTTGTCCGCATCGATGAAAGCCCCGGGGCCGTCAGCATTCAGGCGAACACCGTGTCCACCGCCGTTTGTGATTGTATTGCCTTGAATCGTGAGGCCTTCAGCACGAGCACTGTCGTTCATGCTGATGTTGATCCCATGTTCGGTAGCGCCAACAATCGAGTTGTTGTTAAAGGTCGAGTCGATGAGGCGAGCACTATCGGTTGCCGTGATAGTAACGCCGTTGCGTGTTGCCGCCCCCGCCGCCCTCAGGCCGATTGCGGCTGCGAGTTGATCGATTGGATTTGAGGCGAACGGAGCTTCTCCCGGAAGTTCACCGGGGTTGGTGCCGCTAAAGGCAAATTCCGCCGGTTCAATCAAGGACTGAATTGGAGAATCGATCGCTGGCGTGCCCATAATCGCGTTCTGTCCGGTCGGTGTGACCGCTCCGGCCTGTTGGATGTGCCGTAGAGACAACGAGTGCCCCAGTTCGTGTGCCGTAATCAGCCCAATAGCCCGTCGTGTAAACGTAAGGTTGCCGGACGTAAGCGCGTTGATAGCGAACTGCGCCGTTTGTGATGGGTCTTCGACAATGATCGGGTCAGGGAAGGTTGGCCCTGTGTATGCGTCCGGAGGGGTGAGCAATCCAGAAAACTGATTGATCTGGTTTGTATAAACACCCGCGGCGGAACCTCCCAGAATCAGTGGTACGCTGGCCAATCCCTGACCTGGCCCCAGTCCCTGAGCATTTCGAATGTTGCCAATGTCAGCCGCCTGGCCAGCAAGCCCGCCGAGATTGCCGGCACTGTCTCCAATGGTCACAGCGTAGTACTCAGTTGCTCCATTCGATGGTGCCACGCCCGCGTCACCAATGACAAAATCGAGATCCAGCTGCATGCCCTGGGGGATCGAACTTCGGGAATCCTGGTCAGTCGTGGGGATATCACGAAAGTAGCTCTGAATGGTCTGCGTGATCGCGTTTGTGACTGTAGCATAGTCAGAGGCCGCAAAACCGTACGGTGTTATGTCGAATGGATTCACCGTTCGCCCAAGTCCGTCAACAACGGAGCCCTGCGCGGCATCAACAAAGTCCAGCACGATTGTCAGGCCGGGGGTGCCGCCCCCTCCCCCCTGAATTGTGTTGAAAAGAGCGTTAATCTGAGCCGTAGCCGTATCCTGTAAGTCAACTGCAAGTCCGGCTCCGGCATTTCCCAGCATCGTGTTGCCGAGTGCCGGCATCGGGCCGCCAATTTGAAACGTTCCGGTGCTGTCGTCCTCGCCGAAGAGACACAGGCCTGCAATCGAGTTGTCGTTCATGGTGTTTGACACGATCCCCGTGTCAAGCAGGCCGTTTCCGTTCAGGTCCTCTCCCGGATCAATTACGCCGTCTCCGTCCAGATCTTCAGTGACCGAACTGAACAGGCCACCGTTCTGATAGTGGATCACCGCACCGTTTGCGAGATTCGAGCTGAACGTATTATTTGCCATGCTGAACAGATTAAACGTGCTGCCATCCGCTCGCCCGACAAATCCATCGAACGTGTTTCCGGTCGAGGTGTTGTCCTGAACAACGGCGTTTATCGTTGACCCGGTCTGTCCCGCAAGAACGATACCTTCACCGCCGTTTGTGACCGTGTTGCCAACAACTCCGGTGGGTTGTACGGAAACTCCTCCAACACCAATTCCTGTGGGGCGATCAGCGTTGATTATCGCGTTCAACCCAGCGGTAGCGCTGATCCCGACAACCGCGTTGTCACTGACCGTATTGTTGCGGATCAGCAGTTCCGTTGTGGAACCGGCGGCCGTCGTCAGCACCAGACCGGAATTGGACGCCCCGGACAGGCCGGTGGCAGTATTCTCATCAAAGATGATCGTTCCTGACGCATCCACAAGATTGACGGCCGTTTCGTAATTGGTGAACGTATTTCTGATGATGCTGGCGTCCGTAAACGGCAGAGGATTGGTGATGCCCGTTCCGAAGACCGTCATGGCCGTATTGGATCCGTCGATCCGCATACCCAGCACGGTGTTTTCACTGGCCAGCCGAACGACGCTGCCACCAGCGACCATCGTGGGATTGGCGATCGATGCACCAAGATTTGTACCCGTGGCAACAGCCGGAATGATAAAGTTGTTGCCGGCAATCGTAGCCAGCGTGTGTGCTTCGGTCGTGGACCGCAGTATCTGGCAGTCGAACAGAGCAAGTCCGCCAGGCACCGTCAGGTTGGTGCCGCTGTCGTCGTCACGCGGAGCCACGTTAATCACGTCGATTTCTGCGTTGTTGTTCATGGACGCAACCAGTAAGGACGTATACGGATCTTCCAGGGTACCCGCTCCGGCACCGCCTGCTGTGGTGCTGGAAGCATCCGGGTCCACATAGACCAGATTGTAAGCACGGTCTTTGGCCGCATTGATCATGGCTTCCGCAGTGTTGACCACATCGATGTTGGTGTGGATGCGATTGTTTCGATATACCGGATCCGCCAGACGATCGCGGACTCGCTTGGGCTGCAGGATGGATCGTTCGCGATAATTTGGAATCGTGTAAGCCAGGCTGACCCACAGATTGTCACCGAATGTATCATCGCCCGTATATCGTACGTCGACTGTGGTGGATTCTGTGACCAAAGCCTGCATTCGAGCCGAATACCCGTACGTTTCATAACCCTGGTCGTTGTTCAGGTAGTAGCCGCCTGCATACGCGTTGATACCACGACGGCCCAGCAACGGCAGCGGACCGCCGACTTCGAAGTCACCCCCGGAATACGCGTTGTCCCATGTTGATGTGCGTGTACGAAATGCACCGTTGCCGCCCAGACTCAGGTCTGTGCCCAGACTGCTGCTCCGCAGGACGCTGTCCGTGCCTGAAACGAAGTATCCGTTGGCAAAGAAGTCAATGTACTTGCCCAGTGACTCCATACCGACACCGAAACGTGTCCAGCGGTTGTTCTGTTGTCCGTCATCAATATCGCCGTATGCGTTCCAGCCAAACACTCTGTTGCGAGTGGCATCGTAGTTACGCCAGATCATCCCGAAGTTGTATGCTTCTCCTCGGTCGTTGGTGAGAGACGCGGAAAGGTCTCCGATCACAACTGAGTGGCCGGGCACGACGTGGTACGGAATCCTTGCGTTCAGTCGCTGATACGATTCGTCAAATCCCAGACCGTCGCTGACGTTGGATTCAAACATGAGCTGAGGGCCGAATAACGGGTTGTCGACGACGCGACGACCAAGGACCGGAGATTCTGTGACCCCGCCACTTTGGGTGAAGTAAGGAGTGTAGTCTGTTGGCTGCGTAAAGTTGACGCCCGGGCCGTTCTGAGTTGTGGGAGCGTTGTCGGCGACGCTGCCGCCATTGTCCACCGGTGGAACGTTGTTATCCGGGACCGGATTCTGCGCAGGCGCATTCTGATTTCCGGCGACCGGGTCTTTACCCGCAGACGGCAACGGGGCCGGCGGGTCAAAAATCTCATCGTGGGAAGTCATTCGTATGACTCCTGGCTGATCGCCCACCGACACGCTGGAAGCGGTGATCAGGGCGCAGCAACTGAGAGCCAGGCAGAAAGAAGCAAAGATCCGTGTCGTGTTCATCGGTTATTCCGATCGATCCGTAGGGGCAGATTGCGCGGGATGTACCGGCGCTATCGGTTACTCTGTTGGATCGGAAATACACCCCTGACAGGTTGAGTTAAAATATGAGGGTTGTACGGATACTTTGGAATGTAGTGATGGTCCCGATCGCGCGCAAGTCCCTGTGCCCCAATTGTTTGAGGCGGATACGACCTGCATGGCCAGGTTGTTGCCTTCATGCGCAAAAAGAAAGCTGCCGAAGACACAATGCCTTCGGCAGCTTTTGCTGCATTAAAACCGTTCTGAGTTAGTCACATGTAAAGACACACGGAACGACGTTGATGACAACTACGCGAAAACGCAGCAAATTAACGTCCCTGCAGTGTTAGATGGACCAGCCATCACGGTACTCACGGTGCACAAACTTATTAATCCTCGGCATGTTCGTGCTCTTCAGGTTCTTGGCGTCCCACTCGATACGGCTGCCTTCTTTGGACCGAATGGCAAGATTGCCAACAAGAATTGTTTCGGTCAGATGACCAGCATAGGCAAAGTTGGACATCGTGCCTGTCTCGTACTCGCCCTTACAGGTCTGCACAAATTCCCACTTCTGCCGCTGATCGCCCCCGGCGTTGTATGGAATTCGTGGCAGAGTCTGCTCCGGCTTTTCATAATCCTTGAAGTTGTCCTCGGGCAGCAAATAGTACTTGGCACCGTAGTCATCCGGCGAAAACAGCAGGCCTTTGCTGCCCACAAGAACAGCACCGCTGGTCTTGCGACCACCGTCCCGCTGTTGCTGAATTCGTTTCTGGAACGATTCCGGCAGCTGGCTGATGATCGAATCAGCTGGCAGGTCACCACCGTCGTACCAATGGAAGTTACACGGCGCCAGCCCGTCGCGTTCCGGGAACTCGAACAGCAGGCTGGAACTGGCTGGGAACGTTTCGCCTTCAAAGATCCCCGGATTCTTGACGGCCGTAACAGCCACGGGATCCCAAAGCTGCAGTGCCATAACCGGCATGTTGGTAGTATGACAAGCCATATCACCGAGTGCTCCGGTGCCGAAGTCGGCCCAGCCACGCCAGTTGAATCCGTGATAAACACCTTTCTTGAATGGTCGCATCGGAGCCGGTCCGATCCACGAATCCCAGTTCAGATTCTCCGGAACCGGGTCTGAGCCCTGCGGACGGCCGATTCCCTGAGGCCAGACCGGTCGGTTGGACCAGATATGAACTTCTTTGACGTCGCCGATGGCACCGGAACGGACAACTTCCACGGCTTCGCGAAGTCCGTTCTCGGAAGTTCCCTGGTTGCCCATCTGTGTGATGACGCCCGTTTCTTTGGCGACCTCCTGCATGGTGCGAGCTTCCCGAATCGACCATGTCAGAGGCTTCTGGCAGTAGACATGTTTGCCCATCCGCATGGCCTTGATTGCTGCTGCGGCATGGTTGTGATCGGGCGTGCTGACGGTCACGATGTCAACTTTGTCGCCCAGGTTGTCCAGCATTTCACGGTAGTCTGTGAACTGTTTGGCATCCTTGAATTCGCGGCCCTTCTTGACCAGCGTTCCACCGTCGACGTCGCACAGTCCGGCAATCGAAACACCCTGTTCAGCGATGTGGCTGGTATCGCTGCCACCCTTTCCACCAACGCCCACACAGGCTGCGCTAAGCGACTGCAGTGCCGAGCTATTCGCTTTCAGTGATGTCTGTCCGCCCACCCAGAATGCCGTGCCAAGTGCAGCAGACTGGCCAATAAAACTTCGTCGACTTGTTTCTCTCGTCATGACTAGAGGTACCTCAGGCAGGCTTAGGGGTGAACGGTGACTGCGCGGTCTCAACGACATGCTGAGTCTTGCGCGAATCGGATCGTGAGCTGGAACAGTGCCAAACTCATGGTTGACAGTCGACTACGATACCAAGGTCCGGGAAAACAGCAATCAAACGATCGAGATTACCCAATCCAACGTCTGGATTTGTTGCCAATCTGCAGGCTTCTGCGTAGGCTGAGGCATACCAGTTCACCGTCTGCTTTGGTTGGAGTCCTGTTCCCGATGAAATCCCGTTTTTTGCTGAATTTTGTGCTGATAGCTGCCTTGGCGTGCCTCGTCCCGGGGTGTGGGAAAGAATCACCGGCGCCTGTTGCGCCTGGCACTACGAGTTCTCCTCCAACTCCGGCCGTCAGCGTTACTCCCGATGATGAGGCGGCCGTTGCAGCACTTTCGGATGCTGGTTTTATTCTCACGAAGAATGCGGACGGAATGGTGACGGAGTGTTCGAAGAACACCGATGAAGATATTTCCGTGACGCTGGCTCACCTGGCTGGTCTGCACAGTGTTCAGTCGCTGCGGCTTTCAGGTCCGGCCATGGGTGATACGGGGATGGAAGTACTGGCCGAATTTGCGGGCCTGAAGCGGCTGGATCTCAGCGATTCAGCAATCACCGACGAAACCCTGCAACACGTTTCCGGGCTGCAGAACCTGGAAGTGCTGGGGCTGCGACGAACGGGCGTCACGGATTCCGGACTGGCGGCCATCAGCGGTTTGCCAAAGGTACGTGCGATCGATCTGCGAAACAGCAACATCACAGATGACGGATTGACCCATTTTTCCGGATTGTCAACGCTGACTGACCTTCAACTGGAAAAGTCCAAAGCCACCGATACCGGTGTCGCCAAGTTGAAGGGGCTGTCTCTGAAGTCCATCAATCTCAACTACTGCACGTCGGTCAGTGATCCGTCGCTTGAGGTTCTGGGCGGTATGCCGACACTGGAATCGGTTCAGTTGGATTACACGAAGATCACGGATGAAGGCATGGCAGCAGTGGCCAGTCTGAAGAAGCTGAAGCGGCTTCGCATTCGAGGTGCGGACATCACCGGCGAAGGATTGGCACACATTGCGGATTTGACCGGTCTGCAGCGGCTTGAACTGCGTGACACTTCGCTGGATGACAGCGGTCTTGAAACAATTTGCAGCCTGCCCAACGTTACTTATCTGGATATCAGCGAGTGTCGTGTTGTATCTGCAGAGGGCATGAAATCCATCGGTAAACTGGCCGGACTGACGTATCTGGGGTTTTGGGAAACCAAACTGAACGACGATGCGTTTGCTATGTTCAGCGAACTGGTCAACATTGAAGAGCTGGATCTCAAGGCGACTCAAATTACCGATACCTCTGTTCCTGTTCTGTTGAAAATGCAGCAGCTCAGGAAGCTGAATCTTGCAGGAACAAACCTTTCCGATGACGGATTCAAACAGCTCGCAGGCCTGCCCGCTCTTCAGGAACTAAACGTTGCCAACACAAACATCGGCTTTGACGTCGTTGATGAGCTCAACGCAAAGGACGGACTGACCGTCATCGAATTCGAGAACTAATACGGACCTGCTGTTACCAGGCACAGGCGAGTCCGCGGAACAGAATAGCCCGCTTCGGATTTCTCAGTTGTCGGGGCAGAATCTGTCGCGACAACTGAATTCATCTTCCAGCAAAGATACAGGAATAATGGTGGACACTTCGAGTCGAACTCACAGCCAGGAACAGTTTGAGCGCGCCTGCAGATCCATTCCCGGCGGAGTCAACAGTCCGGCGCGTGCATTTGGTGCCGTCGGCGGAACTCCGCCATTTATTCAGCGGGGCGACGGCCCGTATCTGGTTGATATCGATGACAATCAGTTCATCGATTTTGTCGGGTCGTGGGGGCCACACATTCTGGGACATCGGCACCCGGCTGTGATCGAAGCGATTCAGCAGGCAATCGAAACCGGAACCAGCTTTGGTGCTCCCACGGTTTCGGAATCTGACCTCGCTGAACTCGTTGTGGAACTGGTACCCGGCATCGAAAAAGTTCGGATGGTGAATTCCGGTACTGAGGCAACAATGTCAGCAATTCGTCTGGCACGTGGATTTACGGGACGAAACGTGGTTGTCAAGTTTGCGGGTTGTTATCACGGACACGTGGACAGTTTGCTGGTGCAGGCCGGAAGTGGTGCCTTGACTTTGGGTGCACCATCCAGCCCTGGTGTTCCCGCGGGCTGCACGGCCGACACCCTTGTGTTGTCCTACAACGATGTGGCCATGTTGAGACAGGCCTTTGAGCAACAGGGCGATTCACTGGCGGCGGTGATACTGGAACCCGTTTGCGGCAATATGGGTTGCGTTATTCCCACGGATGACTTTCTGCGAACACTCAGACAACTGTGTACTGATCACGGGACCGTATTGATATTTGACGAAGTCATGACGGGGTTTCGGGTGGACCTCGGCTGCGCACAGGCTTGGCTGGGTGTCACGCCTGATCTAACCACACTCGGGAAAATTATTGGCGGTGGGATGCCCGTTGGGGCCTACGGTGGACGTGCCGATATTATGGATGCTGTTTCACCCGTGGGGGCCGTCTATCAGGCCGGGACTCTGTCCGGCAATCCGATTGCCATGGCGAGCGGACTGGCCACACTGCAACAACTGCAACAGGCGGATCCGTATGAACAGCTTGAGCACCTTGCGGCGCAGCTGGAGCAGGGCTTTCGGAAATCTGCGGCAGCTGCGGACGTGCCCGTGCAGGTTAATCGTGTGGGCAGCATGCTGACGCTGTTCTTTAATGAGAACCCCGTCACTGATCTGCAGACGGCCACGGCTTCCGATACAGACCGTTTTGCCCGGTGGTTTCATGCCATGCTGGACCGTGGTGTTTATCTGCCGTGCAGCCAGTTCGAGGCACTGTTCGTTTCAGCCGCCCATACACCGGAATTGATCGAACAGACAATCGCCGCTGCTTCGGAGGCGATGCAGCGGCTTTCTAATCCGGCGTAAGAAGTTTCGTCGGGATACAAAAAGAAAAGAGCCGCGATTGCTCAAGGCAATGCGACTCTTTGGAATTCTCTGCTGTTCGTCTCAGTGTGACGAGTGTACTTCCTGTCACCTTATGGGCTGGCAGGGATCGCAGCCTTCAGTTTGTCGATTTCGTTCTGGTTGTCCAGGGCGACCGCCAGTGCACCACCGCCCAGACCCAGTGTGCCCAGAGTAATTACGTCAAGCAGCCCGAAACCCGTGGGTCCGCCATTAGCCATGTTACTTTTGTGGTAGATCGGATTGCCGTTCTGGTCGTAGTCCTGTCCCCGGACAACGGTATTCTTGCTCACAATCACCAGGCCTGGCTTTGCACCCTTTGGAGCTGTTCCCCTGGCCCAAAGCCGAACGGGAGTTCGCAAAGCACCGATGACGACTTCATGAGCACCTCCACGAACGCCGGAAATGGCGAATCGCCCATCCGTGTTACTCTTTGTTGCCGCAATCTGCGAGCCCTGATACTTGAGCTGAACAATCGCTTCAGAAATCGGGCGGCCTTCGGGGGCAGCGACCTGTCCGTACAGCGTCCCATCTGCCGACAATTGTATGTCCTTGATAATCCCCCTGGCACCAGCCATGACTGGTCCGGACAGGAGGACTCCAAAGCACACCGCGCTACACGCGACTCTGGTCAACAGTGTGTGCGTTCGCATCGTCGTTTATCCTTTTGCATATCAAAAACAGCAGCAACCGAATGTGGGTCGCTGGAATGCTGACTCATTCCCTGCGATCTTTTTCGGCACGACTGATGCGATCACTGCAACCATAACACGACAACTTTCAGGATTTTCCGGAATAATCGGAAAAACTCGCCCAGTTCTCCCAGCCGGAACGCTGGTGTCGAACACCGCCAAATTATCCATGCAGGGTTAGTGGCCCGTGCCGGACGATGTTTTCCTGCACACGTTGGCCCACCGCCTGGTTCTAGCACCGAGACCTTACGATGAATTGCGCGGCAGTTGCTGCTCAAAGCATGCACGCGTATTTGTTGATGAGGGGCATTACGACCGTTCACGACATTTGCGGCAACTCGCTGAGCCCGGCCAACGGGGGCTTCCGGGATGCATAAGCGGTCCTCGCACTTACTCTTCAGGGGCTCCGCTCTGTCCTCTGGGCGGGCACATCGACATTCGCGGTTGGAACCAGGACCGGGGTGAAGACGAGTCGGTTCTAATGTCGCAGGCGGTTTTCGTAAACGGCCGCGATGAAGTTACCGGACAATGTCGCTGGAATTTTCGCAAGGGGCCACATTCATCATGGTTATGCCTGGCGATGGCGCATCAACAGAATTTGATCGGCTGGAAGTTGTGGCTCTGACTCTTGAAGGAAAGCAGGCGGCCGTCGCTATTGCCCGGGACAACAAGACCTATGTGACAGCTCACGCGTACCCGGACGATGCTGTTAATCGCATGATCGACGGTGGGGATTAAAGTTGTCGAGCACAACTTCCTGGCATTGGCGAAAACTGTCAAAACGCATGGCAGGAAATTCGTGCAGGGCAGGCTGGCAGCTCCTGGTACAGCAATTCATCAGTGTTAGAACATAAACCGTGATTGCATCTCATCCGAACAGATTCTGTTTTGCCCTGGCATGGTGATACCCGAATCGTCATGATCTATTATGGTTAGAGAAGTAGAAGTCTTTTCCGGTTCATGTGCCCGATGTTACCTGAGCGTCTCACGATTCTGATCTTTGCAGCCGGCTGTGTTCTGCCTTTCTCAGACAGCCGGGGCGATGAGCGTGCGCTGGTCTTTGAGTCAGATATTCAGCAGGTCTTTGTTCGCAGGTGCGGCAAGTGTCACAGCAGCACCGTGCAAAAGGGAGGGCTTGATGTGTCGACGATGGCTGGATTACGCCGTGGTGGCGAGTCAGGCGACCCCGCTGTCGTCCCGGCTTCTGGTGACGACAGTCTTTTGTGGGCCATGATCGATGGTGGAGACATGCCTCCGGAAGGGCAGCCGCAGTTATCTGACAAAGAACGCGCAATTGTACGTACATGGATTGCGGAAGGCGCGCGGTCGGCGAAACCGACGGCTTCAGATGAGAAAGTGATTACTCAACACGACGTACAGCCCATCGTGCTGCTGCGCTGTACGACCTGCCACGGTGCACGTCTGAAGCAGGGTGGCGTGGATCTTCGAACTCCCGCTGCGATGCGGCAGGGTGGCAAACATGGGCCTGTGATTGTACCTGGTGATCCGGGTGCCAGTTTGATAATGCAGCGCATTGAAAGTGAAGCCTGCCCGCCACGCGAGTTACTGCTGAAATACTTTGTGAAACGTCCGCCAGCTGCTGAGGTCGAAGTCTTGCGCGAATGGATTGCCGCCGGCGCGCCGGAAGTTGACGTGCTGCCCGACGTTGCAACCACTGAGTCTGATCCGTTCGTCACGGATGGAGAACGGCAGCACTGGGCCTTTCAACCGCCGACAGCAAAGCTCAGCGGGGCGTCGATCGATCACTTCATTCTGGAAACGCTGCAGAAGAACGGCCTGGGTTTTTCGCCCTCAGCCGATCGCGATACGCTCATTCGCCGTGCCTATCTTGACCTGGTTGGACTGCCGCCCAGCCTCGATGAGTGGCAACGCTGGCGTGGCAGTGGTGATTCCGACTGGTACCGAGACATGATCGATCACCTGCTGGCTTCGCCGCATTACGGAGAACGTTGGGGCCGCTATTGGCTTGACGTGGCTGGATTCGCAGATTCGGAAGGCGGCGTTTCGTCGGATCCGATTCGTCAGGTGGCATGGAAATACCGGGACTACGTCATTCGCGCCTTCAACAATGATAAACCCTACAATCGATTTCTGATTGAACAGATCGCGGGCGACGAGTTACTGGACCATGAAATTGCTCCGGTCATTACTGAGGATATGGTCGAAAACCTGACGGCCACCGGTTTTCTGCGGATGGGTATTGACCAGACGGGTTCACGAACCATGAATTTTGTGCCCGAGCGACTGGGGGTGATCGGTGATGCCATTAACGTACTGGGGTCCGGAATTATGGGGCTGACCATTGAATGTGCAAGATGTCATTCACACAAGTACGATCCTATTCCTCACCGCGACTACTATCGTTTCAAAGCCATCTTCCAGGGGGCTCTGGACGAACACGACTGGTTGACCTTCAAGAACCGTTCACTGAGCGTTGACACGGCTGAACGTCATGAACGAGTGACCAGGGTGAATCCGCCACTCCGCAGTCGCATTAAGAAGCTGGAAGTAGATGCCAAGAATGCTCTGACGGCTCTGCGTACCGAAATGCTGCGGCAGCATTATCCTAATCAAACTGACAGCGATCGTGCTGAAACAATAAGAGCACTGCGAATCGCGGACAACAATCGGACTCAGCCACAACGCATCCTGGTAGAAAAGCTGCAGCAGGTTGAAGTGCTTCCGGATTCAGAACAGCCAGCCTCTGTTCTGTCAGCTCGTCACGCCGTCGACGATATCCAGGGGATGATTACCGAAGTTCGCCGACAGATGGAACCACCACTGGCGATTCGCGCGTTGTGGGATCGCGGAGAACCATCACCAACGTATATTCTGCGCCGCGGTGAGCACAATAAACCTGGGCGCCTGGTCGGTCCTGGCGTACCCTCGGTCCTGACGGACGGGCGGACACCATTCGTCGTCACGCCGCCGTTTCCGAATGGAACTCCAAAAACCGGGCGGCGACTGGCGTTTGCTCACTGGCTGACTCAACCCGGTCACCCGCTTACAGCACGAGTGATGGTCAATCGCATCTGGTATCACCACTTTGGAACGGGGCTGGTAAAGACACTGGAAAACTTTGGCGCGAAAGGCGAACGCCCTTCGCATCCGGAACTGCTCGACTGGCTGGCGGTGACGTTCGTGGAACGCGGTTTCAGCATCAAGGAATTGCATAGAGTGATCATGAATTCCCGCACGTACCGACAGGCAAGCCGCATTACGGACAAAACGCGGAAACGGGATCCCGGGAACCGACTGCTTTCTCGTATGTCTCTGCGGCGAATGGATGCGGAAGTGCTTCGTGACTCACTGTTGTCGATCTCCGGGCAGCTTGACGACACACCAGGCGGTCCGCCTGATCCGGTTTCTGTCAACCGCGACGGTCTGGTCAGGGCTGATGCGACTGCAACAGGTCGCTGGCGGCGCAGTATTTATCTGCAGTATCGTCGAACGGAGATCCCGTCGATGATGGATACCTTTGACTATCCTGAGATGGGGCCGAATTGTCTGTCCCGCAGTGTGTCCACGGTTTCGCCACAGGCACTGATGCTGATGAACGATCAACACGTTCGTGACCTGGCAGTCGCATTTGCGGCACGAGTAGAATCAATTCTGAAGACCAGTGGTGGCGATTCACTCGGAGGTCAGGTTGATCTCGTATATCAGCTGGCACTGAGTCGTCCGCCGAGTGAAGTGGAACGTCAGCTCGGGATCGAGACCCTGCAGGAACTGCACCGCACGTGGCAGGGGAAACCGCACGCGGCGTTTGCGACCTATTGTCACATCGTACTGAATTCTGCCGCTTTCTTATATGTCGATTGATCGACCGGCTATGTCAAACGCTGAACAGAATAACCTTGTGTCGCGAAACACTCGCCGTGATTTTTTTGCGCGCACCAGCGATGGGCTGCTGGGCGCCGCTCTGACACAGTTAATGTGCGGTGATTTTTTCGGCGGCACCGAGGCTCTTGGTGCGGAGTCCGACGCTGTTGAGGCTGGTATACCCCCTGTCTACGATCTGAAGCCTAAGCGAACTCACCACCCGGCTCGGGCGACGTCGGTAATTCAGCTGTTCATGAACGGCGGACCAAGTCAGATGGATCTGTTCGATCCCAAGCCGGTGCTGAATCGTCTGAATGGAAAACCCTACCCCGGCAACGTGGAAGAAATCGGCAATCAGGGCGCCGCGGACATCGGCGTGATGATGGGCGGTCGCTACACGTTTAATCGGCATGGCGAATCGGGTATGTGGATGGCTGACGTGCTGCCGCACACGGCTCAACAGGCGGACGATATTTGTCTCATCAATTCCATGTGGACCGATCATCCGAACCACGACAATGCTCTGTACAAAATACACAGCGGTCGGTTGTTTATGGGATATCCCACTCTGGGCGCATGGACCGTCTACGGGTTGGGATCCGATAACCGGAATCTGCCCGCGTACGTTGTGTTGAATGATCCACTGGGACCGCCCAAGAATGGTTCACGCAACTGGACCGCCGGTTTCCTGCCGCCGACCTTTCAGGGAACCCGGTTTCGTCCGACGGGTTCGCCCATCCTTAATCTGAAACCGCAGTATGAACAGCCGGACGCCGTGACTGAAACGGCTCGCGGCTTACTGAACCGTCTGGACGATATTCATCTTAAGGATCGACCGCACTACGGAGAACTTGACGCTCGTATCGAATCCTATCGTCTGGCGGCACGGATGCAGCTGTCTGCCGGCGAAACGCTGGACCTGTCTCGCGAAAGTTCGCATACACATCAGATGTATGGTGTGAATCAAAAGTGGACCGATTCCTTCGGGCGTCGCTGTCTGCTGGCCCGCCGTCTGGTGGAACGCGGAGTGCGATTCGTGCAGATTTTTCTTGAGGAACAGCCGTGGGACAGTCACGCTGATCTGGCGCAAAATCATCGTGGTGCATGTCAGCGAACGGATAAGCCTGTCGCGGGGTTGTTGCGGGATCTGAAACAGCGCGGGCTGCTGGATTCCACCCTTGTCATCTGGGGTGGTGAATTTGGCCGCACTCCTACCACGCAGAAGTCTGCTGATGGTTATTCAGGCCGGGATCACAACATGCAGGCCTTCACTTCATGGATTGCGGGCGGTGGCATTCGGGGGGGCACAAGCTACGGGACGACGGATGACTTTGGTCATAGTGTGGTTGAGAATCCTGTCAGTGTGCACGACTTTCATGCCACAATTCTAAACCAGCTGGGGCTGCATCACCAGAAGCTGTTCTTCAGTCGCAGCGGTCTGGACGAGCGACTGACGGGAGTTGAACCGCCCCGCGTCGTGACCGAAATTCTGAGTTAGGTCACTTTACCTCGTGTCGTGAACGAGAGAGGCTCGTGGGAGTCACGAAACTGCTGTTGAAAAGAGTTCTTCGCAGCCGCAAGTCAGCGTGAATCG
Source organism: Fuerstiella sp. (assembly GCA_029245955.1). Lineage (GTDB taxonomy): Bacteria > Planctomycetota > Planctomycetia > Planctomycetales > Planctomycetaceae > Fuerstiella. The sequence goes on along the minus strand of JAQWOH010000008.1, from coordinate 175,952 downwards.
CGGCAGACCTGACGATCTGATGTTCAGATGTCCGAGTGACCGGCGGCTGCACTGAGCTGCCGAGGGAAGCCCCGTGGGTTCTCGTTCCTCACGCAACCCACGGGTGATCTTGGCGCAGCACAACATCCCGCAACTGCACTCGTGACCGTGAAGTTTCGGCTGATCAGTAGGCGCACCTGATGCAAGTGATAACAATCGGGTTCGTCGTTTTCGATGGGATTTCTTAATCGTCGAATCGTCCTGACCGGAGATTTTGTCATGCGATTTCTCTCAACCGTGTTCGTTCTGTTTGGAACCTGTACGTTTCTTCTGCAACATGGCAATGCACAGGATGCGGCGGGGCTGCTGAAACAGGCGGACGTGCAGCGCGGCGTATGTTGCGTGTTGGGAGCGGGCGATGGTTTGCTGCCGCTGGGTCTGGCAGAACACAGCGAGATGCTGATACACGTCCTTGATCCGGACGCGATTACTGTCAATGCGCTTCGCCAGCGCGGGGACGCAGCAGGGTATTCCATTCAGCGGTTGCTGATCGAAACAGGTGAGTTCGGGCAGCTGCCGCACGCCGACAATACCCTCGATCTTGTGATTTCAGATCATCCGGACACGGCAGCATTACTGTCCGTGCCGGAAGTGCTGCGAGCCCTTCGACCGGAAGGAGTTGCCATCTTTGGAGGCGGCGATGCGAAAGACACTCTGCAGGCCTGGGCCGCCAATGTTAAGGGGGTGAAGTCATGGTCTGATGCCAGCGGTGACTGGATTCAGTTTTCAAAACCGGTTCCGCTCGGGCTGGGAGAATGGTCGCACTGGGAGAAATCTCCGGACAACAATCCGGTCTCGGAGGACACGGTGATCAGAGCGCCATACATGACACAGTTCATGGCCAGGCCCTGGTATATCGGTATGCCGGCTGTCACAACAGCGGCTGGCGGGCGCACGTTTCTGGCTATGGGACATATCGCTCACCACGAACGCGAGTGGGGAGCGCTGAATCGTTTGATCGCGCGCAACGGTTACAACGGTACGATCTTGTGGGAACGTAAGCTGCCGGAAGATTACCTGGTCCATCGCTCTGCATTCATCGCCACGAAGGAAACGTTCTTCATGATCAACGGCGATCATTGTCTGTTGCTGGATACCCGAACCGGTGAGGAAAAAGGCAGGATTCAAATTCCCGAATTTCCAGGCAACTGGAAATGGATCGCTCTGCAGAACGGCGTTCTGTACGCCCTTGCGGGGAAACCGGGGGATGGCGTGGAACTGGTGAAAGGTGACCGGTCGTTTGGAGGCTGGAGCTGGGCAGATCTCAGCAAGGGCTATTATCCCAGGCGGATTCCACATGGGTTTGGTGATGTTCTTGTAGCTTTCGAAGTCGAAAGTCAGAAAACGCTGTGGACACATCGCGAGGAATCGCTGATCGATTCGCGGGGGCTGGCCATTCGGGATAACCAGTTGTACCTATATTGTCCGGAGCGGCATTTTCGGGCGCTGGACTACGCGTCCGGCGAAGTGAAGTGGACGACCAGCGATGAAGAGACGCTTGGTTTGATTGAGGAACCAGGCAAGGGGCTGACGTCAACCCCCGGGTGGCGCACACAGACTCTGGTTGTCGCGACGCCGGGATCGCTGGTCATTCAGGGGCAGACCAGAATGAATGTACTGGGACTGTCCACAAAAGACGGGTCGCTGCTGTGGCACAAACCGAAAGTCACGAACAATCCCAATGCGATCTTTGTCAACGACAAGGTGGTCATTGGAGTCGGAGATCGAGGGATACATCTGGTGCTGGATCCGCAGACCGGAGTGGTCGAGGACAGTCTTAAATTCTTTAAACGCGCCTGCACACGTTTGACGGCAAGCTCCGATTCGTTCTTCGTGCGAGGTGAAGGGGTGACTCGGTTTGACCGTGACAGCAAGACGGTTCAGATTGATGGTGCCGTTCGACCTGCATGCAATGATGGCGTCATTCCGGCGAACGGTCTGATTTACCTGGGCCCGTGGGCCTGTGACTGTAATTTGTCGCTGATCGGTAACGTTGCCCGGTGTTCAGCCGGTGATTTTCGTTTTGACTACAAGGCTATGAATGAGGAGCGTCTGGAAGTTGCCGACAGTCCGACTGCGGTTACGGCCTTTGAAGTGAAAGACAGTGACTGGGCGACCTATCGCGGTAATCCAGGCCGATCGGGTGGCACGAACGTGACGATTGAGGCCGCAAAGAATCTGCGCTGGCATTACACACCGAGTCAGGCGTACGTGTCCTCAGATCTCAGTGCTGCCGGTGGACTGGTCTTTCAGGGCGGCGAAGACGGCAATGTTCGCGCATTTGATGGAAAAACCGGGGAGGCATGCTGGTCATTTCAGACAGCCGGCCCCGTCAAATATCCGCCGACCATTGCTCAGGATCGTGCGTATGTCGGAAGTGCCGATGGATATGCGTATTGTCTGGAAGCTGCGACCGGTCGCATGCTGTGGCGTTTCCGTGCGGCGCCGGTCGAAAGACGTCTCATGATTTACGGATCGCTGAGCTCCACCTGGCCGGTCAACACCGGTGTGCTGGTCAATGATGGCATCGCCTATTTCGGAGCCGGAATCGTTGACCACGACGGTACCTACGTCTATGCAGTCGATGCCGCAAGTGGCGAGCTGGTCTGGGAAAACACCACTTCCGGGCATCTGAACGCCGAGCTGCGAAAGGGTGTCAGCGTTCAGGGCAATCTGACGATTCTGAATGACAAGCTGGTGATGGCCGGTGGTAACGTCGTCTCACCGGCACGATTCGATCTGAAAACGGGAAAGTGTCTGGAAACACCTCGCCAGAACGGACAGCCCCAGTCCAACGGAGGCCGCTTCGTGGGTGTTTTTGGTGCAGATCGACTGATCGCAGGCGGACGCATTCTTTATTCGTCACCACGCAACGTCTCAACGAAGGGGACGTTTGCCGTCTGGTCGGGTGATCGCAGGTCCATGACACTGAATTATGGCGGGATCATTCCTGCCTGGAATGACTCGGCTCTGGCGGTGGCCAATTTCAAGTACGGCAGCGTGACAACATTCGATGTTGAACCGCTGACGGCAAAGATCACGGAAGGATTTGATGCTGCGGCCACACCCCCAAGTCGGTTTGCACGAACACTTGTCAGTGTTCTGACAACAAGGGACCAGGCGCGCTGGCGTTCGAGTCTTGGCGACATGAACAAATTTGAAGCGCTTTCGGTGGCAATGGCCAGAAATGCAGTCATCACCGTCGCCCGTTATCAGGTTATCAATCGGGCGGTGCCTCAGTATTTTCTGACGGCACTGCGCGCTGATGACGGTAAACAGCTGTTCCAGGTTGAACTTCCCGATGAACCGCTGCCGGGGGGACTGATTATCGACCGCGACGGTAAACTGATGGTCGCGATGCTGGACGGAGGAGTTGCCTGCTTTGGCAAGTGATGAGGAGGGGCGGCTGCAGCAATGATCATGGATACTGTTCGGCAACGTACCGTCGATTGAGAATCGTAGCTGGTCTGACCATAATCCTGTATCTCAATTTCTTTTCGTCATGAGCAGTTGGGTTGCGTCCACTCGCACGAACATGAGGCGACAACGGCATGATTGAAAGAAGACTCTGGTGTCACGTCGATGTGTCGTGGGTGACGCGGCCGCGCGGAATTCGGGACCAACGTATGGTTGTTGCTGTCCATCTGTTGCGAATGCCGCGTCAGTATTTGCACTGTATTCTGATGTTTGTTGGCATGCTGGTCGTCGGATGCGGGGACGCTCAGACAGATTCAGCCTCTCCGGAAGTGCCACTGGATAGCCACGAACGTATGGCGGCGCAGCTGAGAGCCGTTTTGCGGGACACGCCGCAAACGAATAAATATCTGGGCGACGCTGAACTAAAGAGACTGGTTCGGCAACTTGGCGGAATGAAGGTGTCAGAACCGGCTATTCAGCGAATGATGCTGCTGGCCAATATTGGAAACGCTGAATTGTCTCAGGGGAAGAACCGTGATGCCGTAAAAAGACTTACAGAAGCACTGGCGTTGTCCTCGGCGGCGCGAGATTTTGTACCACCTGAGCGACAAGGCGAATTCGGCAGGATTTGCAGAGACATGATGCTGGATCTCGGAGTGGCATGGTTGCGGGTTGCCGAAACAGAAAACTGCCTTCACTGTCAGACAGGAGAAAGCTGCATCCTGCCGATTGGTCCGGGCGGTTTACACCGTCAGCCGGAGGGGACTCGGGAGTCCATGAAAGTGCTCACGAGTCTGTTGACTCAGGAGCCCGAAAATTATTCTGCGCGGTGGCTGCTGAACGTCGCAGCCATGACTGTAGGCGAATATCCCGAAAAAGTTCCTGAGCCATGGCGAATCTCTCCATCCGTCTTTCAGTCGCAATCATCGTTTCCGAAATTCGCCAACATTGCTGCCGGACTCGGTCTCGATACTGTGGATCTGAGCGGCGGAGTCATCATCGAAGATTTTGACAACGATGGCTGGCTGGACATTGTGACATCCACATGGGACACATCCAGTGCCATGCACTACTTCAGAAATAATGGCGACGGGTCCTTCACGGACCGCACACGAGAGGCCGGGCTGACCGATTCGCTTGGTGGCCTGAACATGATTCAGGCGGACTATGATAACGACGGGAATACGGACATCTTTGTATTGAGAGGCGCCTGGCTGGAGGAGAATGGGCGTCACCCCAATTCATTGTTGCGCAATATTGGTGGCGGGAAATTTCGCGATGTGACTTATGACGCAGGTCTGGTGGACCCGGCGCTGCCTACACATTCAGCCGCCTGGTCTGACTTCGACAATGACGGCGATCTGGATCTGTTCGTGGGCGTGGAAGAAATTGCCGCATCTCAGTTGTTCGAGAATTTAGGGGATGGAAAGTTTGTGGACATCGCCATACAGGCGGGGCTTACCAATGATCGTTTTGTCAGGGGATGTGTCTGGGGTGACTACGATCACGATCGTCGGCCAGACCTTTATGTTTCCAATCTTTACGGCGAAAACCGCCTTTATCACAACGAGGCCGATGGGAAATTTACGGACGTGGCTGTAACACTTGGCGTCCAGTTTCCGTCTCACTCATTTCCGGCATGGTTCTGGGACTGTAACAATGACGGACGGCTTGACCTATTTGTTTCTTCGTACAGTGGTCACATCAATGATCTGGCCGAGCAGTATTTCGGTCAAAGAACGGCGCACGAGTCACCAGCGTTGTTTCTGGGTGACACCGATGGCGGTTTTCGAAACGTGTCTGTTGAATACGGTCTGGATTGTGTCGCCCTGACCATGGGAGCTAATTTCGGAGATGTTGACAGCGATGGGTATCCGGACTTCTATCTTGGCACCGGATATCCTCAGTATGAAGGCCTTGTTCCGAACATGCTCTTTCGGAATAAGCGAGGTGCCGGTTTCGAGAACGTGACGTTTGCAGCAGGCATGGGGCATCTGCAGAAAGGGCACGGAGTCTCTATGGCTGACCTGGATCATGACGGCGACCTGGATGTTTTTATTCAGCTTGGTGGGGCTTATAAAGGTGATGTTTTCCCGAACGCACTGTTTCGAAACCCGGGATTTGGAAATCACTGGCTGTGCGTTCGTTTGATCGGTCAACAATCGAATCGGTCGGCTATTGGTGCGCAAATTCGAGCTGTCATCGACGATGGTGAAGAAATTCGATCGGTCTATCGTCATGTTAGCAGCGGTGGAAGTTTCGGAGCCAACCCGTTGCGAAGCTACCTTGGACTTGGGCAGGCCACGTCTGTACAAACGCTTGAGATCTACTGGCCAACGAGCGATACAACGCAGACGTTTCGTGATGTTGCCGTTGATCAGTTTCTTGAGATCACAGAAGGCCAACAGGAGTTGCAGCGACGGGTGTACACAACTGCCCCGTTTGATGTGATGGCAATATCGCCAACACCGCAGTTGCAGGATGAATAGGTACTCACCAATGGTCATTCTGAATTCTTTGTGGCGCGTATTCGGTCCGAAAAAATCAAATCGTGCGGAGGTGAGGGACCTGCGCACAGCACGGTGAGTGCAGTCCCACTGTGTCTGCGGCGCTGTGTTCCCAGCCAGACGGAGGCACGCACCGGCTACAGCGTTTCCCGCTGACTTGTGGCCGCGAAGCATGCTTTTCGGTGGCAGTTTGGTTACTCCCACAAGCCAGTATCGTCGACGACAGAAAGTAAACTGCTTTAATGGCGTTTACCTGCCGATGCAGATCAGTTCGCGGATTGTGTGGGCGAAGATAGTGCTGTTGCCGAAGCTGAGGCTGCTGCGGGTCCATGAATGGCCGGCCGGTCCCAGGTCGTTTATCGCTGCGATCGCGTTTTCGTTCAGTTTCTCGGCTTGCCACATGAGCACATAGACCGTGCCGTTCATCACGGGCATATATAGATGCGCGTCGGCAACACTGGGAATGGCGGCGGCGTGGTGTCCCCAGCCATTGGCCTTGCTGCGGGCGTCTCCCATGACCACGAACCCTCGCGAATTCTGCATGCTGTTTTCCGCCTGTGTGACATAGCTGACGCGAGTGCCGACGCGGAATTTCCGTGCCTTTTTTTCGTCGGGAATTGGCTGAGACATCTGCGATTCATCCCACACAAGGATGTCGTTCTGCTGCGCAGCCGATCTGACAAGTTGTACGGGCACCTGTAAATACGCCAGGTTTCCTGTGACGGCGTTGATTCGACCAATGTAGGGATGGGTGTAGCTGCGGAAATAATGATAATCGCCGACCAGAAGATTGGATTGCTGAATGATGCTGCGGCTTTTGCTGACCGGCAGCGTTTCGACTCTGTCCACATACCTGTCGTCAGCGACTGTAAAGGCCCGCACACTGACATCTTTCGTAATTGAAATCTGTTTGGCGATTTTTCCACTGGCAACGTCTACCCACAGATGCTGATCGCCGTGAAAGACCAAGGCATGTCTGCCGTGAACGCTGTAGGTCTGAGTGCTCATGAATCCTTTCAACGGCAGCGTCCAGATCGTACTGCCGTCGTCAGCACTTATCATGGAGACGCCTTCCGGTTTTTCCGGGGGCGAGTGTCCTCCTCCGCGGCCGACAAGAATCACTGCTCGCCCATCGTCAAGCGTCACCGGCAACGGAATGCAGCCCATGTTGACTCCGCAGGTGCTGGTCCATGTCACTTCACCGGTGGCCATGTCCAGGGCTTGAAGATTCGTCCATGCCTTCGCCGGAGCGTTCTTGTGTTCGTGAGTGAAGTGACCGTGTTCGTCCGGCATGTAGTTCTGTCGAGTGAAGATAACGTTCGTGCCATGCAGAAATGGCTGGCTTCGACCGACCGGCATGGATTTCTGTTCCCATAGCAGGCCTCCGTCCAGGTCGCAGCAGACAATGTTGCCGGACGCGTTGAAGAAGCAGACTCGCTGGCCGTCGGTCACCGGTGGAGGAGCCGAGCTGTCGCTGAAGCAGCCGGACAGTCTTAGTGGGTGAGTACCCGGGATGTCCCGTTTCCAGATCACCACCCCCGTGCTGGCGTCGCAGCACCAGGCAACGATATTGCTGCCCAGTTCTGAATCAGCCTCAACCGCCTGCATTGTTGTGAAGAAAAGGCGTTGTCCCCAGACGGTCACTGTACTCTGTCCAGTTTCCGGCAGTTGCAGCTTCCAGCGAATGTTTTTGTTCTGCACGACGCTCCATGCCGTCGGTGCTTCGCCGGGCGAGCTGTGAAAATGTCCTTCGTTGCCCGATCCCTGAGGCCAGTTGTGCATTAACTGTTGAGTGAAAAATGCTTTCACGATGCCCCGGCTTTGCTTCGATTGGAAAAGTTTACCACCGTGTCCGGCGCCTTTGACGATGTGCAGTGTGCTGTTGACACCCGCGTCGTTCAACGCCCCGTGCAGTCTCCGGCTTTGGCTCAGCGGAACTCCCGGATCTTCGCTGCCGTGCATAATCAGGAAGGGGCAGTCGTTGCTGGAGACGTTATTCAGAGCGCTGGCATCCTGAGCCAGCTGCGGCACGTTCTTCACCGTCGCTCCCAGCAGTTTTGCACCGTTGGAATTGGCGACATCTTCTTCTGTTCGGCCGTTGCCAACATTGTTTGGCGGCATGGTCAGAAGTTCGGACGGACCGAACCAATCGCACACTGCCTGGACTTGGCTGCTGACGTCTTCGGGGTCGGGGCATGTTCTTGTACCCATCAGCGCCACCAGGTGGCCGCCGGCTGACGTTCCCCAGGCGGCGATGCGATTCGGATCGAAATTGTACTTCGCCGCATTGCGACGGACCCAGCGAACGGCTTCGTAGCAGTCGTTGATCTGCGCCGGCCACTGAGCAACATCGGTCAGTCGATAATTGATACTGACGACGGCAAATCCGTCGTCGACAAGCCATGCGGCATTCTTTTCCCCGCTTTTCTTATCCCCGTTTCTCCACCCACCGCCATGCACAAATACAATCACCGGCGTCGGTTGCCGTCGTTTTTCGGGTGAAAAGACGTCCAGCGTCAGCGAATGGCCGCCGGGGGCAGCGTACTGGATGTCGCGAAAGATCTGCTGTTGGGCGGGCAGCGCAGGGGCGGACAGCAGGAACATGAGAAGGATCTGAAGAAGTCGAACGTGCATCGCTGGGACCAATTGGGTGATTAGAGATTCGGTTATTCCGCAAAGCTTCGTCGAGTTGGCGGGAAAGTGCAACTTTCCGACGAAGGTCTCTGTCTCGCAAGGCACGTTCCAGGATAAGTTGTTCTCGTTTCACTCTGCATCAGCGTAATGCCATATACGTGGCTGAATAGGTGGTTGTGTGTCGTCGTATTTGCCCGTAGTTTTGCAGAGCCTCAAAGGCCGGAGGATTCAGTGGTGTGCGTCGGCATCGCGCTGACGCGGTCGTCGCCTATGGCTTCGTGGTGCTGCTGAGAGTACGAAGTACATACGACAGGATCCGACGTTTCTTTTTTGCGAATTCTTCTGTGCAAAATCCGTTACTGAAAAGTTTGATCACCGCCTGCGTGTTGCTCGTCCTGTCGACGATAAACGAGCCGTCGCGCGCCGCAGCTGTATCGGCATTTGCTCAGTATACACCCGTCGGCCTGCCGCAAACGCAAACGAATCATTCGATGCTGGGTATGCAGTGCCTGATCGCGGCATGGATTTTTATCCTGGGCAGTTGCTTCGGTAGTTTTCTGAATGTCGTGATCTACCGTCTGCCGGCTGGCATGTCTTTGGGAAAACCGAAGTCGCGCTGTCCTCAGTGTGAGACGCCGCTGGCCGCAAGGGACAATATTCCGATCTTCGGTTGGTTACTGCTGCGAGGCAAATGTCGCTACTGCGGCCTTTCTATTCCCGTTCGATATCCGTTGATTGAGACAACCTGTGGTCTGATTTTTCTGGTGCTGCTGTTTTGCGAACTGCTGACCGGGGCAGCGAACCTGCCTTTGCGCCACCCGGACCATTTTCACGTTCATCCCGGTTTCTGGCTTGTCTGGTTTGCGAAATGGGACCTTTCCGGGCTTTATCTGTACCACTGCCTGTTGCTGGTCGTGGTACTGGCAACGTGCATGATCGGCTACGATCAGCATCCGTCTCAGCGAAAACTGAGTTGGTTTGGAATCGGTGCCGCCCTGGTGTTCGGTACTGTCTGGCCGGAGCTCAGGCCTGTGCCCGCCTATTCCTATCCGGAATCCATTTCTCAGATCGCAACCGGCTTTCGGTGGATTGATCCGCTGGTTAACCCGGGGGCTCCGTACCGGACGGCGATTCACCTGGTTGGATTTGTCGATGGAGTTGTCGGAGTTCTCGCGGGTGCTTTCATCGGACGATTGCTGCTGTGGCAGTCCGTGGCTTTGCAGCCGGTTGCAGGATGGCGCTCCCAACTGGATGCTGTACGAGCGGGCTTCCTGCTGATTGGTGCGTTCCTCGGCTGGCAGGCGTGCGGCATGATCGGACTATTCGTGTTGTTAGCTGCCGGAATTGTCGCGCTCACGTATCGCGTCAGGAAGCCGGCTGTCGCCGGAATATGTTTAAGCCCACTGTTTTTTGTGGCATTGGCTGTGTTTCTTCTGTTCTGGCGAGGTCTGAACGATGCCGCGTGGATGATCGGCTACAATGGCTGGTCGTTTACTTCAATCGATTGGCGATACGACTGGCTTCTGACGGCAGTTGGTCTGACCGTATGTGCTGCAGTGATTCGTTGTTGTACTGTCGATTCGTCCAGTATGACACTTCCCCCTGCAGAGTCATTGAATTCGTGAATTCCAACTGATCAACGGATGGGGACGTGATGCCGGATGTCGCGATCATTCGCGACGTTGTGGCATGATGTGATAATTTGTCGTGGATGGCCGCTGCTGAAGCCTGAATCGACGGTGGGGCGTTGTGTTCGAAGCAGCCATTAACCGGAATCAGCAGGCATCCCGTGGTCATAGAAATTACTTCACTTTCGCACACATTCAACGGCAGTCACGAGGCTCTGCTGAACATCCCCCGACTGACGCTGGGGAACCGTTCATTTGTGAGCATCGTGGGCTCATCCGGGTCCGGCAAGTCGACATTGCTGCGGATCATTGCGGGCCTGTTGAGTCCGACGGCGGGACATGTTTCTCTGGACGGTCACAGTCCGCAACAGAAACGAGACGCCGGCGAACTGGCGTTCATTTTTCAGTCGCCGACTCTGCTTCCCTGGAGAACAGCGATGCAGAATATTGTGTTACCCTGCGAGTTGCAGGGGGGGCGGCTAAGTCGTCGTCAGCAGGACGTGCATGGCCTGCTGTCGCTGGTCGGGCTTTCGGAAGATGATACTCGAAAGCGGCCGGCACAGTTATCAGGCGGCATGCAGATGAGAGTGTCACTGGCACGATCGCTGATTACACGTCCGGAACTCATGTTAATGGACGAACCGTTCGCGGCGTTGGACGACATTCTGCGAATTCAGTTGCAGGATGAAGTGCGTCGCATTCACTGTGAACAGAAAATAGCCTCGGTTCTGGTGACGCACAACATTCGTGAGGCAGTGGCAATGAGTGATCGGGTTCTGGTTCTGGGCGACAAGCCCGCTCAGATTACCACTGACGTTACCGTGGCATTGCCGGCTGAACGAGACAGCGATGTTCGCCGGTCTCGGGAATTTCAGGGCATCGTCAACCAGGTGACCGACGCTCTGTATCAGGTTGTGTGATATTGCGTCGTCGCCGTCCGCAAATCCAGGTCGACAGCAATGAAGGAGAACGGAAGTTTGAATGACAGGCCCGTACTGCACATCGGTCACATGGCTGTTGGCATCGGTGCGCCCGTTGCTGTAGCTGTGACTGCTGTTACAGGATGGCAGGCGTTCATTTGGGTGACGGGCGTGTCGCCGCTGGTGCTGCCGTCTCCATGGCAGGTTGGTCACGCGCTTATAAAAGAAAGAGTTGATCTGGTTGAGGCAGCGTGGTGCACAACTTGTGCGGCGTTAATCGGCCTGGCCGCGAGCACGCTGCTGGGCGTCCTGACCGCATTCGCATTTTCTCAATCGTCCATTGTGCGACGGACGTTTTATCCATACGCCATCCTGCTGCAAACCGTGCCTGTCATTGCCATCGCTCCCATTATCGTGATTTCGTTCGGCCGTGGGTTTCACAGTGTTGCGTTGGTCTCACTGGTGATCAGCCTGTTTCCGATCATCACCAATACAACAACCGGCCTGCTGCAGATTGACGCAGGCCACCTTGAACTGTTTAAACTGCACTCCGCGACCTGGTGGCAGACATTATGGAAGCTGCGACTGCCATCGTCTCTTGCTTACGTTGTCAGTGGTATTCGGATCGCTGGTGGCGTGGCTGTTGTGGGAGCGATTGTCGGAGAGTTTTTTGTCGGGACCAGCCAGCCCGGACTGGGAGCCATGATCCAGAGAAAAGCGGCCGGTCTCGCGATGGACGAACTTTTTGCGACTGTGTGCGTCTCCACATTGCTGGGTGTCACCATGTTCGGGACTATTACCCTGATCGGTGAATGGATTCTAAAACGATTCTTTGGCATGAGTCTGAGCGGTGTGCGTTAAAGCAGCTCCCCGCAGACCATCGCCTGGCGAATGATTTCGATATCGTCAGAGCTGCACTCGGATGCCGGCGCTCGAGGAGCCCCGGCGTGGAACCCCAGCAGATTCAGCGCAGCTTTCAGTCCGGCAGCTCGGCGGGACAGAATCTGCCAGTCAGCTTCGTGCAGTCGATCCTGAATGGTCTTCGCTGCGGCAACGTTGCCCTGCGACGTCAGTTTAAGAATGTCGATACATTCCTGCGGGGCAACATTGCCCAGCATCAGACACGCGCCGTCGGCGCCAATCGCGGCTCCGGCCAGTAGCAGGCTTCCGTTCCCTGTCCAGAATTGTTTTTCTGCCGGCACAAGCGTTCGGACCCGGGCTTCGAAGCGTAAATCTGCAGACGCAATGTACCCTTTGACGTTGTCTATTGTGGCAATATCACCAATCAGTTCGGCAGTGATGTTTCTGGGCGCTGTGCTGCTGAGAAACATACCGGGAGCGGGCTGGTTGATAACGTAGACGGGCAGCGGGCAGCGTGGGATGATGTGGTGCAGGTAATCAGCTACGTTTTCTGTCAGACGCGGAATGCGCAACCGAATGTAGTCCGCTTCGGCCTCCGTGAAGGCTTCCGCAAGCCGCAGAGTGTCGGTCAGGGAAGGGCTGTCGATTCCTGCGACGACCATTCTTTTGTCACCACAGACCTGTTTCACACATCGAACTATTCGCAGCTTTTCATCTTCCGATAAGAAGCTTTCTTCGCCGTTCTCTGAATTCAGAACGAATCCCGACAGTGGCGTCCGAATCCAGCGTTCAATATTCTGTTGCAGCGCGTCAAAGTCAATGCTGTCGTCATTATCAAATGGTGTTGGTGTCGGGGCGACGACGACAGGATCTTCAAATTCCAAGGTCATGGCTTCGTGTCGATTCGATGAGGACTGGAAGACCGACGCGTGAATCAAGACGTATCAGGGTCAGCCGGTCACTGTGTGCGCATAAAGAAAGCGGCAAAGTTTTGACCTTGCCGCTCACGCTTCCGTACGGGTTAAACCGTGGGACATCTGGTATCGATCTTAATATCGTCCTCCGCCTCCACCGCCGTAACCACCGCCGCCGCCTCCGCCGCCACGACGCGGTTCGCGTGGTCTTGCTTCATTGACCACGATTTGACGTCCGTCAAGATCCGATCCATTTAACGCGTCAATCGCTTCATCCCCGCCTGAGTCCATTTCGACGAACCCGAATCCCTTCGAACGTCCGGTTTCACGATCGGAGATGACCTTTGCAGAGGTCACGGTTCCGAACTGCGCGAAGGCCTGTTCAAGACCTTCCGATGTGGTTCCCCATGCGAGGCTACCAACAAAAATATTCTTACTCATCTACTCACCCCGAGCTTTACAGCCCAAAAAACACAGAAGCACTACCCCCAACGACGGCAGCAGTAAAACACCAATTCCTCTGACACAACCAGTCGACCATCGACCATGCCAGAAAGCCAACTGGTTGCCCCGATTGAATTCGTCCTTTGAGGATTACTCACAGTACGACTGTCATGAACAGTCATACTGAGTAACACAAAGATGAGCCGACGAACCAGCAGCAGAAAGCAGACGGAGATCGGCTCGGAATTCGTAAAGGGAATTCTTGTCGAGCCAGCTTGTTTGTTAATCTACGATTTGTCGCTCAGCTTGGCAATACGGAGTACGCCCTTACTCCATGAGTCTGATTTTTTCTTGAATTTTCTTTTCCGACACTTTCCGCATACCGGAAATGACTCCAGTACCACACGAAACACCAGATCAATGCCGAACGAAGATACCGCAGATACCCATGCTTCCCCTGTTGCTGTCGTGACGAAACTGATTGAATCGCGGCGATCGATCAAGCCTGCTGACTTTTCTGATCGTCGCGTCGAAGACGCTTTCGTCTGGCAAATGCTCAGCAACGCCAACTGGGCACCGACGCATGGCATGACCGAACCGTGGCGGTTCTTTGTATTTGCTGATGCTGCAAGACTGACGTTGGGAAAATTACTGGCGAGGATCTATCACGAAGTCACTCCTCCGGAATCGCTGAAGCCCGCTAAAGCAGCGAAGCTGGTTTCCAACGCTGAACGAGCGTCGCACCTGATCGTTATCGCGATGAAGCGACAGGCCTCCGGAAAGATCCCCGAAGTGGAAGAGATTGAGGCCGTGGCGTGCGCTGTGCAGAATCTGCACCTGACTGCCACCGCGATCGGTGTTGCGGGATACTGGTCTTCCGGAGCGGCAATCTGCAGCGAACAGTTGCGTCAACACCTTGGGCTCAGTGGCAATGATCGCGTTCTGGGTTTGTTCTACGTGGGATACTCAGGCACAGACTGGCCGACCGGAACGCGTTCGTCCGTTGAAGAAAAGGTTGTCTGGTCGTCTGATGCGTAGACCGTTCAGGCGATGGCAGGGATTCTGCATCGTGGGCTTTGGATTGCAGTTACAGCCTGGGTCAACATGTGTGGTTTCGAATTCGGGCACTTCCTCAGCCAGAAATTCTTGTTCCGAGTTGAGACAGATTGCCCGGCAGGACGACGGTTCCATCCTGCGGTCGGACTGCCGGAACGCGTGGCAGCAGCCCATGTACATCTTGGTTGCCCGATTCACTTCCCAACCTGCGGCCCGTGAATGTACATTTCAACAACATTGATTCGCGCAAACTTACATCACGTGCTGTACACACGCGGGTCCGCAGAACTGGTTTTGTGAACAACTGTCAGTTAACGGGTTGCGGCAATACGACGATTGACGAATATGATGCGACTATTAATGACAGTCACGTTTTTTTTACCCTGCGTGAGCGCGACGGAACCCGATCGTCCCAATGTGTTGTTCATTGCCGTTGATGACCTGCGACCGGAACTCGCCTGTTACGGCCGACGCCACATTCATTCACCCAACATCGACCGGCTGGCAGCGTCGGGTGTCTTGTTCGAACGTGCCTATTGCATGGTACCGACGTGCGGGGCGTCACGTGCCAGTTTAATGACCGGGTTGCGACCTTCACGAAACCGGTTTGTTAACTATCTGACGAAGGCCGACAAAGACGCGCCAGGCATTACGACGTTCAATACACATTTTCGCAACAACGGCTATCGAACGATTTCGCTGGGCAAGGTCTTTCATCACGAGTCCGACAATGCTGTCGGCTGGTCCGAACCGGCATGGCGACCTTCGAAAACACAATGGTATCGCCTTTCGGAAAACCAAAAATTGCATCAGGAGGGGCAGCAGCGGAGGAAGAAAAAGCGGGGACCTGCCTGGGAATCTGCTGACGTGCCGGACAACGCCTACGCCGATGGCTTGCTGGCGGAACGCGCCGTCGAAGAGCTTCGCAGCTTAAAAGGCAGAGGGAAGCCGTTCTTTATGGCAGTCGGTTTCTTTAAACCGCATCTGCCATTCATCGCTCCTGAAAAATACTGGCAGTTGTACTCTCATGATCAGATTAAACTTCCCGACAATTACCACGTCCCCGCACATGCACCGAAGGAATCTATCCACAATTCCGGTGAGCTTCGTTCGTACGCCGGCATCCCCGCCCGAGGACCGGTTTCTAATGAGACGGCGCGCAATCTGATCCACGGTTACTACGCCTGTGTCAGCTACACTGACGCTCAGATTGGCAGGCTGCTTGACGAACTCGACCAGCTGGATCTTTCCGAAAACACAGTCGTTGTCCTGTGGGGCGACCACGGCTGGAACCTGGGTGAGCACAGTCTCTGGTGCAAACACAGTTGCTACGAGACGTCGATGCAGATTCCGTTGATCGTGCGCGCTCCCGGAATGAGAAGCGGTCAGCGTCGATCGGGACTTGTGGAATCCATCGACGTGTATCCGACACTTTGTGAACTTGCCGGGCTGAAATTCCCGGACCATCTGCAGGGGCACAGCTTTGCCGGATTGATGAATGACCCGCAGATAAAATGGAAAACGGCAGCGATCGGGCGTTTCCAGAATGGGGATACGATTCGAACCGAAGGATTTCGATTTACTGAATACTCAGATGCGGCAGGAATGCAGACATCTGCGATGCTTTATGATCACGCTGCTGACCCTGATGAGAACGTCAACATCCTCAAATCCGGGCAACCGGACGTTGATGAACTGAGAAAACAGCTACATCGAATCAAGCCGGACGGCCGGAATTGAACGATCTCCTTCAACTGACAGTGAGACAATGCAGACCGACTTCGAATCAATCACCAGCGTTAGCCGACGCGCCTTCCTGCGGAACGGTACACTGCTGCTGGTCGCATCCGCCACAGAATCATCGTTGATCCTCGCCGGGCAGGAACCGTCTGTGCTTCGAGTTGGCATGGTGACGGACCTGCATTATGCCGACAAGCCCCCTGCTGGCAGCCGGCACTACCGAGAGACACCGGACAAACTGGCGGAAGCCGCTGGTCAGTTGTCAGTAAACAGACCTGACTTTATCGTGGAACTCGGTGATTTCATCGATGCCGCCGATTCTGTGGAGGCAGAACTCGGCTACCTTAAACGAATCAACAAAGAGTTCCTGCCGATCTGCGGTCACCGTCATCATGTGCTGGGCAATCATTGCGTGTATACGCTGAACAAGCGGGAATTCCTGGACGTCGTCGAGCAGCCGGAATCGTATTATTCCTTTGACGTCGGCGATTTTCATTTCATCGTGCTGGACTCCTGTTTTCGCAGCGACGGCACGCCGTATGGCCGAAAAAATTTCGAGTGGACAGATCCCAATATCCCGGCTGCGGAACTCGAATGGCTGAAAGCCGATCTGGACAGTACAGCAAAGAAGACCGTCGTGTTCGGTCATCAGCGACTTGACGTCAGCAACCACTACGGCGTGAAAAATGCCGGCAGCGTACGCAAGGTGTTCGAAGAGTCCGGCCGAGTGCTGGCCGTGTTTCAGGGACACAGCCATAAGAACGACTACAACGAAATTGGTGGCATTCACTACTGCACGCTGGTGGCGATGGTGGAAGGATCCGGCGCAGACAACAACGCCTTTTCAGTGATGGAGATGACCGCGGGCGGGGCGATCAGGATTGAAGGATTTCGCAAGCAGGCGGATTACAGCTGGACTGTCTGATGCGGACATGAGTCTATAGCTCCGGTCTTCAGCTCTGCAAAGATGATTACTCATCATTCTGGTCGTGACTGGGAGCGTCAACGGTTTGAGTCTTCGGCGCCGGAGAGCAGTTTGTTTAGCAGCGTGGGCAACGCCCCCCGTCCCATCTGCCGGCGAACGCGGCCCGATGGGCAACGCGGACGTTCCGAGGCACGGAAGAAGTAATGTTGTCGGGACCCAGGAGTAAAGCGACGCCGCTCCGGCAATGGAATAAACAAAGATGTGGGTGGTCGCTGACCGTGCCGGAACAGCGTTTCGCTCGGTCCGGGGCTGTCTGATCAGCGGCGTTGACTCACCGTGTCCATGCCAGCCATTTTCTGAACAGTTTCTGAACGAACGGCGTCAGCCGTGTGCGGCTGTACTGATCTCCGAGTTTCCGGATGGCTTCGGCCTGTGTCGGATACGGATGAATAGTTGTGCCGATGGATGACAGGCCCACTCCCCTGGCCAGTCGAAGTGTCTTCTTCCACTTCGGAATTCTGCTGTTTACAGTCATTGCCAGCGTGATTTCGTTGATCATGTCTCCGGCGTTGGCGGCAACGATTGTGGCTCCTACGATTTCATCCGTTCCTTTCCTGACGTGGGCTCGGACGAAGCCGACCGTGTCTGCTTCCAGAATGGCACGGTCGTTGTCCTTCATTTTGACCGTGTAGGTGTCAACTTCGATGTCCTGGGCGGCCGCTTCTTTTGCTCCCATACCGACGTGTGCCAGTTCGGGAGACGTGTACGTGCACCACGGCACAGTCAGGGTGCTTGCTTTGGCTCTGCCTTTGAACAACGTGTTCTGAATGACAATGCGAGCCATGAAGTCAGCGGAATGAGTGAACTTATGGCGCGAGCAGACGTCGCCGGCGGCGTAGATCATGGGATTGGTCGTCTGCAGATGATCATTGATTTCGATACCCCTGCGGGAGTCATATTTCACACCGACAGCTTCCAGCCCCAGTCCATCGACGTTGGGCGTGCGGCCAATGCCCACCAGAACCTTGTCCACGTTAATTTGATGTTCCTGACCATCCTGTTCATACGTGACGACCGTTTCGTCACCGCGTTTTTCCATGCGCGTTGTCTGAGCGTTCAGGACAAACTGAATGCCATCGCGTTCCATCGACTGTTGAACAACCAGCGCTGCGTCGGGATCTTCGTGAGGCAGAATGTAGGGCGCCTTTTCAATTTGAGTGACTTCGCAACCGAAGCGAGCAAAACTCTGAGCCATTTCACTGCCGATTGGTCCGCCCCCGATGACAGCCATTCTCGCGGGCAATTGGGTCAGCGAAAACAGCGTTTCATTCGTTAAAGCTCCGACGTCCTGCAGGCCGGGAATGGGAAGGTCGGCCGCCCGCGCCCCTGTGCAGATGACAGCTCGTTTGAAGTTCAGCTGTTGTCCTTTGACTTCGACTGTGTCATTGCTCACGAACTTGCCGCCACCGAAATACACGTCGATACCCAGTTCCATAAACCGTGCGGCCGCGTCGTGATGACTCATTCCGGCCCGCAGTCTTCTCATACGATCCATCACTTTCGAAAAATCGGTGTTCCAGCCGTCCGGCACTTCAATGCCAAATTCGCCCGACTCCCGAACTGCAGCAGCTGCCCGCGCGGCGCTGATAATTCCTTTCGACGGAACGCAGCCGACGTTCAGGCAGTCGCCCCCCATCAAGTTGCGTTCGATCAGAGCCACCTTCGCTCCCAGGCCGGCGGCTCCGGCCGCAGTCACCAGTCCTGCCGGACCCGCACCGATGACGACCAGGTTATAGCGGCCGCAGGGGGACGGGTTTTGCCACTCCAACGGTGCCACGTGCGACTGCAGTAATTGATTGTGCTGGTCCAGGGGGTGCAACTGGGGAAGACTGGACATTGACG
Organism: Fuerstiella sp.; assembly: GCA_029245955.1. Taxonomy (GTDB): domain Bacteria; phylum Planctomycetota; class Planctomycetia; order Planctomycetales; family Planctomycetaceae; genus Fuerstiella. The sequence continues at coordinate 156,965 of JAQWOH010000008.1, read as the reverse complement.
GTCACTCCGGGGGCTATGGCGACGCGATTGGGTGGATGGCTATTGATCAGGCCGGATACAGTATTGCGACGCAGCCGATCACCCGAAACTTACTTACTTTGTGAATTCGTTCACACCGCTGTCCTGGTTTGTTCAGGCCCGATCAGGATAGCCTGGAACACGTCGTTGCGTTTGCCTGCAGATCACTTCGTAGACCACGGAGGTATGGCACAGTTTTTTCGGCCCTTCAATTATTCCTGTTTCGCGTACGGCTGAATTGCTTTCGGAGGCTGCCATGAAAGATTCCGACGACAGATGTCGTTCCTTCTTAAGGCCTGCTGATGAATCGGTGTCAGCTCGCATACCGCACCGAAGCATCGTCAGGCACTGTTCGGGGGGACGCGAGAGCGTTAGAAACCTGTAGCCGCATTATTGAGAGATTTGTCTATGTTCCGTCAAGCTTGTTCAGCGTCGCGATTGCTGTCGCGGTTGCCGCATGTCTGCCCACAACCGCCTTTGGGCAATCCCGCTCGCGGGGTAATGTGACCATTAATCGTGGATTCTCATCGAACGTCACGCGGGTGCGGAAGGAGATGCTACGTGTTTTTTAACGACGGTTCGTAACTGAGCCCGTGACTGCCATCATCTGTACTTTGCTGAAGTTTGATTCTGACATGGCGCGACAGGTTGTTGCAGATCCCCGTGGTCACACGACGCATAAGCGAGGGACGTTCAGGGAATGACTTCTTTTAAGGTTCCTCGCTCACGCAGCGGGTTTCCGCATGTCGTGCAACATAAGTATTGAAACTGCTTCCAGTCGTCTTACAGTTTCTGCAGAGCTTCGTCGATTGATGCTCGAATATCTCTCATGGAAATAGGATACTCTGCTGTCCACAGATTCTCAGATTCAGCCAGCTCTGAAACGATAGATATCTGCAATTCAGTCAGCAACGCGATGATCGGGGCGGCTGGTGAATGCTGCTCAACGAAGTTGCCGAACTTGCAGATGTCCGCACTTGGCATGTGCGATCCGGCCAGCACAAACAGGTCTGGTGCCTTTGATTCAATCGCCGATCTTGCTGATTCAAGACCGTCCAGAGTCTGACAGTTGAACCGATGCTTCTCAAAATACCGACTGAATGTTTCTCGCTCGGCTGGATCCGCGACAATTATGTAAATCAACTTGTCAGAACTCACGTTTAACTCCCCGGCCTTATGGCCGTTGACCGGCATGAGCAGCGCACGACAGTGTTCGCCGTTTCTGTGTAAGGCAGGTTGTCGCAAGATGCGATGCGCGTGTGCGGGCTATCTTGACCCCTGCAGCGACCTAAAGACAGACGTTTTTCGAAGTGTCTGAACGATTCGGCTCACAGCCCACCGATTTTCCGGAACCGTCGCGTCTGCAGATTCGGCACGGCATTCGTCGATGATGTGTCGCTGACAGGTGAGCCCGATGCAGGGGGCTGGTGACTGGAGTGAAGGATAAGTGAAACGGTCGGGCTTCATTCGCAGAGACCGGCTAACCACAAGCTTCGAGACGTCGCCCGAAACAACGACCGAATGGCGGCGGCTAAGCCAGAACCTCAGATACAACTCGCGCCGGCTCAGCTCCTGTCAGCTTCTGATCGAGACCCTGATAACGGAACGTCAGGCGGTTGTGGTCGATACCCACCTGATTCAAAATCGTCGCGTTCATGTCGCGAATGTGAACGGGGTTTTCAACAATATTATAGCAGTAATCGTCGGTTCGCCCGAACTCGAAACCACGCTTGACGCCGGCTCCCGCCATCCACATTGTGAAGCAACGTCCGTGGTGGTCACGTCCATGATTGTCGGACGTCAGGTTGCCCTGCGAATAGATCGTGCGGCCAAACTCTCCACCCCAGACGATCAGAGTGTCTTCGAACAGTCCACGCTGCTTGAGATCGGTGATCAAACCGTGGATTGGCTGGTCGATGGAATTGCACTGGCCACGAATGAGTTTCGGCAGGCTGCCGTGCTGGTCCCAGCCTCGGTGGAACAGCTGTACGAAAGGCACGCCCTGTTCTGCCAGCTTTCTTGCGATCAGGCAATTACGAGCAAACGAACCCGGTGCTTCAATGTCGGGGCCGTACAAAGCCTTTGTGTCGGCCGTCTCAGAATTCAGGTCCATCAGCCCCGGGACTGATGTCTGCATGCGAAATGCCATTTCGTACTGAGCAATCCTGGTCAGAGTTTCCGGGTCGCCAAAGCTACTGAAGTGTTCCTGGTTGATGGCCGCAATACGGTCCAGCATTCGTCGTCGCGTTGCTCGGTCGATACCGTTCGGGTCGTTCAGATACAGAACCGGACTTTTGCCGGCTCGCAGGGCGACGCCCTGATGTTGTGACGGCAGAAATCCACTTCCCCACAGTCGACTGTACAGTGCCTGTTTCTGTCCGGGGCCCCTGGAAATCATTACCACATAGGAGGGCAGATTTCTGTTCGGACTTCCCAGACCGTAGCTGACCCATGCTCCCATGCTGGCTTTGCCAGGCTGCTGGACTCCCGTGTTGATAAATGTAATGGCCGGGTCGTGATTGATAGCTTCGGTATGTACAGACTTTACCAGTGCAATGTCATCTATCAGCTTTGCAGTGTGCGGCAGGATTTCGCTGACCCATGTACCGTTTTGACCGTGCTGCGAAAAATTAAACATAGGTGCGACGCACGGGAATGCCTTCTGGCCGGAAGTCATTGTTGTGATACGCTGTCCGTTGCGAATGGATTCCGGCAGTTCCTGGCCATGGATGTTGCGAATTTCCGGTTTGTAATCCCATGTGTCAATGTGTGATGGCCCCCCACACATGAACAAATAGATCACCCGTTTGGCTTTCGGAGCGAAGTGCGGCAGGTCGGGCAGGCCACCATTGGCGGCAGCCGTCGTGACTGCGGGCGGAGCTGCTGCAGCACTGCCCATCAGTGACGCGAGAGCGGCGGCGCCGAGCGGTCTGCCGGAATTTGCCAGCAGGTCACGGCGATTGAGCGTCGTCTGCAGACTGGTGAATGATTGTCGGAGATCATTTGACGACTTCATATGAAAACTACCCCTGTCATTCAGTTCGGCTGATTCGTCAGCTCGAATTCAGTTCAGAATGTGGTTGCAGGCATGTCCCGCGATAATCAGAGTTGTTGAAACCTTGACCCGTCTGCCACGGTGGCAATCGGGCAGAAAGTGCCCTATCCGCGAGTCAGAGTCTCATCCAGATTCAGAATCATACTGGTTACGACTGTCATGGCAGCGTGAGTGGCGGAGTCCAGCGTTTCATCGCGTTTGGATTCGCCGACTGCCAGAAAACTGTTGGCAATGTCAGCATCTGTCTTGAAACGTTCCAGTTCTTCATGAAACGCCTCCACTAGTATGGCCTGCACTCCCGTGGTTGGCCGTACGCCGGCGGCTCGGCGGAAGATGAAGACGATCTGCTGTTCCACGGTACTGCCGCCGCTTTGTAGTCCGGCCTGAGCAAGAGCTCGTGCTGCTTCGACAAACTGGGGATCGTTCATTGTCACCAGAGCCTGCAGCGGGGTGTTGGTGCGAGAACGCTTCAGTGAGCACTTCTCGCGAGTTGGTGCGTCAAAGATTGTCATCGACGGTGCCGGAGACGACCGTTTCCAGTATGTGTACATGGATCGGCGGTACAGCTTTTCGCCGCTGTCCTGCACAAACCTCAGGTTTCCGTTCAGGCTGACTTCGTTCCACAATCCTGCCGGCTGGTATGGCTTCACCCCGGGGCCGCCGACCTTCGGTACCAGCAGACCACTTGCAGCCAGTGCGTTATCACGCACGAATTCAGCCTGCAGCCGGAATCGAGCACCGCGCGACAGCAGACGGTTCTCAGGGTCTGCATTCAATTCCCGGGCGGTCCGTGCAGACGATTGTCGGTAGGCGGACGACATCACCATCTGTTTGACAGCCCGTTTGACGTTCCATTTTGATTCGACAAAGTCTACAGCCAGCCAGTCAAGCAGATCCGGATGACTGGGCCATTCTCCCTGAGCGCCGAAGTCATCCAGGGACCTTACGATTCCTTCGCCAAACAGCATCGTCCAGTAGTTGTTCACTGCCACTCGGGCTGTCAACGGATGATCGGGCTCGGTCAGCCAGTTCGCCAGCCCGAGTCGGTTCGCTGACGCGCCGGCCGGCAGTGGCGGCAGGGCTGCTGGTACGTTGGGAGCTACTTTTCGATCCTTCAGCGGCGCGGCATAGTTGCCACGTTCAAGGACAAAGGTATCCCGCATCGCGGGAACATCGGTCATGACCATCACGTTGACAATCGGCTTGCGCAGTTCGGCAATCTGTGACGAAAGTTGTATCTGTTTCTGCGTCAGTGTCCTGTAGGGTTCGTCAGCCACATTGAGGTAATGGGCACGCAGAACGTTGTGCTCATCGGCCGAGCGTTCTGCGGCAGGCTTTGCCAGCAGCGGGGTGATTACATCGTTACCTGCCAGCGCAGCAACTTCCGACTCTGCGAGTGCTCGGCCGTAGATGCGAACATCATCCACCAGTCCGTTATAGTTGGAGCCGCCATTGCGGCGCCCCAGATAGAACGGGCCTATTGACTTGATGCTGCCTGCCAGTCGGTCTTCCCTGACATCCCAGTCCCATAGCTTGCCGTCCACATAGATTCTGACCCCGGCTGCCTTCTTTGATCCATCGTATGTCACAAAGACATGCTGCCACGTATCCGGTTGCAGCTTCTGTTTTGTACTGACCTTTATCGCATCGGTGGGCCATTTGCTGATAATGTGTGGTTCAACGGCGCCACCGGACAGGTGCAGGTCATAGCCGCGAAAGTCATTTCCATTGTTCATTCTGGCCAGTGGCGCACCGCTGGCGACACCTTTTGGCTTGACCCACGCGCCATACGAAAAACCGTGGCTGCCATCGAAATTGCCAGTATTGCCCAGGTCGATAAAGTTCTTTGTGTTGCAATCGAAGGCTTTGCCGTATTTTCCGTCTGCCCATTTTACCGGGCCGTTGAGTTTACCTTTGCGTTTCGAATCAATCAGATCCGCGGCGACTCGACCATTGCCTTCGTCCAGCGGAATGTAAGCCGTCATGTCCGTTGGGATTAGTGGTTGACTGCCAGCTTTTGCCGCTGCTGCAGTCAGCCATTTCTGAAACTCAGGTTCTGATTCCTTTGATCTGGCGTCAAGCTGCGGCTGCAGTTCTTCAAATTCCTTCTGCAGTTCGTCTGCCTGAGCGATCTTTGCTCCTTCGAAGATGTCAACGACGGGCGCCTCGTTTCCGTTTCGCGTCTGCCGGCCCCGATCGGCCGCCTGATTGAAGTACGCAAAGAAGCTGTAGTATTCTTCCTGGGTGATGGGGTCGTACTTATGGTTGTGACACTGAGCACATTCCATGCTGAGTCCCATCCATACCATCGACGTTGTCTTCACGCGATCGACGGCGTACTCAACACGATACTCTTCTTCAATTAACCCGCCTTCGTCCGTTGTCGCGTTATTGCGCAGAAATCCGGTGGCCACTTTCTGTTCTGTGGTTGAATTCGGCAACAGGTCACCTGCGAGTTGTTCGACGGTAAACTGGTCGAATGGCTTGTTGCTGTTGTAAGCATTAATGACCCAGTCACGCCACGGCCACATGTCGCGAGGGCCGTCCGCGTGAAACACGCTGGTGTCGCCGTAGCGAGCCGCATCCATCCACACCACTGCCATGCGTTCGCCAAAATGGGGTGACTTCAGCAGTCGGTCGATAATATTTGCGTAGGCACTGTCGGAAGTGTCGGCCAGGAAGGCATCCGTTTCGGCGATTGTCGGAGGCAGGCCTGTAAGGTCCAGAGTTACTCTGCGCAGCAGGCGTTCTCTGTCGGCATCGGCGTTGGGCTTCAGACCTTTTGCCACCAGACGTCTCAGGATGAATGCATCGATGGGATTGCGAATCCAATCGCGCAGAGCTTCGTCGACTGCGCGTGGCCGGTCTGAGCCGGCGGCATCACTGTCCTTTCTGGTTTCGTCGCTGTAGGGCACGACCGGTTTCACAGGAGCGATAAACGACCAGTGTCCTTCTGATGCGGCCCCGCTTTCCACCCAGGCTTTAAGTGTCGCGATCTCCTCGGGCTGAAGATCCATGTGCGCGTCGGGAGGAGGCATGACCAGCTCCCGATCTTTTGACGTGATTCGGGCCCAGCCATCGCTGTTGCTGAGCCCGCCCTCGAACGCCAGTCGAAGGCCCTCGGCCTGATCCAGCCGCAGTTCTGCTTTGCGGCGAGCGTCGTCCGGACCATGGCACTTGGAGCACTTCGCGGACAGAATCGGACGGACATCACGATTAAAACGAATGTCCGCGCCTGGAGCACAGGGCGCCAGCACGATTAATAATAACAGGTGCAGATGGCACAAATGCCTCATGTCGGGAACTCGTTCAATAGGCGGGAAACGGGTGGCGAGTTCCAAAGTGTAACCACCTGACCACTCAGCGTTAATCAGGATTCGGGCAGCTGAGCCGCATTTCAATCAACAGCTCGCACCGACCGTCTGAACAGGCTGTCTGCCACACCTTCACAGCCCCCGGCCCATTCTGTTGACAATGGCTCTAACGTGTCTTTTCATCAGTAATTAGCAGCTCCATGTCGCCAATATTCTCTTGTTTTTCTGTATCCTATGCAATAATCTTGACAGGCCATCGCGCCGTGTCGTCAAGTCTGGCTGGCTCTTTCCTGCGAAAACTCTTTGCCGCGATGGTTAGGAATCGGAAAACTTCCCGGTTCGTGCTTAACGTTTCGGTGTCCTGTGACGCCAATTTACCCCAACTCCTTTGACATTGAGACCTTCAGACATGAGTGCCGTATCGGAAAAGCTCCCCTACAAAGTTGCCAACATTGAACTTGCAGAACTGGGCCGCAAGGAAATCGAGATCGCTGAGATCGAAATGCCGGGCCTGATGGCTCTTCGCGATAAGTATGGAGATTCTCAGCCGCTTAAGGGGGCTCGTATCGCGGGCTGCCTGCATATGACCATTCAAACGGCTGTGTTGATCGAAACTCTGACGGCGCTGGGAGCGGATGTTACGTGGTCCAGCTGCAACATTTTTTCCACTCAGGACCATGCCGCAGCGGCCATCGCAGCGGCCGGCATTCCCGTTTATGCATGGAAGGGGATGACCGAAGAAGAATTCGATTGGTGCATCGAACAGACGCTGCACTTCCCGGACGGTCAGCCGCTGAACCTGATTCTGGACGATGGCGGCGACCTGACACTGATGGTTCACGAAAAGTTCCCCGAACTGCTGGGCGACATTAAAGGACTGTCCGAAGAAACCACGACCGGAGTTCACCGTCTTCATCAGATGATGGAAGAAGACAAGCTGGCCGTACCGGCCATCAACGTCAATGATTCGGTCACAAAGAGCAAGTTCGACAATCTCTACGGCTGCCGTGAATCACTGGCGGACGGCATCAAGCGAGCCACGGACGTGATGGTTGCCGGTAAGGTCGTTGTCGTCTGCGGTTATGGCGATGTGGGCAAAGGCTGTGCTGCTGCTATGGACGGGCTGGGTGCTCGAGTGATCGTTACCGAAATCGATCCCATCTGTGCTCTGCAGGCCACGATGGAAGGCTTTCAGGTTACGAACATGGCCGAAGCCGCAGCCATCGGTGATATCTTTGTTACCACGACCGGCAACAAGGACGTCATTCGCGGCGAACATATGGACCAGATGAAGCATCAGGCGATCGTCTGTAATATTGGTCACTTTGACAGCGAAGTTCAGATTGCGTACCTGATTGATCGTTCTGACATCGAAGCGGTCAGAATCAAGACGCCGGCTGACGAAGGTGGTCCGGTTGACAAATATGTCTATCCGGACGGTAAAGCCGTGATCGTTCTGGCCGAAGGACGGCTCGTCAACCTTGGTTGTGCGACCGGTCATCCGTCGTTTGTGATGAGCAACAGTTTTACCAACCAGGTGATGGCTCAACTGGCCCTGTGGCAGGAAACCGACAAGTATGACATCGGCGTCCACATGCTGCCGAAGGAACTGGATGAAGAAGTGGCTCGCCTGCACCTTGGCAAGCTGGGAGTGAACCTGGAAGTACTGAGTCAGGAACAGGCTGATTACATCAACGTGCCCGTCGAAGGTCCTTACAAACCTTCACACTACCGATACTAATCCAGCGTGAATCATGCAAAACGACTAAGCCCGGCGTCTTCAAACCGCCGGGCTTTTTTTGTGCGGCTGTGAAAAACCGTGAGATGGGCAACCGGAGGGTTACCTATCTCAGCTTGAGAAGCCCCATGAAAAATGTCGGAATTCGAACAGACTACACGGTTCCGTTAACACGGTGACTTTGGCCGCGGGTATAACCGTTGAACGTGTCTGTTACCGTTGGCTCCCCATCTGAACCTATCCATGCAACTGCAACTTACAAGCGGAAATTCTGTTGCGAATCTCAATCTGCCGGATGGCACGGTTGTTCACTCGACTTCACGATATGAGGAACCGGACAAACTGTTGGCGGCACTACGGAATCCGCTCGGCCTGCCCGTGCTGTCCGAATGTGTCGTGCCCGGCGACCGCGTTGTGATCGTTGTTGATCCGGAAACGCCCCAAGTCGTTGACGTCATCACTCAGGTGTGGGCTCAGTTTCAGGAGTTGAACACGGACGAACTGGATGTCACATTGCTGCTGCCGCCCAGCAGTGATGGAGCCTGCAGCCAGAGTGTTGTTGACGAACTACCAGTGCACGTCAGAAGTCAGCTGGCCGCACATATTCACGATCCGACAGACGAAAATCAGCGACGATATCTGGCCAGTTCCGCCGGTGGCGAACGGCTGTACCTGTCACACTATCTCACGGATGCTGACTTCATCATCAGTGTCGGGACGATTGGCTTTGACGGAGTGCTTGGCTATCGAGGCACCAGCAGCGCAATCTATCCTGCATTCTCAAATGTCGAGGCGATCCGATCGGCGAAACGGCACTGTGATCCGGAATTGATGCCGGACGACAAACGCCCCTTGCGAGACCTGGTTGACGAAATCGGCTGGCTGCTGGGAACTCAGTTTACCGTTCAGCTTGTTCCTGATGCTGCCGGCGGCACTGGCATTGTCTGCTGTGGCGCGACAGATCAAGTGATGGCTGCCGCGAAGCAGCTTCTGAATGACTGCTACCGGTTGATCCTTAATGAGGAAATTCATCTGGCCGTCGTGTCCATTCCCGGAAATTCCCAATTTGGTTGGCGGCAACTGGGAGCGGCGGTGACCACGGCTTCACGTATCGTCGGCGACGATGGTCGCATCGCGGTGGTCGCCGAGTTACCTGCACGCATTGGCCCGGGCCTCGAAATGCTCCGGCGCAGCAAGTCACCGGAGGACCTGCTGCCGTCATTGAACGATGATCCACCTGAAGACGCGGTTGAAGTCACTCAGTTGATTCACGCACTTCGTACTTCGCAGATTTTACTGTTGAGCAATCTGGATGCTCAGTTCGTTGAAGACCTTGGCATTTTAGCAATATCAACCGACACCGAATTGCAGCGGGCCATTGATGCCTCAGACAATGTCATTGTCGTACCCTGTGCCAATTATGTCTGGGCGCAGGTTGGCGAGGGCACTGCGATCAGCGATCAACGGTAGGCCCGGCAGCGCCGGACTTATTTCGACGTAAACTGCGGAATGTGCCTGTCGCCTACTTCCCGCCCACGCTGATCAGGTGCGAATACGTCCGCAGATACAGCTGTCCGTTGGCAACCGCTGGTGTCGAACGGCTTTCTTCACCAAGGTCGTTTTTGGCCAGCAATTTGTACTCCGGCGACGCAGCGAACACCCAGACGACGCCGACTTCATCCACGCAGTAGATGCGATCACCAATTCGCACAGGTGAACCGGAAAACGCTGCGCCTGTTCGTTCGGTCCAGTAAATCTCCCCCGTCTTTGCGTCGATGCAGCTGCCGAATCCCCGGTCATACAGGCAGAACAGAAGCTCACCATCGGCGATCAGGCACGGAACGTAGGGAGCCTTAAAGTTGCTGCCGTTTTCGATCTTGTAAGCAAGTTGAGCATCTTTGCCCGGTTTGACGGCAACGATGTAATTGCTGGAGTAACGTCCAGAGCCTGTGCTGCCGAAGATCAAACCGCCGGCCTCGACCGGAGAGCCTACGGTTCTCATACTGAACAGGCCGTCGTTGACCGCCCAGTTCTGCCTGCCCGTCATGGGGTCAAGACTGAAGATACCGTTTCCGGTGCAGGAGCAGACCAGTTCGTCCTTGCCGTCTGCAGACTGGTGGATGAATGGCACGGAATAGCACACATTCACAGACACCAGTTCCTTTTGCCATATCTCTTTGCCGGTCCTGCGGTCGAACGCCATCATGCGGCTCTGGCCCGGCTTCTCTCCTTCTTTCAGCTGATTGGCCTGCTGCGAATTGTGCAGGATCACAAGGTTCTTATGAATGATCGGCGATGTCCCGAAGCCGTGCTGACTCTGCCACGTGCCCAGGTCGATACTCCACGCTTCTGTGCCGTCGTGGTTGAAGGCTTTGAATAGAGTTTCTTTTGGCGTGGACCATGCAACGTAAACGCGTTTTTCGTCGGCAGCAGGTGTGCACGAAGCGAAACTACTGCGCGTGTGCAGGTGGTGAGCTTCTGACTCGAATTCCTTCTGCCACAGAATGTCCCCACTGGTCGCGTGCACACAGACCATGTACCGGGTGGCGTTTTCAGCATTGGCACTCAGAACGAAAACTTTATTGCCCCAGACTACCGGTGAGCCACAGCCGGACCCACCCGGCAACTTCGTTTTGAAGTTGAAATCTTTTTCGGTGAACTCGACAGGAATCGAATCTCCACTGCCGATGCCTGTTCCATTGGGGCCGCGAAAACGAGACCACTCACTGGCACTGGCCGTCGTTGGTACTGCGATAGAGGCGATAAGTGTTGCTGCAAGGAAGGCTCTGTTCATAGGGAACTCTGGATGGGGGACGAAGGAAGACGGCGGAGGCGAAATATGCCCTGTCGCATTATTTCAATCGTGTTGAGCAGATGCCACTGTTCGGACAGACTGCGGCTGCTGTTTCGTGCATCCCGCTGTTTCGTGTCCTGAATTGATGGGCCGGTGATGAATCCGGAGCAAATCGCGTTGGGTGCGTACGGACTCCCGGATCAAGCCGGTGAAAGCCCTTCGGCTCAGCTCGGAAAAGTCTCGGACATTGTAAATCCATCACACATCGAACAAGATGTGGAATTAAAGGAATCACTCATGCGATCATCGCGGTCAGCAATTCTACCGTCCATTGAACATGCGGCAGTTCTCTGTTTCATGGTTATTGTGCTTAGCAGCACCGGAACCGCCGCAGATCACCGCGTTACCAGCGGTCTGCAGGTTCTCTATGATTTTGCAGGGGGGACGGAAGGTGTTGCCAGAGACCGTTCGGCGGTTGGTACCGCCGTCGATTTAAAAATTGCAGATGTCGATGCAGTCAGGCAGGTGGACGGTGGACTGCAGGTTCTTAAACCAACGATTATTCAGGCAGCTCACCCGTCAGCCAGACTGATCAGTGCTATTCGTCGATCAGGAGAGATCTCTGTCGAAGCCTGGATTCGGCCTAAAGACACGATTCAGGAGGGACCCGCGCGGATCGTCACAATTTCGAAGGATTCCGGAACCCGGAACTTCACATTGGGGCAGGAAGCCGACAGATTTGAAGTTCGACTGCGAACAACAAAGACCACTCAGAACGGGATGCCATCAGTCCTGTCGCCTGGAAAGACGGCCACCACAAAGCTGACTCACGTAATGTACACCCACGCAAAAAATGGAAAGACGCGGATCTACGTGAATGGTAAACAGACTGCAGAGAAGCTGATTGAGGGCAATACCGCCAGATGGGACGAGTCCTATCGATTTGCACTGGCCAACGAACTGTCACGGGACCGACCATGGCTGGGTACGCTGCATCTGGTCGCGATGTACAGCCGGTCACTGAGTACGAGTGAAGTTGTTCAGAATTTCGATGCCGGGCCGGTGGGCAAGCCTTCGGCAGAAATGATTGCTGAAAGAAAACAGAGGGCTGCTGCAAAGCACTTCGAAACCGTGGTCGCGCCACTGTTGGCGAAGCACTGCCTGGAATGTCACGATTCAGCGACGCACGAAAGCGGGCTGGACCTGTCGAAGAAAGCGGCCGCATTTCGTGGCGGTGGAAATGGCAAAGTTGTTCTGCCCGGGAAGTCAGGGGAGAGTCCGTTGTGGACATCGGTCGAAGCCGGATCGATGCCCCACGAGCGTCCGCCATTATCCGCGGCTGAAAATGCGGCGTTGAAGAGGTGGATTGACGAGGGGGCCACATGGACGCTGGACCGGATTGATCCGGCGATCTATGTGCATGGCAGTGAGAATCAAAACTTCGTGCAGCGATTGACGGTGGACGAATACATCGAAACCGTTCGCGAGTCCGTGGGTGTGGATGTCGCAAAGGAAGCCCGCGAGATTCTGCCACGTGACCTGCGGGCCGACGGGTTCAGCAACACGGCTTACAATCTTGGTGTGGATTTTCAACACGTCAACGCGTATGCCGCACTGGCAGAAATTATCGTCAGTCGCATGGATGTGACAACGTTCGTACGAAAATATTCGAACAAGCAGAAGTTCACCGACAAGGACATGGGGGATGCGATTTCAAAAGTCGGTCAATGGCTGCTGCGAGGCCCTGTTGAAGAACGAGATGTTATTGCCTATCGCGGCATAACCACGACAGTCGCCAGCGCGGGAGGCACCTTTGAGGAAGCGATGGGTTACGTGATTGAGGCCATGCTGCAGTCACCTCGATTTATCTATCGGGTTGAAAGTCAGCGCGGTGACGGAACATCTCTGCCTGTGAGTAACTACGAACTGGCATCACGCATGAGCTACATTATCTGGGGAGCTCCGCCCGACGAGGAACTTATGAGGGCCGCTGAGTCGGGGCAGTTGGCCGCGTGGGATGTCGAAAAACATTCCGTCCGAATGCTCCAGGATCCGCGAGCTGTGAGCCAGTCGTTGCGATTTGCAACCGACTGGTTGAACCTTGGTCGACTGGACAACCTGCAGCCGAGTGCATCGCGTTTTTCCGACTGGGATCCGCAGCTAGCGGGCGATATGCGTCAGGAGACGCTGGCTTATTTTGAAGAGGTCGTCTGGAAACAGGAACAGCCTCTTTCTGCACTCTTGAACGCGCAGTTGACATTCGCCACACCCGCGCTGGCAAAGTTTTATGATCTGCCGGAGCAGGGGGGGGGACTGCAGCGTTATGATCTTTCAACGGTCGCCGGACGCGGCGGGCTGCTGACTCAGGGCAGTCTGCTCACCGTTGGTGGCGACAATGCATCGATGGTGACTCGCGGCCTGCTGATTATGCATGAATTGCTTCGGGGCGTTGTTAATGACCCGCCGCCGTGTGTTGACACAACACCCACTTCTACCAGGGTCGGGCTGACTCAGCGAGATATCGCCATGCAGCGAATATCCAATGCCAGCTGCGGAGGGTGTCACTCAAGATTCGAGCCACTGGCTTTCGGGCTGGAAAAGTTTGACGGCGTCGGGGCGTACCACGATACAGATGAACACGGCAACAAGCTGCGTGGCGATGGCGAAATTCTGTTTCCAGGCGCCGCAAAAACTGTTCAGTATGCTGACTCAGCCGAGTTGATGGATTTGCTGGCAAGAAGTGACCGAGTCAGCCAGACGCTGACGTGGAAAGTAACGCAATTTGCGTTGGGACGGCCTTTGGTGGCCGAAGATGCTGCCACTGTCGATAATATACATCAGGCCGCCGAGGCCAATGGCGGGACATGGTCCGCACTTATGACGGCCATTGTGACCAGCGACCTGGTACAGACGACAAAGACAGAAGCTGCAGCCGAATAGAGTTTTCTTCAGGTGAGGAGCGACACCATGCCGCCATGCGATTATTCAGGGCGAAATATCATGCCGCGAAATATTCACCGTCGTACAACACTCAAAGGACTCGGTGGCGTTGCCATCGGTCTGCCGCTGCTGGAAGAGATGGTCCCCAGCGCCGCGATGACTGCTGCTGCGAACGAGGCGGGGTCCGATGTCCCCGTACGAGCGTTCAATGTCTTCTTCGGCCTGGGTATTCCAGCTCCGTTGCAGACTGAAGGTTACGATGGTGTTTTGGAACCTCTGAAGCCGCTTAGTGACAAGCTGCTGATCATGCGCGGCGTTGACCACGTACGCTGTGATGAATCGGGCATCAACGCTCACTTTGACGGAGCATCCGCCGCATTCACGGCAGAACCTCCGGACGGTGAAGCCAAGGCCGGAGGACCTTCGATTGATCAGGTCGTCAGAAAGACCCATTACCCGGACGGTCTGCCCAAAGGCATGGTTTCGACACTGAATGCCGGTACCTTTTTTCGACGAAGTCGAGTAAGCCGGTACGTCCACAGCTATCATGCAGATGGCACGGTTGCCGCGACTATGCAGGAACGTCCGCGTGACGTGTTTGATCGTGTCTTTGGTTCATTCGCATTTTCCACTGACGACACAGACGCGCGCCGGAAACGTTTGAAACGCAGCGTGCTGGATTCTGTTGTTGATCAGTATCGGTTCTACACCAGTGAAAATTCTCCGCTGGGGGCCACGTCTCGTGCACGAGTCGCCGACCATCTGGATCGCATTCGCGAATTCGAACAGAGAGCCTTTGAAATGAAGGACAGCCCGAAGGGTGTTGTCCCGGTACCACCGCGTTCGAATCTGGCTCATGGCGGATCGGCCGATCCGGGAGGGCAGGGCATTGATATGAAGCTGGATGATCTGACCGCAGAATGGCGACTTATGGCAGATCTGTATTCTCTGGCGATTCAGACAGACCGAGTCCGTTTTGGGGCCCTGACGTTTCTGGCGGCAGGCGAGCGGCTCAGGATTACAGGCGACTACGAATACGATGGGCGTTTGGTTTACAGCATTAACGATGCAAAGGATCAGAACGCGTCCGGCGACAAAGGCTGCAGCCACGAGTGGTGGCACAAGTTCAATGAAAAGAAGAAGAACGAACAGCTGCGAGCTCACGCCCACATGAAGATGAGAGAAGTTGCATATTTTCTGGGCCGTCTGTGCGACAAGGATTCGGTTGACGCCAATGGGAAGACAATTCTTGAAAACTCGATGATCACCGTTTCCACCGAATCCGGTGACGGTCGCCACAATGACGTCAAGCGTGAGTTGTCCGGCGTCTTTCACGCCATTTCCGAGGCTAATGGCCGTTTTAAGACTGGCCACATCATGGATGTCAACGCCGAAGGCGTGGACGTCTACAACACGATGCTGACGGCGATGGGCACGACGGACCGCCTGGGGCCGGAAGACCGCGACCATTCTGTTGTCGACGCGATCCGCGCGTAAGGTCTGTTGGTACAGCAAGTCAGCCGTACAAGCCGTCCGCTGGCTTCTGACCTGAGCATTCGGTCCTTCGAAAAGACCGGCCGAACGCCAGTGTTTTAAGCGGGGACTGCCTGGCGAACGGCCATCCGGCAGGCATTGGCCTGCATTGTCCTTGTCTGGCGATTGTGCGAGACTCCTTCTCCAGCATCTGTCACTTTCGGCTTGTCATCAGGCATACTCCGCTTTATTAAACTGATTGTTGTTGCCTGACGGATGAATTCGTCGATGGACATCACACTTCTGCCGCGATTCGAGTTGCATCGAATGCGTATCGGGAAATCCTGAATTCATGATTCGAGCCGCGCTGAAGAACCCGTACCTGGTCATCGTGATCGTGCTGATGGTCGCCGTGATCGGTGGAATCAGTGTACTGAAGATTCCCGCTGACCTGCTTCCAACCTTTGAAACATCGGCCGCACAGATCGTGTGTTTCTACCCCGGTATGCCGCCGGAGGTTATGGAGCAGGACATCATGAGCCGCCTGCAGCGGTGGACCGGACAGTCATCGGGAATCGAACATCAGGAAGCCAAGGCGATGCAGGGCGTCTGCGTGGTGAAGGACTTTTTTCATCCGGACGTCAGTCAGGCAGAAGCACTTAGCCAGGTCAGCATGTACGCGATGAGCGACATGTTCTACCTGCCGCCGGGTACGATTCCGCCAATGGTCATGCCGTTTGACCCTACCGCCAGTGTGCCGTTGTGTCTTGTGTCAGTGTCCAATCCGGACATGACCGATGCCGAGCTCTACGATGTGGCTTACAAGAATCTGAGAAATAATCTGCAATCTATTTCCGGGGTGATTGCACCGGCCGTGAACGGCGGAACACTGCGGCGGATTCTGGCCTACGTTAACCCGGACAAGCTGGTAGCGCACAACCTGTCGATTATGGAAGTACATGCCGCACTGCGACGGCAGAACGTCCTGATTCCTGCTGGCAGCGCGAAGATCGGTGACAGTGAGTTCTACATTTACACGAACGCGATCCCAGACAAAGTGGCCAAACTGAACGATGCGCCGATCAAGATCGGGCCGGGGGGGCAGCCCGTACTGTTTAAGGACGTGGGGGAAGTTAAGGATACAAAACAGATTCAGTCCAACATTGTGCGAGTGAACGGTCGGCCGCTGGTTTACGTTCCCGTGTATCGTCAGCCCGGTTCCAATACCATCGAAATTGTTGACCGTATTCACGACAAACTGGAAGAGATCACCGCGCGGCTGAAGGAAGAACGGCAGCGTCCGGACGGTTCTGACGACCCCAAGATGGTCAACCTGAGTCTGGAAGTTGTGATGGACCAGTCTGTCAAGGTTCGTGAAAGTGTGGATGCTCTGTGGATTGCCGGTCTGCTGGGAGCACTGTTTGCCGGCGGTGTCGTCTTTCTGTTTCTCCGCAATTTTCGAGCCACACTGGTTATTGTTCTGGCGATTCCGATTTCGATTCTGACGTCGTTGATCGGACTCTATTTTACGGGCAATACGATCAACGCGATGACGCTGGGTGGGCTTGCCCTTGCAGTTGGAATTCTGATCGACCAGGCCATCGTTGTGCTGGACAACATCGAACGGCATATGCAAATGGACAAAGGCTATCTGCGCGCTGCCCTGGACGGCACGCATGAGGTGATTGTGCCGCTGTTCGTTTCCACGGTCACATTTATGGTTGTGTTCTTTCCCGTGATCTTTCTGTCAGGATTGGCAAAGTATCTGTTCACACCGTTGGCGGTTGCCGTGCTGTTCGCGGTTGTTGCATCCTTTCTGATTGCCATTTTCTTCGTGCCCGTTGCTGCCGCCAAACTCATGCGGAAAAGCGCCGAAAAAAAGAGTGACATCGTCGAATCGGCCGATCAGGCCAAAGGCTGGCTGGTGAATGGTTACCGCGTTCTTTTGCTCGGTTCCCTGAAGGCAAGGTGGCTGGTCCTGGCCGTCGCGACTGGTCTGTTTGTGCTGGCGTTGGGCATGGCCAGCAACACAGGTCGTGAGTTGTTTCCCCCCGTCGATTCCGGGCAGTTTACAATTTACGTGCGAGCTCCGTCCGGGACCAAGCTTGAGCTTTCACGGGATATCGTGAAGAAGATCGAGAACGTCATCGTCGAGGAACTCGGCGACCCGGCTCCTGATAACCCGACGGCGGATTCCGTCTATCCGGTGACAAAAGCGAAATACGCCCACGGCGAAGATCGCGTGCTGACGGCGGAAGAGGTGGAGGCGGCGCAGGCAGATTCCCTCTGCAGCATGCTGATTGCGAATATCGGCGTCCTGCTGGACTGGCCTGCAGCTTATACGCCGAACACCGGCGCCATGGATTCATTCATCCTTGTACAGCTGGCACAGGGCAACAGGAACGTGTTTGAAAAGGTCGAAACCCTGCGTCAGAAATTGAACGATCAGTTTCCTGAGGTTGACTTTGCGTTCGACACCGGTGGCATTCTTACGGCCGCTCTGAACATGGGGGAGCCGTCGCCGATTCACCTTCAGGTCACTGGTTACACACTGGAAACCGCCCACAGGATTGCCGGTCATCTGATCGAAACGATTGAAGTTGTCCCCGGTGCGATAGATGTTCGAGTCGCTCAGAGAATTGACTACCCGATGATCCGCGTTGAGATCGACCGAGTGCGGGCGCTGGACCGTGGTGTGTCACCAGAAGAGGTGATGAAGTGTCTGGTCAGTTCTACCAACAGTTCCATCAACTTTGATCCGGCATTCTGGATCGACCCCAAGAATGGTAATCACTACTTTTTGGGAACACAGTATTACGAAGAAGAAATCAACTCGCTGGATACGCTCAGGAAGATACCCGTCAAGGGTGGCAGCCCCGACAGTCCGATTGTTTTTCTGGAGGAAGTGGCTGACATCATCACTAACGTTACCGGCCCCTCGGTCATCAACCATCGCAACATTACTCGAGTGACCGATGTTTATGCCAATGTCCTGCCTGGATACGACCTGGGAACTGTCGTCGCAGACATTGAGGCAGCACTGACGACCGAAGGACACCCACTTCAACTGGAAGCCGCTGCCGACTCGCGAGCGGCGGTGGCTCAATATCCGGTGTGGTTTCAGAATGTGCTGTCCGCTATTGGCCTGAATTCGCCAACGCGCTACAAGATTGGCGGTGAGGGATTTACTGGATTTACCGTCGAACTGCAGGGTGAAATCCGTTCGATGCGGGATTCGTTTGTGGACTTCGCGCTGGGACTGGTGCTGTCCACGTTGCTGGTTTACCTGGTCATGGTTGCTCAGTTTCGATCATTTCTTGATCCGCTGATTGTGATGGTAACCGTTCCACTCGGGTTCATCGGCGTGGCTTTTGTGCTGACGTTCTGGGACACGCGACTGAACATTCAGTCGTTCATGGGCATCATTATGATGATTGGCATCGTGGTTGAGTACACGATCGTGCTGCTGGACTTTGCCAATCACCGACTGGCCGAAGGTGCGACCGTCCATCAGGCCATCGTCGATGCGGCCATCGTCAGATTCCGGCCGATTCTGATGACATCGGTGACAACGATCCTTGCGTTGCTGCCGATGGCCGTTGGATTTGCGGGCGGCGAAGCGGATGAACCGCTGGCTCGCACGATCGTCGGGGCAGTCATTGCTGCGACTCTGCTACCGAAGTTTGTCGTTCCCTGCCTGTACGTAATATTCAAGCGGCAACCTGAGATCAGTGATGAAGAAGTGAAGGCCTGGGCCTGACGCGTACCGCTTAGGTGGTTGTTTAAACAAATTGCGTTCATCAGAAGACTTGACCATGCGAAAACTAACTTGTTCGGCTTACGTAACCGGCTGGCTTCGGGATGTTGTTCTGACATCCGCTTTCGTGGTTGTGACCGCAGCTGCCCATCAGGCATTTGCGCAGATTGACACGGTCACGGTGCAGGGACGTCAGCATCGCGAGATTATTGAGTTGCAGGGAGCTTCCGTGCATGGGTTTCAGGATACAGAGATTCGTGCAAAACTCGGGGGCTACGTGAAATCAATCGGCGTCGTCGACAAACTGGAAGTGGACGTTGGTTCTCGCGTGAAAAAAGGTGACGTGCTGGCTGAACTGGACATCCCGGAAATGCAGAACGAGCTGGCGGAGAAAACGGCAATGGTGGCACAGACGCAGAGCGCGGTGACACAGGCTGATGCTGCTATTGCTGAGGCGGAATCCGTTGTGCAGCAGAGAAAAGCTGAGCTGGATCAGGTTAACTCACGCACCGCGGAAAAGGAGGCGATGCTGAAGCTGAATGAAACCAAGTTGCGCCGGTTGGCCAAACTTGCCGCCGGCGGCACGATTGGGCAGGACAACCTTGATGAAGCACGATTCGATGTTGATGTCGCGAAAGCGTCCCTGGCCAGCGTTAAGGCCGATGTGCAGGCTGCGATTGCCAATATTCAGGCTGCCGAGGCGTCTGTTCGTAAAGTCAAGGCCGACAGGAAAAGTGCAGACGCAAAGGTCAATGTTGCAATGTCTACCGTAGAGCGTCTGAAGACTCTAATGGAGTACACTGTTTTGCGAGCCCCCTATGACGGTGTTGTAACAGGGCGAATCGTGGACCTGGGAAGCTATGTGCAGCCGGCCGAAAATAACTCTGCTGCAACGCCGGTGTTCGAGCTGACTCAGATCAGCAAAGTACGAATCATGGTCGCAGTGCCCAACAATCATGTGGGAAAGGTTCAGTCCGGTCAGTCCGTTATCTTTGATTCCATCGGTGGACTGGAAGGTCAGGCGTTTGCGGGAAAGGTGACGCGAACAGCCGGTACGCTGGATCCGAAGACACGAACGATGCAGATTGAAGTCCACCTTGGGAACCCGGCCATGGATCTGGTCAGTGAACAGAAGGTGGAGTTGAAACCGGGGCTGTATGGCACGCTGACGGTCATTCGCAAAGACTGGAAAGGTGACGATCTGTTGCCGGTGGTGCCGACAACGGCCGTCGGCAAGGACAGTGCCGACAATTATTTCGTCACCGTCGTGGAAGACGGAAAACCATCCACTCGTCGCGTCGTGATTGCATTCAATGATGCGGCGTCGGTCGGTATCAGCACTGGCCTGAAGGTTGGCGAAAAGGTGGCCCGGTTCGGGGCCGGAAGGTAGCCTCGGCCGGCAGTCCATGCAGTGTCCAGCTGGAAGCGGCGTGTGGTCTTAGGCGTTCGGTTCTGCAGCAGATACGGCGTTGGGAATGGGCCGTCCGATCGCCTGCAGCAGCGCTGCCTGAGACTTGTTGTATTCCACAATCGCCCGCAGATAACTCAGCCGAGCCTGACTGACCGCCTGCAGTGCCTGAATCGCCTCCAGCGGCATTCCTTCAAGTCCTCGAATGCGTTCGAAATTCATGTCCACCAGATGCACGGCTTCGCTTACGTTGTCACGGGCAATGTCTATCCTCTGTCGTCCGGCCCGAACGCGATGCCATGCGTTCCTGACTTCTTGTGCAATCTGGTCCTGGACCTGATGACTGCGAAGGACCGCCTGTCGGTATCGACTGCTGGTTTCGCCACGAGCAGCACTTTCACCGAAGCCAAGGTTGCGTATTTCCCAGACCAGCATCGCATCAATGTCAGCTCGTCCATCAAAACGGTTGATGTCATTGCCGCTGCCACCACCGAATCCTCCCGCTGAAACACCCACATTCAGACTGGGAACAAAAGGACGCAATTCCTGATTTCTATTGTTAGCCAGTTGTGCCTGGGCAAGGGCGTGCTCTTTTCCAACTTCCGGGCGTATGCCTTGCCCTTGTGCGATGAGGGCGTCCAAATTCGATTCTTCAGGAATCAACTCAATTGGCAGCAGGTGATCGTCGGCGCTATACAACAGTGCTTCGGTG
Source organism: Fuerstiella sp. (assembly GCA_029245955.1). Classification (GTDB taxonomy): domain Bacteria; phylum Planctomycetota; class Planctomycetia; order Planctomycetales; family Planctomycetaceae; genus Fuerstiella. The sequence goes on along the minus strand of JAQWOH010000008.1, from coordinate 135,756 downwards.
GATAGCTGCGATGGATCAAGACGGACAATTCGGATCAGTTCGCTGGAGGCCAGTCTGATCTTCAGCTGAGCGTCCACCACGGCCTGCTGGTGATTGGCCACAATCACCTGTACCCGCGACACTTCTGCCGGAGAAGCTTTGCCGGCTGCCACAAATGCCTGGGTCATGGATAATAACCCCTCTGCGTCAGAGAGGTTTTCCGCATTGATGGTGGCTTCGCCCTGAGCCGATACAAGGTCGAAATACGCCAACGCGCCTTCCAGTTGTGCGTCGTTAAAGGCCACAGCCTGGTGAAACTGAGCTGCACATGCCTTCTGCCTTGCGACAAGTGGCTGAAATAATGCGTCGGCGATAGACAGATCAAGAAACAGTCGGGCCGGTCCTCCGGCACCACCAGTCAGTGGAGCGTTGGCAACCTTGGCGCCCCCACCGACAAACAGTGAACTTCGACTGATATCAAGGATCTCGCCGGTCGTGGCTTGAATTTGTCCCTCGTGTTTTGTGGCGCCAACGCCCACATTCAGCGACGGCAGCCACATTGCTTCTGCGGCCAGGACCTCGGCTTGTGCCTGATTGATTCGTTCACCAGCCAGTTGAACGGCCCAGTTGCGACCACCGGACAGTCTAAGAATGGTTGGCAGGTCCACGGGAAATGCTTCCTGCTCAGATGTTGCAGGCGGCGCCGGCAGCGGGCTATCCGGTTCACCGGGGATTCTGGTGGCAGCCGCCTGGATGACCGGGGCGACCGATCGTTTCTGATCCGCGACAGTGCTGCCGTCAGCAACGGCAGGGAGCAGTAACTCTCCGGCTGTGACGAGTGGTTGTTCGTTGTGAGCGCGTTCGGTGTCCAGCTTTGACGCGGATCCATCAGCGATGTTTGATTCGTCGGGGGCCGCGAAATTCAAAGTCTGCCAGGCGGGACGAGTCTGGTGGCTCTCACTGAAGGGGGCGGTCTTAGAAACTGTGGCAGACCGGACGTGTTCCGAGACAGCATTTACCTGTGCCGCAACAGCATCATACGGGCAGTTCCATTCGCTGCCCGGACTTGCGACGTGTGCAAGCCCCCCGGAGCGGGATGAAGTCTGGCATCCCGTGAATCCCAGCAGCATTACGGCTGCCAGTGGTATCTGCCATAGACGTTTGTACATCACAGAACCTGTTTCCGAATTGGTGGCAATCCATCACAACCATGAGCGCACGGTGGAACAGGCAATGCCAGTTCCACCGTGCATCGCTTCCAGCGCTGCAGAACCCGATGATGAGGAATAGTCCCTTCACACCGTTAAGTGCGGTCTTTAGGAAAGAATCGGCTGAACGGGTCACTCACGCTTGTCAGATGTTTCTGGCAACATGGGTTTCGGCAGGAGACCTGTCCGACGATGCAAACAAATCGATTAGCGAGGTTGCAGCGACCGGTGCGATTGTTCCGGCAGGGCAAACTGTACAGGTGAAGGCCACTGGGTGGCACGCCGAACGGCAGCCGTATGTTGTGTGGCCGGCCTTAATGTCTTTCACACGTGTCAACGGGCAATGTCTTCTGCCGGTCATTTGACTATCGAAACAAGGGAATGCTTCAGAAATTCCAGGAACTGTGGCTGTTCGAAATCATCAATGTGTCCCAAAGATGTGTACAGACTGGTGCCTCCATCGGCTCGCCTGTTGAGCCATGCGATGGGTTCGGCGTCGGCACCCGGAATACTTCCGATCAGCAGTGGTGTTGTCGAATCAGCAAGCGGGCTTACTTTGTACAGTGATCCGTTGCCAACCAGCTTGTCGACGGCGATGTGCTGCATGAACTTCTTCGCCGCAATATTCTCTGTGTGCGAAAGGGCCACCTGCGGGCCCTCGCCATGATGGTTGGTATAGTTTCCGCCGAATACCTGGCTGTCGAATTCAGGCCAGTTGTCCAGTCCATCCCCAGGTTCCTTGCCGCGAAGGCAGAAAGCATGGCTGGCGGTACGAATCCCAATGACCGGTTTTCCGCTGGCTACGAAGTCTCGCACATACTTCATTTGTTTGTGTGGTAACGTCCGGCGCCGTACACTGACCAGCAGGATGTCTGCGTCCGCAACCACGTCTATTCCGGGAAGGTTGTTCCGATCGTTGGCGTCGTCCCAGACAAAGCTGACTCGAAAATCGTGGCCCAGATGCTCTGCCGCAAACTTCGGCACCGATCTGTGCGTCAGGTATTCCTGTTCCGCACACAGGACGACAAGGTGTTTGCGCTTGTCCTGTGTGAAGCGAAACTCGTCACCACCGATGAAATCCGAACTAAGAATTGTCGGACACCAGTATTTTTCGATGTGTTCAATAACCAGATCCGTTCCCGTGAAGTGGCTGACGAACGGCGCCATTTTCGGATTGTACATGGTGTCCGTCATGTCCCGCATCAGTACCACGTTCTGCCCCTGCTGCACCATCTGACGAATTGAAAACGGCCGCCCGAGTACGCACATGTTCGTATGCACGCCCATCACTACAACATTGCGAATGCCCCGTTGTTTCATCAGATAGAACGCCTCGGCACTGTCGGTGACAGCGTCACCGTCAGTGATTTCAATAGCCGGGTGCTGACGACTCCACGCACGGTAGTTCTTGACGGGGGATTCGCAGTCGCAGCCACCGTCGGAATCGTCAATCGGCAGGACCTTCCCTTCGATACTCGCGTCCAGATGACACCAGTTCTGCAGGGGAACCATTGTCTTAAATTTCGGCGCCGACTGAGCGAGCCTGCGCTGAGGCGTATCTTTGTAGAAATCAAGAGTATCGCTGGGGCAGTGGATAATCAGAGCACCTCGATCCCGCGCCGCTTTTACGACTTCGTTCATTCGCGGAGCCATCTGGCCGACGCGTTCAGTGGCCTGAGGACACCAGTGCTGATCCCACATGTCGCAGATGACGATGGCCGTTTCAGCCGCTTTCCATGCGACAGAATTTGTAGCTGCATGCCAGCGTCCGCTGCCCTGTTCGGATTCTGCTCGTGACCGGACGTTCAGATTCAGGCTTGAATCCTGTGCAGTCGCCATTGACACGCAAAGAAAAACAACGCTGCAGGGAAAGATAAGTGAGCGGAGGCATACCGGTCGTGTCATGGGAGTTTTCCGTGATATATTAGAAAAGGCGGATGTGGCAGCATACGACGAACGGCATAGACAAGACAAACATGGGCCGACGTTAATATAACGAGCCGTTAAATGTCCCGGCAAATTCGGCAACGTCAGCCAGACAGGGGCATGACGGTAACGATGCCAAAGCCTGATCCTGAATACACAATCGCACTCGGCGATAATCCGAACACGGATGTTGCCGGACTGTCCTGCTGTATTTTTCTGTAGCAGTACACGTAATACTATGGAATCAGCTGTATCAGTCCCATGACAGCCCATGCGACAAAACCGACGAAGATCCTGAGCGGCGTGACCACATTACCTGAATCAGTGGCCGGCGTTTCCCGATTTTGAAACATTCCGCCGACCAGCTCGAAAGGCACAGTTACCGGAGCCGGCAGTGCTGCGCCGGTAACGCTTAGTGGCAGCAGCATGAACGCAGCCTTCGTTTCTCGCACGGCGGCAAACATTCTTGTGATTCCCTGTCGGCCGGCACTATTGCACTATTATTGCGGTGCAATCTAACGGCAATGCCGCTTTATCCAATCGAATGACGATGGGCTGCCATCCGCATTGCAGCTGTACCGCACAAGTGAGGTTGGGCGGTACTGGCGTAGTCTGGTCACCTGCGTATCGTTTAATCGCGCGCCCATCGGGCCGCGCTCCCGTGCAAATACGGCACAACGTCCCACCCGGAAAGTACACGTTGGCGCGGCGCAGTTGCCTGGTGGCCAACCAGTCGGGGGATCTACGACCAGAGTTCTTTGGATGCGATCCGGGCGCCTTCGGCCAGATTAGCAAACTTGGCCCAGACGATGCGTGGATGAATTTCCTGTTCAGTCGCGGCAAAGGACGCAAAGCCGCAGTCGCTGCCCCCGATGACATTTTCTTTACCCACGATATTGGCAAAGCGAATCAGCCGCTGAGCCACCAGTTCAGGATGTTCGACCAGGGGTGTGGAATGAGAAATCACGCCCGGTACGATGATTTTACCTTCCGGCAGATTAACGTTTTCCCAGATCTTCCATTCGTGTTCGTGGCGTGGATTTCCTGCTTCAAACAGATAGGCTCCGGCGTTGACTTTCAGCATGATGTCAACGATGTCGGCCAGGTTCATTTCGTGGACTCGAGGCCCGATGTTGATTCCATAGCAGGTATGGAATCGAATGCGATCGGCTGGCAGCCCTTTCAACGCATGATTCAGGGCCTCGACTCGGACTTCTGCCCACCTGCGACAGTCAGCAACACTCAGATCAGGTTGAGAGATGTAATAGGTCAAAAGGCGGGGGTCATCGATCTGCAGAATCAGTCCGGAATCCACAATCGCCTTGTATTCTTCATGCATAGCGTCTGCGATTGCGTGCAGATAGTCCTCTGCCGAGTCGTAGAATTCGTTGGGCTGCTGTCCTTCCACATCAGACGGCGAAACGGCCGTCATGAAGACGTCGTCCACACGATTGTTTCTTGCAGCAGCTTTAACGTTTTCGATTTCACGCTGCAGCGTCTGATGGCCGCAGTATTTCACCGGGCCGGTGCATACCAGTTTGACCGGTTGAGCAATCAGCCCTTCGCGTGACTTTCGGTGAGCGTCGTAGAATTCGGGAAACGCAATTGTCTCACGCGAATCCACCCACAGGTCTTCTCCCTGCTGTTCGCGTGGTGAGAACCCTTCCAGACGTTCGGCGATGTACGTCAGAAAACTCGACTTGCCCTGTTCTCCGTCACAAACGACGTCAATGCCCGCTTTGACCTGTCCCTTCACGATGTCATCAACGGCCTGCCGGGTTGAGGCTTCGAATTCTGCGATCTCGTATGCTTCCCCGCGTTCTTTGGCGAACAGAAGAGCCAGCTGACGATCAGGCCGGGCCAGACTGCCGACGTGTGTGGTAAGGAGTTTTTCTGTGCTGCGTTTCATGGTTTGATGTCGTGATTGATGTCGTGATTGATGTCGTCCAGAGGCCACCATTGATCCAGTAACTGATGCATGTGCTCGACGCAAGAGGCATACTCAGAAACTGCTGCAAGATTCATCGTCTCACGCGGATCATTTTTCAGATCAAACAGACTCAGCGTGACGGGTTTCGCTGCGGGCCCGGGAACCAGCAGCTTGAAGCGGCCGGCTCGTATCCAGCGACCACGTACGTGCAGCGAGGGATTGTCCAGCACCTGAGCGTCATTCGGGTAAATGGCTCCGAAAACGGGACGATGTCGCAACTGTTCTCTTCCCGTGGCCGACGGCAGCAGGCTGATACCCTTCATTCGCGGAGTGATCGCATCCGACAGACCAGCAGCGGAAAGGATGGTCGGAACCAGATCCACCGTGTGAACGAGCTGAGAATGCTCGGCAGGATTCACGTGTTCGTTCCAGCGAACCAGGATGGGTGTTCTGAGTCCGTCTTCGAATTCCGAAAGCTTCGAACGCGAGTTGTACGCTTCACGCTTCGTCTTGTGAGGTCGAAAGCCGTTGTCGCTGGCAAAGATGATCAGCGTGTTGTCCAGTAGTTTTCTGTCATCCAGATACTGAGCCAGTGAACCAACCGTTTCGTCAAAACGAGCGATTTCAGCATAGTACGGTTTCATATGTTCGGGAATCTGTTTGCCTTTGTATACATCGTGATACCGCTGCGCCGCATCGAAAGGAGTGTGCGGCAGGAACGGTGCGTACCAGACAAAGAATGGTTTTCGGGGGGCTTGTTCGTCGACAAAGTCGTATATCGGCTGCATGGTTTCGCGCCCAATGGTCAGACCCGCGTCGCCGTTTCCGTGGGCCACCCAGTCGTCGTTGCTTTGTAGTCGAGTGCCGGTGACCGCTCCCAGCTGACTGGCCGGCCTGCCCAGGGTCATACCATGAGTAAACCCGGCAGTTCGGAAACTGCCTTCCCAGTGTTTTCCGGTTTGCAGACAGGCATAGCCGTGTTCTGCCAGAATGCGCGGCAGCGTAGGAACATTTTCGATCAAACGGTTCGTGGTGGCTCGCGTCTGTTCATATTGCGCCGCTGTCATTGTCTTCCGCATGACGCTCAGGCCGGGTGGAGGATGATTGAAATGGATGCCATGCTGATGCGGGTACAGTCCTGTCAATAAGGTTGCCAGCGACGGACGGCACACACTCATCGGGACATAGCCGTTTGGATACCGAGCGGATTCAGCCGCCAGACGGTCGATATTCGGTGTGTGCACCAGATCGTTGCCCATGAAGCCGAAGTCGCGATACGCCTGATCGTCCGCCAGGATCATGACTACATTGGGACGATCAGCAGCGCACAGGGGGAATGCGGCAAACAGCAGAATTACAAACAACGCGTATGGACGTGCGGCATGGTCGACTTGTTCCCAAACTCCGGATGGGGGATGCCTGTCTGCGAAGCTGTGTGTCGTGCATTCCGGAAGACGTATGGCCGAAGCACAGCCTGGTGCAGATGTGTCTCGACGCGGGAGACTAAGGGCGAGATCTGGCGATCTTATGTCGGCGCAGAATCTCACCATCAGATCGTTTCGAACCCGGTGCGCTGTTGGCGTTTCAATAACGCATTTGCCGCCGCGTCGTCGGGGAATATTTCTGCTTTTGGGTTCCAGCGGACCTTGTGTCCGACGCGCATGGCAATGTTACCCAGGTGACAGGTGCTGACACTGCGGTGCTGGCTTTCGACGTCAGATACAGGCAGTTTACGAGCCTCAACGCAGTCAAAGAAGTTGCCCATATGATTGATGATGGCATCCAGCTTGCCCGCTCGTTCCGGCCGATCGAGATTGTCGAAATCGTACACTGCCCAGTTCTGTCGAGTCAGTGGGTTCGAGCCCAGGTCTTCCACCGGTTTGCCCTGGATCGTACCTCGGTTTACAAAGATTCGCCCGTGGTCGCCGGTGAACATGATTCCATTGCGACCGGTATCACTGACGGTCATGACCACGCCGTTGGCATACGTATACCGCGCGTGAAAGTCGGTAGCGACGTTGAAACTGTCCACCGTATTCGGATATTTGGCCGTTGCATCGATTTCGACAGGGTGCGAATTAATGGCCCAGTTCGCGATGTCCAGATGATGCGCTCCCCAGTCCGTCATCTGTCCTCCTGAGTATTCGTACCACCAGCGGAATGTATAGTGAGATCTTTCTTCCAGATACGGCACGTCCGGGGTCTGTCCCTGCCAGAGATTCCAGTTGAAATTGCCCGGCACGGGGCGCGTCTGAAACGGTCCGCCCTGCACATTCCTTCCCAGAACGATATCAACCCGCTGCAGCTTTCCGATTCGGCCGGATCGCACCATTTCCACGGCCTGACGAAACCGATGATCGCTGCGCTGCCATGACCCCACCTGGACGACTCGCCCCGTTTCCTGCACAACTTTTCGGAGAATCTTTCCCTCATCTATTGTCAGCGTAAGTGGCTTTTCGCAGTACACGTCCTTCCCCGCTCGACAGGCGTCGATGATCATTTTCGTGTGCCAGTGATCGGGTGTTCCAATTGTGACAATATCGACGTCCTTGCGAGCCAGGAGGTCCTGGTAGTTCTCGAAGTGTCGCGGCGTGCTGCCGAATGCGGCTTTGGCGGTGTCTCTGACGTTCCTGTCGACGTCGCAGACGGCGACGATGTCGCCGTACATCTGCGCCTTATGGGCGATTACGCTGCCCTGATAGCGAAGTCCGATACTGCCCACACCGGCACGTTCCACTTTGTGTGTCGGCTTGTCCTGAGCTGCCAGCGGTTGCCGCAGGCTCATTCCTGTCAGCGCGCCGACACTCAGTGCGGACGTTGCCAGGAAGTTCCGACGGCTGTTTCGGTCACTGGTCATCATTTTGCTCCGATAATCTGTTGTGGAAACCTGATGCTGCGTCCGGGTGGCAAACGTTCAGCAATCATGCAACTGTCAGACGACGGCACGCCCGATCCGTTGTCGTGGCCAGGCTCACTGCTAAGGTGCCCGGCCTCGCTCCGGAAGGTCTACGTGGCAAATGTCTATCCGCGGAACATGGCTGCTCGCGCCTTTTGCATTTCATAGGTAAACTGCATGACGTCGAAGGCATTGAGCTCGCACAGCAGGCGTGTCACCTTAGCGTGCGTTTCATCATCGAGGCTGCTTTCGACTTCAGTCATACAATCAACCAGTTGAGCTTCCTGGTCGCTGATTTCCTTGTCAGTAATCACGCCATCCTGGAACGCTCGCATGAAGCTCTCCATTTGTTTGGCGTAGTCGTCAATCAGAGGTTCTTTAGTGTCAGGGTCAATCCAGCTTTTGCGTGCCATCTCGGGTGTCTCCGGGAATCAGTTTTATAGTGAGATTGGTCATTTAGATGCGGACGCATCTTTTTCAGTGTAAGCTCATATCGCCATTTATTCGCGACCAGCAACTCATGGGGCCGTCCGGGGGTGTTGACCGAGCGCTGGAAAGGAGCCTGCGTCGGGCCTGTTAAAGTTGTTCCACCATGTTTCTCATTTTCGTCAATTGCTGCTGCAGTTGAGACCGACCTCCCTCAGACTGCAGTGCTTCTCGCCATTCGTCGTTGAGGAAATCCATCTGTGTGCACTCCAGGACCGCGGCAATTTCCTGCATATCTTTTTCAAGTCCCTGTGCCGACGGGATGAACTCGGACAGCGCTGTCTCAAGATCATCGCTGTTCACAGAACTGCGTCCGTTCAGCAGAGCGACTCGCCTGGCTGTCAATACGACGCTTTCGATGTCCGCACCGCTCAGTTCCATGTGACGCCCATCCAGTTCGATTTCATCCATGTCGATCGAGACGTCATTCTTGCGGCCCATCACCTTGAACATTTTGCGGATTTCGGCTTCGTCGTTCGGGTAGAACAACGGGATATGAACTTCGGCGCGGCCCTGCCGCTTAAGGTCGATCGGCAACAGGTCAGGCCGGCACGTCAGCAGCATCCACATGATTTTTCCGCGATAGCGAGTGTCACCCATTTGCTGTGCAATCATCGCGAAGATCCGGCCACTGGTTCCGGAATCGCCACTTTGGTTGCGGTCGCCCAGTGAGGCATCTGCTTCGTCGATAATCACGATCACCGGCCCGAGACTCCGCAGCACTGTCAGGACTTTCTGCAGGTTACCTTCGGTTTCGCCCACATATTTGCTGCGAAAATTTTTCAGCTTCACGCACGGGATGCCGATCGAACCCGCGTAGCATTCTGCCAGAAATGTCTTGCCGGTACCAACCGGACCGCAGACCAGGTAGCCCATCGGTGCCGCGTCAGAATTGCCGTCACTGATCAGCTGAGCATCCTGGCGCAGCCGACGACATCCTGCTGTGTGCCCTACGACCAAATCAAGGGTGTGTTTTGGTTCAACAAATTCCAGGAAGCCTCCGCACTGCCGTTCAATGGCCGTCTTCTTCAACGCTCGGAACTGCTGACTGGTCGCGCCGCCTGATCGAGCTGTCTGGGAAAGAAGATGTTCCAGGCTCAACAGACTTAAACCGTTGGAATTGCTGACCAGCTGCTCGGCTGTCAATACGTTACTATCGTTACCATTACCAACCTTGTCGGATCGTGCATCCACAAATCGTTGGCGCGCCGCTTCGTCCGGCATGGAAATCTCGACTGTGGCGACATGCGGGCTTTGTGCGAGTCGACCGTTAACTTCGGACAGGCTTTCCGACACCAGGCAAAAGGCCATGTTGACTCGACGAATGTACGGATTTCTTGCCCAGCCCAGAAATCTTACTACGCGTGACGCAATCGATCCGGAAATCTGTACGGCTTCGCCTGGCGGAACCAGATACTGGCCATAGTCAAAGACGACGGCCAGGCGTTTCCGCTTCTCAGGATTGTCTTCCACCAGATATCGATCAATCATCTGGTCGAGCGTCAGTAGAATGTCGTCCGGCTTGCGAGACCAGTTGCGGTAGTGTCCGAACAGTCCGGTCAGGTCTCGCATCATTTCCTGATGTCGTTCGCTGTCTCTGCCCGCCAGCGCCTGCAGCCCCTTGCTGAGATTGTGCTGCAGAACAATGTCCCAGCGGCCGAACAGGTATTCGCCCAGGAACTCAGTCAGGCTCAGGAATTCGGTCTTCCCACCATTAACGCATGGCACCAGGTCGTGGACGTTGCCGTGCAGAATGAAGAAGCAGGAGGTCCCGGAAAAGTACAACTCCGCAATCTGCCGTGCCCAGCTGGGATACCAGTCCGGCAGGTCCAGATTGACGGTTTGTTCTTTGGCTTCGGACATAGGTGATGTTGGCGTTAGGCTGGAGGATGTCAGCGAGAAGTGTGACTGTTCGACGACGAAGAAAAGTTCCGGGCACGTGCGTTCTCAAAACGGAGTTTGGGAACGAGGTCAATGTATCTGTGATTGTCACAGACTCAATTCGTCTCTGTCTGTCTTTGCGCCGGTCCCAGATCCTTGGTTTCCTCGCCGACATTCGCGGTCTGCGGCGTGATCATTCCCAGCTCCATCTCGAACTGACGCAGAGCATCTTCGGCCATTGCGGATTCGGCAGCCGCTTCACGTTCAATTTCTTCCATGCCCTGTTCAGAGAGGTCAGAGGCAACTCTGGCTTTTGCGCGGTTGGTGTCGATCTTGTCCTGCAGAACGGATTCGATCTGCCCCAGATCCGTTGTGACATCAAATTCAAAGGTGCCGGCGAGTTCTGAAAGTTCTGCTTCGGCACGGCTCATCTTGATTTCGGCGTCGTACTTCTTGATCTTCTCTTTGATGTCACCGACCGTTTTTGTTGCCCGCTTAATTTTTGAGACATTGTTGTCATATGCTTTTTCGTGCATTTCCAGCTGACCTGCATTTTCGGCCATTTCGTTCTTCGCCTTCTGAAGTTCCAGAGCGAATTTCGATGCGGTCTCGCGATCACCAGCTTGTAGGTATGATTTCACCTTGGCTTCCAGTTGAGCTACATGTTTCTTGTCGCCGTCGACCTGCCGTCCGACGCGTTCAACCAGTGCGCGGTACTGAGCCAGGCCTTCGCGCCCGGACTTCAGTTGCTCAACAGCCTGGTCGTATTCATATTGCATCTGTGCGATCGGGTCGGCTGTCCAGAAAAAGTTCGCCAGTTTGTTCAGTTGAGCTTTAAACGCATGCCATAGTTTGCCAATGATCATCACACAGCTTCCTCATTTGGTTGTTTGAAACGTCTCATAACAGAGACACTCGCATTTCTTGCCAATTTTGTCCCGTCTCGAACCACCCACGCCGTGGTGTCTCCGGAGAAATTTCGACATCTATGACGCGGTGCAACGGATACCGTCTCTGCGTGGGTCAAGAAAACTTCACCGAACCGGATACTCATATCGTACATACCGCGTATCTGACTTCCAACCGGGGCAAAGCCGAGTGTTCGTATCCTTTGAATATGTGTTGACTGTGACTGCTGGTGGGGCTTTTTGGTGTGGTGAATCGTGCAACATCCACTGGGAAGCGTGCTTAATGAATGGTGATGGTTGACGTGGTGTCGTCAAATTCGGATGCTGTTGTCCGCTCGTTGGTGTGGACATGTTCCGGTCACAAACTGCGCAGACTGCCTCAGTCTGTAATCGATTCTCAATGGCATCATCGCAAATTCAGCCTGGCCTTCTGCGGAAGATGACCGTCCGTAAGGTTTTGGAGTCCCTGCAGACGCACGGTCCGCTGTCGAGAGCGGACCTGACACGCGATACAGGCATCAGTGCACCAACAGTATCAAAGGTGGTCGTCGATCTGATCGATTCGGGGCTGCTGGAAGAAGGGGCTGCACCTGACAACACCGTCGGACGACCTGGAAAGAAGATCCAGCTTGCTCGCGATCAGGCACAGGTCATTGGTGTGGTCCTGGACCAGCATACGTGCGTGGTACTGACTGCGTCGCTGGACGGCCAGATTGATGGGGAAAGGATATCTACCTTTGCCACGCCCGGCACTTACGATGCTCTACTGGATCAGTTGACGGCATCCGTGAAGCGGTTTGATGAAGATACAGGCAGTCAGACGCTGGGTGTGGGTCTCAGCACGCCCGGTCTGGTTGATGAAGAACATGAACGTTGTCTGTTCTCGCCCAATTTGCAGATTATCAATCATCAGACGCCGGCCGTAGACCTGACGAATCGGACCGGACTCGATGCAGTCTGTTTTCAGGAAACAAAGGCATTGTGCATGGCAGAACGATTGTACGGAAATGCTCGCGGTCTGGAAGATTTTACGATGATGGACATGTCAACCGGGCTTGGTCTGGGAGTCTTCAGCGGTGGCGAATTACTGCGCGGGCATAACGGACTGGCTGGTGAACTGGGGCACATTACTGTGGACCCAACCGGGAAACTATGCGGCTGCGGCAACCATGGGTGCCTTGAAACTCTGGCCACTGATTCTGCTCTGACCGCCATGCTCTCTGAACGCCTGAATCAGAAGTTCCTGATTGAAGACATAATTCCACAGCTGAGAAACGGTCAGATTCAGGCTCCGGATGAACTCAATCGCGTGTGTGAATACCTGTCGATCGCAGTGGCCGCAGCCATCAATCTGTTTAATCCGGCCACTCTCTTTCTGTACGGCCGATTTCTTTCAATCAACGCTGCCATTCCGGAGCAGGTCGTGCGGATGGCTCGCCGCCGCACTCTCGACCCGGCGTTTGAACGGTGCTCTGTTCAAATGGCGATCACCAACAAGCAGCAGGGATCAATTGCCGCTATTGTGCATCACCTGACACGCTCCGCCGGTCCACGCATGTCTGAATAGGCGACATTTCGCTGTCGCGGACTAAAGAACCGCTTACGCCTGCCGGTGACATGGCAGTTCTTTTTAATGATGTGTACAGAACACTTCAGATTTATGGAAAATAACTCTGAATTACTCAGGCAATGCTGGTTCCTTGCCGGCCCGACGGCAGGTGGAAAAACGGCCACGGCGCTGGCGCTGGCTGTAGTGCTGGACGCGGAAATCGTGTCGATGGATTCTATGGCCGTCTACCGGGGAATGGACATTGGTACGGCCAAGCCGACAGTGGAAGAACGGTCCCGGGTGCCACACCATCTGATTGACGTTGTGGATCCACATGAAGAATTCAGCGTTTCTGATTATGTATGCCAGGCGACACGGATTGCCGGTGATATCGCAGGACGTGGGCGGATTCCGCTGTTTGTCGGCGGTACGGGGCTGTACCTGCGGTCGATGCTGCGGGGAGTTTTCGAAGGTCCGGATGCCGATTGGGACCTGCGACGAAGACTTGAGCATCAGGCTCGCGAGAATGGCAATGACTGGCTACTGGAAGAACTGCGAGCGATTGACGCTCCCACTGCGGCCCGACTGCATCCGAATGACGTACGTCGGGTTATCCGGGCAATCGAGGTCTACAACGTGACCGGCCAGCCATTATCGAGTCAGCAGGACCATGAGCCGCTCCCGAAAGACGAACAGCCTGCCGCAGTGTTTTGGCTCCATCCACCGCGTGCATGGCTGCATGAGCGTGTTAACCGGCGAGTCGACATCATGATGGATCAGGGGCTGCTGGCCGAAACACGGCGATTGTTGGCCATAGATCCGCCTCCAGGACGTACGGCCCGGCAGGCACTTGGCTATCGCGAATTGATTGAACACCTCGAGGAAGGCGTTCGGCTGGACGCTGCTGTCACTCAGATCAAGACGGGGACTCGGCAGTTCGCAAAGCGACAGCATACATGGTTTCGCAATCTGGAAGAGTGTCAGAGTGTGCTGATCGCGGGCACGGAATCGCCGGGCGCACTGGCCAAAACTCTGCTGCGTATTGCTTCAGCCTCTGGTCGCTGAAGCGAAGTAAATGCCGGGGGGCTCTAAGCGACAGCTGAATTCGTCGGGCTGACGGCTGTGGGCTACGCGGGGTGTCAGACTAACCAACCCGCGTTTGGCTGTTCTCGCCCCCAAGCCGATCGTGTTCAGTGGGCCCCTCAGCCGTCAAATGCCGCATTCCGTTGAAATGCGGACCTGGCGGACAGGCCGTCACGCGCTTCAATGTCACAATCCAGAATTACTTCCTTGAGAATTGCGGTTCCAGCGGTTCCAATTAAGATCCCGCCTGAACTGAGTTTTTTTTCTCAAAACGTTCACCATTTCCCACCTTTACCGATTTCAGGGAACAACCCCATGAGCGACGCAGAACCGCCGGAGTTGTCGACGTCCGCCGACCCGCCAGCTGTTGATCCACCTGGTCGTCGAGAGTTGCTGGCCGCGGCGCTTAGTTTCTTACTGGGCGCAGTTCCGGCAGCCATCGGTGGACTGTTTTTTCTGGATCCCATTTTGCGCCGCAGCAAGGGAGGCGGGAATGACGGTGGCGATCAGACGATGGATGGCTTTGTTAAGCTCGACATCACACCGGACAATCTTGTCGAAGAGGGGCCACCGGTCGCATCAACCGTGATCGCAGATCTGGACGACGCATGGAACCGGTTTAAAGACGTGCCCATTGGCAGTATCTGGCTGCGCAGACAGCAGGGTGGCGAGATCATTGCATTTAACTCGATCTGCCCGCATCTGGGTTGTTCCATCAACTTTCGTCGCGGCGAGAACGACTTTCACTGCCCGTGCCATGCCAGTTCCTTTGATCTCGATGGCGGCACAACAAACGATACTCCTCCCCGAGACATGGACAGCCTGGAAATTGTTGTTGCGACTGACGGTCGGCCGGATCCGAACGGAACAGAACTGTGGGTGAAGTATCAGAACTTCCGTCGAGGCACGCCGGAAAAGAAACCGATCTAACGACGTGGATGTCTCAGGCCATTCCGGCTGACGCCAGGAACAGCATTCATTCACAGGGGTGCGGCAAACGTCCGGCCACAGGAAAGTATAATTATGAAGGCTCTTATCGACTGGTTTGATCACCGCACTGGGTTCAAGGAGCTGATGCATGAAGCTCTCTATGAACGTGTCCCTGGCGGAGCTCGCTGGCGCTATGTCTGGGGCAGCACTCTGGTCTTTACGTTCATGCTGCAGGTGATAACCGGGTTCATGCTGTGGTCGGCGTACAGTCCCAGCACCCGGACAGCATGGGAAAGTGTTTATCATATTCAGCACGAACTGACGCTGGGCTATCTTGTGCGTGGAGTTCATCACTTCGCCGCTCAGGCCATGGTGGTGCTGATGGCCATTCATCTGGTGCAGGTGGTGATCGATGGAGCCTACAAGGCGCCGCGAGAACTGAACTTCTGGCTGGGCATTGTGCTGTTGCAGATTGTGCTGGGGCTGTCGTTAACGGGCTATCTGCTGCCATGGGACCAGAAGGGTTACTACGCCACTCAGGTGACCACCAACATCATGAGTGCTACGCCCGTTGTCGGTGATCAGGTTCAGACGCTGGCACAGGGAGGCACAGAATACGGTCATTTGACGCTGACTCGATTCTTTGCCATGCATGCTGGCATTCTGCCGACCTTGCTGGTCGCGTTTCTGGCACTGCATATTTATGTCTTCCGTCGTCATGGCCTGACTGTTCGCGACGAAAACCATGCTCCGGAAACGACGTTCTGGCCTGATCAGGTGCTTAAAGACGCGGTTGTCTGTCTGATCGTTCTGGCCGTGGTGATGCTGCTGGCGATCTTCAAAGGCGCAGAGCTGAGTGCGCCGGCAGATCCGTCGGTGAAATTCGATGCGGCTCGGCCGGAATGGTACTTCCTGTTTCTGTTTCGCTTTCTGCACTTTGAAGTGATCAACAAAATGGGAGTGACGTTCGGTGCCATCATCGTGCCGGGCATTATCATGGGCGTGATCACAATGATGCCCCTGATCCATAAGTTTCTGGGCGAATTCGGTCACACGCTGAACAAGGCGTTCATCTGGCTTCTGGGGGCTGGCATCGTTGTGCTGACGACCATGGCCATCATTGAAGATCGTGAAGACGAATCACACCAGGCAGCATTGGCCGAAGCACATCGGGACGGGGCTCGCGCACGTGAACTGGCCGCCGGGCCGGATCGGATTCCGGTCGACGGTGCTGTGGAACTGCTGCGGCGAGACCCGTTTACCCAGGGGCCCCGATTGTTCGCCAAACACTGCTCTGCCTGTCATCGTTACAACGGACATGATGGACGCGGCACGATGGTTGTGGACAAGACCGGAATTGCACTTCCCACGGCCGCGGATCTCGGCAACTTCAGCAGTCGGGACTGGATGCGTTCCGTCGTGGTCGACTATGCGGGACACTTCAGCTGGCAGAAGAATGCGGTATGGTTCCAAGATGCACAGAAAGCAGAATCGGCCGGTGAAGAGGTCATCTATCTGAATCCCGATGATTCTGAAATGGCCACGTGGGCCGATGTTGATTCACTTCACTCTACCGACAATGCCGAGAATCTGACCGCACTGGTCGAGTTCCTCTACGCTGAAGCAGACCTCGGTTACAAGCCACTGGATGAGGATGAACGTGAAGCCTTCAACAACCCACTGGCCGCCAATTCGACTTTGACTGACATAGGGCGAGTGGTTGCCATCGAAGGTGCGTGGGCCGGTGATCTGGAGGGTACGTCCTGTGTCGATTGTCATACGTCGCTTGGTGAAGACTTCGTCGCTGTCGCCGATGATGATGCGGATGGCTATCCGACTCTGGCGAAGTACGGTTCTGCAGTGTGGCTGAAAGACTTTATACGGAACCCTGGCAAAGCCCGGCACTATGGTGAGAAAAACCAGATGCCGGCCTATTCGCCTCAACAGCTGCGTGACGATGAACTTGATCTGCTGGTCCGCTGGATGACTCATGATTATCTGCCGTCAGAAGTTCATGACTATGAGAATCGTCTCGCTGAACTTTCGGAATCTCAGGGGACATCAGCTGGAACGGGCAGCATAGGGGCGAGTGCTGCCGAGGAGTAGCAACGGTCCTGATACTCGCACTATGGACGATTGCCAGGAAGACTGTGATATGACGACATCATTTTCATCGCTTCGCAGTTCACTGCTTGTGCTGCTTGCATTGCCGATTTTTGCCGGTGCTGCAACTGCGGACGACTGGTTTGAGAAAAAGTCGGAATGGCACGGTTTTGAGCGTTTACATTTCACGGTCGCGGAACGATCTGCCTATGTCGTCGTGCCGAAGGAAACGGCAGTCGGCAAGCCGTGGGTCTGGCGAGCTCGTTTTCCGGATTACCACTTCGAAATGGATGTGGCACTGCTGAACCACGGTTTCCACGTCGCATACGTTGATGTCGGGGGAATGTTCGGCAACTCCCGGGCCATGCGGATCGGAGACCATCTCTATTCCTTTCTGACGAAAGAGCGGGATTTCGCCGCACGTCCGGCTCTGGAAGGAGTCAGTCGCGGTGGATTGTTTGTTTACAACTGGACGGCTCGACATCCGGAATCCGTGGCCTGCATTTACTGCGACACACCCGTGCTGGACTTCAAGAGCTGGCCCGCGGGTAAAGGCAATGGGATTGGATCCGCTGGAGCATGGAAGCAGTGTCTTGCGGCGTATGCGATGACGGAAGAGCAAGCTCTGAAGTTCTCCAGCAATCCATTGGACCACGTGGCGATCATCGCGGAGAACGAGATTCCCGTGCTGCACATCGTGTCGGAAAACGACGAGGTCGTTCCGCCTGCCGAGAACACGTATTTGCTGCAGGCCAGTCTCAAAGATCTGGGACATCACATGCCGGTTATCTCAGTTCCGCTGGGCACAGAAAAAAGCCACGGCCACCACTTCACTCATCCGGAACAGGACCGGGTCGTGCAGTTCATTCGGCTGCATGTAGAGTAAGGCGCTTCGGAGAACGGTTTTACTCTTAGTCGTCAGGCGTCGGAATCCGACCTCGGGAACCGGTCTTTGGAAGTTTGAGGCAGAAAATCAAGTGCGAATGCGGTAGTGGGGCGAGCAAATCCGTCCGCTGTACAAAAAGGCATTGGTCTACGATACGGCGGATCGGAAATCACTGAAAGTCATCATGTTCACAGGCCGGTATCGATGCTGCAGACGAACGGTCGCTTATCGGGGCGACTACTGCCTGTCGTGCGATTGTTACACCGTGTCAGAACAACAACGCACTTTGGACATCTTTCACGTTTACTTCCTTCCCGTTCTGCCACTTGGGTTTCGAAGACACTGGCACTGCACGAAATGTAAGGACGATCCCCATGCACGTGTTCAGACGTCGAATGGATTTAAGATTCTGGGCGTCATCGTATTCTCCGCATTTGCAGTCCTTTCCTGGCTGATTCCGATGGAACAGCCCGATGATGTTGCTGTCGTCTGGACAATGCGCATCGGTGGAATTTGCGTGGCTTCGATTTTCGCAATCTCAGTTGTGGTCCACAAACCGAGTCTGACGCAGCAGGAAAAGATGGGCGAGATTCCGCGATTTGCGCCAGAAAACTGTCTTGTTTGTGGTGAGGAGTTCGACGATCGCTCCCGTGAGTGCGTGCCGTGCGGTATCGAATACCTGTAGATGCGGCTATTCCGCCTGAATTCGATACAACGCCTCTTCTGTGCGAAGAATCAGGGCATTGTCCGCGACGGCCGGTGATGCCATGAAGCCGGCGTCGAGACGGTTCTTTGCGAGTTCTTTGAGTTCCGGACCCTCCGCCAGCACCGTTGCACCGCCATTATGTCCGAAGAAATAAATGCGACCTGCCGCGTACAGCGGCGATGCACTGAAGTCGCCTGTTAACCGAGCCTTCCAGATTTCTGAACCGTCCGCCGCGTTCAGGCAGGCGGCGATACCATTGTCGGTGACGGTGTACAGGTGACCCTTTACGATCAGCATGGATGGCTGCTTGGGAGCCTGTTTGTCGGACGTCCATTTTCTATGTGATTCGGTGACATCGCCCTGGCCACTGTAGTCCACGGCCAGGATTCTGGGCTGCATAAAGCTGGTGGAAATATACGTGATTCCGTTTTCCGCGACGGGTCGTGGTACCGTTGAAAAACCGAGCTTGCCGTAGCTTGCTTTCCAGACTTCGCTGCCGTCACGCGCATCGTAGCCGTACACCCAGTTCGCGGCTGGCGAAATCACGATTGGGCGGCCGTTCGACTCCATCACGAGAGGCGTGCCGAACGCTTTTTGGAGTGCGGGCTTGGGATTCATTTCACCCGATCGACTGGTCTGCCAGCGGACCTTTCCGGTATGTCGATCAAACGCAGTCAGAAACTGAGCATCCATTCCGTCAAAATGCACAATCAACAGGTCGTTCCAGACTACCGGCGAACTGCCCGGACCGGTCTGATGATCGATGTGAAAAGTTTCATTTGTCCAGACCGTTTCGCCCGTCGTGCGATTCAAACATGCTGTGCCATACGTCCCGAAATGAAAGTAGGCCATGTTGCCCGCCAGCACCGGAGTAGGTGATGCGTAGCTGTTCAACGAGTGTTTTGGTGCGGGCTCCGCAACCTCAAACAAAGTTATCTGTTTCTCCAGCTCACCGGTTCGCAGGTTGACCAGCACAGCCTGAAGCGACAACGCACCCGCGATCTTCAGCCCCTGGGGATTCTCGATCTGTGACAGACGCTTTTTCTCTTCCTCCTCAGAGAGTTGTTCAGTGATGGCTGTGGTCAGCCAGATCTGATCCCCTGAAATTACTGGAGAAGAATGGCCCTCACCCGGGATCTGTGTTTTCCATTTGACGTTTTCTGTTTCACTCCACGTGAGCGGTAGTCCCGTCGCAGCAGAGTGTCCCTGTCCGTCGGGGCCTCGAAACTGTGGCCATTCGGCGGCAGAAAGTGATGACAACGCCAGGAAATTCAGAGTCAGAGTGAGCACACAGTATTTCACGGTTTTTCCTCGGACGCACAGGAGAGTAAGAAAGAGTGACAACACAGATTCTGAAAACGCCGGTCGCTCAACGCAAGCGGGAATGACAAAGCCGATCATCGGGACGGAAGTATTTTTCGGACAATTGATATTAGGCAGCGACGGATGTCCGTTTGAAAAAGAGCCCGACACTCTCACGCAGACACAAAAAGGCGACGATTCGCATGTGTTTCGACACTTCGGCCGATAACATGCAGCGATGGACTGGCGGCTTATCCTTACAGGAACACAATCAATCGGCTGGACGATCTGCGTGGTGATCGCCATTGTGGCCGCAATCGTGATGTTTCTGAAGCTGCGCAAGTACGAGGCCAGACTGGTATCGCCCGGCGTCAGCCGAACTCTGCTGACGCTGCGAGTGACTGTGCTGCTGGTGCTGTTGTTGACGCTGATGAAGCCCGTGCTGACGCGTGCATGGGACGTGGAACATCAGGAACGCCTGGTGGTTGGCTTCGACGTATCCGGCAGCATGGAGACCGTCGATCGACATGCTTCGCCGTCCGAAATGCTGCGCTGGGCTCAGGCATTGGGCATGCTGGGCAATGACAGCACTGATGACCTGCTGAAATCGTGGATCGCTGCCTACGATGCAGGTCAGCAACCGAATTGGGGTGCTGCCGTGGATGACGCAAATCCAGATTCACACGACCACGGCAGCTCAGAACTGGGCGCCATTCGACGACAGCATGTTGAAGGTGTGTTCGCCGAGTTCGAAAAAATGCCACGTACGGAAGTCGTGCGGAGATTACTGCTGGCAAAGCCCAACGACCTGCTGGAGAAACTACAGAACGTACAGCGAGTTGATGTCCGCGTTTTTGGTCTCGATCAGCAAAGTGTTGCTGCCGATCAGCTGCAGGGAATTCTGGATTCTGATCGCGAAGAGTTGCGGCCCGGCGGGACCGATGCGGTCAGCGTTTTGACAGAGGCGCTGAGTGATGACGACGGCAGTAACATAAGTGGAATCGTTCTGCTGAGCGACGGGCGACAAACAGCATCCGTTGACGCAGCGGCCGAAGCCGCTCGCCTGGGCAGTCTGGGCATACCGATTTACTGCGTGCCGATTGGTTCTCAACTGTTGCCCCGTGATCTTTCTGTGGCGTCCGTGCAGGTGCCGCAAACTGTGTTCCTGGACGATTCGGCCCGTGTGCAGGCTACGTTTACGTCAACGGGTTACGTTGGGGAAGACGTTACCGTCAGCCTGAAAAAAGAGGGCGAGGTGATTGACCAGCGCACGGTAACTGTGGCGGCCGGTTTCTTTGAGGTTGAATTTGCTGTTCCGTCAGACGAAGCCGGTAACTTTGATTATTCGCTGTCCACCGAGGTACAGCGGGGCGAGTTACGCGAAGACAATAACTCTCGCGAGTTTACTGTGTCGGTCGTGGACAACAAGGCTCGAGTTCTGTTGGTAGAGGGTGATGCCCGCTGGGAATTCAGATACCTGAAGAGTGCGATGGAACGTGATAAGCGTGTTGAACTCTCGACCGTGCTTTTCCGCCAGCCCTTTCTGCAGTTGTTAAATCGCACATTTATGGACGGTGATCTGCCGCAACTGGAAGCCTTTAAAGAACAGCTTGCCAATACTGACATCGTCATCATAGGAGACGTGGGGCCGTCGCAGATCGCGGAACCGGTTTTTCAGGCTATCGAAACGGCCGTTGCAGACGATGGTGTCACTTTGATGATTGTGCCGGGTCGCCGCCACATGCCGCACGACGTTCCTTCGCCAACGCTGCAGAAACTTCTGCCAGTAACCGGTCCCGGGCAGCAGGTTGCTGAACGGTTCAAGCGAACGCTGCCTGGCTCCAGGCCTTCGGTGTTCCGCCTGAACCTGACTCAGGAAGCGAGCGATTTGACGCTGTTCAGATTCTCAGATCCGGACGACGAACAATCCGTCGGATTCGCTAATCTGCCGGGGCATCCATGGGCCTACACAGGCAAGCCCAAAGGTATTGCATCCGTCTGGGCCACTCTGCAGATGGAGACGGTCGACCTTGATGCCGCCAGCACGGCAGCCGTGGTCCATCAGTATTACGGATTTGGACAGGTTGTCTGGATGGGCATCGACAGCACCTGGCGGTGGAGACTGCGAGCGGGCGATCGGTGGCATCACCGATTCTGGGGACAGGTCGTTCGCTGGGCCGCCAGAAACAAGTCCGCTGCCGGCAACGATCAGGTTCGTATGACGCTGTCTGACATCATTCTTGATGAAACTGAGTCTGTTGACGTGTCAGTCAGATGGAACCCGAAGTTGGTACCACAGCTGGAAGACGCGACGGTCGAAGTCATTGTGGAGCCCGCGGAAAAGTCCGTTCCGGACGATGACCCCACGCCGTTTGTGCTGAATGAGGATGCTGACAACTTGTCGCAGAAATTCCAGCTGCATCCGATTCAGGGTGCTCCCGAACGCTTTAATGTCCGGATTCCGCGTCTGGAGTCGGGCAGTTACGAAGTCCGACTCAATGTGGAGAATTCACGTGTTCAGCTCGATCAGAACATTACCTCTGAATTGATCGTCCAGGAACAGGTGTCGACTGAACTGGCGAACATCAGCTGCAATCGCAACTTTCTGGAACAGCTGGCAACCCTGTCCAACGGGCGTGTTCTGGAGCCCTGGCAGCTGTCCGAACTCCCGGTACTGCTCGCCCCGGTCAATGATGCGGACAGCGTCATCCAGGAGCAGACGCTCTGGGACCACTGGATTCTTTTGGTGTTGTTCTTCGTTGTGCTGACAGCGGAGTGGGTAATTAGGAAGATTAACGGGTTGCCGTAGAGCACGCTTCACTGAGTGTGGCGACAGTTGCCTGTCTGCTCGCGGCAGGCCCGTGCAACAGGTTCTAGTCGCGAGACCCTGGTGTTACCTGCAGCAGCACATCCTTGTCTGCTCGTTTGACAACGATCTTCACCTTCTGGCCGATCTTCAGTGCTTCGATGGCGTAGGTATAGTCGTAGATGTTTTCAATCGGTTTGCCGGCCAGCCTGATGATGATGTCGCCGCCCCTGACACCGGCTTCATCACACGGGCCGCCTTTCGCGACACCGGACAACAACACGCCCTTGACATCCGATTCAGCATAGTCCGGAATCGTGCCCAGATATGCTCGCAGGTTGGCTCGACGCTGTCCGTCCGCCGGTTTTGTCTGCATCACATACGTTGGCATCGACTTGATACTGATCAATTCACGGCACACCAGATTCATGAAATTTGCCACCCGCGAAAGGCCTTCATAGTTTATTTTTTCAGGCGTATCCCGAGGCGTATGATATTCGCCGTGGTTCCCCGTGAATGCCGAAAGAATAGGGACGCCGTGCATAAAGAAGACACTGGCGTCCGTCGGGATGTAGCTGTCGTCCTGCAGCGTAATCGGCAGTCCCAGTGGCACATTGGCCCGTTCGACCATTTGCTTCCAGCCGGTCGACGAACCAATTCCCTGGAGCACCAGTTTTTCCTGCATGCGGCCGACCATGTCCATGTTCAGGCAGGCGGCAATGTACAAATGCAGGCCACCGGTGTTGGGACCGGACTCATCTTTCTTCCGGGCTTCTGCTTCATCGTCTTTCGATGATGATTCGTCTGCTGCGTCTTTACCCTTTGCAGCAGCTTCTTCGTCAGGCTCGCTGACTGCGGCTGCATGCTGCGAAAACATTGTTTCCAGTTGTTTCACGTAATGACTCGAACCCAGCAGTCCCAGTTCTTCGCCGGACCATGCCGCAAAGACCACGTCACGGTTGCCCTTCAGTGTGCCGGCATCTTTCGACTGTGCCATGGCTTCAGCAATCTGCAGCATTGCTGCAACACCGGATGCGTTGTCATCCGCACCAAAGTGAATTCTGCCGGATTCGTCATCCTTCGCCAGAGAGTTTGCACTGGGACCGGCTCCCAGATGGTCGATATGTGCACCGACCACGACAATTTCGTGGGCCGGTTCGTCGCTGACCTGAAGTCGTCCGAGTACGTTGCGGCCGGTCTTTTGTTCCTGCTGGATGTCCACGCTGGCAGCGATTTTCAAGCCCTTCATCGGAAAGCCCATTACCGGGGCACCGGAATCCAGCTTCTCCTGAAGCGTTTTCAGGTCCCTGCCGCCGGACTTCAGCCATGCGGCGGCGACCTCATCGGTGACACTCAGAACCGCCAGACTTGTTCCCGCCAGTGAGCCGTCAAACTGCAGCGGCACAAGTTGATTCTTCACGCCGGACGTGGGACCACTGACGAGAATCAGACCACGAGCTCCCATGTCGCGTGCTTTCATTGCCTTAAACCGCAGGCTGCTGAAGCTGTTCAGGTACTGACGACGTTCGGCGGTGATGTCTTCCGGCATGAATCGAAAGCAGATGATCCACTTGTCCTTGACGTCCAGATGCACATATGAATCGTATTCTTCGAAGCCGTCGCCGGCCGGGGCCTGAATGCCATAACCAGCAAACACCACCTCTTTCGGGTCGAATTCACCCGTCCTGGAAAACACCAGCGGTTGCCAGTCCTTTTTCAATGTATAGCTTTTGTCGCCTGCAGTAAGTGAGTTGTTCGGACCAGCCGACACGCCGGACGTGAATTCGAATTTCTGGAACCACCCTTCATCGTCGCCGGCGGGCTCCAGCCCCAGCGTTTCCAGGTACAGGGCGACGTAGTTTGTGGCCAGTTTCTCGCCCCTTGTTCCGGTCAGCCGGCCCTGAAGCTGAGGCCGGCACAGATATTCCACATGCCTTACAGCGTCGGCGGGAGCGAAGTCCGGGCGAGCACTCGGAGCACGCCCGATGGTGGCGGCATTTGCCATGGATTCCGTTCTTGAGCCGTCTTCCGCCGCTTCAAGACCGAGAAGTTTGAGCGCCTGTTGATGATCCCATTCCGCAAGGAAAATCTGGGACTGGTTGTTGGTCGTGCGGTTGGTTGTCCACGAAAGCTGATGGCCGTCCGGAGTAAACACCGGCAGTCCGTCGAATCCAGCTGTATGACTGACTCGCACAGGATCTTTTGTTCCTTCGCGATCGACAATGTACAGCTCGAAATTGGCAAAGCCGTGTCGATTCGTGGTGAAGATCAGGTACTGGCCCGAAGGATGATAGTATGGTGCCCAGGACATCGCCTGCAGACGCGTAATCTGCTGTTGCTCAGAACCGTCCACGTGCATCGTCATGATCTCAGCTGTCGCTCCGTTTTCCGAAAAACGGCGCCAGCAGATGCTCTTCCCGTCCGGTGAAAAGAACGGACCGCCGTCGTACCCCGGCGAAGTTGTCAGACGCCTTACGTTGCTGCCGTCGGCATTCATCAGATAGATCTCATTGGCCCATGCAGGGTCAAGATCAAACGCTTTTTGTTGTTCGACCGACAGCTTCTCTTCGTAGCCGGACCGGTTGGAAGCAAAGGCGATCAGTTTGCCGTCCGGCGACCACGATCCTTCTGCGTTGTAGCCTTTTGTATTGGTGAGATTTCGGTAGTTCTTTGACGCCAGATCGTATTCGTGGATATCAAAGTACTCGTCATAGTCCCACGAATAACGACGTTCCTTACCAGATGCCCTGAGTTCGATTTCCGCTTTCTGCTCCTCCAGTGCGGCCGGATCATCCTGGGTTGAGGCATACAGTATCTTATCACCGTCTGGATGAATCCACGCGCATGTTGTCTTGCCGTGACCAGGTGAAATTTGTTCGGTGGCTCCGGTATCCAGATTCATCAGATAAATCTGAAAGAACGGATTTCCGGCATACCGTTCGCTCTGAAAGATCAGCTGTCGCCCATCCGCGCTGAAGTAACCTTCACCAGCGCGACGACCTTCGTACGTCAGCTGTCTGGCCCTGTGAATCAAACGATCTTCCAGCTTTGCCGCCGCCCCGGGATCACTGACGGTGATGTCTTCCTGCTGAGCCGTCTCGGCAGGGGGCGACGTGGCGTTCTGAGTCTCCGTGACTGCCTTCGTCGCAGCCCGTTCCGGCGTGCGTGGATCTTCGCCACTCCGGGCGGACACTGCAGCCATCGTTATTGTGGCTGCGAAAAATACCAAATGTCGAGGCAGGTTTATTACGCAATTTTGCGGCACCGTGGCGGCTCCGGAAAAGAGTTGGCGAGCAACAGGAAGTTCTGACAGGAATTATAGTTGGTGCCGGGCTGTATGCCACTGCCCGCTTCGGGTTCCTGCC
The DNA here is from genome assembly GCA_029245955.1 of Fuerstiella sp. Classification (GTDB taxonomy): domain Bacteria; phylum Planctomycetota; class Planctomycetia; order Planctomycetales; family Planctomycetaceae; genus Fuerstiella. Next base: position 109,812 of record JAQWOH010000008.1, on the reverse strand, counting down.
GCAGCCTCGCTGTGCCTGTGCAGAACGGCATGGGGCCACTAACCTACCGCCAGGATTTCCCTTCATTTCTTTCTCTGCCTGAACCACTGTGACCGCTGATTCTCCGCATCTGATCGCCAACGCTGTCCAACTATTAGTTGGAGGCCAGGCCGCATCGTCTTTTGTCGGTCTGGTTGTGATGATCCTGATCGGGATGGTGGCTATCACTAAAGGTGGTGATCTGTTTACGGACAGTTCAGTCGAAATCGCTCGGATTACTCATATTCCGCCTGTCGTTGTGGGAGCCACGATCGTCAGTATGGCGACGTCGTTTCCGGAATTCATGGTGTCTCTGACAGGGACGTTGTCCGGATCATCGGAGTTTGCCGTTGGTAACGCTATCGGTTCGTGTCTGTGTAATATTGGACTGATTATCGGCACATGTGCGATCGTTTACGACTTGCTTGCGAGACGCAGCGGGCGGCGGACCGGGATCTCCACAGGTCGAAACATACTGACGGGGCCGGGCATGTTCATGCTCGGCAGCAGCATTCTGACCTGCCTGTTCAGTCTGTTTGATTCCGGCGGGGCAGTGATGGGGGGGGGGGCGACGGAGTATGGTTTGGGCCGGTGGCAGGCCGCTATCCTGTTTTTCGGCATGTTCTGGTACATCGGCTATTCCATACAGGTGGCACGCCAGGCTCGATTCGAAATGTCAATCGGCGACGATGTTCAGCAACAGTCGGTTTCGACTCGGGTCGCACTGACCAAGCCGGCGTTCGTGTTCATCGTGGCGTCGGCCATCGTTGTGATCGGCAGCCGTGTGCTGGTTTGCAACGGAGAAGAAATCGCGTTGCGACTGGGCGTCCCTAAACTGGTGCTGGGGCTCACTCTTTTTGCCGTTGGGACATCATTACCCGAGCTGTCGATTTCGCTTATTGCCGTGCTGAAGGGACAGGAGGCCCTGGGCATTGGGAACATTATCGGGTCGAATGTTCTGAACATCTGTTGGGTGCTGGCATCGTGCGCGCTGGTCAACCCGTTGCCCATCGGTCGCCAGACTATCATGTTGGATCTGCCGGTGATGCTATTACTGACTGTGATGCTGATCGCATTTCCCTGGAGGTCCGGTCGCATCACGTCGCTGGCAGGGGGCACAATGTTGCTGGTGTATGTCCTGCACCTGCTGTTCATCACCTTCGCCAACCCGTTTTCATAAGCACAAACGCACACTCCGAAAACACGCGGTTTCCTAAGTATGTGTTTACGGTCGCGAAGCCGTTGTTGATTAGCCTGCTGCAACGCCGGCATGTGCGGCTGCTATAGCAATTTACGCTTTCCTGTGGCTGAAACTCTGTTTTCCGCAGAGGGTTCGTTTTTCTTACCAGTCAGTCCGGTTTACGTGCACTAATCCCAGACGTGGTCCGGTATGTTCATATAGGCAGGTCTGCAAAACGGCTGACATGCTGCACAGTGTCCAGCTCCAACGTACATGTTTTGTTCTTCGGTCAGCGTCAACCCGGTGCAGGGTGATGGCCATTCAGAGATCCGCATACATCCCACCCCTGTTACTCGTTCTACCGAAGGACTTCCCATGACGTGAGTCACATCGTAGTAGCCTCCGGACAGCCAGCCATGCAGCGGGGCACCATCGCTATGGTTGCAGGCGTGCAGCATCCCGCCACTGTATGCCAACTGTCCATAGACGTACGGATGACACCCTGGGATATGTCCAGCCGGGCAATCAGTCTCGCAACAACTGGCACATCCCGGATTGCCGCAGCCTGATTCATGGTGGGCGTGTCTGCCATGTTGCCGATGTGACTGAATGCAGTGCGGACACTCGCCATTGCTCTCTCCTTGATGAGCGGTTTTGTCACGCCGAATGGGGACGCCGCCCGTTGCGGACGCCGGAGGACGCGGGATTTGAGACCGGACTGCGGGCTGGTCAGAATCACCGACGGCGATGGCGCGGTCAGTCGTGCCTTCATCTTCGGCACCCTGCAGATGCATCATGCCGCTGGCCAGGCTGACGGCGATTGCTGAACCAGTCACAACGATTCTGCGAGACAGGATCGTTGTGGATATGTCATGCCCAATGTCTTGCAGCAACTGCAGCATTTCAATTCTCCATTTCTTCCGAGGAGCCGTCCGACATCAGAAGAATTATTGAGCCGGTGTTAATCCGACCGCGGATGCTGGCAACCAGCCCTGTCGCCCGAACAGGATTTTCAGTTCATCGTTAGTTTGCTCTGTACGCTTACAGGTCAAACGCACGATCAGCCGAAGTTCATCCGACGCGAGGCGGGGCGGACCCCGCCTCGCTGCGGATGAATACGGAAGTCAGCGAACTGACACTACGACGGTTTTGGAATGTCCGTCAACACACTCTCTTGCTGTGCCCATGTCACGATCAGTCTCAGCAGCTGTGCCTCTCTCGGTCCGCCAAACATGAAATCGGGCTCAATCGATTGCCATACGGCAGGCCACACAATCGCCGCGACCAAAATAATCGCTATGTCACAACGAACCGTTGCAATCTGCAGAATCTATGCCACACACCTAATCGTTACAAACGGAATGATCCGAATGTGTTCATAAGTGTATTTAATTCTTTGGGTTACGTACGTTCGGGCTGTTCTGCTCCAGCACGCCCGACCTGTTTGCTGTTTAGTCTTCTTACGAAGTTGTTAACGGGTATGTCAAGAATACATAACATTCGCAATCATCGGTCAGGCTTCAGTGGCCGTGGCTGTTGAGGATTCCTGCGTGCGGTGAAACGCCGGTGTCGCGGTCGCCCACCGGGCCATGAGGTGGCGTTCCGTTGCGGAATTGTGGAGCGTGCACATTGCAACGGCTGGTTTTCACGCTTTCTGAGCCTAAACACGGCCGTCAGACCGGGTATTTGGGCGATGAATCAGAAAGTCCGTTTGATTGGCACGCAAAAAACCTCTGCGCGACGTATCAACGATTATTGACGTGGATCGGCAGTGCAGATTCGAACCGGTTGCACTGTCGCTCAACGTTTTGGCCCGATCCAAGATACACTGGAAAGATCATCAATTGCGAAATGCCTTGTTACCGGCGGAGCCGGGTTCATTGGAAGCCACCTGACTGAGTTGCTGCTGGAAGAAGGTCACGAGGTTGTCGTGCTGGACAACTTAAGCACGGGCCGGGCTACAAATCTTGATGCGGTCAGTGGCCACCCGGGTCTAATGATTTAGACAGGATCGATAACTGATTCCGTTCTGCTCGGGGAAGTGGTCCACGGCGTCGATATCATCTACCACCTTGCTGCCGCCGTGGGCGTCAAACTTGTTGCCGATGATCCAGTCCGTACGATTGAAACCAACATCTACCCGACTGAGCAGTTGCTCCGGCTTGCGGCTCAGGGGAACGTAAGGAAGTTTTTTCTGGCGTCGACTAGTGAAGTTTATGGCAAGCGTCCGGGCGACGCATGGAGCGAAGACGATGACCTGCACCTGGGCCCCACCAGTCGGCCTCGCTGGGCCTATGGTTGTTCAAAAGCCATTGGTGAGTTTCTGACGCTGGCTTACTACCAGAAGTATGGACTGGGCGTTACGGTCGGTCGGTTCTTTAACGTGGTGGGTCCACGCCAGGTCGGTAACTACGGTATGGTCGTGTCGCGCTTTGCGGAAGCCGCCCTGAATGGCGGTCCAGTGACGGTCTATGACGACGGGTCGCAGGTGCGCTGTTTCGGCCATGTCCAGGAGATGACGCGGTGCCTAAATGCTTTGGTCCAGGAAGACTCAGCCACCGGCCGAGTTTTTAACATCGGCAGTGACCAGGCGATATCCATTCTGGATCTGGCTCATGTAGTCATCGAAAAGGTTGATCCTTCCGTTAAGGTCGAATTTGTAGCGTACCACGATGCATATGGCGATAACTTTGAAGACGTGCAGCGACGTGTCCCCAATACCGACCGTCTGTACCAAGCTATAGGCATGCGGCCAACAATGACGCTTGACGGGATTCTGGACGACATCATTGCCTGGAAGAAACAAACACTGTGATCCTACGTTTGGCGACTGATTTACATTCGCAACGGACACGTAACTGCTTTTTGTGAAACTGTTTACGGATATTTTGATGCTTGGCTGGCGGGATCTCCGCCAGGTCATTCGGTCATTACCAAGTTCAATACTTCCCGGCTGTGGCGGTCCGGAATTGCAGTTTCTGGTCGTGTTTAACGTCACAAACATGCCTCATGCCCGCTTCGGATGCTTCGGCCCGTAAATCCACATCTTTTGTACTTGAGGTGTGGTTTTTGGCCGTTTAGGATACTTGGCGATTCTTCTACGGTGGCGCTGACTTTCCAGCATAGCTGGCTTGGGAGACTGGATGCGACACAGAGCAGTGAAAATGGTTGTCATCCGTGGCTGAGCTGGATATCCGTGAATGCGAGGACATCATCCGTCGATGGTCAGGATACGTGAAGGATTAAGCGCCAATCCTGGCGGTTTAATCCGGCCTTGAGTTGAGATTTATGTTCCGATCGTCAGCTGGCATGTTCTGTGACGGTGTTCGGCTGGACCGTGACAAAACATTCCCAATGGTCGAAAGTCTGCAGTGACTGACACTGATCGACTTTCGGAGATTGTTCATGAGTACCCTTGGTAAAATCTGTCTGTCGCTCACCCTGCTGCTGCTGCTGCTGGCTATGGCGCCGATTCCCGGCAAGTATGGTGGCTGGACTCCCAAGCTGTTGGTGTTTCACAATCAGTGGTCAGAGCAACTGCGCGATGCCAAGAAAGGTGCTGTCGACTCCATTGAGGCTCGTGCCACCGCACGCCAGGAACTTACCAAAGTGTCTACTGATTTAGATAGCCTCGTGATTGGGTGGGACCGTTCCTGGGATATTCCGCAGAATTCAGGTGCGATCACAAAACCACAAAACGGCAAGTTGCGTTTCTCAAGTATCGGCACGAATCACGGACTGGTGACTCGTACGGTGACGGACGAAGACGGAACGCAGAAACTCATGCTGCCTGTGGTCCATGCATTTTACGGTGCCGCGGAAGGGATGACCTATGCTGGTGAGTTTGTCGTCGACTCTCAGGCCGGATTGACAGCAACCAGTTGCGTACTGAAGTCAGTTCATCCGGTAACTCTGCAGGAGGCGGCTTCATGGCCAGTCAATGCGGCGTGGCGGTTGCGAGGCATGATTCCTTCGGGAGCCCGTACCAACATCGATGAGCTGTTTCGTCGTCAGGTTCGCACTGATGAACTGAAAAAGCAGACGGTTGCCAATATCACGCGTCAGCAGGGATTACTGCAGGCCGCCGAAGCCGCTCTGAGTGTGCGAAACGGAGAATTGCTGGGGAATCCTGATGGCATAGTGGATCCTGAGCGTCCTGAGTTCGTGGTTGGTCTTCTTCAGGCGATTGAAGACTTTGAGGAAGAACGAAATCAGCTTCAGTTGGACGTAGACCACCTTCGTCGCGCGTTGAAGGAATCGTCGGAGGATCGCAACCAGAAACTGGAAGCACTCGCCGGCGCGGCCGCGAAGCTTCCGGACACGTCGTCGGAACCACCCCAAGTGTCTGGTCAGCCCGCAACGGCCAACTGAATCTTCTGACTGGTATAACGTGACCGGCTGGCGGGTATTTACTGCTTCGATTGTTGCTGGATGTACGTCCGCTCAATTTTGCCTTTGTGTCCAGTCGATTCCTACCATAGGTGAATTTCAACAGTGTTAATGCGCGCTCCTTCTGTTTGCATTGCAGGTGTTCTTGCGGATGAGCATTTATGACCGAGACGTTAGTCCTTCCATGGTTTCGCAGCCGCCGCCCGGTGCGTCACGTCGACCGTTGTCCATAGTGGCAAAAATTGTCCTGGTCACCATTGGCGTATTCCTTTTACAACTGCTGACGCAACGTCCTCAGGCAGACTCGCTGGCCTTTGACTGGCTGGCAATCGAGCGCGACCTGGTGTTCAGTTACGGTCAGGTCTGGAGGCTTCTGACCTATGCCTTCATCCACAGCGAAACGCAGTTGCTGCATATTGGCTGCAACATGCTGGGACTGTTTTTTCTGGGCCGAATTGTTTCTCAAACGCTCGGAGAACGCGAATTTCTGTGGGTCTATCTGGTATCTGCTGTATTTTCCGGCATCGTTCAGGTCAGTACCATGGCCATTTTTCGCATTCCGGGACAGGACTGGGCTCTGGGGGCGTCCGGCGCCGTATGTGCGGTCTTCGTGCTGTTCGTTCTCCATTATCCTCGAATGAAATTGTATTGCTTCGGCATTCTGCCAATCGAAGCGCGGTGGTTGCTGGCCGTTGCCGTGGCGTGGGATGGACTCGGCTTTCTGGGACTCGTTCCCGGCCTGTTTGTTGGCGAAGGTGCCAAGATCGGTCATGCGGCGCACCTGGGAGGCCTCGCCTTTGGCTTTTTGTATTTTCAGTGGAATATGAACCTGTCCAGGTGGTGGGATCAATTTGGCGGTCGGCTGAGTGAAATACCGAAGTCAAGCTCCAACCTCAAGGTCTACAATCCCGGCAGCCAGCCCGAAGTGGATTACTCGACCAGGATGGACGACATTCTGGCAAAGATCAGTAATCACGGTGAAGCGAGTCTGACGGACCGCGAGCGTCGCATTCTGACTCACGCCAGCGAACAGCTGAAGAGTACACGTTCTTAGTTCACGACGGGCCCGAGAGTTGGTCTGAGCTGTTGCTCGGAAGGAAGGGTACGATGCCTGGCCGTGGTCGAACCTGATTTCACCGGCAGATTCTTCTATCGGAACAGCCCGAAGCCGTGTGTTAACTGATGATGTCGCTGAGCACGTTGCCATGGACATTTGTCAGCCGTCGGTCAATTCCATTATGCCGCACGGTCAGACGTTTGTGGTCGATGCCCAGCTGATGCAGAATTGTGGCATGGACATCATAGACCTGAGTCGGATTGTCTCGATCCAGGGGCTTGTAACCCCACTCATCGGACGGTCCGTAGCTGATGCCGCCTTTGATGCCTCCGCCGCACAGCCAGTTGGTGAAGACGTAAGGATTGTGGTCTCGTCCTTTGCTGCCCTGAGTTGACGGCATGCGCCCGAATTCAGTCGTCCACAGAACGATCGTATCTTCCAGCAGTCCGCGCTGGCCCAGATCCTTCAGCAGTGCGGCTGTTCCGACGGCCATGCCTGTTGCCAGCGGCTTGTGGTCCCGTTCGATGTCTTCGTGGCTGTCCCAGTTGCGTCGGGGAAAGCTGTTGTCATTGCCGGACCAGACCTGGATGAATCGGACGCCGCGTTCCAGCAGGCGGCGCGCGATCAGACACTTACGGCCAAAGTACTCGGCTTCTTCCGGAATGTTGATGTGTTCCGGGTAGGTTGCGTCTGGGTTTTCCAGCCCGTACATCTTCAGTGTGTGCTGAGATTCCGCGGAAAGATCGAACGCCTCCGGAGCGCTCAACTGCATTTTTGCGGCCAGTTCGTAGCTGCGAATGCGCGCTTCCAGCCGGGAATCGCCTTCCCGCTGTTGTTGGTAATCCTGATTCAGCTGCTGCAGCAGGTGCAGACCGGCGTCGTCGCTGGCTTTGGTGACGTAGTCGGCTTCGGGCAGCAGATCGGCAATTGGATTTTTCCGTTGTGGAAAGATCGTCGTACCCTGAGTGCTGGCCGGCAGAAATGCAGAACCCCAGTTTTTCGGTCCATTGCTGGCGAAGCCTCGATGGTCGGGCAGTACGACAAAGGTTGGCAGGTTTTCGTTCAGAGTGCCCAGGCCGTAGCTGACCCAGGCTCCCATGCCGGGAAAACCGGGCTGCTGGAATCCGGTCGCTTGCAGGTACGTCGCCTGACTGTGCACGCCGGTCTTACCGACAATGTTATGAATGAACGCGATGTCATCAACACACTCACCCAGCGGTGCGACAACATCACCCAGCATGTGGCCACATTCGCCGTGGGGGGCAAACTTAAACGGCGATTTCATCCACGGGCCAAGACCATTCTGAAAGGCCTCAACGTGTTCACCAAAATCTGATTTTTCGCCATGATGTTTTTCGAGGGCCGGTTTGTGATCCCATAGGTCGAGATGACTGGCTGCACCCCCCATGAACAGCTGGACGACTCGTTTCGCTTTCGCCGGATGATGCAGCACTTCCACGACACCACCTCCGGAAGGGGGCACTTCCGCACGCGCATCGTCGTTCTCGAGCAGCATCGTCGATGCAGCAAGTCCCGCGAACCCGTGTGCCGCGGTATTCAGAAGTTGGCGTCGGGTCTGCATCGTATTAAACGTTCCCTTTGATGTACTCACACAATGCGGTTTTGAAAACATGCCCTGACGGTGACATCGCGCGGCGGTGTACATTGTTCGACATGGTTTAATCCAGATAGACGAATTCACTTGTGTTGAACAGAACGCGACACAGGTTCGCCAGGCCGAACTGCCGCCGATAGCTGTCGAGCCGTTCACGTTCGGAGACTGTTGGCGGCCTTCCGGTAACCAGTTCGAAGGCTCTGGTCGACGCAGATGTTCCTTTTGATTCCGATTCAACCCGGTTTGCGAAATGACGCGCCATTGCCAGATTGAAATTGTTGTTGAGAAGTGACAGTGCCTGCAGAGACGTCAGAGTTTCCGTGCGTCGCGGCGTACTCTGTGATGAATCGGCGCAGTCCAGCATTGTCATAAAAGGGTCCGGCTGCGAACGGGCGATAAAGCGGTAGACGGAACGGCGATGTGATGCTGTGTCGTCAGGATCGAACTTGTGGTATTCAAAGTGCGGTGAATGTGCCGTTTTTTCCAGAGCAAACAGATAGAAGCCGGGGCCGCCCATTTTTAGATCAAGTTTTCCACTGACCGACAGGACTGAGTCTCGCAGTTCCTCGGCCGACAGTCGCCGACGGTTCATGCGCCAAAGATACTGGTTGTCGCTGTCAATAAGGGCATTCGCTTCGTCCCGAGTTGACGCCTGTCGATACGTCGCACTGTTGACGATCAGCCGATGCAGGTGCTTGAACGACTGAGTTCTGCGGAATTCATCAGCCAGCCAGTCGAGCAGTTCCGGGTGAGTCGGTCGTCGTCCCATCTGGCCAAGGTCATTCGGTGAGTCCACGATCCCTTTACCAAAATGATATTGCCAGACACGATTGGCGATGGATCGCCACGTCAGAGGGTTTTCCGGGCTGGTGATCCAGTGAGCGAGTGCTGCTCGGCGGTCTGCTTCGGAGTGACCATCCGGCAAATCGAAATTCCAGATTGAGTCATTCGTCAGCGGAATCACGCCGGGACGCACGGTTGCCTGAGGCTGCTGAATATTTCCGCGGTGCAGGACACTGACTGATCGTGGTGTACCGTTTGTCGGCTTGAAGTTGCCCTGAGGATTGAAGTGCGTTGCTGCCGCGTAGACCATTCGGCCGGTCGGAAGTTTTTTTAACCGTTCGTCGAGATCACTGCGCCGTTTCAGCATCTCCTGGTGCGAGGCCACTCGGTCCGGTGTCAGAATGCTATTCAGGATTTCGGTGCGTTGGTTTTCTGCCGCCGACAGTTTGGCCACGACAGCGGGATCAGCAGCTTGTGCCCAGATGCCATCGGTCAGGTTGTTCTTCCGCCAGCGCGACGGCGCTTCGATGGAATCAAGAGCCGTCACTTTCACGCCTGCTGCGACGTTGTTGCCTTTTGAGTCCAGAACCTCCAGTTCGGCCAGTGCGAAGATGAAAACGCCTTTGCGATCTGCCAGTTTTGTCGCTGTTATGCGGATGAATCGAGCGGTCTTTCCGTTACCGGACAGTTCAACAGTGGCAAGTCCGGGATTGGGGAAGTCGGACTTGGTGAACTGCCCCAGCCCTGCCGCCGCAGATGTTTCTGGCCGATCCGTTTTGTCTGCTGTCTCTGCAGTGAGGCGTGTGTCGACGCGAAATCTCACAGGAAAACCGAAGCCCGCGCCGATACCACCAAAGTCGTCGTGACAAGGGTGCAGCACGATGCTGGCGATCTCCACATCCTCGCCCAAATCGACTTCGACCCACTTTTCAGAATTTTGAGTGCCCGAAGTCTGACTGTGATACCCGAACTCCGGACGTTTGTCGGCAGGTTGAGCTTTGGGTTTGAGTTTCGCAATTCGCTTATCCAGTGCGGCAAGCTGTGTGCCGCCTTCCTGCTTGACGTCGTCATCGAATTTTTTCAGTTGCGCCGCCACCTCATCACGGGCTTCCGACAATTCACGACGCCGTCGTTCCGTTTCCGGATCCGTATCGTAACGCCGTTCGGCTCGATCCACGGCCGCGAAGATCGACTGCAGGCTGTAGTAATGCTCCTGAGTGAACGGATCAAACTTGTGATTGTGACACCGAGCACACTGAATAGTCACGCTGCAGAATGTGTTCAGCGTGTTGGTTACCATTTCGTCGCGATCAAGATTGCGGGCCACCATGCCGTCGATCTTTGATTCCGGTACTTCAACATGCCCAATAAAGTCCCACGGTCCGGCGGCGACAAATCCGAGTCCCAGAATTCCGTCAGGCTCATTTGGAAACAGAGCGTCACCGGCAATCTGTTCCTGAACGAATCGCGAATAAGGCTTGTCTTCGTTGAATGATCTGATCACGTAATCACGATAGGGCCATGCGTTGGGACGCAGCTTGTCCTTGTCGTATCCACATGTGTCGGCATACTTGACCACATCCAGCCAGTGCCGGGCCCAGCGTTCGCCATACCGTAGTGAGGCCAGTAATCGCTCAACCAGTTCACTGTAGGCCTGCGGGTCGTCATTCGCCACGAATGCTGTGACCTGTTCCGGTGTCGGCGGCAGTCCCGTCAGGTCGTAGGTCAGGCGGCGGATAAGTGTGCGACGATCCGCAGTCGGCGTGTGTGTCAGCCCGAGCTCGCGGTGCCTGGCCAGTACGAACGCATCAATCGGTGACTGTTGCCATTCCGGATCTGAAGTCTCGGCGGAAACAGGTGGAACTTCCGGTCGTTGGACGGGCTTGAACGACCACCAGTCGAAGTTACTGACCGCAGGCTGCTGAAGAACGACCGCATCAGGCCATGCTGCTCCCTTGTTGATCCAGTCGGAAACCAGACGGATCTCTTCGGTCGAGAGCGCCTCGCCACCTTTCGGCATGCTTGGTGGCTTACCGTCGACGGACTGCAACACGCTTAGCAGGTGGCTCTCGCCCGCATTGCCTGCGACCAAATAGCCGCTGTCTTTCAGTGCTGACCCGGTCTGCAGTGAAAAGTCGCCCTTGCGATCCACACCGTTGTGGCACGAAAGACAGCGGTGTTCCAGCAGCGTCTGTACCTTGCTGAAGGAATTCGTGTCTTCACTGCCGAACGCAGCCGTTGGTTCAGGGGAAACGGCAGTCAGGCAGAAAACAACGGAGATGTATTGTATGACGGAAGATTGGATTGTGATTCTTTCAAGGCGGGGCAGGCGAGTTTCGGAAGGCGGGACACTATTCTAATCATCTCTGCACCCATTGCGCCAAGGCTCCAGGTAAATTCGATTTCGGGACGGTAAATCGCTGGTCCTTCAATGCTGGTCGTCGCAAGATAATGAAAATGATTGTCTGTTCAGACCGTTTCTCCACTTTCGACGGCGTCACGATTATGTCTATGTACCTTCGCCCAGGTCTCGCGTTGCTGCTGTCTTTTCTTGCCGCCGCGACGTCAGCGGCCGAGCCACTTGACGGACGGTATCTGTATGTCGCCTCACCCGGAGTTCGCAACTACCTGGAATACGGCGGACATGGGCTGCTGGTTTTCGACATCGATGATGGACACAAATTTGTTAAACGCATACCGATCGGCGGACTGGATAAAGACGGCAAGCCCATCAATGTGAAGGGTGTCTGCGCCAGCCCGATCACAAATCTGATTCACATCAGCACTCTGCGCACGATGATGTGTCTGGATCTGGTGACCGAGAAACTATTGTGGGAAAAGTCGTATGATGGTGGTTGCGACCGTATGTCGGTAACACCGGACGGCAGGACGATCTTTCTGCCGTCATTGGAAAAGGGGCACTGGCATGTCGTGGATGCCGTGACAGGAGCCGTGATCTCTCGTATTGAGCCTGGTTCCGGCTCACACAATACCATCTGTGGAATCGGCGGACGCTACGCTTACCTGGCGGGGTTGAGGTCGCCCGTGCTGACGATTGCCGAAACGACAAATCATTCGGTCGCCAAGACGTGTGGCCCTTTCAGTCACAATATCCGGCCCTTTACGGTGAACGGTTCCGAGACGCTGGTTTTCGTCTGCATCAACCAGTGTTTGGGGTTTGAGGTTGGTGATCTGACGACTGGCCGCAAACTACACCGAGTTGAAGTGGAAGGATTCGAGCAGGGAAAAGTGAAACGACATGGGTGTCCAAGTCACGGCATCGGTCTGACACCGGATGAAACTCAGCTGTGGGTGACCGACGGAGCGAACAGCCATATGCACGTCTACGACGCGACCACAATGCCACCGAAACTGATGGACAGCTTACCGGTCCGTGACCAACCGGGCTGGGTCACGTTCAGCATTGACGGTCGGCTGGCTTATCCGTCGTCCGGCGATGTTTTTGATACCGCCAGCCTGACCCTGGTGACTCAGCTGACGGACGAAGAAGGACGGGTAGTTGGCAGCGAAAAAATGCTGGAAGTCGACTGGCAGGGCGGTCAGCCAGTGCGAACCGGCGACCAGTTCGGCCTGGGCACCCGGTTGTTGAGATGACACAGGGTGTTGACGTAATCCCTCCGTACTCAGCCAGTCCACGCGGATGAACTCAGCGTCCTTGAGTTCCGTTGTTCTGCTCAGGAGCGACGGTTCGCCATGAAAGGCCCCCTGTTTCCGCTCTGAACTCAGCGTTGGCGATGTCTGAAAAGTCAGTCATGCCCAAGGGATCGTGCTGCCGCCCTACCAACTCAGATACGCGTGAGAACGTGGATACCGGAATGACAACGGACGTGTTTCTATCGGCTCTGGAAATGGCGTTGGGCCGTCGCGGGCAGGTGACTGGCCTGACACATCATTCGGATCGTGGCAGTCAGTACTGCAGTGTCTCATTTCAGAAGGCGTTAGAAGGCGCTGAGTCGAGAAGGTATTGAATGCAGCATGAGCCGCAAAGGAAATTGCTGGGACAATGCAGTCGCCGAGAGCTTCTTTGCGACACTGAAGAAAGAACTTGTGCACCAGTGCGTATACGCAGATCCGGACGCGGCTCGGGCGAGCCTCTTTGACTACATCGATGTGTTCTACAACCGCGCCCGACGCCATTCAGCTCTGGGGGGCCTGAGCCCTGAGCAGTACGAACAACGCGGATAGAGAACAGAGATTTCACAAGACAGAATGGCTGTCTCATACAACTGTTAACAGCGTCCACTAAATCTACGGAACTTCACTGCTGCATTCCAGTACGCTGACAGCCGATGTGCACAAAGACACGTTGAAGGGCGACAAGGGAGGCGACATGCTCTTTGCTGCCCCGAACGACAAGGTCAAAGGTAAGAAGAACGACGAGGACCTGTTTGCGATTTAGAGCCAGTGACGTCTTCAGGAAACCGGTTCTGGCATATCGGGCAGTCGTGATGCTGTCAAAAAGCAAATCGGGCACTCTCGGCTGACGTGTTCTCAAAAGCAGCAGTTCAGGTCTGAGTAGGTTTCTGTTGCTCAGTCGGCAAGGGGCACAGCCAGGTCAGGCGAGTTCGTCGGGGTGACCTGTCGTGCCGGCAGGTCATATTCATGCGAAGTATTTCCAAGTGGAACCATTCATAGCGGAGAGTCATTTACCGTAGTCGCTACAGGTGGTTTAGGACGATTGCGTTGCGTTTGCTTGGTGTGTTGACTAGCATTGGTTTTCGGATTATTCACCACAGATAGACATCGAAGAGAAAGGGTTTCAGCATGCTCCGAACAGCGCTCGCCCTGTTGCTGTCCACGATTTGTTCGTCCGGCCTCGCAGGTGTTATTCGTTCTCCCACAGCGGTTTCGCAGAACACACTGGGAAACCTGACTTCGGATTTCGACGCAGAGAACCTGATCAACCAAGGGGGACTGTCAAGCAGTTTTTCCAGTGGTGTGACCGACTTCGATGCGTACTCTTCAAGTCATGCTGTTTCAGAAGCAGCGGGTTTTTTGTGGCAGTCAGCCTCTTCTACTATCTCCGGAGTGCTTGATTTTGATCTTGGGGAAAGTCTGACGATATTTCAATTGGCTCTTTGGACGGGGGGACCTACCATTCACAAGAACCGCGATATTAAGGAATTTAAGGTGTTTACCTCTGCGGACAGCAGTTTCACCACAGCGACCAATGTTGGCGAGTTCACGGGAACTGAATATGCCAGTAATCCCCTTCCCGCGGGAGTGTTTGACTTGGTGGACACAGTAGCACGGTTTGTTCGACTGGAGATAGTGTCGAATCATGGAGGCCCCGTCACCAGGGCTGGTGAACTGGCATTTGACACATCCGCTTCTTCCGTACCCGAACCGAGCCATGTGACGTTATTAACGCTAAGTGTTATCGGTTGTGCCGTCAGGGCAGGGCGCCGAAGGAAGTCACGCTTCGCCTGTTGATTCCGCCGATCAGGGACGACCGCTCATTACGAACAGTCTGCGTCTTTCGGAGGTCGCTGTACGCCCGGCACAAACAGAAAGAGCCGCCTGAGTAGAAAGTACTCAGGCGGCTCGAAAAAGTCCCGGAAGCAACGAGTCCCAGGGGGGCGGAGGACTCAAGCTGCTTCCGGGGGCGATTGGCTTAACAACACTCGGCTGCTGATGCTGCGTTCGCAGTGTTCATCAACATGCCCGGAACGTATTTAGATTTCTAAAGTGGGTCAAGACGAGTTGTTGACTGGTTATTTTCTGACGCCACAAAATCTTCTGTCGTAAACACCAGTTGCAGGACGAGTTACGTAGTGTGCGTTGAATACCGGCAATATCTGCAGCTGTAATCGACATGAAATTCACAAAAAAGAGTCAAGTTGTGGCATCGGTTTTGTGCCGCGTTACTGACGAATTCGTACCGCTTCGACACCACTCACTTTGATGGCATCCTGCTGTGTCTCTTCCTCAAACCGTCGCGTACCGTGAAGTCCCACGGCGTTGCCGACAAATTCTTCCAGGCTCACAGCATCTGTCGAAGTCAGATGAGCCAGGACTTTTCCGGATGAGGACGTCAGCACGAATGATTCTTTTGCTGTGCCGGTGCCTCGCTGGATAATGCCTGCACCGACGTAACGGCTGGAGGCCGGGACCGCTGGTGGGATATTGCTGCTGACTGTTGCTGTTGGAATCTGCAGACCTTCAAATGGGGCCGGGGTGGTCGGGACAGTCAGGTTTGAGCCGATGGTGGCAGTGTTCTGCGTTGATGGGAATGGCAGCGGCGATTGCTGCGGAATCGGCAGCTGAGATGGTCCAAAGCCTGTGGGTTGTGGCCCTAAGGCAAACTGCTGGTTGGGCAGCGGTAGAGTCGCGGTAGTGGGCAGGTTGTATTGTGAGGCCAGTAGTTCTGAATCTCGCCTTTCGGTTTCAGACGTAAGACGGTTCAGGTCATCCCATTCTGCTTTTCGCTGGCGATACCGCTTGATGGCTGGATAGCGAAGGTCAATCTGTCCGGCCACCGGCTTGTAAATCGCGTTGTTCTGCAATTTCTGATAATCAGTTTCTACGGCGTCCAGTTTCCACTTTGACGGTGGAGACTGAATCATGGTGCGAAATCGTTGATCAATTGCCTGCAATTGTCGCTGCTCATCACGAATCTGTTTCAGTTTTACCAGCTGTTTGCTTGGTGAGACTGCGAATTCGCCTGACTGCGATTGCATTGTGGTGGGCGTGTTTTGCTGTTGAGTGTCAAGGCGGATGGCGTTGGATGGCACGGAATACGGGTTGCGATCGTGCTCTGCGCGAGCCGTGTCGCCAACGGGAATCACGGCCGAACCAGGCAACCATCGATATTCTCGTTTTGGTGGTGCAATTTTCAGCATCTGTTTGGGGCCCGACAGGGTGTCGACCTGCTGTTCGCCCAGAATGTTCACTTTTTCTCCGGCCATCATCATACGCTGCCAGACATGAGTCTCATCGCCAAATGAACTGCCGACGAAGACAACCACGTTACTTTCCAGCACGTCACCTGATTCGGTGGACGTGCGGCGGACATTCCTTGATGGAATCCAGCTGAAGCTGCCTTTGGGAGGATCGATCATGTACCAGCCACCCGGATCGTGTCTGCGTACGGTTACCGTGACATCACGGTGCAGTTGGGCAGTCGGATAAAAGGCTTCGCCTCCACCGCTGCGGACATAGGTCTGTTCCACAATGATCCGTGCCTTATACGGAAACTGCCGCGCCTGAGTGGTTGCAGGCTCGAAGGTACAGGCAACAACAAGAAGTAGCATCGAGGTTTTGAACATGTGAAGTGTCCATCCATCCGTAGAAAGAACAAACACACGGTTCGCAAACGAATGCGGAGAATTCAGCGTGCTCTCACGCATCGCGCAGCCGTGTTTGTGGGGTAGCTGTACCACGATCGACGGATTGGTGGGAGATGCGTTCAGGCAGCGAAGTCGTGAAATCACGCGGCGGCGGGGCGTTGCCGTCGGGCTTCGGCAACAACTGCAGAATCGGAGTCGTGAGAGCATCAAAGCTGCGGATCTCTGATGCTGTTCTTTGAGAATTGATTCAAGTGGGGACGTTGGACATGCCCTGTCTCATTACGCGGCACAGACGCCGAAGCGACGGGCGAATCGAAGTGCTCGATGGTGGGCATACCATTCTCGTTTGGCTTTGCTGGTTGCAAATCGGCGTTTTCGTGATCCATCCGGCATTGTTCCGCTCCTGCCGGGGGGGACTACTAACCGAAGCGGATAATGCAGCGATCTGTTACAGCAAATCCGGCGGAATTCAGCCCGGCCCGTCAAGTCACATGGACCGCGGCTCTGAACCGACACGCTGGTCCCGTTTTTTGCGTATTTTGACTTCAGGCCCTTGTGTCGCCGCCCGGAACACGACTTTGTCAGCACGGCGTCATTTCACTTCTCAGAAGTCCTTTGGAAGAAGCTGGTTGCGTCCACACCAGTCGCCGATAATTGAGAAGGGAAAAGCACCTTCCGGAGCCACTGTTCATGCTGAAAATTGCGACCAAGTTTCTGCCCGAACCACTCGCTTTCCAGCACGCGTACGATGCCGGCTTTCGGAACGCTGAGATTTTTCTGAACGCGGCCGTGCTGGAATGTGTGGACGACGTCATCGCGATGTCACGCGGATTCGATCTGGACTTCGCGCTGCACTTTCCCAATAAGCCGGAACTGAATGAGTCTCACCTGAGCAACTGCTGTCGGCTGGCTGACGAATTGAACGTTTCGGCGGTCGTCATTCATGAGCCGATGTTCCGGCGCTACGTTGAGCCGCTGGCAGCGATTGACTCGAACATTCCGCTGGCGATTGAAAACCAGCGTGTGCCGGCGGCCAACGTTGCCGCGTGGGTTCAGGACCGCGGTTCTGTAACGCTGGACATCGAACACCTCTGGATGTTTTCGCTGTCTGACGCACCCATTGAGCAATTGTTTGCACTTGTGCGTGATGTGTTCGCATCAGCGTCCGAGTGCATCAAACACATTCATATGCCCGGGTATCTGCCGGGGCAGGGCGAGCATCGGCCGATGTACACGTCACGTGAGTTCTGCATGGGCGTTTTTGACATCCTTGCTGATTATAATTTCGCCGGGCTTGTTGTGTCGGAGGTTGATATGCAGTTTCAGAACCAATTTGATCTGCAGATGGACATGCTGTTATTCGAACGCTGGATCGAACTGCGGCAGCAGTCAGTACCCTCGCCGCAACACGCGGCGACATCCTGATGCGGTGGGGACGCATCCATGCCCGAGTCGACACGTAATTAGCCGGCTGGTTCTTCAGTCCTGGTCAGCGACGATCGAATTTTGCTGAAACAGCACCACGCGCCAATAGCGGACAATGTGTGCAGGATGAATAGTTGAGGCACCAGGAAACGACCCTCGACGGACCATGTCATGGCGACCGAAATCGCGTTGGTCGCCAGCAGTGCACCGAATACTATGACTGTCGTTCGGCCCGATTTGCAAAGGCCAATGGTGGCGAATATCAAAACGATAAACTCGAACACGTTTTGAGGACGGAATTCACTGCCGATCTTCATCAAGGCCAGTGGGATCAGGCGTGTGATATTGCTGCTGATCCATTCAAAGGCTTTGGTGCTGCTGGCATCTGCGATGGCAAGTTCGCTCTCGATGTTCGCCATGTCTGCCGTCTCCACTGCATCGAAGAAACCCCGCGCGCTGAGATTCTGCCAGACGCCTCTGTTGTTCCATGCTTCATCACTGTATCCGGCGGACAACTCCATTAGTCCCTGCGTGCCCATCGGGCTGAATCTTTCCAGCAGTACAATGTTCCGCATGCCCCACGGCGCGAAGACAGCCAGTGTGACGGCCAGAAACAACGCGGCGTTTCCCGCAGATACGCGGAACGTCTGCTTTTGAAGTCTGCGCGCAACGAAACAAATGAACACTGTCAACCAGGGTAACCACAGGACCATAACTGAGCGTGTCAGCATGGACGCTCCGGTCAGCATTCCGGCAAGAATCAGGCCTCTGCGATTCATGCGGTTCACAAGGCCCAGTAGTGTCAGCGTCAGCAGGGTTGCCAGGAAACACGCCAGTGGCTCTGTCAGCAGACTTCGAGCATACAGCCGCGACCTGACGTCAATCACGTAGAAAATAACTGAAATGACAGCCGCCCCGAATCCGAGTTCGCGGCATACATAATAGCTTAGCAGGCCGGCTGTCGCTGCCATCAGCAGCACGTTCAGGCTCCGGACGGCGAAGAACTGACGCCCGGCCACCAGGTTTAAGCCGGCGGCAATGGTTGAAAACAGTGGTGGTCGAAAGGCGATCGGGCCGGAGGGTGAGGGCGACAGCGTGAATAATTCGGGCTGCGTTTTTGACGCTTCGTCATACGGAGCGCGAAACGCCGGAGCATCGTAGTTGACAGCGTATCCGTGGCCGCGACTGAGTTCCCACGCCATCGAATCGTAGCTGGATTCGTCACCTGTGGCGGACGGCGGTGTATTCATCCCGAACCGCAGCCCGATCCAGCAAAAGTAAACGGCCGCTGTCATTAAAAATGCCGCGATGCCGCACATTGAATGCTGTCGAGAAGCCGCCCTGTCTGACATCACGGATTCATCTATCCATCTGCTGCACATTCTCATAGCGACCCGCGGAGGCGGGCCACCTGTTCTCCGAACGCTTGTTTCAGCCGGCCTGCGTGTTGCTCACCCGCGCTTACCGTCCGACCGCCCCAATCCGGGAGTTGTCACCGGGCTGACCGGCAAGGCCAATGTCCTGCACCGAATTGATCGCCGCTTTCACAGCTTTCGAACCGCTGTGTACACCAAACTCTAACGTCATTTCATAGGTTTCGCCTGGTCCGAGTTTGGGAACTCGACCGGCCCTGCGTTCGACACTTCGATTATTAGGATAATTTGTGCCAGGTTCGATGCCGGTCACATAGCCATCCGCCAGGGCCCCCGTGTTTTTCCACACCGTCAGGTACGGCAGTTCATCCAGTGACCAGCTGATCGTTGCTGCTTTATTGGCGGCTCTGTTATGCAGCAAAGCTGTTGTGTTGTTGTCGTCGTCGCCGTTGAGTTCCAGCAGGTATACCTGCTCCACAAATCCAGTGATCGGTTTTGTGTAGACATTCCACGCGTCCAGCCCCGTTGCGGCATGTTCGTTGAAGGGCTTGACGCTTTTCACGGAAGCGACGACCTCGGCACCTTCTTCCAGCAGAGGGCTTCCGAAGTTGGCGTGGTACAGAATCTCGAATTCCTGTTCCTGAGCCCCCACGTTCCGGATTTCGTCGATCAGTTGAAACGACGTTTCACCTGGTATGACAACCAGTTCGGTGTGCAGTTCCAGTTTCGGCCCAAACAGGAGTTTTTCGTCAACCTGGCCCTTGATGTGAATCGCGTACGGTGGTTTGCGGTCCACAATGACTTCTACATTGCGGGCTGGAATGTTGGCGATCTTGCCATGCAGTGTCAGTTCCATTTCGGCTTTGTCGCCAACGTTGTTGATGAATGTGTCGGTGCCGGGATGCCCGTTACTTTCCAGCCCGCAGCGACACATGAATTCATTGAAGCCTTCCAGCCAGCCAAGCCCGCCACGGCTGCTGAGATTCACAAACTGCGGATTTACGGTCTCCTTGACGGGACTGTCCCACTTCAGCACCACGTCTCCGGCGGTGACCTGGATGATGCCCATGCCTCGAGTCGGGCACAGCACGATTTCCATCGCACCATTATTGACAATGATCTGATCGACACCTTCCTGACGGCCACCCTTCAGCACCGATTTCTGAATCCACCACTGGTGTCGACAGTCCGGTGTGACCTTTGCTGCCGAGGCTTGCCAGGATTGCTCGTTGTGACTCTGTTCACTGGACGTCACCGTATGACGGAAACTGTCCTGGCCGTGAGATACTGTCATCAACAGACCAGCTGACAGAATGACGGGAACTCCTGTCAGAATAATTCTGAGCTGTGACACACCGTGTTTTCGGGAGGAAACCTTCATCGGCATTTTTGAACACCTTGACTAAGGAAGCAGACACTGAGTCGCGTTAAATACAGAGACGTGAAGTTGAACAAACTTCGGTGCTGCGTCAAGTCGTCGCCGGATTCGGCATGCTGAAATGCGTATGAACCGTCAGGGCAACGGTGTCAGGAGATGATTCTGATCCATATGTTCTGCCGTGCGGGGCAGGCGTTTGTGGGAACCACGGTAAAGACGTCATGACTGGCCGGGGCGTACACCGAGGGGGTAACATGGATCTTGTTTAAGGGTTATTCGTGCGACAGGAGGCGAAACATGGCCAGGCAGAATGAACCGCATTCGGCGCGGTTACCGGATCGTGCTGCGGATGCCCATAAAGGGACGTTTGGACGCGTATTGATCATTGGCGGTTCTGTTGGGATGAGTGGTGCTGCCTGTCTGTCGGCCACGGCGGCACTGCGCGGCGGCGCCGGTCTTGTGTCGGTCGCCGTTCCGAAATCGATTCAGGCAATTGTGGCCAGCTATGAACCGTCTTATATGACGATCGGGTTGCCAAGTGGTGGTGGCGGGCAGCTGTCTGATATTTGCGTTGACGACGTGCGCCATTTGGTGGCAGACAAAGACGCAATCGCCGTGGGCCCCGGATTGGGGCCGTCGAAACAGGTTGCTGACCTTGTCTTATCGTTGCTTAGAGAATCAGAGTGCCCGGTTATTCTTGATGCGGATGCATTAAATGTCGTTGCCAAATACGAGATGTTTGCTCGGATGGATTCGATTCCGCCATGCATCCTGACGCCACATCCGGGTGAGTTTTCACGTCTGACGGGGGTTTCTACGGCGGAAATTCAGTGCAACCGGGAAGACGCGGCACGGGTCTTCGCCGAAAAGTATAAGGTGGTCGTTGTGCTGAAGGGCGCAGGGACTGTTGTTACTGACGGAAACCGCGTGTTCGTCAATTCTACCGGGAATTCAGGTATGGCGACCGGAGGCAGCGGTGACGTGCTGACCGGACTCATCGTGTCACAGGTCAGCCAGGGAATGTCGCTTTTTGACGCGGCCTCTGTTGCTGTTCATGTGCACGGCAGGGCAGGCGATCTGGCGGCGGCCGAATTGTCGGAACGTGGTCTCATTGCATCGGACCTGCTGCGTTTTCTGGGCGCAGCATGGCAATGTTCCGGCACTGATTCCCTGGATTGACGTCATCTGACTGCATCGTTGATCTTTGTTGACAATATTCTGCTCGAGTGTGTTGCCACTTCGAGTGACCTCGGTCAGGCCGGAATCTCTGGATGTGTTCCGGGATCTTTGCTGGAACTTCCCGATATAACCGTGTTTAAGGCCGGTTTTGGCTGCTAAAACGAAGATGTGTCGAAATCCACGTTACGGGATTGGCGAGGCAGACCGTGATCATACGTAATGGCGGTTGGGCCATTAGTGGCGGCGTGCAACGATTTTGCTGTGGCTGATTGACGTGCATCGTTGACATTTTGCCCGGAAAACAGCTAGCATCGGCACACCAATCTTATGCGGTTCCGCATTTAAATACTCAAATGCTGATTCTTACTGGTGGCGGTGACTTCCGACTTCCAGCAGTTCTATCTGTTCCCTGTCTGATAATTAACTGGAGTTCGCCATGTCCACCACCGTTCCGGATCGCAAATCCCGGCGCGTGACGGGTCGTGTTCCGGTGATGTCCGAAACCAGTTACGACATCGCGACGTCGATGCAGGTCGCTGCCACTGTGGGGCTGGGAATCTTTGTTGCGATTCTGATCGCCATCTGGCTCAGTAATCTGCTTCCGGACGTGCAGTCGATTCCGATTGTAATGGAGTCCGGAGACGGCGGGTTCGAAGATGGAAATCCTGACGAAACTCTCGACGTGGAATCGCCTCTGGACCCGACTGATGATCCGTCGCTGTCGAACGACCAGCAGGAAACACAGCTGGAACAGATCACCGAGCAGGTCCTCACGCTGTCTGAGACTGCAGCTCAGATGCAGCAGCCCAACGAGTACGCTGATGCGAGTGGCGGGGGAAACCCTGGCAGTGCTGAGGGCAGTGGACGCCCGTTCGGTTCCGGCGGCGGGACTCGTGGAGGTGTAAAACGAGAGCAGCGGTGGTTTGTGGAATTTGCGGACCAGGGGAACCTGAAGTCATACGCCCGACAATTGGAATTCTTCAAAATTGAGTTAGGCTGTGCGTTTAAGGATGGCCGTATTTATTACCTGTCGAAGATGTCGAGTAGTCCCTCTGTCCGTGAGGCCCGTCTGAACAGCAAGGATCAACGGCTGTTTATGAACTGGCAGGGGGGCGATCGTGTCAAGGCAGACATTGAGTTACTGGAGAAAGCTGGTGTTCCGCAGCCGAGCGATGGCATGGTTCTGCACTTTTACGATCCGGCAACAGAACAGATGCTGGCAACGCTTGAGTCAGAACGTGCTGGCGGGAGACCGCCGGAACAGATTCGCCGTACTCGTTTTCAGGTAAAACGGGAAGGCAGTGGTTATGTATTTGTGGTCACCAGTCAGAAACTTCGTTAACACCGGGCACTGAAAGATATTGCCCGTTTGTACAGGCCCGACGGCCGGAATGAATTACAGGTTCAGGAAAATCTTATGCACTTCTTGTCCGACTTTTGCACATCGCTGACAGTCACTTCGTTTGCTGCAGTCGATACGGGGCCGATTCTGGAACAGTTCGGTAACCTCATCTATCTGGCGATGGCGTTGTGTGCCTGCTACGGTCTGTACTGTATTATCGTGCTGATGCGTCGCGTGAAGGAGAAAAGCTTTCCCGGTCGCGAAGCGGCCAGTGCCTTTCTTGATGACGTCAGCGAACTACTCGAAAAGAACGACTTCGAGGGCGCCGTTGACGTGTGCGACACTCCGGAGCTCTGGTCGCGAGCCGTCCCGCAGCTGGTTCAGGTGGGCGTCGAAAATCGAGCCAAGCCGATCAAGAAAATCAAGCAAATCGTGGGCGAGTTCTTTTCACGTGAGATTCTTTCAGAATTCGACGTTCGCACGTCCTGGGTGAACACGATCGTGAAATCCGCTCCGATGCTTGGGCTGCTGGGAACGGTGACCGGGATGATTCAGGCGTTCAAGAAGATCGCCGGTACCGGGGAGTCCGGTGTCAAACCCTCTGAGTTGGCGGCAGACATCAGCTTTGCCCTGTTTACGACGGCAGGCGGTCTGGCCATCGCGATTCCGCTGGTGGTTTTGGGTGCAATGACTCAGACTCGAATCGCAAAATTGCAGGATTCGGTGCAGGACAATCTGGGAACATTCTTTGATGACCTCGAAGCGGCTCAGGTGCGTGGAGAGGATTCGCCATCGTAACGTTGGGGCAGTGCCAGTATTGTCGCCTGCGGCGGTCCACGCAGCGGATGACGTACCGGTCAAAGACGAATTCGTTGCCGTCGGTCTGCGGCGGACGTTCAGGTAACGTGAGACGACAGGGGGGGATTCGGCGTGTTTGACGACGGCGGGTTTGGCAAGAAAAAGAAAAAGAAAGACGAAGCCGATCTGGATATCACTCCCATGATCGACGTCGTTTTTCTGCTTCTGATCTTCTTTATGGTTACCTCAACCATGCAGGGCACACCAGACAAGGATATTCCGCCCGCATCTTCGGGAACCAACGCGAACGTTGCTGGACATATTGAACTGACAATCAAGGCACCGGCATCGTCTGCGTCAGAGGGTGAGATCATTCTGGACGGTGAGCCTGCGTCGCTTGATCAGATTAAGGCCGATCTGACTCAGCGGGCGGGACTGGACGATCTGAAAGTTATGATCTATGCGGAACGCGACGTGAAGTCCGGCTTCGTGGGCGAAGTCGAACAGGTAATTGGTGAAGTGGCGGCGGAAACCGAAACAGAAATTCTGATGCACTTTGCAGTCAGCGATCGGAAGTAGCGGGCAAGTGCCCGAGATTGAACAATGGCGGAACTGATTGACAAAAAGCTGGGCGAATTCCTCCTGCTGAATCATCTCGGCAGCGGTGGCATGGCGGACGTCTACCTTGCGGAGCAGACTTCACTGCAGCGACACGTTGCCGTGAAGGTGATGAAGCCTTCGTTAATGGCAACCTCCGGCGAGGTGATGCTGACTCGCTTCAAGCAGGAAGCCATGATGGCTGCCGGGCTGAACCATCCGAACATTGTTCAGGTTTACACAATTGGCGATGCAGAGGGATACCATTTCATTGCCCAGGAGTTTGTGAAGGGTAAAGACCTCGCAAGTATACTTAAGTCAAAATCCACGCCGGATCTTGGTTCCTGTCTGCACGTCATTCGTCAGGTGACATCAGCTCTGAAGGCGTCCGGTCAGGCCGGCATTGTTCACCGTGATATCAAACCGGAAAATATTCTGGTAACGAAGAAGGGTGAGGTCAAAGTTGCCGACTTCGGGCTGGCTCAACTGCATGACAAACCGGATGGTGGCGGCATCACGCGGGAGGGAATGACCCTGGGAACGCCGCTGTATATGAGTCCGGAGCAGGTCAACGGAAAGGAACTGGACCCGCGTTCGGACGTATACTCTCTGGGTGTGACGTGTTATCAGCTTCTGAGCGGCAAAACACCGTTCACCGGAAACACGGCCATGGCGATTGCCGTGCAGCATCTGAATGCCGCACCACCTCCGCTGAAGGAACAGAATCCCACGCTGCCGAATGTTATCTGTCGGATGGTACACCGCATGATGGCAAAACGTCGGGGGCTGCGCTATGCGTCGGCTGCAGATGTGTCGGCTGATCTGAAGCTGCTGGTCACTGCCTATCGCCAGGGTAAGTCACTCGATCTTGTGAAGCTGCCGATTCTTGAGGAATTGGATCGCGCTGCGGAAAAGGCGAAAAACACCAGGGTCTCGCCGGCCGCGACGGGAAGCACCGATGCGGCCCGTGTTTCCCAGGTGCCTGTTGGTCAGACACGTCAGATGGAACCGGCAGACGTCGATCTTGACTACAGAGTTGCAGACGATTCGTACGAAGTCGTTGAGGCGTTCCCGGACGCTGACGATGAAATTATGCCGGTGGACGATGTCGAGGACGAATCAATATCGTCTGAACGCCCCAAAGTTACGAAGAAGCGCGCAGCGTCCGTATCCGAACAGTCCAGAGTTAATTCGATCGTTCGGGTCAGTCTTCCGTCATGGGAAGAAGTCGAAGAAGAAGATATTCAGTTAGGCAGGCCGGAACCTGACTTTGAGGAAATGGACCTCACTCCGATGGTGGACGTCACGTTTCTGCTGCTGATCTTCTTCATGATTACAGCGTCGTTTACTTTGCAGAAAAAGATTGACGTACCACCGGCGAAGTCTGATGCCGTATCGTCAGTAAGTGTTCCTGAAATGGAGAGTTCGGCGGTGGAAGCCATCATTGATGCCGAAAACCGAATTTACGTTGACGATCTGCCGTGCGAATCATTTAAGGAAGCTGTCAGTCTTCTGGAAGACTCAAGGGCTGCTGCGGATGCAGTTGAACTGAAACTGCTGATCGATCCTGAGTCGACTCACGAGAAAAGGATTCTGGTGGCCGATGCTGCTGCCAAGGCTGGTTTTACAAAAATCAATTCCATGATCAAAGAGGTTGATTGATCGTTAAGGGTTAGTGGACTGCACGCACCGGTTTGACTGCAGCCCAGCTGTGTTTTCATACAAACGTCCCTCAGAAAATTGGGTGCCAACGTGCCAACGGAAGATTACGACGAATTTGATGACGACGACATCGAAGAAATCGATGAGCTCGACGAGGAAGTCGAGGAAGTCGAGGAAGCCGAGGAAGGTGGTGACGCCGCCATCGAGAAAGGACGTCGTCAGCTGCGCCGTGGCAGGCTTTCAGAATTCAGCGACAAACTGTCCGGTGGAGCGGCCCGGCCAGGCGAAAAGGATGTTAAAAAATCACCGTTCGTGATGATCATGGCGGGCGGGATTATTGCTCTCACTCTGGTCGGCCTGGTGTTCTTTATCATGATTCTCAGTAAAAGCGAAGAAAACGCTTTTGCGGCGGCAAAGCAGAAGTTTGATGAGAATAGCTATCCGGAAGCGAAGGGCCGGCTGGTGGACTTTCTGCAGGCCTACCCGGACGGCGAATATACAGATCAGGCCCGAATCCTTTATCACGAAACGATGGTGCTGGAGATCATCAGCGGCACCAATATTAATGCTGCCGGTGTTTCTGAGGCGCTGAAACAGCTGGACGATTTCATACGCGTCTGTCGGGATCTTGAAGGATTCAACGACGAACGTGACGACGTTCTGCGCTTTGCGGAACGAATTGTTCGTCTTGGGGCATTTGTCGCAGTAGGAGAACCTCCGAAAGTAAAGCCGTCGATGCCACCGCTGGAAGACAGCAGGCTCGCCAAGAAAATCATGGATCAGTTTGCCGGGAAGGATGGACTGCCGCGATCCGTGGAAGATGAGATTCGACAGCTGCAGCGTAAGGCCAATGCTGCGATCGACAAAGCTACCGTTCTGGACGGTTATCTGGCTGAAATCAGCGGTCATCTGGAGACCAACGACACTCTGGCGGCTCTGGAATCGCGGCAGGCTCTGATCGACCAGTATGAATCGCTGAGCGATGACGCGGACGTGGCGAAGATTCTTACGACGATCTTGGATTTGGAGAAGACTCTCACGAAGCAGGAGGACCTGAACGGGAATGCCGAGACCGAAGATTTTTCGTCATCGGAGAGAGTGTCAGCTGCACTGACACTGCGAACTCAGGTGACCGTTGACCAGGTCTCACAGGGAAAACTGGTTTTCGCGGTAGGAGTCGGCAGCTGTTATGGAATCGATTCGGAAACCGGCGAACCTGTCTGGAAGCGTGCCGTTGGCAGAAACCCGCCATTCGCTCCGATTGCGATTGATGCGGCTGAACCGTCGCTGCTGATCTTCCACACGGATACAAATGAGCTTTTGTTATTGTCGCAAGAGCAGGGCGATATGCTGTGGCGGCAACGAATCCCGTCACGTCCCTCCGGCCCGCCGCTTATTTTTCAGCAGCAGATTTATCTGACGACCGAGAGCGGTGAGTTATGGAAGATTTCCGTAGCATCCGGAAAGGCGATCTCGCGAGTGGTCTTCAATCAGCCAGTCGTCGG
Organism: Fuerstiella sp.; assembly: GCA_029245955.1. Classification (GTDB taxonomy): domain Bacteria; phylum Planctomycetota; class Planctomycetia; order Planctomycetales; family Planctomycetaceae; genus Fuerstiella. The sequence continues at coordinate 82,201 of JAQWOH010000008.1, read as the reverse complement.
ACCGCCAGCCGTCACTCGCGACGAAAAATACATGGTGATCGCGGGCGACCAGTCTCTGGTTTACACGCTGGGGATCAGTCCGTTGGAGTGTGTGGCGGTATCGTATGTGGAACACCGACTGGGTAGTGTCGAAGCTCCGATTCTGACAACGGGCAAATTGATGTTGATGGCAGACAACGATTCTGCTGACAAGGTCAGGCTGCGAGTGTTGGATGTGAATGCCGGCAGCGGGGCGGTTTCCGTGCTTGCATCGGATGTTGTTGATGGCCAGGTCAGGGATGCTTCACTGCTGCTCAGAGGACGGGAGCTGTACGTACCGTCCACACCTCAGCGAGTAACTGCCTTCCGCGTAAATGACGACCCCGATGCTGATCATCTGGCAAAGGTTGGCGCAAATCAGCTGGAAGACGCAGCGATCTCGCCGATTTTTCTGAGAGCCGGTCCAGGTGGTCAGCTGTGGATGGCCAGTGAAGCTTTGCGGAAGTTTCAGGTACGGACCAACACTCTGGAACTTCAGTCAAACACTGTTGCAGAAGGACTGCACCTTCAGCCGATCCAGATGTCCGACCGGAATTTTTTCGTCACAACCAATGAGCCCTATTCATCTTCCATCTTCTTCACGAGGGTGGAGCCACAGAAGATGGAAGACAAGTGGCGTACTGTAATCGGTACCAACGTGGTTTCCGCGGGGCCTGCTGGCAATGACGAGTCGTTGCTGGCTGTTGGTGATTTTGGCCGAGTCTTCCGGATTCCCCTGCAGAGAATCAAAGCCGGGGGATTCATCATTGACGATCTTAGTGAGTACCGCGTACCGGATGGTCTGGAAGAAGCCATCGGCGGGTTGTCGCTCAAAGACGGTCGACTGGCTGCCTACTGCGGCGGCGAAGAACCGGCTCTATGGACGTTCACGACGAGTGGTCAGCTTGAGCAGCGGTGGACACTGCCCGGTATCGCCGGTGTTCCGCCGGTGTCGCTTGCTGACGGCGTCGTTGTCGCCGTCCCTGGTCGTCTGCATTTTACCGCGACTAACGCGGGCCGTGTACAGGACTATCGGGCCGCACAGGGACAGGGTAAAGATCAACAGGCTTCCTGGAAGTCGCTCGTTGCGATTAACGATACTCAGGTTCTGGCGGTCAACGCTGAAAACGAACTGATACGGGTTGAGTATCGAACGAGTCCAACCCGACATCTTTTCGAAGTCAGCAGGACGCGTATGGAACAGCCGATTGAGCTGGCACCTGCGGCGTCGGGAGACCTGCTGGCTGTGGTTACCTCTGATGGCAAACTCATGACCCTGTCTGTGGCAACACTGGAAGTTCTGGACGAATATGACCTGGGTGGCGTCGCCACGAGGTCACCGTATATTTCAGGAGACCGAATTTTTGTCGAAGTCGCGCGCCGTGAACTGCAGGTGTTCGCGAGCGGTCCTTCCCTTCAGGAGCCTGTGACCGTTCCGCTTAACGGAGCGTTTCTGACTGGTCAGCCGGTTGTGATTGAGAACACCGGGTTTGTGGCATCTCTTTCCAATGGTACGGTGATGGTTCTTGATTCAGATGGTAACGATACCGGAAAGAACGTGTCGCTTGGCCAGGAAGCTCAGAAAGGGCCGATTATCGTTGGCAAATCCCTTATCGTCATTGGAGTCGATGGCAGTCTTTACAGTGTGGAAGATGTACTTGAATAGCTGCAGTATATTTCATTTTTGTTCCCGGCTGGTCCGTGACATTTTGTTCGGTGCGATCCTGTGTCTGTGCGCCGGCGGTTTGTGTCCGTCGTTCGCCGGTGCGCAGGACGAGCTGCCGCGGCTTGAGGACATGGACTGGCCTTCCGTGGAAACACTACTGAAGGCCGATCCGTTCGACTGGATTGTCCTGAAGGACCAGACGGTCATTGTGTGTCAGCCGCTTTATCCTCGTCCCGATACGTTGCAGAAAATGGCTGATGAACTCGTGCTGCTTGAGCAGGCCAGGGGCAGTAACGCGGCAGAACGAGCTGAAATTTCGGAACGAAAGAAGCGGCTCAGGATGCTTGAGGTCAATCTGCCCGATAATAATTTTGAGGACTACCAGCTGCCGGTCAGCCAGGTGGATCGTGTTATTTCCTTTGAAGACATGATTCTGCGAGAAGCCGATGCACTTGTTGAACTCGGCGAAATCAGTCAGGCCTACGAGCTGCTGATGGAAGTTGAGCGGATGGCCCCAGGCTGGGAACAGGCTAATTCTCGATTTGCCAGTCTGTTGATCAAAGAGGCCGAACTCAATTTCGAGGCCGGTGATGCATATGCGGCCATGGCACTGCTGGATGAGCTGGCCATGCGTGATAAGACAAGCCCGCAGCTGGCTGAAATGTTCGGCCGGACGATTCGCTCCGCCGTCCAGTCAGCAGTGGATGACGAAGACTACGATCTGGTTCGTTATTCACTGAACAGACTGGCAAAGCACTTCCCCGAACACCCGGTCATTGCCGACTGGAAAAAGCAGTTGCAGGCGAAGGTGTCTGTCGTTTTCGGACAGGCCGAAGAGCATTCCCGGGCCGACCGACATGCTGAAGCGGCAGCGGCTGCTGCGGTCGCCAACACGATCTGGCCGATCAGCGTCAGCCGCATCAGCAACGACACTCAGTATGTTCAGTGGCAGACGCCCGGAATTCAGCGGGCTGCCTACGGTCATTATATTTCCAGACATCAGACACTGCGGGTCGCTGTCCGTGATTTTTCGCGGACGGACATTGTTTCCCCCATTACGCTGGAAGCCGAGGAACGACATCGGGAACTGACTACCGTTTCGCTGTTTGAACCGTCCAGCGCAGATGATCTGACTTATTTTCAGTCAGGATTCTTTGATCAGTGGGACCCCCGGGATCTTGGACGCGAGGTGTTATTTACGCTGAGGTCAACGCGCCCGTACTGGCAGACACAGCCCGTTCTCAGTGCGAATCAGATCGCCGAGGCCCTCAGTGATCAGCTGGATCCATCGCTGCAGACATTCAATTCGCGTCTGGCATCATTTGTCAGCGAGTTTTCTGTGCGTTCGCCCACGCAACTGCAGATTCAGTTTCATCGGGTGCCGTTGAGTCTGGAGGCGCTGTTTCGATTTCCGGTGATGGGAATTCCTGAGGATCAGCAGCCGGCTCCGAAGGATGCTGAGCGGCAGACGCTGTCCACCCGGTTTGCTCTGGTCGAGCAGGACGAAGATCATCGGAGGTATCGCCGCATCATCCCGGAACCGGATGGCCTGAGTGACCGACAGTATCACGTGTCAGATATTGATGAGATCAGGTTTGGCGATCGGCATTCCGAAATTCAGGCATTTCTGCGCGGTAAGGTGGACGTGCTGCCTCGATTGATGCCGTGGGAAATTGACATCTTCAAGGGCTCCGGACGTGCGTCAGTACAACAGTACGCCATTCCGCAGAACCACCTGATCGTTTTCAATCCATTGTCGTCCGCCGTCAGGAGTGCTCAACTGCGGCGAGCGCTTTCCGTGTCGGTCGATCGGGAAAACCTGCTGAAGAAGGTCATTCTGCGGGACCCTGAAATGAAATACGGCCGCATCAGCAGTGCACCGTGGCATTCCGGCAGTTACGCCAGTAATCCGTTGGTGGAGCCTCCGATCTATGATCATTACCTCGCTTACATTCTGCGGCTTGCGTCGCTGGAACAGCTTCGAATTCCCGACAAACAGAAGTTTGTCGCCGAGGCTAAACAGAAGGCGCTGCAGGCAAAAGAAGAATGGGATGAAGTTGTGTTTCGTCGTGATCATGCCAAAGAGATCGCGGCCGCCGTTAAGCATATTCAACTCCCCAGATTGCGAATGTTGTGCGATCCGGACGAAGTGGCCATGCTGGCTGCAGAAAAGATCGTTGAGCGATGGCAGGCACTTGGATTTGATGTAGAGCTGATTCCTGCCAATCAGGTGGGTGAGAAGCTGGCCGACGACGACTGGGACCTGATGTACCGCCGAGTACGGATAATGGAACCTTTGCTCGACCTCTGGTCTGTCCTGCTCTCAGATGATCAGCTGGATGTCAATAAGCTGTCCGGCTATCCGGACTGGATGCGTCAGGAACTGATTAATCTTGACTACGCCAGCAGCTTTTCGGATGCACAGCAAAAACTTTTTCTGATCCACCGTCATATGGCGGTGCAGGCATTCTTGATCCCGCTTTGGGAGCTGGACGACTTTATGGCTTTCCAAAGCAACATCTCCGGATTTGAAGGGCGGCCGTTGAGTGTTTATCACGGGCTTGAACGCTGGTTGGTGAAGCCATGAGAAAGCGATCCGCGGTTTTGTTTCTTAGTGCGCTGACCTGCGTGTCCGCTGCCATTTTCGTGCCATGGCTGGCGACATCGCCTCAGGTGTTCGCGGCCTTGCAGGATACAGCCGAGCAGAACGAAACTGCAGCCGAAGAAACTGCGTCGTCGGTTGCGCCTGCCGCCGGTGAGCAGGCTTCTTTGACCGAACCGACTGATGCCCAAACATCGACTGATGCCGCTGCTGTTGAACAACCGGCTGCCGTAGCCGCGGCCACAGAGAAGGAAGCGGAAGTCGAAATCCCCTTCGGCAGTCGTCCGTATCGCGTCCGGATATCGATTGCGTTCGATAATCAAAGCGCGACCAGGAACGCTGTTCGTGAACAATTTATCAGTGATATTGAGGTGGCTGTGGCCCGAATGTACGGACGCATGTGGGCAGCAGACATTGAAATTAACGAATGGCTGATACCCGGACACGAGGCACGTCTGGAGCGTCTGCAACTGCCTGACGTGTTCGATCTGTATCCGGAAGAAGAGTGTGATAAAGCCTTTATTCTGACGGTCGAGTCCTCAGGGCGAACCTTCAACATCAGCTGTCGCGAATACGATCCGCGGATACAGGAACTGACCCCTCTGTATTCTGAACGAACTCTGGATCCGCGGTCCGTTGGTGCCGTTGCCGCACGCCTGATGAGAGATTCCTTTCGCCCTGTTCTGTTGTATGTTCGTCAGTTCGATGACGAAGAGGGCCGCAGCCTGATGGAATTGCAGACTCAGGCCGGAGAACTCAGGCCACCGGATGCCTCGGCCGATCAGGTCAGAAAAGGAGACGTGCTGAGACCATTTGTCCGATCGATGGAACGGCGGAATCCGAAGAAGCTGCAGCAGCTGAAGGCGCTGCCGCTGTCATACATTCGGGCGATGTCAGTGGATCGTGAAGTTGCGCGTGGAATGGTAACGGGCTACTACGCGACACATATGACGTTCTCTCTGTTTGGTGGCAAAGGCCGTCGGCTGCAGCATCTGGCCGTACGCCAGCGACCGACGGCCGGCCGGAGTCGAGTCAGGCTGGTACTGCAGTCGCGTCAGGACAAACCACTGATTTCGCATCGTCTGGCCATTGCCTATCAGCTGGGCTGGAAAGATGAGGAAGACGGGCCGCAAACGCAGCTTGTCAGTGACCGCAATGGTGAAGTTGTGATTGAAACGCGTGAGAATCATCCGACGTTCTGGATTCGTGTCTACAGCGGTGCGTCACTTCTTGCACGCGTACCGTATGCACCGGGTCTGCTGCCGTACGACATGGTAGCATTGCCGGACGATTCGGTTCGTCTGGGTGTGGAGGGTGAGCTGCAGTTGCTGCAGGACCAGCTGATCGATTCGATTGCCATGCAGGGCGTCCTGCTGGCGCGTGCCCGCAAGGCAGCTGAAGCGCAGGACGCGAAGGCTGTTGAAAAGTTGCTTGGTGACTACCGCAACGTTCCTGCCAAGAAGGAATTTCTGGAGTCCATCAGCAATATTCGGATCCCGGCTGTGCAGGAATCAACAAGGCGTCGCATGGGATCTACACGCATCGACAGGTTGTGTCAAAAGCTGGGGGAATCGGTCGAGACGTTTTTCAGTGATGAAAAACGAGTGGAACGTCAGGCTGAGCTCAAACAGATTGAGTCTGCGGTGGGTCTTTGAAGTCTGAGACGCTGTGATGCGGACTTGTGCATTTGATTGAGATGCAGCGTACTGCGTGAGCGGCCGGACAATTTAATTTGCATTCTGGACGACTCTCGCAGACCTGAGCAGGCTGTCGAATTCGGGTCAGGCGTCCTTGCGAATCTGCTGTGTTATGTTTGCGAGCCGAGTTCTCTTAAGGCCGAAGATGCGAAATCTGGTCCGTCAGGAAGTCTTTGATTCTTCCCGCACACTCATCGTCAAGATCGGGTCGAATGTCCTGACGCGCGACGACGACCAGCTTGATGAAGACGGCATTGGCCACCTGTCTGAACAGATCGATCGACTGATCTTTTCCGGACGCAAAGTTGTGATCGTTTCCAGCGGGGCAGTCGCTGCGGGGATAGGAGTTCTGGGGCTGACCCAGAGCCCGGAGTCTCTTCCCGCGCTGCAGGCAGCGGCAGCTGCCGGCCAGACCCGTCTTATGAAGGAATGGGGAGAGAACCTGAATCGCTCGGGTCATGTGGTCGCACAGATCCTGGTCACTGTAAATGATTTTCGAAATCGTCGCCGGTATCTGAATGTTCGTAACACGATTCGCACATTACTTGATTTCGGTGTTGTGCCTGTTGTGAATGAGAATGACAGCGTCAGCACCGAAGAGATCGCCCTTGGTGATAATGATCAACTGGCATCGATGATTGCTGCCCAGGTGCCTGACCCGTTGCTGATTATTCTATCGGGCATCGATGGGCTGTACGACGGACCTCCGTCGGATCCCACCAGCAATCTGATTTCGCTGGTGGAAAAACCGGATGTGTCGATGCTGAGTCATGTCGCGGCAGAACAAAGTTCACGTGGACGTGGAGGAATGTCGGCCAAGCTGTCTGCCATTATTGACGCGACCTCCGTTGGCGAAAGTGTGATTCTGGCGAACGGTCGTGAAGCGGGTGTGCTTGATAGGATTTCCCGCGGCGACGATGTTGGAACACTTTTCCTGGCGGCCGGAACCACGGTGCCGGCATGGAAGAAGTGGATTGGTTACGCGACTCGTCCGGAGGGGAAGCTGGTTCTTGACGAAGGCGCCCGTCGAGCGGTCGTAGCGGAAGGCCGTTCGTTGCTGGCTGTGGGGATCTCTGATGTGATCGGCGACTTCGATCAGGGAGCGTCCGTCGAACTCGTCAGTTCGTCGTACAGCGCTGTGGCCCGTGGACTTTCAAACTATTCGTCTGTTGATGTTCGCAGGATTCTGGGTCGCCGCACGGCGCAGATTCGGGAACTGATAGGTCATGTTCCCTACGGGGAGGTTGTTCACCGGGACAATCTGGTTGTGACCGATGTCGGTCGTACTGCGGAGGCAGACAATACGAGAGGCTGATACAGTCGTCACAGTCGATACAATCCTGCTGTGTTGGTTCGCACACCATAGCAATCGATCTGAATACCTGGGCCAGTCCGTGAACGGTGACACATTTTACAGGCAGGTTGTCTTCAGCATTCCCCAGGATTGCACTTGCCATGTTGAATCAGATGAAATTCAGTTTGCTGCAATGGACGAGGGAGGTTAAACGCCTGCTGCTCGATGAATACATCGATCTTGAGCCCCATGAATACTGCATCGGCGCGGTGTTTGTTATCGCCGTTGGTTTTGTTCTGCTCAGCGGTCGACGATAACAGGGCCGCAATCAGGCAATGATTCGTCTGTACCGCTATCCGGGAAGGGAAATCCGGATTTCCCCGTCGCAGATATGTGCCACGTCGGAAGTGCAGAATGCCGCGGCCAGAAGCCCGTGCTTCCTGCTACTGCAGCGTGCGTGCGAAACGTGTCATCGACCTGCGTTCGGCTTCGGACAGAATCGGCGATGGTACGTTTGTATAACGCAGCGTGTGGACAAACGTGATTTCGGAAATCGGTTCGGTAATCCACCACAAGCCGTGATAATTCGTCCTGACCCCCTCGGTTCGCACTTTGTCTCGTTCAGGGCCGTAAACCACGATCGGTGTGTTTCGGGTTCGATAGTCGGTTCGCAGATTCGCAATTGTTTGCGAAAGCGACCAGCGCAGACAATTGCTGTGTATCAGAATCAGTTCACAATGCATCTGATGTGTGGCGGCTTCGAATCCTGATTGCCCCGTGCTGGCGGCTTTGGCCTTATAGCCGGCATCGATAAGAACAGCGGCTGTCGTGGCGCTGTCGCCGCCTCCTGAATCGATAACCACCGCTTCCGGCGCTTCGAGCCCCTCGATCCCCGATGCGACCACGGCGACCGCGAAAGGGCTGCTGATTCTGTAAGCATGCGCGATACCGGCTGTGATCAGCCGAACTCGCGAGGACGGAAACAACAGACAGCTTCGCATCAATTGCGGATGCTGCTTCAGGACCGCCGCGGTCTCAGAGCGGCTAAGAATTCCAAATACAGAAGACGTGTTTTTTGTCTGCAGCGCAATTCGCAATGCGGCAACATCCACGTCGGCGGCTTCGGCTGCCGTGTCGATGATCGGAACGTCCATCTGTACCGGCCATTTGGCGGGCCACGACTGTTCCGTAACTTCCGCTACCAGCTGCGCCGCCTTTGCTATCTCATCATCAGGGCGAATTGATGTCGCGTAATGACTTAACGTGGCGGCACGCTCAAGCATGTATGCACCGTAGATTCTGTCCTCAGGTTCAGCCTTCCGATTTCGAATATTTCGTTGTGCGAACAACTGGTCCTGCGAAGGAAAGGTGGCTCCCGCCGCGGCGATCAAACGTATGGCATCGCTGACCAGAGAATCCACTGTTGCGTCGGCTGTGCCTGGCAGTGATCGGCCCTGCAACAGCCTTCGTGACGCACTCGTGGCGGCGACAGAAACAACATCAGATTTGTCAAAACGATACGGACTCAGGTCATTGACCAACTCCGCATCGGCCGTTGTTTCCAGCAGTCCCAGAATTCGAGTTCGACCGGGTTCATCGGCATTTGACAATGCAGTCAGCAATCCATGCCGCAAACGGCGTGCGTATTTCTGTAACAACAGCGCAGCAATCTCTCCCTGCGGAGTTGTTGGGTCTGCAGCCAGCAGAGGTTCAACGGCATCGCCTTCAGCACTCAGGATTCGGATAGATGCGTCCAGTGTCTGTTGTTCTGACTGCCCCAGCGTGTTGATCAGTGATTCGACCGCATCCGCCGATGGTGCATCCTGCTTCATCGACTTGTTCATCAGATGCAGCAGATCACGAGAGGTCGGCTGCAGTTCTTCGACGGTGCTGAGTTCCAGAAAAAGTGCGATGCCGAATTTCTGACGCAGCGAACGCAGAGTTTCGGTTGTCGGTTGAGAATCGATAAGATCCTGCAGATAGCCCTGAGCCAGTCCGGGGCGATCCAGGCGTTCTGCCAGTACGGCTCCTCGTACCTGGCGAATCGGAGTGTTCGGCTTGAAAACGAACAGATCATCCCGGGTCGGATCGCCGTCTTCCTGCTGCGCGGTGACGGGGCCCAGAGTTGGTAACAGGCATGCCGCCATCGAAACGGTCGCGACGTACTGAAACACGGTGGCACGTGACGTAAGCAGACTGACTCCACGAAAGATCTGAAGCATGAACGAATTCACTGTCCGGCCAAACTGAAGATACGCAACAACAACGTTGCGCAAATGCACGTTTATCTTGAGGAACTGTACCTGCCAAGTCCAGAAAACACTGGCACGACAGCTCGGAATGACGCATCACGCCCTTGTTTTTTCATCGACCACACTTACAAGACCGCTTGACCGGTAAGCGACGGTGTCTGGTTGGACGGTCGATCCCGTACCGACCGCATATACAACCCGGGCGTTTATGCCGATTATTCAGGCCTCAGTGCCGTCCCGGACCCGTGACTTTTGTTTTACGCGATTCCTGGACTGTTCATCTGCTGCGAGAGCCTTATCTGAAAAAACGCAGGTACCGAAGGGAATGCGGCAACTCATGGCTCCGTTATTCCGGCTCAAATGCCGGAAACGCGGTTCCGACGGGAGCCTCGCTGAAATGTTTGTACTCTTTCTAATAGGCTCTGATACAATCTGTCGTCCTGCCCTGCCACTCCTGCCTCGATTCTTGCCTGCATTGTTCCAGACATGCTGATTTTGCAATCACACCTTCGCATGCTTGGTTTCGTAACCTTTGTTATGGGTATTTCTGTTGCCGCTGCGGACGACGGAATCGACTTCTTTGAAGAGAAAATCCGTCCGATTCTGGCAGACTATTGCTACGAGTGTCACTCGTCAGAATCTGAGGAGCCCGCCGGAGGATTACTTCTGGATTCCAGAGCCGGCACGCACGAAGGAGGAGAAACGGGCCCCGCGGTCGTGCCGAAGGATCTGAACGAAAGTCTGCTGCTGTCGGCAATTGAGTATCGCGATCTGGAAATGCCTCCCGACGAAAAACTGGATGACGAGACTATTGCAGAGTTTCGTCGCTGGATCAAAATGGGTGCACCGGATCCGCGTGACGGTGATATGTCGCCGCACGCAGAGAGTGAGTCGGACGAATTCGTGCCGCTGTGGTCGTTACAGCCGGTTCAGAATCCCCAGGTGCCGACTGTTCAGAATCAAGACTGGCCCACAACGGACCTCGACCGATTTGTTCTGGCACGCCTGGAATCCGCTGAACTTGTGCCTGCCATTCCTGCGACAAAGGAAGCACTGTTGCGACGGGTGACGTTTGACCTGACTGGCCTGCCGCCAACAGTGGATGAGGTCCGTTCTTTCAGTTCCGCAACTAACGATTCTTATCCGGCCCAGGTCGAACGCCTGCTGGGTTCAGCTCAATTCGGCGAACGCTGGGGACGTCACTGGCTGGATGTCGTCCGGTATGGAGAATCAACCGGCAGCAGTCGTGATGTGTTGATGTTGTATTCGTGGCGATATCGCGATTACGTCATTGATGCGTTTAACAGTGACATGCCATACGATAATTTTGTTCAGCAGCAGATTTCCGGAGATCTGCTGTCGGCAGACGGTCAGGAACAGCGACGCAGCAATCTGATCGCGACGGGCCTTCTGGCCATCGGTTCCAAGTCGCTGAATGGCGGGAATCTGGAACTGGATATTGTTGACGATCAGATCGATGTGATCAGCAAGGCCTTCATGGCTTTTACGGTGTCCTGTGCTCGATGTCACGATCACAAGTTCGATCCGGTTCCCACTGCCGACTACTACGCGATGGCAGGGATTTTTCGAAACATCGACACTTTTTACGGAGGCAGTACTCGCCGGCCCAATACTCTGAAGGACCAGCTGAAGGTGTATTATCCCCTGACGGAAGATATTGCTCTGGTGGCTGGTCAGGTGGAGCAGTTCGGCAAACAGACGGCTGCCATCCGGAAGAAAATCACTCCGCTGGACAAGCGTTCGAAATCGCTGAAGAAACAGCTGCCGGGCAACTGGAAACAGTTGCTGACCCTGCTTGCCGCCGATGAGGGCGCAAGCAGCAATGCCGAGTCCGTCAAAGCACTTCCGCCGAAAATAAGAAAATCCCTGCAGCAGTACAAGGACGTGCAGCAGCAGCTGTCCGTACTCAAGAAAGAACTAGAGGACCTGCAGAAACAGCAGGCAGAAATTCCACTGCCTGAGTTTGCATTCGCGGTTCGGGATCGGAAGAAGACTCAGGACTGGCCGATTCAGATTCGCGGTGAAAAAGGGAAGAACGGGGACACGCCGTCTCGCGGATTTCTGACGTGCGTTGAACTTCGCGACGAGTTCTCCATTCCCGAGGAACAAAGCGGTCGCGTGCAGCTTGCCCGATGGATCACTCATGCCGATCACCCATTAACGTCACGGGTCATGGTTAATCGTGTGTGGCAGCATTTGTTTGGCACGGGGCTGGTTCAGTCCGTTGACAATTTTGGACGTTCCGGTGCCGCACCCACTCATCCACTGCTGCTGGACTGGCTGGCTCATCGTTTCGTGCATCAGCACCAATGGTCGGTGAAGGCATTGATTCGCGAAATCGTGTCGTCGCAGACGTATCAGATGTCATCGGCCAGCAACAAAGAGGGCTGGCGGCAGGATCCCTCAAATGAATTATTGTGGCGAGCCAATCGCCGGCGTCTGGAAGCGGAAGCATTGCGTGATGCGATGTTGCTGGCGTCTGGTCAGCTTCAGTCTGCACGCCCTTCCGGTTCGCTGGTGCAACAGGTGGGCGAAGGTGAAGTTGGCCGCAATATCGACACTCAGCCACTGGAACAGCCTTTCCCTTATCGCAGTGTCTATCTGCCGATCATTCGTGGACTGCTGCCGGAAATGCTGAAGGTGTTCGATTTTCCTGAGCCCAGCAACCCGTCCGGTCAGCGGACGGTGACCAACGTTCCCACACAGTCCTTGTTTCTGATGAACAGTGAATTTGTCCAGCAACAGTCCCGTGATACTGCCGCTCGGGTGATGGAAAGTTCCAGCGATGATAAAGAACGAATGCGTTATGCGTGGCTGTTATGTCTGGGGCGGAATCCTGAATCCGCGGAAGTCGAGGAGACGCTTCAGTTCCTGACTCAGATGTCCGTGCCGAGTGACCCGGAACAGAACGTCGCCTCGTGGTCAGTTGTCTGTCAGAGTCTTTTGGCTTCTGCCGAATTCCGTTTTATTGACTGAATCTCTGAATGTCGCAGGCAGCAGTGTGCGACACGACGTCACCTTTCGAAGGTCGCACTTCAGCAGAACATGTATGTAACGAACGATCAACATCATCTTGCTTCACGACGCAATGCGTTCAAATCTGCCGGCTGTGGACTTGGCTGTCTGGCGTTCGCGGGCCTCGCACAGGCGGAAGCAACCGCATCGCAGGCCGTCAGCTCATTAGCGCCAAAACAGCCACACTTCCCCGCGCGAGCAAAACGTCTGGTGTTTCTGCATATGCGCGGTGGTCCGTCTGCGATGGAGACCTTTGAACCTAAACCGGAGCTTGATCGCCGCGCCGGCGAAAAGACCAGGGGGAACCGTTGGCTGACATCATCGCACTGGGACTGGAAGCGTCGAGGAGAAAGCGGATTGTGGGTCTCTGACCTGTTTCCGCATCAGGCTGGAGTTGCCGATGAGTTGTGCGTGCTTTCGGGAATGCATACCGACATTTCGAACCACACCCCGGCGATGCTGCAGCTGCACACGGGCAGTTTTCAGTTTACTCGACCGTCCCTGGGATCATGGGTGTTGTACGGACTTGGTACGGAGAGCAGCGACCTGCCGGGCTTTGTCAGTCTTTGTCCGCCTGTGATTAACGGTGGTGCCAATAATTACGGGGCGGCATTTCTGCCGGCTGTTTATCAGGGAGTATCCATCGCGGACATCAAAACGCCGATCAAAGATGCCAGGATACGCAATCTTGAAAATACGAGGTTGAATCTCAACCAGCAGCGCCAGCAGCTGGATCTGATCCAGTCTATGAATCATCGTTTTGCGAAACGGGATCCGGCAGATACACGGGTGGACGGAGTAATCGAATCATATGAACGTGCATTCCGAATGCAGTCTGCGCTGCCGGAAATCATGGACCTGAGCAGAGAGTCACAAGCGACACTGAACATGTATGGTATTGGTGACGGCAAGCCGAGTGACAATTTCGGACGGCAGTGTCTGCTGGCCCGTCGCATGATTGAGTCTGGCGTGCGTCACGTGGAATGCTGTGACGAGTTCTGGGATCAGCACAATACTTTGAAGAAGGGTCATGAAGCTCGGGCTGCAGCGGTCGACCAGGGGACAGCAGCGCTGATCACCGATCTGCGGCAGCGGGGCCTGCTGGACGATACCCTGGTTGTCTGGGGTGGAGAGTTCGGTCGCACGCCTGACACTTCAAAGAAGGATCTTGACGGTCGAGATCATAATGCCAACGGTTACACCATGTGGCTGGCCGGCGGCGGAGTGAAACGAGGCGTCCAGCACGGGGCAACCGATGAGCTGGGCTTCGAAGCCGTTGAAGGCCGGGTTCACCTGCATGATCTGCATGCGACCATTTTGCATCTGATGGGGCTTAATCACAGGGAGCTTACCTATCGCTATGCCGGTCGTGACTTCCGCTTGACCGATGTGCATGGTCAGGTCGTCGATGAGGTGCTGGCGTAGAGCGGTCTTTATACTGATCCGCGATGGCTGGTTGCCGGGGCACAATACGCCTTTTTTGCATACAGGAACGCTACGCTGTCTGGCTGCAATTTTCGGGTTGCCTGAAAGAGCAGACGCAGGGACGGTGAAAACGTTGACGATGCGTGTGGTGTCGCTGCGGAAAACGGGAATCTGACCGGATTCGGAATCCAAAAACGGTGCTTTTCCGACTTTTGTGCCTGGTGTTGTTCATGGCCGACACGATCAGGTTAAGCTTGCAGCCGACCAGGGCGTGTGTCGTTCTCTGACGCCCGCGCCGTCTTGTTTCTTCTTTCTAAGCCTCTGTCACCCACAACTCTCGAATATGTCTTCCAGGGACCACTATCACTTCGATGTCGTTGTTGTTGGAGCAGGCCATGCCGGTGTCGAAGCCGCACTGGCGTCCGCTCGCCTGGGAACGAAGACCGCACTGTTGACGATGAGTTGCGATACCGTGGCTCAAATGAGTTGTAATCCTGCCATCGGTGGCGTGGCAAAGGGCCAGATTGTTCGCGAGATCGATGCGTTGGGCGGAGAAATGGGGCGCGTTATCGATGCCACCGGTATCCAGTTTCGCATGCTCAACAGCGGTAAAGGTCCGGCGATGCACAGTCCGCGAGCACAGGCGGACAAGAAGGCCTACCAGTTCGAAATGAAGTGGAAGGTCGAGCAGCAGGAAAATCTCAGCCTTCGGCAGGAATTGGTTGAGGGAATTGAGACTCACCATGGTCAGGTTACGGGTATTCGAGTCGCAGGAGGCACGGTGTATCACGCTCCGGCGGTCATCCTGACAACCGGGACGTTTCTTAAGGCCATCATGCACACCGGAGAAACGACAAGCGAAGGGGGCCGCGCCGGTGAACAATCAGCACACGGCATGTCCGGTGCGTTACTGAATTTGGGTTTCCAGCTGCAGCGATTCAAAACGGGCACTCCGGCCAGAATCAATGGCCGCACTATCGATTTTTCAAAATGTGTGACTCAACCGGGTGACGAAGATCCACAACCATTCTCATACCTGACAGAGCAGATTGAGCAGTCTCAGATGGATTGTCACCTGACAGAAACGACCCCTGAAGTTCATGCTCTGATTCAGGCCAATCTGTCGCGTGCTCCCATGTACACGGGGCAGATTGAATCGACTGGTCCACGTTATTGCCCTTCGATCGAAGACAAAGTCGTCCGTTTTGCGGACAAGGGGTCGCACCAGATCTTTCTTGAACCTGAAGGTCGTAACACTCTTGAATACTATTGTAACGGTATATCCACCAGTCTGCCCCGTGACGTTCAGGATCGCATGATTCACCTGATCCCCGGGCTTGAGAACGCCGACATCATGCGGTTTGGATACGCCGTTGAGTACGATTTTGCTCCACCCACTCAACTGCATGCCACCATGGAGACACGACGGGTCGCCGGGCTGTACTTTGCAGGGCAGCTAAACGGTACAACGGGCTATGAAGAAGCGGCCGGACAGGGGCTGTTGGCGGGAATCAATGCTGCGTTAAAAGTCGCCGGCCGAGATTCATTCGTGCTGGATCGCAGCCAGGCCTACCTGGGCGTATTGATCGATGATCTTGTGACGAAGGGCGTGGACGAACCGTACCGGATGTTTACGTCGCGCGCGGAATACCGCATGTTGTTGCGGCAGGACAACGCCGATCGACGGCTGACTCCTCTTGGAATTGATCTGGGTACTGTCTGTCACGAGCGGGCGAAGAGTTTTCGGGATTATGAAAAGCAGGTCAATAGGGCACGGGCGGCAATCACCGCAACACGGTATCAGGGCAATTCACTGGAAGAGTGGCTGAGACGACCGGAAATAACATGGACTGACGCGGAAAAGATGAGTCCCGAGCTGGCTGCAATGCCGCTGTCACGACGCTGCAAGCGTCACGTTGAAGTCGAGGTTCAATACGCGGGTTACATCCGCAGACAGGAAGCTGAGATTGCCAAATTGCAGAAAGTAGACAACGTACGCATTCCGGAATCTTTCAACTTCGCCGGAATCCCCCAGCTTCGCTACGAAGCACGTGAGAAACTGGGGCGAATTCGTCCCGAGACCGTCGGGCGGGCCAGTCGGGTTAGCGGTATTACACCGTCGGATATCGCAATTCTGATGATGTATCTGAAGGCGGGCGAGTATTCTCAGCAACCCTCTGACTAGTTCTTAAACCCATTGTTCACAACATGTTAACGGCTTCGTAAGTTGCCTCGTCGCGATTGCAGACGTCTATTGTTTGGGGCAATGGCGAGTGATTCAGCAGTTTCTGCAGTTAAGTGAAAACAGGAGGTCTGCGGCACTAAACTCCCGTTGACCGACTTTCGTGAATAGATACAATCGGTGATGTTGAGGAACAAGAAAGCTAAGGGGGCTATCAAGAGTCAGCTGATCTGGCGAGGTTCGACAGTTTGATTGTTCGAGTAAACTGTCTCTTGAGGGTCCTTTGCTGCACCGTTGACGGAGCAGATCTTTAGTGTTCCTGGCGATACATGGATGGTGTCCGACTGACGTCGGATGAATACGACTGCTGTAAGGTGGTTTGTCGCTCAGCACAGAACGGATTTTGAAGCATGAAAACAGTCTTTACGACAGGTGAAGCCGCGAAGATCTGCAAGGTGAGTCAGCAGACTATTATTCGTTGCTTCGATTCCGGCCAGCTTAAAGGGTTTCGCGTACCCGGTTCACGATTCCGGAGAATTCCCCGTGATATCCTTTATAAGTTCATGAAGGACAACGGAATTCCTACGGACGCGTTGGAAAGTGGCAAACGCAAAGCCTTGATTGTGGATGATGATGAGGAATTGGTTGAACTTATCACAGATGCACTGGAAGCGGACGGGCGTTTCGAGACTCGAGCCGCAAACAACGGGTTCGACGCCGGAATGATGGTCAAGGAATATCATCCCGATATTATTGTGCTGGATGTGATGCTGCCTGATATCAACGGTAAGGAAGTGTGCCAGCGCGTTCGTAGTGATTCGGCATTGGACGATGTTCGCATTATTTGCATCAGCGGCATGGTCGAGCAGGACAAGATCCAGGACCTGAGGGACTCGGGAGCGGATCATTTCCTGCAGAAACCGTTCGAGATTGATCAGCTGATTGAGCGAATATGCCGACTGCTGGACATTGAGCAGTTGACCACGTAGTCCGTGATTAGTGCCGAGTTTTCATCGACCAGCGGTCGCTCTTTAGCGACCGCTGTTTTTGTGTAGAGCATGTCTTGACACGACCTCCGCACTCTCGGTGGCGGAACTCGGTGTTCTTCACTGTTGAGCATGTCAGTATTTGAGCGGATTCCGCTCCAGACAGAATCACTTCACGCATGGACGTGACCCGCAAAACATCATCAGCGGTGCGATCTGCTGAGAACGATCAGGAAGACTGGGGACTTGAAGTTCTGCAGGCACTGGTTTCGCCGTCCACGGCAGAAGATGCTGCGCTGGCCTGTGCGGCGGCGTGGATGAATTATGTTCGTGCGGAACGGGTGGCCGTCGTCGTCTTCGAATCCAGCACCACCTGCATTATCGCACACGGCCAGCGAGACAATGACACTCACATTACGATTTATGTCGGCCGCGAGGCCGCTTCCGTTGGTTTGTTGCTGCGTCCGGAACGTCTGGCCTCTGCTGACGGACCATGTTCCATTGATGAGTCCGCAGACGTTATTTGCTGGCCGCAACATCTTGCAGCCGTTTTGGTTCGGCGGGACGAGTCTCTGGTCGACGAGTCACGAAGTGACCTGGTTCAGGATCTAAGTCGCAAACTGCTGTCTCGCTGGACTACTCCATTAACCGCATTCGCTAACCCGGAACACATGGAGGCGATGGCCGAGTTCGCTGCTGGCGCCGGACACGAGATCAATAATCCACTGGGCAGCATCATTGGTCAGACGCAGTTGCTGCTGAAGCGTACTGACGAAGCTGATCACAGACAGGCTCTGGAGACCATCGGTGCACAGGCATGGCGTATCCGCGATATGATCGGTGACACCATGCTGTTTGCTCGTCCACCCCAGCCCGAATTCGCTGATTGCGATCTGAACAGGATCATCAGGGCAGTGGTTGGTCAGTTGCAGAAGACGTTCCCTGAAATGGAGGTCGGTCTGAATCTGCCCACGACAACGGTGACGTCATTTGCTGACGAGTCTCAGCTTTCGACGTTGGTGTCACATTTGCTGCGAAACGCGTTTCAGGCCGTGCGGGACCACGAGGGATCAGAAGGAAGCGTGAGGGTGCATCTTGCATGCGAAACAGAATTTGCGGCAACACTTTCTGTGACGGACACCGGCCCGGAGATTCCAGCTAAGATAAGAAAACATCTGTTTGATCCGTTTTTCTCGGGACGTCAGGCGGGACGCGGGCTCGGATTCGGACTCTGCCACTGCTGGCAGATTGTAAGGATGCACAATGGAATTCTGATGCAGGAGTCACTGGAACAGGGGAATCGATTTCTCGTAGTACTGCCGACGGAGGCAACGATCGATCATGAGTGATCCTGTCAGGTGTAAACGTCAAAAACATCTGGCATCAATGACATTCAAACTCGGCGCGAAACACACATTTTCTCCAGAAGGCCTCGCCGGCGTCTGCCGTGCCTCACTGACACTGTTTGTTCTGTTTGTCGTGTCGGCGATGAATTGATATAGACTCCACAGTTGTACTTACTCGTGAGTTTGCTTATCTGGTGATAAATTCGCCCGAAATTTCCGCATTGGCTGGTAATGCTTGAGCCCTCAAATACGACGTCCGGCATTCTGGAAATGCTGCCCTGGTTAAGATTGTTTCCTCCCGTTGTGGCCGTTGTTCTTGCCATTGTCTTCAAGGATGTCAATCTGGCCCTTATCCTGGCCACGCTGAGCGGATGCTTGTTGCTCTGTGGGTTTGACGTGCTATTGGCTATCAACACGCTGTGCGAAGTTCTGGTGAGTCAGCTGACGGACGCAGACCATGCGTCCGTCATCCTGTTCACGGTGTTGCTCGGAGCCATGATCGGGCTGATGAATGACAGTGGCGGAACCAACGCTGTAGTGGATCGAATGGCTCGATACGCGAACACTCGCAAAAAGGGGCAGCTGCTCACATGGCTGTTGGGTCTGGTCGTGTTCTTTGACGACTATGCCAACACGATGCTTATCGGGGGTGCCATGAGACCGCTCAGCGACCGACTGAAGATTTCTCGTGCCAAGCTGGCATTCCTGATCGATGCAACGGCGGCACCGATTGCGGGCCTGGCGTTGTCTTCATGGACCGCATTCGAAATCGCTCAGGTCACTGACGGGCTTGCAGCAGCTGGCATCGAGGGTGATGCCGGCACGATCTTTTTTGCGACCATCCCATTTCGTTTCTATCCGATTCTGTCGATTACGACAGTGGCAGCGATCGCTTACACCGGACGCGACTTCGGCCCTATGCTGCGTGCCGAAGAACAGGCGCAATCATCTGCGATGCAGGCAGAGCAGTCTTCCGATGAAGCTAAGGAAGGCAATGTCTGGTTTGCGATTCTGCCCGTGACGATTCTTGTGCTGATCGTGCTTGTGGGGTACTTCAACGATATCGATGCTTACCGATTGCTGTTGCAAGCGTCGCTGGGGGCCGCGACGCTTGCAGCAGTGTTGCCTGTCATGGCTCGCAAAATGTCCATCAGCGCATGTTCCCGCAGTTGGACAGGTGGAATTGGCTCCATGATACCTGCGGTGATTGTTCTGATTCTCGCATGGGCTGTATCGGATGTCTGTCGGCCGGACAAACTGGATACGGCGGGCTACATTATTTCACTGGTCGGCGACGCCGTGCGGCCCGAATTTCTGCCGGGTATTTCGTTTCTGGCTGCAGGAGCCATCGCTGTGTCGATCGGGAGTTCCTTCACAACCATGGCGCTGCTGGTGCCGATGTTTATTCCGTTGTGCTGGAGTGTTCTGGCAGGGCAGGGCGGCGCTGCGTCTGTCGACCACCCGATTTTTCTGGCCACAGTCGGAGCGATTCTGGCGGGAGCGATCTTCGGAGATCATTGTTCGCCGATTTCTGACACAACAGTCCTTTCATCAGCTGCCGCCGGATGCAATCATTTGCAGCACGTGGCGACCCAATTGCCGTACGCGATCCTGATGGCGGTCTGCTCGTTATTATTTGGCTATCTACCGATTGGCTTTGGCGTTCCGTGGTGGGTTGCTCTGCCGTTGAGTTCCATCGCGTGTATTGGTGCAGTTGTTTTTCTGGGGCGATTGCCCAGAAACGCTGCGTCATCAGATCGTTCTGAATTTAGTTAATCCACCTACCTTCACATTCACTGATACCATGACTGAGCCGGCACTTAAGGGCATTTTTACGCCTAACCTTGTTCCGTATACCGCCAACGGAAGCATCAACGAAGACGAACTTCGTCGGTACGTTGAATGGCTGATTGAACGTGGCGTGCATGGTCTGTACCCCAACGGTTCGACCGGTGAGTTTACTCGCTTCACTCCTGAAGAACGTCGCCGCATCGTCTCAGTCATTGCCGATCAGACGAAGGGACGGGTGCCGATTCTGGCCGGTGCAGCCGAAGCCAACGTCAGGGAAACGCTGTCGGCGTGTGAGTATTACGCATCACTCGGCATCCGAGCCGTCGCGATCGTGGCGCCGTTTTACTACAAACTAAGTCCCGCCAGCGTGTATGCGTACTTCAAGGAGATCGGTGACAATACTCCCATTGATGTCACGCTGTACAACATCCCGATGTTCGCCAGCCCGATTGACGTGCCGACCATGCAGCGACTTTCGGAAGAATGCGAACGCATCATTGCGATTAAAGATTCATCCGGCGAGATCCCTCACATGATCCGCATGATTCAGGCAGTCAAACCGAATCGTCCGGACTTTGCATTTCTTACCGGATGGGACGCCGCGTTGATGCCCATGCTGCTGGCGGGAGCCGACGGCGGCACGAATGCCAGTTCCGGCGTTGTTCCGGAGCTGACGCGAAAACTGTACGACCTCACAACAGGTCACCAGATCGACGCTGCTCGGGAAATTCAGTATGACCTGCTGAAGCTGTTCGATACGATGATCTATTCGGCGGAATTCCCGGAAGGATTTCGTGCTGCCGTGGATCTGCGGGGTTTCAATATGGGGCATGGCCGTCAGCCGTTGTCTTCGGAACAGCGTACCGATCTCAGCACGCTCAGCAACGAACTGCAGTGCATGCTGTCAGCTCATGGATTCACTGACCAGCCCGTCGGCGGTTGCCCGATTGATTCTACAGCAGCTCCGAATTCTCCGGACGTATCGGTGATTGTACAGCAGGTGGTGGCGGAACTGAATCGACGCGGATTGATGTGATCTGTTGATGATGCTCCCCCGAGTCTTGTGAATACGTCGGGTTTCCGGAAGCCAGTCGGACTCATCGTGCTCGAATAAGATGCCGGAGAAAAAGTGATCTGCGTGCGCGGCTCACGCATTCTGTTGTGAGAACAGTCGCATGACGATGCTGTTGGTAAAAAAAAATGTCTTGCGCAGTAATGTTCTTCCGGAAGAAGCCTCAGGAGTCACATGTATGCACCCCGTTCTGAACCGTAATCTGTTTCTGGTCAAAGAAAAAGTTGGCATGTTCAAGGCGGCCAACAATTATGACATTTTTGATCCGGAAACGGGTCAGGAAATCATTCATTGTCGTGAGGAACGTCTGGGCGTTATCACGAAGATGCTGCGGTTTACAGACTGGAAAACGTCGACGCCGTTCCACGTTGAGCTGTGTACGCCGTCCGGAGAACCGATCCTCAGCGTTCAGCGCGGTGTCTCGGTGTTTCTTTCGAAGGTAGATGTACATGACGAACAGGATGAGCGGATCGGCGGGTTTAAACAGAAGCTGTTATCAGTCGGCGGCGCATTCCGAGTTCTGGGTGCTGACGACCGGGAACTGTGCACCCTGCAGGGCAGCTGGACCGGCCGGAACTTCAAGTTTATGTCCGGTGACACGGAGTTTGCTCACGTGACCAAGAAATGGGCGGGCATCGGTAAGGAAATGTTCACGACCGCTGACAATTACGTCCTGCAGATTTCGGACGCGGTACCGCCCGATAATCCCGTTCGCGAACTGATCATGGGTGCTGTCATGTGTATTGATATGGTGCTGAAGGAAAAGTAGGGATAAGCAGCCCCTTGCTGTTAAGGCTTAGTCCGGACTCTTTGCGATCAAAACAGGCGCAGTTGACCGGATGACGGCGTTGGCCGGCGGAAGTGCTCTGTTGAGAGCGGTTCCAGCTCTGTGTCCAGTCCGTGTTTTCTGGCAAAGAGTCTGAATGTCTGACAAATCTGATCGGCGATTTCACCTTCGCCGCGCATGCGCCCGCCGAAGTCGGGGGCGTTCAGTGCTCCATTCCTTGTTGAGCGAATCCGGGATTCCACAAGCTGCTTTCTGGAAGGCTGAGTTCGTTCCAGCCATTCCAGAAATACCGGTCGGACATTCCATGGCAGTCTCAGCACGATGTAGCTGGCCGACTTTGCTCCCGCGGTGGCAACTGACTCCAGAATTGCGGGAACTTCGCTGTCTGTCAGACCTGGAACGATGGGAGCTACCATTGCAGTGACCGGTATGCCGGCTTCTGTGAGTTCCCGAATCGTTCTCAGCCTGGCATGAGGCGTACTTGTGCGAGGTTCCATCGCGGCAGCCAGGTTTGAGTCGAGTGTGGTAATGCTGATGGCTACGGAAACAGCGTTGAAACGTGACATCCTGGCTAACAGATCGATGTCACGTGCAATCAGTGCGTTCTTGGTGATTACGCCAATCGGCTGTCGGGCATCGAGTGCGACCTCCAGGCAACCGCGTGTCAGTTTGTACTCTTTTTCTGCAGGTTGGTAGCAATCGGTAACACCGGAAAATGCGATGTACTCGGGCTGCCAGGATTCTCGTGCCAGCCAGTCTTGAAACAGTGTCGGAGCGCGATGCTTGACGAAGATCTTCGTTTCAAAATCCAGGCCCGCGTCCAGACCGAGATATTCGTGTGTCGGCCGCGCGTAACAGTACGAACAGCCATGAGCACAGCCGCGATAAGGATTCACACTGAAGCGAAAGAACACATCCCGACTGTCGTTCGTGGAGACAATCGATTTCGAATTGTCGTCCAGATACTGCGTGGGCTGAGACCGAAGACTTTCCAGATATTCCCGGTCCTCCCCGACCTGCTCCAGATCCGGTTCGCTGTGCGTTGACACGAAGCGATTCTGCGGTCTGATCGCTGCACCACGGCCCTTCGCCACCGGCTGATTATCTTCTGTCATTGTCAGATCTCGCGCCGGTGCCCTGTGCTGTTGATCCTTCCCATTGTACGAAAATTACGTCGCATAAGTATTGCCGGTGAAAAAACTGAACTTGGCAGCAACTGTTACATCTGTCGATCCAATCGGGTTCTCCAGTTGACGCCTGCGTTCGGTTGGAAATTGTGCCCCCGTTGCCTAAAACGGTGCCTTCTGCAGGTGGCCGAAAACATGAGAACGTCGATCCGGCGGAACTCCCCCCCTGCAGTTATCTGTTTTACAGTCATCGAAGAGTGCAAAGGACGAACCATGGCGGCCGACGAGAATACAAATATTGAAAGTGTCCTGACCGAAACACGTTCATTTCCGGCGCCCGCAACATTTGCAGAGCAGGCGAATATCAGCAGCGAGGAACAGTATCAGGAGCTGTGGCAGCGTGCTAAAGATGATCCCGCCGGATTCTGGGGCGACATGGCCGAAAATCTCAGCTGGTTCCGGCGCTGGGATACCGTCATGGAAGGCGCAATGCCCGATACGAAGTGGTTTCAGGGCGGCAAGATTAACGTCTGCTACAACTGCGTTGACCGGCATCTGGAAACGGATCGTCGCAACAAGGCCGCAATTATCTGGGAAGGAGAACCGGGTGACACCCGCGTGCTGCGTTATCAGGATCTGCACCGCGAGGTCTGCAAGTTCGCCAACGTGCTGAAGAACCTGGGCGTGGAAACCGGTGATCGTGTGACGATTTACATGCCCATGGTTCCTGAACTGACGATTGCGATGCTGGCGTGTGCCCGCATCGGTGCGATTCATTCCATCATCTTCGGCGGCTTCAGCGCCGATGCGGTTGCTGACCGCAACAACGATGCAAAGGCAAAGGTCGTGATCACATCAGACGGTGGATGGCGTCGGGGCAAGGAGATCCCTCTTAAAGTTGCTGTCGATGCCAGTCTTGAAAAATCGCCGTCCGTTGAAAAGGTCGTGGTTGTGCGTCGTACGGGTGGTGACGTCGATATGGTGGCCGACCGCGACTTCTGGTGGCACGATCTGATGGAAGGCGCGTCGGTTGAATGCGAGGCCGTGGAACTGGACAGCGAACATCCACTGTTCATTCTGTACACATCGGGCAGCACCGGGAAGCCGAAGGGCGTGCTGCATACGTCGGCCGGCTATCTGCTGGGCACGACGATGACCACTCAGTGGGTGTTCGACCTGAAAGAAACAGATACCTATTGGTGTACGGCCGACATCGGCTGGGTCACCGGGCACAGTTACATCTGCTACGGCCCGCTGTCCAACGGTGCCAGCGTTGTGATGTACGAAGGTGCTCCGAACTGGCCCGATGAGGGACGATTCTGGGAGATTGTCGAAAAGTACCAGGTCAGCATTTTTTACACCGCACCGACTGCGATTCGGGCGTTCATCAAATGGGGAAATCAGTGGCCTGAAAAACATGACCTGTCCAGCCTGCGTTTGCTGGGCACCGTCGGTGAACCGATCAATCCGGAAGCGTGGATGTGGTACCACGAAGTCATCGGTCAGGAACGATGCCCGATCGTGGACACTTGGTGGCAGACGGAAACCGGCGGCATCATGATCAGCCCTTTGCCTGGCGTGACCGCCACCAAACCCGGCAGTTGTGCTCATCCTTTACCGGGAGTTGTTCCGGACATTGTTTCGGAACAGGGTGACAGCCTCGATGCGAATCAGGGTGGTTTGCTGGTAATGGCTCAGCCGTGGCCGCACATGCTGCGAACTTTGTACGGTGACCATCAGCGTTACATCGATGTCTATTTTTCTGCCATGGACGGATGCTACTTCGCCGGTGACGGTGCTCGCCGTGATGAAGATGGTTACATCTGGGTCATGGGCCGAGTTGATGATGTCATCAACGTGTCCGGTCATCGTCTCAGCACCATGGAAGTGGAAAGTGCACTGGTGTCGCATGACCGCGTTGCTGAAGCCGCCGTTGTTGGTTTCCCTCATGAAATCAAAGGCGAAGGCATTTGCTGTTTCGTGACTTTGAAGTCTGACGACGGCACTGACGAATTGAAGGCGGAACTGACTCAGCACGTCCGAACACAGATTGGAGCACTGGCGACTCCGGACCAGATTCGCTTTGCTGCATCCGTTCCCAAGACTCGCAGCGGAAAGATCATGAGGCGTCTGCTGCGAGACATTGCAGCCGGTAGAGAGTCAACTCAGGACACGACGACCCTTGAAGACTATACGGTCCTGGCAAAACTACGTGCTGAGGACGATTAGTACGTGTTGGCTTCACGACAATAATCGATCCCCTCAGTGTGTCCCGGTTCCGCCGGTCACGCTGATGTGGTGTCTGTTTTGATTTGCTGGCAGACGCTTGTGAGAATGACTTAGGCAGTGAATACGATCAATGAACCAACATGCAGTCAGCCGTGAGGTGCACCAGCGTTTTGACGCTGATGGTTTCGTCACTTTGCGGCAGTTCGTAAACGGAGCGGGTCGGCGTGAGCTGCTGGCAAACGTGGATCGGTTTGTTCGTCAAGTTGTGCCTCAGTTGCCGTCGGAACACGTTTTCTATGAAGATAAAAATGATCCTGCGACTCTGAAACAGATTCAGCAGATGGGGGAACATGATCCTTCGTTCCATGACATGCTGACCACCGGTGATTTTCGAAAAGTCGCAGAGGCACTGCTGCAGGCGGCGGTTGTTCCCGTGAATCTGCAGTACTTCAGCAAACCACCCGGGGTTGGTCGCCCGACACCGCCGCATCAGGACGGCTGTTACTTCATGCTTGATCCGTGTGAAGCGGTGACGATGTGGCTGGCGCTGGACGACGTAGACGCAGAAAATGGTTGTGTTCGCTACGTGCCGGGCTCGCACAAACGCGGCATGCGCGAACATTTCAGGACTCAAACTCTCGGCTTCAGTCAGGGAATCGTGGACTATCCCACGACAGAGGACGCTCAGCAGGAAATTGCTTTGCCCGCAAGATCCGGAGACCTGCTGGTCCATGATGCACTGACGATTCACCGTGCTGACGGGAATCATTCTGCCGTGCGGTCGCGAAGAGCACTGGGGCTGGTTTATTATAGTGTACGTGCTCAAAAAGATTCCGCCGCCCATGCCGCCTATCAGCGGCGTCTGACCGACGAGATGAAAGCCTCCGGAAGAATCTGACTGGCATTGAGCAGTCGCCAGGCGTGTGTTGTCACCAGATCCACAAATCAACAGCGAGAAAAACCGATGAAGCGATGTCTGTGTTTCAATACAGTGGTGTTCGTGCTTGTCTGCGGGACAGCTCATTCGTGTGCGGCAGACAAATCGACACCAGTTGAAGGCTCTTTGGATTCCTTCGTCGGTGAACCCGTCATGGAAATGCAGCAGGTTTTCAGCAATGAGCGGTTCCCCAACATTGTCGTCACTCTGGATGGAACCGTGCTGGTGACGTGGGGAAATACGTCTGTTCGCGCGCGGCGCAGTGAAGATGGGGGTGCGACATGGGGTCCGGAGATCACCGTGGCGAAACCGGGTTTTCAGGGTGGGGGAACTACGGTGGATGAAACCACAGGTGACATTCTGGCGTTTGTGGAAGATCATCATCCGCCGGCACCGCTGACGGTATATCGCAGTCGCGACGACGGCAGAACGTGGCAACCCGAAAAGGTGACAATTCACGCCGACAGCAAGGGCAATATGCCGTCGATGCACATGAACGAACACGGGATTACGTTAAGACATGGTCACCACAAGGGCCGACTGGTGCGTCCGGCTCGTTATTACGGTACGAAGAATGACCGTTCCGAATGGCCCAATCATTACACCAACGCCATCTACAGCGACGATGGCGGCCGGAACTGGCGAACGAGCGATCCATTTCCGGAAAACGGTACGGGTGAAGCGACCATCGCGGAACTGTCTGATGGTCGCATATATTACAATTCTCGAGTCCACTGGCAGGAACGTCCGAAGAACACTCGTCGTCGGAGCGCGATCAGTGAGGATAGCGGGCAGACGTGGACGGACTGGAGGATCGTTGAGGTTCTGCCGGACGGCCATCAACATCGGTCGTATGGCTGCATGGGGGGACTCACGCGATTGCCTGTCGTAGGTCAGGATATTCTGATTTTCAGCAACATCGATACGCCCAATGCCAAACGCGAACGCGGCACAGTCTGGGCCAGTCTGGACGGCGGCAGAACCTGGCCGGTGAAGCGTCTGGTTTATGAAGGAGCAAGTGCGTATTCGTCGCTGACAGCAGGGCAGCCTGGTACACCCAGTGAAGGCTGGATTTACCTGCATTTTGAAGGTGGTCCGGGCGGTGGGTCGCAGGTGGCTCGGTTTAATCTTTCGTGGCTGCTGGGCGGTGAGTCTACAGGCGACGGAAAGGTCCCTGACCAGCTGCGGCCGTAAGTTGATGTTGTTTGCGCCGGCTTCCGTGCTGTCAGAGTTACCGCCTGCTCGCATGTAAGTGTCTTAATGAAATGTTTCCACGCAATTTATGCTCTGACATTCGTTGCGACCTGGCACACCGTCTGTGCTGAGTCGACGTCTGCACGTCCTGACGTTCTGTTCATAGCGATTGATGACCTGCGCCCGGTGCTGGGCTGTTACGGTGACAGTACTGCGATCACGCCGAATATCGACAGGCTGGCAGGTCGAGGCACATTGTTCCGCAGGGCATATTGTCAACAGGCGGTGTGCAGCCCGTCGCGACTGTCACTGCTGACGGGCAGACGTCCCGATACGATTCGCGTCTGGGATCTGGCCACTCATTTCCGTAAGGCTGTCCCCGACACTGTCACTCTGCCGCAGCACTTCAGGAACCATGGTTATCACACGCAGAGTATCGGCAAGGTTTATCACGGCAGCGGAAAACCGTCGAAGGATCCTCCATCGTGGTCTGTTGAACCGCAGTACGATTCTGTTCGTGACCCGAATGTTCGATATGCGTTGCCGGAGAATCTGCAGGGCAAGGGCCTGAAACGTTCAGCGGCCGAAGCTGCGGACGTGCCCGATAATACATACATCGACGGCATTGTCTGTGACGCAGCCGTCGCGGCACTTGCCGAGCTGCACAAACGGAAGCAGCCGTTTTTTCTTGCGGTTGGCTTTCGCAAGCCGCATCTGCCGTTCTGTGCTCCGCAGAAATACTGGGATCTTTATCAGCGGGACAGGATTCCCGCGCGGACCAGTGACAAACATCCACATGCTGCGCCAGACGTGGCGATTCGCAGCTGGAGGGAACTGGAAGGCTACACTGATATCCCGGACAACGCCTCGCTGTCATCTGCCAAAGTCCGCGAACTACGGCACGGTTATTACGCCTGCGTCAGTTTCGTCGACGCCATGGTCGGTCGGCTGCTGAATGAACTGTCCAGACTGAAGCTTCAGGAAAATACTGTGGTTGTGCTGTGGGGGGATCATGGGTTTCATCTCGGAGAGCAGGGCCTGTGGACGAAGGCCAACAACTATGAACTGTCCACTCGCGTTCCGCTGATCATTTCCGTTCCCGGACAGGCCCGGCCCGGCAGACAGAGTGACGCGCTGGTGGAGCTGGTGGATGTGTACCCAACCCTGGCCGATGCGTGTGGGTTGAGTGCAGTGATCGGCGTGGAAGGCATCAGCATGGTTCCGTTGCTGGCTGATCCGCAGCGGGCATGGAAGCGGGCTGTCTTCAGCCAGTACCCACGAGCTCTGACAGGTCATCGTCACCGCGGTCATGGGGATGTGATGGGCTATGCTGTGAGAACACATCGCCACCGCTATGTGGAATGGCGTGACTGGAAATCACAGGATGTGGTGGCAACTGAACTGTATGATCACCAGCATGATGCTGATGAAATGCGGAATATCGCTGATCAGGCAGAACATCGCCAGACTGTGCAGCGACTGTCTCGAATTCTTGCGGATGGCTGGCAGGCGGCGTTGCTGCCGGGAATGGATCGCCACGAATGAAGACTGACTCTGTCATCACAGAGCCGTTGCGAATCCTCATGACATTCGCATGCCTGCTCGTTGTTCCTTTTGTGAATTCAGCTGCCTCAGAACAGCGAAGTCCCAATGTGTTATTCCTTGCGGTGGACGACATGAAAGACTGGGTGAATTGTCTGGGCGGATACGAGGGGACCGTCCACACTCCGAACATTGACCGGCTTGCTGGCCAGGGTGTGTTGTTCAGGAATGCTCATTGTCCGTCGCCGAAATGTGCTCCGTCACGGGCAGCGATCATGACGGGGCTCCGTCCTTCGACGACCGGGCTGTACGATAACGGGCATTGGTGGCTGCCGAATCTGCCCGACGCTGTCACCATGCCACAGCATTTTCGCAACTGCGGTTATCGTGTTGTCGGGGCTGGAAAGATTTTTCATCACACGGCGGGGAACAATCCACCGAATCAGTGGGATGATTTCTTTCGGCTGACTTTTCGCAACGACCCGTGGTTTCGCAGCGTGCGGACGAACTATCCGTGGTCGAAGTTCCAGACAAATCCCGATGGTTTTCCGTTCAGCGGTGTGCCGGGACTCGGTCACGAGAATGACTGGGGGGCTCTGGCGATTCCGGATGAGCAATATGATGACGCGTTGAGTGCTGAGTATGCCGTCAGTTTTCTGAAGAGTCAGGGCGATGCAGCGGACGCGGTCCCGTTCTTTCTGGCCTGTGGACTGTTCCGTCCGCATCTGCCATGGTATGTGCCGCAGAAGTTCTTCGATATGTACTCGCTCGATGACATCGTGCTGCCGGAGGTTCCGGAAGACGATCTGGACGATGTTCCGGACGGTGGTTTGGCATTTGCGAAAGCTCGTCGCAGCGATCTGAATGTGATCAGAAAGGCGAATGCGTCGAAACAGGCAGTGCGCGCCTACCTTGCCAGTATCAGTTATGCCGACAAGCAGCTTGGACGCGTGCTGGATGCTCTTCATCAAAGTCCTCAGGCAATCAACACAGTCATCGTTCTGTGGTCTGATCACGGCTGGCATCTGGGCGAGAAACTGCACTGGCATAAGTCCACCCTGTGGGAAGAAGCGACACGAGTGCCGTTGATCATCAGTTCACTTCGCTATCGTCCCGGGGTATGTGACCGACCGGTTAGTCTGCTGGATCTGTACCCGACCCTGAGAGAGCTGTGCACGTCCGGATTGCATTCGGCCACGCAGGACGGCGCCGCGCCGGCGGGTAACCTGCGACGTGAGCAAGGTCAGCTGGATGGTGTCAGCCTGGTGCCGTTGCTGATGGATCCGAACAGAGAATGGAATCGACCCGCTGTCATGGAGTACAAACGCGGCAACGTGGCAGTTCGCAGTGACCGGTATCGTTATATCCGATATCGCGACGGTGGTGAGGAGCTCTACGATCACAGCACGGATCCACACGAATGGAACAACATCGCGACACTTCCGGGGCAGAAGGGTGTTAAGGACGAGCTGGCCCGTTGGGGCACGAAGCACTGGGCCGAATCTGCAGCGACAAAGAAAGCGTTCCACTTCGATCCTGATACGTATACGTGGACACACAGCAAGACCGGCACGACAACATACGGGAAAGACAAATGAAACGGATCAAGTTCAGTCTGATCTTCATGCTGGCGCTGAGTTGGACTGTTTGTAACGTTGGCGCCGGTGTCAGCGATGCAGCACACACGAATGTTGTACTGATTCTGATTGACGATCTCGGCTGGAAGGATGTCGGCTGCTACGGCAGCACTTACTACCAGACTCCCAACATCGATCGGCTTGCTGCTGAAGGTATGCGATTCACAGCCGGCTATGCGGCATGCAATGTCTGCTCACCAACTCGTGCAGCGATTCTGACCGGCAAGTATCCGGCTCGCCTGCTGCTGACTCAGTGGCTGCCGTCCGGACGCTGGAATTCAACGAAGAACAGGATGCGCGAGGGCCGTTACCTTTCGAACCTGCCGCTGGAGGAAGTTACGATCGCCGAAGCCATGCGCGGGGCGGGTTATCGAACGGCATTCATGGGTAAGTGGCACCTGGGGACCGAGACATATTATTATCCGCGGCATCAGGGTTTTGACGTGAATGTGGGTGGTCGCGACTACGGTGCTCCGGGTGGCTATTTTTATCCATTCGAGGGCAGGTGGAAAATACCGACAACTGGTCAGATGCTGCGCAAAGATGCACCTTTGCCTGGCAAGCCGGGCGACTATCTTGTTGACCGTCTGGCGGAAGAGGCCGAGGAATTCATTCGTGCAACGGCCGATCAGCCGTTTTTTCTGATGCTGTCGCACTACGCTGTGCATTCGCCCCTGCAGGGCAAACCCGAAAAAGTCGCTCGCTACGAAGTAGCCGCGAAGAAGGACCTTCAGGGAAAACCGCATTACGCCGCGATGGTCGAGAGTGTGGATGACAGCGTGGGACGGGTGCTGCAGACGCTGCAGGATCTGAAGATCGATCAGCGGACTCTGGTGATCTTCACCAGCGACAATGGCGGTTTCGCGAAGGCCACTGATAACTCTCCGTTGCGTGCGAACAAGGGTTCAAATTACGAAGGCGGTCTGCGTGTGCCGGTGATCATTAAGTGGCCCGGGCAGACACGGCCGGGTTCTGTTTCGCACGAGCCTGTGATCAGCACGGATTTCTATCCCACTATTCTTGCCGCCACGGGACAGGATGAACGACCGTTTCAGCACCTGGATGGAAAAAATCTGGTGCCGGTTCTGACGGATGGCGATGGTCTGGACCGGGACGCTCTCTACTGGCATTATCCTCACTATAACCAGCATCCGCAGAGTTTCCCGTCGGGCGTGATTCGCGCGGGTGACTGGAAATTGATCGAAGCATTTGAGACCGGGCAACTGTCGCTCTACAACCTGGTCGACGATCTTGGCGAAACTACTGACATGGCGGAACTGAATCCCGAAAAGGCCGCCGATCTGTACCGCATGATGAAAGCCTGGCGTGAACGGGTGGGCGCTGATGCCATGCTGCCAAACCCTGAGTACACCGGAGTCAAGCCGTGAACATTGCTCTGCATGATCTCACATCGTTGAAACGCGTGCCCGGCGGGCCGCGCTCGTCATTCCATACACGGATAGGTGGTACTTCCGGCTTTCAGCCACTTGCTGTCATCGCCACCGTCCTGTGTGTTGTGTTATTCGGACTGCCACAAATTCTCGCTGTCGAGCGTCCCAACATTCTGCTGATCGTTTCAGAGGATAACGGCCCGGAAATCGGTTGTTATGGCGAACCCTTTGTGAAGACTCCCGTGCTGGATCAGCTTGCGGCGGAAGGAGTGCGGTTTCACAACGCATACGTTCCGCAGGCAGGGTGCAGTCAGTCTCGAGCGGCCCTGCTGACGGGACTCTATCCGCATCAGAACGGGCAGATCGGGCTGGCGACGTGGAAGTTTCGCATGTATCACCAGGAACCCCCGAACCTTGTTCGCAGTCTGAAACAGTCTGGCTACCGGACAGGCATCATCGGAAAGCTTCATGTCAATCCGGAGGCCGCATTTCCGTTTGACGTGCACGAAATCCCCAAAGCAAACTTCAACCGCAGAAAGCTGGGTGATTATGCGAAACGCGCGGAGGAATTCATCAGTGCCAGCGACCGTTCTTTTTTTCTGAGTGTGAATTATCCTGACGCCCATCGTCCGTTTATCAGACAGGCACGTGGTCTGCCGAAGTATCCCCTGAGCGGTGCAGACGTGAAGCCGCTGGCTTACTTCGGACTCGATACGCCCCAGCTGAGACAGGATACGGCCGACTATTACAACTGCATGAGCCGGCTGGATTCATTGATCGGGGATCTGCTGGACGTTCTGCAGCGGTCCGGGAAAGCAGACAATACAATTGTCGTCTATATGGGCGATCATGGTGCCGACCTGTTACGCGGCAAACGCACGTCGTATGAAGGCGGTGTCCGGGTGCCGTTGATGATTCGATGGCCAGACAATGCGGCATCAGATCTTGTTCGGCAGGAACTGGTTTCAACTCTTGACCTGATGCCGACACTGCTGGAAGTCGCGGGAACGCAGCCGGTCACCGGTCTGCCGGGGCGTTCGCTGCTGCCACTGCTGCAGGCACCATCGCCGGACAACGCTGTTCCTGCGTGGCGTCGTTATCTGTTTACGGAGTATCACCTTCATTCAGCCCACAATTTTTTTCCTCAGCGGACTGTCCGTGACGAACGGTACAAACTGATTCAGAACCTGATGCCCGGTCAGACGAATCCCGGGTACGGGTTTACGCTGATGCGATTCTTTTCGGGGCTGCCGGATGCGATCGAGTCAGCTCCGAAATATATTCGATCGTCGTATCATCGCATGCAGACGCCGCCGGAGTATGAACTGTACGACCTGCACAGCGATCCGTACGAGTTTCACGATCTGGCGACGGATACCGATCATTTGGATATGCTGGCTGAACTGCAAAAGGAACTTGCAGCATGGCGCAGGCAAACGAATGATCCGCTGCTTGACCCCGGCAATCTGCTGAAATTGAAAGTCGAGATCGACGCCTGCATGACCGAAGGCGCCGCCGACAAGTCGCGATTGACGCTGTCGTACCCGGAATATTTCTTTGCTCCGTGAGCGAGGGCGTCGCAGACTTCATGAAATCGACAGAACACAAGACTTCGGCAGGTGCGGTGTTGTCACGTAATGACGTCGTGAATCGGAGTGCCGACTTCCCGTTCCAGACGCTTATGGCCCGGAACGGCAAGTTCCGCAGGATTCAGGCCGAGCTGGTGGAGCAGCGTGGCGTGAATATCGCTGACATAATGCCGGTTCTCGACCGCGTGGAAGCCGAGTTCGTCCGTAGCGCCGTGCGCGATTCCGCCTTTAATGCCGCCGCCGGCCATCCAGACTGTGAATCCATACGGGTGATGATCCCGCCCATCGCTGTGCTGAGAACCCGGAGTACGTCCGAACTCACTGGCCCAGACGACAATTGTTTCCTCCAGCAGGCCTCGCTGCTTCAGGTCTTTCAGCAGAGCTCCGATGGGTTGATCGACTTCACCACATACGGTTGAGTGGCCTTTCTTCAGGCCCTTGTGAGCATCCCAACGACCGGCTCCTCCGCTGCTGCCATGGTAGACCTGCACAAAGCGAACACCGTTTTCGACCAGACGGCGTGCTGTCAGCATCTGCTGCCCGAATGTCCTGGTCCTTTTCTGGTTGAGACCGTACTGGTCCCGCGTTTTCTGAGTTTCAGTATTCAGATCGACGACCTGCGGCACTGTCGTCTGCATGCGGAACGCCAGCTCATAGGCGCGGATGCGAGCCAGAATGGCAGTGTCATTCGGATTTTGATTGGATGTGAACTGGTTCAGCCGGCGCAGCAAATTAAGTTGTTGTCGTTGTTCTTCGACGAAGACACCCTGTTCAGGTGACAGATAAGGTATGCTGTTTTTCGGATCGACCTGGAGCGGCACACCGTCGTATTGCGGTCCCAGATAGTTTGCGCGATGTGCCTCACGTCCGCCGCAGCAATCGGCTAAAGGAGTTCCCAGAACTATGAACTCCGGCAGATTTTCATTCAGCGATCCCAGTCCATAGTTGACCCACGATCCGACTGTCGGAAAGAACCCGTCTGCCCGATGCCGACCGGTATGAAACTGCAGCTGAGCGCCATGGTTGCTGTCTTCCGTCCACATTGAACGGACCAGACTCAGGTCGTCAGCACAATCACCGACATGTGGCCACCAGTCGCTGATTTCCAATCCGCTGTCGCCACGTCTGCGATAACCGACCTGCAGCGGATAGCAGGTGTTGCGGACGAAGCCGTTGTTCGGGTCAAACGCCACGACCCGTTCATTCTCCAGAAAAGGCGACTTCAGGACGTCGCCGTACGGAGTTTCATCAATTGTCTTTCCCGCATACCGGTTCAGCGCCGGCTTGGGATCGAACGATTCCATATGGCTGGCACCACCAATCATGAACAGCCAGATGACGTTCTTTGCCTTTGGTGTGAAGGACGTGCGGTCACCAGTCAGCCTCCTGTCCGATTCTGCGGCAGAAGCGTCCCTGTCGAGCATTGAAGCTAATGCCACACTGCCGAATCCCATCCCCATGTCCTGCAGAAAGGTGCGACGCCGGGAAGCATGTGAGACTGAAGGCGGAAGAACAGGGGGGCCGGCGTTCATTTGAATATCCTGTCGGGGGGCTTGTGTTGTAAGAATCGGCAGCCGCACAGGCGATGCGTAACTCGGTTATCGAACAGTGATGAAGTCGTTGTGGTTCATGAGAACCTGGATCAGATTCTCCCGCGCCCTCTGATGTGGATCCGTGGCTGGCTTGACGATCGGGGGTTTTCCGCCAATGAATGTTGTTAGTTCAGCTGTCTCTGAGAGAGTTGTTGACTGTTCGGCCAGGAACTGATGACACGTGGTTAACTCTTCAGCGGTTGGTGGCCGCGACAGAATCCGCAGAAACGCGGAACGGACAAAACTTTTCTGCGGCACCAGATTGGCTGAAGCCGCCTGCCAGAGTTGAGGGGCCAGCAGTCTGGACTGGCTGAGCGACAAAGTGCTGTTCAGCAACGCCAGCGCCTGCTGCGGAATGATACTTTCTGATCGACGGTAACATTGGTTGGGGCTGGCGGCGTCAAACAGGACCAGCATCGTCATCTGTTTCTCATAGGCGTGACGCAGATAGATACTCCGACGGCGGGTTTCTTCTCCCTTTCTGAAGTCAATGTCAGCTCCGCCCAGTGTCGTGTCCAACTGGCCGGACACGGCCAGAACGTTGTCTCGAATGATTTCCGCATCCAGTCGCTGGAAATTCATGCGCCACAGAAAATCGTTGTCGCGGTCAATGGCACGGTTGTCCGCCGTGTCTGCCTCGCCGGCCGTAGACGCCGCTTTCCAGGTCTTCGATGTCACGATCAGGCGATGCAGATGTTTCATGCTCCAGTCATTTTCAATCAGCTCGACCGCCAGCCAGTCCAGCAGATCTGCGTGTCTGGGCTTTGCGCTGCGCAGTCCGAAGTCGAAGACATTGTCCACCAGCGGATTGCCGAAGTGTCGCATCCAGATGTGATTGACCAGTACCCGTGCCGTCAGCGGATTGGCCTCGTTAGCGATCCAGCGGGCCAGTGCCAGACGTCGTCCGCTGCTGGTGCGAGGATATTCTTTGCCTGTCGGGGTGTAGGTGGCATCGGACCGTCCGAGAGCTTCATGAGCCGCCTTCTGTTTCACGATTGCGTCCGCAAGTTCTTTTTCGGCTGCAGCGATCGCGGCATGTTTCTTCTTTTCGTCTGTTTCTTCGTCTGATCCGGCCATTTTTACCGCGTTGTTTTTCTGAGTGACCAGTAGTCTTGCTTGTGCGTCGTTCAGCAGACGTTCGGCGGTAGCAGCACCACGGGCCAGCGCGTTGCTTGTTTCCTTATCATCGACAGCCTTGCTTCGGTCGGCCGCGAAACGGGCTGTCAGTGATCTTAGTCGCAATTCCGCGACGGACTGTTTCAGCTGTTTCGATTGAGTTTCTGAAGTTACGTCCTGCTCAGCAGATGTGGGCTGGCTGCCGGATTGCTTCGTCGTTTCGGCCAGCGCCTTTCGAGCAGCGTCGACCTGTTCCTGTTCGACAAAAGCTACCAGAGACGGGAAGTAAGATTCGACTGGCAATTTGACGGGTTGAATGTCGAACTTGCCACCCAGCACGGCCGGGACTGCCGGAGCCATGGGGTGATCTTCATCGGGACGCTTGTCGTTGCCCTGGAAATACAGAAACGTCTTTGCCGCAAGATCAGCATCGTAGGCGCGAGGCAGACCGTCTTTTGCCATGTCCGGCTGGCCGGGAACCTGGTCGGTACGAACATTATGAGGTTCAAAAATGGCGCGAAACTGATAGTAGGCGGTCTGATCAACCGGATCGTACTTGTGATCGTGGCAGCGGGCGCAGTTCAATGTCATTCCGAGGAACGCTTTTGCCGTATGTTCGACAGTGGCATCCAGCCAGATATTGCGGTTACTTTTATGGTAGTTGCGCGCCAGAAATCCGGTTGCCGGCAGAATGTCCGGTGCGTCCGGAGCAACCTCATCTGCGGCCAGCATTTCGATGATCATTCGGTCGTAGCCTTTGTCGTTATTCAGCGACTGGACGATCCAGTCACGCCACCGCCAGATATGCCGCTGGCTGCCTCTCAGTTGCTGTTTGTAACCATCCCAGTCGCTGTATCGCCAGACATCCATCCAATGCCGGCCCCAGCGTTCGCCGTAGTGCGGACTTTTCAACAACTCATCCACCACGTTGTGCCATGCGTCCGGTGACGTGTGACAGGTCCTTATGAATGACTGCAATTGCTGTTGTGTCGGTGGCAGGCCGATCAAATCCAGGTAGACACGTCGCAGCAATGTATATGGATCGGCTGGTTCGGCGGCTGTTAACCCCAGACGCTGATGTTCGCGAGTGATGAAGGAGTCGACAGGATGGTACCAGTCGGTGTCATCTGAAGCCGGTACCGGTGGACGTTGCGGGACAAGGTAAGACCAGTGTTCTCGAGGGTCCGCCGGAATGGCTTCATCCGCCGGTGCCGTAGCGCCGGCATCAATCCACGTTCTCAATACGGCGATCTCATGCGCGTTCAGGGCAGCGCCTTCTCCTTCCGGCGGCATACGTTCGTCCGCATGTTTCGTTGTGACTCGCTGAATCACAACGCTGTCTGCGGCGCTGCCCGGCACCATGACAGGTCCGCCGTCGCTGCCCTCACGAATCAGCACACCGGCGTCGAGTCGCAGCCCGGCCTGTTGTTTAAGTGCCCCGTGACAAGCGCCACATTTCTGAGCGAACAGGGGTTTAACATCGCGCTGATAGTCGACAGCGTCTGCTGCATCCGCAGAGCGTCGCGTCGGATTCGCCAGCAGGCAGAACAGCAGAATCAATAACGACTGACGAACCGCCGGCGGACGAACCAATGTTACGCGTTGACGCAGGGATGAGTCGCAGCGGGTCCGATGAGTCTGTTGGGCCGGGATATGAGTATTCATTCGTGAGTTGTCGATAACACAGGTCCTGGACTCAAAGTAAGACTGTCCAGTGGAGGGGTGAGGAACGCAAATAAATTCGAGATGCGGTGCCGAATCGAAACCACGGGCCGGACAAAGACAGTCGCGATGTCCTACGGCGACGCCCCGATTCTATCTCCTGAAAGCCTGAAGTGGCAAAGATTCAGAGGGAGTTCTCTGTGGGAGTCCGCCAAGACTGTCCGGACAACGGTCCGGGACACGTGGTTGGGTGAAAAACCGTAATTCGCTGGTCAGACTACATGTCCGAATACGCGACTCCCGCCCGCACGGCCAGTCTGGTTTCCCAGCAGCCGCCGGGGCGTGATTGCTGGTATGTGTCGATCAGTGGTGCAGCTGCATTATTCATTTCCAGGACTGTGAGGTCAGCACAACCGCCGGGCGAAAGCGTGCCGACTTCACCAGACAGCCCGAGGAGATGGGCGGGGCGTCTGCCAACGCGGGCAAATATGTCGTGTTCGGGCATTCCGGCGGCGAGGAATTTACTCATCGTTCGCGGCAGGTTGTGACGTGGATGCGCGCTGATATGTGCGGCATAATAGTCAGTTGAAATCGTGTCCGGATAAAAACCTGCGGTAAATGCGGCTTCGGCGATACGAAACGAAAAGCTCTGCATTCCGTGACAGGCATCGAACAATATACCTCGATCGCGTGCTTCCAGCACTTCCGGCAGTACACGTCCGTCCTGGCCGATTATGCTCCATTCTCCGTCGCGAAAGATGTACGTCACAACGTCGCCCGCGCGAAGCAGCGACAGTTGATCGGCAATTGACCAGTCACCGGGATTACGCATGCCGTACAGCAGTGGCCTGCCTGTGCGTTCGGCCACGTGCAGCGCGTTTTTCAGGACATCATGAGGACTCAGGACGCACGAATTGCGGCTTACGTTCACAGCAATGCCCCATATTGATTCTCTGCCCGCGACGATGGCCTGCGCACAGGCGTCTGCATCGAGACAGTCCTGGTCTTGAAAGCACGGTCCGCCGAACTGTTCGCCCGTCTTTGACAGATTGATTGCCAGTCGGATCCGAGTGCGGCAGCCTTCGACCGTTTCACTGCGATATGTCAGCCAGTTGTCTGCGCCGGCATCTCCCTGAGAAAGTACGGTCGTTGTACCTTGACGCAGAAACGCCTGATCCGGATCGACTCCGTATTGGGAACCACGTTTGGCGGGATGGGCATGCAGGTCGACCAAACCAGGCAACAACAGGCCCTGTGGGAAATCCCATGACTGCCGTGCCGTTCCGTCAACGTTCGTACTAGTCGCGGCAATTCTATCACCAATGATTGCCACAGAACCTGGTCCGTCCAGGCCTGTCGCGGCACACACGATTCGTCCAGCGCGGATCACAAGATCGTAATCGAACTCAGTCATGGTATATACATCTTCACACTGCTTCGTATGCCAGCATGGCGTCGGCAACTTTCACGAATCCGGCTATGTTTGCTCCGTCTGCATAGTTGATCGGCTCACCAGGCTTTGATCCATATCCGACGCACTTGCAGTGAATGGCCTGCAGTTTTCGGTCGACTTCTTTGTAGCTCCATGACAGACGCAGGGCGTTCTGGCTTTGTTCCAGTCCGCTGACGGCAACACCGCCGGCATTAGCTGCCGTTGCTGATGCGTACAGAATTCCGGCGTTGAGGAATTCATGGGCGGCATTCAGTTCAGTGTGCATATTTGCCCCTTCCGAAACCGCCCGTACGCCGTTCTTCAGCAACAGACGGGCCTTATCGGCATTAATTTCGTTCTGTGTGGCACATGGAACCGCAACATCCACGGTCACCGGCCAGGGACGCTCGCCTTTATGGAATGTTGCCTTTGGAAACTGTTGGACGTATTCCTGTATTCGGCCCCGACGAACCTCCTTCATGTCTTTGACGAAGTCCAGTTTCTCTTCGTCAATGCCATCCGGATCATGAATGAATCCGGATGAGTCAGGCATGGTGACAACCTTTGCTCCCAGTTGATTTGGCTTGTCCACGGCGTAAATGGCAACATTGCCGGATCCGAAGACCGCAACCGATTTTCCTTCAATGCTGTCCTCACTCTGATTGAATATGTTTTCGCAGAAGTAGATGCAACCGTAGCCGGCGGCTGCTGTTCTTACCATGCTGCCACCAAACGTCAGCCGCTTGTCGGTAAGTGTTCCGCAAAATTGTTGGACAGCCGTTGGTATTGCCCGAACAGAAAACTGATTTCTCGAGCGCCAACACCGATGTCGCCGGCGGGAATATCGGTGTTTGCACCAATATGGCGATGCAGTTCGAGTACCAGCGATTGACAGAACCGCATGACTTCGCGATCACTCTTGCCTTTTGGATTGAAGTTTGATCCACCTTTGCCGCCACCCATGGGCAGACCGGTGAGGCTGTTCTTAAGGGTCTGCTCGAACCCGGGGAACGTCAGAACGCTCAGCGTGACTGCAGGGCGAAATCGTATGCCGTCCTTGTACGGCCCGATGCTGTTGTTGAATTGAACTCGCCATGCTCGGTTGACTCGAACATTGCCTTTGTCGTCTTCCCACGTAACGCGGAAGATGATCACGCGGTCAGGTTCCGTCATGCGTTCCAGTATCTGCGTCTGGCGATACTCGGAGTGGTCATGGATGAAAGGCATGAGGCTTTCGGCGACTTCACGAACCGCCTGCTGAAACTCCGTTTCGTGCGGATTCCGCTTTTCCAGACCGTGCATGAATGTTTCAAGTTCCAGACTTGTTGTCATGACGGTCTTGCTTGTTGAGTGGGATGCGGTGGCTGATGTTTTTCGAATTTCGTTGCAGAGGGGCGTTACCCTCTTCGTTATCTCCCTTTTCCTGCGGCTCACATTTACAGTGAGCGGCAGGGGAAAGTTCGAATAGGGGAATCACCACTCGAGTCGGGGCTCCCACTGTCACAGCCGCCGTGCGATGACGGGGCTGGTGCAGAACTGCGGTATATACTCAAAATAGCGGTGAAGCGGTTTTGGAAGTCTGAGAGTGACTTGTGTTCGGCGGCATTGTCGCAAACAATCGTGATTGCCGGGTTCACGACAATAATCTCGATGCAAAGGTGTAAATGTGATTTCGGTAAGAATACTGGTTGTCCTGATGACACTGGCTGTCAGCCGAGCCTTAGCCGCCGGTCCGGCGAATGTGATTCTGTTCATCGCCGACGACGTCAGCTGGAACGACTACGGCTGTTACGGAAATTCAGCGGCGCGCACGCCGAATATTGATGCTTTGGCGGCGCACGGTATTCGTTTTGACCGGGCGTTTCTGACAGCCAGCAGCTGCAGCCCAAGTCGTTCCAGTATCATCACTGGAAGGTATCCTCACAACAACGGAAAGGCGGCCGAACTGCACAGGCCAATTTCCGGGCACATTCCATGGTTTCCTGAGATCCTGCGTGCAGCCGGGTATTACACGGCGCTGTCGGGCAAGCATCACATGACGTCGACTGCACCAAAGGATGGACCTGCCGCCAGGCCCGTGCCATTTGATCACGCTGACGGAGGTAGATCGAAGAGCAATTCCGGCGGGCACGCAAACTGGGTCAGCGTTGTTCAGCAACGACCTCAGGATAAACCGTTTTTCTTCTGGTTTGCTGCCTATGACGCGCACCGGGGCTGGGACGCAGACAAACAATGGGACGAGACCAGGTACGGCGCGATGCACCGGCCGAAAGACGTGATTGTGCCGCCGTTTCTGTCGGATGATCCAGAGACACGGGAGGATCTGGCGTCGTACTACAACGAAGTCACTCGTTTTGATCATTACATCGGCAAAGTTGTGTCGGAGCTGAAGAAACAGAATGTGCTGGAGAACACTCTGTTACTGGTGACAGCAGATAATGGTCGCCCGTTTCCTCGAGCGAAAACGCGGTTGCACGATTCCGGCATGAAGACGGCGCTGGTGGCTCACTGGCCGCAGGGCATTAAACACACCGGATCGAGTGATAGTCTTGTAAGTGTGATTGATCTGGCGCCGACGGTATTGACTGTGGCAGGCTGCAAGGTTCCACCGACGATGCAGGGAGTCTCCATGACGCCTCTGTTGCAGGTTCCATCCGCCGTTGTTCGCGACTATGCATTCTCGGAACACAACTGGCATGACTATGAAGCTCATGGCCGAAGTGTGCGGCACGGTGACTATCTGCTGTTGCGCAACTACCGTCCGTCCCTGCCGTGGCAGGGACCCGCGGATTCGGTCAGGTCGGTATCGCATCAGAAGTTGCTCGCACTCAAAAAGAGTGGTGACCTGAATGCCGCTCAGCAGGACGTTTTCCTGACGCCTCGTCCCGGAATTGAACTATACAATTTCAAAAGCGACCCGCACCAGCTGAACAACATCGCGGGGATATCAGAGCTGGCCTCGACTCAGCAGAACCTTGAAGCGGTTCTTGCCCACTGGATGGATGAAACGGCGGACAGCGTGCCGGTCGCAGTCAGTCCTGACACGTTCCACCGCGAAACGGGTGATCGACTGCCAAAGCCTGATGCGACGGCGGCGGTTGGTATTACTCCAGGAGAAGACAGGAACGCAGACCGTGTCAATTCTCCGGGGCCGCGTTAGTGTCTGACGCATGGACCCGCAGTGGCGTTCCGGTTGGGTGCCGCGGCTGAAAGTTCGCCGATACGGTGAAACGCGGTGCAGCACCTGTGAGAACCGGCGCGTGGCGACTTTGGTTACAGACGTGTCAGGGGTGCGTTGTCGTCTTCAGGAAGTTCAAGAATCTGTTGGCGGGCACGGCGAATCAGGTTGGGGACCCAGATATTGCTCGGGTCCTGGTCATGGCACCACTTCAGGTGAATCAGTGCCTTATGAGGTCGTTCCAGTTCCACCAGTGTCATCGCCAGATAGTATCGAGGTTCGTAGGAGAGTGGAAAGTCGTTGATGATGATCTGCAGGATCTCAATTGCTCTTGGCAGGTTGTCAATCTTCCGGGCTGCCTGATAGGCGATCATCATTTTCTCTTCACGTTCATCTTCGTCTTCAATCCCCGGCGCCTCCTTTGGAAGGACATCGCACAATTCGGTCAGAATTACGGTGGAGTCGCGTTCGCGTTCAAGCAGGTCGTATACGCTCAGCAGATCCAGCAGTTCGTCAGAATTCGGCTGAAACTGTTGCAGGAAAAACTCAGCCGGTAGTTGAGATGCCACGAGCTTCAGAATGCCGATTCGAAATATCTGGTTGGAGTGAAACACCGATTCCCAGAGTTGCAGGGCTGCTTCTTTGTCTCCGCTGAGCAATGCTTCACGTCCGGCAACAAAACGAACACGGGGGTCGTGGCCGCGCACAAGCAATGCCTGATCAATCAGCTCCTGTTGACGAAGACCGGACTCTTCCGTCAGAAAGGCAGTGTCCAGCAGTGTCAGGTAGGCATGACCCTGAACCGGACAGCCTTTAAGCGAGTCTCGCAGCAGCTGATCTGCCATTTGAATCAGTAGAATTCGGTCGTGACATACGACCCTGGCCCACTGCTGTCGTTCACTGATATCAGAAAAATTTGTCACCGCTGCATCACGAATCATTTTCAATGGCATTGGATTATCACTGCGTTCCTGCATAAGATCGAACAGTCGGAGAAGTTGTTCGGACAGGACCAGCTGAACGCGATGCTGATTTGGAGCGGCCTTGAGCGAAGCCGTCAGGTGTTCGACCCGTTGCCGTACGAACGCCATTTGTGCAGCCTCATCAAGAGCTGCCTGCTGTCGGCTGTATTCAGGCTTTTCTT
The DNA here is from genome assembly GCA_029245955.1 of Fuerstiella sp. Taxonomy (GTDB): domain Bacteria; phylum Planctomycetota; class Planctomycetia; order Planctomycetales; family Planctomycetaceae; genus Fuerstiella. The sequence goes on along the minus strand of JAQWOH010000008.1, from coordinate 38,277 downwards.
CCTTCAGGAAAGAAACGGTCTGGATTTCGACGGAGACAGTATCTCCTTCCTTCAGGTCCGCGAAACCGTCCGAATCGTCGAACTGGGTTTCCAGCTCAGTTCGCAGAAAGGCATACCAGTGCTTTTCTGCAGCGATCCGTGCCTGTAATTCAGGCTGCAGATGAACGCAGGCCAGCAGGCACAGACATCCTGTCAGCGCCCAGCCCAGTCGCGGAAACCAGATGCCTCGGGATGGGGCTTCCGTCCCGAAGTTACGCGATGCTGTTTTCAGGCCGACAACCATCAGGGTCAGACTGATCACGACGATCGCAGGAACGTACCAGATGAAGTCGGTGACAGCATGCAGGATTCCGGCCGAGGCGCTCGCTGCCACAGCGGCCGTACAGGCGCGGCACGTGTCCGGACTTTGACGAAAGTAACCGACACCCAGTCGGATTAACAGCAACACCAGCGCCAGTACCAGACAACCTGCGCCGATGAGCCCGGTTTCCAGCGCTACCTGTACGAAGCTGCTTTCTGCGTGAGTCATTTCTGACGTCGCGAAATCCGCGTAGTTTTCCATGTACATGGAATACACGTCACGGTGACTGCCGACGCCGGTACCCAGCAGAGGGAATCGTTCAATGACTTTAGCGTCAGCTGCCCAGACGGCTCGACGATTGCCGCCGGAGTCAATTTTGTCAGCATCCGTTGAGATCAATTGATCGATCTTTGTCTGCACCTGTTCCTGGTCTGCGAACGACAGCAGCGACAGAAACAGGATGCCACCGCCAAGCAGCAATCCAGCCATGGCGCCGCCAAGTCTGAATCCTCGCCACAGACTGATCAGAGCCACCAATGTGGCGGCACCGGCGGCAATCATGCCACCTCGTGACAGCGACAGCATCACGGCCAGAATTACGACTGAAACTCCAGCGAGTAACAGCAGGACAGGGAATGTCAGGCTTTGTTCGATCGTGTTCCATGATGAACCTTGTGGCCCATGCCCCGACGGCATTGAAGTCGATCGTCGTGATGATTTTCGTTGTGGCTTTGTTGCAGGGTCCGTCGTTGTGCCGGCTGTATACGCTTTGACGTTGTAAAACAGCCACCACAATAGTGGGCTGATGGTCAGGGACAGAAACTGTGCAAAATGGTTGCGATTTGTGAACGCGCCCTTCAGGTGGACCGTCGGTTCTGTGTACGGATGTTGGTAGAACCAAAAGAAACGGTCATTGGACGTGGCCCATTGAAATAGTGCGAAGCCCGTCATCGCTACTCCGACAACCGCGACCGATCTCAACACTCGGTGACAGTCTTCCTGATCCCGCACACGCTGGAACAGCACTGTGGCGATTACGGCATAGGCCAGAAACATCCACCAGCCGTGGCGCGATTCAACCGGCGTCAGACTTAATGTGGACCACCCGTGGTCTGTTTCTGCAGCAGTGGTCTGAGTCTGCGTCCATGCTGGCAGCAGCCTCTGATACTCAGTGGAAAACGTTTGCATTCTGTCGGGCGACTGTGGTTGCACCTGGAATGCAACAATCGCCAGGCCCGCGATAAAGAAGCACTCAAACCACGAGACACTGTAGCGACAGCCACGAACTGTTGCATATGCAGCCCAGGTGGCACCGAGCAGAAAGGCGACTGAGATCAGAAACCAGTGTCCCCACGCCTCACGACCGCCCATGATGAACGGCAATCCAAAAATCAAAGCACCGATCAGCACATCAACCGCAGTTAACAGCCTGTTCGATATTCGACTGCGTCGATCTTCGATGGCTGCGGGGTGTGACACGGCGGTACTCCTATAATCAGTTTTGTTGCTTACGACACTACGCTGTGTCAGGCTGACTAAGCCGCGTTGTCCCGTTCAGCGTCCGGTCCCGTGATGTCACGACTGACCAGCGAGAGACTTGCAATTTCGTCGCCCGCTGGTTCTTTTATCAGGTCTTTGTTACCGACAATCGTTTCGTCGGTGTCATGTTTGTCGGCCTCGTCATACCCATACCCATATCCATATCCGTAGCCGTAACCGGCAGCATCGTTTCCGCTCAGATGATTCACGACGACGCCAAGCAGAGTACAGCGGAGGCTGTACAGTGATTCGGTCGCTCTGATGACGCTGCGGCGTCGGTCCTTATCAGGTCGTACAACCAGAACCACCCCGTCCACCAGCCGGCCTATGATCAACGGGTCGCTCACTGCCAGTACCGGTGGAGCGTCAATAATGATCTGTTCGTAACGTGTTTCTGCCCAGGCCAGTAAGTTGGCAAAGCGTTCACTGGCCAGCAGTTCGGCCGGATTTACCGGACGAGGTCCGCAGGAGATGACATCCAGTCCATCGACCTGTGTCGGTCTCAGATTCTCCCTTACGGCGAATTCCAGTTCTCCTGTCGAGCGTAGAATGACTGACAGTCCCTTGTCGTCGCGCAGATTCAGCAGCGTTGACAGTCCCGGCCGCCGCATGTCGGCGTCAATGATGAGTGTCTTCCGTCCGGACTGAGCGAAGGCGACGGCCATATTTGCAGAAATCGTCGTCTTGCCGTCACCGGGCTCTGTACTGGTACAAACGATGCGGCCTGTGTCGCCGGCTGAGAATTCGAGACTTGTTCGAAGCCCGCGAAAGGATTCGGCATCTGTGCTGTTGGGACGTGACTGGCACATCACTGAATCGAAACCTTCTCCTGGAAGTTCCTCCATCGCCGGAACCATAGTCAGAATCTGAGTATTCAGATGCAGTTTCAGTTCCTCCGGTGCGCGAAAGCGATCGTCCAGAATGTCCAGCACCCAGATGATGCCCAGACCTGCGGCCGTACCGAAGAAAATCGATAGGAATCCGACGACGATCAATCGCGGAGAGACGGGGGCTTTGGGAATACTCGGAGGCGTCGACACTTCAGTCTTGATAAACGTGCCCTTTTCCAGATCAATCATTGCTGTTCGTTCGAAAAACTGCGCCCGCAGTCCGTTCAACTGCTCCATCTCCTGTTCCAGATCGTGGATCTGGCTGAGAGTGATATCCATTTCCAGAGCCAGAGCTTTCTCCTGCTGTAATTGAGCCAGGAGTCCGCGCTCGGTCGCCCCGGCAGTTCCCAGTCGCTGCTCTGCCATTTCTAGCAGTTGCGGTCCCAGGTAGTTTCTGGTGGACATTTCTGTGGCCTGCATTTTTGCGTCAGGACTCCGGGACAGGTGCGACTGTAGTGTGGCAATCTGAGAACGCAGATCCAGAATGTCCTGATGATTCGGTCCGAATCTGCGCTGGGCATTCTGTAACTCTGATGTCTTCTCCAGCAATTCCTGATTAATTCTGGCGGCTTCCACCGAATTCTGCGTACCGATTCCCAGTGCTTCTGCCATCATCTGAGGTGCCAGTGCATCTGCAAACTGAAGTACGTCTCGACCTTCAGATATGGCCCGTCGCAGCTCCTGAAGCGTGCTGTTGGCTTTGGCCGTTTCGTCACCCGCTTCAGACAGTTTGGCTGTCAGGTGTCGAATGTTTTCCAGGTGGACGTTCAATGAGTCTTCACTACCGGTTCCGACGTAGTCCGGCGCAGACGCTTTCAGCTTGTTGCGGAGCTTTCGGTTTTCCTCCAGCTGATCGGTGACTTCATCCAGTTTGGATCTGAGTCTCACAAGATTCTGATCCGCAGAGCCCTCGTTCATGTCGTTCATGAACGACCCATAGGCACTGAACAGAGCTGCCAGAACGGCGGCTGCCGCCTTTGGGTCTCTAGACCGATACCGTACATTAAGAATGTTGGTGTTGAATTCGAATGACACGGACAGCGATGCCTGAATGACGGCGGCTGCTTCGGCGTCGGTCAATCCTTCGAATTGCGTCTTGAACCGATCAGACAGTCTTTCCAGTGTCAGCTGCATGACACGCTCGCAGCTCATTAATGTCCGAAAAGTGGGCATCGCGCGTGATGGATCACTTGCACCTCGCATGCTTTCTTCGGTGATTCCTGAACCGACCTTCATCACGTACAGCGATGCATTGGACTGATAGATCCGCGGCGCAGTCACATAATAAAGTGCGCCCAGGATACCGGAGGTTACAAGACAGGCCAGTAGGATGTTACTGCGTAGACGCACGGTGCGAAGGAAACGGGCGATGGAGTGCAGCGTTGTCGCAAGGGCATCGTGCCCTCCTGCTTCCATGCCGGCAATCTGACCATGAGGTGTTGTCATTTCGATCGGCTTCCTGCCGTGGTTTCGAGCATTGTGGCCACAGCGATTCAACACCGGTACCGTTGGGTGACTGACAGATCAGAATAATGGCGCTGATCCGGAGATTCCGAATCGGATCAACTGCAACGCTTCCATGATGACGGTTCCGGTTGTCTGCTCAACCCAGACGATGTCACCCGGGCCGAGAAGTATGTTTTCGTGGCCCATCTTTTTCGCTTTCCGAAGACTGACCTGAATCACCGCGGGATCCTCAGAGTTGACCAGAGGGCGAATTACGTAGACCTTGTCGGCCAGCTGGTTGTTCGTACCGCCGGCCAGAGAAATCGCTCCCAGTACCGTTAAATCGTTACCCACCGGAAAGTCGTACTCATCAGGTTTATGCACAAGTCCACCCACTTTAACGGGGGCTGGATCGCGTTTTTCAACCATGACAACACCGCCGTCTTCAACGACGTACTTATTTGTGCCCGCCTTGGCAGCAGACACCAGATTGATGGTGTACGACTTCATGCTGTCGTTCGATGATGTTGCACTGACCGTCGAAACCGCAGCCTCCGGGTCTCCGGCAACAATGGGCCGTTTTTCAGGCGCAACGTAGTTTGGGTTACGCACTTCCACGTTTTCGCCGGCGTTTTCAGCCAATCCGCCCGCAGCAGCGATGGCCGAAACGACATCGCTTTCACCAGGTGGAAGTTCATACGTGCTTGGTTCCTTCACAGCACCGATGACTCGAACACGATTCATCTTTTTGCTGAGGGACGACACTGTCACTGTAGGGTTACGATAATAGCCCTTGTTCACAGCCTGCTGGCCGATCAGGGCTTCAGCCGCCTGGGGTTCCACACCCGCCAGCATCACATATCCGATATCCGGTAACTGTGCAGTGCCGTCTTCCGCGACTCGGACTTTCATCGTGAACTGATCGTCCTTGCTCAGGCTTGCTGCGATGGAAATTTCCAGGACGTCTCCTCGACCGATCGTCTGACTGCCACCGGACGCGCTGGCCAATCGCGACAGATCCGCTTCCTGCGGATTGGATTGTGCTGTCAGCCGCAGGCTGTTGGGCATGGACTTGGCGTAGTAATGATTGCCGCTCTGGCAGCCAGCCGTTAGAAAAACCGCTGTGCACACCACGATATCTACGCAGAATGCCTGCAATCGCAGCATGCCGCCGTGTGTCCGCAGCGATTCCTTGCATTCGGAACGTGGTGTTTTCATCTGGAGTTTTCACCCAGGGATAATTCGCTGACATATCTGCAGCGCCGGCTGAATTCCAGCATTCAGCTCAAACGGCAGGACATGCGTTGGGAAGACGGAATGAAAATGAGAGAAAGGAAGTTTGGTGACGCCTGCCATGCCATGTAAAGACGCTGCGGCGTCGGCAACACCACGGGGGTGGTATATGATGGGAAGGAGAAATCGAGAGGTGTAACGGGAGAAATCTGTTTCCGACCGTTTCAGCAGCAACGCTGACGGAGAATCAAATCGGGTGTCGCTTTGTTGACCGGGTTCTATTTCATGGTTGAAAAACTGGTCAATACGAAGTCGTCGCCCTGAACGAGTCAATCCATCGTCGCCGACATCGCCACTTCACGATACCGGCAATTCCTGCCCCGATATCAACGCTGTGTACTAAGTCCGCTTCCGTCGGCCGGCTGGAATGGAACAACTCTGCGGGCCAACGGCCTCCTTTCACGTTCAGGCGATGCTCCGGGAAATCGACGTGTCGCAGATTTTTTCTGATTGCGGACCTGGTGGTCGTAATAGATTGAGCTTTGAAGGAATCGAACCTCTCATCACCACCTCAGAATTTATTGACAGCGGTTTAACAGACAGGCTTCCGTGAGAAACAAAGCCCCAAAGTAGCACCGGGGAGATTCGAACTCCCAACAACTCGGCTCTAAGCCGAGCGCCTCTGCCAAATTGGGCTACGGTGCCAGTTACGATGATCAGTCGCGTGGGTGAGATTTGACCCCACACCGTTCCGGGCTTAAACCGGCTGCCTCTGCCGCTGGGGGACCACGCTACACCCAACGATATCGCGGGACCGGTTTCAGATCGTCTACAGTCGGGCGATCTGACATTCAGGCACCCCCGGTCGGATTTGAACCGACGGTCTCCACCGTGACAGGGTAGCGAGCACTCCGGACTGCTCTGCGAGGGCGTGTCTTGTTTTCTGTCCAGGCCGAACGCACGGTATTGCATAACTATCTCGGCGGTGCAACGATCCATTCGTAATAAACCATCCATGCCATGATGACACGCGCAGCCTGATGGCACCGGTGAGATTCGAACTCACACTGTGTCGCTTTTGAAACGACCGCCTCTACCATTGGGCTACGGTGCGGTGTCTTTACGATAAACTGCGGGGGCAGGAATCGAACCTACGGACACGTGGTTCAAGGCCACGTATTTCTACCAGCAGAAGCTACTCCGCAAGTGCCTCGCGGGATTCGAACCCGCCTGGCCGGGGTGGAAGCCCGGCACCTTTGCCGCTCGGTCAGAGGCACAACGTCCGGGTTGCGAAAAGCGGAAGGAAAGGGATTCGAACCCTCAAGGCATACTCACGCATGCTCGACTGTTTTCGAAACAGCTGCTATCGCTATTTGGCTTGTCCCTCCAGGTTAACGTCGCTTCACCTGCTGTCGCCTGTTTCCGGCGACGAACATATGTCTTCCCGAGCGTTAGCTCGCATCCGCCGTGGCCGAAGCCACAAGCTGCGGTGGCAGGAATCGAACCTGCGTCTGAACGGTTAACAACCGTCTGCCCGTACCAGCACAGGCCCCATCGCAGGAATACCTCTCATAGGACTCGCCGGATCTGCATGGAATCACCGTTCTGCTCAATCTCTCCCGGCGAACTCGGCTGACCAACATTCTCCGCGGTGTACATATACGGGCGTGTAACTGCAGTGCCATGGCCCCAACCAAATCCCCGATTTGCGCCCAGCGGGAATTGACCGTGCGCTTCCGCCATGTCATGGCAGCAGGCTACCACTACATCAGGGGCGCCTGATAAATAAAGATCTGATGTCAACAATCACAACAGATTGGCAGGTCTTGCCTGTGCGTTATTGAAAGCACCGGGGGGGAGTTGAACCCACGTTGCCACCTTACGAAGGCGGAGTCTTTGCCGCTGGACGACCAGTGCCTGTTGTTCATCCAGTTTAAGGCGAAATGGAATGGGATCGGAGAGATTCGAACCCTCACCGTGCAGATTAAAAGTCTGCTGTGCTGCCGTTACACCACAACCCCGCCCCGTCGGTTGTGGGTTTCAATCGCAATTTAAAATTGCCATCACAGATCTCTGATGTGATGTGTTCAACCCCCACGCCTGGCATCGTATGTAACATCGGGCTCTGCGTTTTCGTTCGCGGTGGTTCCTCAGGTGTCACTGCCGCAGGGGATGCAGCAGGTCATTGGTCAGTTGACCGACGCCGTTCTTGTTGCCTGATAGACCGAATGACAGGATCATCATTGTCCTTGATTCCATTGCTTACGTTTGGCCTGAAATTCGTAGTTGGGGCAGGCGGAGTACCTGCGTGCTCACCGAAGAAGACGCAGGCAGGTGGGTATGAGTTCGCGCCAAATATTGTTTTTGACAGGACCGGGGTGCGAACCCGAATTTGTGCTGTGACCGCTCGGCGTACGGACGCGGGAACGGCAGCGACTCTGCAGTTTCAATGGTTAGCAGACAGACTATGCGGAATTTCTGCGGTGTTGCCAAACCGGAGTAACTGGTACGGTGTCACGGGAAATGACAGAGACAGGGCATCCACCTTGGTTTCTGGGTTGACCATCGTGTTTTTCGAAGATAATCTCTTCGGCATGAACAACAGCCGGATTCTAAACCTGAGTCTTCTATTGCTTCCAACGTGAAGTCCGTCTCGGGTACGCATGCTTATCTAATGAAGTTTCCAAACCCTGAGGCAGTGCCTCAGGGTTTTTTTGTTCCCATGTCGGGTAAACTCGCAGGTGCAGCCTCGATTCAATCAGGAGTGACCCATGACCGGTGACCAGATCATCATTTTCGACACCACATTGCGCGACGGCGAGCAATCTCCGGGCTGCAGCATGAACACCAACCAGAAGCTGAAGGTCGCTAACGCGCTGGTTGAACTTGGTGTTGATGTCATTGAGGCTGGTTTCCCCATCGCGTCTCCCGGTGACTTCGAAGCCGTACAGATGATTGCTCGTCAGTTTAGTGGTCGTTCCACGATTTGTGCTTTGGCACGCAGTCGGGACGACGATATTCGGAAGGCAAAAGAAGCACTGGCGAGTGCCGAAAAGCGGCGGATTCATGTATTTCTGGCGACCAGTGCCATCCATCGTGAGCACAAACTGAAAATGGATAAGCAGCAGATCATTGATCGTGCGGTGCAGTCTGTTCGGGATGCGAAGGACTTCTGCGACGATATCGAATTTTCCCCGGAAGATGCGGCCCGCACCGAGCTGGACTTTCTGTGCGAAGTCGTTGAAAAGACGATTGCAGCCGGTGCAACGACAGTCAATATTCCGGACACGGTAGGTTATGCGACTCCGAGTCACTACTTCAAGGTGATCTCTTACCTGAAACAGAACGTGCCGAACATTGGTCAGGCGATCATCAGCAGTCATTGTCATAACGATCTCGGGATGGCGGTGGCGAACAGTCTGTCCGCAATTGAAGCCGGTGCCCGACAGGTTGAGTGCACAATCAATGGACTTGGTGAACGCGCCGGCAACGCTGCTCTGGAAGAGCTGGTGATGGCCATTCGGACACGCGCTGATTATTATGGGGTGCACACAAAGATCAACAGCGAACGACTGTTCCCGACAAGTCAGTTGGTATCATCGATCACCGGTATGAAGGTGCAGCGGAACAAAGCCATCGTGGGGCAAAACGCATTTGCTCACGAAGCTGGAATCCATCAGCATGGAATGTTGCAGGAGCGGTCCACGTACGAAATTATGCGGCCGGAAGATGTGGGGTATTCGGGACGAAATTTGGTGCTGGGGAAACACAGTGGTCGTCACGCGTTTCGTGATCGCACGAAAGAGCTGGGGTTCGACCTGGATGACGACGCCGTACAAAAGGCTTTTGATGATTTCATTATTCTGGCTGACAAGAAGAAGGAAGTTTACGATTCCGACATCATTGCTCTGATTGATAATCGTCTGGCAGACGCACCGGAACGCTGGAAACTGGTGAGTTTTCACACATCAGCCGGTTCGTCAGCGATCCCAACCGCGACGCTGGAACTGCAGTGCGAAGAGCAGCCAGTCCTGTGTGATGCCGCTACCGGTGATGGGCCCATTGACGCCGTGTTTCGCGCGATGGAACGCATTATCGAATTGACGGCGCGACTTGAGGAATTCAATGTTCGCAGCGTTTCCGAAGGGAAGGACGCTCAGGGAGAGGTTCGAGTGACGATCAATGTTCATGGTCGCCACTACATGGGCAAGAGTGTCAGTACGGATGTCATTGAGGCAGCAGCCCGTGCTTATTTGCAGGCGTTGAACAAGGCGGATTCTGATCGGCATCAGAATGCGGTGCATCCAGCGGATGAGGTGGTGGCAGACAGTCCGTGAGTGTTGCGGCACGCAGTCGGTTCGCAGGTCCTGTCCGCTCGATGAACGGGGCTGGGGCTGGACCACGGTCACGATGCCGACTTTATGTCGTTTGCCGATTTTATTCTGTGGAACATCGATGTCAATTTCAGCCTGTTTTCATGAGACAGCAAGTTCGATAGTCTATGCCGCATGACAGGAAATGCCCCCGCTAATGACGTCGTGGATGCCTCCGGTGGCTTCGGAAAGCCACCGGAGTTTTCTGAGGTACTGCCGGCCTTTCAGCATTTGTGTGAGGTGGTTGCGAAACTCCGTTCGCCGGAAGGCTGTCCGTGGGACCGTCAACAGACGCTGGCTTCGATCAAGTCTTACACGCTGGAAGAAACGTATGAGCTGCTGGAAGCTATTGATTCCGACGAAAACGCAGCCATTCAGGAAGAGCTTGGTGATGTCCTGCTGCAGGTAATTCTTGATGCCCAGATCGCCTCAGATGAACGTCGTTTTGAACTGGTGCATGTGATTCAGCAGATCGCTGATAAGATGGTCCGTCGGCATCCGCACGTGTTTGGGGACGCTCAGGCGGAAACGACGGAAGACGTAAAGCGGCACTGGCATGCAGCGAAACGCGAGGAGAAACGCCAGCGAACGTCTCAGCTGGATGGCATTCCGAAAGATCTTCCGCAGCTGGCTCGAGCATGTCGCATTGCGGCACGAGCTGCGTCTGTCGGATATGATTTTCCGGACCGCAGTATGTTGTTTGATAAACTGCGTGAAGAAATTCAGGAACTGGCGGACGAGCTGTTTACCGACGGAGTCATCCCGAACGTGCCTGCTGCGGTGGACGTCGATCCTGTTCCTGACGAACACGTCACTGATCCCGCACTGAAGGAGCGGGTTGAAGGCGAACTGGGCGATGTACTTTTTGTCGTCGCGAATATTGCTCGCCGTTGGGGGGTCAATCCGGAAGAAGCGCTGCGGAAGAGCAATGCGAAGTTCAGCCGTCGATTTCATGCGATTGAAGCCGCAATGAGGCGACAGGAACGGTCGTTGGAAGAGGCGTCGCTGCCTGAATTGGAGCAGGCGTATCAGGCGGCTAAAGCCAAAGAGGTTGGCATCTGAGTCGCGGTCTGAGTGTCCATCGGAAGTGAACTGCCACTCTCACTCTTCAAAGTGCCGGACACCTGCGAGGTGGCGGCAACGGAAGTCAGGCAGTACCCCCCAGCTGTGCTGGAGCCTGTTTTCCTGTCAGGTTGGGGCAAAGCAATGGCAACATACTGATGGCATATGATTCCGACCGGTTGTACGGAATGCGCGTATTTTGCCGTCGCGTCATCGCGCGAAATGTTGAGAAAGCTCTGCAGACAAATCTTCGGAACCTATGTTTCGAGAAGGCCATGTTTTGTCGTCCGTGGGTCACACTGCAGGTGTTTCGCGATGCCGAGTTTATTCGGCCGAATGCAGTCCATGTGGCTCAGCACGCAACAATAGACTTAGAAACAGAACTATGTCCGTTAGCGAAATTGGGCCGGAAGAATCTGCAGCAGCTCCGGAGGCTGAACTCGCAGAAACATGTCTGCGGTGTCACACGTCTCAGGAATGGGGTGAATCGTCATGGTGTCCCGTCTGTGGCTACTATCCGATCGTTGATGGAGCGGCCGTCGACGGCAAGTCGTGGGCCGATGATCTTCCGGATGCACCTGAGGAGGTTGAGGAAGAGAAGTCCACTCTGCAGTCTCTGCCACTTTGGTTCTGGGGGCTGCTGGGTGGAATCGTCGGCATTACGATGTTCAGTGTCGCGATCAGGGTCCTGTTCTCTGATCAGGAAGGTGTGCGGGGGATCATCGCCTTAACCCAATTAGTGATTGGTTTCGTGAGTTTGTTGACTGCTCATGGTCTGGCAGCAAAGTTCGCGATGAAGAAAGACCGGCGAGTCAACCTGAATGACGTGCTGCTGTCATGGTTCAACGTCTGGCAGCCGAACATACTGGCACTGCCGGCGACGTACTCTCGCATCTGGGCGGTTGTCTGGGGCGGTTTTGCGGTCTTGACAGCCATGACGATAATCGGAGGCATTGATTATTCTGCACCGTTTCGCGTAGACGATCCTCAGAAAGTCAGAGGGCCGAAGGCGGCAGCGGCCGTCGGGACCATTACAAGCGCTGCTAAGGAGGCGGGGAAAGAAGATGCTCGTCTTGATAAAGCACTCAACGATCTTCAGGAAGAAGAGTCTGAAGATGAAGGACCTAGCAAGGGCGGGAGTGACGCAATGGGCGAAGCAATTTCTGAGTTTGACGGCGTTGAGGACCAGCTGGAAGCGATAGGTGATGAGATTCTCACAGAAACAGCTGCGGCCCGGGAGGCCACAATTGAGCTGGAGTGCTTTGTTTACGGCGTGGTGACGGACAGCAAGAATGTTCCTGTCAGTTTTCTGTTTGCGGCCGACGTAAGCGGGCGTTCGCGGCATGTTGCCGAAATCAGGGTTGAGCAATTGCCACCGGCCAAGTTTCGCCAAATGGCCGTGCGGCTGCATTCCGCTGTTCAGCAGCATCCTGAAGTGCCCAGCCAGAGAAAGGCTGTCTGGGTCAAGCCGATTGTTACCTGCCGTCTTAGGTCCCGTGGATACACCAATTCCGGCCACCTGAAGAAGCCCGAGTTTGATGCGATTATCGTGGCTCAGTAAGGACGCTTCGAGACGTCTCGGACACAGCCACAGAAAAGCACGCAGCCTCAGTAGTCGTTCCGTCCCGGTTGATACAGCAAAGCCGATCCCGTTGTTGGCCCTGTACTTGTTGGCTGCTAAACTCGGATCCGGATTCGGCGGTATTCGATTTGTCCGCGGTCACCTTCCAGGCCGATCGGTCCGGATTCCGGTACTTTGAACTCGGCTTCCAGTACTTCGCCGTTACAAGTGCAGTGAGCTACGCCCCCTTTTACCTCAACTGTCAGCTCATTCCAGTCCTGCGCTTTGTACTTTGTCAGCTCCTTGTATGGACCAGCAAGAATGAAGTCTCGGCACTGCAACTGCGGCCCTCGAATGAAAATGCCGCTGTCGGCATTCGGCGTGGCTCTAAACTCCAGCTTCAAAGTAAAGTCGCTCCCGAATTCGCGGGTGGTCCAGATCTGTTGAATTTTTCGCCCCTCGGGTGGTGTTGTGACCACCAGACGGCCGTGTTTGGCGATGTATCGGCCTCCGGGGGTAGATACCTTTCCGCCGAACGCGACCGGTTTTCTTACGACGGGCCATGGTGGAGCGTTGGGATCCCGGCTGTGCCATCGTTCCCGTGACTTCAGCATCTTTTCAGTGGTTGGGCGGAATCCCCAACCCGTCAAATCTCGACCGTTGAAGAGGCTGACAAAGCCGTCTTCCGGCTGGAAGTTATCTGCCTGCGTGTCCGCCAGACCTAGTGTCGCAAGGATAGGACGCAGTGCATTGCCCCACTTGGCGTATCCGACCTCATTGGGATGCAGCAGATCCGGAAATTCTTCCTCTTTTGCGTCTCCCTGTTCGTCGGCGAACAGCGTCCACGTGTCAACGACAGTCACCTGAGCGTCACCCCGGACCGCAGCAGCGTACAAGGCATTAATTCTGGTGATGCTGTCTGCCGACCGGCTCTTGGTGGCAGAACTGGGGAAAATACTGCACAGCACGATTGGCATGTCGGCGCGATGTTTTCTCAGTGCCGCCAGTATCAACTCAACGTTTGCCGCGATCGTTTCCGGTGCTGCTTTCTCTTCCAGGTCATTTGTTCCCATCAGCATAACCACTGCTGACGGATTCAGGGCAAGTACGTCTTCATTCAGGCGGAGCAGCATGCCGCGAGTCGTGTCGCCGCTGATTCCTCGGTTGGCAACATTGACTCCAGGAAAGAAGTTACGCAGGTTCGGGCCCCAGCCCTGTGTGATGGAATCCCCGAGAAAAACCACGGCACCCTGTTTTGACTTCACCTGAGTCGCAAAGTCTGCTCTGCGCGTTTTCCAGAGATTACGAAACCAGTCATAACGTCGAAGGGGACCGGAGCCCGGTAAGCCTTCGTCGGTTGCCGGGATCTGGAAGTTTGTTTGTTTTTCACCAGCCATCGACGTGAACGGCGTGCCTGACAATGTCAGCGACACCAGAAGAGCTGACGTGACGGATGCTTTGAGGTTCCTGAACATGATACCGGCCTGTTGATGCGAAATCCGAAGCGTGAAGTCCTTCGGTTTTACCACTTCACGAATCTGATCGCGAGGGAATGATCCTGGGTTTCCACGCTGCACGAAAAAGACTTTTGAGACTGCTGTGCCGTCACGGAATGCGGTTGAGGGTATAGTAGGCGTATGGATGCAGCAGCGGCTCACCGCTTTTACTGCGGATTCCGGCCGCGACAAGTTCGTGCACAAATAATTCACGCAATCCTTCCACCTGCAACTGCACGCGGTAGCCATCGTTGGAAACCACAGACTCTGCGAACGCCAGCTGCCGCTTTTGAATTTCGTCGCTGCCGTACGTTGAATGATACCGATACGTGTAGCTGTTCATGGCGTACGACTGCAGATCTTCTGCTGTTCGTGCATCAACTGGTTTGGTGAAGACCAGTTCGAAGCCGTCGGGCTGAGCTCGCATTTCCTTGATTTCGAATGGTGTCTTCCCCGTCCAGACAAGTCGCTGCAGTCCGTACGATGACGTCCCCAGACTGCTCCAGCCACGATTCGTAAGACCGACAAATACACTGCCGTCGACGCCCTGAGCCATTCTGAGGACGGCTGACGCAAATTCTGATCGAAACGGAAAACAGGCGCCCTGATATTCACCGCCAATTTGTTCCAGGAACACGCGGCTCATTGAAGCCTGTGTGAATTCTCCAACAAACAGCTGTCCTGAAAACGGGCCGAACGTTCCACCACTGTTGTCCAGCATGATGTCGGTCGTGGACTGTCCCATCTTCTTGTAAGGAAACCAGACAGCAGGCGGTTTTAGCTGAGGAAACTGCTCCAGAGCCTGAGGCAGTGGTGCTCCGTTCGGCACGCTTGTAACTCCCCGGATCGTGGACCCGGGCTGAGTCATCGAGGCCAGGGCTTCCGCGTGATGAAAGAATGCGCCACTTCGCATGTGGTGCAGTGAATTTGTGGCGACCCAATTGCCCTGCTGGTCGGTATAAAACATGTCTCCGGCTGCATTGGTCCCGATTCCTGACGGTGAACGCATCCCTGCGCAAACAGGGACCATGATTCCGGTCGGCATGACTTTCATGCCCCAGCCGCGCCAGCGACCCTGCTGATAACCGAGTGTCGGGTCGCGGACCGTGCGAGTCAGCTGATTCCCCTTCAGCCCCATGCCGATGTTCAGAGTCAGCCACATGTTCCCGTCGCTGTCAAGCTCTGGGCCGTACGCGTATTCGTGGTAGTGTCCGGTGACGCCCCAGCCTTTGGCGACAGTCAGATATTCGTCGGCAACTTCGTCTCCGTCCGTGTCCTTCAGTTGCGTTAATTCTGTCCTTTGCGCCGTGTAGAGGGAATCATTGTGTTTCAACAGGCCTAACGGTTCATGCAGCGCCGACGCAAATCGTTTGTAACGGACGTTCTTCGGAGGATCATCGTAGACACCGTCGAGGATCCAGACCTCGCCCTTGCGAATGGCGACAGCAACTCTCTTGTCATCCAGTACTGTCATGCCGCTGACCTCCAGTGCCAGTCCTTCGGGGGCAGGTTTCCATGTCTTGGAACGTGAATCTGTCTGCGCCCTTGGCGTGGCGATTGATATCAGTCGGTAGTAATCGTTTTCCTCTGCGGCGACGGCGAGTTCGGCACTGGCAGTGCCGGCGAGGGACAACATGAGTACAGTCGCCAGCCGACGCGAGAAACGTCTTTGGTCGCACTTGCAATGATCTACCATAAGTACCGCACTTCGATCTGTAATTCTGAATTGACTTTGAGTGGTGTGAGCCATTCCGTTCCGGCGTCGCTGTTGCGAAGCTTGCCCGCAGGGACAGATCGCAGAATCAACTCAACCGTCACTCCGTCGTTGTTTGAGTAAGTCCCGGGCTGCCTTAACGTGAGTGCCTTGCCGAAGTGCGGGCGAAAGTACAGAGGGCCTGCAGCGTCCGGCGTACCTGTTCGTTTGCGAAGAACAAACTGGCGGACCAGTCCCCCATCGCCCGACGGCCGGATGCGATCCTCCACGTCAAACTGGTGAAAGTGGTACAGAAATGTGGGCACTCCATCTTTATCCAGTCGGTAACCACCGAAACGGTAGCCCGCAGTTTCGGCATCGGTGGGCCACGGTTCCACAGGGCTGGCCAGTGCGGCGAACGGAACACCGCCAGGCAGACGTGTGTGTTCTTCACCGATTGGATCTGCTGGCGGGGCAAAACGAACGAACCATGTGCCCTCAGCATCCAGAAACCTGCCGTGCCATGCCTGGGCGAGTGATATCTGTTCCGCGTCAAAGGCGAAATGCACTTTCTGTGGAAACCCGACGGCAATGGCATGAGTGCCTGCGAATTGCATGAAAGTACGCAGGACGATGGGGCGATCTGTGGGTGTCAATTCATAATTCTGGTTACGTGCATGAATGATCTTTTCAGGCAGCTGCTGCTTGTCGAGTTCACTGAGGTACGCCCACATCGCCGCGATCTGTTCACCGGGGTTTCCGCCCAGCAGCACCTTGTTCTGGCTGGTGCCGTTCGGGAAGAAAGTTGGCATGCGCGTTCGTGCTTTAAGTGTGGCCGGGTTGAGCAAGAACTTGTAGAACCATTCCGGATTGACTCTATTTGTGACACCCTCCAGGTCAACGCCAACCGTTCCTGGCAGTGCCTGCCCCTTGAACGCATGACACTGCACACACCCAACGTCCATTAGCTGACGTCCCGCCTGCATCATTTCTGTACCGCTGGTTCCCGGGAAAACCGTCTGTGCGGCAGCTTCTTCGCTCCTGCCATCGGCCTGGGCAATCAGAGTCGGCAGCTCTTCAATGGCTGGTTTTGGGAATACCGGCATGCGGACAGGCATATGAAGTCGGATTTCTCCCCGGCCTTCGAGGACTTTTTTCATCCAGGGTGTTTTGAGCTTTTGTCCGACGGCAGTCAATGACGGTGGCAGCCGACCCTCGTCACCGATGTCAACGTGTCCGATCGTTTCGAAATACGGCCTGCGAAACCGCCCGACGCCGCCTTGTTTGTTTCGTTCGTGACAGGCATGGCAATTCAATTGCAGCATCCGGAATTTCAGGGTCTCAGCGGCATCCAGGCTGGTTGGAAGCTGCAGTTCCGTAATCGCAGCAACAACAGTCTCTCGCGCGGATTCGTCCAGTTCATAATGAGGTCGGTCCCGTTGTGGGGAGTCAAAGCACGATGCGTCTGTGTCCGTCTGCAGGCCTGCAAGCGGCTTGGATTTCTGTGTCGGCAGCAATCCTGTCACCGAGTGGCAATTTACGCACCCCAGTTCAACGAACAGTTTTCTGCCTTGTGAAACGAGCTCGGAATCAACGTCTGCGGAGTCACTGTTGCCTGCGGCCTCGTTGTTCTTCTGAGTTTGCAACAGGTAGGCCGAAACATGGGCAGCATCAACGGCATCCAGTTGAAAGTCGGGCATTCGCCCGGATGGTCGTGCTTTACCTGGATTCAGTAGAAAGAACGTCAATGATTTGTCAGTGTACTTCGCAGATAAATCGCCGTGAGGCACTGATCTGACACGTCGTGCCGCGGACGTCAGTCCCATTTCAGCAAGTTCGTCCGGATCGAGTTGCTCCAGTAGTTGATCGATCGGCGACGGCTTGATCGTTACGACTTCGTATTCACCATCCGGATCGTGACAGGCAACACAGCCGATCTGGTGATACAGTGTGCGACCGCGATCGACACGACCGTGTTTCCAGAACTCCAGAGGCACAGGCGTAGCACCGTTGGCTTTCAGTTCCGGGTAGGACTGCCGCAACGAAAGCAGAAACGAGGACAGGGCGTCGACAGCCTTTTCTTTCTGTTCCACGGGCAGCGATGCCAGAACGTCCGGCATCGTCGTTCCGGGTTTGGCATTCTGTGGTGAGTCCAGCAACTTTTTCAGCCACTCCAGCCGCACTCGATTACCGACACCATCAAGGTTGGGTCCGCCTTTCGGCTGCAGTTCCTGCACGTCCGTTGAGTGGCAGGCTGTGCAACTCAGTTCACTCAGCAGCAGACGTCCACCAGTTGTACTTTCGATGTCGCCATGTCTGGCGAATCGGTCGAAAGCTGCAACGAATGGACCGTCCGCAAAAGTCCGATTTGTCGGCAGTGCCAGGCAGGCGATCATTGCCACGATGGACCTGATGTTCAATTTGCGCTCCTTCTTCAACGAACACAGTAATCAACTTGTGGTGCAGGTGCTGCATCATGTCCAAACGGATGAAGCCGCAACGACAACAGGGATTTTAAGAGAATCTCCTCAACATGCTGCGTTGCTTACGCAGGTCATCGTCGCCGGTTGTCGTGTTTCGTTTGCAATACGCCAGTCCGTGAGCCTGAGCTACTTGTCCCGAGCTTCTTCCAGCATCCTGATCCACGGAGCGACGTAGTGGCCGTTATCGTGAAATGTTCGGCCGCTCACAAGATTGCCGTCGATTACGCACGGCTCGTTCACGAAGGTGCCGCCGCAGACTTCCAGGTCAAATTTGCACTTGGGCACCGTCGCCATTCTTCGACCACGCACGCAGTCAGCATAGGCCGGGATTTCAACACCGTGACACACACTGGCCACTGGTTTACCGGCAGCAAAGAAATGCCTGGTGATACGCACCAGATCCTCGTCATACCGAATGTACTCAGGCGCCCGGCCACCGCTGAACATGATGCCCGCGTAGTCTTCTTCCTGCACTTCACTGAATGGGACATCACATTGAATGGTGTATCCTTCCCACTCTTTTGTGATGGTCCAACCGGGTTTGATCTCGTGCAGTACCATCTGATAAAGCCGCTTTTCCGGGGCTGTAACGACGGGCTGAAAGCCTGCTTCCATCAGTCGGTAGTAGGGGTACATCGTGTCCAGAGTTTCCGTGGCATCACCCACGACGATCAGCACTTTGTCCATTCTTATGGATCCGCTTGTTGTCTGTTATGTAGAGTTGAAACCTGTAGGTTTCCGGAAGACTGCCTCATGGTATCGTAGTACAATCTGCGACCGTTTGCAGGCAGACGGTCGGCAATGACGAACTTTCAAATTGTTAATTTTCTCGGCCCGACTGGGAAGCTTTCCTGCTGCCGAACTGAATTCTGAAACCGCCTGTCAGGAGTTGGTATGTACGACGTCATTGTTCTTGGCACAGGTGGTGTGGGCAGTGCTGCGATGCTGGCATGTGCAAAACGTGGCGCAAAGGTGCTCGGACTGGACCGATTTCCTGCCGGTCACGATCGAGGCAGCTCGCATGGTGAATCGCGAGTGATCAGGCGTTCTTATTTCGAACACGCCGACTACGTGCCACTGCTGAACCTGGCATATGGGCTGTGGGACGAGCTTGAGCAGCGATGTGGCGAACAGTTTCTACATCGGACGGGTGTGGTGTACTTCGGACCACAGGACGGAGTTATCCTGCGTGGAGTTCTGAAAAGCGCGGAGAACCACCAGCTTGTCGTCGAACGGTTGAACGCCCACGAATCGATGGGTCGGTTTCCCGGATATGTTGTGCCGCCGAAAGCGGGAGTGCTGTTTGAGGCAGATGCCGGATACCTGGACGTGGAAAAATGCATTTGTGCGCAGATTCAGGAAGCGACGACGATGGGGGCGGAACATCGCCATGGCGAGACTGTCATGCGCTGGTCCGCTGATGAGAACTCAGTCGTCGTTGAAACCGACGGGAACCGATACCGAGCGGCCCGACTTGTGATCACTGCAGGTTGCTGGGCCGCCGGACTTCTGCAGGAACTGAACGTTCCGCTGCGAATCGTACGAAAGCATTTGCACTGGCATGCGAGCGACAAAGACACGTACCGTGAGTCGCACGGAGGGCCGTGCTTTTTCTATGAGGCGAACGGCGGACACTTCTACGGATTTCCGGATGCGGGAAGATCCGGCGTCAAAGTTGCCGAACACAGCGGCGGGACGGAGATTACTGATCCACTCTCCGATTTGCGTGAAGAAGAAGCGGACGACACTCAACGGATCGAGCAATTCCTGAAGCAGTATCTGCCTGGTGTTTCAATGAACAGAACTCGCCACGAAGTTTGTTTTTACACGATGACGCCGGACGAACATTTCGTCGTGGACCACCATCCCGAGCACAAAACCGTCTGCTTTGCCGCAGGTTTGTCAGGACACGGCTTCAAGTTTACGTCTTCGCTTGGTCAGATTCTGACGGAATTGGCGCTGGACGAGCGCTCGTCTGTGGACGTTGACTTTCTGAGACTGAACCGGCCTGGTTTGTGTTGAGTGAAAGATCCGGAGTTTTTGTCGGAGTGTAGTGAATTACACTCGGGGTCATCCGACCAAAGACCTACGCCGTTTTGTCGTTGGTGAAGGCCTCTTTGCGTTTGCATCAGAAAATTGAGAGGTTTTCTGAAGAATCCTACACGTTTCATGCCGTGTGGTTCTGTAGTGACATAAGGAAAGCAGTGAAGGTGGGCAGCATTTGTGCGAGATCAGCTGGAAAAAACCTACTGTTCGCAACGGCAGGGATTGTTTTCTCTGGCTTTGTCGATCACTGGTTGTCGTCAGTTAGCCGAAGACGCCATTCACTCGGCGTTTGAGGGACTCTGTCGGATGAACACTGTGCCGCAGGGCGATTTTGCGAACTACGTTTTCGCTTCTGTGTGTAATACAGCTCGTGATTCGATCCGAACGGCCAACAGAGCGTCGTGCGCCAGGTAATCGAGTTTCAATGGGGTCGCGGCGTCGTTGCCCGACACTGAGTCTCCGGCCGAAGACGTGCTGACGGCAGAGCGGGATCAGATTCTGCGGATCGCGGTCCATGATCTGGATGATGCCGATCGCGAAGTGATTGTCATGAAGATATTCGCCGGGCTCACGTTTGATGCGGTCGGAGAAATCCTCTATCAGTCGGCCAAAACCGTGGCGACTCGCTATCGTCGAGCACTGATGAAACTGGAAGAAAGATTGCGAGGTCAGTTATGACAGATTCACAGGTGGAAAATCTGTTGCGGCAGATGCCGTTGGCGGAACCGTCAGCAGCACTGGATGATAAAGTTGAGGCCTTTATGCGTGCGTCTGAGCCGCTCTGTGTTTCAGCGGTACGTCGACTGAGTTCGTGGGGGGGCACGTCTGTCGTTGCTGCAGCATGTCTGGTCATTGGCCTCTTCGTCGGCCACATTTTCGGACCAGCGTTTGCCACAAACGACAGGATTTCTCAGGGAAACGGGGAGCCGGTGGTTGGTGCCAATCTATCGAGCCAGATGTTGGACGGCGGTCATGGCGAGCATACAAGTAAGACGGTGGTCACGGTTGACTGGACCAGGGATCGGGTCTCAGGCCCTCAGATGCAGGGGCCTCGTGTTGCCATGTTTTGTGCGATCGGCGGGAAGAACTTTGTCACGTCAAAAGAGCAGCAGTGTCTCCGTTGTCACGATGGAATCACGGTTGCCGAGACTGACTTTCGACGTGAGCACATGAATAGTCCGGGGTTTGAAACATGCATGTGGTGCCACGATACGTCAGTCCGGAGAGAAGTTCGCAACTGAACAGCGGCGCAGAACATCCTGTTCACCAGTCAACCACCTCGGCGCTTGATCGCTCGCTCTCACGTCCCACGTTCTACGCCACCGCCCGCCGGGGCTTCCCGGCTATTGTTGAAGGATCCAGTCAATGGCGGCTGCGGTGGCATCCAGGCGGTCGGATGTCGCAACGGCATCCTTTGAACTGGCTGTGTCATAGGCTGTGGTGACGATTGACGGGATCGATTCTTCACCGCCGATCCACAATTTATTTGGTGCGGACAATGACAACAAAGTTGAAGTGTCACCGTATTTGACGGCCCCAGGCAGAAAGTCGGCGTGTTTCCAACTGTTCAGACTGGCGAAACGAAAGCCAGCGGTATCAATCGCTGCGGCGTTGAATTCCGATCCCGCGATCGCTCGGGCGGCGGCCAGCAGTGGGCCACCGCCGTTGACACCGACGGCGTGCAGTGCTTTCGGGCTGTGTTCGTCGCCATTGATCCACGCGGTCAGAGTGAGAATGTCATGGACGCGACGAGCAAACAGGGTGTCATTGTAGGTGTAAGTGAACCCCGCAAACTGTCGAGGATTCTTCACCGTTGGGTTTTCGGTCAGAGCTTCGCCGTTGGTGGTGAATTCGCCCTGTCCGAACAGGTCCACTCCCACCACGGAATAACCCGCATCAATCAGCCGCAGCAGGTCAGCGTGAGCCTCACCGTTGGGGAACATTCCGGCCTTGCCTTTGCCGTCAATCCACAGGATTACCTTTTGATTCCAGGCCACCGACTTGGGATAGACGGAAATGATGGGCAACTGCTCGTTGTGCGTTGTCAGCGTCAACGTGTCACCGAATTCCAGGTAGCCTGCCCGAGTCTCCTTCCAGCTCTTGGTTCTCTGCACGTCTTCCGCGTTGGGAAGACCTCGTCCGATCAGCGTTTCCCATGCTGCCCGGACTGTGGTGAAGTAGTTCTGTACGTCGTTGCTGTTTTGTGGAGCGTGATTCCACAGGGCTGCACGATCGCGTTCGTTCAGCTGCCGCAGCAGTTTACGTTCGTAGTCATCGCCTCCGGGGGGAGCCGGGTGCTGTTCGTTCCATACGGTGTACTCGTCTTTGCTGAGTGGTTTCCAGTCCAGTTCCTTGATGGGCGTCTTGTGTCCGAGATTCAAGTGCTCATTCATCCAGGAATACATGATGCTGCGCGTGACAGCATTATAATTGTGCGGGAAATGAAGCATGGGTTCGCAGTAGACGTCGTCCGGAACACCCAGCATGGCGTACAACTGACGCAGTTGCGGGTAACCTTTGGTCATCATTTCTTTTGTCCAGTCATTGGCCGAAGTCATGGCCTGCGGACGAGGTGCAAACAGTGCGGCCAATTCCACATTGCCTGTTCCGATTCTCAGCAGACTGCAGTTTTCGCATGTGCAGCCGCCTTGCATGCTGGTGGACACCATGCCATTCGGGAATCCGGCAATCGGACGATCGTCGACGGCTCCCAGCAGAATCGTCTGAGTTCCGCCCCCGCTGCCTCCGGTGACGGCCATGCGAGCGGAATCAACGTCCGGCAGGCTGGCCAGAAAATCTAGGCAGCGAACAGCGTTCCACGTCTGCAGCCCCATGATACTCTGCAAACGAGATTCGGCCTGAGGGCTATAGAAACCCCAGCTGTCATGCGATTCGAACTCGGGGCGAATGTCGGCGTAACGATGGGCCAGTTGGTAAGACACCTGGTTGCTGTCGACGTATCCCATCATGTCGAAGATGAACGTCACGCATCCCATTCGTGCCAGTTGCGCACAACGTGCCAGCTTCGGAAACCGACCGGATTCACGATGGATTTCCGCTCCCGTGGCGATCAGGTCGCCCATTTTGGCTTCACCGTAGTCCTGCTGCCGGCCCCCATGGCCGTGTGGACTCAGGACCGCAGGACGTTTGCCGTCCGCTTCGCCTGCGGGACGAAACAGCAGGCCGCTGACAAAGTGTCCCGGCAGACTTTCAAAGTATACTTTTTCAACCGTGAAGCCGTCTCGCTTGACCTTGCCATGAATCACAGCGTTCAGCGGCGTCTTTTCCGGCATGGGCCACAGTCCGGTGGCGACCAGGACCCGTTGCTTCAGTTCCGCCTGCCGTTGCTCCCATGCAGCCTTCGATTCCGGGACTTCAAACGGAAAATATCCGTTCAGATCTTTGGGCGCCTCGAGCCGGGAATCATCGGGCTGCTGGCCGGCATCGAAGACTCGATGATTGGTGGCGTCCGCCGCAAAGATGGACGGACAGCAGAGGAGGATCAACACCAGGGGGGTGATGCGCTGTGAGCGAGAGTCATTCAGGCAAGTACTCATGGGGGAAGTCTCAGATTCAGGAGAGGGGTTACAGTGTGGGGGACCGGGCACCGCGACTGCCGTCAAAGTGCGTGTAATCACGTTAATATGCAGTGTAGCGGGATTAGTTGTGGCTCGCGCGTCAGGGCCGGGCTGGTGATGAGGGGTTTTGGAAACCCCGTGAAATAGGATATCCATGGCTTGCATTGCCGGCCGCATGGCTTTCAACGAGCGCACACATATAATTAGACAACTTTCCTTCCGGCAAAGCTTGTTGAGTGTCAGTCCGTCGTTCCAGCGAACTGGCGTTGGCTGTGCCGTTCCCAGCTGCCGCATCTTCATTTCCGATTCATCTCTGACGACTGTTCCATCGTGCTGAAGAACTTTGTTGGGCGTTGCCCTGGTTATTCGATTATAGTCCTGGGCTTGGTGGCTTCAGCCCTCGGCGGCTGCGCACCTGCGCCTGAGATTCGCGAATACACTGTGAAGTCAGAACACGAACGTGTGTTCACCAGTGAAATGATTCGCAGTCAGTTTCCCGCCATTCCGTTTCAGTGGAGTGTGCCGGATTCTTGGGGCGTTGCTGACAATGATCAGTTCAGCAAGATGGCCTGGGAGGTCAGCCTGGACGGTGAGGAAGGCCGAATCACGCTCAGCGATCTGCCTGGTGCGGCCGGACTGATTCCGCAGGTGACGCGGTGGCAGGGGCAACTTGGCATGACGCCCGATCCAAAGGCGAACCCCATGGACGACATGGAAACCGTTGAACTGAATGGCGGTACTGGAACGATCGTTGACCTCAAAGGCGAAGACGAAACAATTCTGGGCATGTTGTTGCCTGTGAACGATAAGCTATGGATCTTTAAGTTTCGCGGCAGAAATAAGCTGGCGGATTCCGAACGAGACTCGTTTCGTGAATTCTGCAAGTCTGTAGAAATCTCCGCAGGAGAATAAGACGATGTCGACAACAACACTTCCTGGAAATCTGACGGCTGGCGATGACGCACAGTCATCTGAAGATCAGTTCACAGCCATCGTCTGGAAGTGCATTGATGCGCTGGGGTCACTAAAGCTGACCTGTGCGCTGTTTCTGCTGGGCATGTTAATTGTTTTTGTGGGAAGCCTGGCACAGGCGCGCAAGGATGTCTGGCTGGTGGTCGGTGAGTACTTCCGAACGTATGTCGCCTATATCGATGTCGCGGACCTTTTTCCGCCGTCGATGTTCCCTGGTTGGATCGATTTTAACTGGGATTCGCTGGGCGCATTTCGGAGGATACCGTTTCCCGGTGGCTGGACCATCGGCTGGGTGATGTTGGCCAATCTCACCACCGCTCATTTGATGCGTTTTAAGGTCCGTGTTCGCGGCGGCCGCATGGCTGCAGGGATCGGCATTATCGCAGTGGGTGCACTGTTGACGACGGCGGTTGTGGTTACAGGCAACGGACAGACGGGTGTCGAATCCGGCAACTCGATGCTGCGTCCAATGCAGATCTGGTATCTGATGCTGGGCGTTCTGGGCGTCGCAGCGGTCGTGCCTTTGGGAGTCGCGTTCACAAAATCAACGACGTCGCGTCCGGAACGAATTCTGTTGGGCACTGTTGGGGTTATTCTGGCTGCAGTGCTGGGCTATTTTCTGATCGGCGGTGAGTCGGCTCGCCTGAACTTGTCTTCGATGCGCATTCTGTGGCAGCTGTTGAAAGGTGGTGCTTGTGCCCTGGTGATGCTGGTCGGCTGCAATCTGCTGTTCGAAAAACGCGGCGGCATCGTACTGCTGCACACCGGAGTGGCGCTGCTGATGTTCAGTGAGCTGCAGGTGGGGTTTTATGCCAAGGAAAACATGCTGGCACTGGTCGAGGGGCAAAAATCTTCCTTTGTGCGTGATATGCGCGAACGGGAACTGGCGATCGTTGATCGTCAGGATGACGATACAGAGAAAGTTATTGCCGTTCCGGAAGCGGCTTTGATTGCCGCTGCGACCGCTGGTCAGGCAGGCGATTTGGAAGATCAGATCGTTGACCTTCCATCACTTCCGTTTGTCCTGCGAGTAGATCGGTTTTTAAGAAACAGTCGTCTGAGATCTGTGCTGCCCGATGAAGACAGAAGTGGAACTTCTGGTCTGGGGACATTTGCGACCCCCATCGAAGTCGATCCGGTGACCGGCATGGACGACAGTCACGACATGAGTTCGTTGCAGGTGACGCTGCTGGATCGCGATACAGGCAAAGAGCTCGAAACTTTGCTGCTGGCTCAGGATGTCAGCGAGATGCGGACCGTTCCGATTGCTGAGCAGGCGACGATTGACGGTAACGACTTCCAGTTCTATCTGAGGTTTCAGCGTAATTATCGCGACTACGAAGTGGAACTGCTGGACGTGAGCCGCACCAATTACGTCGGTTCAGCAACCCCGCGAGACTATCGGTCGGAAATCGTCATTCGCGATCGTGAGACTGGTGCGGCGGAAGAGTTTACGTTGTGGATGAATAACCCGCTGCGATATCGCGGTGAGACGTTTTACCAATCCGGCTACAACGAAACTCCGGACGGCACAGAGATGACAACGCTGTCTGTCGTTCGCAACACGGGCTGGATGCTGCCTTACATCGCCTGCATGATTGTGGCCGTCGGCATGTTTGCGAAGTTCGGTCAGACACTGGGCCGGTATCTTTCCCGAATGGGACGATCAGCCGCCGCGGATACAGATGCTGCCGGAGGCGACAATCCCTTCGTCGCTTCAATGCCGGCCGGGATCCGAAATGCTGCGGGTGCAACCGCTGTACCTGCTGTTAGTGCTTCGGACGACGGACGGAAGTCCATCTGGCCCACGGCTGTTCCGATTATCATCGTGCTGTTGAGTGCCGCGTGGCTGATGAGCAAAGCTCGCCCACCGAAGGCTGATCCGCAGGCGATGAATCTGTATGCTTTCTCGCAGCTTCCGGTGGCCTGGAAAGGGCGTGCTCAACCCGTCGATTCGTTCGCTCGCACAG
Source organism: Fuerstiella sp. (assembly GCA_029245955.1). Taxonomy (GTDB): domain Bacteria; phylum Planctomycetota; class Planctomycetia; order Planctomycetales; family Planctomycetaceae; genus Fuerstiella. The sequence goes on along the minus strand of JAQWOH010000008.1, from coordinate 11,634 downwards.
AACTGTTGATGACATCACACAAGTCGACTTTTAAAGGCGAACTGAGCGCCGGCGAACTTGATGTTCCGCAGAAGCACGCAGAAATCGTCGCCCGGGTTCAGAAGTACTGGCCGTCTGTAAAGGCTGAATCTCTGGATGAGTTTTCCGGAGAGTACGACGACTGGATCGAACAGATCGTCAAATTGACATCGTCCGGCCGCGATGCCGTCGAAGAACGCATGCGTGACGTCATGATTTTACGGATGCCGGCCGTACGCTGGTTCCTTGACGTTGCTGCACGATCGGAACTCGCCAAACGACATCGTGTGATTAAGATCGACGATGATCAGGTATTGTCGCTGCTGGGACTCGAGAAACGTGCAGGACTGTCTTATTCGCTGCAGGAAATTCAGGAAAATCTTTCGGACCTGCAGAAGATCCATCGCGAAGGTCTGAGACTGGAAATGGCCGGTCAGGAACACCGGATGACGCAGTTGCAGCGGCGAGTGGTGTCATTGTTTCGTACAGTCAGTCGCGTGGATTCACTGCAGAATATCTTTCTGGTTCGTGAGTCTGAAGGATTGCTGGATTCCATCGTGAAGGCCTGGTGGGTGCTTGATCGTCTCGGCAACAGCCCGGCCATCATGGCCGTGCCGACAGGTGCAGAAAATGAACAGCGGTCATGGGAAACTCTGATCGGTGCCAGTGCGATGCAGAATGTCGCTCAGGATCTGGCGATGCATGGATTGACCACTGACGACGATGTTCTGGATTACGTGCAGAACAGGCTTCCTCGTGAACTTGTTGCAAATGCTGTCGAAGGCAGCGTGACGATTCTGCAATCGGCGGTCGAAGAGGCGGCGAAGGCCGCCGGAGAGGAGTTGGAACCGGGTGCTGTGAAGACGCGGGCTGCGGAGGCAGCTCTGACACTGACTGACCCGTTCCTGCGGAATGTGCTGGAAATTATCGGCAAGGCTGAGACCGGGGCGACCACTGATCAAATGCTTGATGGGATGTCCGATTCCGATTTTGCCGAGGTTGCGGCGGAGCGGATTTCGTCTGAGGTTTTTCAAATTTTTGAAGTGCTGAATGAGAATGAAAATGATAAACGTCTGACGGAAATTCGAAGAAGGCTGCAGAGTGCCGGAACGAGCGACGAGTCGGTCCTGGCGGCACAAATGAATCTGGAGTTGGTCACGCTGGCACTGGATGATCTTCAGGCACGGACGAATGGACTGCTCTATCGGGCTGACTCCACGTCCACACTGCAGACGAGTACAAAAGCGATGGTGGATATTCTTGCCGCATGGAGCGCCAGTGACGTCGACGCGTTTAACGACAGTGTGTCCGGCTATCAGAAGTTTCTGGCTGACACTCCGTTGCCGCACGTGGATGCATCGGTTGTTCGCTTTGAGGCATTCTTTAACTTTTTCGGACCGTTCATGAAGGCCATCTATCTATATCTGCCCGTATTGCTGATGTCGTTTTTTAGCTGGATCGTGTGGCCAAAGACTCTTCGCCGCACCGCTTTCTGGCTGATGGCTCTGGCGTTTATCACCCACACTGTTGCTCTGCTGATGCGCATGTACATCTCAGGCCGTCCGCCCGTGACGAACCTGTATTCTTCGGCGATCTTCATTGGCTGGGCAGTGGTGGGTGCGTCGTTTGTGATCGAACGTCTGCTGAAGAATGGGATAGGCACGATTCTGGGATCATCGGTCGGCATGGCGACACTAATGATTGCCCACTACCTCGCAGTCGACGAAGGTGACACGCTTGGAGTGATGCAGGCGGTCCTGGACACGACATTCTGGTTGGCAACTCACGTAGTCTGCATCACGCTTGGTTATGCGGCCACGTTTCTGGCCGGAGCGATGGGCATCGCTTATTGTGTTATCTCCAACTTCGGGGCAGAGAAAAGCCGCAACGATCTGCCGCAGCTTGGCAAAATGATTTACGGCGTCCTGTGCTTCGCTGTTTTCTTCAGTCTTGTCGGCACCGTTCTCGGAGGCCTGTGGGCGGATGATTCCTGGGGCCGGTTCTGGGGCTGGGACCCCAAAGAAAACGGAGCCATGTTGATCGTGATGTGGAACGCTTTGATTCTACATGCTCGTTGGGACAAACTGGTCCGTGACTATGGAACGGCGATCCTGGCTATGTTCGGCAACATTGTGACCGCATGGTCATGGTTCGGCGTGAACGAATTGAAAGCCGGATTGCACACCTATGGCTTTACCGAAGGACGTCTGCTGGCGTTGTTGGTGTTCATTGGTCTGCAGGGGCTGATGATCTTCGCCGCAATGATCCCCGTGATCGGCAAGTCTGCCAATGACCGGATTGAGCCGGCGGCGTAGGTGCGGAGCCTGAAAGCCAGGCCGCGATGCGGATGGTGTACGTAACCGTGGGCGGAAACCCAGGCCGCGAAGCGGCCAAAGCACGTAGCCGTGGGCGTCAGCCCACGGAATGGAAACGACACAAAATTATCAAGCCGTGAAACGGCGACAGCAATTCGGAACGACCGACGCTGGCTGCTGTCGCCGTTCCACGGCTCAGGCACGCACGTGGCCCCGGGTTGACACCCGGGGTTTGGTGCTGAGGTCCCTTCGGGACCAAACACAAGAGTCAACCATCGAGTCACGTCACGAACACATACGGCGCGCTGTGGCCGTTTTCCGCGTCCGCATCGCCGGTGTGTCCTAACGTCGCCGTTGTTTTCATCAGGAATCTCGACGTTACTCCACCTGAAAGGAATTCCGTGCAGTTGTGTCACGACGCGATTGAAAATACGCACAGGATCGCGATCCAGGCGATTCCCAAAGCGTGCCAGAACCAGGTGGCAAACGTGACGCCCCAGTAGTATTCATGGTCATAGCGGTCAAGAAAGGCGCTCAGAGTAACCCACAGCAGGACTGATTGAGCGACCAGAAAATGCATGGCATGCAGTGCCGCGAACATGAATACGAAGCCATGAGTATTCAGCTGAGGATTCTGGTAATCCTTTGTGCTTCGCATGAATGCCCACAGTCCGAACGATTGCACTCCAACGAATAGCACGGCACACAGTAACGCCAGCAGAAGTGAGCGTCGGAATTCTGCCTGCCGCTCGTTTTGCACATGTCCGCGGCTGACATTCAGAAACCAGCTGCCAGCGAGCAGGAACATCGTTCCAAATTGAAAGGCTGCTGGCAGCCGAATGCGATCCGACTGTTCGGGGGCTCCGAAGTACACTGCCAGAGCCGATGCCAGACCAATGCAAATGGCGGCCTGGGTGACGGTCGCCAGAAAGAAACGGCGAGTAATCAGAGTCTGCTTTTCAGCCCAGCGAGACGACATGAATCCTGCGTCAGGAAAATCGACGACGGCTGACTTGCCGAAGTCCGGTTTGTGGTAACAATGGGACGGGTATCGCCAAGACTTAACGGACCCGCCGAATTATAGTCTTCGCATCGCGATTTGTCCGACAAACTATTTCAGGAGAATAATCAGAATGAAACTGTTCCTTGTGATGATCATGTCATTCGTCTGCGTAACGGGAGTCTGTGTTGTGGCGGAAGAAGTGGAAAAGAAGCCAGTTACGTCGGTCCACGATTTCAAAATGCAGTCTTTGGACGGTAAATCCGTGGATATGTCGAAATACAAAGACAAAGTGCTTCTTGTGGTCAACGTTGCCAGCGAATGTGGCGCCACGCCTCAGTACAGTCAGTTGCAGAAGCTGCATGAAAAGTACTCAGGTAAAGGGTTGGTCGTGATGGGTTTTCCGTGCAATCAATTCGGTGGTCAGGAACCCGGGGACGCGGGTCAGATTCAGCAGTTCTGCTCCGCGAACTACGGCGTTAAGTTTCCGATGTTTGCCAAGATTGACGTCAACGGAGATGAACAGGCACCGCTGTATGATTTCCTGAAAACATCAGCCAAAGATCACAGCAATATCGGTTGGAACTTTGAAAAATTCGTCATCAGCAAAGACGGAAAGGTAGCTGCTCGCTTCAAGACCCGCACAAAGCCGGACGCACCGGAAGTTGTGCAGGTGCTGGAAGAGGAACTCGGAAAGTAAAGCAGCACAGCGTAATTCGATGCAACAGTCCCGGTCTCCTGGGAAGGGGCCGGGACTCTTTATGCGCCGCGAGATCGTTCGTCGGGTTTTACGCGATGATGCCCTGGATCGGATGCCCGAAGTCCTGCTCGAGGCGTTTGTGCCCTGGGATTTCCATTCGGTGAGAGTTCAAGCCCAACTGCCGCAAAATCGTCGCGTGAACATCGGTGACGTAATGCGGATTTTCGACGGCGTGAAACCCGATCTCGTCAGTTGCTCCGTGAGCGATTCCCCCCTTCAGCCCACCACCGGCCATCCACACACTGAATCCGTGCGGATGATGGTCTCGGCCGTCTGAACCCTGTGATCCGGGCGTGCGGCCGAACTCAGTCGCGAAGACAACCAGCGTTTCCTCGAACAGTCCTCGCTGTTTGAGATCTCTGATGAGGCCCGCCACCGGCCGGTCCACCTGCATCGCCAGTTGCGCGTGTTTGGCTTTCAGCCCGGAGTGCTGATCCCACGCTCCGGCGGCGCCACTGCCATGCTGAATCTGAATGAAGCGAACACCCTTTTCCACGAAGCGTCGTGCAGCCAGCAGCTGTTCTCCGAAGGGGCGCGTTTCGTTTTGATCGAAACCGTACAGATTCTTTGTGGCTTCGGTTTCGGCCGAGAAGTTGATGACGTCCGGCACAGCCGTCTGCATGCGAAACGCCAGCTCATACGACTTGATTCGGGCGTCCAGTGCCGCGTCGTTCGGAAATCGTTGTGCCGTGAGTCTGTTCAGTCTGTTCACCAGGTCAAAGCTCAGCCGTTGTTCTGCTGCGGTGATGTCAGCCTCCGGTTTGGCGTAGTCCAGCGGGTTCTTCGGGTCGACTTTCAACGCGATGGAATCGAAGGCGGGCCCCAGATAATGCCCGTCGCGACGGTCGAAGAACCGAGGTCCCATGGCAATGAACTGCGGCAGGTTTTCGTTCAAAGTTCCCAGCCCCCAAGTGATCCATGCTCCGATGGTGGGGACCCGTGGATCCAGCATGTGGCGTCCGGAATGAAACTGCACCTGCGCTCCGTGATTGTCGTCGGTCGTCCACATGGAACGGATCACCGAAATGTCATCGATGACGGATCCGGTGTGCGGAAACCAGTCACTAACTTCAATGCCGCTTTGACCGTATTTCTTGTAGCCAACCTGCAGCGGATAGATCTTATTGCGCTGCTGCCCGTTGGCGTCATTGACAACAACCACGCGCACCTTCTTCAGGCGTTCCGGGTTTTGCACATCCGCGAATGGCGTGTCGGGAATGGAAATTCCGGCGTACTGATTCAACGCCGGCTTGGGATCGAAACTTTCCATGTGACTGACGCCGCCGCGCATAAACAGCCAGATGACGTTTTTTGCCTTCGGGGCGAAGTGCGAAATGCCTGTCGGGAGCGTCCCACTGGTGGCTTTCGCTTCGGCGGAAAAGCCGTCTGCCTGCAGCATGGACTGCAGGGCCAGTGTGCCGAAGCCGAGTGCTGATTGACTGAGCAGTTGTCTTCTGTGCATGGCTGGTCTACAGCGTCAGTGGCTGCCTCATGGCTGTGGTTGATGCGTTTTAGTTACCGAGTGGCTGCTCACATGAGCGAGAACACGTTCGGGCAATTCGTAAGCTGGTTTATCGAATGGATAGGAAATCGTTGTGGTTCAGTAATGAGTGCACCAGTCGCATGCGAATTCTGGAGTCCCGATCGTCGTTGGAAACTGATTCGTCGTCTTCGAGCAATTCCCGCAGTTGAGTAGAAAACGTAAGGCATTCGTCATGTTCATCTGTTGTCGCCGCGCGGCTCAGCAATGTTTCGAAGGCGTTACTTGTAAACTGGCTGTGGTCGGCAGTCGGAAGCGATTTGAAGATTCGGTCCGCGATCAGGGCAGCCATCGACATGGACAGTTCGCTGTTCGCCAATGCGAGCGCCTGTTGAGGCACGATGCTCTCGCTGCGACGATAACACTGCAGCAGATCCGCGTCGTCGAACATGGACAGGAATTTGTCCTGATCGTCCCGCGAGTGTTTGAAGTAGATGCTGCGGCGTTTGCTGGCATTTCCTACGTTCAGCGAGGGACCGCCGAGCTTTTCGTCGAGTGTGCCGGACATGTATAGTAAACTGTCACGTACGATTTGCGATTCCATACGGCGAGCGTTCATACGCCAGTAGAAACTGTTCGTCGAGTCTGCGGTCAGGCTGGCAGGATCGGCACCGGCGGTTGACGAACTGAGCTGGTACGCCTGCGACGTGACGATTAGCCGATGCAGATGCCGGAAACTCCAGCCCGATTCGATGAATTCGGCCGCCAGAAAATCCAGCACGTCCGCCTGCAGTGGCTTTTTTGCTCGCAGCCCAAAGTCGAATACTGATTCCACGAGTGGTTGCCCAAAATGTCTCGCCCAGACGTGATTGACGGCAACGCGCGCAGTCAGCGGATTGTCACGATCCGTCATCCAGCGCGCCAGCGACAGTCGTCTTCCGGTGCTGATTTTCGAATACGTTGGGGCGTAGTCAGCTTCCTTATGAGCCGGACCTTCCAGGGCCTTTCGGGAGGCTCGAAGACTGGAGTAACTAACCGTTCCTTTCTCGATCGAAGCGAGCTTTTCTTTTGCGAGTTTCGTTTTGTTCTGTGCAGCCTGAATCTTCTTCTGGTCACCGTCGGCGGCCAGCAGTTCGTAATCTGCCGTGGCCTGCATTGCGTCGGCTTCCCGTGCTGCTGCGACCTTTGCCAGCTGATCTGCTGCATCTGCCCCGGATGGATCGTGCTTTGCGCTGTCCGCTGCAATAATCGCCTGCAGAGATTTCAACGCTGCTTCAGCCGCGAGTCGCTTTGCTTCTGCTGTCTTCACAGCTGTCGCTGCATCCTGCGGTGATGATGCCGCCGGGTTCTTTGCGTCGACCAGTTTCGTGGCGGCAGGCAGCGATTTGATTGTAATTGAATCGTAAGCGACCGTTGCGTCGAAGCCGGACAGGGTGAAACGTCCGTCGGGCCGACGGTCGGGGAACGAGTACGCAACGGTGAATTTTCCATTCAGCCAGACGTTGACCAGGCGGTCTCGTACGGCAAACCGCAGATCGTATGTTTCACCGACTTTGATGGGCCGAGCGGCCCGGCCCAGCGGTGGATACGTGTTCGCCCCGTCTCGCGTGTAGGCAACCTGAACTTTCGGACCAGGTGCATGAGCACTTGTGTAAACGAAGTTGTTGTACTTTCGGTCTTCTGATTCGTCAAAACGAAAGGTGACCGACTTATAAGTTGTTCCGCCCGTGGTCGTGTACCGGCAGGTAATGTCGAAATTGCGTGGCAGGGGTTTCCTGAAACGAACGAACTCTCTATCGCGTGTTGCGACGGACTGATGCAGTAGGCCGCCTTCGTACTTCCAACCGTCGCCCACGATTTCCCAGGCATCCGGGTTGGGAGTTTCGAAGTTGTCAGTGAATAAAAAGTCTGCGACTGGCTTGCTGCTGCTTTTCTGTGGTGATTCGGCCGGTAGTTCCGCCAGCTTTTTCTGAGCTGCAGCAAGGTCTTTTTCTGCTGCTATGATCGAATTTCGCGCAGCCTGCAGGTAATCCTGCTGCACATATCTGCGGATACCGGGTGCCCAGGCGGTTAGCGGCAAATCGACAGGCTCAATTTTCGGCTGGAAGCTGGCAAGGATCGCGGGAACTCGCGGAACGATTCTTGTCTCGCTGTCCGGATCCTTCGGATTTCCGCGAAGGTGCAGGAAGGTCTCGGCATCGGGGTGATCATCGAAGACTCGAGGCAGACCGTCTTTTTCGAAGTCGGTTGTGCCCGGCACAGGATCAAGTCGCACCTGATGGGGTTCAAAGATCGCTCGGAAGCTGTAGTAGTCAACATGGGTGATTGGATCGTACTTGTGATCATGGCACTTGGCGCAGTTGAGCGTCAGGCCGAGAAACGCTTTGCCGGTGTGCTCGATCGTGCTGTCCAGCCATGTCGTGCGGTTGAACAGATAGTAGTTACGAGCCAAAAAGCCGGTTCCTGCCACGACGTCCGGGTCCTCCGGTGCTATTTCGTCTCCCGCCAGCATCTCGTGGATCATACGGTCGTAACCTTTGTCTGCATTCAGAGAATTTACGATCCAGTCCCGCCAGTGCCAGATGTGTTTCTGGCTATTGCGTAATTGAGCCCCCAGGCCATACCAGTCGGAATAACGCCAGATATCCATCCAGTGTCGTCCCCACCGTTCGCCGTGATGCGGACTTGCCAGAAGTTCGTCGACAATTGCGTCCCAGGGGCGCTGGTCATGAAGTTGCTCGAGAGATGGCGGGAGACCGATCAGATCAAGGTACAACCGACGGATCAGGATCGTTCGTTCGGCCGGAGGCTGAAGACTCAGGCCACGTTCCTTTCGTTTTGCGGCGAGCAGCATGTCAATTGGATTCCCAGACGATTGTTCGACGGGCGGACGTTCGATTCGCAGAAAGGCCCAGTGTTCTGTCGGGGCCAGCGGGATTTCTTCATCGGGAGCAATGGCGCCCGATGCAATCCAGCTGCGGAGCAGGGCGATCTCTTCTGGTTTCAGAGCTGCCCCGTCTTCAGTCGGCGGCATTCGCGAATTTTCGTCGGCCGTGACGCGTTCCATGATCATGCTGGTGGCCGCATCACCGGCGATAAGGGCGGCCCCGCTGTCACCGCCCTTAGCCATGAGTGCCAGGGTTTCCAGTCGAAGTCCGCCTTCCTGCTTAAGCACTCCGTGACACGCGTAACACTTCGTCTCCAGCAGCGGTTTGATCTGCGTCAGATAGTCGACTTCTTCTGCAGCAACTGCGCAGGAGGACTGCGCAGTTGCCGTCAGGAGGACGTATAGTGAGGCGATGCAGGCAGCTCGCTGTTTCATCAAAAATTCCGAGGTGGGTGGGAAAGGTCGCGTTGGCGTATTGTAACCGGTAGGATGCTCATCAGGATAAAGAGAAACTGCGGGCACGTCACGTGTTGCTGCTGATTTTGCCCTCATTGACGGAATCACGATGAAGATCACGGCGATTGAAACGCTGGTATGTCATGCCCGCATGCGAAACTGGGTTTTTGTGAAGGTTGTGACCGACCAGCCCGGACTGTTCGGCTGGGGCGAAGCAACTCTGGAGTGGCATACTCGCAGCGTTGTTGGTGCGGTCGAGGATATTTCTCAATTACTGATTGGTGAAGATCCGACTTGTGCTGAACATCTGTGGCAGATGATGTGGCGGCAGCATTTCTGGCACGGCAGCGGCATTGTGCGGTCGACGGCGATTGCCGGAATCGACATCGCGCTGTGGGACATTGTCGGCAAACTGCATGGTGTACCCTGTCATCAGCTTTGGGGTGGTCCTGTGCGAGATTCAATTCGGCTGTATTGCCATCTGGGGGGAGGCAATCTGGAGAGCTTTTATGAGACGCCGGTTGACAATGCACGAATGTTTGGCGAACTGGCACAACAGGCGGTCGCTGACGGTTTTACCGCGTTTAAATCTATGGCTGTGCCGCCGACTATGCCAGTGGAGGGACTCCGTCCGGTGAAAGCGGCAGATGCCTGCGTGGCGGCGATGCGTGATGCAGTAGGTGACGACATCGATATTATGGTGGACTGCCATGCTCGACCATCACCCGCAATGGGGTTGAAATTTGCTCATGCTCTGGATCCATACGGACTGTATTTTTTCGAAGAGCCGTGCTGGCCGGAAAGTATCGAAGGGCTGGCTGCGATCAACGCAGCGGTCACCACCCCCATCGCGACCGGCGAGCGCATGACCCACCTGGCTGCGTTTCGCGATCTGTTTGCCGCACGTGGCTGTGAGGTTTGTCAAATGGATATCACTCACTGCGGTGGATTTACGGAGGCACGCAGGATTGCTGCCATCGCGGATGCTTATCGCATTGCCTTGGCGCCTCATAATCCTCAGGGACCCGTCAGTACGGCGGCATCACTTGAATTCGGGTTTTCACAGCCCGGCTACATTATCTGCGAATCGGTACACAATGACGTGCCGTGGCGGGATGATATCGTCAGCGAAGGATTTGTTGTGGATCCGGCGACTCGGTCTGTGACCCCCAACACGCGTCCGGGACTGGGCATCGAAATCGACGAAGACGAGGTGCTCAAACATCCATTCCAGCAGGAAGTGCCACAACGAGTCTTCTACTCGGATGGCGGCGTTGGTGACTGGTAAACAGCGAAACAGTTGCGTCCGTCGGGCTTGAGATTCTGCCATCTGACTCTACGATGTTGCTTGTCCGATCTCTTCACGAAATGGAAGCAAAACTGATGTCATCTTTGGGCGGTGAATCCGCAGCAGACCAGTCGAAATCTGAGTCCCTGGTTGGGGTGATCATGGGCAGTCGATCCGACTGGGAAACCATGCAACCGACGGTTGACTTGTTGACCGAATTTGGCGTGTCGTGCGAAAGTCGTGTCGTATCAGCTCATCGGACGCCAAAGTGGATGGTGGAGTATGCATCTGCGGCGTCGTCACGTGGTTTGAAAGTCATTATCGCCGCAGCAGGAGGCGCGGCACATCTGCCGGGTATGGTCGCATCGATGACCACATTGCCTGTGTTGGGTGTTCCCGTAAAGAGTCGCGTGTTGAACGGAGTGGATTCGTTGCTCTCCATCGTACAGATGCCTGCGGGAGTCCCCGTCGGAACTCTGGCAATCGGTGCTGCGGGCGCGAAGAACGCAGCGTTGCTGGCCGTGCGGATTCTGGCCACCGGTGATGAGGCGTTGCGGCAGAAGCTGGAGAAGTTCAACGCTGACCAGACGGATACCGTGCTGCAGGATTCGTGGCTATGATTTGTGTCGTTGGCCCGGGTGGCACGATCGGAATCCTGGGAGCTGGTCAACTGGGGCGCATGCTGGCCGTGTCTGCGCGGCAAATGGGGTATCGGGTTGCTGTTTTTGGAGGAGACAGTGACAGTCCCGCCGGTCAGGTCAGCGACCTGGCGTGGACCGGCGCATTTGACGATGAAGAAAAGTTGCTGGAGTTTGCTCAAGTATGTGATGTCGTCACGTATGAGTTCGAAAACATTCCGGCAGCTGCGGCAGCAGCCATTGATCAGCATGCAGCTCTGTGTCCCGGAGTGGAGTTGCTGCAGACGGCTCAGAATCGGTTTGCGGAAAAAACGGCTCTCAGCAGCATCGGACTGCCCACAGCTGGGTTTCGCATGGTGGCTTCTGCAGAAGAGCTGGCGGCAGCCCGCGCCGACTTTGGCGGATCAGTGATTCTGAAAGCCAATACTGACGGCTACGATGGCAAAGGACAGTGGTCGGTTACGTCTGATGATGATGTTGAATCTTTGTGGAGCGAAGCCGGCCTTAACGAAGGAATTGTGGAAGAACGCATCGACTTTGACTTTGAACTGTCGATCGTTGCCGGACGTTATGCGGACGGCACAACCGTTTTCTTTGATCCGCTGCTGAATCATCACGCCAACCATATTCTGGACGTGTCCGTATCTGCAACTCCTCAGGTCACTGAGTCCGTCGCCAGCGAGGCGGTCGAGATGGCTCGAGCCGTGCTGGAGCATTTCGACGTCGTTGGTGTGCTGTGCATCGAGCTGTTTCTGACCAACTCCGGTCGCCTGCTCGTCAATGAAATTGCCC
>JAQWOH010000086.1 GCA_029245955.1 Fuerstiella sp. | reverse complement strand
GTGCCCAGGAGGCACCCGACACTCTTGTCTTCGAAGAACATGTTCGCCCCATTTTTGCCACTCACTGTTTCGGCTGTCATGGCACGAAACAAAAGGCTGAACTCGACCTGCGTTCGGGGCCGGCGATTCTTCGGGGCAGCGAATCCGGATCCGTACTGTCTCTCGGGAGGCCTGAGAAAAGCCTGCTGTACGAAGTTGTGCAGGAACGGCGCATGCCGCCCGAGGGACAAAAGGCGCTGTCGTCTGCTGAACAGGAAACGATTCAACGCTGGGTGCTGTCCGGAGCGAAGTTCCGGAAGTCAGGGACGCCCGTTAAAGAGCCTGTCGGCCAGCATGTCATTCTGCCCATTCTGAAGCTGCGCTGTGCCACCTGCCATGGTCGGCAGACGCAACACGCCAGCCTTGACCTGCGCACCCGGGACTCTATCCTGAAGGGCGGGAAGTCGGGCCCCGCGATGGTGATCGGTCAACCTCACAACAGTCAGATACTGAAACGCATTCACGCGGATGAGATGCCGCCACGGGACAAACTGGCGGCCGTCAGCGTGAAGCCGATGACGGACAGCGAAGTCGAATTGCTGACACAGTGGATCGCGGCCGGTGCTCCGGAGCACTCCGTTTCACCGGACGTGGCCGACACCAACCCCGATCCGCTTGTCAGCGACGAAGATCGCAGTTTCTGGTCCTTTCAGTCTCCGAAGGCATCAGCTCTACCTACGATCGCCACAGCAGACAGCACAGAACATCCAGTAGACGCGTTCGTGCTGCGGAAGCTTCGTGAGCATGGTTTGACAGTGTGCCGGGAAGCGGACAGACGAACGCTGATTCGTCGAGCGACGTTTGATCTGACCGGGTTGCCACCAACCCCCGATCAGATTGCCGACTTCCTGACCGACAAGTCCAGCGATGCCTACGAGCAGCTGATTGACCGCCTGCTGAAGTCACCGCGCTACGGAGAACGCTGGGGGCGCTACTGGCTGGATCTTGCAGGCTATGCCGACTCGGAGGGTGGCCAGCATGCGGATCGAGTTCGCCCCGAGGCGTATCGTTATCGTGATTATGTCATCCGTTCACTCAACGCCGACAAACCCTACGACCAGTTTCTGGTCGAGCAGATCGCTGGCGACGAATTGATCGATTTCAGGAACGCGAAGAATATCTCAGACGAAATTTACGACAACCTGGTGGCGACGGGTTTTCTGCGAATGGCCCCCGATGGCACCTATGCCGGAATTACGGCGTTCGTGCCTGATCGTCTGGAAATCATCGATGATGAGCTGGAAGTGCTGACATCGTCCGTCATGGGACTGACGTTACGTTGTGCGAGATGTCACTCGCACAAGTTTGATCCGATACCCCAGCGGGATTACTATCGACTGGCAGCGATCTTCAAAGGCGCACTGGACGAACATGACTGGCTGGAACCGACGAATCAAAGGTACGTGACTCACGTTTCAACTCAGGAACGACGTGAATGGCAGGCGAACGAAGACAAACTGACAGCCGAAGTCCAGGCTGTGCAGACAGAGCTGGCCGCGAAACAGCGGGAATTCGCAAAGAAGCACGCCGACGTGAAGCCGAACAGCGAGATGCTCAGGAAACTTGAGCCCGAATTTGACAGGGCTTCGTCAGAGGCTGACGAAGCCACCAAAGCCATCAATAAAAGACGAGTGCCGGAGCCGCGAGTGCGAGCTCTGTGGGATCGAGGTGAACCGTCCCCAACCTACATTTTGAAACGAGGAAACTATCTGACGCCCGGTCGTCCTGTTGGTCCAGGTGTGCCTTCCGTGCTGACCGACGGAAAAACTCCCTTTGACGTCGTGCCTCCCTTTGCAAACACCACGGGACGTCGACTGGCGCTGGCACGGTGGCTGACGCAGCCGAAGCACCCGCTGACAGCTCGAGTGATGGTGAACCGCATCTGGAAACATCACTTTGGAAAGGGAATCGTCTCAACACTCGACAACTTCGGCACGACCGGCGCACGACCTACTCATCCGGAACTGCTGGACTGGCTGGCAACTGAATTTATTCGGCTCAAGTGGTCGATTAAGTCCATGCATCGCCTGCTGATGACGTCCGCTACGTATCGCCAGTCGTCTGAAATCACCGACTTGCACACCGCACATGATCCCGAAAACAAGCTGCTGACCCGCATGCCGCTGCGACGGATGGACGGTGAAGTGCTGCGAGACTGTCTGCTGAGTATTGCCGGGCGACTGGATCTCACTCCACACGGAGAGCCGGATGCTGTTGCTGCGCGTGACGACGGACTGGTTGTGGCCGTCGGAAAAAACAACATGTGGCGGCGAACCATCTATGTACAGCAGCGACGAACCGAAAGACTGACCATCCTGGATAATTTCGACCTGCCGCAGCTTAACCCAAACTGCATTGAACGCAGCGATTCGATCGTGGCCCCGCAGGCGCTGCATCTGCTGAACAATCGGCGCATTCACGAATTGAGCCGTTTTTTCGCCGCTCGCGTCCGAGATGAGGCTGGAACTGACGCTGCGGCACAGATACACCGGGCCTGTGTCCTCGCCACCGGGCGGCCTCCGGCGGTGGACGAGCTGCAGATCATGTTGCAGGTTTACGAGGAATTGAATCAGCAGTGGCTGCAGCAGGGCGTCGAAACGACGATTCCCGCAACCACACATTTGTGGGTACGGCATTCGGAGCCTGACAGAGTCTATGAAGAAGACCTGATTTCAGTTTGGTCGCGGGGACGTGAACTGCGGTCCGGACTGGTGGAATTCGATGTCAGCGGTGTGGCAAACAGTACATGGACGTCGGCGCGACTGGAGCTGGGGATTCTGAATACCGATGCCATCAGGCAAACGGCCTGTCTGGTGCCGCCGGGGATCGACCAGTTGACATGGAACGGTTACCAGGAGACGAAGTTCCGTGAACGACAGATGTTCCAGAGCTTCGGCAGAATCGAGGCTCTCTCCGGAGTCGGTACCGTTGGACACTACGCCAGGAGCGCTGCCGCCTCTGCCGCGGATCTCAGACACCTGAATCGTGCCGGACAAAGCGGTCGAATTACGCTGGCCCTGATCGCGGATGAAGATGGCACCGCGTACGGTCGCGACTGGGACGACGGCAGTAAGAAAGACAACATCCCTCGTCTGATCATTCGTCACGGAACCTCAGATTCGGACGAAGCCGCTCAGCACGCTTTGCAGAACATCTGCCACGCCCTCATGAATTCCGCCGACTTCCTGTACATCGACTGACCACTCGTAATTAATGCCCTACTTCCAAAAGTGCGGAAGTACAGATCAACTGCCGATTGGCGATTTAACACTCATCGCAGCCCCATGACAACAAGCTCCATACTGAGGCGAAGTTTTCTGGACCACCTGAGCGGCGGCATCTACGGCGCAGCGCTCAGCTCGCTGCTCAGTCAGGACGTTGGCAAGGCACAGGAGACCCCGGTCCGGCGCAGCTCGTCCAGTGGTGTGTATGATCTTAAGCCACGTCAGCCGCACCTTGAACCGCGGGCCCGGGCAGTCATTCATTTATTTATGAATGGAGGGCCAAGTCAGATGGATCTGTTTGACCCGAAGCCGGAACTCGACAGAAATCATGGAAAAAGTTACTTTGAGGAAATTGCCGGCGAGGTTGAAAACCCTGCTGCCGCCGGCGCGTTAATGCGTTCTCCGTTCCGGTTTGCACGCCACGGTCAGTCCGGCATGTGGGTATCGGAGGTCATGCCGCATCTGTCAACCTGCGTCGACGACATCGCTCTTGTCCGGTCGCTGCACACGACCAACCTGACGCACGAGCCGGCCCTGTTTCAATTCCATTCCGGCAATACGCTGCCCGGACTTCCGAGTCTTGGCGGGTGGGTTTCGTATGGGCTGGGAAGTGTCAATCAAAGCCTGCCGGCATATGTCGTGCTGGATGATCCACGCGGACTGCCGGTCAACCGAATACAGAACTGGCAATCCGGATACCTGCCGCCAGTCTATCAGGGAACGCGTTTTCGTTCACAGGGTTCGCCCGTGCTGGATCTCAAACCGGAGTTCGAAGAACCAGTCGGTGTCACTCGTCTGGAACGAGAATTGATATCACGGCTCGATCGGCTGCACCAGCGCAAGCGTTCGCTGCAGCCGGAGCTCGGTGCTCGCATCACCAGCTATGAGCTGGCTGCTCGAATGCAACTGGCCGCGTCGGATGCCCTGGATTTGAATCAGGAAACGGCAGCAACTCAGCAGGCATACGGTGTCGGTGACGAACCAACCGATTCGTATGGTCGCCGCTGTTTGATTGCGCGCCGTCTGGTTGAACGAGGCGTGCGTTTTGTGCAGCTGTTCCTGGAACATCAGCCGTGGGACAATCACAGTGGATTGCAGAAAGAACTGCGGCAGTGTTGCGCCCGCACCGACCAGCCCATCGCTGCATTGCTAAAGGACCTCAAGAGCCGAGGGCTGCTGGAAGACACACTGGTTATCTGGGGCGGTGAATTCGGTCGGTTGCCGATTGCACAGGGCGACAATGGCCGAGACCACAACAAGAACGCGATGGTGGGCTGGATGGCTGGCGGAGGCGTCCAAGGCGGCCTCAGCTACGGAACCACGGACGATATTGGTTATGCCGCCGCCGAAAACAAGGTCAGTATCGCCGACTGGCATGCCACCATGCTGCATCTGCTGGGGCTGGACAACGAACGACTCTCCTGGTATCGAAATGGCCTTGAGGAAAAACTGACGGGTGTGCTTACAGCTCGGGTGGTGCACGGGATTCTCGCCTGAGTACGGGTCGTGCGGCTGGCGCTGCTCACAGTAACCTTGCCTCCGGCTCAGTTCGTGTGATAATGCGCAGCCCGGTCCCCGTCCACAGCGTCTTCAGGTCCTGTTCCGGCCAGCCTTCGTATCCTCTGGAAGGGTCGCCAACAATGTGGACCTGCCCCGATCTACCGAAGTACACGACCGAGTGGGCCATGCCGGGAATCCAGCCACCATCTCTCACATACTCCGGAATGATTTCTGCAACGGCCGGGTCAAGCCGGCAACACAGCAGAACCGGGTGCGAGGCCGCAGCGTGCTGCAGTTCTCGCAGGTCGCCTTCAAAGAACTGAACCCGATACTTTGTTCCCATGAGCTTCGTTGACAGGCCATGATACAGACCAAGCCACGTCGTTCCCGACTGCGTCAGGCACAGTTCAGCCATTTCCTGCTCCGAGGTTTCCACTCCCAGCGTAAACAGAATTGTGGCGGCTGCGGCAGCAGAGCAGGTGTGAGGAGTGGTCTGCAGAAAGACCGGCCATGCGCCATCGGGCCATACCCGTTTGTCACCGCATTCCGGCGGTGTGGAGGGAATGAAATAGGTCAGAGAAAACGCGGCGGCCGCGATCATGGCAACTATGATCGGTAAGCGCCGAGTTAGTGGCGCAGGGTCCAGTCGCCACCACACGACAGCAGCCAAACCGGCCAGAAGAGGCGGAAACCAGTTGGCCAGAATAATGACCGATGGCAGCGGAATCCATTTGACGATCCACAACTGCCCCCAGACGGTGTAAACATAAACAACGATCAGAACCACAAAAATCACGGCGATGAAGTCCAGAAACAGCTTCGATCGCCCCCTGAGCAGGCGGTACAGCCCCGCAAATACGGCAGCCGAAACGAAACCGATCAGTCCGACAGCAAGCCTGATGTCTTCCAATGTCTCAATCCCTGAACGTGATTCTCACCCATGGCAGACGAAACAGAATCGCACCGTCAGCTCAAAAAGCGGCATAAGCCTGGTTGAGATAACCGAGAACTGTCGATAAACTCCGCGTCCCGTGAAAGGACTGCTTTGTCCCTTTCAGCAGCGACGACAGTCAAAATACGGGAAATTCAGTTCAATGTGGCGACAAGGACGGATTCCGTCGTCGGAATTTTGGAGTTTAATTGTGTCAATCGACAAATCACTTAAGAAGCCCAGCGGCGTCGTTCGTGCCAGAAACGTCCTGAAACGGGGAGAACGAATCCTGGTTCTCAAGGAACAGGACCGCTGGCTGGACGACCAAAGTCCTCTGGGTCTGCCCAAGGTCCGCGTGGCCAAGCCTACCGCCGGTAAGAAGAAGAAAAAGAAGGAAGAAGAAGGAGAAGGAGAGGCAACGAGCGAAGAAACCACTTGATGCTCAAAGGGGCCGTCACGCCAATATGGCAGCCCCTGAGGTATGGCGAACCGCATTGGCTTCCGCCAACGCAAAGTGGTCGGAAGTCACTTGCTTTCCGGTCGTTTATTCGGCAGCGCTCGGATTTTGCCAACGGCGAAATAATTGTGTTGCAGGACTGAAAGTGTAGATGGACCGCCCCGGAAACGCAGCCTGAAGGTCCAGCACTTCCTCTCGCGATTTCGGGTGCCTGCATTTTAACACAGTG
Organism: Fuerstiella sp.; assembly: GCA_029245955.1. GTDB lineage: Bacteria > Planctomycetota > Planctomycetia > Planctomycetales > Planctomycetaceae > Fuerstiella. Next base: position 77,389 of record JAQWOH010000086.1, on the reverse strand, counting down.
CCCCCCAGGTCTGGTGCATTGATCACATAGCTGAGCTGAGGGTCGGAATCTCGCTCGTGAATCAGAATCAATGCTGGTTTGTCAATTGCCGACGACTCAACTGTGGCATTGAAATACTCGAAGCGTGTTCTCGCGAACGCGATCTCATGCACCGCGCCGCTGACCTTCGACTGTCCATCGAACACCGGAATCGCAATCCAGCCTGGCAGCAATCCGACAGCAACCAGGCTGACGACCCATCCAACGGCTATCTTCCGTGGCAAAAAGTCGCCCAACTGCACTGCTGCGGCATACAGTCCAACACCAGCGAGCAGCAGCAGCAGCGGTGCGGTTTCGAAGACGTAGTGCCAATGCATGATGCCGTCGAACCAGTACGGGACGTGTACGAGGTGCAGGGTGAGCACGCTGGCGAAGAGTAGTCGCAGACCGGTGGGATTGGCAACAGTGGCGCGGTTCAGAGGCGTTGCCTGTGACCGGCAAAGAGGCACTGTCATTCCGAGACCGAACAACAGCGGAAACACTGCCAGTGACCACTGCAGACTCGCAACAAACCGATTCCTGACATTTTCCGCGGCTACAGCGGGGGTCAGATTGGTCGCCCATTTATCGTAGCTGGCCAGAACTTTCGAACGGTCGTCTGTGAAGCGGGCAGCCCCGTTATTGAATCCGTAGCGGTGTCTCGGAGTGAACGTATCGGTGTACTCCTGGTATGCCGTCCGGTTCCATGAACCTGTGGCTTCATAATTGAATGTGGCCAGCACAGTCAGTCCCGCCACGATCGGCAGTGCCACGCCAACTGCCAGCACACGAGAAGTACGTTCCCGAACAAGACCAACGGCCAGCCACAGGCCGAAGGGCATTGCGAACCCGGCCGCCGTCATGGGGCGTCCGAGCATTGCGCACGACAATGCGGTGCCGGACAGCACCGCATAACAGAAACCGGACGTCGACATCATGCGCAGAAACGACCATGTAAAGACGCTTAACGCCAGCATGACAGGATGATGAGCAAGCAGCAAATTGCTGAATACAGCCAGTCCCGGACTTATTGCGATCAACACACCACCAACACACGCAGCTCGCGGATGCACGATTTGACGCATCGCCAGATAGAAGAAGACGGATGCCAGTCCACCCGCCAGCCAGTGCCCCCAGATGGGGCGGCCGAAAGCCACAAACGGGGCCATCCAGACGCCTGTCATTGGGAAATAGCGGCTGACCGTACGACGCTCATTCAACACATGCATCTGGTGAAACAGATCCGGACGTATGGTCATGGGAGGAAACGTCATTCGCCCGGCCAGAAACGTCTGCGCCTGGAGCAGATAACTGTATTCATCGTGATAGGCGGGAGGCAGGTCCGCGAATGCAATGTCGCGTCTGTCCAGAATCGTCGTGATACGTACGCTTTTGGTTCCGACCGCGTAGCTGCTTAATACGGATAACAGGAAAATCAGACAGCACGCGGCAATACACGAACCGTTCTGCGCTCGATTGACGACCTGTGGATCCCCTGTGTCACGATCTGCTCGGCGAATCCTGAAATCGACACGTCGCAGTGCTGAGACTCGTTCATCTGACACCCATCGCAGCAATGGCAAACTCAGAAGACAGAAAAACGGCAGCGTCGTCTCCGGGTCCCAGAACAACAGCCACGCCATCGGTCCTACAGGAGTCTCGAAACTGCTGTACAGGCGACGAAATTCAAAAAACGCCGCGGCAGCAAATAACAGAGACCAGACCAGCCATAGCCACCGCTGGTCCGGTTTACCATCGGATAGGTCGTCAGTTGTTGCCATGCTGCCTCAGAATCTGGGTACGGTGCCCATTTGTACGTCACACGGACTCGGAATGCTAAGAAAGCCTGGAATTTCCGTCTGTTCCGGCGATCGCATTGTATCGGTCGCTCTGTCCGCAATAATCAGGCAGTCTGACTCTGTGACCCCGAACGCCTTACAATTTATGAAGCCTCCACGAAGCAAGCCGTCACTTCTGTTTCGACTGGTGATTCCGGCGACAGTGGTGTTTATCCTCACGATTCTGGCCCTGATTGCATCTTTGTTTGGCAATCCGGACGCACCGCTCTCCCAATGGCTGGAAGCTCACGGTGATGCGATTTTGATCTGGGAATTCGCTATCGTTCTGACGTTCGCCGTGCTGGCAATGGTGATTGACCGCTGGCGAATCCTGCAAGGCATCGAAGAAACTCACGTCGTACGGCCGCAAACCACTGAGTCAGACCAGACAAATTGATCCCCGCTGCCGCGAAAGACAGCAAACTGATGACCGAATCCGCGCGCTTGAAAATTGAAGCGTTTCGCACAGAGCTTGAACGGCATAACCGTCTGTATTATGTCGAGGCAACACCTGAGATCCCCGACCGAGACTACGACCGCCTGCTGGCGGAACTGCAGCGGTTAGAGGCAGAGCATCCGGAGTACGATTCTGAGGCCAGCCCGACACGCAAAGTTGGCGGAGAACCGATCGACGGATTCGAGCAGTACGAACATCACCTGCCGATGCTGTCGATCGACAACGCATTCGAGGAACAGGAGCTTCTTGACTGGGACGCCGGACTGCGAAAACTCCTCGACCGAGAACAGCTGGAATTCAGTGTCGAATACAAGATCGATGGCGTCGCCATGGCGCTGATCTATGAAGAGGGCGTTCTGGTCCGCGGTGTCACACGTGGAAACGGTATCGTCGGAGACGACATTACGTCCAACGCCCGGGTCGTTGGCGGCGTGCCGCTGCGGCTGCAGACATCATCAGCTCCGTCCGTGCTGGAAGTACGTGGCGAAGTGGTCATTCTGAACGAGGACTTTGCCAGGTTCCAGGCGGCTCAGGCGGCCGCCGGTGACGAGCCGTTCAAGAACCCGCGAAACGCCGCCGCCGGTGCCTTGAAGTTACTGGACCCAGGCGAGGCTCACAAACGCAGCCTGCGATTCCTGGCTCATGGTGTCGGCTATGTTCAGGGAGTTTCGTGGCCGGACTACCTGCAGTTTCTGGACTCCATCAGGAACATGGGCCTGCCTGTGACACCGGGTGCAGGAAAGGCGACCGGGGTTGCTGAATTAATGATGACTATCGGGACCATGATGGAGGGCGTCGCCTCGCTGCCATTCGAAGTGGACGGAATTGTGGTCAAGTTGAACCGCCTTGCCGAACGCGAACGGCTCGGAACGACATCAAAAAGCCCGCGCTGGGTCCGGGCCTACAAATGGGAACGTTACGAAGCAGAAACTCGGGTTCTGGATATCGCCATTCAGGTTGGCAAGACGGGAACGCTCACACCCGTGGCCGAACTGGAGCCGGTTGAAATTGATGGTACGACCGTATCACGAGCCAGCCTGCACAACCGTGATGAGCTGCAGCGTCTGGGAGTGATGGTCGGAGACACGGTCCTGGTGGAGAAGGCGGGAAAGATCATCCCTCACGTTCTGCGAGTCAATGAGGCCACGCGATCAGGTCATGAGAAGCCGTTTACTTACCCGGAGTTCTGTCCGGAATGCGGCTCCGGCGTGCAGCAGGATGAAGGCGGCGTCTACATTCGCTGCCCGAACCCGAACTGCCCGGCACAACTGCGTGAAACTCTGATTTTTTTTGCGTCGCGGCCGGCCATGGATATTGATGGACTGGGCGAGAAGCTGGTGGAACAGTTGCTGGACTCAGGACTCGTGGACGGCATTCCATCACTCTATCGTCTCCGCGAAAGCCGTGAGGAGCTGTTGAAACTGGAACGACTGGGCGAAAAGTCCATCGACCGGCTGCTGGCCGGCATTGAAGCGTCCAAACAACAGCCATTTTGGCGGCTGCTGACCGGGCTCAATATCCGGCAGGTGGGCCAAAGCAACGCGCAGGTGCTGGAACGGGCCTTTGGGACGGGCGATGAAATCGCATCGCAGTCCGAGGAGGCGTTGTCGGCAGTTGATGAAATCGGTCCGGTGATTGCGGCATCTGTGCACCATTTCTTCGCGTCGCCGGTCGGCCGCAATCTTCTTGCACAGCTGAATCAGCTGGGGGTGAATCAGGGAACAGAAATCGACCGGAGCGATGATTCGGAGGCTGACAGTGGAAAACTGTCTGGCAAATCGGTTGTCGTTACTGGTACCCTGGCCAGAATGACACGGGATAAAGCGAAACAATTAGTTCGGGATCACGGTGGTAAGGCATCCGGCAGTGTTTCCAGCAGGACCGACTATCTGGTTGCCGGCGAAAAGGCCGGCAGCAAGTTGTCCAAAGCACAGGGGCTGGGTATCACGATTCTTGATGAAGACGAGTTTCTGGCAATGCTTGAAAGCTGAATCGGATGGACACTGCCACCTTACTGGTCATCAACGGTCCGAATCGAGGCGCAAGATTCGATGTCACACAAAACGATGCGCTCGTTATTGGGCGCAGCGTCGGCACCCACATTCGAGTCGATGACACGGAAATATCACGTCAGCACGCCAAAGTCATGGAAGACGGTGGTGTTTATCGAATCGCGGATCTGAAAAGTGCCAATGGAACATTCGTCAACGGTCGACGGGTAACGAAACACATACTGCAGCATGGTGATTCCATTCGTCTGGGGGCGACGGTCCTGACGTTCCAGCTGACGTCGACCGACAGATCCTCCAGAACCGCACACCAGGTTCACTTTGTTGATGATTGTCAGTCCGGACAGCATTCCGAAATCGTTCAAAGCGTGCACGCTGAACCGGTTTCATCCGCAGCAGTCTGGCCGGATCAACAGGTCGGACTGCAATTGCTGTACGAGGTTGCCGAAGAACTGGTGCGCCCGGCGCATACACTGGAATCGCTGATGCAGCGTATTCTGGAATTGACTCTGGATGCCGTTCGTGCAGATCGAGGCTGCGTGCTGCTGAAGGACGCTGTGAGCGAAGAACTGACCCCACTGGTCTTCTGCCAGCGGCCTCGGAAACCAGCGACATCGGGTGTTGGCGACGAAGACCGGAAACGATCGACCGACAGCAATGAACGGTCCGCTGACAACGTCGCTGCGCCCGAGCCGCCACAAGAGCAGATGCCCATTTCTCGTTCGATCACCGGCTACGTGCTGCGACACGGAAAAGCCGTTCGTACGTCCGATGCACTGCACGATGCTCGATTTGAAGGGGGCCAGAGTATTGCTTCGTCCGGAATACGAGAAGCAATCTGCGCGCCGATGCGTGGACAGGAAGCGTTGCGGGGAGTGTTTTACATTGACATTTCCACGGACGGTGTCACGGAAGGATCGGGCAGCCTGTCTGATGAACATCTTAAGTCTGTCCTGGCTGTCGCGCGTCAGTCCGCACTTGCCGTGGAATCCCGACGATTCCACGATGCACTGCTGAAAGCGGAACGCTTCGCAGCGATGGGGCAGACAATTGCTGTTCTCAGTCACCATATCAAGAATATTCTGCAAGGCGTTCGAGGTGGCGGATATCTGATCCAGATGGGCCTTGACCAGTCGAAGGACGACGTCGTCCGGCAGGGCTGGGGAATTGTGGAACGCAATCAGAATCGGATTTACGATCTGGTGATGGACATGCTGTCGTTTACCAAGGACAGAGTACCAGACCTGCAGTCGGGTAATGTGAACCGCATATGTGAAGAAGTCACTGAACTGGCTATGACTCCCGCTACCGAGTACGGAGTCACTTTTGAATTCCGACCGGAACCGGAACTGCCGCTGGCGGCATTCGATCACGAAGGCATTCATCGGTCGGTGCTGAACGTCGCATTAAACGCGATCGATGCAGTTGCCGAATCAGAAGATGCGAGAGTTGTTCTGCAGACCAGCTATGACAAGGTTAACGACGTCATGCTGGTCGCCGTCACCGATAACGGACCGGGAATACCGGAAGATCACCGCGCGACGGTCTTCAATCTGTTTGAATCTTCAAAAGGAGAGCGTGGCACAGGCATCGGTCTGCCCGTCAGCCGGAAAATCATCCGTGAGCACGGCGGGCGAATTCGCATTGAGGGCGGTCCGGGAGAAGGCACACGGTTCGTGTTGTCATGGCCCCGCGGCCGACCGTCTTCCGAAACGGTGTGTCTGGACAGCCCGACGCAGGTACCGCAGGACCGCAGTTCAGTGCATGATTCGTCTAAGCAGAACCGTTCTCACCGTTGAACGTCATTCTGTCGCGGAATCCTTCCAATGCGCAAATATTTCCGGAAAAACACGCCCTGACGCAGTCCGGCCTGACATTCCAGCAGGCTGACTTTTCATTTTCCGACTCCCGACGACTCCGCCGACAGAATCCTTCATTGTTCCGTGGAACGGTGTATCATTCTTTCCGATACAGGAAACTGGAAGATGAAACAGATTTCGGCTGGTGACAGAATTTCGATATGGCGCTGATTAACGCATCACTTCTGGCTGGGGTCATCCTGGCGGGGCTGCCCGTCCTGCTGCACCTGATCATGCGTGCTAAACCGAAACGGATTGAGTTTCCGGCGTTGCAGCTGCTCAGGACGCGCCAGACATCCAATTCGCGGCGGATGAAGCTACGACAGATCCTGCTGTTGCTGTTGCGCGCCGTGGTGATTATCACTGCAGTGCTGGCGCTGACTCGACCATCTCTGCCGGCCGCGCGATATGCATTGCAATGGCACGAGTGGCTGGTTCTGGCCACGGTGATCGGTGGCGTCTCAGGAACCTATCACTGGTTAAACAGACGAGCCCGCGCCACAGAATCGGCCGAACATCTGTTGCGGGAACGACGCGGTCGTCTGCGAGTCTGGACCCTGCTGGGCGGCATCGTGGCTGTTCTGATCTGCGTTGGCGTCCCCTGGGGCCTGCGTGTACGGGCTGAAATGACCGGACCACGAAACCCACTCGCTGCTGACATTCCCGTCGCCGCTGTGTTCGTATTTGACAACAGTCTGAGCATGACTTACCAGCAGGAAGGAAAGAGCCGGCTTGAACAGGCTGAACAGATTGCCACGGATCATTTGACAGATCTTCCGCAGGGCAGTCGCGTCGCTGTGGTCACGTCTACCCTGGCATCTGATGTCGTCTTTCAGGCAGACCTCGCCGGGGCTCGATCGCGGATCAACGACCTGAAACCCAGCACCGTGCCGCGTTCCCTGAATTCTGTGATCAAGGATGCGATCGAGGGCCATGTGCTGGACCGTGAACAGGTACAGCACGAACTGGGCACAGAAGATCTGTTTTCCCGGGAAATCTATGTACTGACTGACTTCTCCGAAGTGGCATGGCAGGTTCCGGACGAATCCGGGTTGCGAGATTTACTGGTCCAGCACGACTGGCTGCAGATCTATCTGGTCGACGTTGGCGTCAGCAATCCAATCAATGTTTCTCTGACTGAACTGCGTCTTAATCGACAGGCGACTGTGGAAGGACAGTCGGTGAGTGTCTCAGTCACAGTGGTACCAACGGCCGCGGCTGATAGGGAAGCGACAGTCGAAGTTTACACGCTGGACAACGAAGGAAACGAAATCGCGGGTGGTGGAGCAGGAGGTGCGGCGCGGCGAACAGTCACCTTTGACGGAAGCCCCCCGGTTGCAGTATTCAACGTACGTGGCCTGAAAAGCCAGGATGTTCAAAGCGGATTCATCCGATTGGTGTCACCTGACCCATTGACATTTGACGACATTCGTTATTTCACGTTTGGCGTCACCAGCGTACCGCGAATCCTGCTGGTTTCTGACCGACTGGACGACGGCAGATATCTGCTGAATGCGCTGCAACCGGTCTTTCTGGCACGTCAGGGGATTCGCAACTTCGACTGCAAAGCCATTACAACAACGCAGCTTGTTCGTGAGACACTCGGCAACTATGACGTCATCTGCGCTGTGAATCTGCAGCGGCCGGACCCGTCTGTATGGGCCGACTTGTACCGTTTTACTGACGATGGGGGATCATTGTTTCTTACAACCGGGGGAGAAAAACTGATACAGGCCACCACCTGGCGAACCGCCGACGCTGAGAATCTTCTGCCGGGACTGCCAATCAGCAAACTTCCGTTTCGCCCGCACCCCGGACGCTTGACGCTGGTCGCTGACGACAATCCGATTGTCCGCAGCTTCTCGAATGACCAGGACGCCATGACGGCCCTGTCCCATGCTCTGTTCGACATCTGCTGGACGTTTGAGCTGCTGCCGAATTCCCGGGTGCTGATGGAGTTCAGTGATAAGACAAGACGCCCGGCGCTGATGGAACGACGAGTCGGTTCCGGCCGTGTGCTCCTGTTTGCCTCTGCCGTTGACAACCTTGTCAACGGCGGAGGAAAGTGGAACGAAGGGTTTGTCGTGGACAACTGGTCCTTCCTGATGCTGGTTGACGAGATAATGCAGTACCTGACTGGAGCCGCGGACGAACAACGAAACTTTGTTGTGGGCGATGCCGTTGAAATCCCTGTGCCGGCTGCCAGCCGATTCAGTCGCTATGCTGTGGCGCGACCGGGTCTGCGACTCACCGAAGGCACATTGTCGTTTGATCAGCCATCGGCTCTGCTGACGGACGTTAACGACTCCGGACACTACCAGCTACGCTCTATTGATGATGGCAACAGATTCAACCACGATTTTGCAGTCAACGATCTGGACCGCGAAAGCAATCTGACGACGGTCACTAATGAGACACTAACCGAGCTGTTTGGTCCGGAACGCTACACACGTGTCACCGATCCGCAGCAGCTTGATCGAGCTGTGAACGTGGGACGACTGGGCGTGGAAGTGTTCCCGGTGCTGATGGGACTGTTGATTATCCTGTTTTGCGGCGAACACCTGATGGCCAATTTTTTCTACGACGAAGAACCCGTCCCGGATGAATCGAACTCCTCCATGAAGGGTTCCTTCAACGGATGAAACTGGCGTTTGCACCAATCTGGCCATGGCCTCTTGTCGTACTGACATGCGTTTTCATGTTGTTCGTCGTACAACTGGGCTACCCGCGACGTATCCGACACCTGCCCTCCGTATGGCGATGGACGCTGACGACGCTGCGCGTCGTCAGCATCCTGCTCATCACATTCTGGCTGCTTCGTCCAGCCGCCGTACTGGAATCAAACGACCGTTCCGACGCTGTGCTGTATGTGGTGCTGGACAGCAGCGGCAGCATGGGCACGCCGGATGGTGCCGGCGGCATGACCAGACGACAGGAATTACTGGAACTTTACGAATCCGCGAAACCATATCTGGATGTGATTGGCGAGACCGTTGAAATCCGACTGCGGGATCTGGCCGAGGAAATGACCGCAATCGAAATCCCCACCGCCGCCGCTGACGGAAAAATGACGGCGATCGGTGCCAATCTGGAAACGCTCGCAAAAGAAGCGACTCGCGAAAGAATTGCCGCGATCCTGTTTTGGAGTGACGGAAAACAGGCCGTCAGCAGACAGCACGACATCGATCCAATACAGGCAGCACGACTGTCCGGAAGGCAGAACAGCCCGGTCTACACTGTTGTCACAGGCAGCTCTGAGATTCAAACCACGACCCTGGATCTGGGTGTCAGTGAACTTGATATTGCCCGTGATGTATTCATTCGAAACGTCGTGCCGATCAAAGTTCGCCTGAAGTCCTTTGGCGCAGAAGGTCGTGAGTGTCGAGTACGCGTGCTGGTTGAAGACAGAGCGCAGCTGCCGATGGGAAAAACCGGTGAAATGCGCGCGGTGCCGCCCGGCAAGGACAACATCACGTTGAAGGTCCACAGACCTGCGGACACGGCAGAAGACGTGACTCTGGATCTGCAGTTTGTTCCCGAACAGGCCGGTGAAATCAAAGTTGCAGTACAAGTGGATGTACTGGACAACGAAGTCCGCCCCACAAATAACCGAGTCGAGACAATCATTCGTGTTCGCTCCGGTGGAATTCGAGTCGCCTACTTCGACAGACTGCGGCCTGAATACAAGTGGCTGCGCCGGATCAACGTCAGCAGTCGCGTGCAACTGGATCACATGCATGTCTATCCTGCAGAGTTCTCGGAACGCAACGATTTTAACGAGGACTGGTTCACTCCGGGAAATTACGACGCATTCATCATCGGTGATGTCCCCGCCGACCTCTTCGGAGCAGAACGTCTGCAGAAGCTCTACGCCTGTTGCGAACTGGGAGCAGGATTCATGATGATCGGGGGAGAGGACAGTTTTGGCGGAGGTGGCTATCATCGAACGCCCCTGGGGCAACTGCTGCCGGTGTCAATGACTGACGACGATCAGCAGTTGACGGACGACATTCCCATGCTGCCCACTCGCCTGGCCATCCGCAATCCCATTCTGCAGATTGCTCCGCCGGACCAGAACAAGCAGCGTTGGAACGATCTGCCCCCATTAACCGGAGCCAATGCTCTTCGCATTCGCGACGGCGGAGCGGCTCAGATCCTCGCAGAATCACCCAACGGCATGCCCTTACTCATCGGTCAGAACGTCGGTGCGTCTCGCGTACTGGCATTTGCCGGAGACACCACATGGCAGTGGGCCGTGGATGAAGACTGGGCAGTTGAAGCTCACCAGCGTTTCTGGCGACAAATCATCTTCTGGCTGACAAAAATGGAGAACGACAGCGATTCCCGACTGTGGATCAACGTAGAGCCACGCGACCTTAACCCCGGGGCCCTGGCGGAGCTCTCGTTCGGACTGCGGGATGCCGACGGTGCACCACTGATGGGCATCAATTATGACGTTACCGTACAACTTCCGGATGGCGACAATGAAGTTGTCGCGTCCCGGTCTGAGGATGCCTACGGTGCCGGGGACTTCCGCAACACAACGCCCCCCGGCGACTACTGGGCAACAGTTTCAGCCGCTGACGAAAACGGGAGCCTGAATTTCGCAACGACGCGATTTCTGGTGAGTGCGCGCGATCCGGAGCTGGACAACCCTGTCGCAGATCCGTCCCTCATGCGTGAACTGGCTCACGTCAGTGCGGGTGACTTTCTAACATCAGACGATATGCTGGAACGGCTCAAACAGTGGGCCGACCAGGGACTTCCGAGTCTGGAAGTTAAACGTTCCGAACGGGTTACTCTGTGGGATAACTGGCTCAGCCTGCTGTTGTTCGTAATTCTGCTGTCCGTGGAGTGGCTATGCCGAAAAAAAAGCGGTTTGGTTTGACAACACTTCCAGCGAATATCCTGCACGACAGCCGGGAACACGAAGCGCAATCAAGGAAGTGCAATCAAGGAAGTGCAGCCGAAGCAACTCACAGACCATCCCTCCTTCACGCCCTTGGATGTCAGGGCCAATAACACCAACTGCGATACGTGTCCCTGGATCACACAAGATGAAACTCAGCCCCGCTCGTATGACCTGCCTTTCTATCGTGATGGCCGTTGCCGGGTTGCCGCACACGGGCCCCTGTGCTACGGCCGTCGAATCCACAATTGCTCTTCCACAGGCCCACGCCCACAACGATTATCTCCACGACCGCCCTCTGCTTGACGCGCTGCAGTACGGCTTCTGCAGCGTTGAGGCGGATATATTTCTGGTGCAGGGAAAACTGCTGGTCGCGCACACACGCTCCGAACTGACTGCGAAAAACACACTGGAACAACTGTACCTTGAGCCACTGCGCGTGCGTGTGAAACAGCATGACGGTCACGTGTACCCCAATGGTCCGTCATTCACGCTGCTTATCGACATAAAGTCCGATGGTGAAACAACCTATCGGGCACTACATCGAGTGCTGCAGCGATACGATGACATTTTCTCTCGCACTGAGAAAGGCCATTTCCATAAAAAGGCTGTCACCGCAGTTGTCAGTGGAAACCGACCATACCACGTGATTGCGGGCGATTCACTTCGTTACGTTGGCATTGATGGCAGACTGTCGGACCTGAAAAGCAAACAGCCGTCGCATTTGCTGCCCTTGATCAGCGACAACTGGCGAAAGCACTTTGAATGGCGCGGCGAAGGAAAACTGCCAGCGGCCGACCAAATGAAACTGCAAAGGATCATACAACAGGCGCACAGCAGAAACCGCCGCGTTCGTTTCTGGGCGACACCCGACCAGCCTTCTGTATGGGAGGCTCTTGACAGAGCAGGCGTCGACCTGATCAATACCGACAACCTGCCAGGGCTGAGCGGCTTTCTGGGAAAGGACCTTTAAGCGTATCTCTGAAATGACACTCCTGAGTCACGCTTTGAACACGCAGGTTTGCTGTCAGATGCAGACCCGACGATTCAGTCATTCTCAGCTTCGTCTTTGTCGTGCCCGGTCAACGTCATACGTTGTTTTCGAACGTTTATTGGCACCGACAGTTGCCTCTGTTGGACGTCAAATGCAAATCAGTCCCGTATACGAATCCAGTGATCCGTAAACTTGAGCCCCTCGTGAATCTCAATTTTCGGCATATGACAGGAAATACATTCATCGGTCGTTTCAGAGAAACTGCAGACTGCATTGGATTGATGGCAGACGATACACCGCTGATCGTAAAAAACGGGATTCGCAGACGCTCGTTCATGAGGATCATGACATGTCATGCAGTCAAACCGCGTTTCCGGCAACTGATTCACAAAGCACGAGGTCTGTACGAGACTGGCACTGGCAAAACGAACCAGGAGTTCATTCGAAGTCGACAGTTCATCAGCAGTAAAGTGGTCTGCCCGACGATGACACTCACCACAACGGTTCACCGACTCCAGAGGTGTTAATGCAGACCAATCCTGAATGTTTCCGTTCTCCGCATGAGTAACATGTGCTTCCGCCTGAGTATGACAGCGAGTACACGAAACATTCGGAAGCGTTCGGGCCAGGTCAAGACGATCCTCGGTTTCCGGAAGCCACGTAGTGTGACACATCAGACAAGACCGGCTTTCCTGTGCCGTGTGCGGTTGCGCAACGCCCTCAATGCCGGGTCGATCACGCTGCTCCTCAGTCAGGCCAAGCGTCCACCCGATTGCGTCGTCTGGGTACCACGACATCACATGCTGAAGAACAGATGTGCCGCCACCGGGATTTTCCACAACCGTCACGGGCGTCCGCGCGTGGTGCCCCGACCCAAACAGCCAGTCCACGCGCAGAGGACGTGAACGTCGGCTGGATTCCAGCCAAACAGACTTATCCCGCCGCGCATATCGAAATTCAGCGCCCGAATCGGCGTCCGTGAATGTCTTCCCGTTCAATAATTCAGTGACCAGCGGATCGTCTCCGGGAAGTAAAGTGTTGTGGTGGGGAGCCTCTTCAAATCGAACCACATGGTCTTCATGACAGGAGAAACATTTCTCCTCAGAGACGGGTGCGATTCCGGCAGAGTTCAGTGGAAAGACATGGTCCGGCAATTGCACTGCCGATCGCGGAACAATCATCAGTGCAAAGACAACGGTGACGAACGTCAGCCCTGACACGGCAACCGCATATCGGTGGACACCCCGCTCAGTGCCTGTTCCATTCCTGGGCGTCTCCACGTTACTGGACATCGCGTTGCAATCGTATCATGGCTGTTAATGGGTGATCCGGGTATGCAGCCTCCATCATACTCAGAGTTGTGTCCGCGTTCCGGCTGTCGCCGGATTCCCACTGAAAAACGTGTTTCGCATACTGTGCCTCGACCGTTTGTGAGGTCAGGGCTGCTGTCGCTGCAGTTAAGTCACCGGAACAGTATGAAAGAATGGCATCATTGGGAATCGCGGCTGTTTTGTCGGAGACCAGTTCACCTTCAGGCACGCCCGGCACGGACACCTCGGACTGCAGACGGTGCAGCACCTGACGACGCAGCGCGCTGACCTGTCCGCTGTTCAGCCATTCGTACCAGGCAAACTGTTGCTGAATCTTCAGAAACTCCTGTTGACATGACGGCCTGCCACCGAAGTCAAGAACGGGGAGAATCGTTCGCACTGCGGCGACATTCATCGCCATCGCTCGGAAGACTCCAGCCTGACGAATATCCGCGCGGACATCCAGGAATCCCGTTGTTGCCGCCCAAAGGTCAGTGTGCGACGGCACAGATGTCCGGCAATATAGTTCGTGCCGCCAGCCGCCATACTCAAACAGGTCACGCTGTGACCTTGTCGTGAGAATCTGAGAATTGAATCGGCGTATGCCGGCAACGCCGAAAACCAGTTGCGGAGAATCCAGAGATAACGGCTTCCACAACGTCGGCTCCAAAGAGGTTAGAACCGCTTGGCGCTTCGGGGAAACGACCAGGAGAGACACATCTTTATTGATCAACTCACACCACCAACCGCCCTCAGTACCATTCTGGCGAATGAAGGAAACCTTGCGTCCAGTCGCCAGATCGTGATTCATCAGCCAGAACTCCTGCAATCTGTCACCTCTGATCGCCGCTTCCGGTACATCAAGAACCTGCACAGATCGGCAGGCCATCAACAACAGGCCCGCACCGTTCACATCAGTGCAGTGAGCCTTAAGATGGCTGTTCTGATGCTGTTGAAGATCTCTCTCTGTAAATCTCAGATCTATACTATCCGCTATCCCCCAGCCAAGACGATCACTGCGACCGCCGATTCCTCCGGCAACGTTCCAGATAACGATGGTCGCAGCAATTGCCGAGACCACCACGCGCATCCCTTTGAAATGAGACAGCTTCTTCAGTCGAACATTGTCCGGAAGATCGATCAGAATTAAACCGCTGACGGTGGCTGCCAGTGGAAGGTACCTTGCCGTCATCACACCAACGCCGGTCAGAACGACCACGATAATTTTTCGTGACCTTACGGTACCAGGCAATACCAGCGCAGAGAGACCCATAAATATGGCAGCCATAACTGACATGGTAACAGGACTGTTTGAATAGCCGGTTCCAGTCAGGAATACTGCTTCGTTGAACAACCATGGGACCGCCAGGACAAGCATGTCCACTGCACTCAATGGGCCTCGTGGTGTAAGACTCAGGCAGACCAATAGAGCACACACCCATATCGCAGTACCGCGGACGCCAACCATACGTCCATGATGCACGAAGGCCACAAATACGGGGATCACCCAAATGGCGCCCGTCGAAAAATTAGCCCAGACGACGGCCCAGGCGGCAATCGAAAAGTACCGCTGTTTCTGCGCCAGTGCAGCCACCAACAGGATACTCAAGAAATCAAACGTGGAAGACGACGGGTCAAATACCGGCTGAACGGCCACCAGTAGCGTCAAACAAAAGAACGTTCTCTGAAAACTGCGGCCACACTTTTTCAGCAGTCGCCCCCCCGTGAAAAGTGCCACGAAGATCTTCAGCACCATCAATCCCGCAATACCGCCCCACAGAAAAACGCCCCACGCAATTGTACCGTTCAGCCAGTCACCGTTCGCAAGCACCTCATGGCTCAGCAGGAATCGCGACGGCGCCCATTCTCCGCTCATCACCGTTCTGCCTCGAACCAATTGCCACCACAACTCAACATTCGAAAGTGGCTGCAGGCTCAGCACCAACGCCGCAGCGCCGATCGGGAAACCGACGGTTAGGTTGAAATTTCCTTCGTCAGACGGAGACAAGGCATGACTGGTGTGCAAAATCATCGAATGCCAGCGGAAACCTCCGGACGGCGACCCAAATGGACGCCCCAACCGGACGGACGGACGGACGGCGAATTATCACAACGTGTCTACGCAACACTCACGGCGTTCCGTCGACCAACCAACGTTGTCAGTGCCAGGTAATTCTAAATGTAATTACAAGAACACCGACACAGATGTTTTACGGTTACGTCTCATGGCCCCATTTCCAACACCCTTTCCACACGGCATGCCTTGAACAGGTCACACCTGCATGGAATACCTGTTCAGGAACAGCCCGGTCACACGTGACCATTCGATGAAGAGCGGAAAATCAGTATTTACTTCGAAACCCCACGCGACTGATATCTTTGCATTCGGATTTTTCGGAATCTCTGGCTCTTGTTTTCGGGTTCTCAAAGATCGTAAGACAACTGTTTCAAAACGGCTTGTGACGCTGTATTTGGAAACGACGAAGGAACTTCCACCATAAAAAAAGGTGGACCCATACTGGGTCCACCCTAAGTTATCACAGCGATGAAGGTCGGTCAGAAAAGCTTCTACTCTTCGCCTTCCTCACCCTCTTCAAATTCTTCCACTTCTGCCTCGGTCATGCCTGACGTGGAGTCTTCACTCGCAGTAGCTTCATCAACAGCAGTGCCGGTTTCAACACCGCCACCACATCCGGCCAGTATCGGCAGCAAAACCAGCGAGAACGCCAGGAGGAATGATCGCAGAGCACGCATTATTAACCTCTCAAGTACAGAGACAGAAAACCAAGATAGAAACAAGGGCTTACCATTCGCCCAGTGACTCGCCATCGTGGCGACTGCCAAGAAACTTCCAGACGCCAAGATCGATGTTTTCGCTCGCGAAACGAACAGAACCATCAGCCAGTGTACATTGAACTCCACCGACATGGGCACTGCGTGCAGCAAACATTGCTCGGTCTGTGTTGCTGCCGCAGTCATAAAGCCTTGAATTCGGCCCGACATGTGTCGTAAAGACGACAGAGTTCGGACGTTCGCCATAAAACCATGAATTACCGGTCTGGCGGAAGGAATTTCCTTCACGATTGCCATTCTGTGGACAGGTAAAGATTCGTCCGAGTGATGTGTTCGGACCTGACTCACTTGGATTGCTGCGTCGGTGAGGGAATCCGATCCGAACTTCCGAACACAGCAGAGTGTTGGACGTACCATCGGTGACGTCCCGAATTCTGACCTTTGACACTTCGCTCATCATACCGTCAAACCGGCTGATCCGACCGTTGTTATTCTGCGGCTGCAGTCGTGCGTAGTTCCCGAGATTTGCAACGTAGTTGGTATGGCCGTAGTTGCCATTGGCAGCAGCACCACGGACGACACCACTTCCGTCGGGCAGGTCGAACGACTTGCCTGCTCCGTTTTCGGCATCTGAAGGACAGCGGAAAGCAGCCAGTCGCTGACGCATCGCACCATCCGGATTGGCATTATGGCCGCTCGCCGTGGAATTACCTTTTGCTTGGTCCCAGTTGATCTGGTTAAACAACGGAGCGCCGTCTATCTGGGCAAGAATTCGAGCGCCCCAGCTGACATTGCTCGTGTTCCAAGACTGGATTCCACTGCCATAAGTCCGAACGCGGGCAGGTGGGAACGCGCCATAAATATCATGATAGTTGTGCAGCGCCAACCCGATTTGTTTCAGGTTGTTTTTGCACTGGGTTCTTCGAGCCGCTTCGCGAGCCTGCTGCACAGCAGGAAGCAGAAGTGCAATAAGAATCGCGATGATAGCGATGACCACCAACAACTCAATTAGTGTGAAACCACGTAATCGTTTTTTCATGTTTCGACTCTCCCAAAAAAAAATATAAAGACAAGGCTCACCAGTACATAGAAAAGCGGTTAAGGTGAGCATAAATGCCTATTTGTTAATTGTCAAGAAATCAAACGCACATGGCGACATTGTGGAACAAATCGACACAAAATACCCGAGAATAAGAAATACCGCTGCGTTTTCACCCTGCAAACAGAACCGTACCGCACCGACGCTGCAGATCAATAACGACGTTCTATGAAATCGTTTTCCGTTAGCTCAGCAAAAAGGCAAAATCCGAGACCAACTGCGCAGTCGCTGCTGTCGATCGACCGCTGTTTACGACAGGTCCCTGTTGAACGTGTACCGTGCCACAGTTAGCATGTTGGTTAAGCATTCCACGGCCTTTTGAAGACAGCGATCAATGCGGATTCTGCTGTTTTTCCTCATAACGATTGGTGCCGCGGTGACAGTCTCCTGGCTCCGTTCACCGCCCCAAGACCATGATCCTGCGCGTCCCGCTGCCCCCACGCTCATCGGGAGTGTGCCCCCGCAGGGAGCAGATGATGAATTTGCGGGAGCGGAGACCTGCACCGAATGTCACGTCAAAGAGCATGCGACATGGCATCGAAGCTACCATCGTTCCATGACTCAGGTTGCCTCGCCGGAAGCTGTCGTTGCTCCATTCGCGGGTGAGACCTTCACCGACCGAGGGGGCACATACAGATTTTTCCGCCGCAAAAAACAGTTCTTCGTCAGTCTCCCGGATATCGACGAGCAAGCGGAAGCCGAACGAAGAGGATCAACGTTTCATACGTCCACTGCCCGACAGGTCGAACGCCAGATCGTAATGACCACCGGAAGTCACCATTATCAGGCGTATTGGATCAACAGCCGGCTGGACAACCAGCTGTGGCGAGTGCCCTTTGTGTTTCACATCAACCGAGATCGATGGATTCCGGTGGAAGACTCGTTTCTGACACCACCGTCTGAACACGCGAGAATCAGTCGCTGGAATGATTCCTGCATACAATGCCACGCTGTCCGCGGCCGACCGGACAGGGATCTCACAACAGAACGTTACGACACAACAGTGGTTGACTTTGGAATTGCGTGCGAAGCGTGCCATGGCCCCGGTCGGGAGCATGTTGATTTTCACCGACAGAAGCCATCAGAAGAATCACAACCACCTGACGTCAGCATGGTCAATCCAACAAATCTGGGCCATCGCCGGTCATCCCAGATATGCGGCCGATGTCACAGCCAGTTCTCATTTACCGATCTTCCCGGCTTCTTAATGAACGGACTGGAATATCGTGCCGGCGACGACATTCACAAAACCCGATATATGCATAATTTCAAAGACGAACATGTCCAACAAAGTTCCCATCTATTGAACGGCTACTGGTCGGATGGAACTATGCGTCTCGGGGGACGTGAATTCACCGCTATGCAGGATGCCGATTGCTACAGAAATGGCAGCATTTCCTGTACCACGTGTCATTCCATGCACAGCTATGAAGATCGTTCCGACCAGCTACGACCCGGAATGAGGTCCTCCAGAGCATGTTTGCAATGCCACTCAGAATATGAGACTCGCATTACGGAACACACACACCATGGTTCATCCTCGCCAGGATCCAACTGTCTGAACTGCCACATGCCTCACACAAGTTTCGGGCTGCTGAAATCCATTCGCAGCCACCGTATTGACAGCCCCTCATTGGGGGCGCCTGATCGCCCCAACGCCTGCAATCTCTGCCACCTTGACAAAACCCTGGCGTGGACTGATGACCAGCTCCATAAGTGGTACGACATCACACACGTGAACCCGGACGTCGATGCAAAGACACCCGACCTCTCTGCCGCGGTCGATTATCTGCTTTCCGGCGACGCCGTACAGCGTGCGGTGATGGCCAACGCCTTTGCGTCAACCGATGCCAAAAAAACATCGGGGGATCAATGGCAAGTGCCACTGCTGACTCATTTACTGGACGATTCCTATTCAGTCGTGCGTTTTATCGCGGAAAGGACCATTCGAACCTACGATGGGTTCGAGGATGTTGACTACGACTTTCTCGCGCCCGCGGCAAAAAGACGTAAAGCAGCGGAGCGGATTTTGCAGCAATGGTCGAAACAGCAGAGATCGTTCCAGGGGGTTGATATTCGGTCCGTCCTTCTGAATCCGGATGGTACCGCCAACCACGAGGAAGCGGTGCGGCGGTATCATCAGCGAGACAACCGCCCAATCGAATTTCCCGAATGACGTCAGTCATCATCCGCGAAATTCGCGGAAACACGGCCAGTCGTGCACTGAGGGCACATCGCGTTTTTCGACGTTGTACGATTGCCAGTTCAGAACCGGGCATCTGACTTGAATCAGATCGGTGCCCGGAACATCGGCCCCTTCCTGCCGGTGGTTTCTTACGACGTGTCATGACACGTCATCGTGCATGCTCCGATTGCCGACTCGGATCGCGAACCATACACTCACATGTTTGTCATACCGACTATCAGGAGAAACAACGCCGTGAGTGTGCAGTCGCCTACTCAGTCCCGAGCTGCTGCGATTATATCTCCGTTCGTTGATGTCACCTGCGGCGGCGCGTTATCCCTGATCACAATTCTGGGCTTCCTGATCTATGCCATGGGAAAACCGCCGGCCTGGGGACAGCAGATAGACGTCGGCGAGATCATGGTCGCGAACATTCTGCTTAACTGGCCGCACTTCCTGGCGTCTTATCGAATTCTTTACAGAACACGCGAGAATGTCAGAAAGCATTTCTGGGTGGCGATTGTTCTGCCTGCTTTTTTGGTGGGAATTTTTGTGTATGGCATGCTGACTTCCGGCCGTAACCCGCCCGAACTCCCGGGACTGGCCAATCAGAGCATGATCGACGTGCTGTTCCCTGTGGCCGTAATCATGCTGGCCTGGCATTATACCGGTCAGTCATGGGGCATGACCTGTTCTCTGGCTTTTCTTGGCGGTGTACGACTTGGGACGACAGATCGGGTGCTGATACGCTCCGGCTTTCGGGCGATGCTGGTGTTTCACATTCTCTGGGTGCTGCAGTCCGATGACATACGGCCGGTCATGGACTGGTTATATCCAGGTCTGGCGTCACTCGTGGAAACGATCTATACGTCTTGGCTATGGATGCTTGCTGCCACCTTCTGTGTGGGAATATACGGTTTTTATCGCATTGCAAAAAATGGCAATACGGCGACTGCGTTCAAGGCATCTGTTCCGTGGTTGGCAACGTACGCATGGTACATTCTGATCTACCTGTATCCGAAAATGTTCTTTGCGCTGCAGATCGCTCACGCGCTGCAGTACCTCATTTTCCCGCTGCGGGTGGAAATAAATCAATACAGTCAGCAGCCGGGACGTGATCATGGGCACGTCGTGCGGCATACCATCTGCTATTATGTGTTATTGGTCGCGATCGGTGCGCTTGCCTTTGATGGAGTACTGGCGGCCACAAAGACCGCCGATCCCCACCGGCAACTGTCAATGCTGCTGAGCCTGGCAATCAACATACATCATTATTTTACGGACGGTGCAGTCTGGAAAATAAGGGACCCGGCGGTGCGACGAAATCTTTTCGGGCATCTTCAGCAGCAGGGCTGACCGCGTGCAGCACGACTCACACAACTACAGTGCGGCTGGCAGAGCAATGGGACCTCCCACCGAATCCACACCCCGCCGAGCCCGCATGTTCTGGTGGCTGCGAAAACCCATTGCAGCTCTGCTTGCCACGTTGTTCGCTCTTGCTCTGGGAGAATTTCTGGTCCGAAAGCTGCACCTGGCTCCTCAAATGCAGGCAATACGGCTGGAAGATGAACACTCGCCTTATATCCGCTCGTTCAATCCCGTTCTTCGTTACGAGTTGCAACCGGGCTTTCAGGCGCGCTTCACTCCCCAACATGGATACCTGCGAACTCGCGAAAACGACTTCGTACCGGGAGCTCCCGCTACGCATTCCGGATTCACAACGGTCAACTCACATGGCCTCCGCGATGTCGAACGCCCAACTCGCAGAAATGCCGGAGTGAGTCGCATCGTGCTCCTCGGAGATTCTGTGGTCGAACTTGTGAACTATGTCGCAGACGAACAGACCATCGCCCGACAGCTGGAAGATCAGTTTGAAGGAAGATCAGTCGAAGTCATCAATTGCGGTGTGGCAGGTTACTGCACACTTGCTGAGGTTGAACTGCTTGAACGTCTCGGTTTGAAGTTTTCTCCGGATCAGGTAGTGCTGCTGTTCGTGGAGAATGATTTCTGGGGATTTAATCTGGAACACACACTGGGAGGAGGCATCGTCGAACGTCCGGCGTTGGTTGAATCACTGTTCGAACACTCGCATTTGTTTCGGCAAACGGCGTTAAGCCTGAACCTGTTTCATTTTGGTGACGAACTGGCGCCGGCGGAATGGCATCGTCACTCCATTGGCGACAACAATGTCGTGGATGGATTTCGGCGACTTCAGCAGTTGTCCGTTGAACACAACTTCGACGTTCTGATTGCCGTGTGGCCATCGTTCACTAAAGACGGTATCGAAGATCGCCATTTTTTGCCGGGTCAGGACGATCTGATTGTCGAACACATTGCGTGGGCCCACGGATTTCCCACAACTCGTCTGTCGAGTGCTTTTCGGAATGACTGGGAGACACTGCCACAAAAGCCAAAACCGGACTGGTACTACACCAATGGAGATGGCATGCATCCGTCTCCGCGTGGTTGTCAGGTTGCCGCTGCGGCCCTGCACAGGGTCCTCACGACAGCAGATCCCGGGGCAGTCGGTATTCGCTTCGAAGATGTTGATGATGATTTCGCGTCGATGGTCGCTCAGTCTCTGGCCATTCAGGAGCAGTCAGAATCAATGGAAGAACGCATCGAATGGGTCCTGCGACGCCAGAATCGGTGGGTCGAGGCAGAACATTATTCCAAACGCATTCAGTCGGGCCATAAGGGCGATTTTGTCAGCGCTTTTCAGGACAAGCCGGATCTGCTGAATGAATATCATCGTACCGGACTGCAGTTCCGGGAATCCGGACAACTATATGCAGCCCTGGATGTGTTTCAGCGAGCCCTGACCGTCAACCCTGACCATGTCGATTCACTCTATCACCTGGGACTGACACAAGTGCAGCTGAAACGCTGGCAGTCTGCCCGAGATTCCTTCGTACGTGTCCTGCAGATTGCCCCGTCACACGCTGGAGCACTGCAGCAACATCAATTGGTGCAACAGGAACTGAACGAACAGAACAACAACGTTCAATAATGTTCTTGCGGTATTCGGCCATCAGGCGTGCAGTCTCGCGCGAACACTGTTTAGTGCGACAACAATACGCGACTGCCTGCAGCGTGAGGCTGTACGGCTGAAAGTTTCAGCCTGCGTCTACCGGACAATTGACTTAACCGGGGTCGGTCGGCCTTCGATAATTGTCACCGGAATATTTGTGGGGACATTGCGCACTTCCCGAATCTGACCGGTCGGCCAGCGAATTCGAACGACATCGACGCGTTCCGCCTGGCCAACACCAATACGCTGAAGGTTTGTGTTCGACGACAAATATCCGCCGTTTCGACTGACGTTGTACACAGTCATTCCCGCAGCCGTTTCCACCTCCACAATAGTTCCCGCTGCCGACCGGCACGATACAGTTCCAACCAGGCGCAAATTCAAGCCATTGCCGATCGAAGATGTATCGTTCCGCAGCAGTGACGCTTTTGCGTCGATGTGACTGACCACAAGGTCATCGACACCATCCTCGTTAAGGTCAACCCGACATGCGCCACGGGCATGCCAGTTCTGTTCAAAATAGCCTCCTGTTTCACCGCACAGCTGTAAGCCACTGAGGCCACCACGAAACAAATGGGGCCGCTGCGGCCATGACTGAGACGGCATCGGTGTCACATGCCCGTTGGCAATAAAGACATCACTGAAACCGTCAAGGTCCGCATCCAGTGTCACCGCGGACCACCCAACAGTGGTGCGGCTGAAAACATCCATCGGTGTCCCCTGCGACATGTCAACAAAGGCCAGTCCCCCCAGATTGGCGCACAGCACATTGCGTTCATAAGCAAAATTTGTCGTCAGCAGGTCCAGCCATCCGTTTCGGTCAAAATCGGCACAAGCGATCCCCATGGATCCCATCGATTCCCCCTGGCCATTAAAGGCAACGCCGCTGCCGAGAGCGATTTCCTCGTACTTCCAATTCGAGGCCTGCCGAAAAAGAAGATTTCGGCGACCATCGTTCGCCACAAAAATCTCCAGTGTGCCATCGCTGTCCAGGTCAGCAACGGACACGCCCAAACCATATTCCGCGAATGCGGCAATGCCGGACGATTCTGAGCGGTCGACAAAACGTCCGTTACCTGTATTTTCAATCATCATGTCCGGAACCGCAGGGTAAGTGTGAGGATTACAGTGAATCCTCTTTCCTTCAGATTCACAAACTGGCGTTGGCAAGTTACGCGGTGTGGCCGCGTAACATGCAATGTACACGTCCACGTCGCCATCCCCGTCAAAGTCACTGAATCCGGCCGTGGCACACCAGCGTTCACTGGTCAGGTTCTGCCAGCCGGGAGCTTCCCGAAACGTGCCGTCACCCTGATTCATAAAGAGCGCAGATGTCTGATATCCAGTCACCAGCAAGTCGTCGAAGCCGTCATTGTTGACATCTGCTACAGCACATCCATGACCATATCCGGTCCAGGACATCGACGCCGCAGCAGCGACTGCACGGAAAGACGTTGCTTCGTAGTGACGATACAACTGGATTCGCTGTTGATGACTTGACGCCCATGTCACCGGATTGCCACCGTCGGCGAACACAAGGTCAACGTGTCCATCATTGTCGAAATCGAACGCACCGACTCCACCACCAAGCGTCTCGGCAAGATGAAACTGGCCGTCAGGACCGTTCTCATACACAAAATCCACGCCTGTGTTCCGGAACTCTGCAAAACGCACTTCCTTCACCGGCGCAACGGCAGAAGCAGGTCCGGAACGACTTTGCGGCAAGGGCGCAGGTCGAACACCGATGGTCCTGAACAGATCACGATCCCCCGTCCAGAACTCTGTTTCCTTCTTAAGGTGACCGAAGCCGTAACCCAACACCAGCATCAACGGCAGCCACAACAGGACAAATATCTTCCCGCTCATTGTTTGAAGGCGTTTCTGATGGGTCATAGAACATTCATGTGCTGTTGCGCCGGACAATTGGCGCAGTAGCCGGGAACAGAAAGAATGTCTGATCCAGCGAAACAAAAACATGCAGAACGTGTCAACGTGAAGAACGGCCGGAAAGAATGCGCGAAGCCTCGTCAGCACCCACTGAAATGCACATTTCCGCCACCTGTTCTTCCGCAAGTCTGTCAGGCGCCGCGGTGGACCGATTCGCCACGTTAACAATTCTAAACAGTGTCTTCAGGAGTTTCACTTGAGTCCGTTCAGTACTGACATCTCCCTTCTGCCGCAGCGCCTCACAATATCGGGATCGAAACGGTATACTCAACGGTCGGTTCTTCACGGCTAATTCAAGTGCATCGGCGGCAGCGATCCAGTGTTTGCGGTGCAACGCGATCAATCCCACGGCATACCAGTGATCAGCAACCCAGTCGGGAAAAGGGAGTTCCGGCAGTATCTCTGCGGCCCCATCTGCCTGACCGGCTGAGGCACGTGACACTGCCAGCAGTGTCGCAGCTCCCGGTTCCCCCGAATAACCATTGAGTACAACTTCGCACTCACGCCACTGCCCCCTGGCAATCAGACACCGAGCCAGACCAAGGCGAGTGTCCAGATCTGTGGAATCCGCTTCCAGCCAGGTTCGCAATGCGCCTTCCGCGGCCGACGCGTCGCGGTGGTCAATTGAGGCAATCTCCAGAAAAAGCATCACGACGTCTTCCGGCGGACTGCCGTGTTCACACCATTCCAGAAGGCGCTGCTGCATACTGTATGGATCCAGCCGAGCACCGGCCAGAGTTGATCGCCGATGGTGCAATGAAGAGGCTCGATTGTCTTTGGTCAGTCCCGTCTTCCAGTAACCATCTGCCAGCCTAGCCAGATTCAAAGACAACGCCACTGAACCCGCCTTCATGAAACGGTCTGCTGCGGCATGCGGCTGTTCATCTGGTGCAAGCGCCACGGCCAGTCTTAGTTCCGGCAGATTTCGATGGTACGAAATCTGTGTAAGAACGTCCTTCGCTCGGGTAGCCGTCGGCTCTCTGGACAGCGCACGCCTCGCCAGGCGTTCCGCCAGATCGACTTGACCATTATTCCACGCAGACGTCGCTTCAAACTCCAATTCCGCTACTGCCGGACGGGGCCAATGCCGGCCCGCGTAACCGAGTGCAAGAGCCAGAATTGACATAACCAGACGATTCATATCTCAGGACCATCAAACAGAACACTTAGTTTAACACGTTCACAAACGTCGGCAGACACGACACAAACCGAACGCTCATTTCATAAGGAAACAGAACTGCTGACGTTCCTCAGGCACTGCCCCGGGTTCCATAGACCAATCGCACCTGTCGTTCCGGCCCGGCATCGTTCCGGCCCGGCATTACGACCATGTAATCGTTCTTTAATCTCATCATATCAACGGACCCCGTCAATAACGTCTCCAAGGACTGTCTGCAGAAAGATCGCCACGGAATTCCATTCTCGTATTTCTTAGAAGCGATCAATGACTGCGAAACCCTGACCGAAAAATTCGTTCATCTGAGGTAGCATCTTACAAGCCTCGCTGAGACTTACTGTATTTCCAATAAGTTTATCCGGTCGCAGTCGGCCTGATTCGATCATCCTTATCATCGGTGCGTACTCTGCGGCCTGCATGCCGTGACTGCCATACAGCTGCAGTTCCCGGGCAACCACTGTGGACATCGAAATCGGCGGATCTGCTTCGTCTCCCATGGTCAATCCGACCTGCACATGTCGCCCGCGTTTACGTAAACACAGAATTGAATTGGCGCACGTCTGATGACTTCCCAGTGCATCAATGGACAGCGACGCGCCGCCCGCAGCAGCATCAACGATGGCGGCCGGCACATCTTCGATCTGACCGGCATTCAGAACCAGGTCGGCACCACAGTCCGTCGCCACGCTGAGCCGTTCCTCGTCGAGATCGATGGCAATCACACGAGCTCCGGCCGCGGCAGCAATCATAACGGCTGACAATCCCACTCCACCGCAACCATGAACGGCCACAACGTCACCGGCTGTGACCTTTCCCTGGTGAATCACCGCCCGAAACGACGTCGCAAACCGACAACCAAGGCTGGCGGCTGTCACCGCGTCAATGGATTCCGGCAACTTCACCAGGTTTACATCGGCAAATCGAATTTCCACCAGTTCTGCGAAAGCACCCCAAGCAGTAAAGCCAGGCTGCATAAAGTTGTCACAGATGTGGTGTTGCCCCGCCAGACACTGGCCGCAGCGTCCGCACCCACAGCAGAACGGCACGGTAACTCGATCGCCGCATTTCCAGCCCGTCACATCCTTCCCAACTTCGGCCACGACGCCCGCGAGTTCGTGACCTGGCACATGTGGAACCTGCACGTCGCTGTCGTGCCCCATCCAGCCATGCCAGTCACTGCGACAGATACCACAGGCGTCGACCTGAAGAACCGCCGAATCCGGCCGCACCTGTGGATCAGCGACCTGCTTTACCTGCAGCTCACCCTGAAACGTTTCGAAAACGGCAGCTCGCATGTTTGCTCTCGACGGCAAAAAGATGTGG
The DNA here is from genome assembly GCA_029245955.1 of Fuerstiella sp. Lineage (GTDB taxonomy): Bacteria > Planctomycetota > Planctomycetia > Planctomycetales > Planctomycetaceae > Fuerstiella. The sequence goes on along the minus strand of JAQWOH010000086.1, from coordinate 50,440 downwards.
TCCAGCGGAAAACGACCATTCGGCGCAGAAGGAGTTTCCACGGACCACTTCCGGCAGATGCGGGGGCCATCGCCGCAATCGCGGAATTTCTCCGGCTCATTGTGTCGGAATCTCGCTGATCGGGCAGTCGGTGTAAAGCGTTCTGTGATGGAAATGTCGCGAGCTGATGCGTCACTGGCGGTTTTGGGAATTCGCACGATGATGCCACCCTCCGCGAAACATGGTCGACCGTCCGAAGAACAGACAGCCGCGACACAACGACGCTCGGCAGTACTCGGTCCTCAAAGTCGTGGTTGACAGGAAGCGTGATGCATGATGTCCTGGCAGGGCAGCATACTTCGGATCGCACGAACAGAGCCGGTTGCTTAATGCACACGATAGCGTCGACGCAGAATAGAAATCCCTGATTTCATCGGCGGGGTTCGCCACAGGTCTTCCCCCAGAAAATGTCGATCATTGCTCAGGACTCAATCACTCAGTAAACTGCGTACGTGACGTCACACCCAATATCGCCGGAAATCTGTGGATGATTCGTATCTGCCTGCCGACTCTGCTGTGGCATCGTCCGGTTTTCGCCGTATTAACGATGTTGCTGATCCCGCTGTATGGTTGCCATCAGGAGCAAGGCGCTGACGCCCCTGCGCGGCTTAAGATGGCTCATGTCTATGAGGTCAAGGCGCCCACCCATCTGTACGGGACGGCACATCTGGCCGAACGACTGCAGCAGGTCACCGGTGATCTGGACGTGACCGTCTATCCAGCCGCTCAACTGGGCAGCGAAGCTGAACTACTGGAACAACTGGTGGCCGGCGAACTGGATCTGGCGATTTCCGGCCCATCGTTTCTGGCCATGTGGCATCCGCCGCTGGGAGTCCTGGATGCTGCATTTGCGTCTCGAGATCTTGATCACATGCTTGAGATCGCTCGCGGCAATGAAATGGCTCCGCATTGGGACGAAATCCGCAGGAAATACGACGTGCGTGTCCTTGACACGTGGGCATACGGGGCTCGACACATCACATCGAACATTCCGATTCGTCACCCCGACGACCTGGATGGATTTCGCCTGCGGATGCCTGGAGCCAGCGTCTGGCAGGCCTCCGGAGCGGCTTTGGGAGCGAGTCCGATGCCGATTTCCTTTGCTGAAGTCTATCTGGCGTTGCAGCAGGGCATCGCAGATGGACAGGAAAACCCCGTGCCGGTGATTAAGGCCAAGGGTTTTCACGAAGTGCAGACGTGCCTGAATCTAACCGGCCACATCCAGTCCTCGATACAGATCCTGATGAACGAACGCGTCTGGCAGCGACTGGAAACTGATCAGCAGGAATTGTTGCTGAAAGTGGTTCAGAACCTGGGCCAGGAAGTCTATCGCGGTATTGTCAGTGACGAACGAAGACTGATAGAAGAATGGCGCAGTGAAGGAACGATGCAGATCGTTGAGAACGTGGATGTCGACGCCTTTCGAAGACGAGCACGCAAGTTTTTCTCAAGCGGTTACGCCTTCAGTGATCTGTACAACCGCATTACGGCCGATCCTGTACCGGACGATGCAGCCACGAATCCGTCCCCTGTGCCCGATGCAGAGGCCGCTGGCCAAAGATCGAATCAGGCGTCCATGGATGTTCGAACGCCTGGCAACACGAACGAGTTGCTGACCATCCCGGTCGCAGCATGCTTCTCTTCTGAAACAGCGAAAGGTGACAGTCACCACAATGGGCGGACGGTGTCAATCGCGTCTTCCGGAGACAAACACCCATGAGTGACACAAACACGCCGCAGCCTGAAATGCCACGCAGTGCTTCCGCCGTACCACCTGTCCCGTTTGCCGGGCTGGTCCGCTGGATGAGTCTTGCAGAACAGACTCTGGCGGCCCTTTTTCTGTTCGTGATCGTGAGCACGATGGGAACTCAGGTATTCGCCCGCTACTTCTTCGGCACACCGTTTTCGTGGAGCGAGGAAGTGGCTCGACTGGCTTTGGTCTGGATGACCTTTGTCGCCGCTGCGTTTGTGATGGCGGAAGGTCGACATATTACGGTCGATTTGCTCTCTCATCGGCTTAGTGTTCGCGGACAGGTGTGGCTGGAGTGTATGAGCCACGTCATCGTCACGGCGACCTGTCTGCTGTTACTGGTTGGCGGCCGTCACTTCGTGTGGTACATGGGCAGAGTAGGATCACCTTCACTGGAGATCCCCAAATCCTGGTGGTACGGCGCGGTCAGCGTGGGAATGTTGCTAATGGCCATACATTCCGTCGTCAACCTGCTGCAGGTGCTGGCGACAGGACGTCCGACTTCGCGTGATAGCGCGGTCGAAGAGAAAGGTTTTCATCTGGAACTGGAGCAGGGCGAATGATTCTGGCCGCATTAATTCTGGCTATGCTGGTGCTGCTGTTCATTCGGGTGCCGGTGGCAATCAGTATGTTACTGCCGTGTCTGGTGTATTTCGTCTGGTCTCCTTTTACGCTGGGAACGGCTCTCCAGCAGTCCATGTCTCCCATCGATTCGTTCCCGTTGCTGGCAGTGCCGCTGTTTATCATGACCGGTTACCTGAGCAATGTTGGTGGTCTGGCAGATCGACTGTTCCGAATGCTGTTGTGTCTGTTTGGCAGAATCCCCGGCAGTCTGGGATACGTCAACGTCATCAGCAGCCTGTTGTTTTCATGGATGAGCGGTGCGGCGATTGCCGACGCAGCCGGTCTGGGTTCCGTGCTGGTGCCGGCCATGAAGAAACGCGGCTACGACGAAGGTTTCGCTTTGGGACTGACCGGAGCCTCTTCTTTAATCGGCCCGATTATGCCGCCCAGTATTCCCGCAATCGTGTATGCCGTAACGGCGGGCGTTTCAGTCGGGTCACTGTTTTTTGCCGGCGTCCTGCCGGCCCTGGTCCTGACGGCCATTCTGTGTGCGTTCGTGTTTGCGGATGCTCGCCGTAATCCCCTGCGTGACGAGGCCGCCGCTCCGCGAATCCCACTTAAAACCGCAGTTCTTGCCGCGCTGCCGGTATTGCTGACACCGGTGATTATTCTGGGAGGAATTCTGGGTGGTGTGTTTACTCCCACTGAAGCGGCTGCGGCGGCAGTGATGTGGGTCCTGTTTCTGGGCATCTGCTACAGGTCACTGTCGTTCAGAGATTTTCACGGCGTGCTGGTAAAGACTGCTTCGACAACCGGATCAATCATGCTGATCGTGGCAGCAGCTGGACTGTTCGGCTGGGTAATTGCACTCGAACAAGGACCGCAGGCGGTCACGGAAGCCATGTTGAGGCTGACCGACAATCGTTATGTGTTTCTGCTGTTAATCAATGTCGCCCTGCTTGTGACCGGCATGCTGCTGGAACCAGTAGCGGGTCTGTTAATTACAGTTCCCGTGTTGCTGCCAGCCGCAACAGCATTTGGTATCGATCCGCTGCAACTGGGCATCGTCATGATCCTGAATCTGGTGCTGGGCCTGTTGACGCCACCCGTGGGACTGGTGTTGTATGTGTTGAGCTCTGTGACAGGCGCAACAGTTCAGCAGGTGATTCGTGGCACAGTTCCGTTTCTGATCCCATTGCTGATCACGTTGCTGCTGATCACATTTTTCCCCGCATTCAGCCTGTGGCTGCCGAATCTGCTGGCCAACTGAATTCAGCAGCCAGTACGGTGGCATCGACGAAGACAGCCCGATTGATGCGGTCTTTACTTTTCCGCCTGACGGGCATACTCGCCGTTTTTGGACCACGGCTTCTGCCTGGGCTGTCGAGATTCTGCCCCGCGTTCTGTGGCATCGCCGGAATCCCCCTGCTGCTTCATCCAGACATCCATTTGTGCGGACAATCTGGTCAGGTGATCGCGGTGAGTGGGTGCGGAGGCGTGATTTGACAGGCACCAGGGATCGTCCGCAAGGTTGTATAGCTCTTCGGGCGCACGTCTTACGTACGAATTCAGTCTTTGTCGAGCGAAGTCAGAATCCACCGTTCGCCATGACGCATAAACAGTGTCCCGATGCGTCACCATATTCTGAAACTCGTTCTCTGAATGCAGGTTTCGAATATACAGCCACCGACCGTCAGTCGCCGAGCGAATCCCGAATGCTTCTGATCCGTGATAGATGCCCCGAGTTGTGTTCACACTGAAGACGACATCGTTATGAACGCTGGACTCGCCACGAAGCAAAGGTGCGAATGATTTACCGTCGACTACGTTCAGCTGACCACCCGCAATTTCAACGAATGTCGGTACTACGTCGACGTAACTGAGCAGAGCGCCGGATTCGGTGCCGGGATTCACCTGTTCGGGCCAACGCACAATGGCCGCGGCATGAATGCCGGTGTCGTAGCACGTCCACTTGCCGAATGGCAGCTGAGATCCCTGTTCGCTGAGCCACAAGACTACTGTATTCCGCTCCTGGCCCGAATCTCTCAGGTGTTCCAGAATCGTACCGACCTGTCCGTCCATATAGGTAATCTCTGCGTAGTACTTCGACAGCGCTTCGCGCAGCACCGGCGTGTCGACCAGGTACGGAGGCACGAAGAGTTTGTCCGGATCGTACTGCGATGAATCCCCCCGATTCCAGGGCGTGTGCGGCTGGTTGGATGTCACGACCAGACACCATGGATGCTGCGTGTCTCGGTCCATGAATTCGCGTGTTCTTTCCAGCGGCAGGTCCGCACCGGCAGGCGTCCTGCCGCCATCACCATGACTACCGCCGAGCATCTCAAACGGAAAGGCCGAAGCAGGGGCCTCGTGTCTCTTCCCAACGATCGCGACCCGATATCCGAGTGGTCGCAAATAATGAGGAAGCGACTTCACACCTTCGTAAACGCGACTGTGATTCGGATGGGCCCCGTTACGCACGGGATACATTCCGGTAAACAGACTCTGTCGCAATGGTGAACAGGTGGGGGCAGCGTTGTAACAGTGAGTGAAACGCAACCCCTGACGCGCCAGGCGATCAATGTGCGGTGTCTTCACATCCGGGTGTCCGTAGCAACCCAGATCGGTATAGGTCATGTCGTCCGCCATGAACAGCAGCAGATTGGGCGACTGCGGGACTGCTGCGTGCGAAATCGTGGTACAGCACAGAAAGGCGACATAGAGGAAGCAACGGCAAAACTGTTTGATCACGATTCTCCCTTAGCATTTAAGGATACGAAACGAGACAATGTCGTCTGTTACGCGGCGGCTATCAAGTATCACGCGTTAGCAGCAAGGTCAATTTCCGAGTCGGCTGCTGCCCTAGTCGTGAACTCGAGGAAGCAAGGCAACACAAACCTGCCCAGACGGACCCGGACGAATGAAGTGCTCACTTCGAAACATGTGCGACTCATCGGCGGACACCTCATCGAAAGGCTTCGCAGACCTCGTCACACGAAGTTTCCCGGCCATTTAGAAATAGTCAGATGAAATCCCGGAACACAGCAGGACCAAAGTTCAGACGCCTGTCCCGACATATCAATGTCACCACCAGAGTAATCCTGAAAGTATTCCTCACCTGCCTACACCAAACCGGAATTCCGGCTTACGTTAATTCTGCCAGCACCAGCACGCCGACGATCAACAATGGCCCGTAGCGGACACCATTCTGAGCAGGAACGAATTGACGTTTGGTGCGCGTTCCCGCTATCATTAAACAGGGTTCTGACGTTTTTCGTCCCGCTGCGGAGTTGCTATCGATGTTGACAATATACGGACGATCGAGCGGCCGTTCAAACAGGATGTGTGACGGCGTTTCTCGGCGCAATTTTCTTAAAGTCGGTGGTATGGCCCTGGGGGGCCTGTCGCTGCCACAAGCGCTTCGTGCGGAAGCCGACGCAGAAAGCGGCAGTTCACATAAAGCCATTATCAATATCTATCTGCCAGGCGGACCGTCGCACATCGATCTGTGGGACCCGAAGCCAAACGCCCCGAAAGAGATTCGTGGCGAATTCAACCCGATCCCGACGAACGTGCCGGGAATCGACATCTGCGAATTATTTCCACGCATGGCATCCATGATGGACAAATTCATACCGATCCGTTCCATCGCGGATGCCGATGGTCGGCACGACGCGTACCAATGCATGACCGGGCGGCGTTTCGGCAGTCCCGCACCACCGGGCGGCTGGCCGTCGGGCGGTGCCTGGGTATCCAGCCTGCAGCAGCAGGTCAATCAGGCTGTGCCAGCCAACGTCGCGTTGATGTACCAGACCGGCAACCGCACCTGGGGCGAACCGGGTACCGGTGGCTTTCTGGGAACGTCTCACTCTCCGTTCAACATGGTAGGCAAAAAGGCGCGTAGCTCCGCCGACAATATGGTATTGCAGGGTATCAGCCTGGAACGGCTGCAGGACCGACGCGGCCTGCGACACTCCCTCGATCGTTTCAAAAGAAATGTCGATACCAGCGGTATGATGACCAACATGGATGTCTACGAGCAGCAGGCGATGGGCATCCTGACTGACTCGAAACTCGCAGACGCGATCGATCTTTCGAAGGAGGATCCGAAAATCCTTGCCAGATACGGACAGAGCATCGAGAAATTTCAGCGTGACGGTGCACCGAAGATGATCGAAAATTTCTGTATCGCACGGCGACTGGTGGAAGCCGGTGCACGATTCGTATCATTGAACTACAGTCGCTGGGACTGGCACGGCGGCGACGGCATGAATTTTCCGCGTTCACGTCAGGAATTCCCGTTGCTTGACCAGGGACTTTCAGCGCTCATTACTGACCTGCACGAACGCGGCCTGGACAAGGACGTTTCGGTGGTCGTCTGGGGTGAGTTTGGACGAACACCAAAGATCAACACCCGTTCAAGTCGCGATCACTGGCCGCGCGTTTCCTGTGCAATGATGGCGGGCGGGGGCATGCGGACCGGGCAGGTCGTCGGTGCAACGAACTCAAACGGTGAATATGCTGAAAAGCGACCGGTGAAATTTCAGGAGGTTTTTGCCACGCTATACCAGAACGTGGGACTGGACCTGAATGGAACGCGGCTGTTTGACTTGAGCGGCGTGCCACGCTACCTGGTCGATCCGGGAATTGAACCCATCCATGAAATTGTCTGACGGTCAAGCCAGGTTCGACAAAGTCGCCTGATGATGCCGGCACTGGCGCAACACCAGCAACATTGCATGCAGCCACGCGGCATAGACTTGCTGTTTGTGTTTTCCTGGAGCTGATCATTGTGGCGTATCTTCCAACACGTCGCATGACCGTGAGCTGCGTTTCTCAGTACTCTTGAACGGCGTGAACTCATGGCCCGGTTCCTGGCTGCCTGTGCAGCAGTAACCGGCTCTATTCCGCGGACGTGGGGTCGCGGTCGGGAATCATGGTACAGATTTGTTTGGTGACCGCTTTAAATTAGCTCACGGTTGCGGATTCTCGGGAAACGTATACCCGACAATCAGCCGCGAGGCGTTCAAAATCCCACGTTGGCAGGACTCCGCTTCCTTTCCGTGAGCAGACGATTCGCCACTGGGTTCGGTCATGCGGCTGGAAGAATCCTGTACAGAGGAACAATGGATATCTTAAAACGTGAAAATTCACTCAGAAACAAGTGGCCACGTATTTGGATGACAATATGACATCTGCACATCGATGTGCGCACATCAATGTCCGTTCATCAGATCCGGCGGTTGGTGAGCACTCTGTTTGCGACGGAAACTCACCGACCGTTTTTTTATGCGCCAATGAAGATTCAGTGCACGACACTGAGCTGACAGCATTGTCACTCTACCAGGTTGGGAAAACGGAACCAATCGCCGGCCACGCTCCCAAGACACCTGCGTCAGGCCGCCCGAGTCCACCAGAGTTGATGATCGACGGAAGACTGGCCACACCAGGCCGTGTTAAACATGACAACAGGTGACATGCCGCGCACTGTTGAAACAGGACCTTCCTGCTCTGCCAGCACCAATCAGGAGCCCGCGGGTGCGAGCCGCTAATGGCCTCGTCTGACGGTAGAAGTGCTCCGAATTTCGATCGTTGCCGGTAGCCTGGCTGAACGGCAGGATCATGAACAATGGCGTGCAGTCGAGCTTATTCGTTGCAGTCCCGCCAAACTCATTAAGTTGGTGCCGAATTCCTACGGCTTCACTTTCGCGAGATAAATGCATGTTTTTTCTTCATGCGAAGAATAGTAACTGATCCACACAACACCCTCATGCAGCACCATGCCCGCGTAACTTGTATCACCGCCGGACGGCAACTCAAGACATTCCGTCATAGTGCCGGCTTCAGGATCGATCCATGAGAGTGACGTTCGCGTGCGCGGAGCGTAGAGCCGAGTCGCTGCCAGGATACGACCATCGGGCAGTTGCATCATGTTCGGACCGCCGATACGAAGGCTGAGCTCCTTCCATGTCCATTCCTGATACGGCGGTCCGGATGTTCCCAGCAGTCCGTTTTTTGTTCCGGTTTCATGTCGTAACAGACACAGGGCAGTCCCATCTTCAAGGAACAAAACTCGATCCTCGCCGACGCCGTTGGGTACGTTGACCGTCCTGACCCATGGCTCGTAGACTTTCCCATCACTGCTTCTGTATAGCCGCAGAGTTCTCTTCGACCGATCGCGATAGGTTTCATAACCCATCGAATACGCGGTGCCGTGATGCCACTGTGTTCGCCACAACCAGAAACCGGGTTCACCGATTCTGCGGCCATCATCCCATGAACGGCCTTGATCTGCCGACAGCCACGACATCGAATGATAACGAGTTGGCATGTCTGCCTGCATACCCGCTCCGTTCAGCAAAAAGCCACCGTCCGGCGTCAGTGACAGTTTGGCATCCCGCAGATCGTCGGTCGGGTGAGAAATCAGCGCCAATGAGTCCCATGTGACGCCATCCTCCGACGTGATCAGTCGCAGTGATCCGTCCGGTGACACATGCTTGCTGCCTTCGCGAAACACACAGTACCACAGACCATCATGCCGCATCAGGTCCGTAAATGCATTATGCGGAGCCTGGTCCCAGATTCGACGAACTTCCAGCAGTCGAGGCTCAGAAACGTCGTGTGCGACCACGCCGGTCGAAACACCCAGAAACACAAGCAGGCCGGCGGCCGATCGCAACAGTTCGTACATGTTTGGTTTTCACTCATGGTACCGGGATTACACAGATTTGATGATATCAGATGGAACGGCCCGATCAACAAGCGGTAACCATCATCGCCCGCACGTGGGCAGAGACCGAGAGAGCCGATCCATGAGCCCTCAGCATCTCCATCTGCTCAGGAACCAACTGGATTCGACAAAGAAGAAACTTTGTTTGATACAGACCAGTCAATCACTCAGCCCAGGCTCCTGACTGTCGCGACCACCGGACCTTTCCTGTTATAATCTTTAGTCTGTCGTTCCGAATCACGCACAACGTCCTGCCTAATACCACATTTGAAATCGGCTTGTGTACGAATACCCTCTGCACTGCACATTTTTGATATTCCTGCAGCGACTCACCACTGCTGCAGTTCTCACCTGTGTGATTGCGGTTCCATTACGTGCTCAGGATGCAAATCAGGACACTGCGAGCGTCAAAGCGTCATCAGCTCCGGTGGTCTACGACACCTTTGATTATCCCACGGGGCGCCTTCGTAACGCAGATCAGGGCCACGGATGGAAAGAACCATGGCAGGTTTCACGCACCGCCGTCCCGACCATCACTGAAACTCGTCGGGGATCAGGAACAGATTCAAAGGAAACGGCCCAGCGTGCTCTGGAGATTCGGGGCACGGGTGCACGAAATAACCCACTGCGACGTCGTTTACTGAATCCGTTGTCCTGCAGGGAAATCTTCGTACGTTTTGACCTGCACTATCACAGTAACCCGGCACAGAAACAGGAAGTGGACCCGGAGTTCTTTGTGCTGTGGCTGGACCGGCTCGACGGTGGCGACCGATCGACGCACGCGAACAACGTACCGAACATCGGGGTTCATATCGCAGACCGAGGCCCAATGCAGGGCCGCAACGTTTTCATGATCCGAGTGGGATCAGCCAACACGGCGTGGAGCAGGGTTGAGTTACAGCCGGATCGCACCTACCGACTTGTCGGCCGACTGTCAAAACCCAGATCCGAAGACCGCGCAGAATACAGCCGTCTTGATCTGTGGATTGACCCGAAGCCATCCGACCTCACGACACCGTCGGTATCTGTTTCCGGCGTCCAAAGCCTCAGCCTGGTACAGTGGATTGGGTTCTCGACCGGACTGAAAACGGAATCGGACGACCGAATAAAGATCGACAACCTGCTGTTAGGACAGTCGTGGACCAGTGTACTTGACGCAGCCACCGCTCAAATTGTTGAGGCAGAGTCCCGGGCACACAATCGAATACAGTGGAACGGGGCCGTTGACTTTACAACAGAAGTCTACCCGCTACTGAAGTCCCGTTGCTTCAGGTGTCATTCCGGTCCCAATCCGGATTCGGGACATCGCCTAGACGTTCATCGGGAACTGCTCGGATACAGCACCGGAACGATCATTGCCGAGCCTGGGCAGAGTCGGCACAGTCGCCTGATTGATGTTATTGCGATGCCGTCGGAGGATGGCCGCATGCCACCAGGCGGCGCCAAGCCGTTGACTGCACAGCAGGTCGCGATGCTGAGCGCGTGGATTGATCAGGGAATGAAGTGGGACGACCGGCTATTGCCGCCACCTCGCGTTGAATCCGACCACTGGGCGTTCCAGCCGATCGTTCGGCCCAATGTTCCGCAAACGTCGACCGATGAGTGGATTGCCACACCCATTGATGCGTTCATCCAGAGGGCCCACGTCAGGGCCGGTGTTCACCCCTCTCCTGAAGCGTCGCGGCAGACAATTGTGCGGCGGTTGTATCTGGATCTGATCGGTCTGCCCCCAACCCCGGAGCAGGCCGACGAATTCATCAGTGACCATTCGTCAACGGCCTATGAAACTCTGGTGGAACAACTGTTGGATTCACCTCATTATGGTGAACGCTGGGGACGCTACTGGCTCGACCTGGCACGGTGGGCAGAAAGTCAGGGCTATCAGCACGATTTTGTGCGTCCGTACGCATGGCGATACCGTGACTATGTCATCGACAGTTTCAACAGCGATAAGCCATACGATCGATTCCTGAAAGAGCAACTGGCGGGCGACGAGTTGCAGCCGTATTCCGACGAAAACCTGATCGCCACGGGATTTCTTGGTGCCGCTCGCATAAGCGGCAATCAGGAAGACGATGCCATTCAGCGCAACGATGTGTTAGTTGATATCGTTAATGCAACAGGCAGCGTAATGCTGGGGCTGACCATGGAATGTGCACAGTGTCACAATCACAAGTTCGATCCTGTCAGTCAGAGAGACTATTACCAGTTGCAGGCTTTTTTCGTGAAAGGACAGCTTGGCAACCTGTCGCTGCAGGCACCGGGCATTGACAACCCTACGGACCTCAGCACCTGGATTCCGAAACCAGCGTACGACTATTACGCCAAAGAAATAAAATCGCTGGTGAAGAAGAAGTTGTACCATCCCGTCAACGAAGCTCATACGTGGGGCTATTTGTCTGCCGACACGGGAGATCCGCAGATCAAACGTTTTCCCGTAGTCAATCGTCGACCGATCCCGTGGCGACCGACAGAATTGAAACGCACCGATGCCAGAATGCTGGTCCGGGGCGACGCCGGAAATCCGGGTCCCGTCGTCAGCAGCGGCTGGCCAGAGGTACTCGGTGCCACTCCGGAATCGCTCGGGGACAAACCTCGTTCAGCACTTGCTGAATGGCTCGCCGACCCGCAGAACCCACTGGTTTCCCGAGTCTGGGTGAACCGACTCTGGCAGTATCACTTCGGGCGCGGCCTGGTAGCGACGCCCAGCGACTTCGGTGTCAGAGGTGCACATCCGACCCATCCTGAGCTGCTGGACTGGCTCGCCGGCGAGTTAATGAGTAATGGCTGGAGCACCAAACACATTCACCGCAGCATTGTTCTGTCCAGCACCTATCGGCAGCAGCGCGGACACGATGCCGCCAACGCGGCAATCGATGCTGACAATCATCTTCTGTGGCGCTGGCCCGGACGACGACTGGAGGCCGAAGTGATTCGTGATTCAGTCCTGGTTGCGACCGGTGAACTCGATCGAACGCTCGGTGGCACGAGCGTTCCGCCGGAACGTGAGGAAGATGAGCTGCGTCGTACAATTTATCTGTTTCAGCAACGCAGCAGCATGCCGTCGGTCATGGAGATGTTTGATGCTCCAACAGGCATCGCCAGCTGCTCTCGACGCGGCGTGTCGACAGTCGCGTTACAACCTTTATTCATGCTCAACAGCCAGTTCATGGCACAACGGGCAACGGCGCTGGCGGATGCCGTACATGCGTCGGCCAGCGACACTGACCAACAAATTGCATTTGCCTTCAGGCGTACCTTGTCGCGCGAACCGGATGGTGAGGAACTGGCGCTGGCCAGAAACATCATGAACGCCACCCCCGAAGCACAGTCACTCATGCAGCTCTGCCACGCGCTGTTGAACCTGAACGAATTCGTGTACATCCCGTAATCAGGAGCGAAAGCGCACTTACTCCCTTCACAGGCGGCCCATACACAATACAGCAACCATCAGAAGGCATCCCTCCATCAAATCATGGACACACGCATATGAACACACATCGTCGAACGATGCTGCACGAAAGCGCAATGAGCTTCGGTTCACTGGCGTTGACGTCGTTGATGCTGGAAGACGGCGTTGCCGGTGACCCGCAGTTTCCGTCCGCCCCGAACGCACATCATCCACCCACCGCCAGAAGCATCATTTTTCTGTTCATGTCAGGCGGGCCGGGACAGACTGACACGTTCGACCCCAAGCCGACTCTGGAACAGCTGGACGGACAGCGAGTTCCGGATTCCATTGCCTCAACGATTCCCAATATTCCTCGTTCCGGGGTCGATTCAAGGCTGTTCGCGTCTCCCTTCAGTTTCAGGCAGTATGGCGACAGTGGTATCCCGGTCTCCAGTCTGTATCCGTATATCGCTCAGCTGACGGACGAACTGTGTGTTGTCCGCTCCATGAACCATCGAGTCCCCGTACACGGCCCGGGGGAATGTGTGGCACTGACAGGCACAGGAGTGGGTGATCGTCCCAGTATTGGCGCCTGGACAAGCTACGGTCTGGGCAGCCAGACAAATAACCTGCCGGGTTTTCTGGTCTTCCTGTCGAACGTCACCGGTCCGCCACCGCAGTCACCAGGGTGGGGCGCCGGCTTCCTGCCGGCACAATATCAGGGTACGCTGGTGGACGGAAACAAAGGTGTTCCGTATACAGAAATGCCACGCGGTTACACGGAAGCGAATCGGCGCCAGCAACTGAGCTTCATCAATGAAATGAATCGGCGCCATCTGTCAGAGCAGGGCCCGGATGCAGAACTGGACGCTCGAATCGCATCGTATGAACTGGGATACCGCATGCAGGCCGCTGCTCCCGAAGCATTCGATGTGGCCAGCGAGTCCGCGTACACACGGGCAATGTACGGACTGGATGACAAAACAACATCCGAGTTCGGCACTCACTGCCTGCTGGCGCGACGTCTGGTTGAGCGAGGTGTGCGCTGCATTCAGCTTAGAAACGGCGGCTGGGATGCTCACAGCAGTTTGCAGTCGAACCACGTGAAAGGCGGAAAACGGACAGATAAGCCGATTGCAGCCCTGATCAAAGATCTCAAACAGCGAGGTCTGCTGGAATCCACTCTGATCGTCTGGGGAGGCGAATTCGGAAGAACGCCCACGATTGAAGGCTCTCGTACGGGACAGAGCCGTGGCCGAGACCATTCCCCGGCGGGTTACACGATGTGGCTGACCGGAGGCGGTGTTAAGGGTGGACAAATCATCGGTGCCACCGACGACCTCGGCTACGTACCCGTCGAACGGCCGCTGGCTCCCGCGGACATGCATGCAACCTTGCTGCATGCGCTCGGCATTGACCAGCATCGCCTGTCATGGAATCACAACAACCGCAATGAGATTCCAACGGTGTTCGGTGGAGAAGTCATTCAGGAAGTCTTTACGTAAAACATTGCTTCGCAGGCCAAAGGTCCGCGGACGTCATCGTTTCGCTTCAGCCAGTCACGTCTGCTATGCAGGCTCAACCGGAAAGCCCCACGGATGTCGGATCCATTTCCAGGCCGGATCGTCCTGGCAGCAACAATCTTTATCGCCTGTGCGTATCAGAGCAGCTCGGCGACAGACGGCCGGCAGCCGTCATCAAACGGTCACGCGCCGCAGCAGCTTCATGAATGGTTGCAACCACAGCAATGGGATAGAGACGGTGCAGGTCCCGTGCTGCACCTGGGGCCCGTGGGCGAATTTGACGATACACATATTTTTGCTCCGTGCGTTGCGTTAATGAACGGCGTCTATCACCTGTGGTACAGCGGCTCCACCGGCACCGTCGCCAATCGAGTTTTTCAATTGGGACTGGCGACCGGTGCCGATGGTCGAGCGTTTACCCGACATCCGACCGGCCCCGTTCTGCAATTCCGGAATAATCAGCACTCAGTGCTGACATCGACATTGCTTCGGCACAGTGACGGCACTCCGATGAGAGAAAACGGCCAGCTGAGAATGTGGTTCAGCTCCACTCATTTTTCCGGAGGATCCGGTCATCACGCCCTTCATGAAACGCGCAGCGACGATGGAATAAGCTGGCAGAAGCCATCAGAACCGCTGCTGGATAATGTTTATGCTCCGACAATTCTGAGAGAAGCCGAACAATATCGCATGTGGTACACGGATGTGTCAGGAGAAACATGGGTGTTCCGACATGCCGTCAGCAATGACGGTCAACACTGGCAGGTTCACCCGACTCCCGTGTTATCACCACAGGCGAAGTGGGAAAAATCACGACTTTTCTATCCGACGGTCCTGAAAACCGACGGTATCTACGTCATGTGGTACGGCAGCTACTGGTCTGAACGCCCGAACACCACGGCCATTGGTGCAGCCGCCAGCGTGGATGGAATAACGTGGTATCGCAACCCACACAGCCCTGTGCTGACGCCCGACGCCGATCGTGCGTGGGAATCGCACTACACGACCAGCCAGTCCGTTATTCGCTATGCTGATGGTACGTTTCGGATCTGGTATGCCAGTCGAAAAAGACCACCGTTCGTCAACAAATATTTCGCACTGAACACGGCCCACTGGGCGGGCCCCGACGATGTCGCCGTCACTGATGCGAAGGCTTCCGGCGTAACAGGCCCGCCTGCGGTCGGCAGCCCCCAGCCTTAGTTTCGCAACATACGTCTCAGGCAACGAAGCCCCCGATGCTTAAGCGACTCGCCACGGTCAGGAGGATTGCCCCAGGCACACCGAGACGTCTTGTTTTCGGGTGAATCCCATCAGAAAACAGCGGAACAACACGTCACCGCTGGTGTTGTGAGTATCCTTCTGATTCGCCTTCCATCTATCGCTTCGCTATCATTGCCGTCACACTCCTGGAGTTCAGGCTGTGCCTGAAAAACCCTCCGCGTCTTTTGTCCCAATGATATACGGAGACAAGTGTGCGACACTGTTCCCTGCTGACTCTGACACTCGTTCTGACCGTTGGCGGCACGACACAGGCCGACAACTGGACGCACTGGCGAGGTCACAACGGCAACGGAGTCGCCCCCAATGCGACTCCCCCGTCCGAATGGAGCAGTACAAAAAACGTTAAATGGAAAGTGAAACTTCCGGGTCAGAGCTCGGGGTCGCCTGTCATCTGGGAAGACAAAGTTTATGTGGTCTCGGGAGTCCCCGTCCTCACCGAGAGGACGACTGCCGAGCGTCCCACGACGGCATCACCTGTGCCAAATCAGCGCTCAGATCGGCAGCGGAAGGGCTCGGGACGCAGTCGCAGCAGAAGCCGAGGCGGACGCGGTGCCGCGCCGCTGCAGATGCTGAAGTTCACTGTATTCTGTTTCGACCGTGCCACGGGAAAACAATTGTGGAAGCAGATCGCTGTCGAAGCCAAACCTCATGAGGCCACACATTCCACCAACAATTTCGCGTCAGCTTCTCCGTGTACGGACGGGCAGCATCTCTACGCCTTCTTTGGTTCCAGGGGAATGTACTGCTATACAATGGATGGAAAGTTAGTCTGGAAACGCGACGATCTGGGAAACATGCAGACTCGCAACAGTTTCGGAGAAGGCAGTTCACCCACTTTGGCGGACAACAAGATTATCGTCCCATGGGACCACGAAGGCCAGTCCTCGATTTCCGCACTGGACAAGCGAACCGGAAAAACAATCTGGAAAACGGACCGTGATGAACCCACCTGCTGGGCGACTCCGCTGGTGATCGAACACGATGACAGCAAGCAGGTAATCATGAACGGGCAGACCAATGCCCGAGCCTACGACCTGCAGACAGGAAAGGAACTCTGGCGCTGCGGTGGACAGACCGAACGACCGGTCGCCTCAGCCGTCGCCGGCGGCGGTCTGGTCTTCATTGGCAGTGGCCATAAAGGCTCATTCCTTGCAGCATTTCGACCAAACGGTCACGGAAATGTCGAAGGCACAGACAGGGTCGTCTGGACCATTGATCAGGACACTCCGGATATCGCATCGCCCCTGCTTTCGTCCGGACGACTCTACTTCCACAAGGCAAAGCTGGGAGTTCTGACGTGTGTTGACGCAACGACCGGCAGGACACATTTCGGTCCGCAGCGAGTTCCGGGGCTGGACACCATTTATGCTTCGCCCATTGCTGCTGACGGTCACATCTATCTGACCGGACGCAACGGCACCACAGTGGTCATCAGGGACTCAGACACGTTTGACATTGTGGCTACAAACTCGGTGGGAGAAACCGTCGACGCCACGCCGGCACCTGTGGATGATCAATTGTTCATTCGCGGAGCGGAACATCTGTTCTGCATCTCTCGAAACTAAATTCCGATTCATAGTGACAATTGACTCGTTCTGGTCATCGTTGCTGTGAATTGCAATACCGAACAGACCGCCGTGACATCCTTCAACTGTTCCCGGCCATCCGGACAAGTTTCCTCCCATAGATGACTGGAGCTAACCTTGCGAAGCGTTTTCCTGATCGTGGTCGTTGTGTTCACCATCGTGTTTTCTTCGACTGCCGGCGCGCAGCTTATCGTGGCGCATCGAGGCGCTTCGTATGATGCTCCGGAAAACACGCTGGCCGCTTTCCAGCTTGCATGGCAGCAGAATTCAGATGCCATTGAAGGAGACTTCTATGTCACCAGCGACCAGCAGATCGTCTGTATCCATGACAAGTCGACAAGGCGAGTGGCTCCCAAACAACCGGCGCTGAATGTTGCCGATTCCACATTCAAGCAGTTACGGCAACTCGATGTCGGCAGTTGGAAGCACGATCGTTATTCAGCGGAACGAGTTCCCACGTTAAAACAGGTGCTGGCCACCGTGCCCGCCGGCAAGCAGATATTTGTCGAAATTAAATGCGGGCCGGAAATTCTTCCCATCATGCAGCCCCAACTTGCGAAATCGGGGCTGAAGGCCGATCAAATTGTGATCATCTGTTTCAACGAAGCCGTGGTAACCCAATCCCGAAAGATAATGCCGGACTATTCTGCTAACTGGCTGACCAGCTACAAACAAAAGACACAGCAGGGAGAATGGACACCTGGACGGGACAACGTTCTGAAAATCCTGGAACGCACTCAGGCGACCGGACTGGGAACAAATGGAAACATGAACGTCATTGATCAGGCATTTGTGCATGCGGTTCAGGATGCCGGGCACGAGTTTCACGTCTGGACCGTAAACGATGTGGCTGCCGCACGTCAGTTCGCCAAACTGGGCGTTTTCTCCATTACGACAGACCGGCCCGCTTTTATCCGCCACGCGATTCAGAGCGCTGCCGTTAATGCACGCTGAGTCCACTGTGGCTGTATGCCCGACACTGCAGACACCACGACGTCCCGTGTGTTCATTTAAACGCCCCGCCTTCTCGGGGTGCGCCAGACTGTATGACCACCGGCGAGAGGACCATTGACCACGCAGATATACGAACACGAACAGCCACGTCCGTAACTACAGCAAGGCATAGATCACAATCTGTATCAGCAGGGCGCCCGCTGCACCGATTTTCAGATTTTCGTCCCAGCGCTTCGCTCCGCCGTCAGGTTCCGTGGCAGACTTTGGCAACCGCACGACCCAGATCAGAAGCGCCACAAGACTCGCCACAAACAGTACGCGAATCGCAGTCAGGGGAATCGTCTTCAGAATCGCCCTCAGAAGCTCACCAAGATGATGCAGCGGAGTCATAAGCATCTCCCTGCCGGACCGGCAGATGATTCGGTATCTGTGGGACTGCAGGTGTCCCCGGTATGTCCGCCAAACACATAACGCAGCTTGCCAGAGGGCTCAGGCGTCCCCAGCAGACTTACGACCACCAGGACAGCTGCTGTGACCAGAAATGCCCAGATGGAAAAATACAGAAACGGCTCGTGTATGCGAAACAGCGGCTCCCAGCCCAGCGCCCCGTAAACATCCGGCTGATTCAGGGCATACAGCGAGACGGAAGTGCCGATACCACACAACAGCGCAATGAATGCGGCCTGTCCCGTCGCCCGACGCCACAGGACACCAAGTAACAGCACAGCGAACGCCGGGCCCTGAAAAAATGCCATCAGTGTCTGGAAAACTGCGTAGATTCCCGACTTCTCGCTCATGGTGGCCAAAAGAAACGCGAACAACACTGCCCACGCAACCAGAACGATGGTCGTGACGCGCCCCACTTTCAGCAGCCTTTCGTCGGACACGTCACGATCGATAAAACGTTTGTAGAAATCATTTGAGACGATCGTCGCCGCAGAGTTCAGGTACGAATCCATGCTGGACATTAACGCTGCCAGAAACGCGGCCACAAACAGCCCTCGCAGTCCGGCGGGTAATAAGACGCCAATGAGACTCGGAATGGCTTGATCCCCGTTGCTCAGATCCGGCAGCAGCACAACGGCAATGAGGCCCGGTACGGCCACAATCAACGGGATGATGTTCTTCAGCAGGGCTCCCCAGATATACGACGCCCGGGCTTCAAATTCACTACGTGCCCCGAGTGATCGCTGTACGATCGCCTGATTGCCGAGCCAGTAGGCAGGACTGAGAATCAGAGCCAGCCCGAAGTAGATACCCGGCCAGGGGAACGGAGATTCCGTATCGGCCGGAAGAATCAAAGATGTACGTTCTGAATCGGCTTCTGCATTGGAGACAGATACTCCCTCGTTCACGATGGCAGCCTCACGAACATCTGCCTCGGCCAGCCGCTTTCTCAGTTCACCAACGCCACCGATCTCGACCAATCCAAGTACCAGAATCAGCAGGCAGCCCGCGATCATCACGCCACACTGAATCATGTCCGTATAGACAACGGCCGCCAGCCCGCCTACGAACGTATAGCCGCCGACAAGGATGGCAGTTACGAGCATGCACCCCACTTCGTTCCAGCCAAAAACCGTCGACATCATCTTTGCCGACGCCAGCAGCATGATGCCGAGGTTGCACGCCATGAACACCAACCAGCACGCCGCCATTACAGCTCGAACACCGACGTTGTAGCGGCGTTCCAGAAACTCCGGGACCGTGTACACTCCGGAGCGATACAGAAACGGTATGAAGACGAACGCTCCGACAATCATGGCCGGTACACACCCGATCCATTCAAAATTGGCAATCGCCATACCGTGGCTGAATGCGGCGCCGCCCACACCGATGATGTCCGTACCGCCGATGTCAGTAGCGACCAGAGACATACCGATGGCCCACCACGGCAGTCGTCGCCCACCCAGGAAAAACTCTTTCCCGGTCTTCATCCGCGCGCCAATAACAATCCCCATCGCGATTGTCCCGATCAGGTACAGAACAATCACGACGTAGTCGGGAAGTGTCAGCGAATTGGTAGCGGCGAACACCACAATCGTTGGCCCGGCACGGGACAGAAGGGAACCACGAAAGTCGCCAGGTAAGCCTTAGACATGCTTTCAATGTCCCGGACGACTGGAGACAATCGAAGAATCAACCTTTGCAAAAACGTTTTGACAACCGCGTTCACCTTAGCGTCAATCAGCAGCAGATACCAATGCCCCGAATTTCGATTGATTCCGGAATAATCCTCCTGTTGCTGAAAACGGCGATGTTCATAGTTCTGTCCGGATACGTGGCAGCCGACGATCGGGCTGCCACAGGAGGCCCGAAGCTCACGGTGAACAAATGTGCGGACTTCACGGTCAGCGGCACCGGCACTTCACCTGAATGGCAAAACGCCCAGTGGGTCGAACTGAACCGTCGCCCCGGCGGCCAACACGAATACACCGCTCGATTCAAAATGTTGTATTCAACAACGGGCGTATATGTCCTGTTTGACGGATCTGACCGAAAGCTGACTGCGACGATGCGGGAAGATTTTCTTGACTTGTGGAAGGAAGATGTCTTCGAATGTTTCTTCTGGACGTCCGAAGATCACCCGGTGTACTTCGAATATGAAATCTCGCCCTTGGGCTACGAGCTGCCGATTCTTGTGCCCAATCTCGACGGGCGATTCCTGGGCTGGCGACCGTGGAATTACGAAGGTACGAAAAGGATTCAGAAACAGGTTTCCGCCACCGGTGGACCTAACAAATCCATGTCGGACGTCAGCGGATGGCGGGCCGAGCTTTTTATTCCGTACGAGCTGCTAAGGCCACTGCGCAACGTACCGCCAAAGTCGGGATCTTCCTGGCGGGCCAATTTCTATCGAATGGACTACGATGGCGGGGACACCACCGCATGGGACTGGGCTCGCGTAGGCCCGAGTTTTCATGAGTTCAAAAAGTTTGGCACGTTGACGTTTGAATAGACCGGTGCAATTCCCTCCGCAGCAACCGGCAGGCAACGTGCCATCTGGAATCCACACCTACGACAGGATCACATAACAACTCCATCCTCAGACATCACCCGGTTCGTGTGTTTAGCAGTCTTCATTCTGCCAGGGGTCGGTGCATTTGCTCGGGACAAGGCTCCTGATACAGGTAACACCACCGGATATCCGCGACTTAAAACGTCGTGACTGGCCGCCTGAATCAATGCTGAAGATGAAGGTAACACGTCTCAACACACCGGCATCCCCCGTGATCGATGTCCATAATCAATTCGGCGAAGGGGCAAAAACTCTTACCGCCGGACGGATCAAACGATACCTGAAGGAAATGGACGATGCAGGCGTAACGACGGTCGTTAACCTGGCTGGCGGCCGGGATAAAAAACTGCAGGAAACAGTAACGGCACCGGACAGGACTCATCCTGGCCGCTTCCTGACCTTTCCCCTGATCAATCTGCGTGATTTCGAAAACGACGGCTGGCCGGAACGGGAAACGGCCCGACATCGCAGAAGTTTTGAGGCCGGCGCCAAGGGACTCAAATTTCACAAGTCGCTGGGACTTTCGTATCGCGACAAGGAAGGAAATCTGTTGACGATTGATGACGAACGTCTGGACCCGACCTGGGCACTGTGCGGACAAATGAATCGACCAGTCATGATCCACACCTCTGTCCCGGCGTGAAGTACACTCACGGATGGAACTTTCAGATGGACGGCTTCGAACTTCATGTAGACGTCGGGGCTGCTACGCTCACCACTGCCCCTTTGTCGCTTCGCAGCCGCATGCCACGTTTTTTGCCGAACGGCCGGCCGGACGAAACGACGCGTGTCGAGCTCATCCGCCACGACACCGGTCAGGCGTTCTTTCAGGTTGCCGGCACGAGCACCGAAACGATACGGCAGAGAATGATGGACCTGCCGGATCATGTTGGCAGAAAGATTAAGGTGCGGTTGCCTGATACCGGCCCACGTGGCCGGGGACATCTGAATTCCGGTCACTTTCGGCTGCAGGAAACCGACCGGCACGGCCGACAGCACCCATGATCCAGCTGGTGCAGGACAAATATCCGCACGCCGGACTGTCCGCCGCAGAAACGGCAGCAGCGATGAAACTGCCTGACGGTTCTTGCGTAACGGTGGGAACCGCAGAGCCGGATGTACAGCAACCCATCGGTATGGCAATCGATGATCAAAACCGCGTCTGCGTTGTCGAAGCCTACGAGTTTCTATTGCGAGCGGAACGCAACAAAGGTTGAGACCGCTTTCTGATCTGCGAAGACACCGACCAAAATGGAACTCGTGACAAACGTAAAAGCTTCATGGAAGAACTCAACGTAGCCGGTAGCCTGAAAGTTGAATTCGGCGGTGTCTGGGTCGGTGCTGCGTCCCACCTGATCTTCACCCCGGACCGGAATGGCGACGGTAAACCGAAGGTTCTGCTGGACGGCTGGCTGCAGGGTTGCACGATGTGTTTACATAGTCAAATTTTGGCAGGTCCGGCACCTCCGCTCAGGAACGTATTCCCGTGAGTGCATCGGTCTGGCGGTGTCGCCCGACAGGGTACCAATTCAACAGCTCACCTGCCGTCTCGGATGGTGCCGAGAATGACGTATCTGCCACTCAGGACGTGATCAGCGGGCGATATCCCGGTGCCGTTGGAACCATTCCCATGCTTCGCCACGTGGGAATTAAACGCGTATAGGCCGGGTTGCGGCCTGTACGCGGGACGAAATGCCGAATCTGAGTACAGACGACGTCGTCGTGGGAATTGTCAATACGACCCGCGGTTTTCAGGCGAGAATCGTGGTGACAGCTCTCGCCCCCGATTCCCTGGCATAGGTTATCACCAGTGAAGAGTTCACCGTCCCCATCGATTTTTTTCTCGCGTCACGATTCAAATCCGTCTCCGGCTGAGCATTCACGACATACAGTCTCAGATTCGTACATGTCTATATCCTAACGAACTGCTCAGCGAATCGTTACGCATCGGACACAGCCTCGTCAGTAGTAAATATGGTCAGCCCGGTGAGGTCGGAGTCCTGTTCACCTCGAACGAAACTGGCGCCGTAGCCGGCGATGACACAGGTCACGATGCCGCTGAAGGTGTACAGGTATCCGTTCACGTTCGTAAACCTCCACAGCAGAAACATCACCATCGCCCCGACGAATGCTCCGCTCAGAGCGCCAAATGCGTTGGCGCGACGTGTGAGCACTCCAAGAACAAACAACCCGCCAAGCACGCCCATGAACAATCCGATCACCTTGATAAAGGCATCGAACAAAGATTTGATCTCCGGGTCCACAAAGACCAGGCCAAACAGTGTTCCGACGACACCCATGATTAATGTGATCACGCGAGCAGCCTTCAGATAGCCCTGTTCGGTCCGACAGGCGTTAAATGGTCGCATGAAATCAGTGACGATGGTTGTTGCAGTTGAGTTCATGCTGGTCGAAACAGTCGATTGTGCGGCGGAAAAAATGCCAGCGACAATCAACCCGGCGACACCAACCGGCATTTCATGAGCGATGAACAGCGGGAAAATCTGGTCGGTCGTGATGGTAGGATCCAGTTTTTCCGGATGGGAACGGTAAAACGCATACAACGCAGTGCCGATGCCAAAGAACAGAAAAGTGGCCGGGATAGTCATTACGGCATTCGTCCAGATGGCACGAGCGGCAAGTTTCTGATCCTTTGTGGTCATGTAGCGCTGCACCACCGCCTGATCGGCCGTGTACGACGAGACATTCTGCCCCAGGGCACCGATTACTACGACCCACAAAGCGAGTTGTG
Source organism: Fuerstiella sp. (assembly GCA_029245955.1). GTDB lineage: Bacteria > Planctomycetota > Planctomycetia > Planctomycetales > Planctomycetaceae > Fuerstiella. The sequence goes on along the minus strand of JAQWOH010000086.1, from coordinate 26,851 downwards.
CATTCGTGACATCCCAATGGAAATTTGCGAGTCGCAGTTTGTCGCCATGCTGAGCGGCAACGAGGGAACCGGAAAAACCACCGTCGGTCCCGCTAACCAGAAGAACGAGGGCCAGCAGTCCACCCCCGAGCAGAACGACCGTCTGGATGGTATCTGTCCAGATGACAGCTTCAATTCCACCCATTGTGCAATAAAGAATGCTCAGAACTCCCATCAGCAGCACCGACTGTTCCGGAGTCAAAGGTGTTGCCACTGCCAGGGCCAGTCCGGTCAATGACATCACGACAGCCATTCGAAAAACATGATACAGGGTAAAACTGGCGCTTCCGAACAAACGCACGTTGCGGCTAAAACGCTTCTCAAGGTATTCATAGGCGCTGGTCGCATCAATACGCCTGTAGAAGGGCAGGGCGACATAGACCCCCACAAACGCCACCACGGGAATCATGAAATTTCCGACGGCATACACCCAGTCCTGAGCGAATGCCTTCGACGGTATCCCGGTGAATGTCAGTGAACTGAGCATGGTCGCAAAGATGCTGCAACCTGCCGCCCACCATGGAATGTGTTTTCCACCCCGAAAATAATCGTCCGTATTCCGGTTTCGACGAGCGAAATACAGGCCGACGCCCACCATGGCCAGCAGGTAACCGAATAACACGCAGTAATTCGCAGTCCCAAAGCCACGTTCCTGCCCCATCGGAGTCACGCTCCAGACAGCCGGTGAGCGGACTCGTGGCCGAACCTCACCGCTGGCGATAATGATGCGACCGTCCCACAAGACGGGGACTGTCGTTACATGGTTCTGCGGCATGGCACCGGCAGAAGTCCACGTGTCTGTGATCGTGTGATAGGCCAGCGACTCCTTAGGAAAACCTGGGTGCTGGTCCCTCAGTTCATCAGCTCGAAAAAACAACGAACCGTCGTCTCCACCGAGTACGAAAATGTGACTTTGGCCGAATCCGATGCCCGTCCCTGCCAGGACAGGGCGAGGCACGTCAGAACGCCGTCGCCAGCGACCGGATCCGGGCGTAAATTCCCAGACATCTGCCAGAAACTCAACACTATCGCCATCCTTCCGTCGCCCGCTCATTACATACACGCAGTCCTCATACCCATTGTGCTGACTGGCGGTGATGTTGAAGGCACGAGAGCCGCCGGGCCATGCAGCCAGTTCCTGCCACTCAAATGCGTCGCCCTCCAACGCAGCATCGTTGGCGTCAGGCATCTTCGACAGATCAAGGGCCCAGAAATTGGTCATCGCAGATTCCAGACCGCCGCCGCTCTGGCCACCGGCAACGTAGACCACATTGCCAACCAGGACCGCCTGTCCATAAGCACATGGTTGCGGTAGTGACGGATAGTCAACCTGCGTTACCTTCTGAGCAGCCGGGTTCCAGTGAAGCGCAAAGACTTCGTCAAAAGTCGCAGTGCCATCATTGCCACCGATGCAGATCACGCCGTTTGCCGTGGACACAGCAGTGCCGTAGCCCATCGGACGCCGCAATGTTCCTCCACTCTTCCATTCATAATCATCGCCGACCTTCGTCAACACATGAATGGCGTCCCGCCAGATCTTTTCGTTATCCCAGACGGGCTGAGGAAAATTTGCGCCCCCGGCGACGATCAGTGCGTCGCCGTGAACACCTGCGAACGCACCGGCAACTCCCAGTTCGTCAGGAAGATTGGGCAGCGTCTGCCAGTCCAGAGTCGAATGGCCCGACACTTCGTGCGACTTTTCCTGCCCAACGACAGGTGACGATAACGCAACTCCAACGCCTACGACCGTCAGCAGCAGAGTCGATCGAACATGCCAGCGGTGGTACGAATCCACGGATATTTTCTGTGCCATATGTCTCAACTGGATTCAATATGTGTAATTCGCTCTGAAAATGTCGGGGTACGGCCACTGACGGCGACTGCAAATGAACTATGGCCCGTTCTGCTCAGGCCCCAAGGACAAACGAGACTACAGCCGTCGAAACTGTTCTTACTTGAGGTCTGTCACACCGAACTGCAGGAAGTTGATGCTGTCGCAGCGTTTCCGACCTTTTGATCCGGCCTCAAACAGAATCCCGATGTCCCCGGGGCGCAGTCGTACCATGTCACTGTATGCCGCCGGACCTTCATGGATCAACGGCCCGTCGTGCCATGAGGATGTCTCGTCGGTGGAGTACCGTACTCGAAGATCGCTGCGCCCTTTCCCGGACGGGCCACCCTCGTCAGGACCGGAAAACAGAATGAGATCTCGCTCATCGCCGTTCAGTACTGACCCCGCCCTCAGTAAGGCACATTGCACGACCGGTGGATCGAATGGCGGGCCTTCCGGCACAAAGTATTTGTAATCTGTTCCCTGGGACGGATCGAATGTTTGGCCGCCGTCACTGCTGTATGCGCCGCCGCGAGTGCCCGCGGCGTCACCATTCTGATCACGTGTATTGAAATACAGTCGACCATCGTTCAGCTCAACGACCGTCGTTTCATTAGCCTTCAGGTCGTCGTCGTAGGTGTCATCGATCGCCCCCAGTTGCCATGATTTTCCATGGTCGTCGCTGATGATCGCCTGAGCTCCCTCCGGCCCGCGGTCAGCCCCACTGTCACCCAGACGATGGTCCGCCGGCACCACCAGCCGGCCTCGGTATTTCCCCCGTTGCAACTGTATCGAATGTACTGGGCCGGTCGCATACCACCCCCAGGCATTCCGTTTGACCTCCGGCGTGATTTCGCGACGCAGCGCCCACGTCGTTCCGTGATCATCACTGTATGTCACAAAAACACGATTATTTTCAACAGTGAACGGCAACCACAACCGTCCCGGATGATTCGGGTCAAGCAGGTCCACAACCGGCGCAGGATTACCAACCGTAATGGGCGGTACATCGCCAACAAACAGACCGCGAAAATCATCGCTTTCCAGAACAACAGCAAGCTTCTGCCAAGTCCTTCCACCATCAGATGAACGTTTGGAGACAAGATCTGTTTCACTGGCATCGCCACCGGCGCGCGCCTCGCAGAACGCCAGCAGGTCACCGTTTACAGCTTTGATCACCGCTGGTATACGAAAGACCTGATAACCTTCCGTACCATTTCGAAAAACGGTCACCGCCGAGAATTCCCCTTCGGCAGCCAGTCCTGCAGACATGCCAATAATTACAGCCACGATTGCGGAGCAGAGAAAAGTAAAACCCATCGACCACCTTTCGCTGAAACAGGCAGGTATTCGCAAGATATAATTTCGAAATCCCGCAATAAATCTAGCAGATAACAACACTTCGAAATAGAAGCTTAAAAGGGTACATAATATAGAACAGAATGAGAATGAAACGGTCTAATCACTCACCTCTGTGCGTAGGTGTTATCAACAACGTTTTATCAACAACGTTCAGAGGCACACTTCACCGACCGATCTTCACGGGTGTCACCGCCATCTGCCGCTCCGTCATGTTCCCAGCAAATACCACTGGCGCCCGCATTGACGCCTCACGGCAGATACCCAACGTCTGCATTAGTACTCGGATATCCGAAGCGTAAATCTTTGAACGTGAGGGCGGCACTCCGGCCTGGCCTGGAGTTCTTCACCGCGGGGCTGTCCGTATAACAATTCTGCGTACAGTGACGCATCAACGTCCACCGCCATAATCATCGCCTCCGGCCGTGCCAACCATGCCTCACTATGACTTTGCACCTCGTCAAGCGTCGTCGCCGCTCGACCCTCCACACTGACCCTCGCGAGACACGCGTCCGTTCCACAGACACAAGATCACACCGCGAGGCTTCAGATTGCGGGCCTGCTGCGCTATCTAAATAATCGACAGAGATCGATCGCACAGAACGGCAAACAACGGCGCGACCCTGACCCTTCTTATGGTCTCCAACTCCTGCACCATCATTGCAAACTCGCCATCGCCGGTCACGCTGACAACAGGCCGGTTCGGTCGGACCATGGCGGCGGCAATGGCGGATGCAGGACCATAGCCCACCGAGGACAGTCCGTTTGACATCAGGAATGTGTCCGGCTGTGGCGCTGTCCAGACCTGGCTCATGACAAACTTGTGAGCTTTAACGTCACCGGTAACGATCGTGACAACAGACAGCGGTCGGCGCCAATGTTTGATGAAATGACAGCGAGATACGCCACTGGCCGTTGCTGACACGACCCGCCGAATCGCTTCCGCTAAATCTCGTCTGAGTCCCGCAACCTCTGTACCTGTCCAACTCACTCGTCCACCGCAGGCTTCGAGCAGTCGGTCCGTCAGGACACGCACGGCACAGACGCATTCGACCGGAGGCTGGTCCTGATAAAACCCGGTTGGAGCGTCAGAATTGACGTGCAATGGTGCGTTCAAATGCCCGTCACGTGAGCGATTCTACAGGATCGGAACCGACGCCCGGCAGACAATCGCTTCGCCGAGTCAAACACTAATAGAACATTCCGGCAGACGGTAGCACCTGCCCAGGAAAGCGCCACCCTTCGGGTCTCCGATCCACTTGGCATGGCATGTCATTACATATGGGACTCCTGTCGCTTCGAAGAATCGCAGGACGGCCGGCGCCGATGGCACCGTCTCCATCGCGATGCCGATCACGCCACGTCGCCAACAGCCGGCGTTGAGCGCCCCTGAAAACTGATCGAAGGGACGTTCGTCCGGTACCAACACTTCCACAGCTGACGGTGCCGCAGCGTTCGCTTGCGTTTCAGCAGCTCCGATGTCGGACGGTACGAATAGATACACCGGCTTCCCGCGGCCGCCCGCCTGCCACAGTGACGCACAGTCCGCATCGTGTCCGCAGCATGCAGTGTAACCGACAATTTGCTACCACGAGCAAAGACGTCGTTCAGCGAATGAATCTGTATATTACTGAATGGAATCTGACGGTCCGGGGTCCGCGCCGAGTATGCCAGCAGCGGATCGCGAACGAGAAAGGCGCTGCTGACACAGGAACCAGATTGCAGGCCGCCGGCCCCGGTGTCGCAAGACAAACACTGGACACACCGGTGAGCCTTCCGACGGTTGCCGCCATGAACCCGGCAATAGCTTCGTATCCGGTAAGAACGAACTTAATACCATGCGAGTGCAGTCATTCAATCAATTCCGGAACCTCGCCGCCGGGATGTCAGAACAGTTGACGCACTCCAGCGCCGCGCAGGGACTCTGCGATTGAATCTGGGCACCCTGGATTAGCGTAAGGACAACGGCTTCTGTTACGAGACGACGGAACGAGTGTGCTGATAAATCCGCTTCCCCTCACACCCGAAGCAATCACAGGAGCGGCCCTCCACCGGTGCCGCGCAATACATCGCGACGTATACTTACGCACTCCGATGTACGGCGTAACAAGCGACACAGGCTTCAACGGACCGCAGCATCGCACCCACAACGCGTGCAGTCTCACGCCATCAATGCCTCTAAACTGCAGCAGTGGCAACGGACGCAATACAGCAAGACGTTCCTGCCGTTCCCCGGACGTCCCAAAGCCGCAGCCAACCCATACACCGAACGACGCCGGTCCAATGGCTTTGCATGCGGGTGCCTCGACCGGATACGTCAGTTCGTCAGCCAGCGACCGACTGCAGTACCCAGACCGCGGTCGATAATCTGATCGAACGTGCGACGCAGGTACCACCAGGAGTCCGGATTCAGATAGATAATGTCGCCGGGTTCGACAAGCACGTTCTCAAGCGGATCGTGCCGAGCCGCAATCAGATCGACCACGATCAGCAGCGGGGATCCGTCCGGACGTACTCTGTGTAAAGTCACCGTCGTAGGCGAATTGATCGGATCAATGTAGCCCGCCATCACGACTGCCGTAACAACATCAATTTCCCGATCGTCGGGCAACAATAGTCCCCCGCCGATCTCGCGGTCTCGGTCATTCACAGAGAAGCGAACGCTATTGCGGTCACTCAACGGACCGACCACATAGAACACTTTGTCGGTCTTGCGAGGAACGACCAACACGTCTCCGGCGTGCAGCACAACGTCACCGGGGGCTATGATTCCATAGCCTCCCCGCAGTGGAATCCGTGTAATAGGCGAACCATGCTGTCGCACATCCATGTTGGACACGATCGGGCCAGCAATATTTGATGGAGATTGCCCGCGAAACACCGGTCCCCGGGAATGACCGCTGTAACGTGACGACTTGTTCGGGCTGACTTTGGACGACGACGCCGGAATACTCTGCGGAACGTCGTATTTCCGAAAACTGGCGCCTGTACGTGGCTCCGCCCGTGGAATTGCAGGCCAATCGGGATTTCCGCGGCGACCGGCGGGTGCCGCTCGTTGCGGACGCGGCGCCCAGTTCATTCGCGTGCTGTCCGGACTTGGGGGGGCAAATCGGTTGTCCTGAGTTGGCCTGGGGCGAGGCTGCGATGGTGCCGCGTGTACCTCCGCTGAAACAGGCTGACGCTGCGCACGCGATAGCGCATCGGACAGGTTTACAGGCCCTGGCGGCACCAGAGGGGCTGAAACCGGCTGTGCCAGAGTCCGGGAACCGGGAACGGGTTCACGTAACGTTTCGGGGGCCGGCAGGAGTTCGGCATCGGGAGGTATTTCGGTATCTGGGTGAGCTCCAGGCGTAGCCGGCACGCTGTTCAGAATTGGACTGCGACGGTGGATCTCAATGATATCGCCGGCGTCTTCCGCGAACCCCTGCGCCGCGGCGAGGGCGTGAGCCACATCGTTCTCGTATCGAGGCAGTGCATGTACGCCCGGCTGTTCGACGGCACCAAGTACAAGTACGTTGACAGTACCTTTTTCAAGCAGCGTCACAACGGCATCCGGATTCTGCAGCAGGCCGTTGTTCATCAGCACATCATTGACACGTTGTTGTGCTTCGGCCAGCGACATGCCACCAACCACAACGGGCCCTGACCGTGGCAAATGGATTTCACCGTTATCCAGGACCTGAACCTGAAACGTGTGTACGTTGCCCCTGGAGATCAGATCTGCAACGGTAACTTCCAGTCGGTCCCCCGTGCCGAGTTCATAAACTGCGGGTGCAGGTCCGACCAGCTGCGAATAATTCAAGGGGGCGGCCGCTGTCCGCATCGGCCAGCGAAATTCATCCGAAAGTGTTCTTGCCTCAATTCCCCGAGAATGAATCGGAGCGTAGCAGCCGGCTCCGGCAACGCATGTCAACGCAGCAACGACCGCCACATATCCAAACTTGGATAGCCGCAGTCTTCTGCAGATCGGTTCGGCGGTCCAGCGGTCCATGATGGGTGCGGCAACTTCAGGCTGAGGCGTAGAACGGTCCCACAGAATTGATCGGTCAGTTGGACCCGAATAATTAGTAGAATCGGACTATCTGCCCCAGTTTGCCAGTTGCATTCGCAACAGTGCCAGGGTTGTTCGAGCGCCAACATTGATACGCCGCAGCTCAAACGGTGCCGGAAATGTCGGCGCGTTGACTCCCCTTCGAGTACTGAAGGCCAGGTCGAAACCGGCAGCATCCATCGCAGATATCACAGCGGCACTGACACCTCCGGCGGGATATGCCAGAGTTCGTGACACGTCCGCACCGATCTGTTCCCGTAGAACGGCAAGTGATGTGGTCACTTCGTCGCAGATTTCGTCGTCGGGCAGCTGATTCAGCATTGGGTGGGTGTGCGTGTGTGGTGCCAGTGTGAGTCCCTCATCAGCAAGTGTGCGCAATTCGCTCCAGCCAAGGACATTGTTGTTCACCGGATCTGCAACACCCCCGGCTCCGGCAATGGCTTGCATGAGTTTCTGAAACTGCCTGTGAGGAATGGTCTTCAGGTATTCCTTCAGCAGTCGGAACAGACGCCGCCGCTGATTCCGAGTGGTCAACATGACGGCCGTGCCATCCGGTGCCGGCATTTGCGTTTCGGCGGGTGACAACATAACCGCTCTGTAAAGGCGGTCCCACCAGAAATGAACGGAGGGGTTGTCGGGATAGGCCGTCGGTACGAAAACTGTTGCAGGCAGACCATGTGACTTAAGGACAGGCCATGCGTGCTCAGCGAAGTCTGTTGTGGCATCATCAAATGTCAGCAGTACGGCATCCGGCGGCAGCGAGGATTCCCCCCTGGATGCGGCCACAACTTCAGCCATGGTGCATACGTAGTGAGAATTCGCGAGGCAATCAATCTGCGCCGCGAACTGCTTCGGAGACGCACTGATTAATCCCGGATAGTAAACGTCGTCCGGATTTGCGGTGTCGATACGATGATACGCCAGAACCCGCAGCGACGGTTTATCCCGCCCCCGGCGTTCCATGTGGCGAACAACCGTGCCGAATGCCGTGGTCTCGGAAAGGTTTACGGCAAACTGTTTCAGCGTCGTGGCAATCATCAAAACAACTCCGATAGTCCTCGGTCAGGCACCCGCCGCGGACTCCTGCCCCTACCATGATGCGTCTGCCTTCGGTGTGCCGTCAGCGATAGCCGCGACGAGGCGATGTGCCTCCGATTTGCTTGGCTGAATGTCAAAAATATCAGAAGACGAATGGGCGTCCTCCTGTGGCTGCACCCCCATTCGGCTGAGAACACCTGACAGAGTGACTTCGTCGATTCCAAAAGCGTAAGTATCCGTATTCACGTTGACGCCCAGCTGCTCGAAAATGTCAGACCGAATTCGTCGACTCATTGCCCGGGCCTGGGGCACGTCGGTTTCGGGAAGCAGCATCAGGAATTTATCTCCTACACGGACAGTGAGATCGTGGGACTTGGTTGTCGTTCTGAGCACACGACTCAGACAACCGATCATGTACTCTCTGCTGAGAGAGTCTGTGAGCTGCTGAACAAGTTCCGCGAGAGCCTCCGAAGTTGCCTGGCCAGGGGTCAGAGATACGAATGTCAGAGGCCGTTCATGCCGGCGGGCACGCCGAATTTCATCCAGAAACACTGACTCTGAATCCTGCAGATCCGGAACCGAGGTTGCCCTCAGCACTTCCAGCATCTGAGTCGACTTGGTCTCAAATTCCTGCATGTTCTGCACGATCCTCAGGCACAGAAACTGAGAAAACGTTAAAGCGAAAACTTCCACCAGAACAATTGGGAGTGCGGCAAGATCCACCCCCTGTCCGAGCGTACACTTGGCAATCAGCCAGACCAGCCCAAAGGCAACAGCGGTGACGGCAAATCGCCCTCGACGCACTAACGGCATCGTCAGCAGTGACAGTCCTGCGATCGTCGAAAGAACGTACACAAACGACGCGATATCGATCTGCGGAAAGATTCGTTCGACGTTAAACAGGACGAAAAACCAGCAGAGGGTCGCGGCTATCCATTTACGATGAGATTTCATGATATCATTCTTTGCGAACCGGATTTGTATTCAATAGCACTCGAGCCGAACTGCTGCCAGCAGGCGAAGAACTCCTGCGTGCCCCAAGCTTCAGCTAATAGGCCCCCTTCGGCGCAACGACAGCAGCGATGGTGCGATACAGAAGCTGAATGTCGAACCACAGACTTCGCTTGCGGATGTACTCGATGTCAAGCCGCAGTCGATCGTCAAAATCCACATCACTTCGACCACTGACCTGCCACAATCCTGTCACACCAGGCTGAACTTCGAGGCGTTCCGTATGCCAAAGATTGTAGGTGTCGGCACTGAAGGAAGTCGGTCGCGGCCCCACAAGACTCATGTCGCCAAGGATCACGTTGAATATCTGGGGCAGCTCGTCAAGACTGGTTTTTCTCAGAATTCGTCCAACTCGAGTCACCCTCGGATCATTGCTGACCTTGAAATCCGGCCAGGTAAGCTCGTTCAAATGCCTGATGGTATGTTTCATTTCCTCAGCATTTGTCACCATCGTCCGCAACTTGTACATCCGAAAACGGTATCCGCCACGACCCGTTCTTTGCTGGGGAAAGAAGATTGGACCGGGGTTCTCGAGCCACAGGGCGACGCTGCATGCAGCCATGACCGGAAGAACTACAGGGATCAGCAGCAGGCAGATGGTCAGGTCAAGCAACCGCTTACTCACGAAATAGAAACGGCCAGGTCCAAGGCCTCCAACGTCCGTGTTGCATGCCAGATGTCGCTGTCGATGACGTGGCAGCGGGTGCTCAGTCGATTTCTGTGATGATGGTACAGCTGCTGTCATTGCCATGTGTGTTTCGAACTTTTTTGCGGTAGTGAGTGTTCTGGTGGTAAAGCCATGCAATACGCATGCCCGACGCAAGTAGAGCAGGCAGGGCACCCCTAACGCAACTGCGACTGTAACCGGTAATTTGCTGTGTGGTCAGGACGTAAAGTTTTTTTTGCAATCTAAAAAGTGGACACAGTGATTCCTCATCAATCGGGGTGCCCCGGCATCAAGATGATGTCTCGGCACAACAGTATCCGCAGAATACTGAGCGATAAGCCGCAACGTTACGTCGTACGAACGTTCGGGAAGGAAGTAATGTTGATATGGCAACCGGAACAGAACACCTGTCATGGCACAACATGACTTCTGTGTCGGTTCGTGGACTAACGGCAACATCTCCACCGATCAGCAATGGTGTGTCTGTAAGGACTGTACGGATAATCCGACTTCAGTGGGCTATCGCACATTCTCTCGACGGAGAATTACCCCCATTCCGGTAACAGCTCAGCACTGGCGGGCTAGGTTTCCCTAACGCAACACCAGGGACATTGCGTCAACATGCTGAATGCGCAGAACATCAGGTCCTCAAACGTACACATGCGGAGACTGAACGATGAACGAGAATCCGGCCCAGGTGATTGACGTCGGGGCACTGCTGCGCGGATGGCGTACCATCTTGTTCATCACTACAGTCGCGATCCTGAGCAGTGGGGCATTTCTTATTACCGTCGAGCCTCAGCAGCAGGTCGGCGCCAAGCTGATTGTAGAACCTCGCGCCGTCGACATTGACGGAACAAAGGCTTCAACTCACGACAGGGAGTTCCTGCCGACTCAGGCGGAAATCCTCCGCAGTCCGGCAGTCATTACCAGTGCCGTTCGAAGCATCGCCGCGGAAGTATCTACGGAAGAACTCGCAAATCGCATCCTTGATATCGCAGCCAATCTGAAGATCGACCCACTGGCTGGAACCAGCATTCTTCAACTGCAGTACACGGATTCGACGGCACAGCGAGCGGCGGACGTGGTCAATGCGCTGGTTGCCGGATATCGAGAATATCTGGCAACATCGGAGCAGCAGCAGCACCAGGAGATGCTGTTGCTGCTGACGGCACGGGACCTGGAACTGCGATCCGAACTGGCAGCATTCGGTATGGACTACGAAGCGCTGAAGCAGGATCACGCAGGCAGTGCAGGTGCAGATCCTGTAACTGCTGCCCGCATTCTGGCGGGTCTGGAAGAATCGCTTGCGACGACACAAAGTCGCCGCCTGTTGCTTGAGCAGGCTGAACAGCGACTGCAACCGAGCAGGAATTTCCTTCTGGAGACCACGGACAGCGATTCCCAGTCAGATTTCAGCACTGAATTCCAGAGCCAGCGAGACGCTGCTTTGAAAGAACTAAAGGCCTTAAGCGCTGACGTGCGCAGTGACGTGCCGGATCCGACGGATGCCATAGAACGAACACGACTGGCCCGGTCGCTGGCATCGGAACTGCAGTTCAGTCTGGGCCTGCAGCACCCGGAACGTAAGGCAGCTGAGGCGCTCGTTGCGCAGTATGACCAGGAACTGACCCGCCTTTCACAGACGGCACTGGCGACAGTGCAGCGATCTCTGGCCAGCATTCGCATGCAGGAAGAAGCTCTTCAGACTCGTTACGACTCATATTTGCTCAGCGCAAATGAAACTAAAGTGATGCGTCTGAAGGAGTCTCAGAAGCTGGCAGAAATCGACAGAGCTCAAAGGTCGTACGAAGCGGTCCATGCTCAACTGACGCAGTGGCAGCTGGTTGACGATGCAATGGCCAACGGTCGTGCCGGCATCTCCGTATCCGTACTCGAACCGCCAACCCCCGCAGAACGCTCTATCGCTGCTAATCCTCTGATCGTGATGGGGCTGGCCGGGCTGCTGGGACTCATATTCGCTGTGTCATGGCTGGTTATGCTGCCACAGTTCAAGTCTTTGCTTTCCGGTCCGTCTCCGGTTCCCGCAGCGCCTTCGGTGTAGGTCACTCTGTTCAGCAAGAGCTTTTCCCGTGAACACCGCCATTCATCCTTCATCATCGAGCAACACACAGCCCGCTGCCGAAAGTCCGGCACCGCGTGTGGCGTATATGATGTCGAGATTTCCGAAGATCACGGAAACATTCATCCTGTATGAAATGCAGGCTGCTGAGAAAGCGGGTGTGTGTGTTGAGGTCTTCCCGCTGCGGCGGGAACAGACAGAGAAAATGCACCCGGAGGCCGTCGCGTATGTTAAGCGAGCCCATTTTCTTCCATTGCTGTCGTGCGAAATTCTGTGTGACAATCTCAGTGCGTGTTTGAAACGACCACGACTGTGGCTGCGTACTCTGGGCACTCTGATCCGCGCCAATCTGGGTTGTCGACGTTTTCTGTTTGGTGCACTCGCAGTGTTTCCCATGTGCGTATCCATCGCTCAACGCATGCGACAGGCGAACATCGATCACATTCACGCCCACTTCGCCAGTCACCCGGCCGCCGCCGCGTGGATCATTCATCAGTTCTCAGGAATTCCGTACAGCTTTGTTGCACACGGGTCAGACCTGCACCGAGATCAGCACATGCTGACCGAAAAAGTCCGTGATGCGCAGTTCGTCGTAGCGATCTCAAAGTACAATCGGAAAATCGTCCTGACGGAAGCGGGCCATCAGCATGGTGACAAAGTCAAGGTCATTCACTGCGGGGTCAATCCGGATGATTTTGAAGGGGGCCAACGTTCTCAAAGGAACAGTGACGCAACAGCACCGTTAAAGGTGTTCTGCATCGGGACGCTGCATGAAGTGAAAGGTCAGACGTATCTGATTGAAGCGACACAGCAAGCAAAAGCCGCAGGCGTGGCCATGAGCGTGCATCTGGTCGGAGACGGTCCCGATCTGCAGCTCCTGCAACAGCAAACGGCGGCCGCCGGACTGACGGACAACGTCGTTTTTGAGGGCCGCCGCGATCGCCATGAGATCATACGGATGCTGCAGACGGCTGACATCCTTGTGGCACCCAGCGTGCCCACTGCTGATGGACGCCGTGAAGGAATTCCGGTTGTGTTGATGGAAGCGATGGCTGCAGGCGTTCCCGTGATTGCCAGTCGCCTGTCAGGAATCCCGGAGCTTGTCGAACACGAAACCAGCGGTCTGCTGACGGAACCGGGGGACACGACTGCTATCGCTGATGCAATCCAGCTGCTCAGCCGTGATCCGCAGCTGCGACAACACCTCGGAGAAACCGGACGAAGAACCGTACAAAACGGCTTCAATCTGGAAACCGGTGTCAACCTGGTCATTCAGAGCATCTGCGGGAGCACTCGCATCAACAACCGAGAGCTTCGGCCCGCCCCCGACACACGGACAAGGGAGATGCGGACATGAGCGTCATTCTTTTCTGGTTCGCCGTAACCCTGATTCTATACACCTATCTCGGCTTCCCGTTGTTGTCGTGGCTGCGCAGTTATGCGTGTCGTCGTCCACACAGCTCAGGCGACATCACACCTACGGTCAGTGTCCTGATTGCAGCTCACAACGAACAGGACAGCATCGGAGACAAAATTCGTAACATGCTGGAACTGGACTATCCGGCCGCACAGATGCAGATCGTCGTCGCCTCTGATGGTTCGACGGATCGCACAGCGGACATCATCAGCGAATTCGACGATCCGCGACTCGTTGCCTTAAACCTTCCTCGCGGCGGCAAAGCCGCCGCACTGAATGCAGGGATTGATCACTGCAACGGTGACATCCTGATTTTTTCGGATGCGAACAGCATATTCGGAAAAGGCTCATTGCGAGCTCTGGTGCGCCCGTTTGCCGATCCGACTGTTGGAGGTGTTGCCGGTGACCAGAGATATTCAAAGAGCAGCGGCGCTAATTCGGCCGATGCCGGCGAACGAAGTTACTGGAATTTTGACCGACAGATGAAGGACTGGCAGAGCCTGGCCGGCAATGTGACATCCGCTACGGGTGCCATCTACGCCATCCGGCGTTCTTTGTTCCGCACTGTGCCCGAAGGCGTCACCGACGACTTTGCCACATCGACTCAGGTGATCGTTGCGGGCCATCGATTGGTGTTCGCCCGGGACGCGGCAGCCTACGAACCTGTGGCGGCCAGCAATGGCGTTGAGTTTGGCCGAAAGGTTCGCATCATTACCCGCGGTCTTCGTGGTGTGCTGCAACAAAGGTCTCTTCTGAATCCACTACGGCACGGTTTTTATTCCATCCAGTTGTTTTCGCACAAAGTGCTCAGGCGCCAGATGGTGTTTCCTCTGTTGCTGCTGCTGATCACCAGCAGCATTCTGTCTGGATCATCAGCATTCTTTCTGCTGGCCACCGTCTGCCAGTGCTGTTTCTATGCCGCTGCACTCGCGGGATGGATACTGAACGGCACGAAACTCGGTCAAAAAAAGCCGCTGTCGATTCCGTTCTTTTTCTGCATGGTGAACCTCGCCTGCCTGATTGCAACCTTCAGGTCACTGACAGGCAAACGAGTCGTCCTGTGGGAACCACAGCGGGCCGCATCGACCAGTCAGTCTCTGACAGCAGCGACAAAGGCATAAGGCGAACATATGCCAGTGTCTCTGGACAGTTCATCACGTTGGCTTGACGGTCGCATTGTTGCGATTTGCCTGGCATTTTTGTGCGCCGCCCTGATCGCCGCAGGCGCATTGATGGAGCATCAGCCAATCGTGGCAGCAGTCGCAGTGCTGACCGTTCCCGCCGCAGTATTTTTCATTGTACGGCCGGAATCAGCAGTCCCGTTGGCCCTGTTTGTGATCTATACGAACGCTGCGGTTGTGGCCGTCCGTTTTCACGGCGTACCCGCATTCGCCGCAGCACTGGCGCCGAGTCCGTTGATAATTCCGTTGCTTTACAATGTCGTACTGCTGCGACGCCCCATTGTTGTCACGCCGGTATTGCCGTGGATTCTGGCATATATCGGCTGGCAGCTGATCTGTGCCATGCTTTCTCGTGACCCCGACACATCGCTGGAAGGCGTAAAGGGAAACATACTGGAAGGTCTGCTGCTGTACATTCTTGTGACGAATGTTGTACGTACACCGCACGTATTAAGAATGGCTGTCTGGGCGCTGGTCGCCGCGGGCATGTTCATGAGCAGTGTCTCAGTTTACCAACAGGCAACGCGTTCATTCGACAGCGATTTCGGAGGATTCGGACAGGTTTCCGGCGGTCGCGGCTTCAAAGTTGCGGACGGGCGCGGCGTCACTCAACAGCGACGACTGTCGGGGCCGATCGGCGAAAAAAACCGCTATGCGCAGATCATGCTCATGCTCATTCCACTGGCATTGTCACGTTTCTGGACGGAGCGTGTGCAATCGATGCGTCTGTTGGGACTGGCGGCCGCCTGCCTTTGCGGGATGGGATGTGCGCTCACATTTTCCCGCAGTGGCGCGTTAGCGTTCGTGATGTTGGTGCTGATCGGACTTGCGTTGAAATTTGTTTCGAAACGACAGGTCGCCACTCTCTTTACCGGCGGACTATTGATGCTGATGGCTGTTCCACAGTACCGAACGCGGCTGGCCACCGTCCCTGCCGCCCTGAGCATTTTTGGCGCGTCGTCGGCCGGTCGCGAAGAACCGGATGGTGCCATACGGGGCCGGGCTACTGAAATGCTGGCGGCCGGCCGTATTGCAGTTCATCATCCGATTGTCGGTGTCGGCCCCGATCTTTCCGGAACCTACACGCGTGAATTCGGTCGCATTGGAGGGCTGCGAGCTTTGGAAGGAGACCGCGAATCTCATTGTATGTTTCTGGAAATTCCGGCCGAAACCGGATTCCCGGGTCTGTTCCTGTTCATGGGCATGCTGGCCACGTCCTTATTTACCCTGCTGCGCGGTCGGCAACAAACCATCGGCAGCAATCACGAACTCGAGCAGACGGTCTCCAGCTTCCTGCTGGCCCTGACCGGCTATCTTGTGATGGGTATTTTTCTGCACATGTCGTACGTTCGATATTTCTGGTTGATGCTCGCTTTGGCTGACGCCTGTAATGAGGTAATTCAGACCACAGTGAGACCAGCTTCTGAGCAGAGACCACAGGGGGCCATCGCATGACCTCTGTCTCCGAACAGACGCACACTCAACAGAGTGTCGAAACCTCAGCCACGCTCACCCGAAAACTGATAAGGGGTTCTTCCCTGCTGACGCTTGGTCGCGTCATCGCCATTGTTGTGAACTTCGCTGTCCAGGTAATTACGGTTCGTTTTCTGATCAAATCAGATTACGGAGCCTTTGCGTACGGACTCTCGATCGTGTCCATGGGGGCGAGTTTCGCGTTATTCGGCCTCGGACGAACACTCAACCGCTTTGCCCCACTGTTTCAGGAACGCCGGGAATTTGGACGCATGGCCGGCACGGTGATGCTTTCACTGTGCTGTGTCACCGCTATCGGGCTCGGTGTCGTCGTACTCGTTCTTGCCGGGCAGGGCTTCATTGGTTCGACTCTGGTCCACGACCCGTTGTCGCTCTCGCTGCTGCTGATCCTGATCGTTCTGGCACCGCTTAAGGCCGTGGATTCAATCTTTGAGGAGATGTTTGCAACTTTTGCGAATCCCAAAGCGTTGTTTATACGCCGCCACCTGGTGGGACCGCTGTTAAAGCTGATGTGCGTGCTGCCGTTGATCTTTGCACATTCGGACGTGCGTCTGCTGGCGATATCCTATCTCATTGGCGGGGTTCTGGGAACGGGATACTCCGCAATCGTACTATGGTCTGTACTAAAGAAAGCCGACCTGCTGAAGTACTTCCGCCGTGACTCCATTCAGATCCCGGCAAGACAGGTATTTGGCTTCAGCCTGCCACTGATGTCTACTGACCTGCTGGTGATGGCACGCATCGCGTTGGTCACGGTGGTCTTGGAATTTTGCCACGGAGCACTGGCGGTCGCCGCATTCCGAGCAGTGCTTCCCGTTGCTCGACTGAATACTTTCGTGGCAGAAAGTTTTCGGCTGCTGTTTTCGCCCGCCATTTCACGGATGTATGCTCGTGGCGACGTATCGTCAATCGATCGCGTCTACTGGCGAACTATGGCATGGATTGCGGTCGCGACATTCCCGCTGTTCTTAATCTGCATCGGCCTGTCAGATGTGATCACGATCGCTTTATTCGGCAGCGAATACGCAGATTCTTCCGGTATCCTGAGCCTGCTGGCCACCGGATTTTACCTTAGCTCGATCGTCGGGTTTAACAATGAGATCCTGAAAGCGCACGGCTACGTCGGTCGCATCTTTCTGACCGACATGCTGACCATTGCTTCAGCGATCCTCCTGCACCTGATGTTTGTCCCTGTCTGGGGTCCGCTCGGCGCCGCCGCCTCAACGACCCTCGTACTTTTGATACGACCGATCGGCAACCAAATCACAATCTATCGACTGGGACTGCTGCGCGAAATCGACTGGGGATGCATGCGTCTGTTCCTTCTGATGATACAGGCAACCGTCATCGCCTGGCTGCTGCCGGGCCAGATCGGCAACAGCGTTACCAACCAGTTGCTGACAACGATCGTGGGATCATTGGTTGTCCTGGTTGCGGCTCTGCCTGTGCTTGATATTTCACATACATTTCCGGAGTTAATGCGTTTGTCCCCGTTCCACAACTCGATTGATGCGACGGAGACCTGAACGATGGATATTACCTGCACAGAACCTGCGCAACAGCTGACAGCGCAGATTGACGTGAGCGAAGATCGCTTCACGGCGCATCTGCGCAGCCACATGCATAT
The DNA here is from genome assembly GCA_029245955.1 of Fuerstiella sp. Lineage (GTDB taxonomy): Bacteria > Planctomycetota > Planctomycetia > Planctomycetales > Planctomycetaceae > Fuerstiella. The sequence continues at coordinate 9,053 of JAQWOH010000086.1, read as the reverse complement.
TTACTTTCCGGAGCTGAACACCGCCTCAACAACTGTACGGCTGATCGATCATGCTGTCCGGCAATACTCTCAACTGCTGCAATACGAACTGACTGACGGCTCTTTCAGTCGCCAGGCAATTTACAAAATACCATTCTCGCTGCACGATGCAGCAAGAGGCAGCACTTCGCCTGAGGAACGTCCCCGGCTGTTTTCGGTTGTCAATCCCGTAAGCAACGGACTGCGAGAATATCGGGCACTGAAGTCTGTCGAGGACCACTTCTCATCACTGAATGAAACCCGATTCGGCGTCATTGCGATTCTGGCACTCATTGAGTCGCCGTTCGTGTTAGTTATGGAGAAGTGCCCCGATCCTGACATGAAAACGTTGTTGAAGACATCAACTCGTTTTCACCGGCATCAGGACACGGAAATGCTGAACTGTGCATTTGCGAATACGGGAGCATGGCTGAACGAGTTTCACACTCTTCCGGCGCTTGAACATACTGAACATCGACACAAAGACCGCGCATGTTACGCCGATGCCGTGAACCGATTCACGACGGGGCTGATTCAGAAGACGGGAAACCGGGGTTTCTTTGAGGAGCTCAGGCAACGGCTTACCGAAACAGCAACGAATATTCTTCCTGCAGAAGTCCCCGGTGCCGTTATTCACGGCGATTTTGCACCCCGCAATATTCTCGTCCGGTCAGATTCTCGCATTACCGTTTTCGACACTCAGCGTCGCTGGCACGCGCCTCTGTACGAAGACCTCGCCTATCTGCTGATGTCGATCAAACTAGCGGGCCCTCAGGTCCGAAGCCACGGTGCGGTTTTTTCCCAGCGGCAACTTGCAACCTGGGAATCGGCCTTTCTGAGCGGCTATTTCCAGAACAGCCCGATCCCGTTAGCTGCGGTTCGCCTGTATGAATGTTTGCTGATGCTGGAATGGTGGGCGGCAATCAACTTCCGACAGTCCAAGGGAAACCTGAAACAGCGAATCAGTTTAATGATGAGTAATCGTTACGTGTCGCGCCATGTAAAACGTTTACTATCGGACATCGAATTCGCGAAAGCTGAAGGAACAGGCACAGGCACAGCATCATGATTACAACTCGCACAATCAGGACGGCACAGTTATCTCACAGTCAGATCTGTGACTGGGAATGGATGGTGCGCTCCAATCCATGGCTGACCAGTCCGTTCTTCCGTCCCGAATTCACTCTCGCCGTCGGCCGTGTTCGGACGGATGTAAGAGTTATTGTGGTGGAAAAACAAGACGTTCCTGTTGCCTTCCTGCCTTTTCAGCTGGCTGCAAATGGCGAACACATAGCTGTCGGCGCGTCGCTGAATGACTTTCAGGGCGTCATCAGTACCCCCGACGCCAGATTCTCAATGGATAAAATCCTGAGACACGCGGGTGTTCGTCGAATGTTCTGCCCCAAACTGATGGATGGCCAGCACAGATTTGATTCGTTTGTCGTCGCCGAAAACGCGTCACCCTTCGTCGACTTATCCAACGGGTACTGCGCGTGGGAAGAAGATCTTAAAAGACGCGGAGCGGGGCTGCTGAAAAGACTTGCCAGAAAAGAACGTAAACTCGTTCGCGACCTTGGGACCGTTCATCTGGAATATCACACCACATCAACCGGAATACTGCAACAGTTGATTACATGGAAGAAAAATCAATATCGCCGAACAAACGAGAAAGACACGTTTGCGGTGACGTGGACAAATGCGTTGCTCCATAACCTGCTGGCGGTATCACAGGATTCAGAACTGCAGCCTCTGCTTTCCGCAATGTATGCCGGAAAGAAACTGATCGCCGCCCACTATTGCCTGACGGCTCAGGGTGTCTGTCACTCATGGATACCAGCGTACGATCCGGCATTTCGACGATATTCCCCCGGCAAGCTACTACTGCGACGTCTGTTGTTTGAGGCTCCGGAACGATCCATTGAACGATTTGACTTCGGCGCAGGAGACGAACCCTACAAATATCATTTCGCCAACGACGCATCCAGTGTCCGCCGCGTCATGATCGACCGCAATCCGCTCCGCCGGTGGGTTCGCTCCAACGCACATCACGCACGAATATCCGTCAAGCATTCATTGATCGGCCCTCGCCTGATTGCACTGCGGGATCGGCTGCAATCCGCCATTCGAAACGTACAGCCGGCTCAGGAACCTTCTTCGCTCATGGACACCCTGCTGGAGACCATCGCAATTGAATCGTCAGTGACGACGCGCCCGGAGGTCAAAGAAATTCAACAGGACGCGGAAACATCAGCCAGCGATGTTCAGCTGTCTGCGACCTCCACAACATCGCATTAAACAATGAATACCGTAACTTCAGATCGTCACCGGGCCACAATTGTATAGTTTCACATTTGCGCGGATGGCGCACAGGTGCAACAGTTGCTGCGTTTGCACAAACCGACTTATCCCATAATTTCGAAACAACTGTCACAGCGCCGTTGGCAATCCAGACCTCAGAGGACTATCCGCAGAATCCTGCTTCGATCAACTCAGCGTGAAATAGGCTCTTGTTGTTGTTTGGTCGGCGTAGACCACACAAACAAAGTAAATATTTTTGCAGCGGATGTTGTTGGCCCCTCGGGCCAACACTCAGTTCGAACCTGCACCAAATACACTCCACGAATTTCAGCATGGCGAGGCCGCCCTCTTGAAATCCACATGCACATCCAGTCCTTCGGTCGTTGGGATCCTGTCGCCCGGCGTGATGGGCACCGCGCTGGCAGAAGTACTGCTGGCCGGTGGATGTGATGTAATTACCACGCTGAACGGTCGGAGTCCACGCACCGCTGAACTATGTGAACGCTCCGGAATTGCGATTCGCACATGTATTACGGACGTTATCGATGACGCTGACGTGGTAATTTCCGCCGTCACGCCCCGGGCTGCTTTGCCTCTGGCCAAGCAGGTGGGGAAGTCAGCTGCAAATCGCGGGCGTCCGCTCACCTATATCGATGTCAACTCGGTGTCACCTCGAACCGTCGAACAAATCGCTGAAGAGTTTCGCGGTCTCAGTGTACGGTTTGTTGATGCTGCGATTCATGGCATCGCTGGTCGGCTGAAGACTCAGGGAACCATATTCGCAAGTGGCCCGACCGCCGACGTCGTTGATCGCTTTTTTGGCTCAGAAGTACGAGTCCAAATCCTCGGAAAAGACCTCGGCCGCGCCTCACTGATGAAAATGATGCTGGGCGGTATGTCCAAAGGAATCATCGGGCTGTTTCTGCAAAGCAGCCTGCTGGCACAGAACGCCAAGATGACGGATGAGTTCTGTGCCGCACTGGGGCATTATTACCCCGATGTTCTGAGTTTCGTCGAACGGTCACTGCCAACGTATCCACAGCATGCCGGGCGTCGTGCCCAGGAAATGCGTGAGTTTGCGGACACACTGGAACTCACCGGACTGCCACCGCAGATTGCGATCGAACTGTCCAAACTGTTTTCCGCTCTGGACAACAGCGAACTGGCCTCTGTCTGCCAGAACGAGCCAAAGCCGCTGAAACTGAAACAACTGGTTGACGTCATTTCAGCAACTCGATTTTCGGCAAGGTCCAATCAATCTGACACCTATCTTGTCTGACCTCTAAAGAAAGAAACTCCGATGGCTAAGAAACTTCGCTCCGCAGAATTGAACCCCGGTCCTGGTTTTCGAATCCAGCAGGAATTTGAGCGTTTAAGTGTCCCGGTGATGCAGGAACTTTCGCAGTTCGAAGTCCCGGACATATCGGACCTCTTAAACCGACTGTACGCGATTGACCCGGAGATTCGGTGCCTGTCCGGGCGGTATCGATTGTGCGGGCCGGCCTGTACGGTAAAGGTTTTCCCCGGCGACAATCTGATGGTGCACAAAGCACTGGACATCGCCAAACCGGGCGACATTATCGTCGTTGACGGTAGCGGAAGCGGTTCGCGGACAAACGCCCTGATCGGCGACATCATCTGTACCAAGGCTCAGCACCGCGGGATCCAGGGATTTATCATCGACGGCCTGATTCGCGACCTGCCCGCCATCGAAGAACTTGGTTTTCCCGTATTTGCACGCGGCACCACGGCCATCGGCCCGTTGCATCGTGGTCCGGGAGAAATCAATTTCCCAATCGCCTGCGGAGGAACTGTCATCAATCCGGGCGACGTCATTATCGCGGACGATGCCGGCATGGTCGCTGTTCCTCGCGATATCGTGAGCACAGTCGTCAATATCCTGACCAGCCAGCGCGAGACAAATCGAGCCTACCTGTCCGCCGTCCAGCGGGGTGAGTTCTCGAACGAATGGGTTGATAACCTGCTTGCTCAGCACGAGTGCCAGATCAGCGATGCGGCACCCGAAGAATCGTCAGCCACCAGAGGATCGACTGAAGCTCTGATAACAGAGTCATAGTCGCTGCGCTCCGTTTCAATTCGACTGGCATCGGCGCATCGTCTGGATACGGCCGCCTTCCCGTCGAAGCTATCGACATTTGTCAAACGTCCTGCTCTTCCGCTCCCATGTTCCAAAGAACCAGCGGAGCGGAAGAAAGCAGGCAAGTTGCATACTCCAGAGCTGAAATCGTGACAGGCACATGACCCGTTTTCTGAAAATACAGGCACTGGCTCATCGAGCTGTTTCGTTGTTAGGGAACACAGGACGGCAGTTCGCTGCTGCGAAACGAAAACGTGCAGACTTTTACAACGTCGCATGGCGGAACGCGGCAATCAGTCTGGATGCGGAGGTAAAGGGCCTGGACCGCGACGTGCTGGCGATTCAAAAAAATGGCCAGTCGACGCGCGTATTTCTGAACTACACAGAGCTTGACGATCCGGTATCGCTGCGGGTGGCAGGTAACAAGCCACTTGTGCATAAGCTTCTGCAGACCAACGGTGTCCCTGTCCCTGCCTATCGAGAGTTTTCTCTGCAGACGATTCCGGAAGCCGCAGATTTTCTGCGAACGCATCGCACCTGTGTTGTTAAACCCGCGTCCGGGACCGGAGGAGGGAGCGGTGTCACCACCGGCGTTTCCACACCCCGGCAACTTCGAAGAGCTTCGGTACTGGCCGCAGGTTACGGTTCCGGATTAATCATTGAGCAGCAGATTTCCGGTGCGAATCTTCGTCTGTTGTTTCTGGACGGCCAGTTGCTGGATGCCATCGATCGTCGGCCGCCAACGGTAACGGGAAATGGGTACAGCACCATTTCACGGCTTGTCGATGCAGTTAACCAACAACGTCTGCAGGCGGGTTTTGCAGTGGCACAGTCCGTCCTGAAGTGTGATGCAGACATGCGTCAGACACTCGCAGCACAGAATCTCACGTTGCGTTCAGTGCCGCCTGATGGCGCAGTCGTGCAGCTGAAAACGGTGATCAACGACAATACGGCAGAGGACAATGTCTGCATCGTGGATTCTCTGCATCCCTCGATTATAGAAGTGGCGCGAAACGCCGCGAACACCGTCGGTCTGAGGCTGGCCGGGATAGACATCGTCACTCCGGAAACGTCACAACCACTCGAAGAAAGCGGTGGCGTCGTACTTGAAGTCAATTCTGCCCCGGGGCTGTATTTTCACTACGCGGGAACCAGAACGCGCACGCCTGTCGCCATTCCGGTACTCGCAGCATGTCTGAACCATCCCCTCGAAGGCGACAATTGGAAATCGCAGGAAACGTTTTCATTTTCCGAAACACTCGTTGAACTCGCACCAACGGTCTAAACGGTTAACAGCAAGCAACGGAACAGACGGATGACCTCAGCGACCGCACTCTCCCAATCTCAACGAATGACGACCCGTTCGCCGAACGCAAGTCGGCAGAGGCCACCGGTCATTGTCGTGGGTGGAAACGACAACGCATTGTCACTGGTCCGCGGTTTTGGACGGCGGGGTATCGACGCCTACGTCATCAATCAGCATAATTCTGACGTTGCGAAGAGTCGATACGCCCAATTGATTCGACTGCCTGAGCATGAATCATTCGAGACTGCAGCTGCAGAATGGCTGTGCGGTCCCCAATCCGATGGGTTTCGGCAAAGCGTACTGCTGGCCGCCAGTGACGAGGCGCTGTCCATCATCGCAGACCACCACGAGGTACTGTCGAATCGATTTCTGCTGGACCTGTGTAACCCCGTGGCTCAGCGGCAGATGCTGGACAAACTGGAAACGTATCTGCTGGCACGAGATGCCGGCGTACCAACGCCGAAATTCTGGCAGATCAGCACTCAGGCCGACCTCGCGGAACTGAGGGATGAACTGGTCTATCCCATAATTGTCAAGCCGGTCCTGTCTCACATATTTCAACAGAAATTCAGCACGAAATTTATCGTTGCGGATACTTTTGAACAGCTGTGCCAGGCATTCACCGTTGCGGAAGACGCCCACATCGACGTACTGCTGGTGGAAAAAATCCCGGGCCCCGACAGTCAACTCTGCAGCTACTACACATGGTTGAACCAGGATGGCGACACAGCTTTCGATTTCACGAAACGCATCATTCGGCGATATCCGACGAACATGGGTCTGGCCACCTTCCACATTACCGATCACGTCAAGGACGTTAAACAGCATGCCGTTCAGCTGTTCCGTCATGTGGGACTGCAGGGGCTTGCCAACGCCGAATTCAAATACGATGCTCGCGACGGTGTGCTGAAACTAATCGAATGCAATGCACGATTCACCGCCGCCAATGGCCTTGTCGCTCGCGCCGGGATGGATCTGGGAGCCTTCGTCTACAACCAGCTTACCGGACTTCCGTTGCCGCCGATGGATGATTTCCGCGACGGCCTGACACTCTGGGACCCAATGCGTGACTTCAAGGCGTTCACTGAACTCCGTCGTCGCGGAGAGTTGTCACTGCCAACCTGGCTGAGCAGCGTCACGCGACGGCACTGCTTTCCCGGATTTGATCTGACGGATCCTCGACCGGGCCTTGCGCGACTCATGAGACGTGTCCGCAAGTCTCGCGACTGATGCGGGTTGTACCCTTGTTATCTTTATGACGACATCACGCAGGAATTGATTACGCAGAAAAGGAATCCCTTTCTCCCGATGCTTATGACTTAGTGTCGTGGACACATCGAAGGAAACCCAATGACAACCGTTCCCGAAAACAGCCTGAAGGCATCCACTCTCGAATATTCTTGCGCCGGCTCATCGTCACCGAGCCGACTGACAATATTCGCCTTTATCTGGTCCTGCCAGGCGCTGGTCCATCAGGATTTCTACTCAGCATGGATGAAAGAAAACGATCCACGCGGCTGGATGGTTACGATTCTTGCAATCGGAACCCTGCTGCGACCGTCATCGATCCCGATGTTCGCCGGCCTGTTGTTAAGCAGCGTCGTTTACAATGTTGCAAAGTGGCCGTTTGTGGTAAACCATATACTTGTGGAATCAATTATTAACGCGACAGTTCTGGGAGCAATCGGACTCACTTTACTCAGACGGCGCAAGTCCCTGAGCATGGATGACGGGTTCCGCGAAGAGGTGTTCCAGCGTTTCTCTCCCGTACTGTGCGGCGTCCTGGTACTGTTGTACTGGTTCGCAGTCATTGCCAAAATGAACACGGATTTCATTAATGCTGACGTAAGCTGCGTCGTTGCAATGTATGACGACATGTTGCGGCGATTTCCGTTCCTGCCCAATAATACAATGGCTCACAATGCAACCATTATCATGGTGCTGGTCATTGAGCTGATCATCCCTCTGTGTCTGACGTTTCGTCGAACGCGTTGGGCAGCGATCCTGATCGGGTTACCCTTTCACGTAATACTCGGGCTGCTGGGCCATCGTACGTTTTCTGCGTTTGCATTCTCGCTGTACGTACTGCTTTGCATAGACGGAATCAAACCGATTCTGGGAATCTGCAGCCACTGGCTCACAGAACGCACATCAGCAAGATCCCGTGGAGTCGCCTATTCAATAGTCTGCGGTGCAGTCGTTGCAACAATCACTTCATTGATTGTGCTGGAACTTGGTGGACACTTCCGAACGAAAATCGCGGGAGTCGGCATCTACCAGGTGCCGTGGCTGATCTGGCTGGGGTGGTCACTGCTGGTCAGCATCGCCTGTTCCGCCGGAATCTACTGGTCCAACTTTCGCAGGAAGACCGAAACCCTATCTGCACAGCCGACATCACGACCGGGCCTGCTGTGGGCCACAATACCTTTGATCGTGCTGATGGGGCTGTCTCAGTATATCGGACTGAAGACAGAAACCTGTTTTACAATGTACAGCAACCTGCGAACAGAAGGAGAATGGAACAACCATCTGTTCATGCCGGCAATCAGACTGGGAACATGGCAGGACGACCTTGTCAACATTGTCGCCACCGATCACCCCGAACTGCAGGAGTACATTGAGCAAAATGATCTGATCACGTTTTTTGAATTGCGGCGCATCATATCGGCAACATCGTGCAGCATGCCTTTTTACCTGGATTACGAAAGATCCGGCACGTCACAGTACCTGGCGTTTTCCGACAACCAGCTCACTCAATCCGAGTCATGGGGAAAACATTCCCAATTGCTCGGCAAACTGCTGTATTTCCGACCGGTTCCGACTGACGAATGTGTTCCGTGCAGGCACTGATTTCAGCCACGCCACACCAGCAGCCCAATGAAACACCTCAGGCCACGTTTGCGGCAGCAACTCTTCGACTGCTACGGCCGACAGACCACCGGTCACCCACTGAAATCTGTACGAAATATTCTTGTGATCGACTCCCGTAGAGTCTCCTGCCGTCAGGACCATGGCCTCCACGCCCGATGGCGAACTGATGAAAATCCTGCCGGCGGTGGCGGTTGTCGATGTGAGCGTCACCTGACCAAAGGCGATGATGCCAAAGGAATCGCCGGCCTCCTGACTGCCGTTGACGGTGCCATAGCTGAAGATCCCAATCGACTTACCCGCCGTGATGTCCGCCCCAACGATTCCCGCAGAAAAGACACCTGCGTCGCCCGCGGTGACTGTGATGGCGGACGAGACTCCATCAAACCCGATCACACTGACATCGGTGGCAGCCGTGATTGTTCCCGTGACCTGGCCGCCGATCGTCGACGCCCAGACAGAACG
>JAQWOH010000085.1 GCA_029245955.1 Fuerstiella sp. | reverse complement strand
CACAAACAGTGATGAGAACAGGGAAATCTGCTGCGAAATATGGCAGTCAATTCGCAATGCGGGACTGGTCAAGGAAAAGGATGTCGAACAGCTTTTCGATACGGAAGCCGGGACATTTCTGGCAGACCGATTTGTACGTGGTACCTGTCCTCACTGCGGTTCCGAAGATCAACCGGGAGACAACTGCAGCAAGTGTGCAAAGACATACACTCCGGCCGAACTGGTGAATCCGATCAGTACTCTTTCCGGAGCGACTCCCGAAATACGGTCTGCCAGGCATCTGTTCATCGAACTGGAACAGCTGCACGATTTCCTCAACGAATGGACACAGTCCGGCAGCCATCTGCAGCCGGAGGTTGCCAATTATCTTAAAGGGCATTTTCTGGGAGACGAACTGCGCGACTGGGATATTTCCCGTCCGGCTCCCTACTTCGGTTTCGAAATTCCGGACAGTCCCGGCAACTACTGGTACGTGTGGTTTGATGCCCCGATTGGATACATCGCTTCAACGAAACAGTGGTGCGCAGCCAACGGCGAAGATTTCGACAACTGGTGGAAAAACTCCGACACCGAAGTTCATCATTTCATCGGCAAGGACATCACATACTTTCACACGTTGTTCTGGCCCGGCATGTTAAAGACAGCTGGGTTCAACCTGCCCGAGAAAGTACACATTCACGGATTTCTGACGGTGGCCGGAGAGAAAATGTCGAAGTCCAAAGGGACATTCGTCATGGCTTCGACATATGCGAAGCACCTGCCGTCGGGCGTTCTGCGTTACTACTACGCCAGCAAGCTCGGATCAGGGCTGGATGATATCGACCTGAACCTGGACGAATTCGTCGCGAAGGTGAACTCGGATCTTGTCGGCAAGGTTGTCAATCTGGCTTCACGTTCGGCAAAGTTCGTGGCTAAGTCGAATCTCAGCGACACTTACCCGGATGATGGTGGTCTTTTTGAGTACGCCGCAGCCAAAGGCGACGAACTGGCTTCGTTTTACGAAGACTGCAACTACAACGCAGCGATGCGGGAGATTATGCTGCTGGCGGACCGGGCCAATAAGTATGTGGAAGACAAAGAGCCATGGGTGTTGCGGAAGGATCCGGAGAAAGCCGCTGAGCTGCGGGATGTCTGCACAGTCGCACTCAACCTGTTTCGGCAGCTCGTCGTTTATCTTTCTCCCGTACTTCCGAAACTGGCCGAACAGACGGCAGAGTTACTGAACCGGCCCATCGAAAGCTGGGACGAAAGTCAATTACCGCTGACCGGAACGCCGGTCAGCAAATTTCAACATTTGATGAAGCGAATTGAGGACAAGCAGGTTCAAGCCATGATTGAAGAAAGTAAAGAAGACAATGCCGCTGATGCGGGTGCAGCACCTCAGGAATCCACCGAGGCCGCCGCGCCACAGTTCCATCCCGCAGACACGTGGCAGGACGGTGGCGATGCATTGACCGGAGAACCTCTGGCGGACGAGTGTACCATCGACGACTTCATGAAGGTCGATCTGCGTGTCGCTCGCATTGTCGAAGCCGGACATGTGGAAGGCGCGGACAGACTGTTGCAGCTGACGCTGTCTCTGGGGGGAGGCGCCACGCGAAACGTGTTCGCCGGTATTAAGGCGGCTTACGATCCGGAAACTCTGGTCGGACGACTGGTGATCTGTGTGGCCAATTTGAAACCTCGAAAAATGAAGTTTGGCCTGAGTGAAGGCATGGTGTGTGCCAGCGGCGGTGGCGGAAAGGAAGTCTTTCTGCTCAGCCCGGACGACGGTTCTGTCCCGGGACAGCGAGTGCACTAAGCGCTGTGGCTGCAGTTACCCCCGAAACCGGGCGATTATAGTGCTCGCTCCGGGCCGGCGGCGCAGCATCTGATGACCGTGGTTCCGCGTGCGTGACGTCGCCAGTATCCGGTGACTTAAGTGAGAATATCAACAGCCGTACGTGTCGCGTTCGGCTGTTTTTCGTGTCAGGGGCAGGGATGCTCAACGTTCTGCCGCGGATTCAATGACAATGACACCGCACAATGGTACGGTTGTCTGTCTGCATCGGTCAGCTGCCCTTCGACGATCGGTCTGTGATTACAAACATAATCGAGAGGAGTCTTCGCGATATGACAATGAGACCATGGCTGATTACGTTTTTCGCTTTCGCGATGCCTCTGACGCTCTGCACTGCGGATGAGGTCGACGATGGCAAGCTTCGAATCATCTGTTTCGGAGCTCATCCGGACGATGCGGAGTACAAGAGCGGTGGAACCGGTGCGTTGTGGGCAAAACAGGGGCATCACGTCAAACTGGTGTCGGTAACGAATGGTGATATTGGTCATTGGCAGATGTCCGGCGGCGAACTCGCGAAACGTCGTACCGCAGAATCTGCCGAGGTCGCAAGGCGTCTTGGTGTGACTTCGCAGGTGCTGGATATTCACGACGGCGAACTATTGCCCACGCTGGAGAACCGCCGCACGATCACCCGCCTCATTCGCGAATGGAAGGCGGACATCGTGATCGCGCACCGTCCGTGGGATTATCATCCTGACCACCGTTATGTCGGCGTATTGGTGCAGGATGCCGCTTTCATGGTGACTGTTCCGTTTTTCTGTCCGGATGTTCCACCGCTGAAGAAGAACCCGGTATTTCTTTATTCCAGCGACCGTTTTCAGAAACCATATCCCTTTGAGGCGGATATCGCTGTTGCACTGGATGATGTTCTGGAATTGAAAGTCGATGCCTTGCTGGCGCTGGAGTCTCAGACATTTGAGGGGGGAGCCCTGGGATCGGCTGAAAAGGCGGCCGCAGCGCCTCCTGCTTCACAGCCGGAACTGCGAAAAGCATGGCTGAATGAGCGTTGGGAGCGGCGGCAGGGTGCCGAAGCCAAAAACCACCGCAGCGCGCTCATTCGCTGGTACGGTGAGGAGCAGGCAAAGCAGGTGAAATACGCCGAAGCATTCGAAATCTGCGAGTACGGGCGTCAGCCATCGGAATCGGAAATCCGCGACCTGTTCCCGTTTTTTCCCGCTCCCTGAAGATGTGTGAAACCGTCTTGGGCAACACATTCGGCTGAATCTGCCGGAAGGCCGCTCGCTGCACCGCCGCACAGACGTCCGGGGTTCCCTATTTTTCTCAGGCGTTAAAAACGATACGAGCCGAAGAATTGGAGCAAAGTTCACAGTTGTTACAGACCGATACCGACCACAGCAGGCTGTGTTTAATCACGGTCGTTTGGATGTATCGATGTTTCAATCCTGTCTGCGGTCCGGAGCTTTTTGTTGAAAGCCCGGGGTATCCGGCATCGAACACTCCAGCGACGATTTTACGAAGGTCCGGTTCGCATGTTCCGTTCGAACCTGTTCCGGTGTGTATCTCTGATCTGTGTGAGTGTTGTTGGTGCTGACGCATCGGCGCAATATCAGCACGGGTACCCTCAGATGCCAGGCGTTCACGTTCCGCAATCGAGCTATCAGGCTCCGATTCTGGATTACTATGTCGGGCAGAAGCCCGCGCTGTGGGATGACCAGCAGCCCATCGAGCAGTTCGTGACTGCACTGGGTAAACGCAGCTGGTTTCGGGTTGATTACCTGCACATGGACTTTGAGCGTCCCGGCAATGTATTCCTTGGGGCTCCCTTACTGAACGTGACAGATCCGCTGACAGTCGCAGACGAGCTGGCCGGCGGTGTGACAACGGGTGTGGGGATCATCCCAAATCTGAACGGAATGGATCTGGCGGATAATTCGGGAATTCGCGGTACCTGGGGACTGGATCTGCAGGGGGCCGAGTTCGAGTTGGAATTCTTCGGCACAGAACAAAAAACAGATACGTTATCGATGACGAATCTGCAGGGGTTCCGCGACCCGCTGTTTCCGTCTATCGGAACGGAAGCCCGTCCCAATGTCGTTGTCCCGCTGCTGACCAATGGTGCTCCGTCCGACGCAGTTTCGGCGAATTACCTGATCTATGACGAGAGCTACACGGCTGAGCTTAAAGCCAAGATGTGGGGAGCGGAAGCCATTATTGTGAAAGACAGCTATGTTCCAGGTGAGGGGATTGCCTGGCAATGGCTGGGCGGTTTCCGATACGTGGCTTTTGAGGAAGAACTGTCGCAGCTGGGGCTGTTCAACGGTGGATTAGGAGCCGCCCCGTCGACAAGAGTCTCCCGAATCAGGTCCACGACCTCGAATAACATGTATGGTCCGGAAGTTGGTGCGCGGGCATCCATTGTGCATCGTAAGTTTACGTTCAGCATGACTCCAAGAATTGCCTTTGCGCTGAACGACCACACGGTGAAAACAGAATCCGGACCGCTGACAGAGTCAACTGCGTCAGTTGCGGATCCGCTGAGAGTGTTCAGTGAAAGTCACATTGAATTCACGCCTGTTTTTGAACTTAGTTTTACCGGCGAGATTCACGTTACGCCGAACTTTTCGATTTTTGGCGGGTACGACTTCATGTGGATGTATAACGTGACTCGGCCCTTTAACAACATTCATTACAACAGTGTGCCCAGTGCGGCTGGCTCGTTCACTCCAGTCGTCAGTCAGACCGTGGACCTGGACAGCTTCTACACCAAGGGGCTCAGTTTCGGCTGCGTCCTGCGGTACTGATGCCGCACGTCGCGTTTCAATGATAATCCGGTCTGTCGATCAAAGGGCGCATCGTTCTTCCATCCAGGCCGTTACATCACATCGGCGGTTTCGATGCCCAGAAGCGCCAGTCCTGTACTCAGTGCGCGAGCCATCAAGTCGCATAGAATCAATCGACTTTGTCGCAGTTCGGGCGATTCTGCGTTCTTAACCGAACAGTGGGCGTAAAATGCGCTGAACTTTCCAGCGGTTTCGAAAAGCCACGACGTCAGCTGGTTGGGACGATAATCGGTCAGGACGCCATCAATGGCATAATCAAACTGTGTGAGCTGAAGAGCAAGCGCACGCTCCTCGGGGCACGTTAATAGTATCGTCGTCTGGCCGTCGGCGATCGTTCGTCGGTCCACATGCAGTTCGCGGAAGATGCCACAGATTCGAGCGTACGCGTATTGCATGTAAGTGGCCGTGTCGCCAGTCGTGGCGAGCATCTTGTCCCAGTCGAAAACATAATCGCTGTCTCGATTGTGACGCAGATCCGCATACTTAATGCCGCCTGTGCCCACGATTTGTGCAACTCGGGCGCGTTCGTCAGGCGACAATGCCGGTTGTTCGCGGCGATCATCGTTTTCGTCCACCACCAGGCGGGCGCGGGCGATCGCTTCGTCGATCAGGCTCTCAAGGCCGACATTGTCACCGGATCGGGTTTTGAAGGGCTTACCGTCATTGCCCATCACGGTACCAAAGCTGACGTGCTGGCATTTCACGTTCTCAAGGCCCCACAGTTGGCACGTTCTGAACAGCAGATTGAAGTGTTCCGACTGACGCTTGTCGACGACGTACACAATTTCATCTGCATTCAGTTCATGCCGTCGATATTGAATGGTCGCAAGGTCAGTGGTCGCATACGTGTACGCTCCGTCAGTTTTTTGAACGATGAAAGGTGCGTCATTGCCGTCAATGAAGATGCATGTGGCACCATCGCTGTCTGTTGCCAGTCCTATTGATCTAAGATCGCTGACGACGTCTGCCAGCATCGGGTTATAGTAACTTTCACCAAGTGTCAGATCGAATTGAACATCAAGTCTGGAATAGACCTGGTTTAACGCAGCCAGGCAGGCCGGCAGAAATTCGTTCCACAACTGCTGATTCTGTTCGTCGCCGGCATGCAGTTTTGACGTTTCCTGACGGGCCAGTCGGGCGATATCGATGTGTGCATTCGCCTGTGCCAGCAGTTTTGCATCTGCTGCGATCTCAGCGACCCTTGCTTCCAGGGACGCGATCATACTGCGGGTGTCTTCCACCGTCTTCCGCTGTGTTTTCAATTTTTTCTTCGCCTTCCTGTCAGCTGAGGCGACGTTGCTGTTGAGTTCATCAAGTTCCGCCTGCCGTTGCTGCAGGTGCAGGCGAAGATCCGGCAACCCGGCTGTCGCCTTGTGATAGTCGGACAGCTGATTGACCAGTTTGTAAAGACGGGCCAGTTCTGCGACCTGATCCTTGCGATAGGCAGCCGCGTCAAGGAAATTCCGATAGCCGTAGATGATCATGCCAAACTGCGTACCCCAGTCGCCGATGTGGTTGTCGCTGGTCACCTTGTGGCCTGCGAAACGCAGAGTTCTGCAGATGGCGTCGCCAATGACAGAACTTCGCAGGTGGCCGACGTGCATGGGCTTGGCCACATTGGGTGAGGAAAAATCAACGACCACATGTCGTGGTTTGTCAGCTGCTGTGACCCCCAGACGATTGTCTCCTGCGATCTGGCCGATCCGTGCTGCGATCCAGTCATCTTTGAGTCGCAGGTTGATGAAGCCGGGGCCGGCGATTTCGGGTGTTTCGCAGCAATCACTGACGTCCAGGTGCTTAACGATTTCGGCCGCGACGTCGCGAGGCGACTTTCCCAGCTGTTTGGCCAGAGGCATGGCGCAGTTGGCCTGGAAATCGCCGAATTTCGGATCCTGTGACGATCGAATCATTTCCAGCAACGGACCGGTGTTGGTGGTCAGCGGCGATAGGGCGGACGCAAAACGGGATTTCAGAGTGTTAATAATGCTCATGAAGAGAACAACAGCTGTGCAAGGAGACGCGAACGAACGGAAGTGGGGATGTTGGCGGTGCCGATCAGCCATTGCAAGGCTGAGACGCTTTGCAGGTCCGCGTATTTGTCAGCTGCTGAACCGATTGCCACCTGTGAAAGTCGGCTATTGGTCCTGCGGGGACGCATCATTGTCAATGATACAGCGTCACCCGAGACAGCGTTCCTGCCCCTTGCTGCGTCTGCTGATCGCTTGGTCGCTGCATAGTGTGTGAGTGATCCGCTTCAGGTGGCACGAAGCGATCCAGTCGGGGACGGAACATCACCAGCATCAGCAAAGGCAGATACCACAGCACATAGCTGCCTACGTCTTCCGGATACCATAACTGTGCGGCGACAATCAAAGCCGTTGAGTTCGCCAGCAAATTTTCGAGGTTTCTTTTCCGGGGAATAACGGTCATGGCGACGAACATCACGAAGAACAGGGCGGCCAGGATAATCCGCAGAAATACGTGACCGATCGCGGATTCAGACATCGGTGTCGCTGCGTCAAACAGTCGATAAGCCGTCCAGTTAGCCGTCATCACAAGTTTACTGACAAACGAATCGGTGGTAGCGGAGGTTAGCGCGAATGTCATTAACACCACTGCAGCGACAGCACCAAGTGAAATTCCAAAACGAAGGCTGCCCTTCCGGCCGTAAAAGACGGCCCACAGCGGCAGTAGAAACACGGCGAAAAACAACGTGCCGCAGGCCAGCCCCAAAAGTACTCCTGCCACGGCCGGTTTTCGGTACATTGCAAATGCCCATGTCAGGCAGGCTCCCGGCACAACGTGACTTAGCTCATGGACATTAAATGCTGTACACGGCAGCAACAGGTACAGGCAACACATAGACACCCCGAGCTGAGCGCTGCAGAAGTGTTTTCGGCCGATGTACATCAGCCCGACGACCACGGTCGTATGTGCGACCACGACCAGAATCCGGGCGATCATCTCCTCTGTTGATGTTCGACCGGAGGCATCCCGGTTTTCTACTGAATCTACCTGTCCGGAAAGTTCTGCGACCTTCGCTGCGCCGGCGGCGATAATCGTTTCGGTCGCTGGTGGTGTGGCCTGATCACCCGCGGCAGTGACATCAGATGACTCGTGTCCCTGTAAAAGCGCAACGCCGGACTTCACCGAGTCGATGTTGCGGACAGGCGGATCCTTAAGAAAGACGCCCGTCATAAGAATCGTAAATGCCGGAAAGAACAGGAACGTCAGTCCGGCCTGGTTAAGGTTCTGTTCCAGGCGTGGTCGACGGGTGAGGGACTCGTCAAAGGTCAGGCGAACAATCAATATTACCGACAGTGCCAGAACGACAAAGGAGCTGAATCGGTTCAGAGCCCCCAGCGGCGTCGTCTGAGATTCCTCAACAGTCTGAGTCTGTACGGGAATCGCTGGTGAGACGGCACCAGCGTTCGCAAGGTCGTCCCGTTTGGAGGACGCTGAGACGACCAGTGCAGTGGACAGCAGCAGCAGCAGCACCATGTCCAGATTTCTCACGGTCAACAACCGAGAGAACCGAAAAAACACAGCGGTCAGCAGCAGTGTTACGTAGAGCAGCCATGTCGGGCTTTCTACGATCACGAACAGAAATTGGTCGTGTTCCATTTTCACTGAACCTTCGAGCGCTTTGCGATATCCAGCGTCTGTCTGATTCTTACTTGAATCGGCAGTGATTCGCGCGCAAACGAAGTGTGTAAAACGGGTGCAACGGCCTTGTTACGCCCTTCCCAGTCGATTTCCCCGGTCCTATTGAACGTTTTGTGTCGCCATACTGCAAGCTGTCGATCAGACAAATCCGAAGTAACCGGAATTTGAGCCACTTGTTGCGGTTCATTGTCCCCATCACCCCTGTCCGTCACGAGCGACGCGGTGCCAATACGGTGCTTCAGGCTTGGCAAAGACTGTTATTTGCGGGGATTCCGCCGGCACACAGAATCATGTGCTCTGATTTTACGTCGTCGCCTGAGGCCGTAGTGATGATCTGTAAATACTCCGTGCGGGCGTGCACGGGGTATTTGCGTCTACTGCACCGAAAAACCATAGTTATAACGGGTTTTAGAGTTTCGGTTCTGTGGCCTTCATTTTCTGCTGTCGGCGACGTTGCTCCTGGCGGCGGGCTTCTTCTTCAGGGGCGAACTGTGGTCGGTTGCCCGCGGCCCCGCTATTCCCGGCGGCTGCAATCTGCATCTTACTTTCGTGCCATCCCCAGCCGAGTGGATCGCCCAGTTCCACCGACGCCAAAAAGGCCCACGGCGTGCCCGGATGCTCATCAATGACACGCGTCAGGTACTCAATTGCTTTCTTGTGCAGCTTACGGACGGTAGCACCTGCATTGACGTCCTTTGAGGGAGCCAGACGCCATTGGTTATTCCCTTCCTTTTCGAATACTTTGGGAGCCGCCTTCATTTCCGCCAGCATGGCGTTGTAGCCAAACGCACGAACTCGCATCGCAAGGACCCGTCCCATCGCCAGGTCATAGCTGGCTCGCCAGCGGTCCGAATCGAGCTTGTCGCGATCACGTTCGCCGGCTTCCAGAATGGAATGCAGCGACTGAAGATAATAGTCCATTGTCGCCAGTGGTTTCTGTGCCTCCGTGATCTGCTGTCGCAGGACGTTATCGTTATTGGCCTGGAACCGCAGCTGGGGAACCGGGATGTCGTCTCCATCAAGCACGGTCTGTTTGGCGGCGTTGACGAGAGCTGACTTCGCGGAGTTCGTCGACAGTTGCCGCTGATAGTCCCGCAACGGGCGATAGTCCGGCGAATACTTTCGCATGATTCCGGAGTCCCACTTGCGTCCACGACTATCTTCAGCGACGAAGAATACGCCGCCGGTCTCGGCGCACACGCGTGACAGTGTGTAGGGACCATAACCGGACGACATACGGTCGAGGTTTCGGGCACTGGCCGTCCAGAACGGAAGTTGAAGTCCTTCGGCGGCAACCGTCTCGGGGCCCATATCTGCCGGCAAATCTTTTTGATAGGTCTCTCCGTCCACTTCCCATGTCGTGGGGATGTAGCCTTTTTCGCGACCGAACACTGATGTGTTTCCGATGCAGTACACCTTAACACCCTCGCGTGTGCAGCGACGTACCGTGTCTTCCAGCATTTGATAGTCATCGCCACGCTCGTCTGTGACAAGGATCATCATCATGTTCGCTCGCATCTTGCGTTTCGCCGGCAGAAACGTTTTCAGAGCCATGTTCAGCGCCGAGAAAACCTGTTCTTCTCCGGATTTGTCATTCTGGATGGATTCTACGGCTTTCATCAGCAGAGAAAGGTCCGAGGTCGGGTCTGACTGCAGCAAATGGACTTCCTTGCCATAACCCACGATCCCACTTCTCAGAGCTTCTTCAGCCCCAATATCCAGTGCTCCCAGTTGCTTGTAGATTCCCTGGAAACGCTTCGCCACAAGTTCACGCCGGCCTTCCATAGACAGAGACTCGTCCAGCAGCCATACCACCAGGGTTTTCCGCTGGTTCAACGAGGCGGCAATTTCCTGAGTGATACGGTCGATCGCACCTTCCGTTCCGCCTGCGTGTTCGGTGGTTCCGGTCAGGTCGATCGATTCCAGTAGTTCCGCTTCGCTGGGAGCCTGCATCGCTGTCGGAGCCTGCAGGCGAGGATCGATAATGACCTCGTTTATCTTTTCCTGTTCTTCGCGGTGATTGTCGATGCCGCTGTTCTGGGCAACTGCCATCGACGGGCCAACAATATTCAAACTGCTGTCGCTGCCGATCTCCTCGTTCACCTCTGTGTTAATAACATATTCTTCCTGGCGAATATCTTCCGGTTCGAACGTCGAAGTGATTTCGACTTCGCGTTGCGTCTCGATGACCCAGGTGATACTCATCAGGCAGATCAGAATGGCGACATGGACCAGCAGGCTGATGCCCCAGGCCGGCATATCGTAGAGAATCTCCCAGACTCCGTTGCCAACATCGGAATCATCGGCAGACAGTGCCTGGCTGGAAGTGACCTCAATTGTACTCACGACGGAATCCTCGTTTGACGATTCTGATGAGGCCATGCCTCTGATCATGGGAACTGACGGCAGGAACCGAAATCCCGCCGACACAAAATTGGAAACCATCACTCCCCAGCCATGGTTTCACCTGAAAAACAGTGTGACAGGCTTTCATCATTATTGCAAAACCGAATCGGCGCCGCACCACAGTACGTTCCGTTCTGTTTCACGGAACGTTGGTTCATACGTGATCATAACGCGAAAACACACATTTAGCACGAAATGATACATTGGAAACGTCACGTTGACAATGTTTAGATCGACCCGCCAAACGCCGTATCGCCAACTCATACCATGATTTGCGGCGATTACAGAGTTCTGAAACGCAGATTGTCACATGTACAGACGTCCTGCGAACCGGCGTCTGTTCGCCAGGATCTCACAAACTCAGAGAATTCCGTTGAAAATTAAACGCCGCCAACAAAACCGGGGCATTTGAGCCACAAGATTCAATAATGCCCCCGCGTGGACAACAGATCAGATTTTCTGCTTCGTGCCCGCCATCAACGGTCAGTCGGTCAGTTCAGAATATTCTATTCAGACACGGCAGGGCCGTTACCCAGCAGTTTGAAGGGACCTTCCGGCCGCCCGGCGGCCTGCACATTCTGGCGCCAGGTCAAGAGAATGTCGGGCTGGTCCGTGAAAATACCGTCCACCCCGGCTTCTCTGACCAGCCAGTCGATCATCGTTTGGGTATCCGGAGCATAATCGGGCAGCGAATCGGTGCGCAGGGTCCATGCGTGCACCAGCATTGCATGCTGATGAGCTGTCCGAACAACGCTGGACACCCGTGCGCGAGCGGGGTCCTCCGGAGAAACTCCGCCGACAACCGCGGAAATCCGAACGCCGATACCGTCTGCAACTTTCGCAATTTCAGCCAGGTCCGTGTCCGACGGTTCATCGGTCAGTAATTGAATCAGTGGAAGTCGACACTGTAGCTTTGTCCTTAATCGAAGAATTTCGGCTTCATCGAAACACTGCACAAAGACTCGGTCGTCGGCATCGCTGTACCCGTATTTCTTGAGTACACGGAGGACTTCTCTCGACGGATCCAGTTTATGTTTTTGATGGAGTTTCGGTTGTTTGATTTCAATATAGACGCCGACATTGCGACCGCGTGAGACATTCAGTCCCCTGATCAGCTGAAGATGTTCTTCCAGCGTCGACAGTCGAAAGCGTCCGGTATTCTGCGGGAATCGTTGACCCGCATCCGAATTCTCCGGGAACCTGAATCGTTCTGAGATATTCAGTTGCTGCAACTCAGCTACCGTAAAGTCGAAGACATGAAATTTGCCATTGCGACCTCGCGTTGGAAACAGTTCAGCAACATTCGTGGTGTTTTCCAGTGTGACGTCGTGAAACACGACTGCGATGCCGTCCTGAGAAAGTACGACGTCCTGCTCGATAAAGTCCGCTCCCAGAGCATGAGCCAGTGTGGCAGATTCCGTGGTATGTTCCGGCAGATAGCCTG
The DNA here is from genome assembly GCA_029245955.1 of Fuerstiella sp. Classification (GTDB taxonomy): domain Bacteria; phylum Planctomycetota; class Planctomycetia; order Planctomycetales; family Planctomycetaceae; genus Fuerstiella. The sequence continues at coordinate 34,519 of JAQWOH010000085.1, read as the reverse complement.
ATGCTCCACGATGCGCAATCACCAGCGGCACTTCATTGGAAATCGTCTGGCTGATGGCCCGCAGGCGTCGCTGCCGTTCCGGCGGCAATGATTGAGTCAGCGGCGACGGTTCGGGACCTGTTGACTGAGCGACAACGGAGCTGTGATAAGCCAGCGTCAGCAGGGGCACAATGACCGCAACCTGCTGTACGCCACCAGCGGCAACGGCTGTCCAGCGAACCCATCCTTTCACGATTGTAACTCCAGTTGAATCCATGTGGACGGGTTGTAGCTGGTGGGGAAATCGTCGCCCAGGATCAGGGGCTGGTCTCCCAGGTGTGTGTCCTGCACGACACAATAGAAACCCAGCTTTCCCAGGTCACTTATTTCACGAAAACCGTACAATTGATTTCCGGGGATCCAGACTTCAAGTTCGTAACCCTCTTTCTTTGAATGTGTCCGGCAGGTCATTTTCTTCGGGTTTGATTCGATGCGCTGTATCCGTTGCTGTGCAATGGGCAGCGGAACGACACCGGGAGCACCTGCGACCTCCTGATCGGAGGGTAGACACGCAAAGTGGTGGCAATATTCGGTTGCTCTTTGGACGTTGCCGGCAGGGCGAGTATCGATCCAGATCAGTGCACAGTCGGACCGTTTGACATCATTACTGCTTCCGCTGCACGCTTCGGGCTTGCCCGATACATGGAATACAAATCCGAGCCCATCCGGGTGCCAGCCAGCCGAGACTGTTGCGAACGCTGTGTTGTCATTCAGGGACGACGGAAAAAACAGCGCAGACATGTCTTTCTGTTTCAGCAGCCTTCCCATCTTACGGCGGGACGGTGGCGAGCACTGTCTGATGGGCAGCGAAAAGTCGAACAGCAGTGAAGGGGGAATGATCTGGTTCACACAGCGGGTGCTAATTTGAGGGCGACGGAAATGGCTTCGTTAGGGCAGTCGGCAAGCTCTGAATCAGGGACTGTATGTCCGAAACCACCAAACTTCCACCTTACGTCAGGCAGGCCTGAGCGTTGATGTGATGGGTTCGCCACCGAGACTGCGGCTTCGAACATATCATCGGTCTCAGCATTTTTCGGCACTCAGACCATGCGACGAGTGGATTCTTAAGTCGGGGCCGTTTCCGGGAGGCTGGAGTGTTGGGGGGGACAAACGCGACTTGATCCAGCTTCCGAAACAAGCTGGCGACTCCAGCGCATGAACAGGCAGACTCTGGTAAACTCTCTGTGCCGTAAGACTCGCGTGTTTCCGGCGCCACGTCTTCCGACAGGGCAGATTTCAGCACGATGCGTTTCGTTCGATTATTCAAAATACAAAATGTCAGTTAATTCTTCAGCTCAGCCTGATTCGAAACTTGTCAAGTTCGCCCGGTGTGACGGATTCATGCCTGCCTTGCGCGAACGTGTGGACGCCTATTTCGTCGAGGCGAAATTGTCAAAACGTGACAATCTGGGGATGTACGTCAAGACGGTTGTGATTCTGGTCTGGCTGACCGTGTCCTACGCCGGACTTGTATTCTGGGCAGCCACGTGGCCTCAGGCACTGGTCCTGTCAGTTTCTCTGGGATTTGCCATGTCGGCAGTGGGTTTCAACATCATGCACGACGGTGGACACGGAGCGTATTCGCGGTTTCCCCTGGTCAATCGAATGATGGCCTTTACGCTGGACATTCTTGGTGGCAGTTCGCACTTCTGGAAGAAAAAACACAACGTTATTCATCATTCCTACACAAACGTCACGGGTATCGATGATGACATCGACGTGGGGCCTTTCGGGCGGTTGTCTCCTCACCAGCGTCGATTCGGCTTCCACCGATTTCAGCACGTCTACCTGTGGTTTCTTTATGGCCTGATCACGTTCAAGTGGCAGTTCTATGACGACGTGGCTGGCCTGATTGCAGGCCGCATCGGGGACATGAAGATGCCTCCTGTTAAGGCATGGGATCTGTCGGTCCTGCTCGCCGGTAAGCTGGTCTTTCTGACCGTTGCCTTTGGGCTTCCTCTGTACCTGCACGCGTGGCAGCACGTCGTACTTTGGTATTTTGTGGCGACCTTCGTCGAGGGGGTCGTAATGAGTGTTGTGTTTCAGTTGGCTCACTGTGTGGAACACGCTGAATTTCACCAGCCGGACGAAGACTCGATGAGAATCGAGAACTCCTGGGCCGTTCATCAGGTCACAACAACAGTTGACTTTGCTCAGGGAAGTCGATTGGTCTCATGGTTCACTGGTGGACTGAACTTTCAGGTTGAACACCACCTGTTTCCTCAGATCTGCCACCTGCATTACCCGGCGCTGGCCAGAATCGTGGAACAGACGGCGGCGGAGTTCGGTGTCCCGTATCATTCGCATCCAACGATGCGTTCTGCCGTGAAGTCACATTTTCTGTGGCTCAGAAGAATGGGGCGGCCGGTTGCCGCCTCCGCCTGACGCCGCTCAGAATAGGTATCTTTGGCTTCGTTCGATGTAAGCGACTGCCTGCCTCCGCCGCACAGACCAGCGAACGGGCGGCAGTGGGCAGCCAGTGTTGTGACGGTTCCTGCTGAGCCGGCGACCGTCTCTCGACTGGCTGTGAACAAATTCTGTTATGGCTGCTGTCAGAACGCGATGATGATGGGTAACATTTAAAAGGACCCGCCCAGGAGCACCGCTGCGAAAATACGATGGCCGACTTTCGCCGAAAACGATCTCACCTGAAGCTGCCGATCTGGACCAGTGCAGTTCTTGGCACGGTGAATCTCACACTGATGCTGGTGCTGATCATTCTGCTGGCCCGACAGCATTCATGGCTGGCTCTGATTCTGGGATCAATTGCGCTGGGCATCAGTCTGTTTGGTATTTCCTTTTATTCCGTATTGACGATCAAGGAAATTCAACTGAACCGGAGGCAGTCGAACTTTGTTGACAGCGTCACACACGAGCTGAAAACACCGATCGCAGCACTGCGACTGTATCTGGATACTCTCCTGATGCGAGAACTCAGCGATGCTGACCGCCGCGAATTCTATGAAACGATGGAGTCTGAGCTGGGAAGGCTTGATCAGCTCATCAATCAGCTGCTGGAAGTTGGACGGCTTGACGCCATTGGCAGCCAGACGGAACCGGAACGCGTTAATCTGAGCGACCTGCTGACCGGCTGTGCCGAGGTTGCCTGTCGACATCACAAACACGCAATTGAGGCTGTTTTTACTTTCGATCTGGCGCCGCTGCACCTGGATGCCCGCAGGATGTTGCTGGAAATGATTTTTGGCAATCTGATGGACAACGCCGTGAAATATGGCGGCGATCCGCCAAAGGTGCAGGTGTCTGCGATGGTCCGAGGCCGCGACAGAATTGTTGTTCGGGTTCACGACCACGGGACAGGAGTCCCTGAAGATCAAAGACATAAGGTGTTCCAGTTGTTCTTTCGTGGCAGTGATGAACTGCAGCGTACGCGGAAGGGTACAGGGCTGGGATTGTATATCGTGCGAACGCTGGTAGGGATCATGAAGGGCCGAGTGACCATTTCAGATGGCCCGGATGGTGTGGGCAGCATTTTTGAAGTCAGTCTTCCGGGGCGGCTGCTGGCAAGGCCGGCCAGCAAGCCACCGAAAGCGGTTTCTGTTCACGACAAATCGACCCGGACGGTCGAGTCCGGCGAAACAACGGGGGTCTGAGCGGTGAATATTCTCGTCGTCGAAGATGAAGAAAACATCGCGAAGATCCTGCGCTTCAATTTCGAACAGGAAGGTTACCGAGTCAGCGTGGCTGGCGATGGTCGAACTGCACTGGACTTGCACGACGATGCTTCTCCGCCATTTGACCTGATTGTGCTGGACCTGATGCTGCCCGAAATGAGCGGTTACGAAACGTGCCGGAAGTTGCGCAGCGTTGATGTGGACGTTCCGGTTCTGGCGCTCACGGCCCGAACGCTGGCCGAAGACAAGGCTCAGGCGTTCGACTGCGGAGTTGATCAGTATATCACAAAACCCTTTGCTCTGCCGGAGCTGCTCAGTCGGGTTCGCAATCTGCTTGAGCGTCGCCGTCGTACGCTGGACAGCGGTGTGGCCACGCGAGCCGTGCAGGATGTCGAGCGGTTTGGAGATGTAACGGTGGACTTTGGTCGTTTTGAACTGTGCAATGGTGACGACGTGCATTCCCTGACAACGCGTGAACAGGAACTGCTGCGGTATTTTCTGAAGTACGACGGCGTCGTTCTGTCTCGCAGCCGGCTGCAGTCGGATGTCTGGAGAGATTCCGCCGAAATTACCAGCCGATCCATCGATAATTTTGTTATGAGACTGCGCAAGATGATTGAAGTGGACCCGGCGAATCCGCGATATCTGGTTTCCGTCCGCGGCACGGGGTATCGCTTTTTTCGGGATCCCGATCAAGAGGATGACAACGGCTTTGCACCAGCAACGGATGCGGAGACCGAATGAGAGTTCTTGGGCTTGATGTCGGCGGTGCAAACATCAAAGCATCGGATGCCGACGGGCATACGGTCGCCGTTCCCTTCGCCATGTGGCAGCGGCCGGAAGAACTGCCCGCCGCGCTGCATGCTCTGTTCGTGGACCACTTTGTGGCTGACCAGAGTTTGCCGGACATGGTGGCGTTAACAATGACCGCCGAATTGGCTGACTGCTTTCAGTCAAAATCTGAAGGTGTCGAATTTGTCCTTCGCGCGGTGGAACAGACTTTTTTGAACGTACCGCTGCGAGTCTGGTTGACCTCAGGTGAGTTTGCGGAATTGAACGACGCACGCGATCTACCGATGCTTGTCGCAGCTGCCAACTGGCATGCGCTGGCGACATGGGTCGGGCGAGCCGTTCCGGACGGACCAGCGCTGCTGATCGACATGGGCTCCACAACAACAGACATCATTCCGTTGCTGGACGGAAAACCAGTACCCCTGGGACTGAAGGACTGTGATCGCTTATTGTCCGGAGAACTGGTCTATACGGGAGCTGTGCGGACACCAGTCTGCGCGATTGTCGATACCGTTCCGCTGGATGGAAAATCCTGTCCGGTGGCGGCGGAAGTCTTCGCGACGATCGTGGATGCGTACGTCGTGGCCGGTATTGTCGCCGAAAAACCCGATGACACCAACACGGCCGACGGTCGTCCGTTAACACGCCAGTGTTCGTTGAACCGACTGGCGCATATGGTCTGCTGTGATTCCACAGAGCTGGATGAAGAAGATCTGAAAGCGATTGCTCAGCATATTGCCGATGTGCAGTGCCGGCAGCTGCAGGCCGGCGTCGGTCGGGTGTTGGAGCGACTGGCGGTGATTATGGAGGCGAGCGAACAGCGTTGCCTTGAAATCGAAAGGCCGACGGTCATCATCAGCGGCGGTGGAGCCGGCATTGTTGAGCGTGTTTTGCAGCACTCAGACCTGTTTTCCTTCGCCGACCAGCTCATCCTGTCTGACATGTTTCGTCAACCGGTTTCAGAATCTGCGTGTGCATTTGCCGTGGCCAGACTCGCTCATGACCGCTGCCGCGATGACCTGCTGGAACTGACGACACTTTGATATTTGGATAAACGCTGTGCCAAACAGCGTTGTCAGAGTTCGGCGATGCCGATACCGTTCACGCCTGATTGACTACTTCGCAGACAGGGATTACTTGTGTCAGAATCAGCTTCCGCCTCAGCTTCGCACCTTCCCAAGGAACACGATGGTCAGTTAGGCGAACTGGCTTCCACCGCAATTTGCGGCAACGACATTACTTCGTCGTGTCTCTATGTATCTGCTCTGGCAATCGGTTATGCAGGAAAGCTGGCGCCAGTATCATTGCTGATGGTAGCAGCCGTTCTGTTTCTGTTCCGTTCGATCTACGCTGAAGTCGTTGGCGCTCTGCCGCTGAATGGAGGTGCCTACAACGCTCTGCTGAACACCACCAGTAAATTTCGGGCCTCCATTGCAGCATGTCTGACGGTGTTGTCGTATATGGCTACGGCCGTGATCTCTGCGCTGGAAGCTATGCATTACGTTGAGCACATTAGTCATGGCTTTCCGGTCTTCTACGCTACAATTGTCCTGCTGGGATTCTTTATGGTGCTGTCGATTATCGGTATCACGGAATCGGCGGTGCTGGCGATCTTCATCTTCATTACGCATATCGCCACGTTGACGCTGTTGTTGATTGTCGGAGTCGTTCATGTCGCGGGTACCGGAACAGATACGTTCGTCGCCAACATGAATGAACCCCTGCCATCGCTTTCGGTGGGTAAGAGTAACACGGTCGAATCGGACGCGGACACGGCTACAGCAGACACGGACACGGTCGGTGCTGAAGTTCGCAGGGAAGGCGGATCGTTGTGGATGGCTTTGTTCTTTGGGTTCTCCGCCGCGATGTTGGGGATTTCCGGATTTGAAAGCTCTTCCAATTTTGTTGAGGAACAGAAGGCAGGAGTTTTTCCGAAGACGTTGCGTAATATGTGGATCGCGGTCAGCTTCTTTAATCCACTGATGGCGCTGTTGGCGCTGGCACTGGTGAGTATAAGTGCCGTCAGCGAGCATCAGACGGCACTGCTTGCACATCTCGGTGAAGTTGCCGGTGGAAAGTCCTTTGGGCCGAAACTCAGCTTTCTGATTTCGGTTGACGCGGCGCTGGTGCTTAGTGGTGCCGTGCTGACAAGTTTTGTCGGTGTCACCGGGTTGGTGCATCGCATGACGCTGGACCGTTGTCTGCCTCAGTTTTTGCTGAAGACCAACCGACGTGGCACGACTCACCGCATCATTATCGGGTTCTTTCTGCTTTGCGTCTCCGTCCTGTTCATTACAAAGACCGCCAATGATCAGGATCAGATCAAGAAGCTGGCGGGGATCTACACAATTTCGTTTCTGGCAGTGATGGCTTTATTTGCCCTTGGTAATATTCTGCTGAAGATTAAGAGGAAAAATCTGCCGCGCGCCATTCAGGCGAAGTGGGGCTCCGTGATCATCGCAATGTGTGCCGTCTTGACCGGACTCGTCGGCAACTCATTGATTGACCCGGGCTATCTGGTCACATTTCTGCAGTACTTTATTCCGGCGATGCTGGTGATTGCAGTGATGCTGGCACGGATTGCGTTACTGAAGGCCTTTCTTTCGATGGTTCGCAGTTTCACCGCCAGTATCGTGGGACCGATGACACGGCTGACGAAAGCTGTGCGCGAAAAGATTGAAGAAATCAATGCGCAGCAGATCGTCTTCTTCACACGTGGAGATAACATCGCGAACCTGAACAACGCCCTGCTTTACGTGCGACAGAATGAGCACACCAACCGACTGAAAATTGTGACGATCACAAATGACGACGTAGCAGTACCGGAGAATCTGGTCCAGGAACTCGAATTCCTTGATCAGGCCTACCCGGAGATCGATGTGGAATTCGTCCAGCTGGCGGGACAGTTCAGTCCGGAGCTGATCCTGCGATTGTCTGAAGAATGGAACATCCCTCGCAACCTGATGTTCATCGGTTCGCCCGGCGGACGTTTGCCGTACGATCTGGGAGAACTTGGCGGCGTGAGATTGATTATCTGACCGTGCGGCGCGAAGTGATGGTGATCTGCTTCGAGTGATTTCTCGTCACACCGCCGTTATTCGATATCTGCTGCGGACGACCGCGTGGCAGTGCTCAACTGCTGTCCGGTGGCACGCTCTGACAGCTCAGGCGATTCTGCACAGTCTGTGTTAACCTGCAGGAACGGCTGATGACTGGCGACAGAACGGTGTATCTGCTGATCACGATGGCGCCGCACCCCGGATAAGTCGATTCTTTGCGGCGATTCTTTGGTTGGCCATTCACCCGGAAACGCTCATGGTTCAGAATTATGCTGATAGGCATGTACACGGTCATGTCAGCCCCTGCAACGGGCGGGTTTAACAGAATTCAGGCCAGATAATGCGGTGGTTCGTATACGAGGATCCAAGTGCTGAGAAGTTGGCGCCGATCTCTCTGATGCGACCAGCCTTTGAGCTGCTATGCGGCCGAGAGGGTTTGCGCCGTCGCCTGCAACGCTGGTTTCCTGCAAAGAGCTGGGGCGCGATCGTTCGGCCATGGCTGGCGGCTGCATATGCGGAAGAACACCCTGAAGCAGCAGTGAACGACCTGGCGGCTTTGAGTGCCAGACCCACTTTGCTGTTCAATGGTCGGTGGATGCCGGAGGCTCGATTGAAGCCCGGTGACGTTACGATGGATAATGCCGGCTTCATCGACGGACACCTTGCCTGGATCGCGCTTGAACCGGAGGAGTCGCGTCTTCTTGAGCACGATGACTTTCAGGAAATTCTTCTGGGGATTGCTCGGACACGACGTGCGGTGGACGCATCCGGAGTCATGATCAGTCGCCCCTGGGACCTTGTAAATCATAATGGTCGGCAACTGGAACGGGACTACGTGGACGAAGGCGTGTCTCAGGGCCCGCAGTACGCTCATGTGCAGTGCCTGGGCAGTCCGGAGGACGTATACATTTCAAAACAGGCGGAGATTGATCCGTACGTGGTTCTCGACACTCGAAGCGGGCCGGTGTCCATTGACCGTGACGTGCACGTGCAGTCGTTTACTCGTATTGAAGGTCCCTGTCACATTGCCCGTGGCACACAACTGTATCGCGCAAATGTTCGTGCAGGGACGACTGTCGGCGAGCACTGTCGCGTTGGTGGTGAAGTGGAGGAATCAATTCTGCACGCATACGTGAACAAATACCATGAGGGATATCTGGGGCATAGTTACGTATGTCCGTGGGTGAATCTTGGCGCGATTACCACAACATCAGATCTGAAGAGCGACTATAGCACTGTCAGGGTACCGTTGTCCGGTCAAATGATTGACACGGGGACAGTGAAAGTCGGTTCGTTCATTGGCGACCATACTAAGACTGCGATCGACAGCATGTTCAATACCGGTTCATCGATCGGTGTGATGGCCCTTGTGCTTCCCGGTGGTCGACTGCTTCCCAGGCATATTCCGTCGTTCTGCAACGTCAGCTTTGGTGACGTGTCTGCAGACTGGCCACTTGAGCAGAATATTCAGACGGCCCGTGCAGCGATGCAGCGACGTGACTGCAGTCTGACACCTGTTGCCGAGCAATTGTTGCGCACGATCCACGACATGACCTCCGCCGAACGCGCCAGTGCTGTCAATGTGGCCACCGAAAAACGACTCCACCGTCCGTAATGTGTCCATAGCACAGGCATCTGTGAGATTCAGGCTGGTGCACTTCAGGTTTCCATGTTTGCATCACGGTGGACGCGCGGCATGGCTCAACAGCCGGGTGGGGCTGAATGGTCCGCAGGCTTCCGGACCACCGTGATTCAGTTCGTTGGCGGGGTGTCCCGGGGAATGACTCTTCAGCGCAACGTCTTTCCGGCGGTTGTTGTCCTTCCTCTGCCTGTGACCATCGGTTGCACTCCGTTTTCTGCTGCCGACGGAAGCGGAGACGCGGGAGAGATGGTCCGGGCGCGGAAATTCGTTGAGTTTCAGCATTTTCTGGAGAAAACTGTACGAATTCGAACGTCGATCAGCACTAACACTGTGGCGGAAGTGAGAACACGAACACCCTGACGGACCGATGTCTGCCTGGTATTTGCTCACGACCTGACGACCTGACGACCTGACGACCTCCGGTTCTCGCAAAAAGATTGCCCCCATGCGACTGACTCTGCGAACCTTGCTGGCCTACCTGGACGACCGATTACCTTCGTCCAATGCGCGTGAATTAGGACAGAAACTGGCTTCCAGTCCTTTGGCCACAGAACTGGCGGAACGAATTCGAGAAGTTGTCCGGCGTCGTCGATTAGCTGACGACGCGGTCAGGCAAAAAACGATCGATGCGAACCTGATCGCGGAATACCTGGATGATCAGTTGACGCCGGAACTCGTGGCTCTGATCGAGAAGGAGATTCTGGCGTCCGATCATTGCCTGGCAGAAGTCGCCGCGACACATCAGATTCTGGGGCTGCTGAGTGACCCGGTAGAGATTGAGTCCGGGCTCAAGGAACGTTTGTATCGCATGGATCCGTCCGCCGTTGCGGCGGACGAGAACGGCGCTCAGTTGTCGACGTCTGCAGAGGACTGGCAGCCACTGGCACCGCAGGTCGAAGCAGGCCCGCGTTCACCAATGATTCTGTTGGCAATCATGGTGCTGGGATGGCTGGGCCTGCTGGCGACAGATGTGGATCTGTTCAGTTCACGCCCGTCCAAGGCTGTTGTATTTTCTGTCAGGGAGCCTGAACCAGTGGTGGCGGGGGAGCCTGAGGCCGAGCGGGTGCCGATAGCTCAGACAGTACCACAGGCCCAGGTTGCCGACGAAACGATTGAGCCGGTCACCGCGGCGCAGCCGGCCATGTCCACGGAAGACGGCGCGGCAGATTCAGTGACGAATGCTGATACGACCGATGCAGTGGTTGCTCTGCAACAGACTTCGGAAACGACGGCGACGCCTTTGCCGACGCCTGCTCCGGTTGACCGGTCTGATCCTCCGCCGGTGGCAAATGATTCGCGTCCTGAGCAACAGCAGCCAGTTGTGCGGGATGAGCGACTGCGTCTGACGGATAGCTATGCGATGACCGTTGTGTCCGGTCCGGACGATTTACCGTGGCGTTGGGCTGCCGCGTTGGGTGACGGTGAGGCTCTGGATTGGGATTCTGTTCTGCGAACTCGAATCGTCGGAATCGCGGAACCATACTCCGCTGTCGTCGAAAATCAGCATGGCGGCTGGTCAGCCGTCATGCGCGGTTCATCGTTGTTTGCAGCGTTGGATGCGGAATCGACCGGGATCAGTCTGTTCGATGGAGGTATGGTTTTGCAGCGGGGAGTACTGGCCGGACAGGAAGGTGCTCCGATTGTCGTGGGTGTTGGCGGACGAAAATTGCTTTTCTCACTGCCTGATGAAGGCCAACGTATCGGAGTACGAGCGGTTCCATTGATGAACACAACGGAACCGACGGAGGTTGTTGATGCGGGTGCCGGGGGGCAGGAGCGTTCGACTCTGCTGCCGGTCGGCAACCCTTGCATGGTTCTTATCTTCGCCGCCAACGGCGATGTGGTGGTCAGGCTGGACGATGCCGAAGACCTTCTCACGATTCGTCGTGGCAGTGTGCTGCAATGGAATACGAATGCTGACACACTGCCGGAGGCCTCTGCTGCGACAACAGCCATCATGCCCGATTGGGTGATCGAGCCATCTGGTCCGCAGTCGGATGCCACTAAAAGTCTTCTGTCGAAACTCGCGACGGGCCTTCAGAAGAACGAGTCAGTCACCAGTGCGGCGGTAAGCCTGAGTGAAGACCGAAATCCTCAGATTGCGGCCTATGCGATGAAGCTGCCGGTGTTATTGCGGCAAGTGGACGAGCTGGGCACTATGCTGATGCAGTCGGAATCGCAGGTGGTGCGACGCGAATCGATCATGGGGCTTGAACAGATCCTTTATCAGGTTCCCCGGGGGGCAGACCGCATTCGTGAGGTGCTGGAGACTCGTCTGCCCGAGAAAAACCTCGCAGACGCCATGCGTCTGCTGGAAGGAATCACTCGAACTTCGGCAGAACAACGTGACGTTAGTGAGTGGCTTGTTGCTACGCTGGAAAGCAAACGTGTGGCGCTTCGCGAACTGGCGATCTATAACCTGGAACGCATCACCGGTGATGATCAGGGTTTTTTCGCCGGCGACACTTCGGGGCGGGTGGCTGCGATTCGTCGCTGGCAGCGTGTGCTTTCTCGCAACAACGGGCGTCTGGTGCTGCCTGCGGAATGATGGCTGTATCGGACTGGGTATAATCAGAGCCTGATAATGCCAGACGGGGTCTGCTGTGTATGCGGGGCTTGCTATCGCCTGGAAATTGTTTGCATCAACGCGCGCAGTTCGTTCACTTTGTCGGGATGTTGTCTGGCAAGGTTCGTGGTTTCGCCGATGTCGGAGGACAGATCGTAGAGTTCTTCGATTTCTGCGCGTCGCTTATCACGGGCGTAGCCGGGCACCTGGTGTTTGGCTGTAAGGTATTTCCATTTGCCACGACGAACTCCGTTCCCCTGGTAAAAGTAGGTGTTTCGTGCTCCGTTGGCACTGGAGCCGAATAGCAGTGCTGATTGGTCAACACCATCGATTATACGATCTGTGGGGAGCTGAAATCCTGCCAGACCGGCGAATGTCGGCAGGAAGTCAATCGTGGCAAAGATGGCGCTGGATACTCGGCCTGCCGGTACCTGTCCCGGCCAACGAACGATACAGGCTGCTCTTGAGCCCGCCTCATAGCAGGATCCCTTACCGTCACGCAGGGGACCGGCGTCTCCCCAGAAGATGGAACCCTTCGGATGTCCCTTTTTCTTATCGGTGTAGGCCGGTTGATTCCATGGTCCGTTGTCGGTTGTGTAAATCACAAGCGTATTGCTTCGCAGACCGAGATTATCAAGCGCATCCAGTAAGCGTCCGGTGTGGAAATCGAATTCTTCCACGACGTCGCCGTACAGGCCTCCGGCAGACGTGTCCCTGAAGCGGGGTGACGCATCAATGATCGTGTGCATCATGGTATGCGCCACATAAAGTGCGAACGGCTTTTGCGGATCGCGTTTGTGCTTCAGGTAATCGATAGCTTTGTCTGTGTAGAGTTCAATCAGTCGGCCCATATCCTTTGTACTGCCCGCTGCGTTATTGTTTTCGTGGAAGCTGACGTTTCCACCGTCGTTTGCTCCCAGAGTGCCGAAGTAGTAGCCAAATCCCTGTGCGTTGGGCATCCGCTCAATAATCGGCTTGCGGTTGGATACATCCCATTTTCCGATGCAGGCCGTTTGATAACCGACACCACTGACAAGTTCTGCAAACGTAACTTCATCTGCCGGCATCCCCCAGCCCTTACTGCGCACAGGATAGCGGCCGGTCAGCAGCGCAGAACGCGATGGGCCGCATACGTGCTGCGCGTAGAAGTCCGTAAATCTGGTGCCGTCTTCGGCCAGCTGATCCATTCTGGGTGTCCTGTTCGTTTCGGACCCATAGCAGCCGAGATCTCTGTATCCCTGATCGTCTGTGAATATGATCAGGATGTTCGGTCGCTCAGGATTATCCTGTGCGATTACACACGGGGAGTTCCCTGACAGCACAGTTGTGAGGGGGAGCAAAACTGACTTTATGGCGCGACGAATAAATTGACTGTTTTGCATGCGGCATGTTTCTGCGTTTGACACGCGGACACGGTCGGAGACGCGATTACGAACCGCGGTGAATTATCGCAGACCGTACACATCTCTTCAAACGGCCTCATGATGCTCGCGCAGGCCCTGCCGGTATTTGCCGAACTAATCTGCCTGCCGGGCCGAATCGGAGCCGTTCGATGAGTGGCTGGAAAAGTAAACCGAGTCGATATGCCCGGCACAATTGATATATTCGAGGTGTGTTTTTGCCGGCGATCGACCGCACCGGTTACGAAAGGGGAACCTGCGGCATGGCGGTCTGTTTGGTCGGATTTACGGTTCCGCCGTGAATTGTTTTGGCCCGCGTGCAACGGTGCTTTAGACTGGGGCAACCCCTTTGAGTGAGACACAGACAATGGTTCTTCAGTATCTTTGCCACCTCCGGTATGTTCGCCTTGCCGCTTGCGCTTTATTGCTCACGTTGTGTACGCAGGCAGATGCCCAAACAGAATTTCAAGGTGAACGGGCAGGACTGATCTATGGTCTGGGCCATGTCGAACGCGTCGCTCGTGGCTCAGCTCTCATTGACCTTGGGGACGTTCATACGCTGAAAGTCGACGAAAATGTGGCCGTCATTCGGCCCGTTGATAATTATTATGTTCCCATTGGTGTGCTGCGAGTTCAGCACACATACCCGACAACGTGCCGCACACACCGATCCAACATCGTTGATCCTCTTCCGGGGGATATCATCCTGTTCACTCGTGAGTTCTGGCAGATGAAGACAGGTCCCCTTTTTCGCGATCAATACCTCAAGCAGCAGATTATCAAGACATCGGGCAACAAGGGGTATTCGACGTTTCGCAGAAGCGACACGGCAGTCGCCTTGATGAAATACCAGTCAAATCATCCTAAATGGGAACGTGCGGATGCAAAAGTCGTCGGATACATAGAAGGTGCATCATTTAGTGATGGTCAACGTTCCTCCTTCGAGGCATTGTTGCGTCAGATTGGAATGATTCGCGAATATCACCGCGTCGGCGGCAGAACGCTGCCAGCAGCAGGTGAGAAATGGGAAAAGGTTATGTCAATACTGCTGGGCCCCACTGTCATCGCTCAGCATGAGGCGGCTCAACCTGTTTCCGATGATGAGGATCTACTGGATGAGGATTTCGGGCCGGCCGTGCGAGACGTACGACGAGTGGTACGCGAACGGTTGTTTGCCCGGCTTGACGAGGAACTGGATTTGATTACGTATCTGGTTGCGACATTGCTTGAAGACCCGGTTGGCAATGAGCGTCTGTGGTTTATTAAGCAGTTCGGTCAGAGCCAGTTTCCTGACCTGGCCCGAGATGATGCTGTTTTTGAGCAAATCCGTGTCATTGTTCGAGATTTGCAGGACGAGTTGTAGGCAAGTCAACTTCCTGCCACCATGACGAAACGATCGTGTTGGGACGGTCAGCATGGATGCGGTTAAGTTCGTCGCAGAACGTCATCCGTTTCACAGGCACCAGCAGAAGCGCTGCCTTTGTGTTTCGAAATTCCGGTTTGCATTTCTTCCTGGGTCGCACGGCGGCTGTGCGACTTTGCTCCGACAGGCATGATCAAGGTAGACCACATGACGTCATTCACACGCCGGCTGGCCCTGAAGCTGCTGGCCCTGGGGGCTGCCCTGATCCCGTCCCGCGCAAAGGCGGCGGCCCCGCCTGCGTCCACTGCTTATTTTCCTCGAGGCAAAGACGCCGCCGAACGACAGGCGAATGATCGTGTCTGGCTGGGGCAGGATTTCTGGGCAAATCCGATGGAGGACTGGAGGATCGCTGACGGTGCTGCTGAATGTCAGACCTCCGGCGGCGACCGAAACGTTCACCTTTTGACTCACCAGATCACAAATGTTGATGGATCGTTTCGGATGTCTGTTGAAATCGAACGGTTAGAAGTTCACAAGACGGACGGCGGTGCAGGCTTCCGTGTGGGCATCCGCAGTGATCTCAATGAATACCGCAGCAACAGTTTTTCGAACGGGGGCGTCAACGCGGGCATTGTTGACGGCCAGTTGGTGCTGGGCCGCAAACGAAGACCGTTCGGCAACGGTACCTTCGGTGGAAAAATTGTGTTGTCCGGAAAACCGTACAGAAACAGTTACTCGCTCACGTTGACGGCCACGGTCGATGGCGGTCGTGAGGTCACGGTAAGTCAGACGGTACCGCAGGAATCGGTCATTGGGAACGTTGCCGTCGTTAACAACTTTGATTCCAAACTGAAGAAAGGGCAGGGGGCCCGATATCGCTTCAGCAATTGGGAGGTTACGGGCGACGCCTTCACGGTCAGCAGTGAAAACAAATTCGGGCCCGTTCTGTGGGCGATGTACACACTCAGCGATTCGCGAGGTCCCGAAGGATTTGTCTTGAAGATGTCGGCGCTCACGCCGCCACTGGGTGATGCGGACAACCAGACCGTGGAACTGCAGGTACGGCGAAACGGTTCATGGAAGTCACTCGGACACGCTGGCCTCGATACGGACGCGTGGGTGGCCACGTTCAGAGTCAGCAACTGGGACGAATCAGCAGAACACCATTATCGACTTGTCTATCACGACAAGACCCGTGGCGGTGGAGTCAATACGGATGAGTGGTCCGGTACCATTCAGGCCAATCCTGTGGGGCGCCCCCTGCGAATCGGGGCACTGACGTGTCAGAATCACTATGGCTTTCCCTACGAACCGGTCGCCAATAATGTGATAAAACTTGATCCTGACATGCTGTATTTTTCCGGAGACCAGCTGTACGAAGGTCATGGCGGGTACGGGATCATTCGCGATCCGGCGGTACCAGCGATTCTGAACTACCTGCGCAAGTTCTACATGTTCGGCTGGGCGTTCCGCGAGGCGATGCGAGACCGTCCGACAGTCTGCATTCCCGATGACCACGATGTCTTTCAGGGAAACATCTGGGGCGAGGGCGGCGCACCGATGGCGGAACTGAACAAGGGTGCATCATCAAAGGGCGGGTATCGTGAGCCGGCACGCATGGTCAACGTTGTACACAGGACCTGTGCGGCGCATCATCCGGACTATTTTGATCCGACGCCGTGTAAACAGGATATCAGCGTGTATTACGGAGACATGGTCTACGGCGATGTTGGCTTTGCGATTCTGGGTGATCGTCAATGGAAAAGCGGACCGGAGCGCGTTGAAACGGGCAGCGGACGAGCCGACCATGTCAGAGACATCAACGTAGACACGTCGCATCTGGATGAACCAGGTCTTGTGCTGCTGGGAGACCGCCAGGAAGAATTCCTCAAGACGTGGGTCGATGACTGGCGGGGGCATTCGATGAAGATTCTGCTGAGCCAGACGGTGTTTGCCGGAGTGGCCACGCACCACGGCGGATTCAACGGCTACCTGAAGGCGGATCTTGATTCGGGAGCCTGGCCGCAGACTGCACGTAACAATGCTATTCGCATTATTCGCAAGGGAATGCCCCTGCACATCAACGGCGACCAGCATCTGACTTCATTGGTTCAATACGGTGTCGACAAACAACGTGACAGTTGCTGGAGTTTCTGCACACCGGCCATCGCGGCTGGCTATCCACGATGGTGGCGTCCTGATGAAGTCGGGATGCCGCACGAAAATCGTCCGGAACACGGGCGACCCGACACCGGCGAATTTCTTGATGGATTCGGTAACAGGGTTTATGTCTACGCGGTTGGTAACCCTGAGGTCGCCAGTGAAAAGAATCGATACGACCGAGCCCATCAGAAGGGCAGTGGCTTTGGTCTGGTGACAGTTGACACGTCAGCGAAGACATACACGTTGAACGCCTTCCGATTTCTTGTGGATCCGACAGACGGACGGGCCGACAACCAGTTCCCCGGCTGGCCGGTGACAGTCCATCAGAAGGAGAATCTTGGCGACAATCGGATTCGCTGAGTCTGCCGCAGTACGTCCTTGCTGGATGCTGTGCAGAGAACTTCGTCGCGTGACTTTTCGGCGTGGGCACCAGCGCGCCGATGCCGGCTATGCTCCGGGCGTGGGCATCGGCGTCGTTTTGTTGGCAGCTTGCTCAGCGTCTCGCCAGTATTGCTGAGGTTGCGGACGGCCAAAGAAATATCCCTGGGCCATGTCAAAGCCCAGTTCCGTGCAGATGTCAGCCTGAGTCTGTGTTTCGACACCTTCGGCGATGGAGGTGACATCCAGTTCATGGACCATGTTCAACAGAGCGCGAATGCTTGCTCGATGTGGTCGAGACGCGTTTTCCATTCCTCGGACAAACGAGATATCAAACTTCAGGTACCGCGGTGGCACCTGAAACAACTCAACCAGGCGAGCTTGTCCGGCGCCAAAGTCATCGTACGCCAGTTCGATGTCCAGATCCTTCAGCAGTGCCGCCAGTTCTGTCAGATACCTGATCGAGGTGATGGCCGCTTCGTGAATTTCCAGAACGATGGCTAGTGCTGGAAAGTTGAACCGAAGTTCCTTCAGTGATTCCAGCAGTCGGGGCGTTTCGAGCTCCGCAGCATGTGTGTTCAGGTAAAAGCAGCCGAGTGGATCCAGTCGGAGTCCGGACAGCAGGCCTTCGGATCGACATAATTCACTGAGTTGGATTTCGGAGGAACGCTGGGCTGCAATGCGAAAGATTTTATCGGGAGTCTCCAGACCTTTCACTCGGCTCCGTACCAATGCCTCGTAGCCTGCTGTTTTAACGTCACCCAGGGTGACGATCGGTTGAAAGTATGGATCGATGTCGGGGCGATTAAGCAGACGGTCGAATCCCTCGTACAGCACTGCATCTTCAGGAACGCACGCCTCATAGGTTTCAGCTCTGAAGTCCCGGGAGGCCGCCTCGTGCGACTGCGTTTTACGAACGACAAACCTGACCTGCCCAAAATGGACGACGTCGCCATTGTTTATAGACTCCACGGCCGCTATTCGCCGACCGTTAACCAGAGTGCCGTTGGTGCTGCCGATATCCTCCAGAAACAGCTGGTCTTCAATTGCGAAGATGCGAGTATGGTATCCGGACACTGTGAGATGCCCCAGGCACAGGTCATTGCCAAGACGTCGGCCAACTGTAAATCCACCGGCTGTGACTTTTGTGTGCTGCTCATCTCCTTCGCTGTCTGAACAACGCACAAGCGTCCAGGTGCACTCATCAGCGGCGGAATCTGACGAGCAGATATCACGCAGTCTGCTGAAGTCCAGCAAGGCTGATTTGGCTGTTTGGAGGCGATCGGTCATTCAGTGTTGGGCCGACGTGGATGTGGCTATACCCGTATTTCGAATCCTGGCACCACACAGGCACTCCACGCGAGAATCGATCTCGGCAGACGTGTGGTCTCGGCGAAACATAGCTCTCGTCACTCGAGGAGATTCGACGACGATGCAGCAGGGCTCCGAAATATGGGCGAAAGCGATACCTCAGACCGGTTATGACGGTTGGGACGTCATTTGAACCGTAGAGCCTCCGCATGATGCCATACACGGTAGCGGCCTGTTTCACCCTACTGGTATCTTCCGCACCGCCACTTTTCGGGGGCACCACACATATTTCCGTCTCTGGCCTGCCGTGGAAATTGTTCCTGCACGGTCTGGTGTGGAGGTTTCGGCCGTTCTGTCGCTCAGGTTTCGCGTCCGTTGCGTTACGATTCAAACGAGTCGTTGATCGTTGTGAAAGGTGTCTTGCGTGCGATTCGCTTCATGAGGCCTTTCAGCACCTTGCCCGGGCCGACTTCGTAGAAATCTGTACAACCAGCCTCAAGCATATTGCGGATCGAATCTTCCCAGCGAACCGGCTGCAACACCTGCATGATGAGAAGTTTGCGAATTTCATCGGGGTCTGAGTGGACTGCGGCGTCCACGTTGGACACGACCGGAATCTCGGGGCACTGGATATTTGTGCCGTTCAGCACTTCTGCGAGCTGGTCATCTGCAGGCTTCATGATTGGCGTGTGAAACGCACCAGCCACGGCCAGAGGGACAGCTCTTCCGCCATCAGCTTCTGCAATCTCCGCTGCCCGGACGCAGGCACCGTTTTCTCCGCTGACAACGATGTTGCCGGGGCAAAGGTAGTTGGCAATCTGGATGGAACCGTGACCGGACGCCTCGTCACAAACTTTCTGAACCTGCTCGCGATCCATCAGCAGAATGCTGACCATACCCGAGGGTGTTGCATCGGCCGCTGCCTGCATCGCCTGCCCTCGACGCTGCACAACCCGCAGTCCATCCTCAAAGGACATCGCACCGGAAAACACCAGCGCCGTGTACTCACCAAGGCTCAGGCCGGCGGCCATCTCACACCCCAGCACGATATCCGGAGAATCCGCTCGGAGTTTTTCCAGAGCCGCCAGGCTGGCAACGAATAACGCGGGCTGACTGTAGATTGTCGAATCCAGTTCATCGGCAGGGCCTTCAAAGCACAGCTTCGCAAGGTCATAGCCAAGAACTTCCTGAGCCTGACCGAACAGCTCCTTCGCCTTCGGATACTGTTCTGTGATCTGCTTCCCCATACCAACGTGCTGTGCACCCTGTCCGGGGAATAGAATTGCAATCTTTGCCATCTGTCTGAAGTCCCTGATCCTGCAGCCGTAGCGCGGGTCGTCTGTTATCCGGCGGTGGCCTTGGCAGCGATTGCCGCAAGTTGCTCGACGATTTGAGCGTTAATGTGATGGGCCTTCATTTCCATGGCCATCTTTAACGCGTTGCGAATGGAGTCGGAATCGCTTGATCCGTGACAGATCACGCAGCTGCCATCGATTCCCAGCAACGGAGCTCCACCCGATTCCTGATAGCGATACTTCTGGCTGAGCTGTTGCAGCACCTGCGCGGCCTGGTCTCGCTCAGTCGACAGCGCCTGCAAAAGTGTCTTGCCGACAGTTTTCATCATGAACTCAGCCATGCCTTCGCTGACTTTCAGAATAACGTTGCCCACAAAGCCTTCACAGACCAGCACATCCGCCTCGCCGTGATACAGCCCCCGACCTTCCACGTTGCCAACGTAAGAATTCTGCAGTGGCGAATCGGACAGGAACCGGTGAGTTTCGCGGTACAGTTCGTTGCCCTTGCCCTCTTCACTGCCAATATTCATCAGTCCGATTCGCGGACTCGCGATTCCCAGGATTTCTCGGGCGTAGATGCTGCCCATAAGAGCGTACTGAAACAGATGTTCAGGGCGAGCCGCTGGGTTTGCACCGACATCAACCAGAACGCTGTTGCCCTTCAGGTTGGGCAGCGTTACGGCAATGCCTGGACGTTTAACGCCTTTCAGAAACAGTCGTGTCCGCAGCCCTGCGGCAACGACCGCACCCGTGTTACCGGCACTCACGACCGCGTCCGCATCTCTGCTGGCCATTAACTGCCAGCAACGGGCAATTGAGCAATTGGGTTTCTGGCGGAGCGCAACAGTTGGCTTTTCCTCCATGCCCACCACACCGTCGGCTTCAACGATGGAAATACGGCCTGTCGGATCCCCCCCTGCGTCTGCCAGCCCTGCCTCCAAAGTCGCTGGATCGCCGATCAGAGCAACATGCAGCTCTTCAGCTTGGGCTGTCGCCTGCAAGGCACCCTGAATGTTGGGACATGGAGCATTATCGCCCCCCATCGCGTCAAGCGCGATTCGCATCACAATTAATCCTCGTCGTCACCCGTCATGGTCCGGCCCTGGTAATATCCGCAGGTTGGGCAAACAACGTGTGTGGGAAGCGAAGTGCCGCATTGCGAACAACGGGCCAGCTGAATGGGCTTTACGGCGTTATGACTACGGCGCTTCCGACCACGGGATTTTGAAATTCTTCGTTTAGGGACGGCCATGATTTCATGTCCAGTTTGGGGGCCACCAGGATGGTGACCGAATGTCGATAACGGGATGTTCCCGGGAAATTTGTAGTGATCGTCCTGGCAGAGTCGCCAGATGAGGCAAAATCGTCATCAATTGCGACGCAAGCCGTTTCAAGCAGGCGACTTGTGCAGTTGGACGGGCCGGACAAGCGGCGAATGTTGTCAGACAGACCATTGGCTGTCAAGCACCGCTCTACACAGCTTACATGCAACGCCGGGAATTCTCTGCATGCGAGTTGTGAAAACGGTCGAATTTCGGAAAGCTCCCTGTTGTGCGAAGGGCAATTCCTTTGAATGAGTGGACTGGCCCCGATATCACAGTGGCCATCGGCGCTCTCATGCGGATGCCGGACGGTCGTTGCGCCACCCAGGAGGAATCGCATATTGTGCATGGTCAGCATTTATAGTCAGCGTTTTGAAGCAGGAAAACCTCAG
This sequence comes from Fuerstiella sp., assembly GCA_029245955.1. GTDB lineage: Bacteria > Planctomycetota > Planctomycetia > Planctomycetales > Planctomycetaceae > Fuerstiella. The sequence goes on along the minus strand of JAQWOH010000085.1, from coordinate 13,165 downwards.
GATGACCATCATTGAGAAGCTTGGACAGTTCTTTCTGGGACGAATTCACGACCTTGAAAATGCAAGGACGTCGCAGGAAGAGCTGCTCTACGACGCAAAGGACCTGACGACGCACGCTGTTTGTGTTGGCATGACCGGCAGCGGAAAAACGGGACTCTGCCTGTCCCTGCTGGAAGAAGCCGCTCTGGACGGGATTCCCGCGATATGCATCGACCCCAAGGGTGACCTGGGCAATCTGATGCTGACCTTCCCCGGACTGACCGCAGCGGAATTCGAGCCTTGGGTCGATCCGGCTGAGGCCGCTCGACAGGGACTGACAATTGAGGAATATGCTGCAAAGACGGCTGATATCTGGACCGGTGGCTTGAGCGAATGGGGACAGGGCGCCGGCCGCATCCGCAAACTGCGTGATTCCGCTGAAGTTGCGATCTACACGCCAGCCAGCAATGCCGGGCGGCCAATCACCGTTCTGCGGGCCCTCACTGCACCGTCGGCTGAGATTCTCAACGACGCAGAGGCTCTGCGTGAACGAATTATGGCTGCTGTCTCAGGACTACTGGCCCTGTTGCAGATTGAAGCCGATCCTATCAGCAGTCGCGAATACATCCTGCTGTCTTCGATTCTGGATGCGTCGTGGCGTCAGGGCAGCGACGTAGAGATGGGAATGTTGATTCGATTGATTCAGGAACCTCCGTTTGACAAGGTCGGCTTCCTGGACGTGGAATCGTTCTTCCCGGCCAACGATCGTTTCAAGCTGGCCATGTTGCTGAACAATATGCTGTCCTCGCCCGGTTTCGCCGGCTGGCTGGAAGGCGAGGCTCTTGATATTCAAAACTTGTTCTATACGACCGCAGGAAAGCCGCGACTGGCCGTCATTTCAATAGCGCATCTGTCTGACCAGGAACGCATGTTCTTCGTCACGATTCTGCTGAATGAAGTGATCGCGTGGATGAGGCGCCAGCCCGGGACAGCCAGTCTGCGGGCGATTCTCTATATGGACGAAGTCTTCGGCTACTTTCCGCCGACGGCCAATCCCCCGTCCAAGCAACCCATGCTGACACTGCTGAAACAGGCCCGCGCTTACGGGCTCGGCTGCGTTCTTGCTACGCAGAATCCCGTCGATATCGACTACAAGGGGCTGTCCAACGCTGGTACATGGTTCCTGGGGCGATTGCAGACAGAACGCGACAAGCTGCGAGTTCTTGAAGGGTTGGAAGGAGCCGCGGCCAGTGCCGGATCGTCTTTTGACCGGCAGCGTATGGAACAGATTCTTGCCGGTCTGGGCAGCCGGGTTTTTCTGATGAACAATGTTCACGAAGACCAGCCTGTCGTCTTCAGAACAAGATGGGCCCTGTCATATCTGCGGGGGCCGCTGTCGCGGGAGCAGATTCGAATTTTGATGAGTCCGCTGAAAAACAATTTCGGTCCCAATGCTGCACCTTCGTTTGGCCTGGCGAACGCAAACGAAGCGGATGTAAAGATTTCCCGGCCCGTGCTGCCACCCAACATCCCGGAACTGTTTTTTCCGGTTCGGACAACGGCGGACCAGTTAGTCTATCGACCGGCCCTGCTGGGTGAGGCGAATGTTCATTTTGTTGCTGCCCGAGAAAACGTTGATCGCTGGGAGGATGTGACGTTGCTGGCACTGACTGGTGATGACATTCCGTCGGACTTCTGGCAACAGGCGGATGAATGGGACGAAGACGATCTGCCCGAGCTGACGGGTGAGTGCCGGAAGACTGCTGCGTTCGGCGATCTGGCGGCGGCGCTAACCCTGAAAAAGTCCTATACGAAGTGGAAGTCCGCGTTGAAAGACTTTCTGTATCAGTATCGTCGACTGTCGGTCTGGAAATGTCCGGCTCTGAGCGAATGCTCCGGATCTGATGAATCAGAATCGGACTTTCGAATACGATTGCGACATGCGGCCCGGGAAGAACGTGACCGGCAGCTCGAAAAACTGCGAGGCAAATATGCTTCGCGCATTCGCACACTGGAGGACCGCATGCGCCGTGCAAGGCAGAAGGTCGCTCGCGAAAAAACACAGAAGACCGAGAAGGCGGTATCCGCCGGACTTTCTGTCATTCAGAGTATCGCAGGGGCTCTGTTCGGGCGAAAACTACACAGCGTGACAAACGTCTCTCGCGCCGGCACAGCGATTCGCAGGGCTGGCAGCGTTGCCAAAGAAAGTGAGGACGTACAGCACGCGGAAGAAGCAGTGCACGCGCTGGTCGAGCGACAGGAGGAACTGAATGCCCAGATCGAAGAAGAGGTGCACAGGATCCAGGATCGTTTTGATCCCGACCTGATGGAACTGACCGACAAAGAAATCAAGCCTCGCAAGTCAGACATCAGGATTCAACGACTGGTTCTTGTCTGGTTGCCATATGCAGTCGACGACGCAGGGAACTCACAACGCGCGTTCTGACGCTCGCTGCTCATGTTGGTTATCGCAGATCCGCCCCTAAAGCTGTGCGGAAATGCCGTGGCATCCTGTACCTGGGACTTACTCGTGATCTACCCACACGGATGGTGCCAGATTCTAACTCGGATCCGGTGTAAGCTATATTGCAGATAACACGGCTTCCGGCGCTGGTGGCCTTGATTATCTTTTCGCACGACGGGCCGGTCTGTTTGCTGCCACAAGCCATCGCCAGTCCGGAGCAACGGGAGGGAAGCAGATCCGCGATCGCCACAATATCGACATTCGGGTGGTTCTGAATGCCGAAGTGCGCTCCGAACGCGCACAAGCCTGTATCCCGCAATACCTGCACGAATCGTACGCTCGAAAAACGGCTGCCAGTCCTTTGGTGCATGCGGATCAGTCTGCGTACTTTCGAAACCAGGGGTAACTTTACCACTGGCATTCTTCGGTGGTTGCCTCTTTTCGTGAGCCAGCACCGCATCTCCCGGGCCTGTCGCGGAGGTGACAAGGCCGGCAGATTTAAAGGAATGTACTTCGTGATTAAGAGTAACTCAGGAGATCTGTTCATTGGCGGGCCCGTGCTGTCTTCTATTTGCAGAAGTCACCATCGATGGCAGTCCGGACTCTTTCTGACAGTTTCAGCAGCCTCTTCCGCAGGTTGGTTATTGTTCGATCGCCCACACCTGACTGATGGCTGTGAAATTCTTGTGGTCGGTAAACGTCCAGGTGATCTGCTTCTCTTTAGAAAGCCTGAAGGCATGTGCGCCGCGACCTGAATTGCCCCGCAGAAAGTTGGTGACCAGAACGGAGCCGTCGCTCAGTTGTTGCAGATTACAGGCGTTGGTGAAATTGAGTTCGGGATGCCCCGTCCCGGTGAATTCCCAGACAATCTTTCCCGAACGATCCACTTCCAGTAAACGAGCTTGTGTACCGCACGCCAGAAGAGTGTTGCCATTGTCCAATCTCAGAAGATCCTGAATCGTCCCTTCCGGATAGCGCCCCTTTCCGGCTTTTGGTACCTGATATCGCCACACTTCTTTGCCGTTTTCATCAACTTCAAGAGCCGTCCCTTCGCCCCAAAGCTGAGCCAGATAGTGTTTGTTGCCGACGGCATACACGTTCCCCAACTGGCCATGATGGTGATTGTAGCCTGCGGGGATTGGCAGCCTCTTCTGAATCGTTCCATCCAGGTTCATCAGGATGGCCCTGGGTGGCTTCTGGCCGCTCACAATCAGTTGTGAGCGATGCTTTGTGATATTGATGATCTCTCTGAATTCCCCGGCATATGGCCAGGACCATATTTGTTTTTTTTGAGAATCAATGCAGCGGACTTCCTGCCCGTCGGTAATAATCGGATAGATGAGCTTGTCGTCGCCCGTAAGAATAAAGTCCCATACTTTCCCTTCCGGGCGGTGTTCCCAGATGACCTTCCCGCGTGTGTCCACTCTGGACAGCTTGAACTGTACGTAATCGCAGATCATCAACTGAAAGGGCAGTTCCACGAGCCGTGTTTCACTGCCACTGGCGCCTTGCTGAGGCTGGTTCTTTTCCTGTGCCGGTGCCACACTCCCCACGCCCACCGCGAACACGGTGAGCCCGACAGATTTCAGGAAGTCGCGTCGCGACGTTGAATTGCTCATGAATTAGTGACCTTGGATATTTGAGCCTTGATCAAGAACAGTCGTTCGTGTTTTCGTCCCCAGGTGTTTTCGATGTGGCTCAGGATTAACTGATAATTGAGGATGTGATGCGACGGTGATTTCCTCGCCGTGGGCCAACTGATGTCATACTGCTCAGCAGGCGTTTCCTCGCGCAGGCGGATCGGTTTGCCTCGCAGACTGAGTTGAACCAGATCGCTGGCGACAACTTCATACGCGTCACGTGGCGGCTCCGGCGAATTCGACTGACGCCATCGACTTCGCTTACGGCGTGAGGCTGTGACCGTTAGGCAGAGACCGGGGCCCTTCTTCAGATTCCCTTCCTCGATCAGCTCAACATTCGCAGTTCTTATCGGCGCCGTGCTTACGCTGTACTGCTCTGACAGTGAGTCAAGCGTTAATTGAAACGTCAACTCCCGCGCTGAACCCCGGTGAGCGGCAAGGTCATCATTGATGAAGGTCGCGTTTGACATGCAAGCAGTATACTTATCGTTGGCGACAAAGTCATATTTCAACAGCCGCGTTGGGTAGAACGCGAAATAGACCGCAATATGGCAAGTAATGCGGAGATGTGCGGGACTGGATCGACTTCTAGCCATCGAAAGGTACGTTCTGGTGAAGCGTGGATGGTTCATAACTGATCGGCGAGAGGCTTGCGTGCCGCACGGTGCGGACATCCCATACTCGTTAAGGTCGTTGGTTCGCCTCTCCTATTTTGCCCCATCTTTGGTATGGTTCAGCAGAGGCGTGAGTCCGTTCGTCATCGGCCGCCCAGCGTTTTGTGGAATTGAGCAACGGAAACCAGTGTGATCACGGAGGCCTTGCAGCATTTTCGAGGTGTCGGTCCGGTACGGCTGGCTCAGCTGCATGCAGCCGGTGTTCGGTCATGGCACGACGCCGTGGCTCCGCCGGAGTGTCTGGCGCCCTGGCTGCGTCGTGAAATCGTCGCAGAATCAGAACGCTGTCTGCAGGCCCTGGCAGACGATGACATTCAGTACTTCGTTGAGAATCTGTGCGCGAAAGACAAATGGCGGGTGCTGCATCAGTATCTGGATCAGGCGTCGTTCTTTGATATCGAAACCACAGGACTGGAATACGATGACACCATCACCGTGATTGTCTGCTGGCACAGGAATCAGCTGCATACGTTTGTTGAGCATGAAAACCTTGACGAATTTCTGGAACTGCTGGACGACGTTGACCTGCTGGCGTCCTTTAACGGCAGCACATTTGACGTACCGCGAGTCATTGATGCGTTTCACATCCCGGAACTGCCATGTCCGCATCTCGACCTCAGATGGCCGTGTTACCATCACGATCTTCCGGGTGGATTGAAACAGGTCGTTTCTCAACTGGGAATCGATCGACCGCCTGATCTGCAGGACGTTGATGGTGGCGTTGCTGTGGAACTGTGGTCAATGTGGCAGGACCATCAGAATCAGGCGGCCCGCGACCAGCTGATTCGCTACTGCGCGGCAGATGTACTGCTGCTGCTGCCACTGGCGGACGTCCTTGCCGGGAGACAGTCGAGAGCTGTAAACGAGCTGTGGTCGCACCTGCCGCACGTGGATTCACCTCCAGTTTCAACTGCTGCTGTGCCGCCAGGACGAGCTGTCGCCGCAAAAATGTTCGGACAGGGCAGTCCGTCCCGGCTGCGCACTCGCCGCCCAACCCTATAACGCGGCACTGATCAGTGAATATTGCTCTACGCAGGACACCAGGTTCCGGCCGGACTACACTGCGGCCGACCTGCAAACCGAATCGGAATCCGCTGATGACAGAACAACATCCATCTCGACTGGGATCCCCGCCAGACTTCGTAACGGAGCCCAGTACGGCTCCCATTTATCAAACGACGGCTTTTGATGTTCCAGACCTGAAGGTCCTGGCCGACATCTATTCCGGCAACGTAACCGGGCATGTCTACACGCGGGACAGCAATCCCAATCACGCAGCACTGTCAGACTCAATCGCTCAAATGGAGGGTGCTGAAGCAGGATGCGTTTTTTCTTCCGGCATGGGATCTATTGCTGCGGTACTGATGCATCTTGCCGGTTCTGGCGACCACATTGTGGTGGCCAGATCATTGTACGGCATCACTTTGAAGCTGATTGGCCGCTTGCATCAGAAGTTTGGCGTGCATGTTTCATACGTGGATGCCGGTGACCCTGAATCGATAAAAGCGGCATTACAGTCAAATACCAAGCTTTGTCTAGTGGAGACCATTTCCAACCCATTACTGGAAGTTACAGACATCGGACTGGTCTCCGAAACGCTGGGTGATGTACCTCTGGTGGTTGACAGCACTTTCACCACCCCTGAGCTCATCCGGCCTATCGAACACGGTGCCGCCATCGTTGTTCACAGCGCATCGAAATACCTGAATGGGCACGGCGACGTCATGCTGGGCGTGGCCGCCGGAACGATACGGCGAATGAAGTCGGTTCGTTCCATAGCGAGCGCATTCGGACAAAACGGAAATCCGTTTGAATCATGGCTCACACAGCGTGGACTGAAAACGTTGCCACTGCGAATGAAACAGATCTGCAGGACGACCAGGCAGCTGGCAGAGTTTCTGCAGGGCCATGCCGGTACACGACAGGTCTTTCATCCTTCGCTGGCGGAACACGGAACTCATCAGCTTGCCACGACGTTATACCCGGATGGTACGGGTGGTATTATCTCGTTTCGCCTTGTCACGGACGGTAAAGAAGGCGTCTCAAAGTTCATGCGTGCCGCCGAAAATATCCCCTTTTCTCCGACACTGGCCGACCCGCGAACCACGATATCTCATCCGGCCACAACGTCTCACGCATTCATGTCCCGACAGGACCGTGCCGCGATCGGTATCACTGATGAGCTGGTGCGACTGTCCGTGGGACTGGAATCATTCGAAGTCCTGCGGGATGAACTCGATGAGGCGTTATCGAAGATCTGAGTTGCCCCGGGAGTCACGCGTTGAAGGCAACGACATCTTGCGGGAGTCGGCTGTCTGTCGCGGGGGCCCTTCCGTCCAGCAGCTTTCGCCGGCATCAGTAACTGTCGAAGCCGCGGCAGCGAAGGCGTTTCTGAAGTGCTCAACGATGCGATAATCGTACTCTTCAGGGCACTTGGCGCGGGATCTGTTATGTTTCGCCTGTTCGACGATCCAGACGTTGTCTTCCTGCCCAAGTGCAGTCGCAATCGTCCTTGTAACGTTCGGCGTCACGTAGGAATCACGAGCTCCGGAAATTAACAGGACAGGTTGTTGAGAATATGTTTTTAATTCCGGTTCAAGCAGAACATAACGGCACGCTCTCGATTCTTCACTACGCGCAAGCGATGTCCGCAGCGTCTTGTGTACATGCCACGCCGGCAGTCGATTGAACAGCCAGTCAGGAATGATTACTCGGGAGAACTTGTGAAGGAACGAATGAATCATTTCCATCGTGGTGAAGCCACTGTCCGTGACCACGGCTGCAATCTGCGGATACCGACAGGCCGTCAGTATCGCTGCACTTCCGCCGCGACTGACGCCCATTATGCCAACTGGCAACTGACTGAGTTTCGGATCGTCCCTGATAAAGGTCAGCACGGATGTAATATCGGTCAATTCATATTCCGTGATCCAGTGACTGGGCGCATAATCATGGTGAGAGTCACTACTGCCCTGGCCGCGAAAATCAAAACTAAGGACAGCAAATCCGGCCGACGTCAAAGCTCCGGCATAAGTCATCGCCGTCCAGTGATCGCTGTTCAGTTCCGGCAGGAACACCACCAGACCCGGCGAATCGGCTGCGGGGTAGTACAGACTGCCGGAAAGGCTGATACCGTCTGACGTGGGAATTGAAATTAATGTCGCAGAGTTATCCGGTTCGGACAGAGTTGCCCCATCGGGCATGACACTTTCAATGATTCCCTGAATCCGTTTCGACGCATATCGATGGTACCAGTAGTCGCACAGCACAACAGTGCATCCTACGATGACAATAGCCGTCCAGAACCACATCGAGACACAAACTCCATTCAAACAAAACGCTCCAGTCGACAACCTTCTCCAGACCGTAAACAGCAACTCCCGAGGATTTTATCACGCAGCAAAATCGGTGATAATCAGCGACACATTCTGACCACCAAATCCGAAACTGTTTGACAGACAGGCGGACACCTTTGTCTGCCGAGCGGCATTGGGAATGTAGTCCAGATCGCAATCCGGATCAGGTGTCGCATAGTTAATCGTTGGTGGCAGGACTCCATCTCTCATAGCCAGCAGACAGGTTATCGCTTCCACACTCCCGGCAGCGGCAATCAAGTGTCCCAGCATGCTTTTGATGCTGGAAACCGGCGTACTGAATGCATGTTCGCCCAGCCCGCCTTTAATCGCCATTGTTTCAACGCGATCATTGACCTTAGTGCTGGTTCCATGAGCGTTGACATAGCCGATATCTTCCGGATTCACTTCAGCATCAGCAAGGGCCATTTTGATACATGCGATGGCTCCGCGCCCTTCAGGATGAATATCTGTAATCCGGTATGCGTCTGCCGTGGACCCGTAGCCTTTAATCTCGCCGTAGATCTGTGCTCCGCGAGCCCTGGCATGTTCCAGTTCTTCAAGAATCACCATGCCCGCTCCTTCGCCCAGCACAAATCCATCGCGATCAAGGTCAAACGGACGTGACGCTCCCGGTGGATTGTCGTTGCGTTCAGACAGGGCAGTCAGCAGATTGAACCCCGTCACACCAAACGGGTGAATCATACTGTGGGCACCGCCCGACAACATCGCATCCGCATCACCGCGGCGAATGATTTCAGTAGCTTCACCGATTGCCTGACTGGATGCGGCACATGCCGTCAGGCAGTTCAGATTGGGCCCCTGAGCGTTAAACAGACTGGCCAGATGCGCGGCCGGCATATTCGGCTCAAGTTCCAACTCAAACTGCGGGTTCATCGCTTCCAGAAAGTCACGCGTGAATCTCTCCAGATCGACTTCGCCGTCCTTGTTCGAATCGGCCACCAGAGTCATGAACTGCACGAAGTCCTGCTGCCCCTCCCCGGCTCCCAGATACACTCCCAGCCGGGCGGGATCGAAACCGGAACTGTCAGAGATTCCGGAATCGGCCATCGCCTGCTCTGCGGCGCCGATCGCAAAACGAATGTTCCGTCCGGCATCCGCAAATCGACCGGGTTCCGGCACAATTGAGTCAAAATCAAAATCGCGAACTTCGGCAGCAAACCGAGTCGGAAAATTGGACGCTTCGAAATGCGTAATCCCTCCGACACCGCTGCGTCCATCCTGCAGCGCCTGCCAGAGATCCTGAACGTTGTTGCCCAGTGGTGTGATACACCCGATTCCTGTCACAACGACTCGACGTTTCATAGTTTTTCTCTTTGCTAAATTGCCCGGTTCCGGGACCAAATCGGCGACAGTCACGCAGTCACTGAGGAATCAGAGTCTTCGTCGATCTTCCCCACGTTCAGAATGTCCAGAAGATTCATGCGGAACACAAAGTTCTTTTGATCGATCCGGCTGAGTTGCGGGTCATCAGACGTAAGGTGGGCAAAAACAATATCTGCTTCAGCGACCAGACGATCCTCGACTGTGGCCGTCACCTTAACCGCCCCCCCCGCTTCACTCTCGTTTTCCAGAGTTGCGGAGTAGATCAGCTGATCACCAGGACAGGCCAGGCTGTGGAACTCGACCTTCGGTACCTTGGCCAGGATGACGTTGTAGGCAAAGTCATTCTTTTCGCCGAGCAGGATACCACCGGTCTGAGCCATACCTTCGATCATCAGCGACGCAGGCATCACGGGAAACCCCGGAAAATGATCGTGCAGATGCTCTTCCGACAGCGACACGTTCTTCACTGCCCTGGCAGATTCCCCGGACTTGAATTCGATGAACTTGTCAACCCAGTACCATCGCATCGCATCAAACCTGTGTAGTTACATGAAGCCGAATGAGCACCGATCAACAAGCAGTCGCCGTGTGCAGAATTCCGATTTCAAAATACGGAAAATGGCGAAACGGAAATCCCCGCTTCGCCATACCGAATACAACGGACGGCAAGCCGATGGGAACAGCCACCGGATTTGTCAGTCCGCCGAAACGCACCGCTCGCCGGATACACCTGATTCAGTCAGTCCGAATCAGCCCAGTCGCGACGCTGTGAACTTGCAGATCATGTCGACGGTGAACATGTCTGACATATTGCTGACCTGAGGATCTTCAGCGAACTTATCAACATCTGCATGAGGCATTTTTTCCCGTAGCTGTGCTATGCCCTCTTCGGTCACTTTGCCGTCAGCCACAAAACCGGAATCCGCATTCGCCAGGTTTTCCGGGAACAGTTCACCACGCGGAATCTTGATGTCAAAATTCTTCTCCAGACGAAACACGATGTCCAGAAAGTCGATCGATTCGGCGCCCAGATCGCCAATCAATGTTGCTTCTGCAGTGACTTCATCGTCGTCGACTCCCAGTGCGTCGACCAGTGTTTCCTGGACCTTCTCAAAGATCTCTTCAGAGGATGCCATTTACAAATGTCTCCTTGGACTGCGCGATTTAATCAGCGCAAGTTGAAAGCGTCGCCAAACCCAGCAAACCGGCTTCATTCAGGCGACGTTGAACGAAGCGGCTGTTTCCAGAGTTCCCCTGACCCCCAAAGCCAGTGAAATCGTCGGCAGAGTGTAGACAGGCCACACCCAAAAATCGACTACTAAGCCCCGTGAACCGGCAACAGACGAAATTTTTCAGATTTGCCCACTTTCCGGGGACAAACTTTCTCAAAGACCACCCAGCGTCAGGCCCCCATCCACTTTCAGAATCTGTCCGGTCACGTAGGAAGATGATTCCTGTGCGAAAAACAGAACTGCGTTGGCAATATCCTCCGGATTGCCAAGCCGACGGGCCGGGATCTTCTTTTTGATCTCTTTTCCGGCAGCAGCCACAACGGCTTCCGTCATGTCCGTTTGAATAAAGCCTGGTGCGACAGCATTAGCCGTCACACCCCGACGAGCCAGTTCAGTCGCGATGCAGCGAGTAAACCCCTCCACGCCTCCCTTACTTGCCGCGTAATTGGCCTGCCCCGGATTTGAGACGTCGGCTGCAACGCTGGACATATTGATAATCCGCCCGTACCGCTGAGACATCATCTGACGCGTGGCCGCCTGGCAAAAATTAAAGACGCTGGTCAGGTTCGTGTCGATGACGTCCTGCCACTGAGCTGCCTCCATTGTTGCCAGCAGTCCGTCTTTGATGATTCCCGCGTTATTGACCAGGATATCGACAGAGCCCCATGCATCAACGACATCAGCGATCACTTTGTCGGCAGCATCCTTTGACCGAACATCCGCCTGGAAGCCCAGAGCATCCAGCCCCTTCTCCTTTAAACTCGCGACGACTTCGTCAGCTGCAGCAGAATTTGAATGATAAACGAAGGCTACTTTTGCCCCGTCAGCAGCCAGCGTTTCAACGATCGCACGGCCGATACCTCGGCTGCCACCGGTCACAAGTGCAACACGCCCGTTAAGACTCATCTCTCTGGTTCTTTCAGTGGAAAAGGGAACAGAATCCTGTTTTGACACGAATAAATCGAATTTCAGTGGCAACGTCACTGCAGCAGGCAAAAGCCACACCGGCATCAGACAGCGTCGTAATCCGGACGAATTTGCTCAAACATTTCCTTCATTGCTGCCTGTACACGCCCATCGATCTCTGCCATGTCCGGACGCTGATCCTGCAGGTTGCGCTTTGAAAGAATAAGTCTTGCGCTCACTGCAGAGACGCCCTCCACAGTACCTGCCGCCTGAAAACTCGCCACATCATGCTCATTTTTCTTGAGCTTCGCCGTCACGTTCAGCGTTTGTCCCGGTTTCAGGAAGTTGTTGAACTTCGCGGCTCGCGCTTGCTTCAACAGCAACGTACTGAACGCAAAATCATCCGTCACACGAGACAGCCAGGCGCAGCTTTGCACCATCGCTTCGACCATCAGGACGCCCGGCAGGATGGAAAACCCAGGAAAATGGTCCTGCAGGTATTCCTCAGCAAGTGACACATTTTTTATCGTGGATATCGATTCGCCAGGTGTGAGTTCCGTGATGCGATCGACAAGGCAAAACTTCATAGGTGCAGCTGAAAACGAAGACTGTGTTGTGAGCAACCGAAAACGCGGAACTCCCGGGTGCCGGGGCAATTTGCGCAACTATAGCCCCGACATGCGGCAGCCACAACAAAATGCTGCCAATCCCCTCCTTGAATTCAAATTCGCAGGGAACAAGGGTCTCACGGTTTTACCAATCGTTCAGGTTTGGCGCCGGCCGGCCTGTGCTTGACCAGGGAACTGTTCACCACAGGGCTGGGCCCCGAAGAGGGGCAGACAAGGGATCCCCGGGCCATAAACCGCAAAAATCGCCACTAACCGAACCAACCGGCAAGACTTGCCGATTCGTCAACCTGAACAATGACCAGCTCAAATAGCCCAGGCATCCTGTATTAGCACAACTTCCTATGTTATATTCACGATAACTGTACTCGTCTGGAGCGGCTTCCTGTCATGGTCGGCTTATTAACAGCCAATATACCTTTGCGGCAGCCAGGTCTTCCGACTTTGAAAACTCAGTTGGGTGCACGAGGGGCGTTCCTCGTGACGTTTTAAGTTTCTGAATCATTTCGATTCGAAGGAGGAGTTGAACGAACATGCGTTATGTTCTGTCACTCGCAGCTGTAGCACTTATGTCTGCATCTGCACAAGCTGGTGGCTGCTTCGGCGGCAAAGTCAGCTCTAGTTGCTCCGCCCCTTGCGCCTCAAGCTGCAGCCCGTGTGGTGCCAGCTCCTGTGGTTCAAGTTGTGGGAATGGCTGCGGCCAGAGTTGTGGAACGTGGGAGACTGTTGAACGAACAGTCATGTGCCCACAGATGGTAACCGAGACGCGAACGATTACAGTTAATGTTCCCCATCGGGAACAGCGTCAAGGTACTCGAACTGTTTGCAAAACCGTCAATGATCAGGTTGAGCAGACGTACACGGTATGTGTTCCTTACCAGGAACAGGTACAGGGTACACGAACGGTCTGCAAGACAGTCATGGATCAGGTTGAGCAGACGTAC
>JAQWOH010000059.1 GCA_029245955.1 Fuerstiella sp. | reverse complement strand
CCAGCCGTTCGGCCAGTGCAGATTCTTCGTCCCGCCATCCCTGCAGAAGTGTTGAAATTGCTTTGAAGTCGTCGCGATCAGCCAGTGCAAGGTTTTCAGTTCCCCGTTCGATCTTGCGACGCAGCTCAGCAATCTTCCGCTTCCCGAAGCTTTTGAACAATCTGTTTTGTCTTGAATCTTTTACGTGGCATTGGCTGCCTCCCTCTTCTGTGACCAACCCCTGAGTTTGCCACTCAAAGTACGGTCGCCGTTAATAGGAGCAGGTCAATTTACGACAAGATTGTTGTTGTCGCGTTGCAGAATGTGCAGGGGAATTGGACTTTCGACTACTTCGCTCATGCCATTAGGCGACGGATGGATGACGGCTCTGCTGCGCCAAGGCGAGATAATCTGGTCTGTCCGAAGCGTGGTCGTGTCGAAAACCGCTGAGAATCTGCCGACGGTAATACAGGTACACACCAGGCATCTGAAAGCTGTTGCCACGGACTGCACCGATTCCGTGACCGTGCAGCACGCCTGAGATGAGTCCGCGAATCCAGACGCGCAGACCAAACAGTTGAGAGAAACCGCCAAGATCCAGTCCGAACTGACGGTACAGTCGACAGGCGGAATCCGAAAATCGGGGCAGGTCCTGAAGGCCGTACTGCTCAAAAAATTTATCATCGTCTTCTGATTCCTGACCCAGGTGTACGATGACAATTCCCGTGCCGGATTCTTCGATCTGCTTGCGTTGCCGGGCAACATCTGACAATGCTTCTCGGCAGAAAGTACAGCCGGCATGTCGCAAAAAGAGCACCAGTTGCGGCGCACGATTGGCCAGATCGTCCAGCCGTTCACCAGTGTTGGCCTTTATATCGCCAAGCGGATCATCTGCCTGTGGCATTTCGTAGGCTGATCCTACGGTGTGGTAATGACGGACTGCTCCCCAGAGAACTGCCGAGAACGGAATCCACCAGATCACATCACTGACCAGTATAATCCATCCCATATGTGCCGGAAGTGAACCGTTGGAAACAACAATCAGGAATCCAATCGGTCCAACGACTTTCCCCAGCAGTCCCACCAACGTGATCGCCCAGTGACGATACGGAGCGTACGACGCAATGATATAGCCCACGCCGTAAACACCAATGATCATCCCAATGCACTGCCAGAGCTGAGAAACAACCGGGCCCGGAGCCATCGCGGCGAATGTCGTTAGCGTGCCGGTCGAAAACACGCACAACGCCCCCAGCGCCAGATTGTACAAACCAGCCGCGAACAGCGTCCGTTTCATCCATGGTTGAGCTTCATATTCAGAAGTCATTGTTAACTCCGAAGACTTTCGTTCATGGGTTTGTGATTCCTAAGAGTGCGGTACGAAAGATGATTCGAACAGCCTCGCGACTTCCACCAGTTTCTCAAGTGCAAATAGTTGCAATTGTCGAACGCGTTCCTTGCTTAGGCCCAGTTCCACACCAAGTTCTCTTAGCGTGCTGGTCTGGCCTGTTTCGTTCAGCCCGAACCGGCCACATATGATACGTTGTTCTCGTTCGTCCAGGACATCATCCAGCTTGTCAATAACGGCTTCGGCCGCCATAAGAACATCGGCTGCCGAAGGTGAGGTATCGGTAATTGAGTCAACAGCAATGGTCTCCACGGCGTGATTTGCCAGCCTCGCTCTTGAGGATCGCTTGCAATTTCGACCAATGCAGCGATACAGGTGACCTTGAATCGCGTGAATCACGTAGGTACTGAATCTGTCACCTCTGGAGAAGTCAAATTTGTCAATCGCATTCAGAAGAATGCCGTTGGCATCACTGACAACCTCATCAAAGTCGTTTGAAGCCGAAGACAACCTGCGTGCGATTGAAAGCACCAGTCGTAGGTTTGCCCGAGCGATATCTTCGCGAGTTTCCTGAGCCCCCTGAAGCAGTCGCGGAATTTCTTTCAACGTCTTTGTCGAAGGTTTCGCTGCTGACGTGACGCGGACAGCGTTGGCGCGGAAACGCAGAAAATTAAGTCTCTTGAACAGAAACTGCTCACCTTCGAACGTGAGTACTCGACTCTCCTCAATCGCCTGGATAAACGTTGCCGCCGCTTCGTTTCTGTTGATTTGCGGACGACGTCCTTCTTCTGCCGCGTACAATTCTGCGTCTACGTCCTCAAAATTCCGTTCACTGGCGGTTGCGAAGTCGGCATTTGGAATAAACTCGATTTCAGACCAGCTCACGCAACTGTGCCTTTGCGGAAATGGCAGCAATGTCACCTCTAAGGTCCTAGAGGGCTGGCGCAGAATGACCAGCGGAAAAATTGAAACTCACCGAAATATCAATAAACGTAGTAGAACTGGGGGGTTTCGAAAAAACAATAGTCCTCCGAGTGGCCAAATTCTTCAAACGTTCTAAGACCACGCCGGCGTCCCCCTCGATTGGAGAAGGTTAGTGAGAATTGCTGTAATCGGTTCCGGTATCTCCGGCCTCACCTGTGCGCGTCTGCTGGCTCCGCAGCATGACGTCACGGTGTTCGAGGCCGACTCACGTATTGGAGGCCACGCCAACACGGTGTCCGTATCAATCCCCGGCGGGGAATATGATATCGATACAGGGTTCATCGTCTATAACGAGCGTACGTATCCGAATTTCACTCGGCTGCTGGCTGGGCTCAACGTCGAAACAACACCAACTTCGATGAGTTTCAGCGTCCGCAGCGATCGGGACGGGCTCGAATATAACGGCACTTCGCCCAATGGGGTGTTTGCCCAGCGCAGAAATTTGCTGCGACCAAAATTTTACCGTTTGCTCTACGACATCATGCGATTCAATCGTGTAGGTTCAAATGATCTCCAGCACGTTTCCCACACTCAGACCGTCGGTGACTACGTTACTGAGCGTGGCTTTTCACAGCAGTTTTCTGAGCAATATCTGTTTCCCATGGGGGCCGCGATCTGGTCCTGTCCATTCGACGACTTCGCACGCTTTCCGATTCGATTCATTCTTCATTTCTATGTGAATCATGGTCTGTTAAGTTTGAGAAATCGTCCCGTTTGGAGGGTCATCGGCGGCGGATCGAAGTCCTACGTCGATCGTCTGATCGAACCTTTTCGTGATAAGATTCGACTATGTTGTCCCGTTCATTCCGTGCAGCGTTCCGGCGAAGACGTTACGATCAGGCATTCACTGGGCGTCGACCGTTTTGACGAAGTGATCTTTGCCTGCCACAGTGATCAAGCACTACGGCTTTTGGGAGGTGAAGCGGACGGTGACGAGACGGAAGTTCTTTCTGCATTCCCGTATCGCAGTAACACTGCCGTACTGCATACCGACGACTCATTACTGCCGAAACGACGGCGCGCATGGGCCAGTTGGAATTACCACATCGGCAACAAGCCGTCATCAATGCCGACCGTCACATACAACGTAAACATTCTGCAGAAAATCCAGTCTGAGCAAACGTTTTGTATCACGCTCAACGAGGATGACTCAATCGATCGGACGAAAGTGCTGGCTGAGTTCGAGTATTCGCACCCGGTCTTTACGGCCCGGCGTGAGGAGTTCCAGGCACGTCACCAGCACTTCATTCGACGAAATCGCACTTCGTTCTGCGGCGCGTATTGGCGAAACGGATTTCACGAAGACGGGGTGGTCAGTGCTCTCTCAGTCTGCGAGCAGTTTGGCATTCCGGCATCCACCGCATTTACTTCGAAAACTGTGCCGCGCGGATCATGCCCGGACGGAGCTGTGTCACTGCTGAAGGAAGGCACCCTGTGACGATAGTAACACCAGAGCCGCGCGGGCCGCAGCTCAGCAATAACGAAACTTCCACTGCAAGTCGACGCAATTCCGGGGCCCTGAACAGCTGTTTCTATGAAGGCGTGGTGAGGCATCGCCGGTTTTCACCGGTGCCACATACGTTTCGTAACCGACTATACCTGTTATTCATCGACCTGAATGAAGTTGACGACATTTTTGATGGTTGGTTTTTCTACTCAACCAGCTTCCCACGCATTGCTCAGTTCCGCCGTACAGATTTTCTTGGTGATCCGTCTCGCCCAATCGTTCACTGCGTTCGGGAAGTCGTGCTGCAAAAAACGGGGCGGACTCTCAATGGGCCTGTTCGCCTGCTGACTCACGTTCGGTATTTTGGCTTCGTATTCAATCCGGTGTCTGTGTATTACTGCTACGACCAATCGGGACAAAACGTTGAGGCCATCGTTGCTGAAGTGACCAACACGCCATGGGGTGAAAAACACTGTTATGTCATTCCGGCACACGGAAACCCCAAGACGATTCGATTTGAATGTGCGAAGGAATTTCACGTTTCACCGTTTATGCCGATGGACCTGATGTACCGGTGGCGCATCACTCATCCTGGTCAAACAGCTGTTGTGCGACTCGAATGCTTCAATCAGGAAGCCTCGATTTTTGACGCAATTCTGGTTCTTAAGCGTCTGGAATTCACTCCATTCAATCGTCTTCGGTCGATTCTGCGTTTTCCCGCAATGACGTTACGGGTGGTTATCGCCATTTACTGGCAGGCATTTCGTCTGTGGATGAAGAAAGCACCTTTTTTTGCGCATCCGGTCTCTGTTGAAGAAGTCAAGTTGGAGCGGACAGCTTCATCACCCAGCTAGAATTTCGCAGTGTTTCCCATCGCAGTACTACAAAGTGAAGATATGACCACCATCGATTTTACATCCAATGTGACCTCTTCCGGAGCAGGGGCCGGCGCGTCGGCGAACGCGGCGTCATCGAGCAACGCCGCGTATGAAAAGATTGGGCAACCGAATCGGTCCACATCCTCTCCCGACGCGTTAGGATCGCAGAGTTTTGCACCCACATCATTTCAGCGGCTTGCTCGCCGCAGAATACTGCAGAAGCTGGACTTACTGAAGCACGGCACGATTGAGTATTCAGACCCACAGACACAGAAACAATTAGGAGATCCTCTGGCTGATGGATTGAGGGCCGGACTGAGCGTAGATGACCCGGGGCTCTACAGTCAACTGGTAACAGACGGCGGTCTGGGGTTCGCTGAGTCCTATCTTCGTGGGTACTGGCGGACAGACGATTTGACAGGCCTGCTGAGAATTTTCTGCCGCAACCTGAACTCCATTCAGGGTCCTGTCGCGGCTCTTACCGGCCAGTTTCAGCGAATCGTCAGGTGGCTCCAACGTAATACTCGCGGTGGCAGTCGGCGCAATATCGCCGCTCACTATGACCTTAGCAACCAGTTCTTCGAGCTGTTTCTTGACCCAACGCTGATGTATTCATCGGCATGGTTTGAAGACGAACATACTTCACTTCATGCAGCTTCCATCGCCAAACTGGATCGGATCTGTCGAAAGCTGGAATTGCGGCCTTCTGACGAGGTCATGGAGATCGGCACAGGTTGGGGCGGGTTTGCTCTTCATGCCGTCACGAACTACGGTTGTGGTCTGACCACTGCCACCATATCGCAAGCTCAGTTCGCACGTGCGAAACAGAGATTTGCTGACGCTGGTATTACAAAACAGGTTCAACTTCTGGACTATGATTATCGGGATCTGCAGGGGCAATACGACAAGCTTGTTTCCATAGAAATGGTCGAGGCAGTCGGCGAAGGGTTTCTCGATAACTACTTTCGATGCTGCGGTCGACTGCTCAGACCAGGCGGACGGTTTGCCATGCAGGCCATTGTGATGCCTGAAACGCGTTATGAGGCATATCGCCAACGCACCGACTTCATTCAGAAATATATCTTTCCTGGCGGCTTTCTGCCCTCGGTCGCCGCGCTGCAGACTGCTGCGGGGCGAACAACCAACCTTCGACTTGAATCCATAGAGGACATGTCGCTGCACTACGCCAGAACACTTGAATTGTGGCGTGAACGATTTTTTGATCGGCTGGACGATGTTCGACGACTGGGTTTTGACGACCGATTCATCAGGATGTGGGAGTATTATTTATGCTATTGCGAAGCCGCGTTTCGCGAACAAGCCGTGAGAGTTGTTCAGATTGTCTGGGACCAGCCCGCGTTCTGAAAACGGTATCTCGAAGTCGATCTCGTGTCGGTTTTTTCGTGGCGCCACTCATGAACGCCGCGGAGCATGGCAGATTACCGGATTCCGTTATTCGGTATGGAATCCGACGGCTCCTGAAGACACGTCTGAGTGACCTTGAATCGGACGACGAAGTTGGTGCGACTCAACGCTTTATCGAACGGACATTGTCCGAGCCGATTGCAGTTCAGGCTGCTGCGGCCAACGAACAGCACTACGAAGTGCCGTCTGAATTCTTTCGGCAGGTGCTTGGACCGAAGCTGAAATACAGCAGCTGCTACTGGCCGGAAGGAGTGGCCTCTTTGGAGGCCGCGGAAAGCGAAGCACTGCGCGTGACGTGCGAAAACGCGCGACTGGAAGACGGGATGAAGATTCTGGAACTTGGCTGCGGCTGGGGGTCGCTGTCTTTATGGATGGCTGACAGATATCCATCAAGTCAGATTACTTCGGTTTCGAATTCAAGTTCTCAACGTCGCTATATAGAAGCTCGCGCCGCTCAGTTAGGTCTTTCAAACCTACAAGTCGTGACGGCTGACATAAACGACTTTTCAACGGACGATTCTTTCGATCGAGTAGTGTCAGTGGAAATGTTTGAGCATATGAGAAACCACCGCGAACTGACGCGGCGCATTCACGACTGGCTGTGTCCGGATGGAATGTTGTTTGTTCACGTCTTCTGTCACCGTCGGTCTGCCTACCTGTTCGAAACAAACGGCCCGCACAACTGGATGGGAAGACACTTTTTTACCGGTGGCATGATGCCGGCAGTCGACCTGCTTCCACGTGCCTGCAATTCACTGCAGGTGGTGAGTCAAAGGAAGTGGAACGGCGTACACTATGCAAAAACCTGCCGGGCCTGGCTGATGAATCAGGATCGCGCAAAACACGCGCTGCAGTCGACGCTGGCGGATACCTACGGAAAGGACGAAGCTCTTCGCTGGCACAATCGCTGGCGACTGTTCTTCATGGCATGTGAAGAGCTGTTCGCATTTAACGGCGGCAATGAGTGGTTCGTTTCTCATTACCTGTTTAAGCCATGAGTGAGGCACAACTATCTGCTCACCTGTTGACAGTCGCGGTGATCCTCTTTCTGATGATCCCAACATGGCTGATCAGTCTGTTTCGCAAAGATGCAGGCATTATTGATATCTGTTGGGGAATAGGCTTCGCCGTAATCGCCTGGATGCTATTCATCAACGCTCAGGAACGGTACGTAGTTCAGTGGCTGCTGGTAGTTCTGACCTCAGTCTGGGCGTTACGGCTGAGCGTCCATCTGGCCGCCCGCAATCTCGGAAAACCGGAAGATTTTCGCTATCGAGCAATGCGGGAACGATGGGGTGCGTCGTTCCCGCTGGCCAGTCTGTTCATTGTATTCGGTTTGCAGGGAGCCGTCATGTGGGTCGTTTCACTGCCGCTTCAGATAAGTCTCTCTGTCACTGCTCGGAGTTCCACAACCTTAGCTGTTCTCGGCGTCGCGTTGTGGACGGTGGGGATGTTTTTCGAAACGGTCGGCGACTGGCAGTTGGTTCGATTTCGAAGGAATCCTGACAACGCCGGGCGGGTACTTGATACCGGACTTTGGCGGTACACGAGGCACCCTAACTATTTTGGCGACTGTCTGGTGTGGTGGGGGCTGTTTCTGTTGGCTGTGTCACAAAGCGGCGTA
This sequence comes from Fuerstiella sp., assembly GCA_029245955.1. GTDB lineage: Bacteria > Planctomycetota > Planctomycetia > Planctomycetales > Planctomycetaceae > Fuerstiella. The sequence continues at coordinate 82,584 of JAQWOH010000059.1, read as the reverse complement.
TTGTGGACTATCATCTCCCCGGTGACAATGACTTTTCTGCTGCTGCGAGTGTCAGGTGTTTCGCTGCTTGAAAGTACATTGCGAAGTTCTAAACCGGAGTACTCGGAGTACGTTTCACGGACCAATGCATTTCTGCCCGGCATGCCGGGGCGAAGGTCGAAATGAGTACGATGCTGACACGGCAAAAAATCTGCACAACTGTAGAGTCGCGATCGCAGAAAAACTGATGGCCGTTTTGCGCGACACGTCTATAGCCTTGTGCAGCAGTTCTGCAGCTTTTCAGGCACTTATTTGCCCCGCACGGATGCAAAATAGGCATCTCACGACAATGGTCGTCCACCTGGACCAGCGTACAACCGACATTTCGCTGTACTCAGGACACCATTACAATGACATGTGCACGATTCCTCTCAGCAAAGTAGCCTCAGTGACCGAATTATCCCAGGAACGAATGACCTGCATGGAAGTGTGGGGGGGCAACTCTTCGACGTGGTCAAGTTTCGTCGTTCCTGGACTGGATGTCTGGGTGTATAGCCAACCGTTTGAGGGTGACGAACAGGGTGGGGACGTGTATTACGTTTCTTCGTGTGCATCCGGTCGGATAACACGCATGTTGGTTGGGGATGTGAGTGGGCATGGCGCGGAAGCATCCGTCCTTTCCACTGAACTACGCGACATCATGAGACGAAACGTCAATTACATTGACCAGTCTCGTGTGGTGCAGAGCCTGAACACGCAGTTCGAAGAAGCAGCCACTGTCGGACGATTTGCTACAGCGATCGTTGCGACATACTTTGCGCCCACGCGTAGCCTGACAGTGTGCGCCGCAGGCCACCCACCTCCGCTGGTCTACTGCGCGGCGTCCCGATTATGGACAGCTTTATCCGCCGATGATTCAAATGCGTATGCCCAGTCTAACCTTCCGTTTGGAATTCTGAGTGGACAGAAGTTTCAGTCGACAAAGCTTAAGCTCTTGCCTGGAGATATGTTTCTGGCGTACACGGATTCTCTTTTCGAAGCATGTGACTCGGCTGGCGAGATTTTGGGAGCGGCTGGAATGACGGGAATAGCCAATTCGCTCAATATAGATGCGCCTCGCGATTTCGTCACGACGTTGCTTCGGCGAATTAAAGATCTCAGTCCGAAGAATCTTGCCTTGGACGATACAACGGTTGTACTCGTTCGGGCGAATACGAAGAAGGTTACTCTCAAGGATAATGCGTTAGCTCCCTTTCGGATGTTGCGTCGGCTAATAGACTGAGAACAGCCTCCGTTTCGCGTTTATACACTTCCCAAATTGCCGACTAACAGAATATAAGTCTAGCGGTCATGCTGGAGCGGGACAAAAGTCAGCCGGGTCGATCTGGTGGTCGGCAGACAGGCGCTCATACGAGCTGTGCCATGACCTCCAAGACGTTCGACGATCACGTTGGACACAATCCCAGCAACACGAGGATGGGTTCTGAAAGTCGCAGACCGCACCATATTCACTCCGGTTTTCTGACATGTTCCTGCACTTTGTCGTCAAGGTCGTATCCCACTTCCATGTGGCCTGAGAAAAATCTGATTGACATCGCCATGACAGCCTGCACGTTCGTGTACCTCAGCTTGCGGGCGTGATCATTGCCGTTCGTCCGGTGCCGGCCACGAGATATGCGACCGCCCGCTTCGGCTCTGAAACGCTAATGCTCAGTGGTCCGTACCGATACCTGACGTTTCAGACACGAGCCGGTATGATTCCGTCAGAGTTGACCGTAAGCAGACCGCCGAAGGCATCGGTTCTGTAATGCTATGAGCGGTGAAGGTCACGTGAATTGCGGGCTGCCGATCGGGCGGACAGAGTCCCGCATACGCTCACTGCAAACAGCAACGAAGTGGTGGTGATTTTATAAGACACGAATGTTATCGACGACGGGGACGACATGGGCAACACTTCCCTGAGCGACCATAATGTTCTCGCGGAACTGTCGGCCACTGGAATATGAACTTCAGGCAGCGGTCACGAATGCGAGATCGCTTCTGATTACATCATGTTGATCTCTTCCATCGTGCCGGAAATTCGGATACCAGCCCCAGTAGGCAGGTATATCTGATGAGTATCAAGTTCCTGATTCAGTGCTGAGATCAATTCGCGGCACTGGTGATTGGCCGGGCTGATTGACCTTACCCCGATTTTAGTACCAACCTAAGTGAGAGAATCGGGGTTCATGGGGCCGGTGTTGTTCTGGAGTGAGGCCGCAGGCCGATCGGAAGAAGAACACCGTGCGGCGAATGCCGCTGGGGTCTGGTAGTCTATCGAACTGTGAAGTCTATGGTGATTGTAGTCAAGCTGCCACCGGTCAATGACCCAACGCGCCTCCGCCAAGCTCAGGAACAGTTCACCATTGAGCAATTCATCACGAAGCTTGCCATTGAAGCTCTCCACGTAGCCATTTTCCCCTGGGCTGCCTGGCGCGATGAACAACGTTTCGACAGCAGCTTGTTTCAGCCATCTGGTGAGCTTCCTGGCCACGAATTCGGGGCCGTTGTCGCTACGAATATGTTTGGGCGATCCGTGTACGGCAAACAAGTATTGTAACACGTCAATGACTTGCGTTGCGGTAAACGATCGAGCGACCTCGATGGTCAGGCATTCTCGGGTGAATTCATCGATGACCACCAACAGCCTGATTTTTCGTCCGTCTTCAAGACGATCGGCAACGAAATCGTACGACCAAACGTGATCCTTGTATTCGGCACGTCGACGGATGCAACTGTGTTCGCTGCCACGACGAGGTAACCGTCTGCAACGGTGCTGTTTCACAGGCACCTGAAAAATCCTTTCCGGGCTTCGCCGGTATGGATCCTCTCATAGACACTGGCACCGTTCACGGGGGTAAGGTCAGTTCGGCGAGCTCCAACATTCTTTCACGGGGAATGTTGCAACCTCACAGCACGTTCTCTGGAAACGGCAACACAGCATCCAGACCCTCGGGGCCTCCGAAGGACACCATCAGAATCACATCGTAAAATTCTCTCAATTCCAGTCTATTATATCCGCGAGGATCTCTCATCGTTAGTCCGCATCTCGATAGCCATGAGCCGAATTCATCTCGAAGATCTCTGCGAGATGAGCTAGGCGATACTCAAAGATCCTTTGCAGATCCGGTATCACCAGCAGCTTCTTAATTAACGGTCCGCCTGGAGAACTAAAGTTTACGCTATCGCAAACCAGTGTGCCGTTGCCTTTTTCTTCAAACGTGTGTGTATGTTCCCACACTCGATACGGCCCACGTATCTGACGATCAACGAATCGGAACGGCGGTTCATACAGGCTGATTTCGGTACGCCATCGAATCGGAATCCAGTGGAGCTTCAGCCGATAGTCAATCAACGCCCCTCCTTCCATCTTGATCGGCAATTCAGTTTCAACGCGAAAATGCAGCCACTCCGGAGTGATCGTTTCAAGATTGCCAGCGTCCGCGAAGAAATTAAACACACTTTGCCTGGGTGCTGGTAGCAAACACTGAGTTTTGAGTTGCGTGAGATTTGAGCAGCCGGGTACTGAGCTGAAATGAATCATCCGACCCCCATTTATTTCCGGTCAACAGCGAAGGTCCGCCTAAAACCAGCAGCGGCACTATCAATTACGGTTTCACTGAAGGTTTTGCACGTCGCTGTTCATCAGGCAATCCAATGGTGTGAATTTCTTCGACGTTTTTGACATTCTGATCATCATTAGGAATCTTCTGGAAACACTCCATACCATCTCCCGCGAATCTTCCTCGCGACCACGGAGCGTTGCCGGGAGACAGCTCGAACAGGCTTGCGGGTCGTCCGACATTAGTTCGCTCTCGCACTCTCTAACAAGCATTTAAAACATGCGATTGATCTCACCGGCTGTACGATTACTCGGACCTCATTTCTAGCTGTCTTTAACTCAAGTGCCATCTAGTGCACGCTACCAAGAGGAGTTAGGCTACGACGGACTGCTGTAAGACAGGAGACGCGTCAGAACTGGTCACCCGGGGGGTTGGTGTTGCGGCAACTATTCGGCCAATTCAGGGCGTTGGGGGCGGTCGGGACGAGTATCCTTCCCTCTTCCTCGATAACCTCCTCCTCCTCCTCCTCCTCTGCTGAACAGCGACGAGATGCCTGTACGAAATTCCTGTTCAGAAATAACACTGTCGCGGTCTTTGTCCAGCGTCTTCAGACGGTCCGCCATACGATTGCCGGTGAGTTCTTCCTCGGTCACTCTCTTGTCTTTGTTGGCATCGAGGCCGTTGAAGATGCTCATCGGATCTATTCTGCCACCGCTACCTTCCGGGCGACCGCCGCGTGCAGCCGCCGGGGTGTCATCGGTATTGGCCACCACTGCCTGGTCGGGAGAAACGGCTTCGCCCTTGTCCATTACACAATACAGGTGTTTTGAGCTTCGAAGCACCATTTTTCCGTTGCTGATCGCAGGAGTGCCACCGAACATCTCCTTCTCAGCCGTAACGCGGTTGACGGCTAACTGTGTTAACTCACCAAGGTCAAATACGAACATTTGACCGCTGCCATTCAGGGAAAACAGACGGTCACCGACAATAACTGGTGATGGGTAATCGAGAGATCCGAAGCGACCGCCCGTCTGCCGAACTCCCTGCAACCGAGCCTGGTTAATCTTCTGGCCAGTGCTTTCGTCGACGACCGTTAAGATACCTCGTGTAACGATGTACAGCTTGGAATTGTGGCCAACTGGCGATCCGAAGCTGGATGTTTCCTTCCCTTTCCAGACTATATTGTTTTCAGAAATATTACCTTTTCCACCGGCATCCACTGCGATACTACCGCCACCGCGTCCGGTGAACGCAAACACACGATTACCGTTCAGGACGAGGCTGGAATACGCCTGCTCTGCTCCTGTCGCGTCGGCAAACCAACGTAGCTTACCACTACCAGGGTCGAGTCCCCACAGTTCCTTCGCGACGCACATCACCAGATCCGTTCGCTCGTTATTAATACTTACCAGAGAAGGCGTCCCCCACATGCCGTCGAGGCCTCTTGCTTCCTCTCGCCACAGTTCCTTGCCGGTTTTCCTGTCTAATCCGATGATTGCCTGACTCTCAGCCGAGGCCGTTACGATGACCGTGTCTTTGTGCAGCACAGGACTTGACGACGAACCCCATTTAGTCGGATCCGATTCATTTCCAACGTCAGCCTGCCATACTTTGTTGCCATTAAGATCGTACGCGTGAACACCGCTCTTACCGTAGAAAGCGTAAACGCGGTGGCCATCCGAAACGGGCGTATGGGAGGCGTAACCATGAGCCGTCACGCCGATACCTGTATACGGATCTTCCGGAAGAGCTGCCTTCACTGCTTTCTGCCACAACGTCCTGCCGGTTTGAATATCCACGCAGACCAGGTGACGGACCAGATTCTCAATTTGCCCCGGATTCTCCTGAGTCAGCCCGTACCCCGAATAGCACGTGACAAAAATTTTCTGACCCACGATGATTGGACTGGAAACTCCCGGGCCGGGCAGCGGTGTCTTCCAGGCAAGATTTGCTGTGGGTGACCAGGTCGTCGGCAGCGAGTCCGAATCACGACCCACACCGGAACCGTCGGTACCGCGGAAAGCGGCCCAATCTCCGGCATCCAATGCCAAACACGAAACGAGCAAAGCAGCCAATGTTGAGAATCGAAGAAAAGGCATTGTGGAATTCGTGAACAATTAGGTGTGAAGATACCGGGCTCTAGCTGCAACGTTGAGCAGCCCAAAGCAACCTGAGGGAGGACACTTCGAATATCAGTGTGAACGTCACAAGGATTTGGACGGTAACTGCGCCGCGTTTTTTATGCTTCAGAGCAACATCATCCGCGTGTACACAGACCTGAAGCCGGTGGCTTATCTTCCGGCTGGTCCTGGTGTTTCCCACTCAAATGTGAGCAGTCCGTTTAGCTCCCGCACAAAAACCTGGTTGCCAGAGACTGCAAGGTGAGCCCACGTAGATGCATCACTCACGTGCCGGGAATCCAACTCGACGAACTCCTTCGTGTTAAGATCCAGCAGCAGTAGATCGCCGCGTTCATCGAGCGCAAGAACACTGCTGCCGTTAGCCACCATGCTCCAGTACTTACCGAACGGCTTGGTCGTCCACAATGCTTTTCCAGTGCGCGGGTCCAGACAAACGAATCGCTGATTTCGCAAGTGCACATAGATGTTGCCGTCCACTACGACAGGGGAAGACATGTATGCTTCGTTTTTTCCCTTCCACAGCTCCGATATCTCAAATGCATCGCCGTTGCGAGACACTCGGAACATAAACGATCCGCCACCGTAACTGCTGGTAAAAATCTGATCGTCAATTACTGTGGGCGTCAGAATGTTCATGCCGCGAAACGCGGGCACTGCCACCGACCACAATTTTTTACCGCTGTCGAGTAAAACGCCACAGAGCTCTGAGCGGGACTGTACCACGAGCTGTCGTTCTCCCGCGATTTCCGCGATGACCGGGGACGAAAATGCGCCTGCCATCATCCCGCCGTCCTCTGCCAGCGATCGCCAGATAACATCTCCGGTTTCACCGGAAAGCTTTACGAGCCCGCCTCCCGTCTGAACATATACACTGCCTTTGTCCACGAGAGGCGAACAGGCGAAGCCAAACGACTGATTTCCAGTGCCGAATTCTTTCCGAAAATCTTTTCGCCAGATCTGCCGGCCATTGCTGGCGTCCAGCCCGATCATCACATCTTCCATGCTGGCCACAAAAAGACGACCGTCAGCGAACGCGGGAGTAGAACGAACCCAGCTGCCATTCGCCGCAGCGAAGAACGGAACGGTCATCGCACCCGGCCATTGGACCTTCCAGATTTCATCTCCAGTCATCCGATCCAGAGCCCGCACGATCTCGTTCTTTCCGACAGTTTCCGTTACGAATACCCGGTCTTCGATGACAATGGGACCGGAGTAACTGTCTCCCAGCGGCACCCGAAAAGTTTGCCTCAGACTCCCTTCCGACAGGTTTGTCGGCCACGATGTGGGCGAAAGCTGACAATCCCGGTTCGGTCCTCTCCATTGAGGCCACATCTCCACGTCCCCGGCAAGGGCAGCCGCGGGAAACACTACTACCAGGACAGATGCCAATTTCATTAGAGTTTCTCCGGAAAAACAAGCAGCGAGCGCGAGCACAGAGGTGTTCTAGTCACGTCTTACCGTCTGGCTACCCTAAAGCTGGTCAGAATTTACAAGCGCGTCCCTTCATCGTCAGCCTGACGGAGTGTGTCAATGGATCGTTCCGCTTGCCTGAGTTCGCGGCAGACCCACAACTCTCATACGCCTTTAACTCTGATGCATATCGACTACGCGACGGCATTCCCACCTTTTGTTCGCCCTGATTGCCGGAGTGTATCCTGCCGTAAACGTGGCACCCGCTTCGTAAACTGGCGATTATTGAGGGTGTCGTCAGCAAGCCATTTTCATCTGTTGGCCTGGGTCACAGATATCGAATCGATCTCCAGCTTAAACGGTCCAGGTTTCTTATCCCCCAGAAGCACGCCGATACCGCTTACCTGACCGGGATTTAACGGAGAGTTGGAGACGACTCGTCCGAACGACGTGGCGACGAATTTGGAGAGTGGCACAGTCACCTCAATCCATTCGTTCTTCTTTGTCTGAAACGTGGCTCGGTAAGAAAATGCCATGCGTCGAGCGGGAGTGTACAAATTCAGGGTATATTCCCGGCCGTCTCCGCGAACCTTGATGCTGATCGAATCACCGTTCCTGAGCTGTAGGGAAGTGGATCGGGAACGCATGGAAGCGAATCCACCGTTGTTGGCCAGTGACAGAGTGCCGTAGAATTCCAGATTCTTGAACTGATTGATTCTAAAGCGGCCGTCAGAACGTCCTCCCATCACACCATCGTTGACCGTCTGCCACTGACGTGCAGATTCAGGGCTGTTAAAGGAGAACAGTCTGCGGTCGGCGGTCGTCGTGTCAGCAATGGCGTTGACAGCGATTAGTGCAGGCAGCAGTAAAGTTGTTCGAAGCATGATTGTTTTCCATTCTGTCAGGTGTTACGTGATTAGCACTCAGATCGTTCGCTGTGGATGCAGGCAATGCTCGGATAAAGCGAACGAAAGAGACATCGTGATATTCGTATCTGTACCCGCCCCGTGGCATCGCTGTAATAACATTAGTGGTGAATTGCTCCTCGCAACTAATCTTGCGTTCGTCGTGCTACGACCGCGCCCTTCAAAACTATTTCCCTGATGGTCGGTAAGTTCCATGACCGTGATTTATCTCGCCCCGTCGAGCGAATCCGTGGACACGCATTCGTTTCACTCGTATCCCGGCTCCTCGAAGCGTGTTCATTGCAGAACGTGTCTTGAGCTGCCAATTCCTGCATGGAACCGAAACGCATCGCCCCGATGACAAACGACCTTTGAGTGACTATTTCCTTCATCGCGAATCCTGCAAATGCCCCTTCAAATGTCTGTATCAGCTGCCCCGTCATGACCTATTCGACCGCCTCTCTGAAATTTGGCTGAAGACCCCGAGGTGTGGTGGCTGAACGAAGATGCTGCGCACAAGCTTTTCGATGTCGGCATCGTGCTGAAAAAAGCACGCCCTGATTACTGTTTTGCTTCCCGGATCGCCCGATGTAAGCTTCACTCCGATGTTAGACAGCCATCGGCATTCGACCAGTCCGAATCGGATCGGAGGTCCAACATATTCTCTGCCGAATCAACTGCATTAATTCAGATACCAAACCCCGCAATTTAGTCCGGTCGCGAAGCTTACCCACACCAGACAAGGCATCAGCAAAACAGCTGCTGTCTTTGAGCGGCGCCGGAAGAGCAGAATCGTCGCTACGATTGCGAGCCACAGAATGCAGATCTCGACGAGCGCCCATCCCGGGTGGTGCAGGCCGAAGAATATTGCGGACCATGCAGCGTTCAGGATCAACTGCAGGCCATAAGCGAACAACGCGGGCCGTTCGGAGGTTGGTTCAGGTGAAGTCCAGACCAACCATCCGGATACAGCCATGAGCAGGTATAGTACTGCCCAAACCGGGCCGAAAACCCAATTCGGTGGTGCGTAGCTGGGTCTTCACAGTGACGCATACCAATCACCGGGTGGGAATAAGCCGCCAGTGGCTGCGACGGCGAAACACACGACGATGAAGACGGTCAGAAACGTATAATTCCCTCGCGTGGCGGTGTTTGCGTCCCTGCTGATTTTGGATTCTGCTGTCATGTCTGCTTTTCGTACTCAGACAGATAGCCCATGAAGTTGGGTCGATGCTCTCCTTCGTCGGCAAGAGACTGCATACAGATGTTCTGCGTTACTTAGTCGATGCCGTCGCAGAGTTTGATCAGCGTGTCGCATTGAGTAATCGTGGAATTCACAGCGTCGTTGACTCCATTGACTCCATTGACTACTGACACCACATCTGTTGTGTCGGCGCACTGGTTCAAAGAGGTCCTGTCTGACTTAAGGTCGGCGCTGCTCGGAACCTTGCCGTCGGTGGTCTTGATACGAATATCCAGAGCTTGGGCGGGGGTGAGTTCCTCCTGTACGCCGGCAGCCAGAAAGTTTTGTTTTCTTCACTGTGGAGACCACCGAGACTAATCCCGTGGGCGATGTCATTGGTGGCCGTTTCGATTTCTATCCAGTAGGCAACCTTGAGTTCTTCGATAATCTGTTTCTGAATGTCTGCGATACTTTCGATTTCGATTCCCGTTAGAGTTGATCAACCGTTAGACAACTGGCTTAACATTTAGAAGTAGCAACTGAACAGCGATGCAGCGCAATTCGCAATTGATTCCGTCATCTGCCCGTTTTCTTCGAAGCAATTGAGCAATTGTCAGTGCAGCGGCCGGTCAATCGAAGTCTGTACTTCGCAAAAAAGAAATAGCCGGCATTGAGTAGCTGCTTAATGAGCGGCAGCCGCGTCAACCAAACAACCTGGCCGAGGCCTACAGCAGAGTACAATCGGCGAAAGACTTCAACACCAGTCACCCAACGCCCGTCTGGCAGACGACCATGCATCTCAGCCATGAGTTCGTCCATCGTTTTCCCGACAGCGCACGGGTCGAAATCAGATGCCGCAATATCGGTAAATCGCAGTCGTTGATCGCGATCCATCCGCTTTAACAGCCGGGTTTCCCGCATGCAAAGCGGACAATCGCCGTCGTAGAACATTTCAATTGCGTAGGGTGGTTTCATGATAGTGTCTTTCCGATCAGCCGGTCGCCACTAGTTTCTCGCCAGTGATTCACGGAAAACCTGCAACGTGTACCAATACCTGGCGGAGGATTGTCCATTTCACAGGCCTCTCAAGCGACTGTAGACGTCACCGTCATAATGTCCTTGTTTGCGTCGTCGCAACACTCGGACTTTGCTGCATTGGCTATGCGTCGCAACATTCCGACGAAAATCCACTGGTACATTGGCCGGATGGAATACCACTAGCAGAGTCCAAACAATCCGACCGGGGCAAACATCGCGGTTTGCTTTATCTTGTAAACGCCGTCATTCACCGCAACAGAAAACTTCAGTCATGCACGTCCCGGAAGACGCATTTCCGCATAACCCCTCAGAACGCGAGGCGTGTCAAGATTTTCGACACGCCAGCAGTTCAGCGTGTCTCCCACCTCAAGTTCAACGGGATTTCGCCGATTACGCCCAAGTCTGGGGCCACTCGCCAACAAACCTATGAATCCTCGGATTCGCTGCAGGAAATTGCCCAATTGCTCGCCGCCGAATCTGCGTAGGCCCCGGGAAGACGAAACGACATCCTGCCAACGCGTGGTGGCGAATTCCTTGCCTTCCGTGGACAACGCTCTCTGACGGGCAGATTCCTGGGACATAGGCCGCAAAGGAAATGCTTCATTTGCTGCGTGATCATTAACAACAGTCGGAATCTTGAGACTCTCAACCAGCTTGCTGCCGATTGTCGCATACACCGGAGTGAATAACCCTGACCACACAGGCTGAACAATCTTACCGAAAGAAAAGGCACGGAAATCATCAGGCGTTTGAGTCCGCACTGTGGCGCGTGTTCCCGCATCAGATCGCCGTGCGAAGCCAGATCCGGTCCGCCAATCTCAAGAATTCTGTCTTTTCCACTTGGTTGGTCCGGAGCAAACGATAAACAGGCCAGAACGTCTCCGATCGCGATTGGCTGGGCTTTCGTCGACACCCATTTAGGACAGGCCTGCAGACATTGGGGCTCCCTTGGCGTCAAAGTCGTTCTAAGTACAGCAGGATTCACACCGGCATGCGGCGCCGCAACCATTGAAGGCTCACCAAACGCAGTCACGAGACGACGGTCATTCCTCGTGGGGGTCTGCCGGCTCAGTCGCTGGGTGTCGCTCGTGGGGCGATGGGTTTTGCAGTGAACACGTGTCATTCGCAGGAAGGAATCCATGAAATCTGCCGTGGACATTCACCCGGCTGGAAGTATGAAACTGAATAAAAAGGGCGTGCCGCCTGCGTGACGCGACTGGTGTTCCGGCAGGAAGGAGCTACCGGGTCCCGTCGGCGAATCTATGTCCGGCGCTGCGAATCCCGTTATCTACGCCACCGCCCGTCCGAGCATTTCGATGATTTGTTGTGGACGTTGTTGATGACCGTTCTACAACCGCCCATCGATCGACAGAAACAGTGTGTAAAACCCAGGACTCAAATTTACCTCACGACAGGAATCATGACCAATGAAGAAATTCATCGCATTCGCAGCCCTCGCAATGTTGGCCTCCTCAGCCGACGCCGGCAGGAAATGCAGAGGCACCGCCTCGCTCTCCAAGACTCGATGTCAGACGTCAAACGCGGCTTACATCACCACATCCCACCCTGCTGCTGCTCACCCGAAGGCCAAGCTGGATATTGTGGATACGGCCGTCGGAGCTGGATCATTCAAGACGCTTGTAGCCGCCGTGCAGGCTGCTGGACTTGCTGAGACGCTGAAGGGGGACGGACCATTCACAGTCTTTGCACCGACTGACGCGGCCTTTGCCAAATTGCCTAAGGGCACCGTGGCAGACCTGCTGAAACCCGAAAACAAAGCCAAGCTGCAGGCCATACTCACTTATCACGTGGTAGCAGGCACAGTGAAAGCCGCGGACGTCGTGAAACTCAACGGTGCGAAAACAGTGCAGGGTCAGCAGGTAGACATCGCTGTCAAGAATGGCAAGGTCATGGTGGACGGGGCCAATGTTGTGAAGACTGATATCGAAACGTCAAACGGCGTCATACACGTTATTGACAGTGTCATTCTGCCTGCCGACAAAGATATCGTGGATACAGCCGTCGGTGCCGGTTCGTTCAAGACTCTTGTTGCTGCCGTACAAGCGGCAGGGTTGGTCGATACGTTGAAGGGTGATGGTCCTTTCACTGTCTTTGCTCCGACCGACGAAGCGTTCGCCAAACTACCGGAAGGGACGATCGCAAGCCTGCTGAAGCCTGAGAACAAGGACCAGCTGGTTGCTATTCTCACTTATCATGTCGTGGCTGGCAAAGTGTTGGCAGCTGATGTGGTAAAGATTTCTTCAGTCAAGACAGTCAATGGCGGTTCGGCCACCGTGAAAGTGACTGATGGCGGCGTCCTGATCAATGATGCAAAAGTCGTTGCGACAGACATCGAGACGAGCAACGGCGTGATTCACGTGATCGACAGTGTCCTCCTGCCGTAATCCAGCGTCTCGAACAGGCAGCCGGGATTCAGGGCGGTTCGGATTTATTCGAACCGCCCTTTTTCTATGATCTCCTTTTGCTGTCATGGATCGCTGCAATACTAGCTGCGTACGTTTCGCGTCGGTGCTCCTGCCCGATCGTAGTAACCCCATGTCCAGAAGATGTCGCAGTATGAATTTGGATCGCGACCGTCAAGTGTGTATCTTTGGTTCAGTTGAATCATAATCTGCAGTGCCGCCTGACAACTCTCATATCAGTGCAGTATTTTCTTGTCCGATAGCATTCTTTGTCGTTGTGAATGTGACCTACGCGGACGGGTTGCGCCTGCACAGCGTTCCAAATGTCATCGTCAGTTCGAGTGTTTTCGAATCGATTGATCGAATGTATTTGGGGCCGCGAGTCGCTGGCATGCTCCGGCAACGTCTTCTGTGTCCAATGCGGCAGTGACTCACACTGGTCATAGGCCAGGTCGCAGATACAGTCCGCGCCAGTACCGAAACGGAGATAAGAAATGCCCGTGACGGCTGAACAGGACGCCCACGTCGATGCGAGGGAAGCACTTGATTCAATACAGGCCATTGGCAGAGCCGCGTTATGCAGAGCCATCCCACCCCGGTAGTTTGGCGCCAGCGTGGCTCTATCGGCTGGAGCGTTGGTCGCACTTTCGGCGGCAGAGCATCGAGAACACCATGTCTATATCATCTTGCTGATGTCGGTCGTGCTGGCGCATCGGTCCTGGAAAGCCGGCGTATCGGCGCGACAGTTTCCCTTCAGGGTGGTGGGCATTGCGTTCATTGTTTTGATACCGTTATTCTTTGGGCTCATCGTTGCAGCGCAAATGCTCGCGGAAGCGATTGGTACTGTCGGGGCGCCGTTGGCGGCCGGAATAGTGTTCGCCAGCGCGGTTTACTCGGTGAGCATAATTGAGCGCCATTGGTATATCGCCAGGATAAGATCGGAAAATGGCGAATGAGGACGACGCGCTTCGATACGATTATCCATGCTCCCAATCGGCTTCAGATCTGTGCATTCCCGGCACCATTGAAGGAAGCAGAATTCAAGGTCCTGCACCAGGAGCTGGATGTCAGTGATTTTGTACTTCCTAAACATATCCGCCAGCTTGAAGAGGCTGGTTACGTAGAACAGCGTAAGAGCACGGTGAACGGCCGACAGCGTACCTGGGCCTCTTTGACGGGAGTCGGCCGTACAGCTTTTGAACAGCACGTTGAGGAACTCGAGCGGCTGGTGACTCCCCCCTCCGAGTGAGTGGCAGCACTAAGATTTTGACGTATCAGGTGTGTCGCGTTGAGGACGACAGCTTCGCCAACTCAGCGTGGCATCTGCTCGGCGAAACCAGCCTACAGCGAATTTCGCGGTAATGAATGCCGACAGTGTTCGCATGCGGAATGCCGAAGACACATGAGCTCGCTCTGAAGTATCCTGTATCTTGCAAGGCCTCCAGTGGCCGCGCAAAACAGGTTGCGAGTAATCGTGCTACCCGGCCTGAACTTGTTTTTCCGAGCTGCCCGCCGGTTACATGTTGATCTCGTAGCCCTTACGGCTTTCCCGGGAAAGAAACGAGTTGGCCTGAGAGTCGCCGATGATTTCTCGTCTGGCCGGATCCCACTTCAGTTCGCGGTCCAGTCGCATTGCAATGTTTGACAGGTGGCAGATCTCAAGCATGCGGTTATGAGTCCAGACGTCAGAGATTGGTTGCTTACGAGAATTCATGCCTTCGATGAAGTTGGCCGTGTGGTTTTCGCTGACCTTGCCACCGTAAACATCTTCAATCGCTCCGTCCGGCAGCGGATTGTCCTTAAGATCCTCCACAGGTTTGCCCACAATCTTGCCTCGGTTGACGAAGAAGCGGCCCTTCGTACCCTCAAGCATGATGCCGTTGTCACCTTCGCTGGTGATAATCATTTCCACATTGTTCGGCATATCGACCTGGATCTTAAAGCTGGTCGCAGCGTTGTACTGATCCCCAACGATCGGGTGTCCGTTTTTGTATTCCACGGGCAGTGAGTATTCGACCGGGGTGACTTTGCTGGGACCTGTGTCACTGGCACCAAGAGCCCAGCAGGCAATGTCGACGTGATGGGCACCCCAGTCTGTCAGCTTGCCACCAGAGTATTCGTGCCAGTTTCGAAAGGCGTAGTGGCAGTTACTGTACAACGGGACGCCCCCGCCATAACCAGTGCGCATTTCCGGAAGAGCTCTGTAATCAACCTTCGGTGCCGGTCCGATCCAGGTTTCCCAGTCCAGTTCCTGGGGAACAGGTGCTTTGGGGATGACCGGTGAGGCAACCATCCCGTTGATGCCGCAGGTTACCTTTCTGACGGTTCCGATACGGCCATTCTTCACCAGGGCAACAGCCTGCAGAAACCGCTGTCCGGATTCCGTTCGCTGCATCGTCCCTACCTGGAAGACGCGGCCGGTTTCTTTGACAACTTTCTCAATCAGCTTGCCTTCAGCAATGGTCAGCGTAAGTGGTTTTTCACAGTAGACATCTTTGCCGGCGTACATCGCTTCGACCGCGACCTTGGTGTGCCAATGATCAGGAGTGGCGATCATGACGGCGTCGACATCTTTTCGGTCCAGAACCTTTCGGTAGTCCCTGTATGAATCGGGCGTTTTACCCTGGCTCTTCTTCACCCTTTCAACATTGGCCCCCAGCACACTTGCATCGACATCGGCCAGTGCGGCAAAGTCTGCGAACTTGAGCGACTTACTGGTGATGGCCCAACCCTGGTTGCGCAGCCCGATGGTGGCAAAGACCGGACGGTCGTTGGCAGAACGGTAACCGAAGGCTCGGCCTGTTGTCGGGCACAGAATACCTGTGGTCCCGGCCGCAGCTACGCCCTGGAGAAAGTTGCGACGGGATGTTTGGCGAGTGGTTGACATCGGACGAAACCCTTTGGATGAGTGACTAAGAATTCGTGCAGGTAGCGTGTGCTGCCGATTTTCTTGACTGCCGGGACCAGGGGGCACTGCTGTTGAGGCGACCTTCCTGCCGGTGTCAGCAGATCGTAACCGCATTCGCATATTGTTTGCACTGACACGCCATCTTAGAAACAGCGGAACGTGTTACAACAGAGTTTGGCAGAGTTGCAGGAAACCGCCTCAGGAACGATACTTGACCCGGCGAAAGCACAAGATTCGGAATTCTGTGCTCGCAGCAGCACGATGACAGCTTACACCGCCAAGCCTTGCACATGCCTGATGGATTCCTTTTCTGACCCCGTCGGCCATTTTGCTTTCATTTCCACAGGTATCAGATGTTTCGGACAATCAGCAACAATCTGGCGTTCTTTCGCCAGTTTCGCCAGCGGTTCGAAACCACTGGCGCGATTGCTCCGAGCAGTCAGTTTCTGGCCAGATCGATGACTCGATTTCTGGCCAAACGTGGCTCTGGTGCGGTCCGCGTACTCGAGATCGGTCCCGGTACCGGTCCGGTGACACAGCAGATTATTCCCCTCCTTAAAGCCGGCGACCGCTTCGATATCGTTGAGCTGAATGAATCGTTTGTAGAGATTCTGAACGCTCGGTTCCAGCAGGACGAAGCCTGGATGGAAGCGGCTCACTTTTCTGAAATCCACCAGTTGCCGATTCAGGAGTTTCAGCCGGACGAGAAGTATGACTTCGTGATTTCGGGACTGCCTCTGAACAATTTTCCGGCCGATCTGGTGGACTCCATTGCCAATACATATTTCAAACTATTGAAGCCGGACGGAGTACTCAGCTATTTTGAATACATGTATGTCCGCCCCATTCGCAAAGTTGTTACGCGCGGCGATGAGAAGATACGCATCACACGCATTGACGACACCATGCAGGGACACTGTGACCGGCACCGAATTCAACGGGACAAAATCTGGATCAATATCCCACCCGCATGGATCCAGCACCTCGGAGGCAGCCCAGGCGAAGGTGGTGGCGTGGCAGGGTAAACGTCTGGCACGTTGCACCGCCGAGGTCGGGAACCCTGACAGGGCGTTGGCGCCGCTGATTAATTTGATGTGTTCACACCATCGAGAGTGGCAACAGCGCAGATAGACGCTGTGCTGACTTTTGGTGCGTTTCAGCGCTATGAGAACTCAGCGAAGTCGAGCGTGGTGAAATAGTCGTCGTATGTTTCTGCTCGACGAATCTGCTTGACGTCACCGTTTTCCTGCAGCAGTAACTCGGCGCTGCGGAGCTTTCCATTGTACTGGAATCCCATCGCGTGGCCATGGGCTCCGGCATCGTGAATGACCAGCAGGTCATCACGATCGACTTCCGGCAACGCTCGGCCGACTGCAAATTTGTCGTTGTTTTCGCACAGTGAGCCAACAACGTCGACAACCTTGTTGTGAGGGAAATCTTCCTTGCCCAGTACCGTGATGTGATGATATGCACCGTACATTCCAGGCCGCATCAGATTCGCCATCGAAGCATCGACGCCGACGTAATCGCGGTAGATGTGTTTGTGGTGAATGCACCTGGTGATCAGATAGCCGTGAGGGCCGGTGACCATACGGCCGTTTTCCAGCACAACTCTTAACGGGGCCAGATTGGCGGCCACGATCATTTTGTCATAAAGAGAATGAATCTGATCACCAACCGTTTTCAGGTCCACCGCCCTGTCATCCGGACGGTAAGGAATGCCGATCCCGCCGCCGAGGTTGACGAATTCAATTCTGACGTCCAGTTGCTCGTGAATTCGAATTGCCAGGTCAAACAGCATACGGGCGGTTTCTACAAAGAAGCTGCCGTCCAGTTCATTTGACGCGACCATCGTATGCAGACCGAATCGTTTGACGCCGCGTTCCTTCAGCATTCGGTAGGCTTCGAACAGCTGATCCTCCATAAGTCCGTACTTGGCCTCCTCGGGCTTACCGATTATCACGTTGCCTTCCCGAGCTGCTCCGGGGTTGTAGCGAAACGAGACCAGTTCCGGCAGTCCCAGGTTCTGCTCCACGAAATCGACGTGCGTGATATCATCCAGATTCAGAACCGCGCCCAGATCCTTCGCTGTCTGGAATTCGAAAGCAGGAGTGTTGTTGGAGGTGAACATGACCTCTTCGCCGCGCAGCCCGACTTTCTCACACAGCATCAGTTCCGCCTTGCTGGAACAATCGCCGCCCAGGCCTTCCTGCCTGACGATGTCCAGAATGTGGGGGTTCGGAGTGGCTTTGACAGCGAAGTAATTGCGAAATCCGTCGACCCATGAAAAGGCCGATTTCAGCCGGCGGCAGCTTTCGCGGATGCCCTGTTCGTCGTAAAGATAGAACGGTGTGGGAAAGTCTTCCGCGACGGCACGAATGGTGGCTTCGCTGAACGGAACAGGTTTGGGGTTAGTCATTTCTTAGACCGACACGATGATATTTGATGAAAGACGACTCACACGCTGCCGTCGCAGTGCCTGCGGAACACAGGGCTTATTTTGGACCGCAGTTTGGGCCTGACCTTCACTCAATTCAACTGCCGTGCCCGCAATTTCTGGAGTTCGCGTTATCGAGAGGGGGTCGTTGGGAAATCCGCCTTCGCACAATCATTCGGCCAGTGCCCAGAAGTCCGAAGGCGGCTTCGAACGAAATTCAATCCATGTCTTCAGCACCGGATGTTCAAAGCCCAGTTTCGCTGCATGCAGTGCATGTCGCTTTGTTGTCGGCCGTTCACCTTCAAGTCGCGGTGCTTTCCTGATCACGCCGTGAGGTCCATAGAACTCATCACCTAACACCGGATGCCCGACTTCCGCCAGATGTACTCGGATCTGATGATTTCGCCCGGTGTGCAGTTCGCAATCAAGCACTGCGTGCGTCCCGCAGCGATTTTTCACTACGACGTCTGTTCTGGCGGATCGTGCTTTACCGGCCGTTGGTTTGGCCGACATCAGCACGCTGTTGTTTCCCGGTTGCTGTCCGATTGGCAGGTTGATCTGCTGATCATCGAAGTCGGGGTCCCCTTCTACGAGAGCAACATAGGATTTTGACGTCCGCCCATTCTCAAAGTCAATCGCCAGAAGGCGATGGGTCATGTGTTCCTTGGGCACGACCAGCAATCCGCTGGTCATGCGATCCAGCCGATGGATGATTCCCGGACGCAGCAGTCCCCGGACGGGTGACAGAGAATCCAGGTGATGCTGAATTGCGTTGATTAAAGTATCGCTTTGATATTCACCAACCGGGTGGGCGATCAGTCCGGCAGGTTTGTCGACAACCAACAGCCAAGGATCTTCGTAGACGATGTTAAGCGGAATCGGCGACGGCGTCAGCAGTTTGTCTGGTGGTTCGACAAGCCGCAGACACACGATCTGACTGCGAAACACCCGCTGATCCGTCGATGCTGCGACATTATTGACGAATACGGCACCGGTCCGCACCATTCGGCTGAGTCGCCAACGCGTGTAGTTGCGCAGGTGCTTCGACAGAAACGAATCGATGCGCACGCCGGACAAATACGGCTCAACGATGAACTCAAACTTCAGCACAGACGTGTGGACGAGTCCCTTAGATGTGTGAGGACCGGAGTTCCGACATAATTTCGCTCGGCGACCTGCTTCTCAACGTGAGCCCCGGTCATCATACTATTCAGCTACACTATCTCACGCCATCCTGAGCCAGGTAAATCGTTGTGATATGACGGTTAATCGCTGCAGCATCGCATGCTGCGGAATCTGAACATGGCATGAAGCCATCACGCGATCAAGACGGCGATAACTCACGAAGTTATCAGGCGAGTCCAGAGAAGTAGAAAACGCGACACTATGAAGATCTCCGTTTCGGCCATTTTACTCCTGCTGTGGCAAATTACGGCGGTTGCGGAAACTTTCCCCGCTCCGCGAATTCTTGACGCCGCGATGCACCATGTTCGCAACGCCGCGGACCAGGAATGGGCTGAATACAAAGGAGCCCCTGAATCCACGAGCTATCTGCTGGAGTTTGATGCCAGGGCCAGCGCCAGCGAACAGACTCTTCGAATCGTTCAGCATGACGTCAAGCAACTGTGGAATATCGAGCTGAACGATAAGAAACTGGGACGACTGCACCGCGACGAAAATGCTATTGTCGGCTTCTGGACAGTTCCGAAGTCGACGTTGATAGACGGTCAGAATCGACTGCAGATTTCGACCACGTCGAAGAACAGTGATGACATCCGGATCGGGGATATAACTCTGTATGATGCTGCGGCGACTGACGTATTAAGTGAGTGTCAGGTGACCGTCTCTGTGCGGGACATGACGACAGGCCAGCCAACTCCCTGTCGGATCACCGTTCTTCATGAGGGTCGGCTGATGACGTCCGGAGCGCAGTCCAACGATCAGATGGCGGTGCGGCCCGGAGTGATTTACTGCACAGGCCAGGCGGAGTTCGGGTTGCCACCGGGGACGTACGAAATCGTCGCCGGACGTGGCCCTGAATACGGCATTGACGTTCGCAAGCTGACCGTCACTGCCGCGGAGTCTCTAACTTTGCAGTTTTCAATTGAACGCGAGGTCGCGACAGACGGTTTCGCTGCCTGTGACACGCACGTACACACGTTGACCCATTCCGGTCACGGCGATTCAACCGTTCGCGAACGCATGCTGACTCTGGCCGGAGAAGGCATCGAGTTTCCTGTTGCTACCGATCACAATGTTCACATCGACTACGAAGAACTGGCTCGCGAGCTTGGTGTTCGTGACTTTTTCACCCCGGTGATTGGCAACGAAGTGACCACGAAGTTCGGGCACTTTAATGTATTTCCAGTGGCGACCGCAGATGTTCCGATTCCCGACTATAAGGCTGACAACTGGCCGGATATTTTCGCCAGTATTTATGGAACTGCTGATGTGCAAGTGGCCATCCTGAACCATTCGCGGGATATTCACAGCAGCTACCGTCCGTTCGGACCGGAACATCATCTTGCGGCAACATCCACAAATCTTGACGGCTGGGATCTGCGGGCCAACGCGATGGAGGTTGTCAATTCGGCAGCTCAGCAGACAGAGGTTATGCAGCTTGTGCACGACTGGATGTCGCAGCTCAACGCCGGACGCCGTCTGACACCTGTCGGCTGCAGTGATTCGCACGATGTTGCCCGTCATTTTGTCGGTCAGGGACGCACCTACATTCGCTGCGATGATTCTGATCCGGGAAAAATCAATGTCGATGCCGCGGTTGACGCCTTTGTTGCCGGACGTGTTTCCATCGGCTGCGGACTGTTCGCCGATGTTCGCGTTAATGAAACCGCTGGGCCTGGTGATACTGTCAAGGAATCAGAGCAATATCACGCTGTTGTTGATGTGCGAGGTCCGTCCTGGATGGAAGCCGACGAACTTGAGATCTTCGTGAACGGGCAGTCCGTCCGTACTCTTAAACTTCAGGTCGGTGACCGCTCCCGGGCCGGAGTGAAAGGCCGGTTCAAAACACAGTTACCGATTTCAGCCAGCCAGGATGCGTTCGTAGTGGCCGTGGCACGCGGTCCGGGCGTCCGAAAGCTATACTGGCCAATTGCCAAACCGTATCAGCCAACATCGCCTGCCTGGACGCCGACGTTTATTGCGGTCACCGGTGCCGTCTGGATCGACGCGGATGGTGATGGGCGAATCACATCAGCTAAAGAATACGCTGCTGATATTTGCTCGGCAGTCGGCGACAGCAGTCGCGTTCTGGAACGGTTGAAGACATTTGATGCTGCAGTGGCTGTTCACGCTGCTGAATTGTTGATGATGGACAGCCCGGAGAAATTTGTGTCCGGTGCTCTGCGCGAAGCCCGCAAAAACCGTCCCGATATTCGTGCTGCGTTTGAAACGTTTTATGATCAATGGCAACAGTCACAGCGCGCTCGTGCCGCCGGTACGACTGGTCTGTGACACCTGAGGAAGTAATGAGTTACAGCATTGTTGGTGTCATCGGCCACATTGATCACGGCAAGACATCGTTAGTTGCTGCGCTGACTGGTGTCGACACGGACACTCATCCGGAAGAAAAACTCCGAGGCATCACGATTGACCTGGGATTCGCCTCGTTCACGAAAGGCGATCATCAGTTTGCTCTGATTGATGCGCCAGGGCACCAGAAGTACGTAGGCAACCTTCTAGCTGGCGTTTCGGGTATTGATATCGGGCTGTTGGTGGTGGCCTGCGATCAGGGAATACAGGAGCAGACTCTGGAACATGCGTCCATTCTGCAGATGCTGGGCGTGAAGCAGCTGATGGTGGCACTGTCGCGCATCGATCTGGCAACCGATGCCGCACAGGCAGAACTCAGGGAAGACCTGGAGTTATTTCTGGACGACTTCGGCTTCCGCGATGTTCCGATGGTTCCTGTATCGCCGGTGAAGAATATCGGAATCGACAGGTTGACGGCGCAGTTGTGCGACTTCACGGACAGTCTTGAAGAACGTGCCTGCGGTGAATACTTTCGGATGCCGGTCGACCGTGTGTTCAGTATGCCCGGACGTGGCTGCGTCATCGCCGGGACCGTCTGGAGCGGCGCCATACAGACCGGCGACAACCTGGAACTGGCCAATTCGGGAGAACTGGTACGGGTTCGTGAGGTTGAAGTTCACGGCGAAGCCGTTCAGTCGTCGAAGGTGGGCCACCGCACGGCCCTGAACGTGACTGGAGTTTCTGCCAATGCAGTGCAGCGAGGTGACGAACTTATTCAGCCAGACGTTTTCCGTAAACGCCGGCATCTGCTCGTGGAAGTCAGGACGTTTAAGGACTCGCCGGAGATTAAATGTCCTGCAACACTGCAGTTGCACATCGCCGCTGCGGCGTGCAGCGCACGCATCACCGGCACGCGACGTCTGCAGCCGTCGCAGTCGAGCGTGGTTGTCGTGGAAACCGACAATCCCATCATCGCCACGTTTGGTCAGAAGTGTCTGTTCCGCCTGCCATATCCTGTTGGTACTGTCGGTGGTGGCACTGTTCTCGCAACGCTGGACGGCGGCACAAAGCGTTCACGAAAACTGATCGAACTCGGCGAAAAGATCGCCATGTCCGATGCCACGGAACGCCTGGTCGCCTGGGCCGAATTTCTTGGTGAAATCGGTCCTACGCATTCGTGGTGTGAACTGCAGCTGGGGATTTCAAGGGACGAACAAAGAGAGGTGATCACTCAGGCTCTGGAGACCGGCAGCGTAAAGAAACTGGCGAGTTCGTTGCATCTGGTTTCGACGATGGCCATTGATCGCATCAAACGTTTTATTGTCGATCTGCTGACACGGCGTGCGGAAGAGTCTCATGATGCATGGTCTGTCGAAGAATCTGTCGTACAGCAGGCGAAGGCATTCGGCTCTGCAGAGCTGATTCGTCTGTCGCTGAAGTCCTTGATCGATGCCGGGGCAGTTGTGCGTCTGGGACGCATGGTGGCCGCGGCTTCCGGTGAAAACTCGCTCTCTAAACGTCAGCAGTCCCGAATGGAGCAGATTGTCCGGCTGTTTGACGGCAATCGTGCGCCACCGACGACGAAGGATATTGCGGCAAAGCTGGACCTGACCTTCGACACGGTGACGTCGTTGTCCCGATTCGCCGTTCAGACCGGAATTCTCCGGGACATCGGCAAAGGCCTGCTGGTTTCGAATCAGGTTTTTCACGAACTGTGCGATGAACTGAATGATCTGTTTGTGTCCGATTCGCAACTGTCGGTGGCTGACATTCGTGATCGCTGGCAGGTGACGCGCAAACACGCGATTCCGTTTCTCGAATACTGTGACAGGATGAACGTCACCAGCAGAAAAGAAAACGTCAGGATCGCGGGTTCCGCACTGGAGCAGTTCGTGTCCGGTGCACCCGGTTGATGAAGGCAAAGACGCTTGTCCGAGGGCTGCAATTACAATGATTGCGGCGAAGACCGTGGGTAGTCAGCCACTGTCGATTGGGGTGCGGTGGTTGCCGTTGAGTGCGGTTGCAAGGCGAAACCCGGAAGAGGTTCCGGAAACGGATCAGGCGGAACTTAACGAACTCAGTGAATCAACCAGTGGGTATCACGGAACTCTGAATATCAGAAACAAGGTCACCGGCAATCTTTGCGCCGGGCACCGCGTGCTCCTTGTTGTTAGCCAGATTCCGGTGGTCGGCCCCAATAGCAACGGACTTCGACCTGTTGTGACTCCTGTCAATGTAGGTATCAACGTGGAAATCACGACTTAGCTGCAGCAGGATTGGCAGCGGGATGGGGTACGTCTGGCGTGACGAACAGCGATGACCACAATGATGGGTCATGAACCGGCCAAGAAGGGTGATGACGGAATCGGCCGCTTTCAACTGGACAATCAGATTCTGGAAGCCAATGCCGTGTGCGCGTTTGATCTTCCGGTGCTCAGCGGAAGTTTGCCGCCGGTGGGATGATTATCGGAAGAGCATGGGGGTGCGAAGTCGTTTTGGTCGTGCTGGCTGCGTGTTAGATGTAGTCACGATGTGAGTTCAACGGCGGCAACGGAGTGAAAGACCGGTCTGATGTCGGAGCTGGACGGCATCGCTGTTCACCGAATTCGAACTGTCAGTATTCAGTCAGCGGGGGCCGGCTGCTTCCTCTGCAGCAACAGGAAATAGCCGTTTGTAGTGTCGGGCAGCAGTTCCCAGTCGGTTTCGCCCTGCAGTTCGGGAACGGCCGCGGCCGAACGAATATCGCTGTACCGGTGGCCGGTGTCGATTACGATGTAGTCAGTGTCCGGCGGAACCCCCGGCTGGAAGTTATTGACAGCACGAAGGTACTTGCTGTAGTCGTAGGACCGCTCACAATGTGTCAGCCGCGTATGAATGAAGTCCGTTGCCGCGACACGAGCCGTCAGTGGAATCTGCTCGACCACTCGGGGCGCCATCAGAGCTCGTTGCTGCTGGTCAGGATTCACGGGGTGATACAGAGCCTGCCGCCCGAACGGAGATCTTGTGGACCAGAATGCCGCCCCCATTGGCGTCAGGGAGCCGGTCACCGTCGTGCCAATACAGCAACACAGTACCAGCAGAGAACCGCTGGTGGGACTCACGTGACGAGGCACAAATGTTCTCAGCCAGCTCATGGGATCTTGGCGCGCCGGTTTACTGTCACAGCTGTAGCTCGGGTCACTGGCTGTTGCCCCGATGCCCGCGATGGCGGCCCAAAACAGAATTGGCAGCAAAGGAGCATGAAAGTGGTGAAACGGAACAGTTGGAAGATTGTTGTTGTCAGTGCCGAACTGCAGCAGCGACAACATGGTGAAAGTCAGGATACCGGCCAGCAGCAGCCGAGGTTTCCGAACAGGCCAGAAGGCCAGCGGTCCCAGAAATACAAGAAGATAGACGGCTGTTTGTGCAGTCAGCATCTGGCGTACGACTTTGCCTGGATGGTTCAGGGAGGTTTTCACCAGATCGCCCGGACTGCTGCCCAGATTGCCGAAATACCGGCTGTAATGCACATGATCTCCCGAGCGAAATGTCGGGATAATGACCAGCACCACGGCTGCCAGATAAATGGCCGAAAACAATGCCAGGCCGGAGGCCCAGCGGACGGCCGCGCGGTCGTCACTGGCTGTTTGCTGCGCGGACTCATCGTGGCCGGCGACGGCTCTGGCCGACACCCGCTCACCTGATTGGTACTTCAGGAACGCCTCGAAGGCAAGGACTGCCATCAGCGGAAAGGTGACCAGGGCGTAATCTTCTTTCGCCGAAAGGGTGAGCAGCAGGCAGATGGTGGCTGCCCGATATTTGCGCACCTCGAACAGGTGGATGGTCCAGAACAGAAATGGCAGTCCCAGAGCGATCGGTCGGAACGACTTCTGGTCAATAGCAATATCCAGATAGTGCATTGGATAAAAAGCAAGCCATGCGAGGGCCATAAAGACAGCCGCCCGATGACTTCCCGTGTGCCGTCGCGTCATCAGAAAAACGGGGATCGCACAGCACCCCAGCGCAATTGATTCAGCCAGCTCCAGCAGCAGGTGGGAGGGCCAGATTATATGCAGTGGCAACAGCAGCAGGTGAATGACCTGAATGTGCTCGCCGAAAAACAGACCCTGATCAAGATAGCTGCGAAACCCTTTGCCGTGTCGGATATTCCAGAGATGCTCTTCGTACATCGCGGAATCGCCGTGAGGAACCAGTAGCTGTTCGTACAGGCTGGCATTCATCCAATAGGACACGCTTACCCAGCAGGCGATGCTTAACAGCAACACTGCGATGGATATCCGCGCACTGGGCTCCTCGAACGCAAGTTGACGCTCCTGAAGGCCGCCACATGCTGCGTTAATCCAGACCCACACAAGGCAGGCTGAGGTCATTGTCAGCCACAGTCCTGTACCGCCGACGATAAATCGCTGCACAGATTCACTGCTTATGCCAGCCAGCCACAACACCCACAACCCAGCTCCGACCAGTAATACTGCCGAAGACTGTCGAAGGACGTCAGTCAGAACGGACTTAACTCTGTCGGCGGATTCCTGTTTTTGTGTGAGGCATACAACGACGGCTATTCCACCGGTTGCTGCCAGCAACCGCAGCCACACGTTCAGTACTCCGAGCATTGCCACGGAACGCCCCAGTGCATCTCGTGAGATGTGGCCACCCAGGCAATTGACAACGTGAGCGTTGATGTCGGACGGCCAGACCTGTCGTGCCATCTGCGAATCGCTGAGCAACTCAGCAAGAGTCCATGACCATGCCCAGGACGCTGCCAGAAATCCGAGCATCGTAGGCAGAATTTGATTTTTTCCGAACGTTCTGTTCACGCTTGCTGGTTGGTCCCGTGCATTCGATGCGAAGTCGTGTTCCGCCTGGTCTGTCCTACGTTGCTTTGTCGTCTGCCGTTTGCCTAGTTTCCCTGTGTTGCGTTGAGAGCCAGGTTTCCATTGCGGCCGCCGGTTTTGTCGTTGTGTCCGTCCCAGATCAGTCGCGAGGCTTCTTCGCAACCGCTCAGACGAGTTTGTCGTTTGAGCGTTTCACCACGTCCTGAACACATTACGGACGACTCGTACAACGTTCGGCATTTGCAGTTCGGCAACTCGAACCGGCGTACAGACGGCCCCGCCGCAGGTTGGCATTGACCGAAATGAGCTTCCGAAAGAGGCTACGGCACGCGGTTTGACCGGTATGAGGTCGCTCGGACCGTATCCCATCTCTGGCTGCGGCGTCAATCACCATCGCGTCAATGGCCAACTCGTTGTCGCAGGCGGCTGACTTGAAATTCCTGCCTTTGTGTATCTGTGCTGCATTCCCCTCCCCATAAACGCTTCTTGCGCTCGCTGATTGTTTGCACAGTGACTACTGCGCTGTTCAGCGGCTGTACAACGGTTGAATTTGTGGAATTGAGGGAACGGCCGATCAATCCGATTACACAGCGATTGAACAAGACAGCATTCGGAGACCGCGGACCGTCCGATCGGACGAACGCATTCCTGACGTCGTCGTCTTATTTTCACGGTGATGACTTTGTCCGGATGCTACAGCATTGCCGGAATCAGATCGGCGGAAATTGTCACCGCGAGGCTTTGCACGCCTATTCTGAAGTCAGCTATCTGGCGGCGCAGAGCTCCAGGAAAAAAGACCGCGAACTGGCGATGGAGCTTTGCCTTGATGCTGCAGAGTTCAGTTGGCGGTATCTGACCGAGCCGGATGCAGACGGGCGACTGCTCGACCCCAATGCCGCAATACACCGGGAGACGACCGATATCTACAACACCAGTCTTCAGGAGCTGCTGCGGCTGGTGAAGTACAGCGGCAGGTATCGCCTGGGACGAACCATTCGGATGCCCATGACAGGCCGTCAGTTAGATGTTGAGATTCCCCATCCCACTCACTGGCTGAGCGAAACTCAGTTGGGCGCATTCTATTTCGTTGCCGATTACGAATTGAAGAACCTGCGTAATCGACATGATTCACGCGGTGTTGGTGTGCCCATTGTCATTCATCGACAACGGCAGGATGGCAGTGATCTGGAAGATTACTATGCGGAGCGACTGAGTTTTCCAGCCACTGTTGTGGCGAGATTTCCTCGGAACGGCGACGAAAGCCAGGACCGAATTCATCTGCAGGTGTTTGACCCGCGAGATTCCGATGGTGTTGTTGTCAATGACACTCTGGTTCCTTTGGAAACAGATCTCAGCACACCGCTGGCCTGGTTTCTGACCAATCCCAAACTGTCGCTGCTGGATACCTTCGCCTTTTTGCGTCCTGACCAGGCTGAGACACTGGAAGGTCTGTACATGGTGCAGCCCTATGATCCGGATCGCATTCCCGTGTTGATGGTTCACGGCATCTGGTCCAGTCCGATTACATGGATGGAGATGTTCAATGATCTACAAAGCGATCCGGCCATTCGAGAAAAATATCAGTTCTGGTTCTACATGTATCCCACCGGTCAGCCGCTCACCTTCGCCACAGCCAGTTTGCGAGACCGACTTAAGGAATTGCGACAGCGCTGCGACCCTCATGGACTCAATGAGAAACTGGATCAGATGGTCGTCGTCGGGCATAGCATGGGCGGATTGATGTCATATCTGTTAACGATCGACAGTGATGACAAGTTATGGAACTCAATGAGCAAACTGCCCGTCGCTGAGATTAAGGCTGATCGGAAAGCTCACGAATCCATTCAGCGTGTTTTCTTTTTTGAAGCTGATCGATCCGTTGACCGGATTGTGACCATTGCAAGCCCTTTTGGCGGCAGCGGTTACGCTAATGTCTTCACACGCTGGTTAAGTGGCTCCCTCGTCTTTCTCCCCAGCCGTACCTCGGCTCTCAGCGAATTGATTTTTCGCCAGAACAATCAGAGCATCTGGGATCGTATATTTACTCCGCGAACAAGCGTGGATTCCCTTGACCGGAATTCCGCCGTAGTGCGACTCGTCAGCCAAACGACGATCCCGGACGAGGTTGTTCACCACAATGTTGTTGGCGTGAGCCGGGGCAGGACGATGGCGGAATGGTCTGACGGTGTCGTGAAACTCACGAGTGCTCATCGTGACGACGCTGATTCCGAAATCCGCGTGAGGGCCGGCCACAGTGAGGTTCATCGCCGGCGGGAAACCATCGATGAAGTGCGACGCGTGCTGCTGCAACACCTAACTGAGATACAACAAAAGAGTTCTCGGATTCTGCCGTTGAGGCATTCTGTTGAAGTCCGCCATCAAGCAAGTACCAAATGACACCGCGAAGACAACACAACGGTTGGTGGTACCGGTGACGTTCGGAAATGCAGGCCGCACATGAACAGTAGTGTTGCACTGTGAGAAAGCTGCTTTTCATCTTTCTGCTGCCAGGCCGCTCAGCTCCGTGGCATCCTCGATTTACGTTTAAATGTGGTATTTGGGGTGAATGGGGGTAGTGGGGTGTGGGGTCGCTGTATCTTACGTTGCTGCGATTGCGGCAATTTGATACTAAAGGAGTTTGATGGTCGCTGGCTTGACCAGCACGGATATCGTTCCGACGGTATTCGTCGATCATTATGTTGAATGACACGATTAACGACGCTTCGAAAGGAATTCGGAGCATTTTGCCATGGAGTTGGCAGTGGCTGGATCTGGAAAACATAAGTTGCGAGTTCTGTTCGTGGACGATGACGAATCGATCTCCGAACTGCTGGAATCTGAGCTTCCACGGATGGGGCATGCTGCGACAGTGTGCCGATCGCCTGGTGAAGCGATGGACACAGTCAGTAAGAATACTTTTGATGCGGCGATCGTGGATCTGCGGATGCCTGGTGGTAGTGGCTGGGATGTGATCGATCATCTGCGTGAACACTCCCCGGACACCGAGTACGTGATCAGCACTGGTCACGGGAGCATGGACGATGCGATTCGTGCGGTGCGGATGGGAGCATACGACTTTCTGCCGAAGCCGGTTTCGTTATTTGAAATCTCTGCTGTGCTGCAGCGGATTGGCGACAAGAAAGCTTTGCTGAACAAGAATCTGGCACTGGAAAGTCGCCTGCTGCAGGTCGAAGGGCATTCTGACCTGATCGGTGAGTCGGCCGGAATGCGGCGGGTCAAGAAGCTTGTTGACAAGATTGCGCCAACGAATTCGGCCGTGCTGATTCTGGGGGAAACCGGAACAGGTAAAGAGATGGTGGCACGCCGTGTTCACGAGCAAAGCGAACGCGCGGATGCACCGTTTGTTGCCGTCAATTGCGGTGCAATTCCGGAGAACCTTGTCGAAAGTGAGTTTTTTGGCCATCGAAAGGGTGCCTTTACGGGAGCTGACACGGCGCGAACAGGTTTATTCGAAGTCGCTAATGGTGGAACGCTGTTCCTTGACGAACTTGGCGAACTGAACAAGTCGATGCAGGTCAAGCTGCTGCGTTTTCTGGAATCCGGCGAAGTACGCCGTGTTGGGGAAAACGAACCATTCAAGGTCGACGTTCGTATCGTGTGCGCTACGAACAGTGATTTGCAGGAGATGGTTGAGGCCGGCACATTTCGCGAAGATCTGGTTTTTCGCGTGAATACATTTGAAATACATCTGCCGCCTTTGCGCGAACGGCGCGAAGACATTCCGGTTTTGGCGCGACATCTGGCTGCCCGGCATCTCAAACGGGAATCGTTGCCCGCCGGATTTCTGTCTCCCGAAACGATGGAAGCGCTACAGGCTCACACATGGACAGGAAACGTGCGTGAACTGGCAAACGTCATGGAACATTCCGTGATTCTTTCGGATGGCCATAAGATTACACCGGACGATCTGCCTGAAAGTCTGTCGCGCGGCGGCCAGGCGACCGGCCAGCAATTGGCGTCTGCCGTGTTTGATGATCAACCGCGAACTCTGCGCGAAATGGAAGATCAGATGATTCTGCACGTGTTGAATCGACACAACGGCGACAAACCGGCGGCGGCCAGGGAACTGGGCATTGCGCTGAAGACACTGTACAACCGTCTAAGTCAGCTGGAAACAAGACGTCAGGCGGGGTAGTTCAGGGAGCAAATTGTATTGGCCAACGCGATTGGCCAATCGCGTTGGCCAATCGCGTTGGCCAAATGGCGTCTCGATTGCTTGAAGGGCAGCAGTCAGCGGCGAACACGCACGGCGTTCCGCCACGCCCCGTTGCGTCAGAAATCGCTTATTCCCTGATGTCGTCCTTAGCGGGTGGCAGCGGAATGCAGTTGCGAATCACACCGGCGACAACACCCAGAATCTGACGGGTGGGAACGGTACTCGTTCCTGGAACTGCCGGCATTGGCCGCCTTCCATTTTTCGGGATGCGACAGAATGTCAATTGGTGCTGGTGATCGAGCGCGGCGATAAGAGAGCCTGGTTCTCCCTGCATGCCTCGGTCCACGACAACACTGTCACCGTCGCAGATTCCCAATTCAGCAAACGTAGAGCTATGAACGTTTAAACACGCCTTGTGTTCGCCCAGGAAAATGTTCCTGAAGTCAACTTTCTCAGCCGACGATACTGCGGTTTGAAGTCGTTCTCCATCGACTGCCGTACCGATGAGCGGCAGACTCATTGTCTCTTCTGGTGGACCCTCCGTCAGGCCGATCGCGCGAGACATATTGGACTCACGGTGAATGATTCCTTTCTTTTCGAGGGCTTTCAGGTGACACATCACTCCGTTGGGAGAGCGAATCTTGAAGTGTATGCCGATCTCTCGCACCGTGGGGCCGTATCCACGATTATGAATTCTATCCTTCAAAAACTCATAGATTTCCTGTTGTCTTTTTGTCAACGCGGCCTGTTTCCCATATGACCCAATTCTTCCAGATCGTTTTTGCGAGTCTGATGGTGGCACTGAAGAAACATTGCCGGCTTTCGCACATTTGCTTGTCGAGGAATCGAGCAGCATGTTTTCGTCCAATCCTGCACAGAACCGCTGGCTTAATTATGAACTAACACTAATTCAGAGAATGGTTTACGTCGTGGGGTGGTGGCGATCAGGTGCTGCTGCCCCATACTTTCCAATCTTCTATCGATAATGGGCCGTCAACCCCGCCACATGCCGTGAACAATTTTCCAGGTGATGGTGATTTTTGCCTGCGGGGATGCCCCGCAGGACTGCACTCGAGTCTATCAGGAGGCCTGTCGTGGAAACATCTTCAGTGTTTTCGGGTTGGAACTGAACGTACAGACACGGCTCGCAGGGGGGGATGAGGCGCGTTGTCGTTCCCGGAAAACTTCTGCGTATTCCTTGTGCACCTGCGGCACGGTAGTCACTGCCGGAACACACGGTCCACTTGTGTCGTCACTCAAACAGTTTCCGCATTTCTGACACTAATTGAGATGCACCAACGTCAACCGCGCTGACGGTCCCTTCACGGTCAACCAGCCAGACGCTGGGACATCGGGACAGTCCCCAGAATCGAATTAGCGGGCTGTTCCACGAACGCAGATTTTCATCCGCGAAGAAGACCTGTTCGCCCGGAAGCTCTTCGCTGTTCTGAAATGCTCTGGCGAGAGACTCGTCTTCATCCAGGTTGACGCCAACGAACCGCAGTCGAGTCGAAGATACCTCCTTCGCCTGCAGCAGCAGTGGAAGCATGTTCTGCTGAAATTCCATATTTCTGCTGTCCCAGAAATAAATGATGGTCACCTGGCCCCGGAAAGTTTCAGAGTCGACGTAATTGCCGTCTAACGTGGGTCCGGAGAACTGGGACAGTTTTCTGCCGGGCAGAGACAGCCGTCTTAGGACGGCAGCGGCTTCATGGCCCTGCGAAGTTTCACCAAACTGACTGGCCAGAGTCCGGTAGCACAATTCCGCTTCCGCCATGAGTCGCATGGCAGCTGTCTGGTCATCACACACAGCAGCGTGCATTTCACAACTTCGTCCTGCGCCAAAAAGCAGCGAGACCGCTCGCTGTTCCTGACCGGGGAAGCGATCAGCAAATTCACGTGCCCACCTCGCAAAATTCTCGAACCATATTGTGCGGGAGTGGCCGACCATACGTGCTTTGGTGTGGGCGAACTTAGCAAGGTAGTAGACGCCCTCGGCGGCAGCATCGGATTCGGGATGTTGTTGGTTGAGTGCCTGCACGTCAGCATACAACCGGTCAACGTCCTGTTTAACATCGCTCAATGCCAATTGAAACCTGGCTTCCAGCAGATGTCTGACGGCCTGATTGAAGTGAGCCTGTTTTGACTCATGCTCCACAGTTAACTGAATTACCTGGGATGCCATCTGGACAATCCTGGTGTTGCGTTCCCTGCGGTCTGACTTGGCCTGCTCAAGTTTCGCCGGCGTTGTTGCAATCCGCAGTCGCTGGATATCGTCCAGCAGTTGCGTTACATGGTCGGAATCGTCGTGTCTCCGAGACGTTTGTTTGCCCGAAACACTGGCAGCGACAGACATGTCGTCCGGCAATCCCTGATCAACAGGACTGGGAAGTGAAACCGTGACCGTCGTTGAAGTCACAGGCTGAGAAGCGTCGTTCGTCGCGGGGCTTGATGATGAATCAAAGTTGCCGCATCCACAGACAATCAGCTCGCACAGCAACAAGGCGGAAGCACGCATTGTTTCGATCCTTCGAACGACGCGAGAAGAACGTGTCTTCTGGCCGATATTCAGACTGTGATCGTCAGAATTGCTGCCGAAATGTATAAGAATCGTGCCCCGTCGAAAATACCGACTTGTCCTGGCCAGTCGCCGCCTCAGGAAAACGACGGATTCTCCTTCCAGCGGCCCCGCAGATGGTTACAGACCCTGCCGCAGGGCATTCAGCGAATGACGCGTCAGTTTTGCATTGATCTTGTCGCTTAGTGCGTGACACATCTCGAGAAAGCAGTCCACAGCACGGTCTTCATTAAGTTCATGCGACGTGAATTCGGACAGGGCTTCCTGCCGCAGAACGGTGACGTTATCCAGCATTGTCTGCAATCGCTGTGATTCTTCGGTGTTGCCTTCGCCATCGACTTCCATTTGCTGGCGTTCGAGTTCCAGCAGTTGTCGAATGTAGCGGTCCAGGCGATGTTCCTGACTGCGGATCAGACGCTTTGTCCACCAGCGGTGCAATAGCCATACAGCAGCCAGCAGCGAAACTACGAAGGACCGAATACCTTCCGTTCCTTCGACGAAATCAGGGTTAATGAACGGTTTCAGATCGGGGTAGAATATATGCGAGGCACCTGCATGCAGTTCAAATTCAGGTCGCTGAGTCGCATAGGTGGCGCCGCCTTCAATCAGTCTGTTCAAACCGTGTCGACGTTGAAAACGAGCGTCGGTAACGATTCGCGTGACTTCTTCCACCAGACCCACAGGGGTTCCGTTGCCAGCCAGAAGCTGAGCGTCGAGAGAGACGGTGTGAAAATCTTCTGGCGGGATCGCCGGAGCGATCTGGAAATATCCGGCAGGAACAACGTCGCGCGATAACGATGAGTTGCGACGAGCCAGTGCATCCACAAACGGCACGTCGACAAGTCTCGCCCGGGAAGCCGTCAGCAATTCCTTCACGACAGGGGCACGCAGCCCGCAACAGATAATTCCGATATCAACATTGCCGTCAGCAATTTGTTCTGGCAGGTCAGCATAGGGGACATGTTCCACGTTAATTGTTCTGTCATCGCTGATGTGACGCAACAGAAGTTGCGTCATCGCAAAGTCGCCCGACAGGTGATCGTTACAACACCAAATCCGCTTATCGATCCGATTGAGTGCTGCGGACGAATCATTTGCCGCGACCGGCAACAGAAATTCGGGGTACAGATTGCTGACAAACGCCGCTGGTTCTTCTTCTCCACGGAAGATGTTCGGTTCGGCAAGGATTTCCCGGGTTTCGGGTTGGTAAAGACCGAAGTGCACCTGATTCGTTTCCAGTTGGTTTAGGTTTTCCAGAGATCCTGCGGTTTCCGTCACGACGACCTCCACGGCCAGTCGTGTGCGAAGTTCCTGAGCCAAACCATTGGCCAGAGCGGCATATCGACCATTCGCAGGACCGCCTGCGATTCGCACAACTGCGGGTAGTTCCGTCGTCCACCAGTATGCAAAGAATATCGACGCTGTCAGAACGATGATGATGATCGCATACCCAGGTGGTGAGCGTTTCCAGGTCGTTCGCCAGGGCTGGGCATCATCTGGATTGGTCCTGGACATCTGTTTCTCCTCGGGCAGACTTCGTCAGGGATTGCCGGCTGCATTTTCCGTTGTGAGCGCCTGTGAATTGATATGACACCGTGGAAGACGACATTGAAAGTATCTGGAGTTCTAATGAATGAGCGAATGAGCCCGATCGGAACACAGGTCAATCCGGTTGTCGGCCAGGAGCCTGGTGACGGCGATTTCAGGACAAACTGTATCGCCTGCAACGAGTACGACAAGTTATTGCTTACATTCTGTATGCATGACCCTGGGGGATCGCGATCGCCGGGACAATTCGGGCGGATGGCTGCCAAAGATCTTCAGTCGGCGCGTCCGTTCCTGCTATGCGTCATCAAGATCCGCGCAATTGGGATTGTTTTCGTGTCGATTCACCGAATGTGGCGGAAATTCCGTATCTCACGGAAACCAGAATTGCAGAGTCGGTCGCGGAACATCAGTATTTGCCGCTGGTAAACCTCGTCTGTCTGAAAAGTACGCACTGTGCCTGTCCCGCAACGAACCTGCCGACTGATTACTCTCGGCTGCAAAGTTAACCAGTACGAAACTCAGCTGGTGCGGGAAGCCCTGCGCGAGAACGGATTTCGCGAAGCGGCCGATAAGGAATCGGCCGACCTGTGCGTGGTTAACACCTGCACCGTGACTAATAACGGTGACAGCAAATCCCGACAGGCGATTCGGCAGCTGGCTCGAAACAACCCAGGTACTAAAACGATTGTCATGGGATGCTACGCGACTCGTGACCCCCAGACGGTCAGTGAACTGCCCAACGTTATTGAGGTTGTGACTGATAAGCGTGAGCTGTCTGATGTTCTGGGGCGGTTTGGCGTTGTCGACATGCCCGCAGGCATCAGCGAATTCGAAGGGCATCATCGAGCGTTCGTCAAGATTCAGGACGGTTGTATTCTGAAGTGTTCGTACTGCATCATTCCGAGCGTTCGTCCGGGCTTGCGCAGCCGTCGCCCGGTGGACATCGAAGAAGAAGTTCGCCGGCTGGTGGA
This sequence comes from Fuerstiella sp., assembly GCA_029245955.1. Lineage (GTDB taxonomy): Bacteria > Planctomycetota > Planctomycetia > Planctomycetales > Planctomycetaceae > Fuerstiella. The sequence continues at coordinate 46,957 of JAQWOH010000059.1, read as the reverse complement.
CAATGGTTATCGGGAAATCGTGATTAGTGGAGTTCATGTTGGCCATTTCGGCATCGACACCAATAATCTGACACCTGGAGACAGGCCGGAGCGGTTGTGGGATCTGTTTCGGCGACTGGACCGGATACCGGGCGACTGGCGCATGCGTTTGTCGAGTATTGAAACAGTGGAGGTGAATGACGACTTCATCAAGGCGGCCGGAGACTGCGAACATCTTTGCCCTCAGTTCCACCCGGCACTGCAGAGCGGGGCGGATACAGTTTTGCAGCGCATGGGACGGCGATACCGCGTGGGCCGTTTTCTCGATCAGCTGGAACAGATTCGTGAACGGCTGGGGCACGATCCGGCATTCACGACAGATGTTATCGTTGGTTTTCCCGGTGAGACGGACGCCGAGTTTGAGGAAACTCTGGAAACCTGCCGGCGTGCACGTTTTATGAAGATCCATGTCTTCCCGTACAGTCGCCGCGACGGCACACCAGCGGCGAATTTCAGCGGCCAGGTCCCCAGCCGCATTATCAAGGCCCGCGTTCGGGCTCTGAGTGTGCTGGAGCGTGATCTTGCTCTGGATTTCTATCGTAGTCGTGTAAAGTCCGGTGCTGAACAGATTGTACTGGCCGAAAGAACTTGTGAGGATCGGTCAGGCTGGGTGAAAGGAACGGATCAGTGGTACATTCCGACGGAAGTACGCGGGACAGCTGCCGATTTTGGTACTTTTGTCTCTTGCGTCGCGGAGGACGCGAGTCGCGAGCGTGTTCAGGCGTCTCGTGTTATGGTGCCTGAGCACGTTGCAAGCCTCACAACGCCTGCTCGGTTGGAGGTCTCCTGACAGGCACGTCAGTCGAGTTTAATTCACTCGACTGAGTGGGTTGCGAGCCCAATGGGTTTGGGCACCGGCGAAAGCAGACTGCATTTCGGAAAACGGTAGATTTGTGGTGACCGTATTTATGGTCCATAGACTTTAGACACGAACAGATCGTCGTATGACTTCACTTATCGCCATTGAAGGTATTGATGGTTCGGGCAAGGGCACACAGTCGAAGCAGCTTGCAGAACGACTGGTTGCTGTCGGCGTCAGAGCCACGGTTCTGCAGTTTCCCAGATACTCGGAAACCACCTTTGGCGACGCGATCGGGGATTTCCTGAACGGCCGTTTTGGTTCGCTGGAGCAGGTTCACCCACAGTTGGCGTCTGTGTTGTACGCTGGAGACCGTTTCGAATCCCAATCTGTTCTGCAGCAGGCCATTCAGGATCACGACGTCGTCATCCTTGACCGGTTCACTGGTTCCAATCTGGCTCACCAGTCTGCCAAGCTGGATGGGCAGGAACGGTCAGAGCTGGTTTCATGGATTGATCACATCGAGCACGTTGTATTCGGGCTGCCACGGCCCGATCTGAACATTCTTATCGACATCAGTTCCAGGTGGAGTCGGGAACTGGTCAGTCGTAAAGATGAACGTGACTATACCGACGACGAAGCTGACATTCAGGAGTCTAATTTGCCCTATCTGGAACGTGTTCGTCGCTGCTATCTGAGCATTGCGGAGCAACGCGATGACTGGCATATTGTGGAAAGTCTTAACTCCGACGACGAATTGCGTTCTGTTAGCGACATCAACAACGAATTGCTGGAACTGATCCGGCCTCTTGCCGGGCTGTCGAAGAAAACCGCTCAAGTCTGAGGTTCGATACGTTTCACGCGCTTTGGGTGATGACATCGGGAGGGCGAAACGTCATTCCGCGGACGGAAATGGCGAGCGTGAGAACGCTGGATGTGGTGCAAAGTTGTGAACGGTGTTTGCGCTTACGTCGGTGCCCCGGATCTTAACCCGCGTTTCGCTGCGTTTCCGGAACCGGTGTGGTCACATCCCTGTCAGGTTCCGTACTGGCAGGTTTTGCCTCTGCAGACTCAGACTCCTGTTCCTGTTGGCGACCGATTGTCTCGTAGTCCGGCAGGTCTGAGACTTGACCAAGGCCGAACATATCGAGGAATTGTCGCGACGTGATGTACAGAAACGGCCTGCCCAGGGAGTCTTCTTCACCACCGACCTGTACCAGTCCGCGGTCAATCAGTTGACGGATCATTTCTGATGACTGCACACCTCGAATCGATTCCACTCGTGCTCGTGTCACCGGCTGCTGATACGCGATGATCGTCAGGGTGTCCATCATCGGTTGCGACAGCTGCATTTGTGACTGTCTTTGATGAAGTCGATCCAGCCAGCTGACCAGAGCAGGGCGGGTCATCAACAGGAAACCCATTGCTGTTCGTTCAACTCGAAATGCAGAATCAGTGAGGTCATAGCTTTGGTTCAACAGATCGACCAGCTGATTCACTTCCTGTGCGTCCACGAGTCCGGCCTGCTGGACCAGTTTACGGGCCGTTACTGCTGCATTCGAAATCAGTAGAACTGCTTCCAGTCGTGCCAGTCGGCTGGAGCGAATCAGCCGACCGTCCGTCAGCATGACCGAATCGTCGATCCTCTCCTTCAGGGAGAACAGCGGTCCTGAGAGAAACTGAACGGTGTGACGCTGCTGACCGGAACGGTCCTTGTGAGCATGTCGCAGTTGATCCCATGAGACCGATGGGCCGGAGAAACGGACTGTTTGTGTACTGATGAAGTTGGTCATAAGGCCAGCGACGAATGAACTTCCGGACGACAGATAGCACTTTACAGTGGCCAGCGAAAGGTTTACGTAGAAGAACACCGGGGTGACCGCCATGCACGCGACCAACCGCTTCTCTGCACAGGGGTGTTCCCCTGCTGGCTACGGACTCTGTGATGACTTCCATTCGTTAGCTTGGCGTATCACGTCCCGCACGGCTGCAGCCTTCGAAGCGGCAATCGACTCAAATCTGTAGCGAACGATTCCCTGCCCAGCGGGAAAGAATGCAACGAAGCCATATGTCGATGTATTGCCGGGAGAAAACCATAAGGTGCGCTTGGCCCCCAGTGTTTGAAGCTGAGCGGTCAACGCATCCAGTTCAGCGTTTGTGGATAAATCGGTTATTGGGGGCGGCTGGGTGAACACCTGCGGTGTTGCGACTGGTGGTATACGGGTCATTTCAGACTCAGATGGAAACGACGGCTCCTGCGAAAAACTGGCGCCTTCATCATCACCGACGTTGTCTTCCGAATCCAATATCTCGGCGAATTCAGCCTCAAAGTCACTTTCCGAGAAACCATCAAGGTCAGCCTCATTGTCTGGCGATTCTGAGTCTGAGGAATCGCCGGAACCGGCCGACAGCAGTGAGCTTAGAAGGTTGCCTTCCGGACCCGACGGCCTAAACATTGCCATAGCCGGTACCACGATTAGTGGCAGCATCATGATAAATGTTGTGAGCGGTCCGCCGCGCGAAGATTCCATTCCGACTTCCACATCAATTCCGGGAGATCCTTCTCCAAAGAAGCAGATTCTGCCGAAGTCTAGGAATAAGTCATTTTGACCACAATCTCAGTTTTACTGCACACTTCCCTTGTTGCCGGTACTGAGCTGAAAATTCTGCGAAACACGACTTTAGGGCGGCAGTTATCTCGCGACAAAACCGGAAATGCATGACAATCGCAGACAACTGCTGTGCAATTCCTGTGTGGTTTAACTGCCGCAAACTGTCTTGAACTGCGACACTTTAGAAGCGGCCTGCCGGAGAACCATCATGAATTGTGCTAAGTGCATCACCTTCTTCGTTACGATGAATCTGTTGCTGGCAGTTGCTGTTCAGGCGGATGAAGTCGGGAAGACAGAGCATCCGCTTCAACCGGCCATCCTTTACGCAAAGTCGTGTCTTAAGAAGATTGAGGCAATTCCCAGCTACGAAGCTTCTTTTTTTAAGCAGGAGGTCGTGGGGAGCATTCTGGTCAAGCAGAAGATCAAGATCAAGATTCGGCACAAGCCGTTTAGTGTTTACCTTTACTTCGAGAACCCGCACGAAGGTCGTGAGGTCCTGTATGTGGAAGGCCAGAATCGTGGCAATCTGCTCGCACACGAGGCCGGGTTGCTAAGTGTCGTAGGTACGATGGAACTGGCGCCCACGGATTCCACGGCAATGAGCGAAAATCGCTACCCCATCACCATGGCGGGCATTGGCAATCTTGTTGAGACCGTCATCAGGCAATGGCAGCAGGAAGCGAAGTTCGATGAGAGCGATGTTAAATATTACAAAGATGCCCAGCTGGGAAAAATGACGTGTCGTGTCGTTGAATGTTCTCACCCCACCCCTCGACGTAATTTTAAATTCCAGAAAACACGTCTGTGGGTTGACGATGCAACCGGCCTGCCGGTTCGCGTACAGCAATACGCATTCCCCAGGGTGACTGGTGCCAAACCGCCACTTGTTGAAGACTATACATTCAGCGATATCAGGACGAACGTACGGCTGACCGATGCTGACTTCGACCGGGACAATACGAAGTACGCTTTTTAGTTGGGCGCGATGCAGGTTGAAGCCTTACCGTCGGCAGTCCGCAGCGCGGTCCAGAGCCACAGATGCGGTGGTCGACGTACAGGCCTCGTGCCCACGATGGGCGCGCTGCACGTGGGGCATGTCAGCCTGTTGGACGCCGCGCGGAGCGAATGTGACTTTGTCATTGCCACGATCTTCGTAAATCCCATGCAGTTCGGGCCGCATGAGGACTTCGAACGTTATCCGAGAACCCTTGAGCAGGATCTGCAAAGGTGTGAGGCGGCGGGAGTCGACCTCGTCTTCACTCCGGAAACATCGCGGATGTATGCACCGGGCGCTGAATCGATTGTCAGTCTGACTGGACTGACTCGGAAACTGGAAGGCCGTCATCGCCCCGGTCATTTTGATGGTGTGACCACGGTGGTTGCGAAACTGTTCAACATTACAGTGCCGGATCGGGCGTATTTTGGACAGAAGGACTATCAGCAGCAGTTGATTATTCGACGCATGGCGAGCGACCTTGATTGGGGGGTCGAGATCGTCACGTGTCCCATCGTTCGCGAAGACGATGGACTGGCACTGAGCAGCCGCAATCGGTACCTGTCGCCTGCAGAGCGGGAAAAATCGTTGAGTCTGTCTCGCGCTCTGTCGCTGGCGCAGGATCTCGCCCAATCAGGCTCCGAGTCTCCGGACTCAATTGCTCGTCGGATGCAGCAGCTGATTTCAGGTGTTGAGGGCATTGATCCTGACTATGCCGTCGTCGTTGACTGCGACACGCTGGATCCGCTGGTCGATCGGCCCAAGCGGGCTGTAGCCCTGATTGCCGTCCGCATTGGAAAAACGCGGCTGATTGACAATCAGATACTGCGATTTCGCTGAATCGCCTCTATTCGCTAAACTGGTAGGCAGTACAATCCCAACCGACACGCCGACGTCGTTGCGATGCCAGAGCGATAAGATCGCCTCCGCAGTTCGTCGATTTGGGGCGGCTCGCGGTTCGATCTGTTATCTCGCGACAAAACATCATGCGAAAAGTTCTTCTTCGAATTGTCTTTGAACAGCTCTGGTATCTGGAGTCTGTCGGTAACGAATTACTGGTCGGATACGGGTGGATGATTGCTGCGTGGTTGATGATCGCGGTCATGAGTCTTGGCGTAATGTGGTGGATCACGCGTGATGTGAAACAGGTCTGTTCCTCGTTGTTCTTCTGGGCAGCGATTCCAGCGGCGATTGTCCTGATTCCTGTTACCGGGCTGCCGATCGTACAGACAGGAATCCCGGTCTTCGGCTATGGCTTCATGTTGTTTGTCGGATTCTCGACGGCAACGCTGCTGGCCGGCCGACGTGCGAAAACCGTGGGGCTGAGCCCGGACGTGATCTGGGACCTGATCATGTGGCTGATGATCCCCGGCATCATTGGTGCTCGAATTGTATACCTGCTGCAGAACGGGGACCGAGTGTTCGCTGGAAGAAGCGGCCCGGAGATTCTGAAGGCGACCATTGCATTGTGGGACGGCGGCATCGTTTTCTACGGCGGAATCATTGGAGGTGTTGTCGGTTTGCTGCTGTTCTGCCGTCGTCACGAAATTCGTCCGCTGCAGTTAGGCGACGTCATTATGCCGTCTTTGTTTCTGGGGCTGGGATTCGGACGCATCGGCTGTTTCCTGTATGGCTGCTGTTTCGGCGGAGCGTGCACGTTGCCGTGGGCCGTTCAGTTTCCGCCGGACAGCATGACATACAACGTTCTTTCACATCGCGGACCGGAGTTTCTGACGCCGGACATGTCGGCCACCATTGCGCTGCATCCGACTCAGATCTACAGTTCGATGCTGGCGTTTCTGCTGGCCGGGTTTCTGATGTGGTTCTTTAAACGTCGGCCGTTCGAAGGCGCCGTATTGTCACTTGGCTGGATTCTGTACCCCATCAACCGGTTTTCCCTGGAAATCATTCGTGACGACGAACCAGGTCGAATGGGAACGAGCCTTACGTTTTCCCAGTTAATGAGTATCGGCCTGTTTGTTTCCGGCTGCATTCTGATGCTGTGGCTGCCGAAGAAAAACAACCCACAACAACTGAATGGAACAGGAAGTCCCCGTTCGGATGTCACCTCGTAACCACAACGTTGCTCCGTTCGGAAGTACGTTCGGTCGTGAAATAGTCTCTGCGCAGCAGAAAGCACTAGCACTGCATTTTATCGGGGCAGCAGTCTGTGATGATCGGCCGCTGACAACTATTTGACGAATGGGACCTATGCCGCGTTGTTGACGTGCACTCTGACTTGCGGGTATGGAATCCCGATTTCCGCTTCGTCCAGATGGTTCTTAACGGACTCCGTCAGTTCTTCCTTGACGCCCCAGAAATTATCTGATGTTGTCCAGACACGTACTGACCAGTTGACGGCAGAATCACCCAGGTCGCCCAGAACAATTTGAAAACCGCGGCCATCGCCTTCGATGGATTTTTCCTTAAGGGCTTCTGCTGCGGCGGTGAGCACTTCGCGGGTTCTTTTCAGGTCGGCGGCGTAATCACAGCCGACCTTGACTTCCACACGACGTTCTGTGTGATGTGAGATGTTTTCAATTGTCCCGGCTGCGATTGCCGTGTTGGGCACAATGATCCGCCGATTGTCAGGGGTGTCCAGTGTGGTCGTAAACAGATCGATTTCGTTCACTTTTGCCGTGACGCCGGCGGCGTTAATGAAGTCACCCACCTTGAACGGTCGGAAGACCAGCAACATGATACCCGCCGCAAAGTTCCCGAGTGTTCCCTGAAACGCCATGCCGATGGCGAATCCGGCAGACGCCAGAACTGCGGCGAAGCTCGTGACCTGGAATCCGAATTTTCCCAGGACTGCAATCAGCACGCTGATCATGATGGCATAGTAGACAACCTTGCCGATGAACCGGCCGAGGGTTTCGTCCACACGTTTTTGTACAGGTGTGCTGACAACCCGTGAAATGAACTTCGCGGCCATGTAGGCAACGATCAGCAGCAATAGCACCTGAATCGCTGGCATCACGTAACCTTCCAGTAACGGCCAGGCCTTCTGGAAGTCGCCGTCTTTCAATCCCTGAAGTGCTTCACTGACATCTTTGCTGGCTCGGGCGGCCACGTCTTCGACTTGCTGCTGCTGCTGTTGCTGCGTGTTGGGAGTGTCCTGAAACAAAAACATTCGAGTTTCTCCTGTTCCGTTTTCGATCAGCCTGAGTGACGACACTGTTTTTCAACAGGAGTTCTGTCACGGGAAATGTATGGCTCACCTCGCAAACAAGCTCCCGGACCGTTCCACGGCAATGTGAATGCTGAAAGTGTCGGGGCATTGCGCCATATGTGCTAAGCACTGCCGCGAAGGCTACCTGTCACATGATTTCGAGGCCATAGCATTCATTTCGGCGATGGTTTGAGATGAATTCCCGGCAGGTCACATTCCTGCTGCAATGACGTCGGAAATGCAAGTCGTTCAAACGGTGGAGTAACCTGTGCGTCAACTCCGTCACGGTTGTCGCGAGGATCGCAGCGATACCATTCGACATCAGGAAGGAACACGGCGGTCATTCCATGCAGGCAGTATGACGGGCCCGTCCCATCCAGCCTGAGCCGCTGATGAGAAAGTTCCGCTGGAATCTGATTCGCTCTCAGCAGATGGGCCCTTGGATTGGCAATATCCGGTCCTGTGAGTCAACGTTTCTGAGCCTCGATACGGGACAGGATTCATTCGACAGTCGAAGCTGTGCCGGATATTGTCCCGGAGCCAGTCAAAACAGCGTTTGGCGACGGCGGCGGACCAGCAGTCGTTGTCTGCGGCAAAGGATCTGGCGAGCTGCAGGACGGATCGCATTTCCCAGTCGATGACCTCCACAGCACTGCAGACATTCCGCCGGACAGGGAATGAATTAGCTCATTGTGTCATCTCGTGGTGGTCGGACCTCATTCGGTGCCGTTAGCGGGCGGGGACGAAATCAGGTGGAAATTCGCCGCCTCGTGACCCCAGTCTTGTTGTGGCCTTCCGAATTCACCGAAACGCAGTCACCTTAAGAATTTCGCAGCGTATAAAACTGTGACTCAGGTTTGTGTTGCTCAACCGTTTCGTCCGATTACAATGCGGAACTTCTGTATTCCCCGCCAGTCATATTGTCGACTGGTCCGATCGGGCGGCTTGCTTTAACTTGTTTGCATTGCAGGTTTTACGGGGATCTAGCCCGTTCCACACATTCGCTTGAATTAGAAAAGGCGAACTTGTTTTATGGCCACAATCTCGAAGTCAGATCTCAAGAAGCTCAGAAAACGCCGAGCACGTCTCAAAAAGAAGACTATGACGTGTCCATTTACCGCCGGGGGGGTCGTCCCTCGTCCGGTTTATGTGGACTATAAGGACCTGCGCACCCTCAAGACGCTTATTGACCGTGAAGGTCGCATCCTGCCTCGCCGACGGACTGGCACGTCTGCTCTGTATCAGCGAGCGGTCCGCACTGCGATCCTGCGAGCCCGTTTTATCGGTCTGCTGCCATACGTATCTGACGACTAAAGTCTCTGGCAGCATGAATTTATATCACGCCGGGACTGGCAATTGCCGCCCCGGCTTTTTTCATGCGCGGTGATGGAATCCTGTTCGCATGCAGCTCGAGGGCTGCCGACCGGTTGACCGGGTTCTCGCCGTCTCCGCTCGAAATCGTGACATCACGATTCCCCTGTAATTCGTTCGGTCAACGTGTACACTGAACGGTCCCGCCAGTAGCCCTCGTGCAGTTTTTCCCGCCGGCTGAAGGTCTCGATCCAATGTGGTGCCGCACCATCACAACTCGGTCTCGCTATTCGTTGCACGTCTTGCACGTCTTGCACGCAGTGATTCGCTCTTGTTGTGTGGTTGTGATTTTCTTCGCTGGTGAAATCAGCTCTGATGCTTCAGAACTGACATTCGAACGTGATGTTCGCCCGATTCTTGCCGCTCGATGCGACAAGTGTCATGGGGCCAGGTCGCGGAAGGCGAACCTGAGCCTTGTGGATGTTGCGGCCGTCAAACAAGGTGGTGAGTCCGGGCCTGCGGCGGTAGCCGGTGCGCCGGACAAAAGTCTGCTGTTCGACGTGATTAATTCTGGTGCGATGCCGCCTGATGATGAACCGCCGCTGACTGCCGAACAGATCGGAGTGGTCCGGCGATGGATAGATTCCGGCACCGACCTGGTAGCGCATGAGTCGGAACAATCATCGGAAGTGACCTATGCTGATATCGTCCCGTTGATGCTGCGGCGGTGTGTTATGTGTCACGGGCCTGAGTATCAGTTCGGTGGTGTTGACCTGCGTGAGCATTCGTTAATGCTGCGAGGTGGCGAAAACGGGGCTGTATTTGTTGCAGGCAAGCCGGACGAAAGTCTTATGGTGACACGAGTCTTGAAGCAGCTGTGTCCACCGAAGGCTGACATTGGCGAGTCAGGCATTGAGCCGATGACGTCAGCTGAGTTGGATCGGCTGACGCGATGGATCGTGGCTGGCGCGAAACCTCTGTTGCTGGCCGAGGATGTTGCCACCGAGGAACCGGACGCACTGGTGACGGACGCCGAACGAAAATTCTGGTCTTTTGTCACTCCGGTGAAGACTCCTCCGCCGACGGTAACGTCTGAAGAAGTTCGCACGGAAATCGACGCATTTGTTCTGGCGAAGTTGAATAATGCGGGGTTGACACTCTCTGTAGAAGCGGACCGCACAACGCTGGCTCGACGCGCTGCATTTGCTTTAACAGGGTTGCCGCCCAGCGACACTCTGCTAAAAGAGTTCACGGAAAGTGAAGGGGGCGGCGCCTGGTCGGAATTAATCGATCATCTGCTGAGATCGCCTCGTTACGGTGAGAAATGGGGCCGGTTCTGGCTGGACCTCGCGGGCTACTCAGATTCCGAAGGAAAACGTAACGCCGATTCTGTGCGGCCTTTCGCCTGGAAATATCGTGACTGGGTCATTACTGCTTTCCAGGACGACATGCCGTACAACGAGTTTCTAGTTGAACAACTGGCGGGTGACGAGCTGGTTGACTGGGCGGATGAATCGTCCGTCAACAACGACGTTATCCGTAAGCTTACGGCAACGGGTTTTCTGAGAATGGTACCCGACGGTACCGCAGCTGATCCGGTCAATCGGTTTTCGGACCGGATGGAAGTGATTACCGATGCCATCGACGTTGTGTCACGCAGTCTGATGGGACTGACGATGAATTGTGCAAGGTGTCACTCGCACAAATACGACCCGATTCCTCAGCGCGATTACTACCGGCTGGTCGCGGTCTTCAAAGGGGCGTACGACGAATACGACTGGATGACGCCGCATGCGTTCAACAATCAGTGGAAGAATTCGAAGCAGAGGTTACTGGAAGTACTGTGTCCCGATGAACGCATCGAAATCAAACAACAACAGCAGCAGACGCAGCAACGGATCGATAAGATTACAGCCGAACTGAAACAGAAAGGACTGTCGGGCGACGAGAAAAAGCAGCTGAGAGCTGAACAGACGCAATTGACCACGAAACTGCAGCAGTCACCGAAGATCCGGGCACTCTGGGACCGTGGTCGGCCATCGCCCACGTTTGTGTATCGCCGCGGTGACGAGACTCAACCGAGTACGCTGGTGGGGCCGGGCGTACCATCCATGCTCACGGATGGCCGCACTCCGTTTCAACCGGTGGCGTTACAGCATTCGACACCCAAGACCGGGCGGCGTCTGGCATTTGCACGCTGGCTGACCAGCGAAGATCATCCGCTGACAGCGCGCGTTATTGTGAATCGTATCTGGCAGCAGCATTTTGGCCTCGGTCTTGTGGAGAGCATCGACAATTTTGGAAACCAGGGAACGCCTCCGTCCCATCCGCAACTGTTGGACTGGCTGGCTGTGGACTTCGTCGAGCACGGCTGGAGCATCAAGCGGCTGCACCGTCAGATCGTGACATCAGCGGTGTGGATGCAGAGTTCAGCGATTACTGACGACCATCGCTCCATGGATCCGGATAACCGGCTGTTGTCACGCATGCCTATGCGTCGGCTGAGTGCCGAAGAGGTAAGAGATACGATGTTACTGGTTGCCGGGCGATTGAGCGAAACGCCGTTCGGCGAACCGGATGCTGTGGAGGTACGGAATGACGGTTTGGTGACTTCAAAGCCCGTCGATGGACAATGGCGGCGCAGCATTTATGTTCGTCAGCGGCGGAAGGAAATGCCGACGATTTTTGAGACTTTTGATCTGCCTCAGATGACACCCAACTGTACCGATCGCACTGCCTCTACTGTTGTCACCCAGTCACTGCACCTGTTGAACAATCGTATGGTCTACGACCTGGCACACGCGTTCGCGCGGCGTGTTCAGAATGCCGCAGGCGACGATCGGCCGCGGCAGGTAACTTTGGCCTTCGAAATTGCACTGAATCGTCAGCCATCAGACGAAGAACGACAGGCATCACTTTATGCGTTGCACAGTATCGAGCAGGAATTGAGTGCAGCCGGTACCCCCCAGTCAGAACCTGATTCTGTCGGGGATGTCGATACTCAAACCATCGCCCTGGCAGAATTCTGTCACGGGCTGCTGAATTCCGCGAGTTTGCTTTATGTTGACTGATCATCACACCGCGCGGCGTAGTTTCTTTCGCAGTACCACCGACGGTGTTTTCGGTGCCGCGTTGGCATCTTTACTGAGCGATGATGTTTACGGGCGTTCTCTGGAATCCAGTCATGGCAGCGCGCAGACTGATTTTGTACCGCGAGCGAAAGCGGTCATTCATCTGTGCATGCAGGGGGGGCCGTCTCAGGTTGATCTCTTCGATCCTAAGCCGGCGTTAAGAAGACATGACGGCCAGGAACCGCCCCGCGAACTGACTCAAAACGCTGTTTTTGAAAATGATCGTCGTGGACAGTTGATGCAGAGTCCCTGGAAGTTCAGACAGCATGGAAGATCCGGAGCGTGGGTGTCGGAAGTGCTGCCGCATATTGCCCGCGAGGTCGACGAACTGAGCATTGTTCGGTCGATGTACAATGTGCATTCCAATCATGAACCGGCCATTTTTAAGCTGGTGTCGGGGCAGACATTTCCCGGACATCCGACGTTTGGGTCATGGATTTCTTATGCGCTCGGTTCGGAGAATCAAAACCTGCCGTCGTACGTCGTTCTTGCTGACCCGAACGGGCGGCTGCCCACCAATGGTGTCAGTAACTGGATGTCCGGCTACCTGCCGCCCGTGCATCAGGGTACTCGCATGCGAGCAGGGGATTCACCGGTATTGAATCTGAAACCCGATTTCGATGAATTGCCCGCTGTCACGGCTGCCAAACGAGACCTGATCAGCCGACTCGACCGCATTCACAGAAAGTCACGCCCCGGCCAGCCAGTACTGGACGCACGACTCAGTAACTACGAAATGGCGGCGCGGATGCAGCTGGAAGCGACTCAGGCGCTTTCGACTACGGATGAGACAGAAGCGACTCAGAAGATGTACGGGATCGGCAACAAGCCCACGGACGAGTTTGGGCAGCGCTGTTTGCTCGCTCGTCGTCTGATTGAACGCGGCGTTCGCTTCGTACAGTTGTTTCCTCGAGGTCAGGCCTGGGACAATCACAGCAACATTCGAACATCACTGAAAAGTATCTGTGATATTACCGACCAGCCCGTCGCGGCCCTTGTGAAGGACCTGAGGGACCGAGGGCTGCTTGATTCCACGCTGATCGTGTGGGGAGGAGAGTTCGGCCGTTTGCCTATGTCTCAGGGGGATCTCAGGAAGGCCGGGCGCGACCACGGGCCATATGGTTTTACGTCCTGGATGGCCGGTGGTGGTGCGAAACCGGGAATGGTTTACGGCAGCACAGATGAGATTGGTTACGCGTCTGTTGAGAATCAAGTGAGCATTCAGGACTGGCATGCCACGATTCTGCATCTGCTGGGCCTGCGTCACGAAGAACTTGTGTTCAATCGTAACGGGCTAGGAGAGCGCCTGACGCATCAGTTTGAAACACGTGTGGTGCATGACATCATCGCCTGACGATGTGCAGCCGAACTGCAGGCCGATCCATTGGTTCGTGCCTGGACAATCGAGAACTGAATCGTTGAGTGTTAAATGAAATGGTCGCCATTACCGAAAGATCTCTGTCCGGAGACGTCTGCCGTTTCCATGGCACGTCTGACCAGGGCTGTATCTGTCGTATTGGTGCTCATGATATTCGGTCCGGCCGGATCTGCTCAGGAAACCGTGTCGGATGCGCCGGGCACCGTCGGCCAGATTCGATTTTTCGTTGAAGAAACGGGATACGAAACGTCAGCTGAAACGGGCGACACTCAGATGGTGGACTGGGATCCGACTCCGGAGGATAAGCCACTTTATCAGTTGCACGATTTCCGGCGAGACACAAGGTTCAGCCGGAAGAGTCCCGGATTCAGTCAGCATCGCAGTGTCCTGGATGTCGTGATGGAGGACGCCGGACGCCTGGAGCGAACGATAAGCACGCAGGACGGCATGAAGCTGGATGAGTATTTCACCAGTGTCCGCGAAGTCGCAAAGCAGCTGGAACGTGACCCTGAGTGGAACGTCAAGCCAAAACCGTCGGTCGATAAAAACGGCCTTAGTGATTTTTCGGAAAGCTACCAGCTTCACATGCCCGCCGGGCAGTTCGTCTACGACAGATATGCTAAAGTAATGTACGACCTTATCGCGCTGGCATATGAAACAGATTCCACTCGAGTGATCAGCTACGTCGTTCGCCAGGAGAGCTCCGGCGGTACGTGCGTGGAGTCCGGCGTGTCAAAGGGCTTTCATGAACTTACTCATCATGAAAACGATCCCCGGAATCTTGCTGAGCTGGCGAAGGTTGACCGCATCTACCTGTCTCGTTGGGAGTACTTTATAGACCGTCTGAAGTCATTCCGGCAGCCAGATGAATCGAACCTGCCGGATCACACACTACTGGGATTTTCCAACGGCATAAGGATTGGTCATTTCAAGGATCGTCTGCCGACGTGCCTGTTCGGAGGAAAGGCTGCTGGCATCGCTCATCTGGGACACTTACGGCTGTCGAAAAAAAACGCCGTTGTCCCGAGTGTGGCACACCATGCCGGACCGGACGGGAATCGAAGTGGAGTCACGGTTTCAGGATTCAACAGGTGTGATTGACGAGTTGATAGTATAAGGCCACGATAGATAGGTGTTTCCGGTGCTGTTCTCTGGGGTGTCCTGTGACGAACGTTGTGATCGCCTGTTTCGTTGCTGCAAAAGAGGAAACGATTCATGAAGTCTGATTTCTGCGATGGACTTAACCGCCGAGGCTTCGTGAAGGCAGGCCTAACCGGGTTGGCGGGACTTACGCTGCCGGACTTGCTTCGACTGCGTGCCCAGGCCGCAGCAGGCGGTGCCGCAAAAGACACTGCGGTCATTTTTCTGGAATTGGCTGGCGGTCCGACTCAGCACGAAACATATGATCCAAAGCCAGCTGCGCCGTCAGAGTACCGTGGACCGTTTGGTACTATTGAGACCAGTGTGCCCGGTGTGCAGTTTTCAGAACTGATGACCGAACAGGCAAGGATCATGGACAAACTCGTCATTCTGCGCGCTGTCCATCATGATTCCGGAAGCCACCAGACGAGCGCACATTTGACTCAGACCGGCTATTACCTGCGGGATCGACAGAGTCGAGAAAATGACATGCCCTGCATTGGATCGGTCGCGGCTCGAGTTTGTGGAGCCAATCAGCGTGGGTTGCCGCCGTTCGTGTCCATCCCCAGCAGTATGCGTTACGGTCGGGCAGCATGGATTGGCAAGGGTTTCAGCCCGTTTGAAACCATTAAAAGCGCTGATGCAAAGCCGTTTGTCGTCGCCAATCTTACATTAATTGGGGGCATGACGCGGGATCGCCTTGGTGACCGGCGAACACTGTTGCAGGGTTTCGACCAGGCCCGCCGCGTGATTGATACGCAGGGTGTCAGTGACGCTCAGGATGCGTTTACTCGCCAGGCCTTCGAAATGGTGACCGGTGACAAAGCGCGCGATGCGTTCGATATTGCAGCCGAACCGGAAGCGGTCCGTAACCGCTATGGTATAAATTCGCTCGGTCAGAACATGTTACTCGCCCGCCGGCTGGTTGAAAGTGGTGTGAAGTTCGTTTCGGTACGAATTAACACGCTGGGAAGCTGGGATGATCACAAGGACATCAAAGGTCGTATGAATGCCAAAGGGCCCGCCTATGATCAGGGCATTGCGGCGCTCGTTACGGACCTGCACGAACGAGAACTGGCTGATCACGTAATGGTCGTTGCGATGGGCGAATTTGGTCGTACGCCACGTATCAATAAAGACGCCGGGCGAGACCACTGGGGCCGAGTCATGTCCGTCATGCTGGCGGGCGGAAATTTGAATACGGGACAGGTGATCGGCTCTTCTGACTCGGTCGGAGCGAGCCCTGCAGCCAATCCGTATCGCCCCGAAAACGTTCTGGCAACGGTCTACCATCACCTGGGCATCGATCCTGCTATGACATTTACCGACAATTCCGGACGACCAAGATATGTGCTTGAAGAACGCGAACCTGTCGCGACGTGACGTGCAGCGTTTTTGTCCGGATTGACACCGCGCATAGAAAAGGGCGTTCGCATAACGAACGCCCTTTTCGAATTCGGCATCGATGTTGATCGATTATTTTTTCTTCTTCTTAACGACCTCGAATCCTTTTTCGAAGGCCGCGTCTGCAAAGATCAGGGCCAACTGTTCGTCGCCCTTGGCTTCGGCTGCCTTACCCTGGCACTTTTCACAGCAAAATTTCACTATCTGATTGGCCACTCGAACCTTTTGCTCTTTGTCAATCGGGCCGCCGGACAATGGGCATTTTGTCTGACGGTATTGTTTCGTGCGAACCAGTTGGTGATTGGCTTTGGCGGCGAACGGAGCAGAGTCTTTTTCCACCTTCCCTTTGCAGTTGTCGCAGCAGACGTACACCTTGGCATTGCGGTACGAGACTACCTTCGCATCAGCAATATTGATGTCCTTGCCGGCTACCACACACTTGATTGGGGCGGCCTTTTTCTTGGTCTGTTTCTTTTCCTGCTTTTCATCGGCGAACGTACCCGCTACACATGCCAGCGCGAGACAGGCAGTGAGCAAAGCCATTACTGGTTTCTTCATGATCTTAAACTCCACGAGTGGACAAAAGGAACTAAGTGTTAAGTGTCAAGTGTTGTAATGTAGCATATCCGGAATAGCAGGTATTTCGCAAACCATGTTCTGACAGTTGGTGAAAAACTGCAAATCCGCGGGCCTCGGAATTCACCGGCTTCCGAGCGAACCCTGTCGCAGAATGCGAGCAATACCACAATTGTGGGCTGTTGTGTCGTCTGGATTGACATTTTGCGTGCGATTTGGCATAGGGGGCGAACTCTAAAATCGCGAAGAATTCACGGTCCCGAACGTGCCGTTTCCAGTCACGCGGTTTTGTGGTAAGTGCCGACGAAATCTGTATTTCACGGCCCAGACCGTTTGTCGCTCTTCAGTTCAGCGTGTCGCAGTTTGGACAATGCTGCATACTGAGTGATCAGGTTACCGGGCGATTTACGAAATGACGACAGCAGCTCTGTTTCGTGGGGAAAGCCCGGCGGCTATCAAAACACGTTGACGGCGGCCGTGAGTCGGCAAAATTGGCTGTAGAGGTAACAGGAGGACGGGAATGTCAGTCGATGCTGCAGATTGACGGTCAACCGCGCAGGTGGCGGAAGGCATCGATACTGCCGGGGGTCTGACGTAGTCCGACAGTGACTCGGGACAATAGCAGCAGACTCAGAAAATGACCAGTGCCTTTCGGCCGTCAACAGTCACTGCCAGATTCTGCTCAGCCGGATGAGTGCCAACGATGCCCATGTCGGATCTGTATCCTTCATTCTTGAGGCGGGTGAACGAGCCACTCGGTTGAACCGTCATTTGCTGGCAGTCAGCAGACCTTCCAGGCAGCGACCGGAACTATCCGATGTCAACGAAGTTCTGGAGGAATCACACAACGTGTTTCAGCGGATGATCGGAGCGGGCGCCACACTCAAGGCACAGCTGTCTTCAGAAACACTGTTCATCCGCGCTGACCACGCTAACCGAAATCAGGTGATTATGAACATTCTGCTGAACGCTTGTGACGCATGCACGGAATGCGGCGAGATCATGATCAGGACGACTGCCGTGGCGCTGAGTGCTCAGGATTTGCCGCGAGCGAAGCTACCGGAAAGGGACTTTACTTGCGTGGAAATCTCAGACAACGGGACGGGTATTTCATCGGAGACCTGCTTCTGGATATTCGAGCCTTGCTTCAGCATGAAAGGCAATCGGACTACTTTTTCTTTTTCGGCCTGAACGCCACGATTTGCTGCTCGTCTGTTTCAATAAATGGGCCGCCGATGAGGTCGATACAATACGGGATGGCGGGGAAGACGGCGTCCAGGCATTCGGCGATGGCCCTGGGCTGACCTGGAAGATTGACGATCAGTGCGCCACCCAGAATTCCAGCTGTCTGGCGGGACAGGATTGCCGTTGGAACTTTGTCCAGTGAAACTTTGCGCATGAGTTCGCCGAAACCGGGCATCATCTTTTCGCAGACGGCTTCTGTTGCTTCGGGAGTCACGTCGCGAGCCGCGGGGCCGGTACCCCCAGTCGTGATAATCAGGCAACACGCGTCATCGCGGGCCAGTTGTTTGATCGCTGCTTCGATCTCCTGCTGTTCGTCACCAATGATAATCGGCTTGCCGACCCATTTGCTGCTCAGAACCTGTGACAGGTATTCCTGGATGGCGGGACCGCCGCGGTCTTCGTATTCGCCTCGGCTGGCTCGGTCTGAAACGGTCAGGATGCCGATGTGGGCGGGACGGGGATCGGACGCAGGCATGGCAATAGGAGTTTAAGTGGACATTGGGGCGGAGGGGAGTTGGAAGTCGACCTGCCCGACTGAGTCGTTCTGAACCAGGCAGCTTCGTCCACCTTGACGCAATGTTGGTGAATTACAATGGGTACGACGTTTCCGGAACTCCTTGTTCAGTATAGTGAGTCTATCATTCAGAAACCGCCCTGAACGACCCTGGGTTCCGGCAGATTGACCGGGAATCCCGCGAGCGCCTGCCGGTGGCGGAGTCGATTGATTGTTCGGTGCCGCCCATTGGGCCACTTCTGAGGGCGACACCAGAGTCGTTGCTCTGTTTGCCGGCAGTCGACATGCCCTGCTTCTGAATCAACGGCTGATCAATGACCGCAGGACAGACCTTCGCTACCCGGTTGATCTTCAGGCATTCATCAGGGGCGATCGTTGTCAGCAGCAGGATCAGGTTATCAACTATTCGTTGCATGGGCTGTGCCTGGTGAGCAGCATCGCTTTTGATGTTCATCGTCATTCCCTGGCGTCCGTGATCTGTGACCACGGCAGTTCCTGGCCGTCCGTTTTGTTCCGGTGGATAACAAAAGGGGACGATGGCACCATTACGGGGCGCAGTCTGAGGGATGAGCACGGCGTGCTGCTGACACGTCGCCACGCAAAGGTCTGTAGTGTTACGTCGCCTGCAGATTTGTCTTCCGGCCAATGGACGTCCGACGCGTGGCGGGACTGAGAACATCCTGACAGTTGCGTCGATCCGGACGCGTGCTGGTAACGATCCCCTGTCGTCAACAAAGTGAATGACGTGTGAATTTGTTGACGTCGGAAGTGGCCAGAGTGTGGTACAGGAGTCTTCACCCATGCTTGATCGGATGCAGACATGATCAACGGTGCGGACATCTGCATTGAGTGTGCTGTCTTAGCGACAGCAAAGGGCCGGGGGATCACGTGTGCCATACAGTCTGCGTCACTCGATGAATTGGACAGGCCAGGCATGACTTGCACTTGTATTCTCAGAGCATTCGACTGCGATGCGAGACTCATATTTCGTGTGCACCGTGTCACCAACAGGGGCTGCTTGTGATTTATCCTCGCTTTCGAAACTCGCCGCTTGCCGGATTGCTGACATTGGTCTGTCTGGCTTCAGCATACGAGGCGTTCCGGTTGCCTACGATGGCTGCACCGCCCCGATCAGTTTCAACTGTTCCAGGTTCAGGCGACGATCCGGTGGAGGAAAGGCGGACACCAAACATGTTGCTGATTATTACCGATCAGCAACATGCCGACATGATGAGTTGTGCCGGGAATATGAATTTAAAGACGCCGGCAATGGACAGCCTTACGCGAGAAGGAATACGGTTTTCAAATGCCTACGTGACGAACCCTGTCTGCGTACCCAGTCGGATCAGCATAGCCACAGGAGTAATGGCAGGGCGATTGGGTGTGCTGAACAACGGAGTGAAGGCAAATGTTCCCACAGAGGTCAAACAGAATTTGCTGGGAGAGCTGATCAAAGGGGCTGGTTATGACACGTTCTACGGCGGAAAAGTGCACATGTGTCCCGAACTTAATCCGCTTGCCGCCGGCGATGATGAATATTTTCGAGATCAGCGCGAGGCGTTGCCCGTTGCCTGCATCGAATTTCTTCAGAGAGATCGGGATCGACCGTTCTTCGCAGTCGCTTCGTTCGTTAACCCTCACGACATTTGTTTCGCGTACAGTGCATACAGGCGAAAGTCGCCCAGGGGCAGGTCCAGCGTCGAGCATCTCTATCAGCAGGCACTGAAGCTGTCAGTTGAAGAACTGCCACCTTTGCCTGAAAACTTCCGGATTCCGGATCTTGAGCCGGACGCAATCGATCTGTACTCCAAAGCGAATGCAGTGACGCCGGCCGGAACGATGCGGAAGGTTTATGACGAGCATCAGTGGCGGATTTACCGGTGGATCTATTGTCGCTTAACGGAGCAGGTGGACGAACACATCGGCCAAATTCTTAATGCATTGAAGCGAAACCAACTTGACGAAAAAACTCTGGTCGTCTTCACCAGCGATCATGGTGACATGGATGCCTGTCATCGTCTGGCCTCGAAAGGCCGTTTCTATGAACAGTCTGTACGTGTACCCTTACTCATGAGATACAAAGGCCGCATCATTCCGGGCAGAGTCGATGACCACCTGGTGTCAAGCGGGCTGGATATTCTGCCAACGCTGTGCAGCTATGCCGAGATCGATGTTCCCGAAAGCTTGTTGGGAAAGAGCCTGCAGTCGATTGCTGAAGGAAAAACGGTCGAATCCTGGCGTCAGTATGTTGTGACCGAGAATCACACCGGCCGCATGCTTCGCAGCAATCAATTCAAGTACTGCGTCTACCGGGAGGGAGAGGCTCGTGAGTCTCTGGTCGACATGGGGAGCGATTCTGGCGAAATGCAGAACCTGGCCACGTCGTCGGAATTCCGCACCGTTCTTGATAGACACCAGTGTTATCTGCAGCAGTGGATTGCACTGTCCGCCGACACAGATGCCCGATCATTCGCAGTGCGTTGCGAATTGAATTAAGAGATAGCGTCCGAATTCTGACGACAGGAAATCGAAATGTCTTGCTCGGTCAAACCCGGGCCTGCCGATGACCTGCTGTAGAATCAATCCAGCCCTATGATGTGGTCGAACGATACGCGATGCTGTCTCTGCGAAGACAATTTTTTGTTTGCACGCTTTTGCTGTGCAATCTCTTCATTAATCGTGGCGACAGTTCAGAAGCTCACATCAGGACCCGTCTGGCTCTCGCAAACGGTCCGGTTGACTGTTAGACTAGTTCGGTCTTCACGTGGTACTTGTGGAGTGACTGAATGTTAAGTGTGGTGGATGGATGTTCGCGCCGCGAGTTGCTTCGAATTGGCGCCGCAACGGTGGGAGGTCTGACATTGCCGGGTCTGCTGGCCGCGCAGGGGACTTCCATTGGGAAATCGTTACGTAACAGCTCAGTGGTGGTTCTCAATCTGCAGGGTGGTCCCACCCAATTTGAAACATTTGACCCGAAGCCGGATGCACCGCACGAGATTCGCAGCATCACGGGCGATACGCCGACTTCATTGCCGGGGGTTGCGTTTGGTGGAACATTCCCGCGGTTGGCGAAGCTGGCTGACCGCATGGCCATTGTACGATCGTATCGACACGGGATTTCCAGCCACGGTCCGGCGGCGATGCACGTTATGGCGGGGGGAAATCCGACCGGTGCGATGATGGGAGCACTGTTCGCTCGTGTTGCGGGACTGACGGATCCTGCCACTGGAATGCCGAACAACGCACTTGTGACCGCGCCCGGACTGGGTCCACAATACAAAGATCTGTATGTCAGCGTCGATCGTGTCTCGCAAACCGGGACTTTGGCACCTGCATATCGACCGTTTGACCCGAGTGCTGGCGGTGAAATTATCGATAACATGCAGTTGCATGTTCGAGGGAATCGGCTGGACGATCGCAAGTCATTGCTTGGTCGTCTGGACCAGCTGCGCCGGACACTGGATGATACGGGGCAGATTGCGTCCGCAGGCCATTTTCAGCAGCAGGCTTTTGATGTGCTGGCGCGTGGAGTCGCTGACGCATTCGATCTTTCGAAAGAAGATCCGAGACTGGTCGAACGGTACGACACCGGCTGCTTTGAACCTACGGCGGCCATTAAGAAGCGGAATACCTACGCCAAGCAGTTTTCACCCGTCGCGCTGGGAAAACAAATGTTGCTGGCGCGAAGACTCTGCCAGGCTGGTTGTGGTTTCGTGACCGTCACGTGCGGCGGCTGGGACATGCACGGCGGTGGCAAAGAATTTACGATGGCTGATGGCCTCGCATCACTGACACCTGCCGTTGATAAGGCCGTCTCAGCCTTCATTCAGGACATTCAGCGACGCGGACTTTCCGAAAAAATTCTGCTGGTAATTACGGGCGAGTTCGGGCGCACTCCGAAAATCAACAAGAATGGTGGCAGAGATCACTGGGGCAATCTTTGCACACTGGCATTCGTCGGTGGCGGCCTGAAGATGGGGCAGGTTGTGGGACGATCAGATCGAACGGCCAGCGAACCGGATTCGGATCCGGTCTCCAGCAGCAACGTTCTTGCCACGATCATGAACACTTTGTTTGATGTCGGCGAGCTACGCCTTCAAACTGGTATTCCGAAGGACATCGAACGAATCATCACAGGTAACGCGCCGATTCGTGAACTTGTGTGATCCAGCTGAACCGGAATATCAGGAAACGTGCCTGACAGCGACTGCGTTCCGAACTGCCTGTTTGTCGTGGGCCGATCTCTATTCTCCGAGATTGGCCCGTCATCGTTGTCTGTCGCCGGCCTTCGGCAGTACGTAATGGCAGACTGTAGTAAATCTTTGACTTGCCAGCTGGCAGGGAACGGCCGCAGTGAGTCGGCCTGAAGGGAATCGGCAATACTTGCCGAAGGGGCCGTAAGCTGCGCAGAAATGTACCATTCTTGCGTGGGTGAGATCGTTTCGATGGCCTTTGAACAGGCGAAACCCTCCATTTTCGCCGGAAGTCGTCTCCCCGGAACTTCACCGTCAGCGTTATACGTACGCCTCTCAACGGTGATACGGTTGCTGTTCCTTGTTGTGTGACGGCCGCGCGACCGGGGAACGACCGCATGTTGTTGGATTGAAACGGACACATCTCGGGGCGCAGGTACCACAATGCCGGGACGATGGACAAAAGTCATACTGCTGACTTTCTGCACATGTCTGTGCACAGGTTGTGCACGAACGCAGTTCACTGCAACTTCATTACCAGCACGCCTGGCGGCCAGGCCGATTCGCGACTATTCGCTGCTGGATCTCACGGCCTATGCGAGTGCGAACCCAAGCGAGGACGTAATCAGGTTAGGTGACCGCCTGCAGGTTGACCTGAATACAGGGACACTTACTGAGAATGCGGAGCATACCTGGCCCGTTAGCGTCGATGAGTTTGGCCAGGCAGCGATACCAAACATTGGTGCCGTCAAGCTGGCCGGGCTGACGAGCGCGGAGGCCGCAGAGTCGATCGTTCAGACAAGTTTTCAACGTGACGTTTTTCTTACTCCAACTGTCGCCGTGTCGGTGGCAGACCGCAGAAAACGATCGATTGTTGTTGCCGGAGCTGTGAATACTCCCGGGGCCGTTACGATCCATGGTGATGCAACGTCGCTTGCTGATGTGATCGTGCGTGCCGGTGGGTTGACTTCTGAGGCCTCCGGCGCGATTTCGGTGAGTGGTGTCGACAGGGCGGCGGAAAATGTGGTTGATGGGGAGAATGCGATTCGCCCCGTCGGCCATGCCACGCTCAGAGCACAGACTGTGAGTCTTGCCGAAACGCCAGAATCTGAACTGGGACAGATCATGATCCCTGAAGGGGCGGTGGTTCACGTGGAAGAGTCGCCGCCGCGCCCGATTCAGGTTGTCGGAGTGATCAGCAACCAGGCTGTTGAAGTGCCGGCCGGGAAGAACGTGCGACTTCTGGACGCAATCACGTTGGCGGGAGGCCAGACATACTCGAACTGGATTTCCGATCGAGTCACGATTATTCGACGAGAACCTGGCGGTAATAACACGGTCCGGATCAAAGCGTCCATACGCAAAGCGAAAGCTGACGCGAAGGAAGACCTGCTCCTGGCTCCGTATGACATTGTCAGTGTGGAAGAGAACGCTTTGACGTTCACGTTGTCCACACTAAGCGGCTTTATTGGAGCCGGTATGAATGCCTCACGCACCATTGTCCCTTAGTCAACGGTCAATCCTGACCTTTGCATGGACTGTATAAGCAAGCGACTTTCGAACATGGATCCATATTCCATCGATCAAATTGAACCGCCCCAACAGCAGGGATTCCATGCGTTGATGCGGTTTCTTCGTGTCACAAGCCGGCACAAGATGATTCTGCTTGGATTGATTGCCGTCGCAGCCTTCTTCGCTGTAATCTGGCACAAACAAACCCCAAAGCAGTATGAATCGTCCGCCAAACTGTTGATTCAGCAGGTGAATAGTGACCCGAGGATGAACTCAAAGTACGCCACACAGGGGCTGTTGGCGAGTTACAGACAGTTGTTGCTAAGTGATACGGTCCTGATTCAGACCGTTGAAGATTCATCCCTTTTGCCGCCGGAACTGGCAGGAAACAGCGACAAGGCGACATGGCCTATTGTGCTCCGGCGCATGTTAGACGTGACCTTTGAGGCCACCGAACATGTGCTGACGATCGATTGTCGATCGCAAAGTCCCGAAGCGGCTCTCAGAATCATTGAATCGCTCACAAGTACTTCCGAAAAATATATGAAAAGTTATCAGCAGAACATATCGCTGTTGTTAATGGAACAACTTGAGCAGAAACGAGATGAAATCGTGCTGGAGCTGCGAGAGAAAGAACGGGACTTACTTGAGGAACGAAGAGAATGTGGCGACATCGCTGTGGGGGAAGGCAAGGACCAGACGCACCCGATCGTACAGCGTGTCAATCAGTTGAATACGGACCTGATTACTGTACGAAGCCGGCGGCTGGAGCTTGAGGCGATGCTGGTTACCGCCCGTACCCAGGTTGCTTCCGGGGCGGATTTGACTGCGGCGTTGAAAAAACTGGAAGAAATTGTTGGCGAGAAAGCAATGATGCGAATTCCCGGAATGGGAGTGGCAAACTCAGAGAAGCTACAGGAACTTGATTCTGAATTGACGTCGATGAAGACAGAATTCAATGACCTTCGTCGTAACTTCGGGCTCGGCCACCCGGATATCAAGCGTCGACAGTCTCAAATTGAAACACAAGAGCGACTGATCGCAGAAACACAGCAGGAATTGGAGGGCCAGGTTAATACTGGCGTTCGTGATCCGCGAGTCGGACGTTGGCTCGTGAATACGATTAACTCTGAACGTGTGTCGACAGAACAGTATGAGGCGACTCTGCAAAGGGACTATGACGAAGCCGAAAAGAGCGCGGTCGAGCTGAGTGACAAACTCGCTTTTATTGCCTATGCAACCAGAGATGTGGAACTACTTCGCGAACAGCATACGACGCTCTCTAACCGTCTTGGTTCGATAAAGATAGAACAGGGCGGGGGAACGTTTCGAGTCGCACCGCTCAACGATCCAATCCTGCCTCACGACGCTGTCTATCCGGTGCTGCCTAAAACGCTTGTGGTTTTCTGCGCTTTAGCCGCAGTGCTTGGAGTCGGCATCATCTACGTCATGGATCTTCTGGATGATCGGTTACGATCACCCGAGGAAGTCCGCGATGAACTTGGATTGCCAGTTCTTGGGATTATCCGCCGCTTGCCGGAAGATGAGGTCGATCAGGCACGGATCTATGTGCACAAGTTTGCACAGACACCTCATGCCGAGTGTTTCCGAACATTGAAGACGTCGCTGACGATGGCTACCACGGACACGAACTGTATCGCCATTACCAGTTCTGAAGCCAGCGAAGGAAAAACGACGACAACGGTGAATCTGGCGGCTTCCTATGCTCAGACTGGAAAACGTACGCTTTTGATTGATGCTGACATGAGAAGGCCGGGACTTTCGCGGCTGCTTGAAGTCCGCGGGCATGGTGGATTGTCTGAAATTCTGCGTGCAGAGACGGAGATCCCCGAAATGTGCAAAGAACGAGTCGTCTCTACGGAAGTCGCTCAGCTGGATATTCTGCCTTGCGGTCCCCGAATGCTGAATGCTGGCGTGCTGTTGTCAATGCCATCGCTCGCGGACATTCTGGACTGGGCAGTTTCGGAATACGACCAGGTCATCGTGGACTGTCCACCGACCCTGCCGGTCAGTGATGCTGCTATTGTGGGACGACATGTTGAAAGCATGTTGTTTCTGATGAATCCGGATACGACACACCGCCGAAGCGTGGCCCGTGCTGTTGACCAACTGCAGGCAATGGGGCTGAAGATCGTCGGCATTGTCGCGAACACAAGCCTGAGTGAAGAAAACAACAGCTACGGGTACCAGTATGGTTATGGGTACGGGTATTCCAGTGATTATGGCTACGGCCATGATGAGGAACTCGACGATGACCTTGACGCTGAAAACGGCCTGTATTTGACATCAGAAAGCGATACGAATTCCGACAGCGACGGAATCGGAAGGGCGGCCTGATGTCATGAGTACCATGGCCCGTTCAATTTCGTCACGGCAATCCACTCGTCGAAAACGACGTTCTCGATCGACGGTGACCACCGAGCCTGCAGCACAGCTGATGGATCGAACATGTGATCTGTGTCTCTGGGTCGCAGTCCTGATTGTGCCTCTCACCATGGCCGGAATTCAGGAAATCGGTGTCGCCATTTTTGTTGGCTGCAGTCTGTTGATGGGACTGGCGTGGGCTGCACGACAGTTGGCATACACGACACTTACGCCCGGATTTTCCGGAGCGGAAATAATAGCCTTTGCGGCGATCGGCCTGGTGGGACTGCAGCTCGTGCCGTTTTCGCCGGAAGTACTGAATAAGTTGGCTCCTTTTTCTGCTGAGTATCTTGCACTGTGGGGAGAACCGAGCGGCAGAATTCTTGGCGGCAAACCCTGGGCAACGATTTCACTGACTCCGGCGCTTACGCGGTCCGGTCTGGTTCTATTGATCGGGTACTGCGTTTTCTTTCTGACCGTGGTGCGGCACCTGAAGACGATGGATCAGGTTGATCAGGCGATTCGGCTGGTCGCGGTTTCGGCCACAGTCATGGCAGTCATTGGTCTTGTGCAGTTGTTTCTGGGAAACGGAAAGTTCCTGTGGGTCATTGATCATCCATTTCGTCATGCGAAATGGCCCGCCAAGGGGACCTTTACGAATCAGAATCATTTTGCTCAATTCCTCGCCCTCGGAATCGGGCCGTTGATCTGGTGTTGGCAAAACTGCGGACCAAAACGACAGAATCGACACGACGTCGTCGGACAGGTTCGTGCTCAGGGATTTGGGTTATCAAGAGTGAAAACCGGAGCGAATCAACAATACCTTGTTGTGACTGCCGCGTCAGTTGTTGTGTTTGCCTGTCTGCTTACATTTTCTCGCGGCGGTATTACGGCATTCACCATTGCGATTCTTGTCTCAGCCACAGTTCTTTCCGACAACTGGCGGAAAACGTGGAAGCTTGTTGTCCCGCTTACAGTGTTTGCTGTGGTCGGTGTCACTGTCGTTGGGACTGATGCTCTTGAACAAAAATGGAATAGTGTTGTTCGAGCTGACTCACTGGAATCTTTGTCGTCCGGGAGATTTCACCTTTGGGCGGCGTTGAAAGATGCCGTTCCGCACTTCTGGCAGGCTGGTTCGGGCCTTGGTAGCCACGCCGAGGTGTACCCGACGTGGATGAGCAAGCAATTCGGGCTGCGGTATTCTCACGCGGAATCGGGGTATCTGCAGGTCCTCCTGGAACTCGGTGTGCCAGGCCTTGTCCTTCTGGCTGCGGGAATCGGATTGTGCGCCCGATGGTGCTGGAAGACATTTCGAAGTGGTAATACAGACGAAAGGCAGCGAATCACTGTTCTGGCGGCGGGACTGGTCGCCAGTGTCACACATTCTCTGATCGACTTTGTGTGGTACATACCAGGAACAATGATTCTGACGCTGGTCATTGCTGCCTGCGCGTGCAGGTGTTACCAGCTTCGGGAGAATTCTTCGGTCGGACAGGCAATGACGCGGAAGAATATGGTCATCCCCTGTGTTGTGATCGCGCTGCTGCTGCCGGCCGGTCGCCTTGCCGCGGACGTTGCAGTGCGAGACGCCGCCTCTGAACAGGATTGGATGAACTATAGAAGACACGCAATCGTCGGTGGCGATGAGAGCAGCTACGAATCACTTGCCCCGCTGGATGAACGTCTTGATCTGCTGATCAGTCATCTTGAGAATTGTGTAACGACCGATCCGGCGGATTTTCGAGCGATGTCGGACCTTTCTGCGTTGTATCTTCGCCGATTTGACCGGGATCAACTGGTTGCCGAGAATCAGATGTCGGTGCGGGAAATTCGGAATACAGTGCGCTCGGTCGGATTTGAATCGAACGCGGCCGTTGGTAAGTGGCTCTTCAGTGCCTTTGGAAAGAGCTCAGCGGACCTCTACAGGGCGTTGATCACCGCGCGCATAGCAGTCCGGGGGCAGCCACTTCGCGGTGAGACTTACCTTGTCCTTGCTCAGGTTGGATTCCTTTCAGGCCATTCTACAGAAGGTGAAACTGCGTTAATCGATCAGGCGGTCAGACTCAGGCCACATAGCGCGCCAATTCAGTATCTTGCAGGAATGGCGCTGATCGAACAGGGAGACGTGGATGGTGCGTGTAAACACTGGCACGCCGCTTTTGCCGTCGATCCGCAGATTCGTCGGCACATCATTCACGGGTTAGCGTCGCAGTATTCAGCTAACGAGGTTGTCGAAAGGCTTGACCTGAAAGCGGACGGTGTATGGTTGCTCTATCAGGAATATCGTCAACTTGAACAACCGGATCAGCAGAGGATCGTCGCAGGTATATACGAAACGCAGTTCCATAAGTTTCTGACGACCCTCGATAGTTCAGACCGTTCCTTCTGGCATTGTAGCTATGAAATCTTCACGTTCCTTGGCAGGCAGCGGAAGGCTCTCAGTTGCCTGCATCAGGCGGTCCGACAGCAGCCTGGCAGCTACGTCCTTCGGAGTAAGTTCGCAATGGAACTACTGAGTAATCGACAATATGAAGAATGCCGGAAGCAGTTGGAATGGTGCAGACTTAGACGGCCGGATGATGAGGCCGTTAACACCGCGATCGCAGAAGTGATGGTTGCGTTAGTCAAAAAAAAGGAGGCGAATCGTGAACAACAGGAGCAATGACTTCGCCGCCGAAAATTCAACAGCAGCTACACCCACTGGTGGCATTTCTAATCCAGAATATGCTGCTACCACATTGGATACGGCGGGCCAGAGCATGAGATACGTCAATCCTTCGGCATTCAACGATGAATTGGTACCGGGACGTTCACCTCTGCTTCACCCGTGGAGTCAGTTTTGCAAACGCGTTGTGGACATCGTTATTTCTCTGCCCATCGTCATTTTCATGTTGCCGATGTTGTGTGTCGTTGTGAAGACGATTCAGTGGATGCAGTCGTCTGGACCTCTGTTTTACCGGCAGGTGCGATGCGGCCGCGGTGACCACCAGTTTCTGATTTGGAAATTTCGTACCATGCATGTACCGGTTGATGGAGCTTCGGACATTGACGAAAATCTGGAAAGTAGAATCTTTCCACTTGGTCAGTTTCTGAGGAACGCCAAAATCGACGAAATCCCTCAGTTTGTGAATGTACTATTGGGGACAATGAGCGTTGTGGGGCCACGTCCACATCACTTTGAAGACTGCAAGAAATTCGAGGGCGTTGTTGATGATTATCCACTGCGTTCGATTGCTAAGCCAGGTATCACCGGACTCGCCCAGTATCGCGAATACAGAGGAGCCTTTGCGTGGAACTGTGTGCAAAGTCGCGTTGAACGCGATCTGAAGTACATCAACCTCTGGTCTCAATGGCTTGATTTTTCGCTGATTGCAAAGACTGCGTTCGCCGTAGTGTTCAAAGTCGTTTCGTCACCATTCCCTTCAACAACTTTGGAATCCACGGTGGCTCAGGAGTTGCGTCCCGAGTTGCGCATCTTCACTGATTTGTCAGATGGCGATCCGGAGGCCGTGAGTATCGGGATTGATGAGAATCGCGCTGGTCAGACGGAAGCCGTCGACCGAGACGACCTTGCAGCGTAGTTGCAAGGCGGCATTGAGTGTTAATCTGTGCAAGAATCCCTGAGTCAGGGTATGCACCGGTATCGAATGGTCACGGGGTCGCGCCATTCGACCATTTCTGGCTTTCGTCAATGTGGTCATCGCGCGGCGAATCTTCCATTGACAAAAAAAAACACATTCTGATAAATATCGAGCTAGGAAATCGCAGCAACACCTCCAATTTCACGAAGATCTCCAACTGTGCATCCATCTGATTCCACCGTTGGTGCACACTCGCTGGGCGTGTCGGCCATGAGATCTTTGTCCGGTGGACCGCGCCTACGGGTGCTTCTGGTCAGCGGTACGCTGAGCGGAGGAGGGGCAGAACGCTTCGCCAGTACATTGTTGCAGCACTTGAGTCGTGAACGATTTCTGCCTTCATTGTGTCTGTTTCGTGACGAAATTGCCTACCCTCTGGCCGCCGATGTTGAAGTTTCAACTTTGGGCCATCGGGGACCGCTATCGGCGCGACGCACTGTTCGCCGGTTGGCCGAAGCGATCGACCGCATCCAGCCGGATGTCGTCATCAGCATCATGGACTATCTGGGAATGTTTGTTGGAGAAGCGCTCCGTTGCAGCAGGTCACAGCCTGTCTGGATCGCCAGAACCAGTAATAACCCAAGATTTCTTTTTCGCTCGATCAGAGGACGATGTCGGAAGCAATGGCTCAAACGCGTCTATCCCGGGGCGGACATGTTTGTCGCTAACTCTCACGGGCTTGCTGAGAGTTTTCGAGAGACATTTTCCTGTGCACGTGGTCGTACCCAGGTATTGCTGAATCCCATCGACATCGGCCGGATCGAACGGCTTTCTCACGCTGAATGGCCGGAAGTCATCGACACTGATGTTCCCAATATATTCTATTCGGCGCGGCTGAAGGCCCATAAACGTCCGGACGTACTGCTGGAGGCTTTTCGCATCGTTCGACAGCATTCACAGGCCAAACTTTGGATTTGCGGCGATGGTCCTTTGCGAGGAAAGATTGAGCGACTGGTCGAAAAGTATGATCTCAGACCGTATGTTCGCACGATCGGGTTTCGAGAGAACATTTTTCCGTTGCTGAAATCCGCGACACTGGCGGTAGCGACGAGCGATTATGAGGGGCTGCCGAACAATGTGCTGGAGGCTCAGGCGCTGGGAGTTCCCGTCGTTTCCACACGAAGTTCTTTTGGTCCGGGGGAGATTATTCAGCACGAAAAGACAGGACTGCTGACGGACCGTGGCAATCCCGATGCCGTGGCCAGGGCCATTATTCGTTTATTGAGCAATGACGAACTCAGAGCCGATATGTCGATTCAGGCGCAGCAGGATGTTCGTCGGAGATTTGGGCTTGAGGCCACCATTCCGCGCTGGGAAACTCTCCTGAATGAAGTGCATCAGGCAGCACGTCGGCGAGCCGCTTAATGGAGCGATTTGCAAAGAGTTGACCAAAAACCATTCGTTAACAAGTGCGAAAAGTTTCAGTTTGTTCACCTTCAGGCAGGTGCTGCTGTGATCACGAGATACACCTGATGACCGGCAGCTTACCGAGTATGTGATATGAACGTTCGACAGCGCATTCCATCGGTCGTCAGGAAGCAAGTCAGAGCGGCCCGCGGCTACGCATCCGGAATGATTTGCAAACGACCGCGACATCATCGATTTTTCGTATTGTTGTCCGGTGGACGCCGGGGAAGCAATCTACTGATCGACCTGCTGAACTCACACACTGATTTTAGCGTAGATGGCGAAATCCTGAATCCGCATGCCGTTCCGCAGATGCTTGCACCGCGGCTGTACCTTCGTGGCTGTCGCATGCGTTCCAGGTGCGATTGTTACGGCTTCAAGGTTTCTGTAAGAAAGCTAAAACTTCAGAGACTTGAACCGGCTGCCTTCCTCAGGAAAGTCATCAGAGATGGCGGTTGCATCGTCCATCTCGACCGGACCAACGCGCTGCGGTCAGCTATTTCTCGCGAGATTGCCCATGCGCGTGGGCGACACGTTGAAACTACAGAAAATCCGCTGCAGGGGCAGTCTTTTCATATTGACAGCAATCAACTTGTGGACAGTGTTTGTCTGCGAATCTCGGGGCGAAGGGCTGAAACTGAATTGTTGAAGAACGTACCTCATCTGTCGCTCAACTACGAGCACGATCTGCTTTGGGCAGAATCCCATCAGCGCACCTGCGATCGGGTGTTTCGATATCTTGATTGTGAAATTCAGTCTGTCTCGACAACTCATGCCAAACGCAGTCCTCCGGACCTGTCGCAAGTAGTTTCGAACTATGATGAAGTTGTAACGGCTGTTCGTCGCGCGGGGCTCGGGCAGTTCCTGAATGATGATGAGTACCGGAACAGTCCGGCAAGTGCAGCATGAATCGCAAACAGCTTATCTACTGGTCTACGATTGTCTACAGCGTGTTGCGGCAGCGGTAGCTGCACTACTACTACGTCGTTGGTTTCCCTAAATCCGGGATCGGCTGGTTCAGTCGAATTCTGGTCGACTACCTTGGAATTCCAAAACTCCAACTGAAACGCCGGCGTTTGCCTGCATTTTCTCCATGTGTCATTAAGACGCACCGGTTCCTGAAAGGGGCTCACGTTCGCAACAGAACAGTTTACATTGTGCGAGATCCTCGGGATGTTGTTGTTTCGTATTACTGGCACGTACTGTGACACGGCGGTCATCTGAGGCGAGATGTTGAAACAACCACGAGGGTCATTATGACTCCTGAGAACATCACGGAGAATCTGCCACCTCTTATTGAATACTTGCAGTTAGGGCGGTGTGGGGCAATTTCCTATACAGACCATGTGACACGGGCTTTAGCAGATGACCTTCAGGTTGTCCGGTACGAAGATTTGCTGACTGACCCGCTGGCAGCCCTTTTTCCTGTGTTCTGCAGGTTTTCAGACCATCAATATGATAGACATCGATTGGAACAGGTTGTTTCGCAGCAGTCTTTTGAGGCAGAAACCGGTCGAAGGGCCGGCGTTGCAGCACCGGCCAGTTATATCCGCAAAGGTATTCCGGAGACTGGCGAAACCACTTTGATCGTGCGGCCGCCAGAGTTCTCGATGGTTACAGCGGCGAAACACTGGTGCGGCTTGGATACGAGTCGAAACGTGAGTGGGTTGGAAGTGTCCGCTGAAGATTTGAATTGGAAGAGTCCGTGAAATGTGTGGGTTGGTTGGCGGAAATAACCCGGAATGGCGATACGACCTTGCTGCTAATTCGCTGACTCATCGTGGTCCCGATGCTCAGCAGATTGTACACCTTGGACCAGTGACGTTTGGTTTTGCAAGACTTGCCGTAATTGATCCCACACGTGCAGCAGATCAGCCGATGTCGTCGCCCGGTGGTGATGTGTGCCTTGTATTTAACGGCGAGATCTACGGATACCAGCTGCTCAAGAGGCAACTTGAGCAGCGTGGTCATGCGTTCAGGACGGGCAGTGACACAGAAGTTGTGCTGAACGCCTATCTGGAATGGGGACCGGGATTCGTTGACCGCATGGACGGGATGTTTGCGATCGCAATTTACGATCGCCGCTGTGATCAGATATTACTCTACCGAGACCGCGCTGGTATCAAGCCTCTGTATTACCTGTGGGACGGCACCAGCTTCGGTTTTGCTTCTGAACTGAAAGCAATCGAGCAGCTGTCAGACGACCTCTCGCTGCGTATCGACAACACTGCACTCTACGATTTTCTGACGTACGGCTACATTCCGGCGCCCAAATCGCTGTATCGGAATGTCCATAAGCTGCCTCCCGCCACCTGCCTGAGGTTCGATGTCGGGCAGCAGTCGGTCATCCAGCAGTTTCGCTATTGGGAACTACCGACCGCGCATCGTTCGGTTATGCGAACTGCCGACGTGACGGCGGAACTCTCGGATCTCATTCAGCAGTCGGTGAGTGAACAGCTGGTGGCCGATGTTCCGGTCGGCTCCTTCCTGAGCGGTGGCATGGATTCCAGCATCGTGGTGGCGACGGCCGCCGATCATGTCGACAGGCTGAAGACATTTTCGGTGGGGTTCGATGACGCGGCGCATTCTGAGACGGAATTCGCACGAGACATCGCCGAACAATTTGCAACAGACCACTGTGAAACGACCTTCCATCAGGCGGACGCTGACGAGCAACTTTCGCAACTGAAATCATTGTACGACGAACCGTTCGCAGACACTTCGGCGTTTCCCACACGACATGTGTGCTGTCTTGCTCGAAAGTCAGTCACCGTGGCGCTTTCCGGTGACGGAGGCGACGAGCTGTTTGGTGGTTACAAGTGGTATCACCGCTATGCCAGACTGTTGCGCATGGGGGCCACCAGTCTGCCGGGGCCGTCCAACTGGCTGGACCGGGCACATGGCATGCTTCCGGTCGGCACTTTGCGAAGAAAGGTCGTTGGTGCCGCTGCGATGGCGACGACAGATCCATTGTCTCTGTACGTTCGGCTGATGGGAGGTCTGACGAAGGCCAGAAAACAGGACTACGCCCGTCTGCTTCAGATTGATGATGACTATGACGACTGCTGGTACTATCGGCAACACTGGAGACTGGATCTGCCTGTGCTGACACGCCTGCAATACCTTGATTTTCATACGTATCTGCCGGACGACATTCTTACAAAAGTGGATCGAGCCAGTATGGCGCATTCGCTGGAAGTGCGCGTGCCGTTTCTGAGCCGCCGTTTGATCGAATTCGCGTTTTCGTTGCCGGAACACGTCCGCTACGACGGAAATCGGCTCAAGGGCGTCCTTAAACACGCCTATCGGCGAATTCTTCCCTCAAGTATTCTGAGCCGTCCCAAGAAAGGTTTTTCCACGCCGCCATCGTATGCATCTGCATACGGCGGTTGTCTGAGAGAAGTGATCCTCGCCCGGAATTACGGCGTTCAATTCGATGCGCATAGCCTACCTTTCCGACTCGACAATACCATCGCGCAAAGCGAACAGCATTCAGGTGATGCAGATGTGCAGGGCCTTTGCCGGCGCCGGGCATGACGTCACTCTTTTTTCCCGTCCCGGAACAGACGACAGAGATGACTATGAGTACCATGGTGTCGACCACGTCTTCGACATCGTGAAGAGTCCGGCATTCGGAACTCCCTGGATCCGTGAATGGAGATACGCCCGCGCGACAAGAAAGGAAATGCTGCAGCGCGAGCCATTCGACCTGATTTACGGCCGGCATCTTCCATCGCTGGCTTTGGCGGCCCGCGGAGATACTCCCTTTATCTACGAAGCTCATCAACCAGCATCACGAACCGGGAATGCTGTCGAACAGATATTGTTCAGGCGACGTAATCTGGCAAGAGTGGTGTTCATTTCGGAAGCGCTGAGGCAGGTGTATGTGAGTCGATACACTCATCTGTCAGCGGAAATGACCATTGTGGCACATGACGCCGCGCCGCCGCCACCGTCTCAACCGGACCGATTTCGGGCCAGTACGCACAATGGCCGTCTGCAGGTTGGCTATTCCGGCAGCCTTTATTCAGGTCGCGGAATTGATGTGATTGCGGCCTTGGCCCGGCGCATGTCACGCATCGATTTTCATATTTGTGGCGGTAGCACAGAGGAGGTGGGTGAATGCCGAAGACACGCGTCAGACTGCGTGAATCTGACATTTCATGGGTTTCTGCCACCCAGTCAGATTGGCACATGGCAGGATTCTATGGATGTATTGCTGGCGCCTTACCAAGTGGCTGTACCAACGGTGGCGTGGATGTCACCTTTGAAAATCTTCGAGTATATGGCGTCTGGCAAACCGATTATTGCGTCCGACTTACCGGTGCTTCGCGAGGTCCTCACGCATGGAAAGACGGCACTTCTTGTACAGGCCGATGACATTCTGGCCTGGGTAGATGCTCTGCAGCAGCTGCGCCATCCTGAGATTCGAGCCTCGCTCGGGCAGCAGGCGAAGGAAATGCTGAGGCTGTTGTATACGTGGGACCATCGGGCTGGACGCGTATTGGGCGGGATTGGGGACTCAGTGTCATTCGCTGCGTAGCGTTGCCCGTTCCGTCATTTCCGTGGTTCATCCGTTGGCACACGAAGGAGGTGCATTCGGGCAATTCTTCGAGTGTTTCGCAGCTGCCATCGAGCACAGAGCCACTTGACGATTGCTTTTTCGGGGCTCAGCGACGATCAGGCAACATCTGCCGATTCGTCTTGTTGCGTTTTGGCCATTCAATTAGAAGTCTTCGCACATGTACCCCGATTGGCGTGTTCTGCGTCTTCGGGGGGTTACGTCGGTCTTCAGAGGGGCACTTGTTACCCAGGGGAACGAAGTATGCGGAGGGACGAGGAAACTCAGACAATGAATGTGCCGCCATCGGCTTTATTCCGAGCCCAGTCCGCGACTGTTCCATTCTTAATCGTTTTGGCCTGAACAAACTGGCCGACAATGTTCATTTTTGCCGCCGCTCCCGGTACGCGCAGATACGAAAACGTTTACTCGACTATCGCCGGCACATTTGTGTGGAACATCTCCGCAAGGATCGGAAATCTCTAAACCTGATGGAATTGCCGTCGTGTTGTCGACACCTACGATCGACACGGAGTCAGTGAGTCACAAACGAAGCGTTAACTACGATGCCTGCTGCTCAGTTGTTTTCACCATAATGACGCATTGCGCAGCAGTGCTGAAAACAACTCGCTTCTGCTTGTCGAGGTTTGCCGAACAGTTTCCCTTTGATTGTGGACTGTTCGACGATGATGTACACATGAATTCAAAAGGCACACGAGTCAAAGCTCAGTTATTCGCAGAAGCGATCATTAAGAGTGGACTGCTTGCAACGCGGCAGCAGCATTCTCATATGACGCGTTCGTTGGCGATACGTGAGCGGGCGAATCAATTGGCTCAATGATACCGAATGCCCAATCATGAGCTATCCGGACTTTCTTTGTATTGGTGCTCCCAAGGCAGGAACAACATGGTTGTATGACAATCTGGTGCGCCATCCGGAAATATGGCTTCCTCCGACCAAGTCGATTCATTTTTATGACGGTACTGCCAGACCGATTCGGCGGAAAAGACTTTGGCGGATGGGGCAGGGCGTCCTGAGATCGTCGTGGCGTGCAGCATCGGTCAGCTGGAACGTTAAGTACTATTTTTCACCATTCACTAACGAACGCTGGTATGAATCCCTGTTCGAGCCGGGGCGTGGCCGATGCTGTGGAGAGATTGCGCCATCCTACTGCGCTATGTCGCGGTCTCAGATCGAGGCAGTGAAACGGGCCATGCCGGACGCCAGGATACTTTTGTTTTTACGCAACCCCGTTGACCGCATCTGGTCGCACGCAATGCTTGCATTCCTGGTCAACCTACGTCGGCCATTTGAGTCCATAACTACGGATGAGTTTATTGATTTCTGCGATCAGGATCGTCAGAGACGGTATTCCAGTCATTCGGAAAACATCCAGAACTGGCTGTCATGCTTTCCTCGTGATCAGATTTTGATCGAGTTCTTTGAGGACATCGCACTCAATCCCGAGCAACTTCTTGGTCGAGTCTGCAGTTTCCTTGGGGTGCAATCGGAGTTGTCCATGTTCACGCAGAACGCAAGGCGTAACATCTTTAAAGGACCTGCGCACGCGCCGCCGCCAGCCGTAAAACAATGGTTACTGAATTCGTTCAGGGACGAGCTGAATACGTTGGCTCGAGATTTTGGCAGCTATGCGAAGACGTGGGCGGCGGAAGCGGAAGCGCAGATGCGTGGCGCGGCCTGACCTCTGTCGACAGGACTTCGGGGGTATGCCGCCAGCTTCGCGATGTCGTCAATCCCCTTGCTTCGTCGGCGTGATTTCCGAAGCCAGGCTAATCTATCCGAAGGTAGAGAGATGAATACCTGCACAATAGCGGCGGTCAGTGGTCCACCGGAGTATCGAAAGAAAGTTGCTGCTGCTCAGGGGAAGTGGTGGTACGAACGTTACGATGACTGGCAGTCACTGTACGCCAGACTTGTGTTGGATCGCAACGATCGTGTGCAGCAGTTGGTTTCGGAAGGTGAGCGTTTTCTTGACATTGGATGTGGCTTCGGAGACATGCTTTATCTGCAGAGTGATCGATTTAGTTCCGTTCACGGGGTTGATCCGGCTTCTGTGATGGTCGAACAGGCCGCCCAGAACTTTGTGATAAGAGATGCGGGACCTGTAGACGTACGGTGTGGCAGCGCAGAAAAGTTGCCGTGGGACGATGGTTTCTTCAACACCGTGACTATGCTGGATGTCTACGAGCACATCGACCCGGCTCACCGTGAAATCGCATTGAAGGAAGCTCGAAGAGTGTTGAGCCCATGCGGCGAATTGATACTTGTAACTCCCTCCCGCCACGTTCTGCGATTCTGGAACATCGTGGACAATGTGTTGTCGGCGCCAATTCGACTCCTGCGTCGCCGTCCGCAACGCTTCTGGAAGTTCCTGACAAAGTCGTTTACCGAAGAATTCTGTACTAAGGCGGAATTGTTGGCTGATCTGAATCGATCGGGATTTGACGTCACTGATTTCTCTCGGGTTGGGTTCTATCCTGCGCCTGAGACAATGGGTCTGACGGGAAGCTGGCTGCGCCTCTGTTGGCAGAGTGCACCTTTGCGTTGGATTACCCAGGCCGTGTTTCACTGTCTTCGCTCTGTTGCAATATGGCGGCAGAAAATGGTCATTCGCTGTGTTCCCAGTGGCCGTAAGAAACTTTGAATGTCATTAGATTCACCATCAGGCGGTGTAACCTGTACAACGTCAGGAATGTCGGTGGGAT
Organism: Fuerstiella sp.; assembly: GCA_029245955.1. Lineage (GTDB taxonomy): Bacteria > Planctomycetota > Planctomycetia > Planctomycetales > Planctomycetaceae > Fuerstiella. The sequence continues at coordinate 8,219 of JAQWOH010000059.1, read as the reverse complement.
TGCCCAATCTGATCATACCTGGTGTGCAGAAATCCGGTACTTCTTCGCTCCACGCCTATCTCGCGGTACACCCTCAATGCGTGATGTCGAGTCCCAAAGAACCGAATTTCTTTACCGCGAACTGGTCGAAATACGATGTACAGTCCTACCTGGACTGCCTTGCACCGACGGCACAGAAGGAGGACGTTCGTATTGTTGGCGAAGCGTCGACGAGCTACTTCTCCCATCCCAGCGCGCCGGCGCGAATTCAGCAGGTTCTCGGTCCGGAGACTCGAATTTTGGTTTTGCTTCGAAACCCGATTGAGCGGGCTGTTTCCGCGTACTGGCATATGGCCAAACGGTTTGCGGAGCGTCGGTCTCTTGATAACGTTGTCCTGGGACTTCCTTCAGAATTGAGTTCCGCCGTTTTGGCTGAGGATGATCGTCTGCGCGCCGCTCAGCAATTCGGTTTGATTGATACGCAACTATCTGTCGATTCGATCGGCCAGAAGTTCTGGAATTTTCAGTACATTCGCAACAGCGCCTATCTCATTAACCTGAAACGTTTTGTGTCAGTTTTCGGTCCGGACAGGGTTCATGTTGTGCTCGCTGAGGAATTGGATGCACGTCCTGCCGACACGCTGGCATCGATAGCCGTGTTTCTTGGGATTTCTCCACAGGGATTCGCGACCCGGTACAGATTGAATGCCACGCGAATTCCCCGATCCGGCCGCGGAGTTCAGACGGTCCACAAATTAGTGAGAAGGTTGCCCGGTGGTCCGTTGAGAAGAATGCGTCATCGCCTGCTGGCCTTAACAACTTGTTCACCTCCTGTTACGTGTCCTGCAGTTCGCATGCATTTGGAGCGTCTATTTAGCCAGCACAATGCGCAGCTCTCCGAATACCTGGCACGTGATCTTTCGATCTGGAACGCCACGTGAAGCAATGCCCGGAGTCAATTCGCGGAATTACAAACATTCTTCTTGCGTGTTGCGGGAGCCTTTCACACGCGTCCACGGGATCGTCGTCGTCTTCAAGGTCAGAGTTTTCATGGTTGGAAATGAATCACGGTATGATTCATACGAATGTATTCGTTTGGTCGCTCACCGAATTGCTTCCTTAATCAGATGGATCGCCTGTTTCGTTTGAACGAACCGGGCTCGTTTCTGGCCAGTCCGTGCGTCGCTATTGATTGTTGGAACACAGTCACGGTTGTAGGACGCGTCACACCACAGATTCGATCGCCAACGTAAGGGCCGTAGAATGCAGAAATTTCTATCGCTGTGCTGTGGAACTGAGTGGGTTTTTGCAATTTCAACATGTCCATGGCACATGAGAAAGGAATCGCCGAATCTCACTGCCAGACGCGTCAAGTATCAACGGCATTAAGTGATGTTTTGCCATCGTCATAGGCGACCAGAGTGTATTTGATGTAAGGGATGTGTTGTAAGTGAACGAATCGATGTCGGACTGGCTGCGGCTCTTGTTTCAACATGCAAGCATGCAGCCTGAAGTCGTTGGGACAAAGTGTTTTGGGTCCTGAATCAGCCCCGATTTTGCTCAGGAGTGAAGTGTGTCGATCATCTTCAGACTGGCCCGGAGGGCAGTCCAGCATTTCGTTGCCGCCTGGCCTCCGGGGCGAACCAAATCGGTGTTGATGGGAGCCGTTTTGAAACATGTGCAGCTACCCCTCTCCGCATTCTGCCGCTGCGGCGGAGTCGCCATTCAGTGTGGTTGTTGTCACGAGCATACGCTTCACCGTTGGGTGAAAACCGTTGGCCCAGGTGGCAGACTCATCATTGTCGAAGCAGATCGGGCCAATGCCGCGCAGCTCGAAGCAGTCTGCGAGACACATGGCTACTCTAACGTCAGTATTATCTGTAATGCCCTTTGGAGAGAGAATGAGGCCATAACTCTCCAGGTTAGCTCAGTGCCCGATTTTAATCGTGTCAAGGAGGCTCAAACGTGGAGCGATAAGCTGCCTGACAGTTTATACGGGCAGGAGGTTGCGGTAGAGGGAGCTCGGCTTGACGACATTCTCCGTACGCTAGATGTCCGCCGTGCAGATCATATCCATATGACTATTTCCGGTGGTGAACTTGATGCGTTGCAGGGCATGACAGAGGTTCTGGCACAGTCGGATACGACCGTATTTGTCAGGTCACTGTGTCTTCACAACGATGATGGTAAACCAACGAATGGTCGTGTTGCGGAGTTCCTGCGCGCTCGAGGATATAGGTCGGTTCTTGCAGCGCAGGAGGCGAATAAATACGGTGGGAACGTATTCGCATGGAAGCAACGGGCTGCCTGAAACCTGTCTATAATGGAGTTTGGAAGAACGTATATGTTTGTTCGACGGATTGGTCAGACGTGGAAGTCAATTGTCGGTGCGTGCAGATTTCCGCAGTGCCTAATGTTTCATTCAGTGGGGGAGTCTGGCGAACTGGCACCTGTTCGCCCTCAAGACGCAGTTTCCGAGTCAGCGTTCCGTACGATAATCGGCGAAATTGCCACGCTGTGTCGGCCGACAAGCGTTCCCGAATTTGTTGAACGACTGCAACGGGGAAGCGTTCCGGAACGGACCGTCACAGTGACGTTTGACGATGGTTTCGCCGACAATCTAACGACCGTATTACCGATTCTGGAAGAATTTAATGTGCCGGCGACTGTCTACGTGGCGACAGGATTTGTGGACCGGACAGTAAGGCCGTTCCAGTACGATCTTGCGAGTCTGATTTGTCAGTGTGCAACAGTACGTTTCCAGCGGAATGGTGTAGAGCAGATCTGGCACCTGGATGATGCGTCTGGGCGGGTGGACTGCTATTCATCAATTTACAGAGAGCTTAAGCCAGAGTCCGCGGAGCGTCGATCGGCGGCGATGTTGGAATTGAACTCCCAGTGCAAGAGGCTGCCCAATCACGCGGAACGCTATCTTTGCTGGGAACGGCTGCGGGAACTCGCTGCCTCGCCCCTGATCACCATTGGCGGGCATACACACCACCATCTCGTGCTCGACGCTGTCGACCGCAAAGAGATGCGAGCTGACATTGCGAAGGGGAAACAGCTGCTGGAAGAACACTTAGGTGAACCGATCACTCACTTTTCGTTTCCCTATGGTCATCATGATCGGTTTGTTCGCAACACGGTTCGAGAGCTCGGGTTCAATAGCGCTATGTCGATCGGAACTCAATATCCGTGGCAACGCTGGGATCCGTTCAATATCAAACGAATGCCCGTATCGGACGCTTCGTTTTCGACTATCTTTAACGCAGCCTGATCCATATGTTTTCTCAACAGGTAACGCCCCTCCATTTGGCTCGAATCAACGATGACGCGGCAACGTCGATCGATGTGTCTGCGGTTCGAAACGACGTTTATCTGGGACCCGGATACCATGTAATCCGCCAGTTTCTTCCCGAGAGAGAGGTCAAAAGCCTTGCCAGCCACTGGTGCCGCCGCACCAATCGGATCGTTCGTCGGTATATCAAAAAGAAAATGCTGTATGACGGGTGCCCGAACGTCTCCCATCTGACACCGGAAATTGACAGACATTTCAACTATTTCTGGAACGCACCCGGCCATCAGTTTACGTATCTGAATGCATGGCGGCTGCAGACCCTGAGGAATGACATCGAAGGAAACCCGGTCAATCGGGATTTTCTGGCGCACTTCCCTAAGAATCGTGTCGATCCAGACTGTCGTTCCGTAAGTTCATTTCGCATCGTAACGACTCGCGACGGGGGCGCTGTGAAACCGCATATTGACTGGCCACTGGATCATTCTCGCATCCAGTTTGAGTTGATGTTGTCATCGTACGGCCAGGACTATTCCGGTGGGCTGCTGCTCGACGACAGGTTTCGCGGAGGATGTCCGGTCAACATCTGCAAACAACAGAAGTTGCAGGCAGGGGATCTGCTGATTTTTCGGTACGCTCAGCGACATAGTGTTCAGGCTATCAGCATTGGTCCCTCCGGCAGGGGGGTTTCTCGTTTGATGATGCCCCTGGAGTCAATTCCGGTCACCAATAGGCCGTCGGTAAGATTCACTGCCGCAATCAAAAACGTTGCACGTCGCGCTCGTCATCAGTTGAAATTTACGAATAAGCCGACTGTTCGACCGACATATGACGAGACACCATATGCTGATGGTTCGCGTACTTACTACGACGACGAGATTAAGCCCTTGATGAACATTGCGATCGACAGTGGATTTCCACCGTCTGAGGTGTTCTATCATAAGGGACTATGGGCGCGGTTTCGCGTGTTCGCCGACTGGCAGCTTGGGGTGTTGCAGAGTCACGGACTGCAACAGCATCATAACTTCCTGGACATCGGGTGTGGGTTCATGAGGCTGGGAATGCAGCTGGTTCCATATCTGGACGACGATCGATACTGCGGAGTCGACCCTGTTCGCGGATATCTGGATCTTGCTGACCGATACATGAAGGAAGTCGTTCAATGTGACAAACGATATGAGTTGCTCGCCAGCGGTGATTGTGACTTTGGTCGCTTTGGTAGAAAGTTTGATTTCGCGATGGCTCACTCGGTCTTCACACATATGGCCTTTGACCAGATCCAGCATTGCTTCGTTCAGCTGAAGCGTGTTATGAGTCCGGGGGGACAGTTTCTGTTTACTGTCTGTCTTGGCGATGAACGCGAGAACGACTTTATCTACGTAGACAATATTCCCATGACGCATTCCCGGCATCGCGACACGTCGTTCTACGAGACCCTTGCACTGCGGCTTGGTTTCAGGTTTGAATTGCTGGGGCGGGAGCAGCACCCGACGCAGTTCGTGTGTAAAGCGACTTTCTGAACGGGTGTAGTGCCACGAGAATACAGCCGTTTCTGAAGGGCGTCGAGGTTTACTTGTTGGCTGTGTGAGCGGGGCTGGCTCAGCGCATCACGAACAGGAGGATTCGCGATTATTGATTCAGGGATGTCGCCGGAACAAGAACGGACCCCGGCAACCATTGGTCGGCTGTTCGCCGCCTTGTATCGGAGCAAACGAAGTTGCTGTGTGACGGCGATCCTACTGGCGATATCGCTTCCGTTCTGCAGTGGACTCAGCATTTTGCTGCTGATTCCCATCCTCGAATCCGTGGGTGTGACAGTCGGAGGATCGTCAGCCAGTTCTGTGGGGCGGATCTTTCGCGATCTTATGGACGCACTGGGAGTTTCTCCGTCGCTGTCCTCGGCTCTGCTGATCTTTGTGGCGGTCTCCGCGTTTCACTCACTGTTGCTTTGGTATCAGGCCGGGGTAAACGCCCGCCTGAAGGGCGGATTTGTGCTCATCCAGCAGCATCGACTATGTGAGGCCTTCAGTCGGGCTCATTGGCCGCTGTTTCTTCAGATTCGACAGCAGGATATCGCTCATGCTCTCTCAGTCGAAGCGGAGCGTCTTCTGAGTGGACTCAAAGCTCTGCTGTCATTGGTCTCAAGTGTCGCTCTGACAGTTGTCTACACGCTGTTCTCGTTTATTTTGTCACCAGGGATGACAGCGATAGCAGCATTCAGCGGCGTTGCGCTGGCACCGTTTGTCATACCCCGCGCCCGAGCAGCACGCGGTTCAGGCATGCAACTGACCGAACTGACGCAACGTTTGTATCGAGACATACTTGACCATCTGGCAGGCGTCAAGGAGGCCAAGAGTATGGGGGCAGAATCTCGTCACGTCTGTGACTTCGCAAAAGTCGCAGGCGCGGCGTCACAGACTCGAATACAGTTCGAAACTGCCAAAGGGGCCGCCCTGTTCGTTTTTTCCTGCGGCACGGCTGTGACCGTCAGTTTGGTGATGTACGTAGCAATCGAGGTTCTGAACATGGCGGCTGCTGAGTTGCTACTGCTGATCATCATCTATTCCCGTCTGACGCCGCGTATTCTGAAGATGCAGAACGACTATCAGGACCTCGCTCACACGCTGCCGGCCTACGCGAATATCGTTGATCTGCGCCAGAAGTGTGACGCGGCCGCCGAAAAACTGGAACATGATTCACCTGGTCAGGCCTTTGCCCTGACACGGGACGTCGAACTGATCGACGTTGGTTTTCGATATTGTTCTGAATCTGACATCTGGGCCTTACGTCATGTGAATTTGACCCTCGCCGCCGGCTCTGTCACGGCCATTGTGGGGCAGTCTGGGTCCGGGAAAAGCACACTGGCCGATTTATTGCTGGGACTGCTGAGCCCCGAGGAAGGCCTGGTTTCCGTCGATGGAACAGATATTCACGACCGGTTGTCAGCGTGGCGCCAGACGATCGGCTACGTGCCTCAGGAGACGTTCTTGTTGCATGACACGATCAAAGCTAATCTTCTCTGGGGCAATACAGACGCCAGTGACGACGAAATCAGCGAGGTTATGAAGCTTGCATCCATCGACAAAGTTATCGCTGCATTGCCCGACGGCCTGGATACTGTCGTGGGGGAACGCGGCGCACGTCTTTCCGGTGGGGAACGACAACGGATCGCCCTTGCTCGGGCTCTGCTGCGAAAGCCCTCTCTGCTGGTGCTCGATGAAGCGACTAGCGCTCTGGATCCGGCAAACCAAACGTCGATTCAGACTTCACTGGAACGGCTTTCCGGCCGGCTGACAACTGTAATCATCGCTCATCAACAATCTGCCATTGTCAACGCTCAGCAGGTGGTCGTCCTTGATCGTGGACGCGTCGTTCAGCGGGGTGAAATCGGTGAATTGACACGAAAAGAGGGTGACTTTCGCAATCTCATGCGTGTGGATTGCCCCGCCACCATAAGCGGCTGAAACAAGTGATGCATTCAGGAATCTGAGTTTCGGTATAACGATTTCTGTGACGGTGAATGGATGTTGCGATAGGCCCCCGTCAACTGCAGGGACCGATAATTGCAGTCGACGAACGTGTGCTCTGCCTTGTCCACAATCCTCTGCCGGCGTCTTCCGACGTTGTGTCCGTTGTTCTGGAGGCACGTGTCAGCGGATACGACTTTCTGCCACACCAGCAAAGTCTGTGCACAGCCCGCTGCGTCCTGCCGTTTTTGGCCAGATTTCGGTCTGGCATCAATTTGCGAAAATGCGATAACCTCCGAACCGAGTGGGTTTCAGGCAGAGTTTGCCTGAGTTTTCCTCTTGCGGTGTCGCGTGTTCTTCCTTGAGTTTGTGCCACCCAGGAGCACGGGGTCCGCGCTGAATATCGTCGATTACGAGATGTGGTATTCAGGCTAAGGGAAGATAGGAATTGTGCGTTGAGGCATGGAAAGCCGCGGGCGTTTGCCGGAATTTAACGATGCCGGGGGTGACGTCTTATTATATGGCCGAACTCCCAATGAGCATGCCTTACCACGATTCATGACGAATCGTTCCATTTTCTTCCCCACCAACGCCCGGTGTGTGGTCAGTTCATCGCTGATTCTGATGAATTGGCTCAAATCGCTTTTGCTTGTTGACGCGTTTCTTTCTCGCGTCCCGCCACAGACCATGGAAGGTCGACTTCAATGCAGTTTATTGACCTGAAGCATCAGTATTCGCTCTATCAGGCTGAAATTGATGAACGAATGCGTGCGGTGCTCGATCACGGTCGCTTCATTATGGGACCGGAGATCCCTGAGCTCGAAACGGAGCTGGCGAATTATGCGGGAACGAAACATGCAGTAACCGTGTCCAGCGGGACGGCCAGTCTTGAGATCGCCCTGCGAGCTCTTGGAATCGGGCCGGGCGACGAAGTGGTCACCGTTCCCTTTACATGGATCAGCAGTGCTGAGGTGATTAAGCTTGTCGGTGCGACTCCCGTGTTTGTCGACATCGAAGCCGACTCATTCAACATGAATGTTGAATTGCTTGAGGCGGCGATTACTCCACGTACCAAGGCGATTCTTCCCGTCTGCCTGTTCGGCCAGCTGCCGGACTTTGCCAGAATGAACGAAATCGCGGCGAAGCACGGCGTACCTGTCCTGGAAGATGGCGCCCAAAGCTTTGGTGCGACTCAGAATGGACGTCGCAGCTGCTCGTTGACCACCGTTGGCAGCACCAGCTTCTTTCCCGCAAAACCCCTTGGTTGTTTTGGAGACGGCGGAGCTTTGTTCACCGACGATGATGAACTGGCGACCTCTCTGCGGGCCATTCGTACTCACGGCGGCACCAAGCGGCATCATCATACACTGGTTGGAACAAACGGCCGTATGGATACTCTGCAGGCTGCTGTCGTGTTGGCCAAGCTGCCTCACTTTGAGCAGGAAGTGCGGAACCGCGGGGAAATCGGAGCTCGGTAT
>JAQWOH010000058.1 GCA_029245955.1 Fuerstiella sp. | reverse complement strand
GTCCCCCTATACCTGATGGATGCACTCGACAACCACCGTGCACGAATGGCGGTTGATGGACATCCAACGCAGGGCGACACCTTGGTTTTCGTCAATCATGCAGGGAATATCATTAACCGGAACAATCTGGTGAGCCGGACGTTCAAGCCGCTCTGTAAGGCAGCCGGAGTCCCGGTGATTGTCTGGCATGAGATGCGACATACCACGGCGACACTATTGCTGGAACGTGACATTCCCATCAACAACGTGACCGAGTTACTCGGGCATGCGTCCACCTTAGTCACGTCAAAAATTTATGCTCATGCGACTAAGGCGGGCATGAAGCGAGTCACGGCTGCAACCGCAGACTTGTTTCAACCAGTCCGTAAACGTCGTGCCGGTTGAGAATGGCGGTATGAATGGCGGTATTCAACGAAAACAGGATTCCCGACTAAGCCGAGAACCCTGTATTTTCATTAATGGGCGGAGAGGGAATCGAACCCACTACACCAGGATTTTCAGTCCTGTGCTCTACCAACTGAGCTATCCGCCCCAATTTGCGAGGGAGTCTAGTGACGGACTCCGAATGATACAAGCCAAGCAATCCATGTTTCAAATAGCATTCAGAACATGGGGCAGGTTGAACAGGTTGCATTTGATGCCTGTCCTGCCGAAATGCCGGACAGCTCAGTTAGTCATCACAATCCAACCGTTCCAGCACTGCCTTGATCAGCAGAGGCAGAATGACGGTTGCGTCAGAATACACTTCAGCAAACTGCCCGCCATCCGCGGGGCTGAAGAATTTGCCCCAGCTGACACCCTCTGAATACGTACAGCCGGATAGTCCGCCCCAGTGAACCGGCTCCGGACAGATCCTGACTCCGTATCGAAAACGGGGCGGTTGATACAATGTTTCACAGCGGTCGTTGGTGATGTCGATAAATGGACCGACCTGCTGAGCCCAGTTGCGGGGCACACCACCGCCAATCGTAAAAACTCCCAGGCTGTCGTGGCGTTCAACTCGCTGAGCATACTCAAACAGATCCAGGAACGGGTTAAACCGGGGAACGTTTTTCAAAGCATCGGCCAGCGATGTACCTGCCCGCTGCTGACTGCTCATGCCGTTAAGCGTTGCCTTGATGGCCCATGTCGAAAAATCGAGACCCAGTTCACTGTCAGTGAATGCCGGAATAAACACCGGAACATCCTTTTCCCAGGCACTGCGAAGGATGCCCGTGCCGATGTCGCGTTCACTTAAACGTTTCCCGATAGAGCGGCAGAACGTATGAGACGACCAGACCCCACCGCCGGGCTGTTCCTTCATCAGAACGTCTTCGACCATCGTTGACAGGTCGTTCAGGTTCGCCTCCATTTCCAGAGTGTCGTAAATTCGGTTGTATCCCTTTTCGAACAGATCTTCGTCTGACTGGTTCGGGTCAGCTCGATAGTGTGTGAGACCGATGGATTCGGTCAGTCCATGAGCGATCAGGGCCCCTGTGCCCACGATTGCCTGGATACAACCCCGGTCAATCAGATCGCAGATGATCTTCCCCTGTTTGGCAACGGTCATGGCACCAGAGACCGTCATCACGACGCCGCAGGCCTGGTCACGAAACATGTCGGTCAGAATTCGCGCCGCTTCTCCAGCAGACCGCCCTGAAAACGCGGTGTCCGCCATGCCATCCAGTAGATCGGAAAACGACCTGACCCGATCAAGGTCCAGACTCACCAGTGGTCGCAATCCATCTGAACGACCGTCGTGAAGTTCTCTGTGCGACATAATTGAAATCTGACTGTTGTTCAAAGTCTGTTGGGACAGCAGGAGACGCAGCTGAGAAACTGCGTCCCGATCGGCACGCGGTTAAACAAAAACGTTATTTCTTACGATCAGCCAGGTGCGACAGACGAGATGATCAACCGTGCGTTGACGCATTCACGCAATACTTAACAGTCTCACGCATCGCATCTCGAAAATCAGACGACGGCTGATAACCCAGTTCCAGATTGGCTTTCTCAATGCAGAAATCGAGGTTACGGCCCAGAAATTTGATTCTGGCGCTGTTGACCAGCGGAGCCTGTTTCCGACCGAGGAGTTTCGCCAGTGTTTCCATATGCCACGACAGAAATCTGGCGATGTGCAGCGGAACAACCTTCGTGGGGATTGAATAACCAGCAGTCTCGCAGATCGTATCCATGAATTCCTTCTTGGTGACAGCTCGCGGATCGCGAATATTAAAGACTTCACCGACGACGTTATCGTTCCTGATTGCCAACCAGACGGCTGCGCACAGGTTACCGACAAATGTGTTGTTCATCAATTTGTCATGATTACCGAGATAGGCAAACTTCCTGTCGCGAAGCTTTCCCATGAGTCTGGGCATGACCGTTCGGTCTCGCGGCCCGTAGATAAAACCGGGCCTCAGCACCACCGCCGGTAGTTGTCGTTGTACGACGTAGTCACAAACGAGTTTCTCTGATTCCACTTTGGTCAGAGTATAACCATCGATGCCGTCAGCATTCGGGGCGGTTGTTTCGTCAGTGCCGTAGTGATCGCCTCCGGAATAAACGCCCAGCGAACTGATCTGAACCCATCGTTCCAGCGACCCGGTTTGCAGCGCTGCGTTCAGCAACGTTCTGGTTCCTTCGACATTGACTCGACGGTATTCGCCGGTCGGCCCCCAGTCTCCCACTTTGGCCGCACAATGCACAATCACCTTGACCCCGACACAGGCCGCCTGCAGCGATGCTGCATCGCTCAGGTCACCCTCCACGACCTCAACATCAAAATCCCGCAGTAGTGTCGTGTCTGCCGCGGGGCGACACATAGCTCGAACATGAAGCCCGCGTTGTCGCGCCTGTTCGGCAATATGGCTGCCCACCAGACCAGTGGCTCCCGTCACAAGAATCAAGTCATCGTCGGTCAGCTGCATATGTTCGCTTTTGGAAGATTTCGTTGTGTTCTCGAATCACGAGCCGGGCAGATTGGGAGGGCAGGGAGGGATAACATGATGAATTCCACGTGTCCTGCTGGATCAGAATATTTCACCAAATATTCCACGACAAAGAGAGGCCGCACACAGGAAAAGGGATAGCAAGGAGAAAGTATCAGCCCGTTGCGTTCCGGAATCGGCATTTTCCGATCGCCGGAACGGCGGCAACTTGAAAGGATGGACCCAACGGCTACTGTGGATTGGACAAGCGAAGTCGGCGTGGCTGCCCGCAAGACAAAGACATTAACCAAAGAAATTGGTGGCGTGAATCCAGCGTGGCGTTTTAGTCGGGTGAGTCCTCGGTTTAAGAACCGGGAAGCAACGCAGGGCGAATTTTTCGCAGCTGACACAGAGCTTCGTGCGCTGATTCGCAAGTCGGTGCAGAATTCTCCGGATGCAAAGCGTCCGGATTGCACGGGACCGGTTGCTGTCTGAATCTTTCTATCCGGCGAAACACACGCGCTGCCTCTATCAACCGCCAAATCCTATTTCTAAGGCGGCTGGCCTCACTTGCGGGCGGACAACAGTGGACTGCGCGACGTTCCACAGAAGAACGAATCTGTTCGATATCTGGTCTTCGAGGACAGCGGAACCACCGGACTCACCGGAGATATCAATCAGTCTCACGAAGTCGCAGATGTACGGAATCCATTTTACTATTTTTTTTAGCGCGGAAGGCCAGTCGGACAAGTCAGAAACGGATCGAGGGCGGTGGGAAATGGGGAAATTCGTCTTTCCGCGGTCCAGTCGCATTCGCTCATTCTTCGCTGTAACCGTACGTCATGATGACAATCAACGTCTGCTGGTTGGACAGTCGATTCTACGGTCACATTCGCTCCGCGGAAACAGCTACACTCCCGATGGCTGGTTTGGTCTTAAAGCGGGTCGAACCGATATCCAACAGCCGGCAGAATTTGACCGATTTCTGAAACGCCCGGTCAAACAACACCAGTTGCTGCTGATCGAATGAGTTATCCGGGAAAAGCACAATCTATCGCCGTTATTCGCTTACAGAATAAGTTTTTCTCCCGGAAGGGGTCCACGCGGACATGTTGACCGACAATGGGATCATCCTTCTAATGAGATGTACGACACCTTCTGATTAGCGACAACCCCGTGATCAGCATCCGGTTCGACTGTGCATTCCGCCCGCGAGGCACTGTTGCCCGTTCATCCATTGTCATTTCTACCCCTGTTCAGGCGGTGGCACATCGGGTTCAGAATCATCATAAAGCAGCACCGGCCCGACTCACCGGGCCGATCGATCGGCGGCGACGGACGTTGCGAGCAGAGGGTTTCTGAGACGCACACGCGTCGCAGCCTCAGCAGCGTTCGATAACGGATTTTTCTCATTCCGATCTTCCTCCGGATCAAACAACTCTCTCGTCGACACCAGTCCTGATCTGTGATCGCGACCAACTGAACCAGCTCGTTCTGATAAGTCATAGGAGCTTTGTATTTCAGTGACGAGTGTTCGAAGACACCCCATGAATAAGCCGGTTGGTCGTGACTCGTTTCCCTTGCCCCCTGCAGCTTCGGCCACTGGCTTCACGGTCTGTCGCTGCGGCATATTGCGTATCCGCGACATCACCGAACGCGGGCAGAGTGTCGGTAAACTCGACGGAATGACTAACCACACGCCCCTGTCCCACACCGGGGCCGCGTATCAGCAACGGAGCGTTGAGTCTCAGATCGGTCGGCAGATACTTGCCACCGGCAACGTTAACACCTCGACACCGTGACCGCAGAGACCTGGCTTCGCCGGCATTATCGGTACCGTTATCGGCGAAAAAAACGGCAGTGTTGTTCAGATGTTCCGTTGATTCCGGCATGTCGAACACGGCTCCGACGATTTCGTCAATGCAGGTCACCATCTCCGGAATGTGTTCCAGTTTTCCGTTTCGACCCGCTCGCTCCTCTTCCGACACGGCCGCGTGATCGGTCGGAACAAAAGGACGATGAGCGTGCACCGAGGGATAGTACAGAAGAAACGGTGGATGACCGGGCGCGGCATGTTCGCGAATAAAGTCGAGTGCATGTCGTCAATTCCATGCCGAACCGTACTTCCCTTCCAGGCGGTGGCTGCGTCCGTCTTCCCGGACCTGAGTGCTCCAGAACTGATTGCCTGCCTGACCACCTTCGTGAACGACTTTTTCGTAATCAAACGTGGCATAGCGTTCAAAGCCGGCATCTCGGCAGACCGTGGAACGCGTTGCCCCATCCGCTGAGATGCCATTTCCCTGCCATAGCGGTTTAAACAGCCGGAACGTTTCAGCACCGACGCCAACGTCGGCTGAGTCAGATCCATCCTGGCCTATTGCCGATTAATTGCGGAAAATGTAACGTCCCGACATCAGCACCACTCGCGCGGGGCTGCACATCGGCGTGGCACAGCAACATTCAAACCGCATTCGCTGCGCACCCAGACAACTCAGATTCGGCGTGTGGCAGGTTTCACCGCCAGAACATTCAAGACATTCACGGCCCGGATCGTCGGCAAGGATAAAGACAACATTGGGGCGTATATCACCTGCGCGAATGGCGTTCCAGTCACGCAACGGGACTGAAAGCAGTGCCGCGACCAGGCACAGCATCCTTCGCGTACAGAAATAACTGTGCAACATTCTGATACTTGCGTGAGTCAGGGACACCCGGACTGCGGGAACGATGCGGTCTTCCTGAACGCATGGATCGGCGGTTGGACCTGTCAGAACGGGTCCCCACCGGTTTCAGAAAACTCGCCGTTATCGTCGAATCTGAACGAACTTTTCAACCTGAGCGGTCAATGCGATTTCCGTGGGAAGTCGTTCCATAGAACTGGCTCCGTAGAAACCGTCGATCGTGTCCAGCGCATTGAGCATGAACCTGGCGTCAGCCGGCATGGCGATGGGGCCACCGTGACATAACACGATTACGTCGTCGCGAACACTGCGGGCCGCTGCCGCAATGTCATTAACCTTCGGCACACAGTCGTCCAGAGACAGCGCCGTCTGTGCACCTATGGTCCCGCTGGTTGTCAGTCCCATGTGGGCGACAATGATGTCTGCGCCGGCTGCTGTGAGTTCGCGAGCCTGGTCTGCGTCAAAAGCATACGGCGTGGTCAGCAGCCCAAGTCCGTGAGCAGCGGCGATGCACTCGACCTCAAGGCCAAAGCCCATGCCGGTTTCCTCAAGATTTGACCGGAACACTCCGTCAATCAGACCGACCGTGGGGAAGTTCTGGACACCGCAAAATCCCATGTCGCGCAACTCACGCAGAAATGAATCACGCAGCATAAACGGATCTGTGGCACAAACTCCGGCCAGTACCGGCGTATGCCTGACGGCAGTAAGCACCTCTTTTGCCATCTGTTTCACAACTTCGTTGGCGTTCCCATACGGCATTAGCCCCGCCAGAGAACCACGGCCGGCCATGCGGTAACGGCCCGAATTGTAGATCACAATCAGATCAATGCCGCCAGCTTCTTCGCACTTCGCACTGATGCCGGTGCCCGCCCCACCACCGATGATCGGCAGCCCATCGGCGATCTTGCCGCGAAAACGTTTCAGAATGGACTCTCTGGTTTCAGTCATTGAAATAACCGGTTCTTTCCGGCAAGATATGGAATGCAGGTCATTGCGGATCGGAAGTCAGGGAACATTCAGTGACCAGTCGTCGGGCAAAGCGCTTCAAACTCTGCAACCAGCGCCTGTGCGAATTCCGACTCGTTAATATGATAAGGCAGGCGAATGATCTTCCGGTCACCCGTCTGCTGGATTTGTTGTTCGAGTTCATCGAACAATGCCGCATTCGCCGCGGGGTCGTAGAACGCCTGGTCGGGGGCGTCCAGCGTGGACAGGCCACCTTCCGGAATCATCAGCGTCAAAGGTGACGTGGAATGATTAAGCTTGTCGGCGATCCATTGAGCGATTCTTCGATTCTCGTCTTCATTGGTGCGCATCAGAGTGACCTGAGCATTGTGCACATGCAGTGTCCGATCCCGAAATTCTTTCGGCACCGTCTCTATCCCGCCGAAGTTAACCATGTCTGCGGCGCCAACGCTCAGCACCAGTGGTACACCTTTCGCTAACAGTCTCTCGAAACGTTCAGGTCCGGCCGGCAGCACGCCTCCCACAACTTCATCTGCCACTTCAGTGGTCGTGATGTCCAGGACACCGCCGATTAAACCAGAATCGACCAGTTGTTCCATCGCTCGCCCTCCGCTGCCTGTGGCATGAAACACAAGACAGTCGTAGCCTTTGGTTTCCAGTGTTTTACGAACCATTGTGACGCAGGGCGTTGTCACGCCAAACATGGTCATGCCGAGTGCCGAACGACTTTCCTGAGAAGCCAGTTTATGCGACACCATTCCGGCCATTGCATGGGCAGCATTACTGAGGATCTTTTCAGACACGACGTTCAGTCCCGCGACATCCACTACCGAAAACATCATCGTGATGTCGCTGCAATCGACGTAGTGCGCTGTGTTACCGCTGGCCATCGTGGATACCATCAGTTTGGGCAGCCCGATCGGCAGTTCGCGCATGGCAGCAGTGACCAAAGCCGTTCCGCCGCTGCCTCCGATGCCGACCACGCCAGCCACTCGACCTGCCACGCATTCAGATTGCAGCCAGGACGTTAACGCGTCACCCATGGCGGTAACGGCGGCACCTCGATCATCGCCGATCGGTAATGTCGTGTTCCCCAGCACTCGTTCGCGCGATACGTCAGGGCTTACTGTGGGGGCAGCACGCGTACCCACATCGACTGTTTTCACAGACACTCCTGCACCCAGAAGGCACTGTGCGACAAAAGCGAGTTCCTCACCTTTGGTATCCATTGTTGCGACGGCAAACACGACGGGATTTGTCACAGCTTCTCTTTCCATTTACTGATGCGTGATTGACAAGAGTCGACAGGACGACAACTGACGCTGCTGCCGACCGTATTGAATTATTCAGCGGGCATCTCTTATGGTAAGTGCTTCGTTATGAACGCGACCGTCAGTGTCTGTCTTCAGATCAGGCAGAAAGGCGATTATCGGAGCCACGTTAACATTTCTGATGAACTCAAGTTTTGTGCCGGGTTTGATTCCCCTTTTCGACGGCAACGAATGTGGCGTACATGGAGTCCGGTCGTGGATCGTGGCCGTGAGATCCTTTGTGTCCACCGGCATCAGCAACTGCTTTGCCTTTCACACAGTTGTCGAAAGAGTATCCCGGGCCGGTTATCAGGACAAGGTGCGGAGCTTCAGGATTGTGCCCCCCCAACTGTGTAAATTCGCCAGAACTCTTTACACCCAATACGCCGTGCATGCCGGCAGGCTTATCGGCCAGGACAGCGGTAATTTCGGTACGGCGTTCTGTGACCTTATTCGTTTCGTCCGTCTTAATCAGACCCCGCTGCTTCAAGACAACGTTCGGCTGAGGCAGCTTTGCGCAGGTCGCGAATCCGTGGTCGAAAACTACAAACATAATTGCGTTCCCTGCGAACGGCGACTGTTGCAACGCGTCCCGGATCTCTCCCAGACGTTGATCACTTTCCACCACGGCCTGATAGTCAACCGGAGTGTCAGAACCGTAGCCATGTTCCACGCCATCTGGTGTAATCAGATGCAACAGAATCAATTCAGCGTTGTGCTGCGTCAACAGCTACATCGTGGCCTGAGTGTAAACGATATCTCTATTCGTGGAATGCTGTTTTCCCCAGCCCCATTCACCGAGTCAGAAAATATCAATTCCGGCTTCTGTGAGTTCGTCAGCAAAGCCCGGAGGTGTGTATCGGGCATGAATGCCCTTTTTTGTTTGAATCCGGAATAACAGAGTCCAGCATCTTCGCACCGTTCGAACATGGCCGGATAACGCTGGCCGTAACATATCGTGACGACCCTGCTGAGAGAAAACGAAACAGGGAAAGCAAACCGCAGCTGTCGCCGGCCAGCCCTCAGTCTCAGGCAAAGGCTCACTTGTCCTGACAGGTGAATGAGGGCCTTGCAGACCATGTCCGATTCAGAATACCGCCGCCATGTCAACGGCCGGCCCGCCTCCTGTTCAGCAAAACAATTTGCGGACGTCAGGCTTGGTGACCTTGCCCATTGCGTTGCGGGGCAGGCCGTCAACGATGGACAAGTGCCGGGGAATCTTGTAGTGAGAAAGTCGCATGTCACACCACGCCTTCAGGTCCCCGTTACTGAGCTCAGCACCTTCCTGCAGTACCGCTGCCGCAGCAACGGTTTCTCCCCAGGTGTCATCGGGGACTCCAACAACAGCGCACTCCCGGATCGCAGGATGCAGCAGCAGGATCGATTCTATTTCCAGCGCAGATAACTTGAACCCGCCGCTCTTGATGATATCGACGGACTGGCGGCCCATGATGCGAAGGTAGCCGTTCTCACGCACAGCGATATCTCCCGTGCGAAACCAGCCGTCAGCGAAAGCATCTGCCGTCACCTCGGCGCGATTCCAGTACTCAACAAAGACAGCCGGTCCACGAACCTCGATTTCTCCAGGTTCGTCTTCGACGTCGACCGGTTCCCCCGAATCGGACATGAGTCGCACATTAACGCCGGGCAAGGGTACGCCGACGCTGCCGGGGCGTCTTTCTCCGGTGTAAGGGTTTGACAGGGCCATGCCGATTTCTGTCATTCCGTAACGTTCCAGCAGTTTCTGCCCCGTCAGTGCCGTCCACTCACAGTGTACGCTCGCCGGAAGTGCAGCTGACCCCGAAACCATAAGCCGCATTGCAGCGAATCCGGAAATCACGTCTTCCCTGGCGTCTTGATTCAGGTCACTCACGGCCTGAAGCAGTTTGACATAGATTGTGGGAACTGCCATGAACACCGAATATGCTTTCGCGGCAGTACGATCCAGAATGGTCTCGATGTCAAATCGAGGAAAGGCCTCTATCGTGGCTCCCGACCATAGTGCACACGACATTACGTTGATGATGCCGTGAATATGGTGCAGAGGCAGAAACAAAGGAATGCTGTCGGAGGCGTGCCACTTCCATGCCTCAACCAGCGACTTAATCTGTGATTCAATATTCACGTGCGAGGTCACCACTCCCTTTGGTGTACTGGTGGTGCCGCTCGTATACAGAATCATGGCACGTCGCTGCGGGTCAATGACTGGCAGCGACACGCCCGCGGTGTCATTCATATCTTCAACGACCAGCAGACGCAGACTGCGTTGCTCACAAAGCGTTCGGACCCTGTCTGCCAGACTGAGCGTCGTGACAACGCAGTCTGCCCCGGAATCGGCAAGTGTATACTCGAGTTCCGGCTCTGTCGCGGACAGACTCAAGGGCACAACCACGCCACCCGCCCGCCAGATTCCCCATTGCACAGTGATGTAGTCAAATCCCGCCGGTGCCAGGAAAGCGATACGCGATTCGTGCAGGTCGTCCGCACCGGCCAGCGTTGTCCTGGCCAGAGTCGCCGAACGATCCAGCAGTTCGCCGAAAGTGCGTTCGGCGTCACCCGATCGCAGAGCGACTGAGCTGGCAAAGGCCTGAGCCCGAGCAATTAACTGAAGTCCCTGCATTATTTCCTCTCGTTATCGCTGCATCCCCAAACTCAGCAACTCAGACGGGATCATATCTGCTGGTGAATGATTTGGCGCGACGCAGGGCAGAATCCCGTAACAGTTCCAATGACGGATCTGCTGCCAAGGCAACGATTTGCGTTCACGACTTGAGCAAAACTTCAAAGTTTTGTGGTTTTGCTCAAGTTCGGCAGCCGATCATGACGATTAAGTTGAAAAGGTAACTTTCCCCGTGAAATCCGCCGTGAGCCCAATCGGGACGCCCACTCAGGGATGAGGATCTTAGATTCATGAAACGTTCGACACTGCTGTCCATTATCACACTTGTTATCACATGCACGACTGCGAATGCAGCCCATGCCTGCTGTCTTCCCTACATCCTGAACCCCTTCGCATGGTTCGGCTTTTACGGCTGCGGATATGGATACGGTGCGCCAGGCTATGCAGGAGCTGGTTATGGGTACGGCTATCCCGGATATGGTCACGGCGGCTATCAACCGGCTTACGGAGGCGGCTACGCGCCACAGAGGCCGATCATGAACTATCCGCCGGCCGCGCCGGCCTGCAACTGCACCAGCGTCATCCCTCAGCAGCCGGCACTGACCGCTGTTCAAGTACCAGTCACAACGTATCGAGCCGTAACTCAGTACGTACCGCAGACCACCTATCAGACACAATACCGTCAGGCGCCCCTGCCTGGATATCAGAATTCAACAGCATTGTATGGCCCGGCATATGGCGGCGGAGTCAATTATCCCGTGGCGGGGACCTACAACGTCGCGCCTGCTCCGGCCGCTGCGACATACAACCCGGCAACGGCGCCGGTCATCAGTCCTCCTGCGCCCTATGGTAGTCCGACCATCTATCAGGCAACTCCCAATGTCGCAACTCCGCATCCTGCCGGCGACGTCGCGGGAGACCATGAATATCCGATCCAGGGTATGCTGACACCAGTCGTGCCCAGCGCTCAGCAAATCGCCGCGCCAATCCGTCGAGTTTCGTATGGAGTTACACCACGATCGCCGACTCGATACAGCAACGTAGTACGTTAGGGTATAACAGTTACGGACTGTGGATTGCCCTCAGACACCACATAGCATCAGGAGTCCCGGTCTTTAAGAAGGTCGGGACTCCTTTTTTGTTCAAATTCTTGCAGATCGCCGCCGTCGAAAATCCTGCCGCAATGAAGTAACCACGCTTTCCGAATCTACTCGATCGGAAGCTTCCTTGCCCGGCGCCAGGACAGGTCAAACATTCCTGAAATAGTTCCGTCGCAGGCCGCAACACAGCATTTGAAAATTTCAATTGGTATTCGTTCGACAGATGCTGTACCGAATCTTTGCATCACAAAATCCCTGTCCACCGGACCTTAGTCTCTCGTGAATACCGGAGACTTCGAGTACAGTCGGGGCTGCAGCGGACGTCCGCGGACTCGATTCATCATGCAGTCATTTACGTGACAGAATGTTCCTGCCACGTGCACGTCTTTATCACGTCATGAGTTATTGGAAAATTGCTGTCCGATCCACAACATGACTGCTGATGAGGCCCTGCTGGATGATGGTCGCTGTTGGTCTACAAAACAATCGTTGAATCTCGAGGTTAGAATGAGTCAGGAAAGCCAGTGGATCCGTACGACAACTACGGAAACGTTCCGAAAAGACGTTGTTGAACAGTCCATGAGTTGCCCAGTGGTTGTCGATTTCTGGGCCGAATGGTGCGGTCCGTGTAAGCAGTTGATGCCGCTGCTGGAAAAACTCGCCACGGAATTCGATGGTCGTTTCATCCTGGTAAAGATTAACGTGGACGAGTTGCCCGAAATTGCGGGCGCGTTCGGGGTTCAGTCGATTCCGTTTGTGATTGCGATGATCGACGGCCAGCCGGCCAGTCAACTGCCGGGCGTGCAGCCGGAACCTCAACTGCGTGAGTGGCTGGAATCCTTTCTGCCCTCTCCAGCGGTCGAAGCCTACAACGCAGGACTGGCTCAGGAAGGTGACGGAGAACTGGACGCCGCGGAAGCCAGCCTTCGTTCCGCCGTGGAACTTGAAGAGAATGCTCCGCAGTTCAGCATTGCGCACGCCCGTGTGCTGCTGAGTCTGGATCGCGAACAGGAATGCAGAGAGATCATCGATCGACTGGAAACACGCGGTTTCCTGGAACCCGAAGCTGAAGAGCTGAAGGAGCAACTGGCCCTGCGTGAGAACGTTGAGGAATCCGGGGGAACCGCCGCCGCGCGACAGGCCCTTCAGGCGGATCCGAATGACCTGGAGTTGCAGATCCGCCTTGCCGAAGCGCTGTGTGTCGACAAGCGGTTCGACGCTGCATGCGAAATGCTGTTGACGGTCATCGCGAACGATCGAACCGAAGTTCGAGACAAGGCCAAAGAAGCGATGGTCGCTGTGCTTTCCGCGATGGGGCCCAAGTCACAGCAGGCCTCGGACTATCGTCGTCGCCTGGCCACCGCCTTCTATTGATCCGGCGACTGGTTGCGCGCCAGAACGGACCTGCATTCAGAACTCGATGATCTTGCCGTCCGCCATGGCTGCAAGTCGGCGCATCATTTCCGGATCGATATGTTCGGAAATGAACCGAACGGAACCATCTGCCATCAGCACGTTGCAGCCACCGGGGGTGGGACTGCCAATACCGTCCGGCCCGTTGATGTATGGTTCCTGCGTGAGAGATTTCAGAGTGTGGCCCCCGGCGGCCCATGGAATTTCGGTGTCATTGGTTTCGGTCATCATGACCGTATTTGATGTCCCGTCCAGAATATCCCTGAACCTTGTCTTTCGGTCGTAGCCGAAAATTCCCGCTCGTTCGTGACGAACGGGAAGTTCCGGAGCGTCTTCACCAATTCCCGCCATTGCAACGTAGTGTGTGGCATGCCTCAGGTGAGCCGGCAGATTCGGATTGTGCAACATCTCGATGGCGACTGAAGTCAGACCTCTCAGCCCCGGGCTGTTCCACGCTGATTTATCAAGTGGATGCATACGGTCATACAGCGGGGCCTGTTCGATGTACGGCAGAATACTGTATAAGAAGCTCAGACGCTGTTCAGGCGTTAGATTCGTGTCTGGTTGGGTTCCAATCGGAAGGTGGCTAAAGGTGTCGTGATAGTTATGCATGGCGAGCCCCAGCTGTCTCAGATTATTACGGGATTCCGTCCGTCTGGCAGCCATGCGTGCCTGCTGAACAGCTGGCAGCAGTAATGCCACCAGTGCCGGTACAGCCACACCGCTTTGCACGGAAGGCATGGGCAGCATCGCGAGCGACTGTCGGCTGTGGTATTCAATCTCCGAATCGCCTGGTACGCTCACGCTGACATTCGGAAACAGGGGAGTGGCAACCACTTCCAGTGGCGGCAGGTCAGCAGCTTTCACTCCGGCACCTTCGGCAGCAGCCCCCATCACGGTGTGAATCGCGCTGTTCATAATCGGAAGGAAGCCATAGAGAGAAGCGATGGAGCTTCGTGGATCGTCGATGGAAATCGCAGAGAACTTTTGCGGGAGCTCGGCTAAAGCCTCCTGATGTTCCGGTGTCGGTGTCCAGGCCGGCAGTCGGCCGTCCTGACGCATGAAGAACGTTTTCACTGACTGCGGGAACAGGGAAAAAACCATCCAGTCGTCATCGACGGCCACTGTAGGAGTAAACATGCCCGCAGCGACTGTAATCAACTGGCGTCCATCGACGGGTGCCCGTTGAGCGGTAACCGGTACGGGCAGTCCGGCCTGCTGAGCGAGCTGTGCCCCTTGTTCGAGCAGGATGTCAACCGACGTACGCAGTTTGTCCGCGTCCTTCACGGACAGCGCAATGCCGAAACCGATGCCAAACGGGCCACCGGCCGGATCACCATAAAAACAATGTACATCGCCGAGCGCGTCGAACAGGTCGTTACGCAGATCGAGTCCCAGGAACAATGGCAGCGTTCGCAGACCAGCTTCAAATTTCGGGCCCGTTTCCGGTGGCAACAGAGCCAGAGTCTGGCGCGTGCTTTCCAGAACTGTGTCCCAGGCTTCCACGGTATCCAGTGAAAAACCAACGATACCACTTGTGTTCTGCGGCAATGCCGGCAGGTCCTCGAGCGTGAACAGCGGCTGATCCAGGAGGGCCAGCAGCCCGGAGCGAGGCAACGGGGCCTCAACAAAAGTGGTGGCGATGGTTGCTGTGCCTCGGTACCCCATTTGGCCGCCAATCGCTTCCAGATTTTCGAATCCCAGCGCGTTCGCGAAATTGTTGAGCGTCGGAAGTTGGGCAACGTCAGGCACGGGCAACGGAATGTCGCCGAATCGGTCTCTGAGGGCGCCAAAATCGAACCAGCCGACCGCAGCTACTTCAAAGTCCGCGTCCGGGTCGCGGTACTTCTGGTACCGAACACTTGTTGTAACATTCGGTGCATCACCATCAGCCATTCCGATCACCTGCTGCGCTGCTGCAGGTCCCACAGCCAGAACAAGATGCTGCGCTTCGCTCCACCATGCCAGTTCAAATCCGGGCGAACCAGGAATCAGCAGTGACAGAATATCTCTTCCGGCTACGTTGGCGGCCTGAGGCTCAGCGCCGATTTCCGCCAGTTGCAGCAGCAAAGGGACCATTTCGATGCTGCCCGCAGCATCATGCAGAACAACTGTCGCCAGTGGTGTGGGCGGACCGTCCGGCGGGCCATCGCTGATCGACACAGAGAAGCCCGCCTCATACAACCGTTTGAAGTATGTGAATGCCTCCGAACTCATCTGCAGGTCCTGCTCACTGGCAGTTGCACCCAATTCGGACATCACTGATTGGGAGTTAAACACCCGTTTCAGCATCTTTCCGGCATAGTCAAGCAATCCGCTTTCCACAAGTGCCTTGTATTGTGCTGTTTCCTGGATGGCGGCCGCGTGTGATCCACTGCCGTCCCAGACTCCATACAGTACCGACCGCCGGGGATGCAGCGTAGCCGGGTCAACCCGCTGAACCGTAGCCGAGGAATATGCCCACGCTGTGACAGCGATCACCCCGACTAATCCGCCGCATAAGAACATACTTCGTTGAAATTGGAACATTGGTCCATCTCCTGATATTGGACTGCAGTGGCTCGTTTTGCCTGATGATCCTGTCCAGTGCACCGACGGGAAAAAGGAAGATTTGACGCACTCTATTTTGGGGACAAAGCAGCGGGCACTAACGGCCGATGTCTTTCGATCTGAGCCTTGAAGTCGCCCAGACTGTGCCAGTACATCGGCTTGTTCAGATCCACCTCAGTGATCGCCACCGACCCCCACGTTTTCGCCTGGGACAGAACCTTTCCGTCGTGTCCATAGATCCCCGTAATCATCCAGTCGCGGGATGAATCCGTATATGTACTACTGACCACATAGACGTGGTTCTCGCAGGCGCGAGCAGCTCCCAGCATGGGATTGCAGCCCCAGACCGGCCAGGCGATTACTTCAGCGCCATTCTTTGTCAGTTCACGAGCGACTTCAGGGAAGAAGCCGTCGTAACAGATCATCATCCCAACCTTCCCAAAGCGGGTATCGAAGACAGGATACTCGTTCCCGGGAGTAATTCCGCCTTCGATTTCACCGCGCGGCAACGTTGTTTTCCGATACTTTCCGACGATGTTACCGTCGGGCCCCAGCAACACAGCAACGTTGTAGATAAGGTGTTTATCTCTTTCCAGAAGGCCGGCCACGATGTAGGCATCGTGTTTCTGTGCCAGCTTTCCGAAGTAATCCGTGGAGGGGCCAGGCACACTTTCCGCGCACTCTGCGTAGGTCAGACCTGTTCCATATACCGTGAGGGTTTCCGGCAGGACAATCAGGTCCGCCCCCTGCGCTGCGGCGTTTGCGATCAGTGGTGCGAACTGTGGACGCTTCTCCGCTGGCGTCCTGCCTTCTCGTGGTTGAAGATGAATTGTGGCCAGCTTCACGGGCCGCGGCTCTGGCTCAGCTACCGGCTCCAGCCGGACGTCCCTCCACACCACCTGTGACCCAGGTGGCCCCCAGCGATAATGCAGTTCAATTTTCAGCTGCTTTGCCGTGACGGGAACGCGATAGATCTGCGACACGGTTGTCCAGCCGTCACTGGTGCTGACGTCCGGTGGAAACTCAGGTTCGGCACGCGGCTTTTCTCCAGGCCGATAGGACGAAAACGTGGGTTCATCTCGGATTACGGGGCCACCTCGTGCGTTCTCCCAGATCAGTCTCACAATTGCTGCTCGGCGGATTTCGGCAGCACTCATTCCGGTCGTCTTTCGTTTCACGGAAAAACGAAAGTGCGAACGGCCCTCCACAGGCAACGTCGTCGTCCACCACCCATTGAGTCCTTCACGTTCATCAGCGGTGATGCTCAGGCTGCCGCTTTCGTGCTGCTGAAAGACGGGCCGAATCTCATCGCGCGGAGCTTCTGACTCCCAGTCGTGTTCACCCGCGAGAACGGTACCGGCAGGAGAAAATATTACCAAACAGACGGGCAGTACTCTCACGATCATGTCGCACCTCAGTCTAAAGCCGGATCACGGAACAATACAATTGTCTCCTGCGTCGGCGTCTATCCGACCATCTACAGACGCTCAGGCTACACTCCTGGACATCACGAGGCAATGAATGACAGCATCCGGCTACCGTTACGCATTGGCGACCGACTGTTCCAGTCCCGCCAGAACATCATCGTACTGGAAGTCAGCGTTCAGATCGGCTCGGTATCGACTCACGACTCGCTTATTGCCGCCGCGTTGCGGTCCTGCGTTATCGTTCGTACCGAATACCGGAGCAGGTGCCGAAACAAGTTCAGCAAGTCGGCTGTAATACTGCCGACGCGTGATACCGCCGGAATTCACAACATTGATGACCGATGGCACATCGTCGGTAGACGAGACACAGTCAATGATGCGAACAGCGTCCTTAACGTGGATCAGATTCAGCCATTGATCGGGCGATCCGGGCAGTGGTTTTTCAGACTGCAGGTCCGAAACTCTTCGGAGTAGCCTGCCCGGCCCGAAAATCCCAGCCATCCGCAGTACGATGACCTGCGTCTGCGGGAAGAACTGAGAACAGTGCTGTTGCAGCAGTTGTTCTGCTGCCAGACAGCAGCGTCCACCGTCCGATGTCGGATTCGCCGGAGTCGCTTCGTCAACAGTCTGCCCCCTGTTCTGGCCATAGACACCTGTGCTGGAGATGTAGATAAATCGCCGAGGCGCAGACGAAAGACGCGTCAGCAGTCGCTCCAACCCACCCAGCCAGATTTTCTCACGGGGCACACCAGCGGCATGATCGAACCCCACCGCCCAAAGAACAATTTCGGCCGACGGTAATGAGCGCAGATCAGCATCAACACAAAGATCGGTCACCACCGGTGTCAGTCCGCTTTTCCGAAACTCGTCAGCGCGAACAGGAGAGCGGGTGAGTGCCACAACATCGCGACCATCGCTTCGCCACTGGTCCGCCACGCGTCGCCCCAGATATCCACAGCCAGCGATCAGTCGAGTCCGCGCTTGATCTGTCACATCAGTTCCCTCAACCTTCGCCTTTTCTATTTGTCGATGCGAAGAACCGTTTGCCGCTGCATGAAGACGATAATCTGCTGACTGTTGTCGTGATCAGGTATGACCGACACAATTTTCCAGCCCCGCCGGCCAAAGTCGCCCAGGCTGCTGCCCAGAAACAGCCCCTTCTTCGCGTCTTTTTCCATGTAAACCGTGCGATATTCCATCTGTGGAGGAATCATGGCGTCAAACAGCAGACGCGTGAACAATTCAGCCGACCAGATTGTCAATATTAGAAGAAACAGCTGCTTGTAACTCATGGTCGGCCGCTCCGGCATTTTAGAGTCTTTCGGGTAGACACTTTGCGCGCATCGTTTTGTAGCGACAACGGAGCGTTTCCGTGAGTCAGCTCATATTTGGTTGCAGCCATGCCGCATCAGTTCCTTTGTCCGAGACGCGATCTGTCTGACGAATCTCACCGTTTTAGGTGAAACGACTCACCTTGAGAATACGACTCCAACACTTCCCGTCGCTTCGTCCGGCCCATTATCGCACGGATTGGGGCCCACACTCTTTGCAGGTCACCGTACTTCCCTAAGCTACCAGCAGTCCGGAATTTGCAACAACTCGACAGTTCAATAGACTGCCCGACTTTATCGGATCACGCCGCCTGAAGCGGCCGTGTATGGCCCGCCGGATTTGCGGTACGTGTCTCCAACGTGAACTAAGATGTTCAGTAGTGCTGATGCACTGCCGAACGAATTGACCGAATAGAACTTCTTCGCCTGACTTGAATGGACGGTACAGTCGCCCATTCTGTATTGAAAACCCACGATGCCCCGTTACGACGCAAAACGCACTGAAGCCCGCTGGCAACAGTTCTGGGACGAGCAAGCCACATTTACGGCGGCCGAGCCGTCGGACAATACCGACAAGCTATACGTGCTGGACATGTTTCCATATCCATCGGGCAGCGGTCTGCACGTTGGCCACCCGGAAGGCTACACAGCTACAGACATCGTTTGCCGGTACGCACGCATGAATGGCAAGAACGTGCTGCACCCGATGGGCTGGGACTCTTTTGGACTGCCGGCAGAAGAACATGCCGTTAAAACGGGAACTCATCCCCGTGAAACGACGCAGAAGAATATCGAAACATTTCGACGTCAGTTAAAGATGCTGGGCTTCAGCTACGACTGGTCGCGAGAACTGGCCACGACGGACCCGGAATACTACCGCTGGACGCAGTGGATCTTTCTGCAACTGTTCGACACATGGTACGACAGCGTGTACGAATGGACGGGCCCCGACGGCAAGACTCGTATCGGCAAAGGCCGACCCATCTTGGAACTGCCGATTCCGGCAGACGTCACAACGGCCGGGGAAGAAGCGATCAGACGTTTTCAGGACAAGCATCGTCTGGCGTACATTTCGGACGCTCCCGTGAACTGGTGTCCGGCTCTGGGAACGGTTCTGGCGAACGAAGAAATCATCGATGGCAAAAGCGAACGAGGTAATCACCCGGTCGAACGAGTCGCGCTGAAACAGTGGATGCTGAGAATCACGGCGTACGCGGATCGGCTGGCGTACGAACTGGACGATCTGGACTGGCCCGAATCGATCAAGCTGCTGCAACGGAACTGGATCGGTCGCAGCACCGGTGCGGAAGTCGACTTCTTTATCGGCACCGGCGATGCTGCGGACGCGACTGGCTCAGCCAGTGCCCGCTTCAAAGACTGGAAGTCATCAAGATCGGCAGCGGGCTGGCCCGCGGCCGCAGGCGAAGATGTGCTGCGAGTCTACACGACTCGACCGGATACACTGTTCGGCGCCACTTACATGGTAATCGCGCCCGAACATCCCTTCGTCGATCGACTGACAACTGACGAACAGAAAAACCAGGTCGTTGATTACCGTCGCACTGCTTCACTGAAAAGCGACCTTGACAGGACCGAACTGGCCAAGAAAAAGTCCGGTGTCTTCACAGGTTCGTACGCATTTAATCCGGTCAACGGAGAACAGATTCCGATCTGGGTCGCCGACTACGTCCTGATCAGCTACGGCACGGGAGCCATCATGGCTGTGCCGGCGCACGATCTGCGTGACTTTGAATTTGCAGTCAAATTTGAGATCCCCATCGTTCAGGTCGTTGCGCCGCCCGCCGGGTGGGAACCATCAAAAGACGAAGCAGCGCTCACAGCCGAAATCAACGGTTCGAAGATCACACCGTTTTCCGCCAAAGGCACAGCCATCAATTCCGGCGACAACAACGGCACGCCGACGGATGACTTCAAGTCGCATATCACTGATCTGCTGAACGAAACCGGACTGGGCAAAGCGGCAGTTAACTACAAGCTGCGGGACTGGCTGTTCAGTCGTCAGCGGTACTGGGGCGAACCGTTTCCTATCTGGCACGAACTGGATGCAGAAGGCAATCCAACCGGTCTGATGCGGGCCGAAACAGCCGAATCGCTGCCCGTACCGCATCCGCACATGGAGGACTTCAAACCCACCGGCACTCCGCAGCCCATGCTGTCCAAGGCCGGCGACGAATGGCTGTACAAGACAGACACCGACGGCACGAAATTGAAGCGAGAAACCAACAGTATGCCGCAATGGGCCGGCAGTTGCTGGTACTTCCTGCGGTTCTGTGACAACAAAAACGGCGAGTTCTTCATCGACCCGGCTCTGGAAAAGTACTGGATGCCGGTCGACCTGTACATCGGTGGCGCCGAACACGCGGTGCTGCATCTGCTGTACTCACGGTTCTGGCACAAGGTGCTGTTCGATCGTGGTCACGTCAGCATGGCGGAACCGTTTCAGAAGCTGGTGAACCAGGGCATGATCCTTGGCGAAAACGGGGAGAAGATGTCGAAGTCCCGCGGTAACGTCATTAACCCGGATGATGTTGTGCGCGACTACGGAGCCGACTCGCTGCGGCTTTACGAAATGTTCATGGGACCGCTGGAGCAGGTGAAACCATGGAGCATGCAGGGTGTCGAGGGTGTGTACCGATTCCTGGGTCGAGTGTGGCGCATGATCATCGACGACCGCGCAGAAGATGTCGTGCCGAATGCACACGTCACGAACGCTGAACCGACAGATGAACAACTGCGAATTCTGCACAAGACCATCAAGGCCGTCACAGCAGACATCGATAAACTCAGTTGCAACACTGCCATCAGCCGCATGATGGAATTCACCAATTTCATGTCTCACGAAGACTGCCGCCCAGAATCGGTGCTGCAACCTTTCGTGCTGTTACTCAGCCCGTTTGCTCCACACATTGCAGAAGAACTGTGGCACGCTCTGGGCGGCGAAAGTACTCTGGCGTACGAACCATGGCCCACGTTCGACGAAGCGCTGCTGGTGGAGGACACCATTGAACTTCCCATACAGTTCAACGGCAAGCTGAAGGCAAAACTCAAGGTGGCCAGTGGCCTGGACAAAACCGGCATGCAGGCCGCTGCGGAAGCCGATGCTGCTGTGCAGAAACAACTGGAAGGAAAGACAGTAGTGAAAGTGATTGCCGTGCCGGGAAGAATGATCAACTTCGTGGTGCGGTAACAGCGGCTGATTGAAAGACCTCAGGAAGTGCAGCAGAACACCGTCGAACTAAGCCGTTTACAACCGCATCCCGTCTACGCCAGAATATCTTCGGCCACTTTCCCGGCAACATCTGTCAGGCGGAAATCGCGACTGGCGTACCGGAATGTCAGCCGCTCATGATTCAGGCCGAGCAGATGAAGTAAGGTGGCGTGCAGATCGTTGACGTGCATCTTGTTTTCCGCAGCGTAGTAACCGTAGTCGTCGGTGGCTCCGTAGGCATAGCCGCCTTTGACTCCGCCACCAGCCATCCACATCGTAAAACCATGAGGATTATGGTCACGACCATTAGTTCCCTGAGCCGTCGGAGTGCGACCGAATTCTCCGCCCCACAGCACCAGCGTGTCGTCGAGCAGGCCACGAGCCTTCAGGTCTGTCAGGAAACCGGCAATCGGCTTGTCGACTTCTGACGAATTCTTCGTATGGCCGTGATACAGATTTGAGTGCTGATCCCACTGCACTTCACTGTCACTGTGTGTCACCTGTACAAAACGCACGTCACGTTCCAGCAAACGCCGAGCCATAAGACACTGCCGACCGAAGTCCTCGGTAACAGCATCGTCCATGCCGTAAAGTTTCTGCGTGGCAACCGTCTCACTGGACAGATTCTGAACCTCCGGCATCGCAGACTGCATGCGAAACGCCAGCTCGAACGAATTCAGCCGCCCCTCCAGCGCCTGATCTCGCCCGGTGACTTCCAGATGATCCTGGTTCATTGCCCGGATCAGGTCCAGTTGCCGGCGCTGGGCCGCAGACGAGATACGATCGTTCTGAATGTGCTTAACCGTCGCATTGGCTGCGGCAAGGCTGGCATTGCCGATTGGTGTTCCCTGACAGTGAGCCGGTAGAAAGGCGGCGCCCCAGTTGTTCACTCCACCGTGAGCAAGAGTTGGGCAGATGGTCACAAACGCTGGAAGATTCTGGTTCTCCGTACCCAATCCATAGATCACCCACGACCCCATGCTGGGACGCACAAACTGATCCGTTCCGGTATGCAGCTTCAGCAGAGCGCCACCATGGGCCGGATTTGTTCCATGAACAGACCGCAGAACACAAAGGTCGTCGACGTGCTGAGCAACGTGAGGAAACAACTCACTGACCGGCAGACCACTTTCTCCGTAGCGTTGGAATTTCCACGGAGACTTCAGCAGGTTGCCCTGAGTACCAAACGTGATTCGTGGCAGGTCAAAGGGCAAAGGTTTGCCATTGTCCCTGGTCAGCAGCGGTTTGGGGTCAAACGTATCAACGTGAGACGGGCCACCCTTCATGAACAGAAAAACGACACGCTTCGCTCGAGCCGCGACATGCGAAATCTGCGGGGCCGATGGAGACGGCGCAGCTGACTGCTCTGTCCCACCCAGCGATTCCTTGCCCAGCAGCGCGGACATAGCCACGTGACCAAAGCCCACCGCTGAGGTCTTCAGCAACTGGCGGCGTGTTCGCAAGTCCGGACCAGAGAACATGATTACCTCACATAAATAAATTCATTGCTGGCAAACAGACTCTGACAGAAAGCGGACCACGCCTGCCGTTTTCCAGCCTCATCCACTCCTGTGGCGCCAATCGACTGCGACGTCAGTTCTCCGACGAACGCGATTGCTCGCTGTGTCTCACCGGCTGACGGAGGACGTCCAACCGTCCGTGCATAGGCCATCTGCACCCGTTCAGTATTGTCTCTGCCACGGTCCAGCAACATTGACGCCATACTGCTGGCGGAATCCATCACCAAATCCGAATTCATCATCAGAAGTGCCTGCGGTGCCACCACTGTGGAACTGCGGTGCCCGGTCGGCATGGTTGGATCGGGAAAGTCGAACTGTGAGAATAGCGAATAGACATTGTTGCGAATCACCGGCAGATACAGCGCACGCCGCAGACTGTCATACTTCGTGTGATCTTTCGACGTATGATTGAATACGAACTGCCGATTGCGTAATGGAACAGTCTTACCGCCAATTGCCATGTCCAGCCTGCCTGACACCGCCAGGACGGAATCTCGAATCTGTTCGGCTTCCAGTCGCTGCAGACGGAACTTCCACAACAACAGATTCTCCGGATCGCCTTCAATCGGATTTACTTCAATCGGATTTACTTCAATCAGATTAGCTGCAGCAGCAGAGGAACGTTGTTCCGCAGGATGAACCGACGCCATCTGATAGGCGCTGGAAGACAGAATCAATCGATGCTGATCTTTCACAGACCAGCCGGATTCCATGAATCGACGCGCCAGCCAGTCCAGCAGTTCCGGATGCGATGGACGGTCACCGAGCTGGCCAAAGTTTTCGGTCGTACCCACGATACCGCGTCCAAAGTGCCAGCCCCAGACTCGATTCACGAATACCCGTGCCGACAGCGGGTGCTGCGTACTGGACATCCACCGAGCAAATTCGAGGCGACCACTTTGACCGGCCGGAAAGACCGGCCGCACCGTCGAAGTTCGCATCACCTCAGGAAACTCACGTGCCACCGGATTGCCGAGATTCAAGTGACTGCCACGAATGTGAATCGGCAGACTGGCCAGAATCGTCTGTTCACCGACACCCATCGCCGCTGGCTCGTCGGGGGCATTGCTTTCCAGAATCCGAGCTTCGTCCTCCAGCTGGTAATATTCCGCCAGAGTCTTTTCGTCGAAAGCAAACTCGACTTTCGGCGGAACCGCCAGAAAACCCGACAGGTCGTACAGCGCCTCCCGCGCCGTTCTGAGTCGGACATCAGTCAGTGTTTTCTGCGGAGGATCCATCTTCTGAGCCGCCACATATGCCGCTTCGGCTTCCGCAAACACAGTACGAAAATGTTTATCCACTCCGTCTGCATCACCGGCGGCGACCAGACTGTGCCACTGACTGAAGAACGGATCGTCCTGATTGTACTCCAGGTGCAATCGCGTGTGATGCAGAATTCGGGGGTGCAGTTCCAGCGGTGCGGCAATCGCTTCCACCACGGCCAGCGGAGCGGACGGTTCGAACTTCGTGGCCGCCACCAGATACTCCGTCGCCCTGGCTCGAGCTGCCTCCCGCAGTCTGCCGATAGCTTTGGATTTGAACGACGACGCCGCGCTCTTCTTTTTCGCAATTTCAGCGTCAATCTCCTTCAGCTTCGCCTTGTCCTCTTCGGTGGCAAACGAGTGCTGGTGCCAGTGTTTGATGACGCCGGTTCTGGTTTCAGCGAACGTCCGAGTGCTCTTGAAGATCGCTGCCAGAGCATAGTAATCGGCATGCGTAAGCGGATCAAATTTATGATCGTGGCAGCGAACGCATCCAAAGGTCATCCCCAGAAATGCCTTGCCCGTGGTATCCAGCTGCTCGTCGACAGTATCCATGACAAGCTTTTCCATATCCGGTTCTGCCAGGACTTTGGCGCCGAGTACCAGAAAGCTGGTGGCGGTCCGGGTTTCCTGATTTGCTTCCGGCAGCAGGTCGCCCGCAAGCTGCTCAACCATAAAACGGTCAAACGGCTTGTCGTTATTGAATGCATCGACCACATAGTCGCGATAACGCCATGCCAGACCGAAGGCGAGATTTTCGTCCAGACCGTTGGAATCTGCGTAGCGTGCTACATCCAGCCAGTGTCTCCCCCATCGCACCCCGTAATGCGGCGACTGCAGCAGTCGTTCCATTACTTTGTTGTATGCGTCCTCGGAATCATCTGCCAGGAACGCAGCCACTTCTTCGGGTGTCGGTGGAAGTCCAATCAGGTTGTACGTAATGCGACGAATCAGAGTACGTTTATCAGCAGCGGGCGCAGGGCGCAGTCCCCGAGCCTCAAGCTGCGCTAACACAAACGCATCAATGGGATTCCGGACCCACGATTCATCGCTGACGTCAGGAACCGGCGGATTGCTTACAGGCCGGAAGGACCAGAAGTTCCTGCCTTCTGCAGTACTCATCCCTGCCGAACCACTGTCTGCGACATCAGGGGCTTCGATTCGAGGATCCGGCGCTCCCATGGCCACCCATTTCTCAAGCACGCCAATCTGAGCTGTCGTCAGAGCCTTTTGTGGCGGCATCTGAAGATCACGGTTCTTGTAACGAACCGCTTCAATCAGCAGACTCTGGTCAGGCTCACCGGCCACCAGCGACGGACCGGTGTCACCGCCCGTCATGACGCCCGCGCGGGAATCCAGTCGCAGGCCACCGTTGACTTCGCCGGCGGCATGACATTCGTAACAATGTTTCACCAGAATCGGCCGCACATTCTTTTCAAAGAATTCGAGGGCAGCACCGTCAGGGACAACGTCATCAGCGCAGACCGACGGCCCCAGACACGCAAACAGTGCAAGACCTGAAAAGCGGAAAGCGGACCGGAAGGCGGGAAAAAAAGGGGGTCGTGGCATAGTGATACCTCACCCATGAGTATAGACCTCGCACATCACAAACGCGACTCTGAATGACCGATCCCGCATGAACAGAACCGAATGCCGAGTTTTTTCAGCGGCACTGCCCGCGTCTTTGGGATATGCCGTTCAATCGGTCTTGTGGTGACGGTCAGCCGCTGATGGGGCTTCATTGTTCCCCGACCGGCCCCCCAGCACCCACGCCTCATGCCGCTTCGTGCCCCAACCGTCGTCGGGACAACCGCATGAAACTGGCATTTCTGACCAGTACAAAGCCGAGAATGGCAGATCTCAGTTCACTTGCACGGGAATGTTGTGTGATTGTGAACTGCCCTG
The DNA here is from genome assembly GCA_029245955.1 of Fuerstiella sp. Classification (GTDB taxonomy): domain Bacteria; phylum Planctomycetota; class Planctomycetia; order Planctomycetales; family Planctomycetaceae; genus Fuerstiella. Next base: position 35,235 of record JAQWOH010000058.1, on the reverse strand, counting down.
AACACAGAACAATCCTCCCACAGCAGTCCCGAACACACATTCAAGGACAGCATTCTGTCGAACTTCGGCGGAAATTGCCGCGCAGCCTGCCTGTGCCGAAGATTGCCCGCTGCGATTCAGCAGCGAAGCTCAAACGCGGGTTCTCGTGACTGCGGATCAAGCTACGATTCTTCGGATTCACACTCATATTCGGTGAACACCGTACCATGGCCGCGTATCGCGAACACATCACCGTCAGCGGGACGCTGGGCATCGCCTATGCGTTTAGCGCTGTCTTTGCGCTGGGGTTCTCGATAACACAGGCCGCGATTGCTGCGATCCTGACGTGGATTGCCGGCATGCTGCCCGACATGGATTCGCAGAGTGGCAAACCCGTTCGCGAACTGTTCGGAGTCACAGCAGCTCTGGCGCCGCTGCTGCTGTTACAACATACGAATGAACTGGGTATTAGTGACGACCGCGCCATGTTGTTTTCTCTGCTGCTGTATGGCGGCGTCAGGTACGGGGGAGCCGCAGTCCTGGGAAAACTAACCGTACACCGAGGCATGTTCCACAGTATCCCGGCACTGGTCATCGCCGCAGAGGCCACGTTTCTGTCGTACCACAGTCCGGAGATCCGAGTCCGCCTGTTGATGGCGATGGGGGTGGCCCTCGGATTTATGTCTCACCTTGTGCTGGACGAAATGTACAGCGTTCAGTGGGATGGAGTTCGGATCAAGCTGAGCAGATCGGCCGGCAGCGCCGTTAAGTTTTTTGGCAGAGACGCACTGCCAAACGGCATGGCACTTGGTCTGATGATGTTTCTGACGTACGCGAGCCTGACCTCTGCCGGCATCCTCAAGAATCCGAGTGCCGAAACTGCCCCGGAGATGCTGCAGCTTTCCGAAACACTGGACGACGCTCCCGCATTTCGAATGGCTGATGAACCGACGGATTCCGTGTATCGTTAGCGGTGCATTGCGCCAGGCGTTCTGTCATGAACGTGCAATGTGTACCGATCGGGAGAAAGTCATCCCGATTGCCGTACACGCCGCGGATGAAGGTTGAATTGCCGGAACACCACTCTACTCTGTACAGCTCGTTCCCAGCCTCCCGTCTGGGAAGGTCTGCTCTCGAAGCTTCGCTTCGAGAGCAGCAAATTGCAGCGTTGTTAAACGTCAACAGGTGGAGCTGTGCATCGGAAATGTGCGGTCCCGAACTGGTGTTTGGGACGGAGAGCCGACAATCGCGTTTTCAGACAGAGGGTTTCGTTATGGACGCAAAGATCGTCCTGTTGCCGGGTGACGGCATTGGTCCCGAAATTGTGACTCAGGGAAAGCGTGTCCTTGAATCCATCGCGGCGAGATACGGGCACACGTTTTCGATGCCTGAACACCCCATTGGTGGCAACGCCATCGACGACTTTGGGGACCCGCTGCCCCAACCGACGATCGATTCGTGCAAGGATTCAGACGCCATTCTGCTGGGTGCTGTCGGCGGTCCCAAATGGGATGATCCCGCGGCGAAGACTCGCCCCGAAGTCGGGCTGCTGAAGATCCGTCAGGAACTGGGTCTGTTTGCCAATCTGCGACCAATCAATACGTTTGACGAACTGGTGGACGCGTCGCCACTACGGCGCGAAATCGTCGCAGGCACCGACATACTGTTCTTCAGGGAACTGACCGGAGGAATTTATTTCGGCGATTCCGGGCGTCGCCCGCACGAATCCGGAGAGGAAGCCTACAACGAAATGGTGTACTCAACCGGCGAAGTCGAACGCATTGTGCGTCTGGCGGCGGCGGCGGCCAAAGACCGTCGCGGTAAACTGACGTCCGTCGACAAAGCCAATGTACTGGAAGTTTCACGACTGTGGCGACAGGTGGCGGAACGCGTGGTCAGGGAAGAGTTTCCTGAAATCGAATACGAGGTTGTCCTGGTCGACGCGATGGCCATGCACCTGATTTCGCGGCCAAAGGACTTTGACGTTGTGGTGACGGGCAATATGTTCGGCGACATCCTGACCGACGCAGCATCCATGCTGCCGGGATCGCTGGGACTTCTGCCGTCAGCATCACTGGGCAGTGATGGTCCCGGTCTGTACGAACCCATTCACGGGTCGGCACCCGATATCGCCGGCCGGAACATCGCCAATCCGCTGGCCACATTTCTGGCGTCGGCGATGCTGCTACGGCACTCGCTGAACCTGAGCGAAGAAGCTGATGCCATAGAAACAGCCGTTGCTGCGGCACTGCAGTCCGGCCACCGCACAAAAGATATTGCGGCGGGCGGGACATCCGTATCGACGACAGAAATGGGCGATCTGGTACTTCAGCAGCTGACTTAGTGTGTTTACGAAATGACGCAACCGGTCATGACTTGCGACAGCAGGATTTGTACTTCCTGCCGGAACCGCAGGGACAGGGATCGTTGCGGCGGGGCGTGGGTCCGCTTCGTGGAGCGGCAGATGCCGGCCTGTCCGAATGCTGTTCCATGATCAGAGCCGCCGGCTGTCGCTTGTTTATGAAAGCAGCCATCTGCTGCATGGCCGGGTCGACGTGATTGAAGAACTTGCGATAGCCGGCGCAAAGAAAATTCAGACCATCTGCACCGTCCGGCGTCTGCAAAAAACGGTTCTTCGGACATTCTCCGTTGCACGCGTGACGAACCTCGCAGTCCAGACAGTACTGCGGCAGAGTCTTAAGCTTGGCGTCGCCAAACTCCTGCTGGCGACCTGAATTTACCAGTTCTTCCAATGGCACAACGTTCAGGTTGCCCAGCAGGTGATCCGGCTCGACATAGTGGTCACAACTGTACACGTCGCCGTTGTGTTCCATCGCGAGAGCTCGCCCGCACGTACGTCGAAACACACACAACGACGGTTCGACACCCACCCATGCGCTCAGTGCCTGATCGAATATCTGCACAAACACTCGACCGACATCGCGTCGAATCCATTCGTCAAAGGCGTCGCACAGAAATGTGCCGAACTGCTCCGGCAGGACGCTGCGAGAACTGACGGCTGTGTCTGCGGCGGCGAACGGTGTAAAATGATCGGAAGCTTTGACCTGCCCCTCGGCATGCCGACCGATGCCGGACGGCTCCACGATTGGTATGAATTGCAGGTACTGGCAACCGGCATCTCGGAGGTAACGATAGACGCGTGCTCCGTAATCACCGTTGAGGCGATTCACCACCACAAGCGCGTTGAAGTCGACACCGAATTTCTTCAGTTTTCTGATCGCGGCAATAACAGCCGCGTGACTGCCTTGGCCCTGATGGTCCACGCGGTAAGCGTCGTGTAACTCAGCAGGGCCGTCGATAGACAAGCCGACCAGAAAACCGTTCTTCAGAAAAAAACGACACCAGTCGTCGTCCAGTAGAATTCCATTGGTTTGCAGCGTGTTGGCGATTTTCATTCCAGGCCGGGCATGCTGTTTTTGAATTTCCACGCAGCGTTCAAAGAATTCCAGTCCCAGCAGTGTTGGCTCGCCCCCCTGCCAGGCAAATGTGACTTCCGCGGTGCCGGGCGGCTGAGTATCGATGTACTGGCGAATGTACGACGCCAGGCAATCATCAGCCATCTTCCATTTGTTGCCCTTCGGATAGAGATCCTCCTTGTGCAGGTAATAGCAATACGTGCAGTCCAGGTTGCAGATCGGCCCGATGGGCTTGGTCATCACATGGAATGGCTGATCAGTGAACTGAGCCGTCAGACTGTCTGTCTGGTTGGACATGCCGTGAGAAATCTTGCGGTTTGTTGTAAGAATGGGCTGGAGCGGCAGATGTTAACGCATAGACTGCAATTGCACCGCCGATGTACTCATTGCGTGCACGAAACCGGAAGATTTGGTTCAGGAAATCATGAAAACGAACAGCAGCCTGCTGTCGCGAATGCGGCATTCAGCATCAGAACTGCTCAACTATCGAGCGTCACTGGCTCGGATTCGTTTTCAGGAAGGCGAATCACAGGTCAGCGAATCGACAGATCAGGGGCTGCTGCGCCGCCGTCTGCGAGCCAGTGCGATGGTTCTGTTAACAGCAAAGATGGCGATCACCGTTCGCCTGCTGGCACTGTCCGGCTCGCCCGACCTTATGGACGGCGTCATTTTTTTCGCATTGATTTCGGCTTCCATCTGGCTCTGCAGCCCACGAAATGTTTCTGTAATCTGGCTGAGGGCGATCGAATCCGTGATGTTTCTGGGCGTATCACTGCACCTTGGTATTCATTTGCATGAAGAACTGCGGCACTACGCGACCTTTCAGACCACAACGGCGGAAGAGAACACGTGGGCGGCCGTGTCATTCGTGACTGCGGTAAAGGACCAGATCATTGCAACATTTGGCATAATGATGATCTATGGCATGTTCATTCCCAATACTGCACGACGCGCAGCGCTGATGGTGTTCCTGATGGCAATTACTCCAGGAGTTGTCATTGGCCAGTACGAATCTTCGGTTGCCGCGATCGCAACTTTTCGAATCGAACACATCGGTTCTGCGGGCCTGTTTTCGGGTAACCTCCTGGCTCTGGCCGTGGGAGCCGGCTGCGCCATTTACGGTACTGCCATCATGAACCGCTGGAGAAGCCGCGCACTGGAGGCTGAGCAGCTCGGACAGTACCGCCTGCGGGAAAAAATCGGCAGCGGAGGCATGGGCGACGTCTACCTTGCAGAGCATCGGCTGCTGAAACGTCTGTGTGCCGTAAAACTCATTCGCGGAGAACTGTCAGAAGATCCCGTTATCCTGAAACGCTTTCAGCGCGAAGTCCAGACGACCGCGACACTGACCCACTGGAACACAGTTCAGGTGTTTGACTATGGCCAGATGACTGACGGTACATTTTTCTACGTCATGGAACATCTGCACGGGAAGAATCTGAAACAGACGGTCACGGAATTCGGACCGATGCCGGAAGATCGGGTCGTATTTGTTCTGCGACAGATCTGCAACGCTCTGCGAGAAGCGGCGGCCCGAGAGCTGGTCCATCGCGATATCAAACCCAGCAACGTATTTCTGGCACATGTCGGCGAACGTTTTGATGTCGTAAAGCTACTGGATTTCGGGTTGGTGCGACCACTTACGTCGGCAACCGATCCGGATCTTTCGGTCGTCAACGATATCAAAGGGTCGCCACGTTACATGTGTCCCGAGCAGGCTCAGGGGATCTCGCCGGATTTACGGGGAGACTTGTACTCACTTGGTGCCGTGGCATATTTCTTGTTAACCGGTCGCCCACCGTTTGACATTGAAAACCCTTTGAAACTTGTCGTTGCCCATGCTACTCAGACGCCACCAGCGTTCACTGAAATCGGCGCGGATGTGAGCCCTGAACTGACTGCTGTTGTCATGAAGTGTCTGGCCAAACAACCGGCCGATCGATTTCAGTCACCCGATGAAATGCTGGACGCCATGGCGTCTCTGCCACAAGCGGAAAGCTGGAGCTGGAGGCAAGCCGAAACGTGGTGGAAAGCACATTTTTCAGATCACGTGCACAAGTCTGAGAGCAGCGAGGACGACACTGCAATGATGGGAGCCAACAGCAGTAACGATGAAGCACTCGACGAAACGATGGTTAGTGCACCACGGTGGCACGGACCCCATTCAGGCCGGTAGAGCATGCGAACGATGTACACAGGATTCTTTTCATGAATCTCAACGCAATTCCGGAATGCTGGCGTGAAATGCTGAAAGACCAGATTGCGTCTCCGAACTTTCGAGAACTGCAACGGTTCGTGACCCGCGAACGAACAGCAAGTCAGGTGTTTCCCCCCTCCGACGACGTCTTTGCGGCGCTGACGATGACACCACTGAACAGAGTCCGCGTTCTCATTCTGGGGCAGGACCCGTACCATGATGACGGACAGGCTCATGGCCTAAGTTTCTCCGTACGGCACGGCATCAGAATTCCTCCGTCACTGCGAAATATCTATAAAGAACTGGAAAGTGACCTGCAAATTCCAGCAGCCACACACGGCTGCCTCGAAGCATGGGCACACCAGGGTGTCCTGCTGCTCAACACCGTACTAACCGTCCGGGCTCACGAGCCGAATTCTCATCGCAAACACGGCTGGGAAGACTTCACCACACGAGTCATCGAGTGTGTGAACGAACTGCCGTCTGTGGCATTTGTGCTGTGGGGCAAACCGGCTCAGAAGAAGGCGTCCTTGATTCACAAACGACACCTGCTGATCCGGAGCCCGCACCCATCGCCGCTGTCAGCCCGACGCGGATTCTTCGGAAGCCGCCCGTTTTCACAGACCAATACGTTTCTGGAATCCGTCGCACAGCCACCGATTGACTGGCGTGTGGGCGAGAGACCGCCGCAGTAACGCTTCCGTCAAAAGTGTTTTCCGGTTTCGTTTGCACCTTCCCGGTCGCGAACGGTAAGGTCTCCCGCATGATCCAAATTGCTGCGGGGCATTCGGAATGCCAGACGCAGTCAATAACCCGTTGCCGAAATCGAGGGACTTTGGTGATGAGGCATTTCAAAACGACGTTCTGTCCCGATTCGCCGGCCCCGTCCCGAGAACATTATGAAACCATTCCTGATTTTTGCTGCCCTGCTGCTGGCTGTAACCGCAAACACTGTTGCGGACGAGAAGAAAGCCGGGCCCGCCGGTCTGCAACCGACACATGCCGACGTCTCGTACGGCCCGCACAAGATGAATGTTGTCGATTTCTGGAAAGCTGAAGGTGACGGTCCACGTCCCCTGATGGTCTATATTCATGGAGGTGGCTGGATCGGTGGCGACAAGAAACGCAGTCCGGCCAGCGTGCAGCCATTTCTTGACAGAGGCATTTCCTATGCAGCCGTCAACTACCGATTGACAGGACAGGCCTCTTTGCCGGCCCCGGTTCACGATGCAGCACGGGCTATTCAGTTTCTCCGGTCCAAAGCGGTCCAGTGGAACATCAGAAAAGATCGTGTCGCCCTGACCGGCGGCAGTGCCGGAGCATGTACGTCTATGTGGCTGCTGTTGCACGATGATCTGGCAGATCCGAAGTCTGCTGATCCAGTGCTGCAAGAATCCACACGAGTTACCGCAGCAGCCGTCGCCGGAGGACAAACGTCCATCGATCCGAAACAGATTGAACCATGGCTCGGCCCCAATGTCCTTAAACACAACATGATCAACATGGCTGTCGGTGAGAGAACGATTGAAGGTGCGTTGAAGAACTATGCGCAACATCGCGAATTGTACATTGAATTCTCACCGTACAATCACCTGACCAAAGACGACCCGCCGCTGCTGATGACATACGGCAACAACATGAAACTTCCGTCAGAAAGTGCCGGACACGGAATCCATCACCCGGTCTACGGCGTGAAGATGAAGGAAAAGGCGGACAAGGCAGGACACGAATGCCACCTGCTGATCAAGGGCGTGTCAGAATCAAAAGATTACACGAACGCGAACGAATTTCTGTTCGACAAGCTTCTGGCTCAGTAATGCCTCATTGAGGCTTTATGACTGAGACAGAAGTGTGCCTGTGGACTAGCTTCACAACATCATTTCTGACTCACCAGTTTAATCAGACCGGACAACTCAGCAGTAAGACGTTGTCCGTCTGACTTTTGCGAGTGAGGGACAACCATGACATCTGAGATCTCCGGTGTTTTGCCGATCGCTCATACTCCGTTTCTGAATGACGACACAATCGACATTGTCAGCCTGCGGCGTCAGATTGACTGGGCGTACGAACAGGGCGCAAGTGGATTCTGTACCGGCATGGTGTCGGAACTGCTGCGTCTGACGGCCGGCGAACGGGTGGACCTGACGCGGGAGCTGGCGCAGATCAACGCGGGGCGTGGAGTCTTCATTGCCGGCGTCGGAGCAGAAAGCACGAAGCAGGCTGTCGAATTTGCCAACGCAGCACAGACTGCCGGAGCCACGGGACTCATGGCCATCCCGCCAATTTCCTCCGCCCTGTCAGAAGATCATCTTATCGATTACTTTTCCGCCCTGGCCAGCGCGACGCGGTTGCCGCTGATTGTGCAGGATGCTTCGTCGTATGTGGGGCAAGCCATTCCCGTTTCTGTCTGCCAAATACTGCTGGACAATTTCGGATCGGATCAGATTCTGTTCAAACCTGAAGCGGCGCCGCTGGGTCCGAACCTTTCGGCACTGCGCGATGCCACAGACGGCAGGGCAAGAATTTTTGAGGGGTCCGGCGGAATTTCTCTGATCGACAGCTTTCGGCGAGGCATCGCAGGCACCATGCCGGGGATGGAATTCCTGCCGGGCATCGTCGCCATCTGGAAGGCGCTGCACGCTGGCGACGACAACCGTGCCTACCAGGTCTACTTCCCTTTGTGTGCGCTGGTGGCGTTACAGCTGCAGGCCGGCCTTGATGGATTTCTGGCCGTTGAAAAGTACGTGCTTCACAAACAGGGTTTATTCACCACGGACATCCGCCGAAGCCCGTACAAATGGGACCTGGACCGGGAAACTCAGGCCGAAGTGGACAGGCTTCTGGTGATTCTGGAACAAGCCTGGAGCGATGACTGACCACTGCCCGATCTCTCCGGTGCAGTGGCTGCGACAGCTGGTCTGTCAAAGAAAGCTGCAAAAAACAGTTTCACGATGCGGCTTACCCGACAGGTTAGTCTTCCACAGCCCCGTAGTAGCGCCGTAGTAGCGCCGTTCGTTGTAATTTGGTCAGCTCAAAACGACCCGGCCGAGGGGATAGCCTGTAAAAACCACGGGCGAACATCACCACCACGCTCTCCCTGTATATTGTCTGGCTCAGATGATTAAACTGAGCCTGTCACAGCCCCCCAAAAAAACCTTCGTCAGAAAATGTCAAATTTCCAGACACTTCAAGGAATATCTGGAAGGACCGGTGCGAACCGGACCGGACGGACAATAAGTCGCGACCAAATTAATGCGAGGGAACGCATCTCCAGTTGCAACTTGAGTCTTTGTTCCTGAGAATAGAGAACCCGTCTTGCTCAATCCATCTGCAGCCGTCAACCGTTTCAACGGTGCCGTTTTCTGACAGGAGCTTCTATGCGTCACGTGTTCGTCTCGATCTTTCTGAGTCTTGTGGTGATCCATTCGGGAATCAGTTTCGGGCAGGCAAAGAAAAAGGCGCCGGCCAGCAAAGTTCCTCGAGGATCGGGCAGCGTCGACTGGGGGCCGGTGGCCAAAGTAAACGCGGAAACACGGATCGCCGTTCGAGAATCAGCAAAGAAAATCGACGGGCTGATCGAAGCGGCATATCGCAAGAATGGTATCACGCCGAATCCAACGCTGAAGGATTCGCTGTTCTGCCGACGTGCCTACCTGGAAATCGCCGGTCGCGTACCGCTGTTGCAGGAGATAGGCAAATTTGTGCAAAGCAAGAATCCGCGGCGACGCGAATTGCTGATTGACGAACTTCTGTCGTCGCATGATTACGTCAGCCATACGTACAACTACTGGGCGGACATCCTCCGGCTCCAGGACCACCCGATCAACAACAATCAGCTGGCGCAGCCTTACCACGAGTGGATTAAAGACAGTATTCGTGAAAACAAGCCGTACGACGACTGGGTACGCGAGATGCTGACGGCGGAAGGTCGCATCTGGGAAAATCCGGCCGTTGGCTTTGTGATGCGTGATGCAAATATGGAACTCGATGCTGTCGACAATATGGTGCAGGTATTTCTCGGAACTCAGATCGGCTGTGCTCAATGCCACGACCATCCATTCGACAAGTGGACGCAACGTGAGTACTACGAGATGGCAGCCTATTGGTTCGGAACTCGTACGCGAGCAAATGCCGGCGACAGGAAACGATTCACTAAAGGTAATCCTCTCGGGCGGCTTCGTGCCGAACTCAAGAAGATGGATCCCGATGCCAACACCGGCGGAACTTTCAGCCGCGTCATCAATGCCAACCTGTTTGAAGTCTGGGAACAGAAACGAGCGTTGAAGTTGCCGCATGACTATCAGTATGACAATGGCAAACCTCACCAGGTTGTCAGCATGAAACCAATCTTCGGTGACACAGAAGATGTCGTTAACGGGAAATCGCCCCGACGAATCCTGGCCGACTGGATGACAAGCAGAGAAAATCCCCGCTTCGCCACGAACATCGTCAACCGGCTGTGGCAGAAAGCCTTTGGCATAGCCCTGATCGAACCCGCCAATAATATTCGCGACGACAGCGAAGCCATGAATCCAGAAGTGCTGGATTTCCTGACTGCCGAACTGATTCGACTGAACTTCGATGTTCGCGAGCTGCAGCGAATCATTTTTAACACGCGAACATGGCAGCGGGAAGCAACCTCGAAGGATATTGACCTGTCAACACCTTACTATTTCCCCGGTCCTGCTCTGAGACGCATGTCGGCAGAACAGATCTGGGACTCGCTGATCACGCTTGCTGTCTATAACCCCAAATCCTTCACGCGTCCGTCCATGGACAATGTGGCACAGACTATCAACATGGACCTGAACAAAGTCTCCGCCAGTGACGTACTGAAGATTGCAGACGACTTCAACGGCAAGTTCAGTGCAGGCGCACAGCGAAAGACAACCCGAGAAAGAAACTCCTACAAAGGAATGACGCTGGCCCGTGCGTCGGAACTGCCGACACCGCTTCCTTCGGACCATTTCCTGCGTCAATTCGGCCAGAGTGATCGTGAACTGATGGAAACTTCCAGCCGCGATGGCAGTGTGAGTCAGGTGCTGACAATGTTTAACGGCGAAATCACCCACATGATGCTGGAAAAGGGAAGTGTCATTTTCGACACGGTGATGAGAGCACCGTCTGTCACTGACAGAATCAACGGCGTCTTCTACAGCGTGCTGTGTCGAGCACCGCGAAAAAACGAAGCGGACGTAGCCCGTGAGGAAATCAAGACTGCCGGTAATGCGGGATATGGGAACGTGATCTGGGCATTGATTAACACGAAGGAATTTCTGTTCATACAGTAACGCGTGCCGCTGTCCGCAACAGAATGTTCGCGTTGGCCGCCGGACACCTCATGTCGGTTCTCGCGGGGCAGTTCTGCCCCCTGAACCTGGTGACGATACAAACAACAACTGCTCATCAAGAAGAATATTCAAATACGCGGAGTACAATCGTTATGCGAAATCCACAGTCACGTCTGGATGATGTATCTCGCCGACATTTCGTCGAGTCGATCGCCAAAACTGCATTCGGCCTCAGTGTTTTACCGATCTCTGAGGGCCTGTTTGGTTCGGCGGTACAAGCCACTGTAATGGCCGCTCCACAAAAAAAAGCGGAACATGTAATTTACCTGATGATGAACGGCGCGATGAGTCATATCGACACCTTCGACCCGAAACCGGGGAAGGAAGAAGGAGGTGAAACCAAAGCGATTCAGACTTCCGTTCCGGGATTAAAAATCGCCGAACATCTGCCGACTCTGGCTTCAAAAATGGACCAGCTGGCCGTGATTCGATCAATGACGACTGAGACCGGCGCTCATGAGCAGGGACGCTATCTGATGCGAACCAGCTACAAGAAAATCGGCACGATACGCCACCCGTTCCTCGGATCGTGGCTCACGCACTTCGAGGGCAAGATCAACAAAGACCTACCCGGCAGTGTGATCGTCGGCGGTGGCAGTCGTCATCCGCGCCAGGGTTATCTTTCTGCACAGGTCGCCCCCGCCCCTGTCGGCAATCCGGCAACGGGGTTGCAGAACACGAAGTCGCCGAAGTACCTGAATGAGAAGAATTTTGAAAAACGCCGCCGTTTGATCAATCAGTTTGAAGCCGGTTTCAAGAAGAAATTCGCCACGACAGACGTCAAAGCCTACACCGAGTATTACACAGAGGCTGTTCGTCTGCTGAAAAGTCCTGACCTTGCAGCATTCGACATCAGTAAGGAAGAATCGTCTGTCAAAGAAGCCTACGGTGCAAACCGCATCGGACAGGGATGCCTGCTGGCTCGCAGACTTGTGGAAAAGGGCGTACGTTTTGTCGAAATTGAACACGGCGGATGGGATAACCACAGGGATATCTACGCGTCATTCAACGATCGCGCAGGCCAGCTGGATACCGCCATCGGCGCGTTGCTGGACGATTTGAAGCAGCGCCGACTGCTGGATAAGACGTTAATTGTACTCAGTTCTGAATTCGGACGTACGCCGAAAATCAATGCGAATGCCGGTCGTGACCACCATCCAGCCTGTTTCAGCAGCATGCTGGCCGGAGCTGGCATCAAAGGCGGACAGATCTATGGCCAGACGGATGAGATCGGCAAATCTGTTGAAGAAGGACACACATATCCTCAGGATCTCAACGCAACAATCGCTTATGGTTGCGGCCTGCCACTGGATAAAGAAGTGTTTTCTCCCAGCGGTCGCCCCTTCAAGGTCGCTCACGAAGGTTTTCCTTTGGACAGCCTCTACAGCTGACAAGCGACGTGAAAGTACTGTACTGATGAGTCTGTGGGTACAGGTTCCATAGCGGTAAGGGACTGACTGCGCCGCCGTTCTCAGGACAATTGCTGCTTCCGGGCCCGACAGTCAGACCGCATTCAGGCTGTTATTCGCAGTATGGCTTACGCTTTGCGTCTGGATTAGCCAGAATGTACAAGGGCTGGACTAAGATATTTCAATGGCAGGCGAAGCTGCCTTCGATCTCTGCTCGTTTCTTCCGCAAACCCGGTAATCACGGATAGATCCATGAAACACATTATGTCACTGTGCCTGCTGCTGTCCGTCGTCTGTTCACCAGGATTCGGCAGCGCCCATGAGTCGACAGCTGTCGGAAGTCTCGAGCCCGCGGCAAAAGCGAGAACCAACACGGTCGTACCTGTTTTTCGTTTGTCAGGGATAATCACAGAAAAACCCGTTCCTGAGGATATGCCGTTTTCGTTCGGTGGAGCAACCGGCGAATCTCTGAAAAACCTGCTGAGTCGTTTGAAGAAGGTGGCCAACGACAATGACGTCCCGGCCATCGTCCTGGAGTTGAATAACCCGATCCTGGGGCGGGCTCAGCTTGAGGAAGTCAACAGAACGCTGTCTGCTCTGAAGGAAGCCGGCAAAAAGATACACGTTCACACCGATCTGTTCACAACCGGTCAGTTCGCGCTGATCGCACATGCCAGCGAACTGAGTATGGTGCCCACAGGCTACATGTTCATCACCGGACTCTATGGAGAACAGATTTTTCTGCGAGGACTGCTCGACAGAGTCGGAGTAACCCCTGACTATTTCACCTGCGGCGACTACAAGAGCGCGGGGGAAATGTTCATGCGAACGGCACCCAGCGATGAAGCCGCTCAGATGTCCAAATGGCTGTATGACGGCATTTATGACAATCTTCTGGACAACATCGCACAGGGAAGAAACGTGTCTGTTAAGAAAGCACGGGGCTGGATTGACGAGGGCGTGTTTACGGCAGAGCGCGCCATCGAAAAGGGGATCATCGATGTGGTAGAACATCATCACGAATTCGAAGCTCGCCTGAAGAATCAATACGGTGACGACTTGAAGTTTGATCGCAAGTACGGCAAAGAATCGGCCAGCCAGATCGACCTTTCGACGCCCTTTGGGCTCATGAATTTCTACGCGGAATTGCTTTCACCTTCAACGTCGCGTCGCAGTACCAAACCTGCAGTGGGCATCGTGTATCTTGAGGGTGCAATCATGCCGGGGAACAGTGGTGGCAATCCCTTCCTGGCGGATGCCGCTGCTTTCTCAGGCGCAATTCGCAAAGCCCTGGATGAAGCGGCAGACGACGACGCGATCAAGGCTGTGGTGTTCAGAGTGAACTCCCCCGGTGGATCGGCCGTAGCCAGTGAAATCATCCTGAATGCCACCAGGCGAGTCGCGGCGAAGAAACCGTTCATCGTTTCCATGGGAGATGTGGCCGCCAGCGGTGGCTACTACGTCGCCTGTGGAACAGACACGATTATGGCAGAAAACTCCACGGTAACCGGTTCCATAGGAGTCGTTGTTGGAAAGTTCGCCACCACCGGAATGTGGGACAAAATGGGCGTCAGCTTTACGCCCATTCAGCGGGGCAAGAACTCCGCCCTGTTGAGTTCTGCGGCTGTGTTTTCCGATTCGGAGCGAACCGCCATCGAGAGTTATATGAACGAAGTTTATGACGTCTTTAAAGGCCATGTCACCACAGCACGCGGCAAACTGTTGACGCAGCCGATTGATGACCTGGCAGGAGGACGAGTGTATACGGGCAAACAGGCACTTGAACTTGGTCTGGTGGATCGAATAGGCGGATTGAATGAGGCCGTCGCACTGGCTGCGTCAAAGGCCGACATGAAGTCCGATTACGAAGTGCGCGTTGTACCTCGACCGAAGAACTTTATGGAACTGCTGATGAGTGACCTGTCGGGGCCGAAAGACAATGGAAAACATCTTTCACTGGGCACAGACACGGCGGTCACGAGCTCCGTGATCGATGCAGTCCTTCCGCTGCTGCAGGTGCTTGATCCTGCTCGCGTCACCGCCGTGAAGCACGCGTTGCTGCAGCTGACTGTGTTGCAGAAAGAACATGTCAGTCTGACCATGCCCATCATGACACTGTCCAATTAACGGGAAGCGTTTTGTGAAGCCCCAACACTGTGCAGTGCTGTGCGCAATTATTGCAATCATGTCTCCATTGCGTGCCGTAACCTGTGAGCCTTCCGCCGCAGACAATGGTACCGGACTTAACGTGCTGTTGATCTGCGTCGACGACCTGCGTCCGGAGTTGAAGTGCTTCGGAAAGAACTACATTCGGTCGCCGCATATTGATCAGCTGGCCAGACGTGGTCGTGCGTTTCATCGCCACTACGTCCAGGCACCGACGTGCGGTGCTTCGCGTTTTACGCTGCTGACCGGCCGCTACGGGTCGTCCAGTAATGCAGCGTTGTTCGGCAGAGCCAGAGAAATTTCCGGAGACTCCCGTTCAACGCCTTCTTCTTTGCCCTCATGGTTCCGTCAGCACGGCTACATAACTGTCTCAGTTGGAAAGGTGTCCCATCATCCCGGCGGTCGAGGAGGGGCCGACTGGAACGACGATGCTCAACCGGAAATGCCTCTGTCATGGGATCGACACCTGATGCCGGTTGGCCGATGGCAGCACCCTCGGGGAGCAATGCATGGACTTGCCAACGGAGAAATCCGCATCAAAGCCGGTGAGATGGACGTACTGCAGTCGGTTGCGGGTCCCGATTCGATCTATCCCGACGGACTGACAACTGATGAAGCTCTTCGGCAGCTGTCGTCATTGGGCGAGCAGTCGATCACACAGCCATTCTTTCTCGCAGTGGGCATTATTCGACCACACCTGCCGTTCGGGGCACCGGCCAAATACCTGGAACTGTATCAGGATATCAAAATGCCGGCCGTTCCCCATCCTCAAAAACCGGATGGCAAAACAACCTGGCACGGTTCAGGTGAGTTCATGAAATACAATCGCTGGGGACGAAATCCAAATACCGATGCAGAATTTTCTGCCCACGTCCGACGGCATTACGCGGCGTGCGTGTCATATGCGGACGCTCAGGTGGGTCGCATTTTGACACGACTTGATCAGCTTCAATTGCGAGAACGAACAATCGTGGTCCTGTGGGGCGATCATGGCTGGCATCTGGGTGAACATTCAATCTGGGGCAAGCACGCATTGTTTGAAGAGTCACTGCGTTCTCCACTGATCGTTGACTATCCGGGCATCCCTCGTCCGGGACAATCGACTCAGGCAATCGTGGAAACGCTGGATCTGTTTCCGACACTTTGTGATTTGACCGGGCTTGAAGTGCCGAACTTCGTGAACGGCACGTCACTGCGCGGCATCCTTGAACAACCTGCCACCGTCGGACACGCCGCCATTTCGTATGGAAAATCAAACAGAACAATTCGCACGGAACAATACAGACTCATCGCACACAAGGGCGGCCACGTTGAACTCTACGACCACCAGTCGGCCGACGCCGAAACCCGGAACATTGCGGAGGAACACCCGGGTATTGTCGCACAGCTGACAAGGCAGTTGCAGCGCCGATTGTCGCAGTAGAGCAACTTACCTGTTGTCTCCGTCGATACCGGCTCGCAGGAGCGACGAAACGACGTTCAAAAAGCCTTCTTCGCGGTCTCCCGTCAGCGGGAAACGCTGGTGTGTTTTCAGAACTGCACGGGAGTGTTCGGGGCTGGACAAACACGGGCCCGAAAGCAGCTGACTGCTGGGTCAGATTTCAGTCCCGACGTTGCGTCCAGCATCTCTTCCAGAGGCGGCACCTTTGTGACAGGCAGCGATGACCTGTTCGTCTGTGCGATACCAGCGAAGGGGCTACTTCTTCAGCAGCATTCCGTCCAGCAACTTGGCGTCACGGAATCCTTCTTTCCATATGTCATTAACAGTCGCCTGCCCAAAGTAGTCAGCTTCGGTCAGGAATGCGGCTGGATCATTATCCAGCCGCCCGCTTCTATCCACGTAAGTCTTGATCAGGTATCTGCCGGTGGGCAGTGTGGATCCCTCACGATCCCATGTGTCCTGAACGCCCGCGTCGGCGGATGCCAGCAGAAACAACGCGCCATTGACCATTCTTCGCGGAGTCACCGTACCCTGGGTAAAGGCCACCGGCTGTTCCTGCCATGATTTTTCCAAATCATCCCAGGCATGCACGAACAATTGAACGCTCGACAGGACTTCCCAGTTTTCCGGCACATTTTTCAGTCTGAGCACCTGCATCGACGGATACCAGTTGTCCAGCGGTAGTTCATCGGGAGAGGCATACTGATCGCCGATGACGCGGGAATAATCATGAATCCATGCCATAAACGACTTATACGACTGGTCATTGACGTGTATCTTCAGGCCACCCATATGAGAGACGGGCTCAGCATGCGAAGGGTTCTCAAAATTTCCGTCGGTATCCTTCTTCGGCAGCTTCGATGTTGGCTTCAGGATCAGCAGACTCTTGGCCGGATCAGCGGCATTGATCAAGGGCAGTCGTCCGGTACGCGGATTGCGGCTGCTGACCATCAGATGCCGCAAGGTTGTCTCAGGAGTGTCGCGAAAGATGTTGATCCGCTGACCATACTTCTGTTCCAGCTCTTTGTGCCTGACAATCGCCTTTTCATGCTTCAGGTTGGATTCGTCCAGTTCGTGAGGCGTGTGGCACGGAAAACATCGCATACGCTGCGACCACACGTTGCGTGCGAACGAATCGACTACCCGATTCCTGCGTGTAAATTCGATGACCCGATCAGGCTTCCGCACATGCACCGGAATGAATCCCTTCAGAGACGGCAGGTCTCGAATCTTCGGATCGCTGCAACATGCTTTGACCCATGCAGCGAATGCATCGTACTCGGCTCTGCGGGTTCTGGCGTGAATAAGGCGAGCCCCCCTGTCCAGGTCCTTTTCACCCATTTCGATCAGCTTCAGGATCTTTGAAGCATCCGGATTCTTAACGTCAATCAGTCCCTCGTCACGTAACGACACAAACGTCTGTTCATGTGATGGCAGAATGTAATCTTTCAAATCGACAGATGCCAGATGACACTGCACACAGCTGGACGGTTTCGGCGATCTAAAAACAGGCATGATGCGCTGTTCGAATAATTCAATCGGAGTCGATTTCCTGTCCGCATCGTCGGTCGCCAAACCTTCTGCTGACGCCAGCGAAAACACGATCAGAACGGACGTAACCGGATACAGAAACCAGACCATCACAATTCCCCTTCTGCAGGACGTGAATCGTTCAGTGCTTTATGACGACATCTGTGCAGTGACGAAACTGTATAACCGACGGTCGAAATCGAACAACGGCCCCGCTTCTGTCGCCATAGAATTCCGATCGTCTTATGCATGCTGAATTGAACTGCCACTCAGTCGCTATTGCCTGCCTTCAGCATCGATCGTGTCCGGTACAACGATCATATTATCCCGGACCATACCGAAAGTGTCAGTCAGCAGCACCACTTTGTCATCCGGATTCGCAGAGACTGCCGTGTTATTGACGATGCTCACAGGGTTCGGCGCTTTCTTAACGACAATTGCGGCACCATGAAAACTTTCTATTCTGTTACGCCTGGCATGGACCATAGATTCCGTGGCATGCAGGGCATGACGCCAGTTTCGTGCCGTATTGTCGGTCATTGTTATGTCAGCACCGGGAAGTGCCCAGACAGCAAAGTTCGGGGGACCGACTTTTCGCAATGACGTACCGACCAAATCGTTGTGAACAAAACGAACCCTGCCCGCAACTCGGACGCCTGCGACACCGCCGCCCTCAATGACGTTGTCTGTCAACGTTACATCTGCGCCTGCAAATACCATCATGATCGGGGGCAGGCCGCCCGCCCGTGACAGTCTGTTTGCGGACATGACCACTTTCCATCCGGAATGGATGCCGACAGCAACTTTCGCGTTGTCAAACACAGTATTCTTAGTGACGACTGACCGGCCGGCGCTGCAGGCCGCGAAGCCGATACCTGATTCCCCGTTATGATGGCACTGGTTGCCAATCAGCGTTGTGACGGCGTCGCTTTCCTGACCGATCCCTGTCCTGTCGTTCTCATAACAGTTGTTGTTCGTGATTGTGGCCGTCGCGTGCGAGCGTATCCCAATGCCCGCCAGCTTATTCTTGAAACATCGATTCCTGCGAATAACGGGCGACGCTTCTTCTTCTGCTCCGATGCCGGCCATGTGATTGCCGAAACAGTCGTTGTCTTCAATGATTGGCTGCGTGTTTCCACCGGTACGAACACCAATGCCTGCACGCCGATTCTTATGACATTTATTTCCACGGACCACGGGGCAGGCTCCTTCGCTGATTCCCACACCCGCACGAATGTTTTCGTAACAGTCGTTGTTGATTACCATCGGGCTGGCGTTGTCGTGACCGATGCCGGCATAGAAATTCTGAAAGCAGATGTTGCCCTCGATCAGAGCGGCAGACTTTTTCATGGATCCGATACCAGCGCCCATATTGCGGTAACAAACGTTATTCGTCACCAGCGGCTGGCACTGCTTTCCATCAACACCCTGAATTGCGATGCCTGTGTATCCGATATGATGCACCACGTTATTCGAGACGCGACAGTCAACACCCGTCATCCCGATGCCCGGTGTGCCCGGTGCTCCGATATGCTCATGGGCCTGTTGATTGCCGTAGGTGGCGTGATGCTGATTCCATGATTTGTCGTCGTAGACTCCAACATTCGTCACCGTGAATCCGTCAAGGACCGAACCTTGTGCCATCAAGACACCGGGCGCCGTGCCGCTGGCGCCGTCACCATCAATGATCGTCCGTTCGGCCCGTTGCAGGCCTGAGTCCCCTCTTGAATCGTCGCCCTCGCTCCGTACCGCGACACCGGCTCTGATTCGAATGCGCTCGTGGTACGTCCCGGCACTCACCAGAACCGTGTCACCTGCAGATGCGGTGTCAATGGCAGATTGAATTGATGAATGGTCTGCGGGGACTCGTACAGTGTCGCCACGGGCGTGTGCGACAAATACCGCAAAGATCGCCAGCCATGACGTGGACACTCGCAGCCTTCGTGTCCTGACGGTGTCCCTGAAATCGCTGCATAACGCGTCGCTCTGCGGGCAATGGCCAGCCATCGTGTTCTCCTGCCTGTCTGGAAATAGAATTCCTGAGCGTACTCAACCTGCGGCACGGACTCCAGCCTGAACCGCATTCGTTGCTGGCTGGATTCCGTTCCTGCTGTCGCAGCGAGGATCAGTACGGCCGAACGCACGTCCGCAGGGTAATCTGTCCCGACGCGTGGCAGTCCTTTAAAACGTTGACTGAAATCGTCAACACGCCACAGACACCGTTCGACGTAAAGACGATTCAGCAGGCGGCAATGCGCCGGCAGCCATTGCGAGACGAAACATGCAGCCAGCGACGAAACACCTGCAACAGAAGCCAAAGGGACCTCATGCACGACTCCAGTGGCCCCCGCAATCGCACACGGAACGAACCACTTAGTTCTCCAGTGCGCCGTTACCATTTCCCGAGTCGTTCTCTTTCTTATAGAACTTGGTCAGATCGATGCCGCCTTTTTGCTCCATCTCAACAATCTTCAGACGCTGTTCAAGTCTGACCAGCCGCGATTCAAGGAAGGGAGAAAGCTTGTCGTCCACGACCTTGCGGGAGAGCGGCACCTGCGGATAGTTAAGCTGTCGCTGCAGTGCCGCAAAAAAGCACATCGGGTCTCGGCCGATATTTGCTCTGGCAATGCGACCTTCCTGTTCACCAAACAACGCCACAGCATTGTCCGGAGTCTCGGGTACGGTGCCCATGCGGGCCCGTCGTCGAGTCAGGAAATGTTCGGATGCGCGGTAGACAATTTCGGACAGTTCATTGGCCCCCAGCTTGTTGTTCAGATCGTTGATCCACGTTTTCCAACTCTTATCAAAGCACGGATCGTTGGCCATTGCCCGTAGTCCGTCGCCGTAGCCAAGACGGTTTCTGACGATGCATTCAAACTGATAGACGAAACTGCCGGACATGGACGCACTGCCGGCCCGATATTTCGCTTCGCGTTCAAGAATCTGCAGCCCGGTGATCTGTTCGAAACGCGACACATCGTCTTCGGCTCGCGCGATGACAAAGCTCTGGAAGGGCGTGAAGTAGTGCGGCAGTCGGACCATGGCGTCGCTGATACGACCGCTGTGCAGTATTTCCGCGCGCATAAAGTCGACCGCCATCGGCAGACGCGTGGTGCTGAGAATCTCTTCGTGAACGGTTTTAAGGATATCCTGCGAGGGGACGTTTTCTTCCAGTCGTTCGCGATAGACACGAAAAAAGTACTCCTGCTCGATGTACTCTTCCCGCGGCATGAAAACTGGATGGCTCATTGATGTCTTTCGCGAACGGGACTTTCCGTATTGCGGATTATAGGAGCGACCAGCGACAGCGGACCCTGTATTTCCTGATGGAAGTTCGAATCCGGACTGAGAGCCACCACCGTATCAGGAATCCTGAATCATACTGATCAGCATCGCACGAACTTCCTTCGGGTCTGCTCCCCCCACCTGTTTCATAACCATACCCATCATCGGTCCGACGGCCTGCAGTTTCCCGGTCTTTACATCTTCAACGGCGTCGGGGCGACTCGCGATGGCCGCAGCTATCGCGGCTTCCAGCGCGCCGGTGTCGCGTACAATTTCCCGCTCTGCCGCCAGAGTTTCCACGTCCTGCACTGAAATCTCGTCGCCGGTTACCGCTCTCTTTTTAAGTATCGCATATACCTCGCGTGCGCTCTTGTTGGTCAGACGTTCACTGGTGATCCACTTCAGAAGTGTGCCCAGCAGGTCCGATGTGATTGGAAAGTCATCAACGCCTGATTCGCTGGCATTCAGGTCTCTCAGTACATCCTGAGTGACCCAGTTGACCGCGATCTTGCCGTCGCCACACGCGAACACAACCGCCTCAAAATAGGCCGTAATTCCCGGCCCCTGCCCAATAATGACAGAGGCATCGTATTCCGTCAGCCCGTGTTCAGTTCGAAACCGATCGCGTTTGACAGCCGGTGTTTCCGGCAACGACCTGCGAACAACTTCAATTTCTGATTCTGTCAGTACAACCGGTACCAGGTCGGGGTCGGGGAAGAATCGGTAATCAGACACATCCTCTTTTTCACGTTGAGCGAACGTGACACTTCGTTCCGCGTCCCAGCCTCGAGTCACCTTGGACGAATCGTCAATGGTCTTTCCGGTCTTCTTGAATTCACTGTGCTGTCGCTTCACTTCGTAGTCGATCGCCATTTCCACATTGCGGAAACTGTTCATGTTCTTCAATTCGACAATTGGCGTGGCGGTCGTGGTGCCGTCCTCGTTGTGAATGTGAAGATTGACGTTAGCGTCGCAGCGCAATGAGCCTTCCTGCATGTTGCAGTCCGACACTTCGATGAACAGCAGCAGCGTTCTCATTTCCTCGAGATATCGACGTGCTTCCGATGCTGAGCGAAGATCCGGTTCGCTGACGATTTCCAGCAGGGGCGTACCCGTACGGTTCAGGTCGACGCCACTGTCTCCCCCTTGTCCACTCTCATCGTGAACGTTCTTACCCGCATCCTCTTCCAGGTGTGCACGCGTGATGTTGATGCGACGAACCGGACCGCCGTCTTCGTCATTGGTAATTTCCAGCCAGCCATTTTCACTAAAGGGCAGATCGAACTGGCTGATCTGATAAGCCTTGGGCAGATCGGGATAATAGTACTGTTTACGATCCCATTTGGTGAAGTGCGGGATCGTGCAGTTCAGTGCCAGCGCCGTCTTCAGCGACAGGTCGAAGGCATGACGATTCATCACCGGCAATGCCCCCGGCAGACCCAGACAGACAGGACAGGTCTGAGTATTGGGATTGTCCGGGTTGAATTCGTTAGCACAACTGCAGAACAGTTTCGAATTCGTCTTCAGCTGGGTGTGGACTTCCAGCCCGATAATGACAGTGTATGAAGGTGAACTCATGATTAGTCGTTAGCCGCCGACGCGGCTTGCTCGGAGCTGATGCTCCACAATTGAAACCCGGCATTCTGCGTTCGACGCGCGGTGCTGGCGAAAAATGAAGATTCAGGGACGCAGTCAACTCCGACGAAGTTGACGGACAGCGAATTCTCTCGGCCTAATCTGTGGTGTCAACACATAATGCCGACCATGAAACCGGACCGGATTCGAACCGTCCGACATTCGTCAAATGGCCAGTCTCACCAATCCGGTAGACGACCAGTCGGCCTGATGCCTGACCGGCCGCATACAGATAACGACCGTCAGCAGAGATACTGAACGAACGTGGTGTGGGTTCCGTGGCGAACTGGCCGAGCGACCTGACCATGCCGGTGTTCTGGTCAATGGCAAATCCGGCGATACTGTCGTGGCCCCGATTGGCGACGTAAATATATCTTCCGTCTGGAGTGATTTCACAGCGGGCGGTGGAGTTCTTTACTCCGTCAAAGTCCCCGGGAATGGAGCTGACGGTCTGTTTAAGCTTCAGAGCCGATGTCGTCGAGTCAACGTCATAGATGCTGATGCTGTCGCCGGCTTCATCACTGGTATAAGCCCAGCGATCAGACGGGTGCAGCATCAAATGTCGCGGATGATGCGAATCCGGCGTCGTCAGATACGGTGGTTCAGCGGCCGTTAGTCGTCCGTGTTTCGGATCGAACTGAAACTGATAAATTCTGTTGGCCCCCGTGTGCGACACAAACACGCCAAGGTTCTTTGTATCGACTGCAATTCCGTGAGCCCTCGCCGCTGTCGGCACGGTCTGCAGCGGAGTGGCACTCAGCCGACCGTCCGCAAGTACCCGATGAACTGTTACCTTGTTGCCGGCGTAATAGGCTGTAAACAGATACCGTCCGCTGCGATCGGTCTGAAGGTAAGCCGGGTCTTCTCCGCCGCCAACGATGCTGAGAAGTTTCAATGCCCCCGTCGACCCTTCAATGCGGTAGCTCGCCAGTTGCCCGGTTGAACGCAGTGAAACGAATAACAAATCACCGCTTCGGGAGGCACTCATGATCGCAGGTTCGGCAGGACATACTGTGCGCCCGCGGCGAAGGATCTGGCCGGAAGCCAAGTCACGTTCGAATGTAACAATCGCTTTTTCCTGCAACAATGACACAAACAACCAGTTGCCGGCAACACCGACTTTTTCCATGCTTGTCCAGCTTATGAGCGTGATGATCGGTAGAACATACCTGTAAGACTTCATGAGCTGGTCTGCTTTCTTCTTCACCACCGTTGCGAAAAGTCAGCTGGCACTTCGCGTCCTGCGATTCCTGTTCAGAATACACGCTTGTGTTGCTTGACAACTTCGGACAATTCTAACAGCGTTTTCCGCGGCACAAGTCCGGTCAACCAAAGAAGCACACGGCAAACAGCAAACAATTTTCTTCTCGCAGCAGTAACCCGTTGTCTGTTCCCATTCGCTTTCAATGAGTCTAATTGCAGTTTCTCTGCGACATCACGTTGTTATCCGTTACAAACTCGAATTTCCAGGTAGGTGTCCCATGTGCTGTTCAACCGCGCCGCAGGACTGTTGAGTTACTTGGCAACAGGGCCCGCACGGCAATTCCAGCTGTGAAACGGGTCGCGGAGTGTTGTCAGAGCATTCTGCCGACCACAACAACAGCAACTTTTGTGCAGAACGCCGAGCAGGACCCGGCCATGTTCATCAGTTTTTCTGCAGATGCGTTCCTGAAAGGGCACGAAGATTCTGGCCCCTCCGATCGTTAGAACGAGATTTTATGTCGCTGGGCAGTGTCGAATACCGGCTCTGGACGAACTTCAGACGCAGGACGGTTAGTCGGATTGACAATCTGTGCTTCACAAACTGAAATTCGTCGACATTCGACCTCGCGAGGGCATCGTCTTCGGGTCGGACTGCGGGTTAAGCTGAAAACAACGCAGGTCCGCTGTCGTTGGTTGCCATTGCGGGGGGGCAACAAAAGAAGATTCGTGTTTCCGGAGGCGTCCCTGACCGCTCATAGTTTTCGTGTTATTACAGCTTCACCCAAAGGAAAAGATGTCCAGTCAGAAGTTCGAGTCGTTTTCGCTGCCCAGCGGGTTACAGGTTGTTGTCGAGCCTATGTCGGGTGTCGAGTCCGCCGCAGTCACACTGATGATTCCTGCCGGCAGTGTTTTCGATCAGCCAGGCAAGTCCGGTACGGCCGCAATTCTTTCAGAAATGCTTCCGCGAGGTGCCGGTGATCTGACCGCTCGCGAACTTTCGGCGGCGATGGACAATCTTGGTCTGCAGAGAAGTGTGTCGGGCGGTGTCGGCTATATCACTTTTTCCGCAGCAACGACCGCCGACCGAATCGCGGAAGCGATTCCACTAATTGCGTCGATCATCACCGCACCACATCTTAATGAACAACAGTTCGGTCCGTCGCGCGAACTCGTGCAGCAGGCCCTGAATGCTATTGATGACGAGCCACAGCAGCGGCTCGGTCAGTTTCTGCGCCGCTGTTCCTACTCCGCTCCATGGGGAAATCCGGCCGAAGGAACGCTTGTTAATATTCCGGACATCACATTGCAGGATGTTCAGCAGCATTACAACAGCTCCATCTGCCCGAACCATTCCGTCATCGGGGTCGCCGGAAATGTAAATGCGGCAGAGCTGCAGGACACGGTAGCGGCTGCGTTTGAAGGCTGGAGTCCGAAAGAGGTGGTCGCACTTGATGCGGACGGTGTCGAAGCCTCGCCGAAACATGTTGAACACGATTCTGCTCAGACTCATATCGGCCTGGCGTGGAAAACTGTGCCGTATCGGCATGCACGGTACTTCGAAGCGTGGGCGACGGTCAGTCTGCTCAGCGGCGGCATGAGTTCCCGGCTGTTCACGGAAGTCAGAGAGAAACGCGGACTGTGTTATGCGATCTCAGCTTCCATTAACACGCAGAAGGATCAGGCACGTGTCTTCGGTTATGCCGGCACAACCAACGAACGTGCTCAGGAAACGCTGGACGTTATGGTTGCTGAGATTCGACGGCTTCACGAAGGCATCACCGAAGACGAACTGCAGCGCTGCAAAGCTCGTGCAAAAAGCACGCTGATCATGCAGCAGGAATCGACAATGTCACGGTCCAGTTCCCTGGCCCGTGACACACTGCACCTTGGCCGAGTGCTGGGACTGCAGGAAATTCGCTCACGTATTGACTCGCTGACTGTGGATCAGGTCCGCGACTTTGCGCTCGAATACGCGCCGGATTCTATGGTACTTGTCACAATCGGGCCGGATGCGCTGGACGCCAGTTGTCTGAAAGGCACTGCCCCGGCAGAGTGACAGACATTCTTTCCACGAATGATCTCTGTGCCGAATGCTGATGGCAGTCGATGGCACTTTTTTTTAGCATCACATCAACTCTGGACCACCACTGATGCAGTTTCATCAACACACACTTCCCAATGGTCTGCAGGTCATCGCAGAACTCAATCCATCCGTGCACAGTGTCGCCGCCGGATTCTTTGTTCGCACCGGTGCCCGGGACGAAACCGAGGCGGTGTCCGGCGTCAGCCATTTTCTGGAACACATGGCATTCAAAGGCGACAACCGAATTTCCGCGGACGACGTTAATCGTATTTTCGATGAAGTTGGTGCCAACTACAACGCGTCCACCGGCGAAGAAGTCACGATATATTATGCCGCCGTGCTTCCGGAATACCTGGACGCAACCATGGAATTACTGTCGGTAATGATGCAACCGTCGCTTGCTCAGGAAGACTTTGATATGGAGAAGAATGTCATCCTGGAAGAAATCGGCATGTACGACGACCTCCCGTCGTTTACCGTCTATGATACAATCATGGCCACGCACTTCGCTGAGCATCCACTGGGCCGGAGTGTCCTTGGAACAAAGGAGAGCGTCGCAGCGCTTACGTCCGAGCAGATGCAGACCTACCATTCGAATCGGTACAGAGCCGGCAACATGACCCTGGTGGTTGCCGGCAACACAGATTTTGATTCGCTGCTGGCGATGGCTGAGAAACATTGCGGCAGCATTCCCACTGGTCAGTGCGAGCGAGATCTGCCGGAGTCGATTCCAAAGCAGACGTTGAGGCTGGTAACAAAGGGGTCCATTGTTCAGCAGCACGTCATGCAGATGGGACCAGCTCCCAAAGGCACAGACGAACTGCGGTATGCGGCAGAGCTGCTGTCTGTCGTTGTGGGTGATGATTCCGGAAGCCGACTGTTCTGGGAGCTGGTCGATCCAGGTCACGTGGACTCTGCTGACGTTGGATACAACGAATACGACGGTGCCGGGACATGGATGAGCTATCTGGGCTGTCAGCCGGACCGAGTCGAAGAAAATATCGCCGTCATGACCCGCGTGTTTGAGGAAGTGAACAACAACGGCATTCTGCAGCCAGAGCTGGAACAGGCGCAGAATAAAGTGGCCTCCAGAATCGTATTACGAGGTGAACGCCCGATGGGTCGTCTGAGTTCGCTTGGCGGCAACTGGGTGTACCGCAAAGAATACAAGTCTGTCGCTGATGACCTGAAAACGGTGCGAGCTCTTTCGCTGGCGGACATTGATGCCCTGCTGAAGCAGTACCCCATCCGCATGAGTACAACTGTGGGTGTGGGCCCCCGCGAACAACTGGACATCGGATAGACATTGCCAGCAAAACGGGGTTAGGCACCAAGAACCGGAACGGCCCGAAGGGGGCTTCGCACTTTGGGCACCTGCCCCCATTTTCCAGCGCTGAGTGTGACCTGGCGCTACGGCAGTTTGTCGTTGTCGAGCTCCCGCTGGATGTCCCTGACGTATTCGTCAGGGAACGACCGGTCGTTAGATGTTGAATCGGCCTGGTCCTCGCTCTGTTCGAATTCATCGGCCCAGCTTTGCAGCTGTTCCTCGCCCGCCTGGTGTGAAACGTTTTTCTCAGGCGGCGGTTGTCGCAGTTGGCGCATCTTTGTTTCCGCCGACGATTGAATGCCTGTCAGAAAGTCTTCGCTGTCGACGCAGGCCGCCTTTCGTCGTCGAGCCGCCTTGTGCAGACGATGGTCGCTGGAAACAACCAACACCTGCTTCGGGCTGCTGTGCTGATTCAGCAGTCGTTCAATTTCCGTATCGGCATCCGTTCCCTTAGGAGCATACAGCACATGCAGCCCACCGTGGTCCTGACTGCGATTCGTATCAGAGGTTGATTCAAACGCGTCATAGACAACCGACGCACGGCTGATCGCGTCGCGACCGAGCAGATCCAGCAGCAGTCGATTCAGCTGATTCCGACAGCGTTCCAGATCTCCCTGGCCGTAACTTCGCCGAGCAAGACCGGCGGCATGCATCAGGTTGTACCCGTCGATGATGAGATAGTGAGCTGCCACAGTTTTCGTTTTCCGGTTCGGTGGCTTGTTGATAAGATTTGCTGCGACGACCGATGATCGCGACACTATCCCTGTAACGCAGAACGACTGCGACTCACAAGTCCGTTGTCCGGGTGCTCACTGCCTTTAAGATTGAAGACAGACATCGCCAGATACCGGTCTCGCCATGCCGGACTCACATGGCGGTAGTCCTCGAAGACCGCAGAGCTGAACTTGTAGTCGTGTGCATCGCGACCTTTCAGAAACAGCATCTGCCGAGTTGCATCGATCAGGTCATGCCCGCTGCCGCCGGCGGACAGGTAGCCCAGAACCTTTTCGGCCGCCTTCATTCGGTTGCCGGATATATCGGCCAGGATTTCCGTTAACGGGTCATCGGATTCTGCTGCACCTGCCGGCTGAATCGAGTCCACATTCTGTTTTCCAAGTGCTCCTCGACCCTCAGCAGACTTGCGAAACATTGGATTAAACGAACACGCCTGCAGCAGCAGTCGTCGTCGCACGCCGTCCTCAGCGGCGTTCCGCCACAGGTAGTGCATCGCGTTCGCCGTCGTGAGTCCGTGCAGACCAATGATTCCCGGCTGCCGCATCAGCAACTCACCCGCCCCCACGAAGACTCCGTCCCAGACTGACTGAACTGTCACGCCGCCAGACAAAGCTTCGACGGCCGATTCTGCAGCATCCCGCGGCGTTCCCCTGCGAAACGTTTCAAACAGCTGTCCCGGCACAGCGTCATCGGTCTTTCCGCTCAGCCAGCTTTCAGGAATTCGACTCAGGAGCTCTGAATTTTCGCGCCATGGCCGATCAGCATCAAGGTCACTGATCGAAGGGTTCGGTTCACCAGAATGATTCAGCAATGCGAAGGTGAGGGATCGCAATACAGGTTCTGCAAACTGCCACCCAATGACCTGCAGCGTCCGCCATGCGTTCGCCAGATAAATGGCTTTGTGTCCAATTGACCGAAAATCCCGCGCGGCGTAACGGGTGAACAGATTGAAGACCTCCGTGGCACCGGCCGTTCGCACCAGTCCGGCGGTAGCCACGTCAGCCTTTTCCAGGTCCCAGCTGTCCATCGCCTCAATAAACAACTGGCGAGCACGCGTGGCATCGGGAACCAGAGACTCCTTCACGGGCTTCATCTGCCATCCGCTGCGACGAGCTTCATCAGCCTGTGATGACTTGAAGTTATGCAGTCCCCAGAAAATGGGCAGCCATCGATCTTCGTCCGGTCCTGCAAGACTGGCAAGGTGGCAGGAATTCACAACCAGTACACAGTGAAATTTGAAACCCACAGACGGCCGTGGCTGCACGTTGCGAATGCCTGCCAGCAGCAGCGCCGCCAGAACCTCGCGGTAAGAACTCCCCGAGCGAATACGTTCAGCAACCCGTTCGAGCAACGTTTCCGCGGGCGATTCTTCAATCAATCGCACCAGCGGTTCAACGTGGCCACCAAACTGTATGAGATTCGATTTCAGCCTGGCTTCGTCGGCCGTAACTCGGGGGAGTCCGGACATAAACTTCAGACCACCGAGTATGGCGGTTGCACTGGTAGCTGAATCGTAAACAAAACTTCGTCTGGACCTTCTATTCGCCGGCATCATTTATCTCCGACCGCTTTCTGAGTAAATTGCAGAGCCGCATCATACTTTACGCCCTGCATTGGTCGACCATTACCTGGAAATTGATGTTATGATTCTTCTCCCGGGCGACCCCGCTGCCAGC
This sequence comes from Fuerstiella sp., assembly GCA_029245955.1. Taxonomy (GTDB): domain Bacteria; phylum Planctomycetota; class Planctomycetia; order Planctomycetales; family Planctomycetaceae; genus Fuerstiella. The sequence continues at coordinate 5,781 of JAQWOH010000058.1, read as the reverse complement.
TTCCAGGAAGCTGAATAAACAAAATCGCTGTGTTATCAATTCAGGATCACCTAAGTCGCATGAACTCCTCTGTGAAAACATCTGCTGATGAGACAGGTCCGTACGTGTGGGCAACAGCCAACAGCAATGACCAGACCATTTTCAATGGCCAACTGAAAGACTTCGTTCCACCGGATTCATTCGACGCCCATGCACATCTCTGGCGAGTGGCTGACCTGGGAACTCCCACACCGTCCCTGGCCGCTGCCGGCCCCCCGGAAGTCACTCGGGCCGTATACGACGAACGCGTTGGACAATGGATGCCGGAACGGTGTCCGACGGGTGGACTGTTTTTTCCGTTTCCGACACGGACGTTGAATATTGATGGAGCAAATGCGTTTCTGGCCGCTCAGATGAAGGCGGATCCGAACTCCCGCGGATTAATGATCGTGACACCGCAGCAGGACGCTGCAACCGTTGAACGGCAGGTGGTCGACGATGGCTTCGCGGGCTTCAAGGTCTATCATCTGTTTGCGGCTCGTCAGGACACATTCTTCGCGCCGACGGAAGAATTTATTCCGGAATGGGCCTGGGAGCTGGCTGACCAGCACGGCCTTGTGATCATGCTGCACATGGTGCTGCCGCGGGCACTGGCGGAACCAGACAATCAGGCCTATATTCGCCAGCACTGTGAACAATATCCCGGTGCCAGACTGATTCTTGCCCATGCGGCGCGAGGCTTCTGTGGACGCCACACTGTGGCAGGGATCGAATCGCTGCGTGGCCTGGACAACGTGTTCTTCGATACATCAGCGGTCTGTGAACCCGAAGCCTTCGAGGCCATTCTGAAAACGTTCGGCCCCACCCGGCTGTTTTTTGGCGCGGATTTCTGCGTGACCGAGATGCGTACCCGCTGTGTGAATCTGGCGGACGGGTTTTTGTGGCTCGATGAACTTCGTCCGAACTATTCGCGGTCGCGATTTGCGGAACCAACGTTACTGGGCATCGAATCACTGCTGGCATTGAAACAGGCGTGCACCAATCAGCATCTGACCGATGGTGACGTGGAAGAGGTTTTCTGCCTGGGGGCACGACGTCTGCTCGGTCTTCCGCTGACTCATACGCCGCCCGATGTTCAGGCGGTTTACCGCGAGGCAAAGAACATTATTCCGGGCGGTACACAGCTGCTCAGCAAACGTCCCGAAATGTTTGCTCCTGACCAGTGGCCGGCGTACTACCGTGAGGCTCGGGGTTGTGAAGTCATTGACATCGAAGGCCGCCGCTTCATCGATATGAGTCTGGGAGGGATTCTGGCCTGTCTGCTGGGCTTTAGTGATCCGGATGTGAACGCTGCGGTGATTCGTCGTGTGAATCTTGGTTCGATGTCCACCCTGCAAACAACAGATGAAGTGGAGCTGGCGAAGTTGCTGCTGCAGATTCATCCGTGGGCTCACAATGCTCGCTTTACACGTGCCGGCGGCGAGACCATGTCTGTTGCGGTACGCATCGCTCGAGCCAGCACGGGACGTGAAAAAGTCGCCATCTGTGGTTACCACGGCTGGCACGACTGGTATCTGGCCGCAAATCTGACACCGCCAGGTAATGCTGCGCAAACGGATCAACTGACGGGCCACCTGCTGCCCGGGCTGGAACCTCGCGGTGTTCCGTCCGGACTAGCGGGCAGCGCACTAACGTTTCATTACAACCAGCTTGAAGAACTCGATGCCCTTATCGCGGAACACGGCTCTGATCTGGCGGCCGTGGTGATGGAACCGACTCGACACACGGACCCGGCCCCCGGTTTTCTGGAAGGCATTCGTGAGCGGTGTAGTCGTCTTGGCGCCAAATTGATCTTTGACGAGATTTCGATCGGCTGGCGACTGTGTCTCGGTGGTGCCCACCGGCAGTTCGGTGTGAATCCGGACATGGCTGTGTTCGCCAAGGCACTGGGCAATGGATTTCCCATTGGCGCGGTCATCGGCACACAGGAAACAATGCAGGCTGCCCAGACGTCATTTATATCCAGTACGTTCTGGACAGAAGGAGTCGGTCCGGCAGCAGCGGTGGCGTGCGTACGAAAGCTCACGTCGCTGGATGCTCCCGCGCACCTTGCGAAAATCGGCACGCAGGTCATCAATGGCTGGGCGCATCTGGGCCGCAAACACAAGCTGCCAGTGACGTTTCCTGGTCGTCCGGAAGCTGCGATACTGTCGTTCGATCATCCTGATGCAGCCGCGCTGACCACGCTGATGACATCACAGATGCTGAAACGTGGCTTCCTGGCCGGCGCCGCATTCAACGCCACACTGGCCCACGAAACACGACACGTCACCGACTACCTTGCAGCGCTGGATGAAGTGTTTACCGAACTGGCCACCGCCATTGCAGCCGGAAATGTCGCCGACCGCATTGGCGGACCGGCAAAACACAGTGGATTTACGCGACTGACGTGACCGCAACGGAAGTGCACAAAGAATACGGTCGGACCATTTTGCGCGACTTTCAGCACGCACGGTTCGGTCTGCGAGAATTCAGCGAATCATCGAGTCAACGTTGGGAAAATGGCGTCTCGGCAGACGATCCGCCTGAAAAGCCGGATCACCCGGTCTAGAATTTCTGCACTGACCCAACGGAATTTCATCATGACTGACTCTAATTCGTCGACCGACACCCCCCCGGAAACGGTTGCATTTTCGGCCGGATCCCTGCCGGAAGATTTGCCGCCCGTACAACCACCGTCGGCTGGTTACATCATTCAGCTGTTTCTGATCCCGGCACTGATTGTTGCGGCTGTCATCGGAGTCTGGGCCTTATTCGGAAAACTGGCCGATTCAGAGACGGATTGGCACCAACTTGTCGCTGAACTTGGCAGCTCAAATGAAAACCGCCGCTGGCGAGCGGCTCTGGGCCTGGCTCAGGTGCTTCGCAATCAGCAGCTTGCTCCTGACACAGACGAAGTGCTGCTGGCCAGACAGCCGGAGGTCGCTGTTGCCTTGTCGGAATTGTTAAAGGAGTCGATGGAATCCAGGTCCACAAATGACAAAGAGGTGAAGAATCAGGAGTTCCTCGCGCGAACGCTGGGAACCCTGGAAGCCGATGACATCGTCCTGCCAATGCTTGCCAAAGCTCTGGAGTCCGACAAGAACATTGAAGTTCGAAAAAGCAGCCTGATGTCCCTGGCCATGATTGCCGGCCGAAAATTTGAGGTGCAGGTACAACCGGATGCCCGGGCTGATACAGCCGATGAGATTCCAACACTCGATACTCCGCTCGCTGCACCCACGATCAACGAAGAATCGGTTAAGCAGCAACTGAGACTTGCTGCACAGGATCCGGAGCCTGCGATTCGTCACCTCGCGACATTTGTGCTGGGCCTGGTCAGCGGTCCGGAAGCAGTGGAACAGCTGGAGGTGCTGTTGCTGGATGGCGATTCAATGACACGTGCCAACGCTGCAGTGGCGCTCGCCCGTAACGGTCAGGTTCAGGGTGTCCCGGTTTTGCTGGCGATGCTCACTGACGGCATGACGGACCCCGGCCGCGATGACTTTGCCAAACTTGCACCGGAACAGCAGCAACTGCTGTTGCAGCATCGGCAGTTTGAACAGCCTATCATTCTGCGTAACTGCATCCGTGCGATCCAAACACTATGGCCAAAAATCGACGAGGCTCGTCAAGCTGAGCTGAAGGCAATACTTAGTCAGATCTCACAGGAACATAGCGCCGCAGATATCCGGATTCAGGCACATACGTTGTTGAATCAGATTTAGTCTGACGCATCATCTCGACATCGCCTGACCGTTCAGACGACGTCTGCACTCACTGCAGCGTTATGCGAATTAGTACTCGCCAATGACGTATCCATCGGCCTTGTTCAGCAGGTTCTGAAACAGAAAGTTGCCGTTCGTACCAGTCTGATCACGCTCAATATTCTCGCTGACAAAGCGAACCGACCCGTCTGCCAGCAGGAACTGTGCTCCGCCCACATGCCGACTGTTGTAGGAACGGGTACATTGGTCAAGTGGAGGCGAAAGGACCGGCAACGAAACCGTGTCCGGCCCGGTCTGATTGATTCCGAACAGGCCCTTGGCCATTGCGTGCCGCTGACGGAAACCTGCGGGACCAGAACTGATGCCGTAGATGGTACTGGCCTTACACGAGACCTGACCCGTGACAGGATTCTGCAGCACCCAGGCTCGCTCACCAATCATCAGTGTGTTGCTGGTGCCGTCGGTAAAGTCACGTATCTTGATGCGACTGTTTCGGCCAAATGTTCCATGGATCTCGGTCTGACGCCACTCGCCACCACCATTCGCACCAATGTAGTTTGAGATCGCGACTGCGTATTCCTGGCCGCTGGCAGATCTCATTGTGTTCTGCGGGTTAAGGTCGGGAGCCGTATCAGACGGGCAGCGAAAGCCCGGCAGTGGTTTTGTCATCAGTCGAAATTTTGCCGGGTTGTCCAGAGAACGCCCGAGACTTTCCCGCCCGACCTCCAGCAACGTGTACAGATTTGCCTGATCAATCATCGGCATGATATAGACACACCAGCCCCAATTGGCTGAGGTGCCGCCGTTCTGGTCCACCCAGCCAGGCGGAAACGAACGGTGCACGTCGTGATAGTTGTGCATCGCCAGTCCCATCTGCTTGATGTTGTTCTTGCATTGCGTTCGTCGAGCCGCTTCGCGGGCCTGCTGCACGGCCGGCATCAGCAGCGACACCAGGACAGCGATAATGGCGATCACGACCAACAGTTCAATCAACGTGAAGCCCTGTTTGGCTGTAGAACGTTTTCGCATCAGCATGTGCAGAATTCCTCAGCGATACATCATGAAAAGAACCAACGTGTGAATCGGCAGGCACCCCGTGACTCGCGACCCCCGTGACTCGCGACCCCCGTATCTGCGATGTTCACCAGCGTGTACACGCCACAGTCAACTTCGCCCGCAAATGAGGCCGGCCACCATGTACAACTGTAGTGCAGAAGTGTCTGCATTAACGAAATTCAACCGGCGGTATCGTCCGAATTCATACAAATCAGCTGAATTCATTCGCAATTTTCCTGTTGAACGGTCAAAAACTCCGTGTTTTCGAAGAATGACTGCAGCGTAAGAGAGCAGCCTCCGCTGATGCCGGCTTGTGATGCATGCACACTGGTGGATTCTGCTGCAGATACCTGATCCGGAATCCGGCGACACTGGATCTCACCGGATTGAATTCAGCCGCGCGGGAACATCAACAGCAGCGTTGCGTAACGTCGCGGCTGGACTATACTTCTGCCCCTTCGCCGGAGTGGTGGAATTGGCAGACACGCGGGATTCAAAATCTTCAGGTCGATGTCGCCACATGTCACGTATTGCATAAAACGTTGACAATCATTGATGCGGTCGCTTTGCTGAATCGCCTCATATGCGCCTGTTGTCATCCAATTTGGCAACCTATAGGCAACCTCTTTTTTTCGTGCTTCCGAATCGCGACACCGTTCGCCGCATTCGCACCGCCCTGCTAACCACCCAGTCGTTCGTTGCTGCGCGACGATCCGTGATGGGCTGCGAAACAATCTGAGAAAATAGACCAAAATACTGCGCGCTGGCGGCGCGTTGGCGGCGCGTCAGGCGGCGCGCTGGCGGCACGCTGAACTCTGATTTCGGAGAATGCCGCGATGGCCGAAACAGCATTTACAACGCTGATAACCGTTGTATGTTTCCTGTCATGGAAGCCACAACAACAAACCCACTGCAGACATTCGTTGCACAGATCGTCAGTCAGGTCATCAGTGAGATTGACTACGACGCAATCCGAAAT
>JAQWOH010000048.1 GCA_029245955.1 Fuerstiella sp. | reverse complement strand
CGACACGCCCTGATTTCGCGACGGCGTTCACGACACCGGCAGTCGCGGCAAACATCACACCTTCTCCCCACAGTTCTCCCCATCCCTTGAAGGATGTTGATTTTTCCTTGATATGGGACAAGATCGCAGGCCCTATCTCTCGCCATCTGACGACCGCGTCCAACAACGCCGCCCCTGTAACCAATGGATGCCAAAACGCATTCCAGAGACCTGCCCCTGCATTATAAAACGAACTTCCTGCACCAACGCCGAGATCCCAAAGGTTGCCCCCCGCGTCCGAGAAGTACTGGCTCCAGCTCCACGTTTCCAGCAGCGTGCCTGGGAATCCATACGCGTCGTTGGGAACCGTGATCCTACCGCCGGAGAGTTCCGCCATCTTCTGACGCTGCACAAGCACGTACATGTCCCACGTCTGCTGACGTTGAGCAACCGCACTTTGCAACTCAGCAAGAATCTGATCCCGTTGAGACTGCAGATCAATGTCCATCTGACTAAACACAATCGCTAAGCCGTCCTTGACCTTCGATTTGTGCAGGACATTCGTCGATGCTGACAACCGTCGCCCAGTTGGCGATGTCGAGTTCGGAGAGTTCAAGCCATAGCCGACCCGCACGATCTCGCTGAGCCTGTTCAATCCACGTCACCGGTCGGGCCAGCGAGACCTGCAGTACACGTAGGGTCCGCTGTGCGGACCATCCAGTGAGCCTCAACCACCGCGAAGTCAACGCCGGTCATGGGTACGCGTCGAACACGACAGGCACGGCAGATCGACCAGCACCAAAGTGCGTCGCGATCTCACCTGGTGAAGTGGCAGAACCAAACGTGGTCCGCACAGCGGACCCTACTCGGTTGCGGTTGCGAGCGAAGAGAGGACTGACCAATAATCGGCTGACCGTCTTCCAATTACAGCAGACGAATAAACGCACGCCTCTGCCGACGACACGTAAGCGTCCGGCAAATGAACCTGCCACATGCCGGCATTTGCCAGGCGTGTCGCTGCTCAGGCTATCCGGATAGCAGCTCCGGCTCAGGGCTCCTGATCTGTCTTCTCAGCAGTGCTCCCGGAACATCTCATCGCCAGCCAAACGACACCTGCAATACCAAAGACCAGTGAATATTCAGTGAGCGGTATCCACGCAACCTGATGAACGTGCGCAATGCCCACCCTTGAAAAAATGCACACGACAGCCACTATGTAAGCGACTAAGAAGCCCCAGCGAGCAGCGATCGACAGTCCGAGTCCATGCATTTGCGTAACAATGAAGAGTCCCGCAAAGCCGAAAAAAAACATCTGCCAGAAGTTCGGGGCGTTACTTAGAGCAACGATCGTCCCGTGAATCAGTACCAGGACTTCCTGAGTGAGCATCCACCATTTGTTCGTGTGAATTCGAGTAAAAAACAAGGCACCCTGCAGCAGCATCAAAAACATGTAGAGAAAACCGAGCAGGTGCCCCGGTGTGCTCACCATTGGGTGATACCAGAATGTATAAATCGTCGCCCATGCAAAGTAGTAGCCGTGATATTTTCGAAGTGCTCGCGAGGACTCGGCGAAAACGTGTCCCTTCACTTTTCGGCCAAAAAATAGTCCCCGTCGTTGATTCTCCATCAGCAGGACAATCACAAGCAACAGAATCACGGACCACTGAGAACTCTGCTCAGGCACATCTATCGCAAGCCCATCGTAAAACACGTGGGTCTGCACAAAATGCAAAGTGATGAACACTGCATTTGCGACGAGGGCCATAATGTTCAAGCGGCTCAATGAGGTCGAGTATCCCGATTTCGCAGCTTGAGCTTTCCAGATCAAATACCAGATCGTGAACTGGTGAGCCGCGTATAGCCCCCAGACTGAGATTCGTGTCCAGATTGTGGGGGAGGCGCTGACCCAGGGATACCAGAATGCGACATCCCGGTCTGCGCGCAGCGGAAACGCATCCAGACGCGATGAGAAGAACCAGATCAACCCGGTGAAGACACCACTGAAGATAATGCCAACAATCAGTCCCGCCCATTGGCTGTATGGATCAATTTTTCTCGAGCTGCTCATGGAAGGGAGTCTACCCTTGCTCGCCCAAAGTCACGATCCACGGTAGGCAATCTAATTGCCAGAACTTTCTTCACGAACACAATACAGCGAGTCAGAACTTCGAAGCAGAAGGCTGTTGGCCGCGACGGACGGCGTCGACCAGAACAGACCATCCACAATGTTGGTCCCCATAAGCTCGAATTCAGCACCAGTCTGAATTTTGTTTGTGTGGCCTGATTCATCGAGCACATACAGAGTTTTCCCGGCAATCCACGGCGAGGCTGCCACACTGCTCGAGCCTTTCAGCCGGGTTCGGTAAACACGTTCGCCCGAGGCTGCCTCATATACATTAAGAATGCCGCGACCAGTCACGTAGACGAGCTCGCCGTCCGACACTGGGGATGCCAGACCCGGGCCCGAGTTTTGCTGTACCCATGCGATGCCTGTCTCAGACTTCGGGCTACTCACCTCAAATTGACCTGTGGCGCCGGCATTGAGAGCGACAAGCGGGCCACTGCGGCCCGGTCCGCTGTTACCGACATAAACTCGATTATCGTCAGATGCCGGAGAGGCGCTGAAGGAGCCGTCTATCCCTGTCAGCCGCCATAGAAGTTCGCCTGAATCAAGACCGTAACCAGTCACGTCTCCGGACCCACAAACGACCAGTTCATTTCGCACATGGTTCCTCCAGACAAACGGCGAACTCCAGCAGGTACGACCCGATCGTTCCACGCGCCAAATATCTTTTCCGTCCTCCGCATTTATTGCCAGAAGGAACGACTTTTCCTGATTGTCACACTGTAAGAAGATCCTCCCGCCGTCAAAAGCCAGCGAACTCCCCGTTCCGAAACTACTGGATGTTGCGTACGCACCTACGTCACGCCTCCACAGTTCTGCTCCGTCCTTATCGATGCACAAAACAATTCCGATCGTCGCGAAGTAAGCGTAGACACGATTGTCAGCAGCGACAGGAGTTTCCGTTGCGTAAGTGTTCGATGGATGAACTCGGTGAGGGGGAATCGCTTCAATGATCTGCTTCTTCCAGAGCCGTTCTCCATTACTCAGACGCAGACAGTGAACCTCGTAGCTGATTTTTCCGATCGACTTGCCGGAGTTTCCGAAGAACCTTCCCATCGAGGCAACTCCATCCGAAAAACCCCTGGGCTGAAGGTCTTTTCCAACAGCAGTTGTCACGTAAATCCGATCATCCGAAACCACCGGTGACGCCCAGCCACCCCCCGGCATTTCGGTTTTCCATGCGATGTTCTTCGTGGAACCCCATTCCACCGGGTGTTGATTGATCGGCAGATGAGAGTTCCCCAGCGCCCCTCGAAACTGTGGCCAGTCGTCAGCGCCGCATCGGAAATTGACTTGCCAGCCAAAAACCACCAGCACAATCGCCAAATATTTCATCGCACTCTCCTGAACTGCCTGGTTGTCGTTACATTCCTGATTCAGGAGTCTAGACACCTCTCGCTTGATGGCCAGGATCGCCCCGTCGGGCGTAAACGTCGATGAACAGGAAGATCGGACGCGCTGAGCTGGTGTGGTAGTTCACAACCTTCCACAGACTTTGTCGCATTCGGATTCAGCGTAAGACCGACCGTCCGGACAGGTGACTTTGTTTAGTTCTCCCGGCACTGGTGCTTTAACGAGAACACACATCCCGGTGTTTTTTTGCCCCGTAGATGTGATCCGCCTGCGTTCCGAGCAGATCAACAGATGGTTCCGTGATAATGTTGGTAGTGTTGTGCAGCAGGCAATCTCTGTACTGCCTGCGAAAAACATTCGTCAGCCATTGGGAAGGGTCGGCGTGTTTTCCAATCAGGTCCGGGTCGTCTTGTTGTGCTGAGATCTGATTCCTGGGTGACAGACGCCCGGAGGCTGGATACGAAGGCCTGACTGGGACTGCAGACTGAAACGTTCTACGCGGCAGTGACGGTAACGACATGCTGCGTGGGCACGGTGGCAGTTCAGCAGAGCGTATGGATCCGACGGACTGGTCACACCATGGTCCGTCGCTCAAGATCAATAGAACGTGACCTGTTATCTCAGACTGGCGACGGTGTTGAGACAAAGCCACTGGTCCCTGAGGACTCGCCACCACGATTCAATCAGAGAGCTGGAGTCACGGATCTCAGCCTGGGTCAGAATACGTACCGGTGTCCCTGCGTCGACGCAGCTTGTCGACAACACTGTTGTAATTCTCGACTCCGCCGTCTGTCAGCAGGGTAGAGTTTGGAATTTCCGACTCCGTCAACCATTATTCATGAAACAACCAGTCCTGCGGGATCGGTCGTGCCTGAAATGACTCGGATTCAATCCTTAAATTAATCATGGCTGATCCCTCTTTGATGCGGTTGTCTGATAACAGCATCCGGATGTCGTGATATCCGCGCTGGAGTGAAATCGATTCTTCCCAGATTCGCTGTAATCCGATGCGCCGTTTGTTGTGAATCACCTCGCCGTCGATCGCCAGCGTCAGGCCTGGATTGGCGAGGATATGGAACGTGTAAACCGCGTCGACAGGAACGTTGAGGTAGCCGTGATAGCCCATTCGCCGATTCAATACGTAGTGATCCGAGGACAGACGCGTGTCGAGCACAACTCCTGCAGAAGTTACCGGCAGATCGTCCGCGCTGCCGATCTTGAGACAATGTTCAGCGTAGTCACTCCTCGGCAGATCGGCTGTCGTTTTGATCGGGCGATACGTTTTGACGGCGAGTCCGGGTTTGAGGCCACTGACTTTTCGAGCGGCGCGAGGACCACGGTAGCGAACGACTTTGACCCGCGGGGCATTCGACATGCCGGGGACGACAGCCGCGGCCTGAAAAGCAGTGTCGGCTGTGATGGTGAGAGGGCCTTCGTACACGGTCGACTTGACTGAAGGCATGCTGCCATCGGTGGTGTAATAGATCTTTGCCCCCGCGCTCGATGTCATCGTCACCTGCTGAGAACCTGCAAACGGGACGAAATCGACTTCTGAGAAATCGTCGGCGGGTTTCAATCCCGGCTGAATGTCAACGTGGCTCGGTACGGTTGTCACACTGCTGGATATCCTGAACGTGGCACTGCCTTCATAAATCCTCCGGCCCAGAAATTGCTCCTCGAATTTTCCGTCCTCGTTTCGGATCAAACCGGGGTCAAGATCGAGCAGATGGATCCAGGTCAGTCCCTTGCGTTCTTCAATATCGTCGATCTGGTAGGCCGTTGTGATGGGTTCGTCACCGGACAGGCCAATCTCTTCTTTCTGCCCGAGATCGGTGATTTGCCATCCTTCAGAAAACGTGAGATGGAGCCAGTCGCCGTGCAGTTGCTTTCCATGCGGCAGCTTCGCGTCAGTGAGAAATGCGGTGGCTGAATCTCCGGCAAACTTCCGCTTCGTCTCTATCAGGATGCCGCTCCAGCTCTTCGCCTCAGCCACCAGGAGTGTCCTGTTGCCGCGTGTGAGTTTCGTGCCGCCGGAAAGCCAGGCAGCGGTTCGATCGCCCTTTGTAGTCAGAAAGGCCAATTCTCCATCCGTGGCGAATTCATCCAGAATCATGGCTTGCGATCCGGTGAGCGAATAAAGCAGACGGTCAGTATGGTCCGGAAATTCGACTTCCAGTCGAATCTGGTCAGCGGGCGACTCCAGTCGTCTGACCTCGACGATTTCCGGGGCATTCGCGAAGAGTTCATGCACCGCGACGAAGACGGACTTCGTCCCCTCTGCGTTGCGACGCAGAATCAGGTGCGGCATCTTCTGCTCGTAGTTTTCCTTCCACTTCAACGTGCGACCGAGCGACAGTCGCATAGAGACCGTTTCACCGAGATAAACACGAGTCTGTTCGTGGGCGGGAAAATGAGTCCGGCTACCGAGTTCCGGATTGTGGCGGTAGCGAAAGTCGACGGTAAATGAATGGTCCGCTACACCTTCACGAACCTTCGACCACATTCCGAACGGGTCGATTTTCGTGTAGCCAAAGGCATCGCGTTTCCACTTTGCGTCTCCGGGAGATCCGTTTGAGAGAGATCGCGGCCCGGCCATCGGTTTCAGATCCAGACTGCATGTTCCATCCTGTTTCCTGCTGGGTGAGGCAGAGCCGTGAAGGAGCCAGTCGTGCTGATCTCCGCCGAGAACTTCGAAGATATCGATGACGTAGGGTGTCTTCAGATCGCGGGTGTTGTGAATCAGAGTTCTTCGATACTGCTTCGCGATACCGCGATAGGCGTTCCTGCCCTCGGACCGGGCCACAGCAAGGCCGGGCCAGTCCGTGATGCACAGGTCGAGTGTGCCTTTTGACTGTTCACGGTTCTGTTCCTGTTCATCGATTGTCACCAGGTTGTGACTGAAACTACCTCCGCTCCACCAGCGCAACGGATGATGGAAGTAGCCAAGGTCTGATATCATTTCTTCGCCGTGGGCGAACAGCAAAATAGAATTGCAGTCGTTGTGAGCGTGTTCGGCGGCCAGCGAAAAGTGGAGATGAGCCTGGCTCTGAGATTTCCAGCGGTCCGCACCACCGTGTCCGTCTCCCAGAATCGCGTGGCCCCACCCGGCGGCCACGTAATTGCGGCTGCGGACCAGCGGTGTCGGCAGCAGTTTGGTGCCGCCTCCGTTTCGCCAGCCCGGATGCTCTTCCTGTGTGTTGCGATCATGGAATGGCGCGAGATCACCGTTGGGCATGCGCAGCCGTTCTTTCGCTCGGCCAAGCAGATCGAGAAACGGCAGGTCCCGGACGATGTCGACGTCCTGCAGATGCACTCCATCCATCGTGGAAACGTAACCGGGCGGGTCGCTGTAACCGGACAGGTAGAGTCCCTTTTCGAGAAAGCTGGACCCCGTTCCGTATGCTGTTCCGCCGCCGGTGAGGCCATCATGAGTCACGTCGTAATAGAATGGAGCCCTTGTCGCCCAGTTGTAGACAAAGTGAACATACTCCGGCTCGCCGATCAGCTTGCCGATATCACCGATCTGCCTGACATAGCCCTGCAGGTTGCCGCGAAGATGCGCCCGCTTCCACGGATACGAAATCACATGGTCGACTAAAAACCGAATGGGCTCTTTCTCGATTTCTTCCGCGACGTCGACTTTCAGTTCCCGAGACAGCTTTGTTAACGCCGGGCTGTCTTTGATCGCGAACAAGGCTTGAGCAAACGTCTTTGCAGGATACGCTTCTCCCCAGAATCCTTTGCGATACAGAAAACTCGGAAGCTTGCCGGGATAGGGCAGATCGACACCCGGCCTGCCCACGACTTTCCCGTCCCTGGTGAATGCTGGCCCCGTAGAAATCGGGAACTTCCCGCCCTGTGCTCCGTTTCCATCAACGATGGGATAGTGCTTCAGCTTCCTGCCGAAATCGTAAAGAATCAGGGCGAGGCGACGGGCATAAATATCATCGCCGGTTTCTTCGAACGCAGTCTGCAGCAACTCGATCGTTGCGAGCATCCAGTCGTACTGCATATTTGCGGCAGCATACGAAAAGAAATAGCGGTCTGCGTGTCGAACGCGATGCTTGAAACCCGGGCCTTCGTAGTCCACCAGCGACTTTGGTTTCATTCCCTGATAGTAGCGAATCCTGATGATCTCGCCACGCGTGTTCACGACGGAAAACGACTGGTTCAGGGGATATTTCGCGTTCGGAAACTTCATCCCCGTTTTCGGATCGACGACATGTTCCGGATCAAGCGGCGACCAGTCCCATTCGCGATAATGTCGCGGGTACTCGAGTGTTTCAGGGTTCGCGCATCCCACCAGAGGATTCAACTTCGGGACACATGCCCGCACCTGTTCATCGCTCAACGTCATGATTTGAGTGACAAGCCGCGACGTCCTTTGATCCAGTTCTGCAATGGCTGGCTGAACGCACAGCAGACATGCGAAAATACCAGTCAGTGTTGCCTTACGTTCGGCCAATGCAGCGCGTCGCGCATCTTTCGCAAAATCAAAGGCTACGATTCTCAAAATGCTAATCCGATGTCGCATTCCGACTCTCATTTCGTGGGTTTCATTACTTTCTCAATGTGACGAGCCAGATACTCACCGAGCGCTTGCGCCTGTTCGCCACCAAAATGCACGTCGTGCCCGCGGTCCCACCATTCCTTAAAGACACCGTTCTCGCCGTCTTTCACCAGTTGCCATTGATCGCAGACGGAGATTTGCGGATGCCGCCTGATAACTTCTAACGCCCACGGATTCAGGTACTTCTCCATGACTCCGGTTTTACGCCCGGGTGCCCTGCCGTCCGCTCCGAGTGCCCCGACCGGATCTGTTCCACCGGGGACGGGACAGGTTGTCACCCAGACCAGTTTCGCTTTGGTCTTTTTGAGTTCGGTGATAATCGCTTCCAGATTGCTTTGATAGCCGGCCTTTGTATTGCTTGAGTCCCAGTGCCCATGATTGAAGGAGATCACATCCCAATGCCTGCCTTTCTCACCGTAGGCCCCCAGCCAGCTCACGATATTCGCACGTCCCTTGATCGAAGGGCCGCAGTTGGTCGGTGGGTGATGCAGGTTGAACCTGCCCTTGAGCGCCGCTCGCAGCGACGCGTCATAGTTTCCGGAAATTGAATCGCCTATGAACAGGTATCGCGCTAAGTCTGGATCGTCAGTGTTCGCTGAATCGCCAAGCGGCGTTACATAAATATCATCAGCCAGCACAACACCATCCGTTTGTTTTCCTGAGACGAACGCGTCATTCACAAACGGTCGGCAGTCTATGACGCCCCACACGTTGTGAATCAGCACCTCACGCGACTTGTTCAGCATCAGGCTGTAGGTCTTTCCGTTGATTATCAGCCGAGCGGGCTTTCTCTTATCATCGGAATAGAAGAATTTTCCCGCGAAGGCCTCATTGGGACTGTCCGGAACATTGTCGGCGACCGGTTCGTAATAGATATGGAGATTGCATTTCTCCCGTCCGGTCGCCATCCTGGTTTCAGCAATCCGGGCAACATCTTCCTGCCGTCGAACGTAGAACCGCGCATAAGCCTGCTTTGCCGGCAGAGCGATCTCCAGGCCATCCAGAACTTTGTGATTTTGAAACCGAATCGTCGTGTCGCTCATTTCTCTGACATCAACGTAACTCAGCTTGATCGCAACTTCAGTGTGACTCTGAAAACGCACTTCAAACTGTCCCTCAGGATTCCGCACATACATGCTCTGATCATCCAGCGGAATTATCAGCCCGCTGGTCATGCCCCTGAAGTCGAGCACTCCCTCGGCATATCCTGCTGCAGGAAGCAGCAGGCCCAGGATCACGATGCCAAAGGCGAGGCGTGAAAGTCGTTCGGTCTTCATGCTATTCCCCGAATGTGAAACGTCGTCGAATCCGTCATCCAGTTAGTCTTCGCGTCCACGATTATCGGCATTTCTGTGCAACGGAACTTCTCCGGCTTCGCATAACGTATAGGCCGTTCAGGCAACACAAGTCGTCGGCGGAGCGCTCACTGGTGCTGAATTCTGATTGTCCTGCGGGAAACTGAACGGGACGGCGTAACGGGTGGCAAACATATCCTGCAAAAAGAAGCACCGGAGCGCGGCTGGTTATGTGGCAGTAGTTTCCTGTTGTCAGCTATACGCGGAACACAACACCGTGGATTTTCTTCAGGGCCAGCGCCAAAAGTTACAACGTCCACGTTGGCCAACCTCACGAATAGTCCCGGGGCGATTGGGCAGAAAGAACGTTGAAAAAGCCAGACAACGCGGATTGTCCATTCACCCACTGGCAACAGTCATGCTCGTCGGCAAGGGGGGGGACGGACGAGCGGGTCGTACAGGTCCTGGAGGGCTACTCACACCCGTGTACGTCGGGCGTCACAACATTTACTCAGATCGGCATCGAGGATCTTCCGGAAAGCACGATCTTTCGATGTGCTGATTGCTTCTTCATTCCAGCCGACTCATGTGCACGTTGCGTAAGTAAGCTTTTTCAGTCGCAAACCTATCGGTCGGGAATTTCAAGCTTATGTATGCCGTGGGAAGCGGTGAGAATCGATAAAGGACACGCGGCCTCCTGATCCGCGCAATGGACGATCCAGCCTGGAGCGTCTGGGCGGAGTCAGCAGTGATTTATCAGCACAATGTGTCCACCTGCAGACCGATTTGGTGCCAGCGTTTAACGCCGGCCTGGCACCGTTGGGGTCTTCCAGTTTACCACACCGACGAAGCGTTAATACCGGCTGACCGCTGCCCACGCCTTGCGTGACGGGAAGCGTTGTCCTGACGCCCAATATGACGATAGCTACACCGGGCGGTACAGGAGTGAATCCGGCAGGACCACCGGGGACATAACCAATTCCTTTTATTTTATCTAATCGTCAATTTCGTAACATCCAGTCCACATGTGGGGACTTACGAGAGCATTTAAGGAGTGAAATATTCCGGTCGTGTCGATGGAACGGATATGGACGGATAGGTCCGGGCAGAGGCTTCTCAGCAACTCGTCCGCACCGCTCGATTCAAATCGATACCCAAGGATGGGACATTATGAGAATCTTCCCATGGACGCGCTCAGTCCACGTGGTTTGTATGCTGGTCGTAATGTGCATCACCGGATGTGCAGAATTCAGGCAGTGGAAAGACAACGGCTACAAGGTCGGACCTGATTATTTCAGGCCGGCGGCACCGGTCGCGGGCGAGTGGATCGACTTCAATGATCCGGCAGTCATCAGCGAAAACCATTCGGTAAATGATGCCGCCTGGTGGGAATCGCTGAACGACCCGGTTCTGAATCGCCTTGTCAACCAGGCTCACCAGCAGAATCTTTCACTGCGAGCAGCGGGCATGCGGGTGCTGGAAGCTCAGGCTCAGCGAACAATCGCAGCCGGTCTGTTGTACCCACAGACTCAGCAAGGCTTCGCCGGCTTCAATCATGTCCAGCTGGGCACCGTGGGCAACGCGGCAGGAATTGGCGTCATTCCCTTTCGAACATTCGATCTGTGGTCATCGGGGTTCAACGTGGGCTGGGAAATGGATGTGTGGGGCAAGTTCCGTCGCAATCTGGAATCTGCCGACGCAAATCTTGACGCATCGATCGAGAACCATGACGACGTACTTGTCTGTTTGATTGCAGAAACAGCAGCAGCCTATGTGGAAATGCGGGCGTTTCAGAAGCGCCTGGAGTACGCATCTGAAAACGTGGCGATCCAGCAAGCCAGTCTGAAGATCGCAGAATCATTATTTCGCAACGGAGACGACAGTGAACTCGGTGTCACGCAGGCCAAATCCAACCTGGCTCAGACTCAGGCATTGATTCCCGTCCTGAAAAAAGGTCTCAGACTGGCAAACAATCGTCTGTGTGTCCTGCTGGGTGCTCCACCTCGCGACCTGTCACCGGAAATGGGCGAGGCCCCGATCCCCGTGGCGCCGGCACAACTTGTTGTCGGTATTCCCGCTGAATTGATCCGTCGCCGACCGGATGTGCGAAGGGAAGAAAGGCGAGTCGCGGAACAGAGTGCTCGAATTGGCGTTGCAACCGCTGACCTGTTTCCCGCATTCACTATCAACGGCTCAATCAACTGGCAGGCTAACGATCTTTCAGACATGTTCAGTTCGGCCGCCAATGCAGGATTCATCAATCCGGCCTTCAACTGGAATCTGCTGAATTACGGGCGTATTCGTAACGGTATCGCGGCAGAAGAGGCTGTCTTTCAGGAGCTGGCGATTCAATACCAGGATACCGTCCTGAACGCCAACGCCGAAGTGGAAGATGGAATTACGTGCTTCCTGAATGCTCACAAACAGTTCACATCATTGAAGGAGGGTGTGCAGGCCTCCAAACGGTCCGTGGAAATCGGTAACGATCAGTTCAGGGAAGGTGAAGCGGATTTGTTCCGTGTCTTGTACCTGCAGACAATTCTTGTACAGCAGCAGGACCAGCTGGCTTCAGCAGAAGCTGAAATTGCGCTTAGTCTGATTCGTACATATAAGGCACTTGGTGGTGGCTGGCAGATCCGCTTCGGACAGGGCGTTGCGGCAGACGTCGCAGATGTCCGGGAACGACCGGCCGTGGCACAACCTGAAGTTCAGGTATCAGATGATGCCGAAAAAGACGAATCGCCGGAAATCAAAACAGAAGACCTGCCAGCTCCCGCAAAAATCGACGAATAACCGACTGAAGCCGGCACGCTTAATCTGCACCAGACTGTTGCGGACCTGATGGGTGTTCAGGATCCGTGTGCCTGCGCGGAATTTCACTGACCATCAGCGCGACCAGGACGGCCATATAAAACTGACCCACAACCGACTGCATCCATGTGAGCGTCTGAGCAACAGGAGTTGCCGGAGTGATATCACCGTATCCGAGCGTCGACATTGTCACGAAGCTGAAGTAAATACACTTTGAAAACTGAATGATCTCGTCAGACGAACCTGTGCGACTGCCTGCAGCCCCCAGCGTATCACCCACCAGCGCCTGCTCACCGATATTGACCAGCCCCCAGTACAGAACGGCCCAGGCCAGGCCCAGCAGCAGATAAGCGCTGATTGCTCCGGAGATCGAGTGAATGGTGGCCAGGTGCTTACGAAACACCGAGTTCACGATCAGCACTGCCATCACAACAAAGAACAGGCTTTCCAGTATACAGCTGCCCAGAAACACATATGGCTGATTCACAAACAGTGTGGCCCATGACAATGGGATTGCGATGGCCGCAACAAACAGACCGGCCAGCATCAGTTCCCGTCGCCGGATTGTAGCGACAGCTGCGGAAATCAGCACCGCGGTGATGCCGGCTCGAAGCAGCCATTCCGCAAAGGGCAGAGCTTCGGCAAATGGAACCACCAGCAGCAGGAATACGAGCGACAGCAGCAGAGCGGACAGAAAATTGCGATCCTCGACTGGCGAATGTGGCTGCTTGCCTGACACAGTTGGCAGTTTAGCGGAGTTTGTCATTTCTACTCTTTGCGTTCTGCGGTCGTTACAATATCAGACGTGCCGCCTACACCGTCGTGTCCAAGGTGCAACGATCTCAGAGCTTTCGGGGAGTGTTTTGAATTTCCGCAGCGACAGCTCATTTACTTCCTGAGCACACGGGGATACGATCGCGATTCGCAGTATAACCGCACGCGATGAATTTTCGCGTTGCTGTTGTCAAATTCAGTTATTCGGCACAGCGAAGTGCCATTCCGGAATTTCAAAATAGTGCTTCCCATGCAACGCATACTTCTTGCACTGCCAAGTATCGCCGTCGCCGTTGGCTGCTCGCAGCCGAATGTCTATAAGGCGCCGCCGGCACCAACTGTAACCACAGCCAGTCCGGTCATCAGTACAGTCACCAACTACCTGGATGAAACCGGGACAACGGAAGCTGTCGAACGAGTTGATGTTCGAGCCCGCGTACGTGGATTCCTGCAGGAAGTTCGTTTTCGGGATGGTGACGATGTTGAAGAGGGTGCCCCGCTTTATCTGATTCAGCCGTCTGAGTATCAGGCAACCTTTGATGCTGCGGAAGCCGACCTCGCTACGGCGAGTGCCGACGTCGACGCCGCAAAGGCCGAAGTCGGAGCGATGAACGTCTCGCTCCGGAGGGCAGAACTTGAGGTAACGCGTCAGCAGAATCTGTTTAAAGACAACGCCACTGCGGAATCGAAAGTCCAGACAGCCGTGGCTGAACGAGATGGTGCGGAAGCCGCAGTAGCGGCTGCCGAAGCTAAAGTAGGTGCAGCAAAGGCCGCAGTGACGGCAGCAAAGGCCGCAAAGACACAGGCTAAGCTGGATCTGGACTACTGTACGATCACCGCTCCGATGGACGGACGTGTTGAGAGAACGCTGGTCAAGATGGGCAATCTGGTGGGAGACAACGAAGCGACCCACCTGACAACGATGGTCTCCTACGATCCGATCCACGTCTATTTCAATATCAGCGAACGGTCACTTCTGCGTGCCAGAAGCGGTGCAAAAAACGAGTCGAAGGGCAGGCCGGACCTCACCAGCATCAAGGCGTACCTGCGACGGGCAGTCGACAAGGGGTTTCCTTATGAAGGTAATCTTGACTACGCCGATCTTGGAGTCGATCAGAGTACCGGAACATTCACCATTCGTGCCGTGTTTCCCAATAAGTCACTTGAGCTTATTCCGGGGCTGTTTGTTCGCATTCGTGTTCCGATCGGGACGACAGAAAACGCTGTTCTGCTGCCGGAACGCTGTGTAGCGGTCGATCAGACAGGTCGCTTTGTTCGGATTCTGGATGATAAGAACGTCGTTGAACGTCGCAACATTACGCTGGGAGAAAAATACGGTGAGATGGTCGTCATCACTGATGGACTGGACGGCCAGGAGACCGTTGTCATCGATGGAATTCAAAGGGCACGACCCGGAGCGAAAGTGATTCCAAAGGAAATCCAGCTGGATCCGCCTGATTCCGGGCACAGCGGGGACGATACGAAAGTATTGCCCAAAGAAGCAGACAGCGAGGAGGCAGGTCCCGACGAGGTAAACGCGACAGAAACGAACGACGAACCGGCTGTGTCTGAGTCTTCACAGGAAAGCGACGACGCGGCCGTCACCAGCCCCTCGCCGGACGCTTCCGAAAACTAACGTAGATCGTACCGTCACCCGGATTACAGCATCATCAATGTCGCGATTTTTTATCAACCGTCCGATCTTTGCCACAGTCATTTCGATTGTGATCATACTTGCCGGAGCCCTGTCGCTGACATCGCTGCCCATCGCCAAGTTTCCGGATATCACGCCGCCAACGGTGGAAGTCAGGGCTTTCTATCCGGGAGCCAACGCGCAGGTGGTAGCCGAAACTGTTGCCGCACCCATCGAACAGGAGGTGAACGGCGTCGAGGACATGATCTACATGTCGTCCAGCAGCGCGGATGACGGTTCGTATACGCTGACCGTAACGTTTGAAATCGGTGTCGATGTTGACATGGCCACGGTACTGGTGCAAAACCGTGTCGCGATCGCTGACCCGAAGCTGCCCGAGGATGTCCGACGTCAAGGCGTCACAACAAAGAAAAAGTCAACGCAGATCGTACAGATGATTTCGTTGACGTCTGACGATCCGAACCACGATGGGTTGTTTCTGAGCAACTACGCGACCATTAATATCAAAGACGAACTGAGCCGGGTCAAGGGTGTCGGCGATGTCGTGATTTTTGGGGCCGCTGACTACAGTATGCGGGTCTGGCTGGACCCCCACAAACTGAAAGCTCGGCAGCTGACAACACAGGATGTCGTGAACGCGATCGGCGAGCAGAATGTGCAGGTCGCCGCCGGCCGCATCGGTGAGGAACCGGCACCGGTTGGCACGGCGTTCCAATTGGTGATCAACACTCAGGGACGACTGAAAACGGACGACGACTTTGCGGATATTATCGTGAAGACCGCCGAGGGCGGGCGAATGACGCGGGTCCGGGACGTCGTGATCGACGACACCGTCGATAAGAACACGGGGAAAGTCCGTACCGGGGTGCAACGTGGTGGCAAGGATTACAACCGCGGATCAACATACAACGGGGACCCATCCACAACAGTATTTATCTATCAGCTTCCCGGAGCCAATGCGCTGGACCTTGCTGACGACGTCAGAGACCGAATGAATCGGCTGGCGGAAAGGTTTCCAACGGGACTGCAGTACGAAATTGCATTGGACACCACCGATTTCGTCAGGGCCTCTGTGAAAGAGGTTTACAACACACTGTTTGTTGCTGTCCTGCTGGTCGTGATCGTCATCTTCATTTTTCTGCAGGACTGGCGAGCCACGATTGTTCCTTGTGTTGCGATCCCCGTTTCTTTGATCGGAACATTCGCCTGCATGGGCGGCATGGGGTTTTCGATCAACATGCTGACATTGTTCGGCATCGTTCTGGCGATCGGCATCGTGGTGGACGATGCCATTGTGGTCGTCGAAAATACAACCAAACACCTGGACACGGGACTGTCCTCGAAAGACGCGGCCATCGCTGCGATGAGCGAAATCACAGGGCCCGTGATTGCTACAACTCTTGTCCTGCTGGCCGTGTTTGTGCCTGCCTCTATGATGGGCGGAATCTCCGGCCAGTTGTTTCAACAGTTTGCGCTGACAATCTCCGCCGCCGTGCTGATCAGCACGATCAACGCGCTGACTCTTAGTCCTGCACTGTGCGGCATCCTGCTGCGTGCTTCCACAGAAAAAAAGTCTTTCTTCTTTCGTTGGTTCAACAGAACATTTGACGCGACAACCTCTGTCTATAAGCGCGTCGTTGGCGGCATGGTTCGGCGGGTTGCCGTAGTGATGCTGGTTGTTGTCGGACTGATGGCTATCACCGGCTGGAGCTTTACTCAGTTGCCCACGGGGTTTCTGCCGACTGAAGATCAGGGGTATTGCTTTATCAACGTGCAGCTGCCTGATGCGGCCTCGCGACAGCGCACCGCTGAGGTTCTGGCCGAGGTGGATGAGATCCTGGCAAACACGAAGGGCGTGCAGAACTGGCTGTCAATTTCCGGGTTCTCAATCCTTAGCGGAAGTAACGGTTCCAATCTGGGTCTGGCCGTGGCCATTTATGAGCCATGGGAAGACAGAGTGACACCCGAGGATGTCCAGCAGGGAATTCAGAAGCACCTGCGTGCTGAATTCGCAGCCATAGAAAAAGGTATCGTGTTTCCTTTCGTACCGCCGGCCATCGACGGCCTGGGCAACGCCAGCGGGTTCCAGATGCAGCTGCAGGACACCGGCAATTTAGGTCTCAGCCAGCTGCAGGTGGTGGCTGACGAAATCCTGGACGACGGCAATGCACAGTCCGGATTGACGGCGATGAACACCACGTTCCGTGCCAACGTGCCACAGTTATTCGTCGATATTGACCGTATCAAGGTCAAGACCCTCGGCATTCCACTTAACAATGTCTTTCAGACGCTGCAGGCCTATCTGGGATCGGCCTACGTGAACGACTTCAACGAATTCGGCCGGACCTGGCAGGTGCGAGTGCAGGCTGGCCAGGAGTTTCGCGTTGCCCCCGATGACATTAAGTATCTGGATGTGCGCAACGAAGCCGGAGAGATGGTGCCTATCGGTACATTTGTTGATGTCCAGGAGACATTCGGACCCCAGACCATACAACGTTTTAATCTGTATCCTTCAGCCCAGATCAATGGCCAACCGGCGGCAGGGTACAGTTCCGGACAGTCACTGGCCCTGATGGAACAGATGGCTAACGAGAAAAACGCGGCGTTTGAATGGGCGGGCATGTCATTTCAGGAGAAGCAGGTTCAGGAGTCGCCGCGGATTCAGGACAACCCGGTTTTTGTCCTGATTCTATCCGTCGTCCTGGTATTCCTTGTTCTGTCGGCGCAATACGAGAGCTGGACCAGTCCGGCGGCGGTCATCAGTGTCGTGCCATTGTCCGCGATCGGTGTGGTTTCAGCCGTTGCTATTGCAGGGGCTGACATCAACGTTTATTCGCAGGTGGGTCTGGTACTGCTGGTGGCCCTGGCCAGCAAGAATGCGATTTTAATTGTGGAATTTGCCAGCGAACAACGACGTAACGGACTAAGCATTCGCGACTCTGGAACAGCTGCAGCCGAACAGCGTTTTCGAGCCATTTTGATGACGGCGTTTTCGTCGATTCTGGGATTTCTGCCACTGATTGTGGCCACCGGTGCCGGTGCCGCCAGCCGAGTGGCGGTAGGCCTGGCGGTTGTCGGCGGCATGATGGCAGCCACGTGTTTTTCTGTGCTGTTTGTCCCGTCGTTCTTTGTAGTGTTTCAGTCAATTGCGGAATGGCGCGGCGGGCCGGCTGAAGAAGAAGTAACGCAGCCGCAGTCGTTGTCGTGACCGCGCCGCCTCAGATCACTGTTCTCCGATTTCAGCAGTGACTCCAAGAATCCCTGCCAGCTCCATGATGAGTCGTTCCGGCACACTCATCTGACTTCGCCAGTCGAGCACAGTACGGGCCAGTACGGGCTTATCGGTGATGAGGCCATCCACACCGCGGCCGATCAGCGTGGACATTGTAGCGGAATCGTTGACGGTCCAAACGTGAACTGCTTTGCCACTGCCGTGCGCTGCGCGAATAAAACTTCGACTGGCAAAACCGGCGTTAACTGCCACGAAATCAGCATTGAGTTTCTTCAGATTGCCGGCGTAGACCGACAGCAGCAGACCGACTTTCCATGCAGGACGCAACTGCTTCATCTTGTCAACTGCGTCGGTCTTCAGCGACATGACAATAATGTCGGCGGTCATTTCCCGGTCTTCGACGATCTGTGCAACTCGCCGTTCCAGCTGATCGTCGTGGCCGTAGTACTTCAGTTCAATGTTGACCCCGATCTTTCCTTTGCAGACGTCAAGGACCTGCGCAAGTGTGGGTACGCGCTCATCGCGAAATTCCGGCGCAAACCAACTGCCGATGTCAATGTCCTGCAGATCATCCAGAGTAGCATCCCATATTTTCAGACCGAGGCCGGACAATTTCATAAAGTCGCTGTCATGAAAGACAACAACAGTGCCGTCGGCCGTTTCCTGAACATCGATTTCGACGCGGTCAGCCCCGTCTTCGATCGCTTGTTTTATCGCCGCAATTGTATTCTCGGGGGCCGCTTCGGAGGCTCCGCGATGAGCAGTGATTTCGACTGCGTCTTCCAGACGAACACTTCGAACAGCAAAAATACCGGTCCCCGCGGCCACAACCGAACCCAGAAAGGCAGCCGTAATCCACGTTTTCAGTGAAAACCTCATGCCGGAATTCTGCGGCAGGTCTTCCGCAACAGCGAGCGGCGCCGAAGTACTCAAGCCACCCAGTCGCCGGTAGATGTTGAACAGGATGACCGACAATATCGTGGTACTGAACAGACTGACAGCAAGCAGCACAGTGAACCACAACAGCAGGATCACACCGATCGCGAGTGAAAGCAGTTCCAGAGAACCAACTGCCCGGGGAACGACAAAACGCCCCAGCCAGACCAGAACTGTGGTGGCCACAGTCGAAAGTGCCGTCGTGCCCAGAATCCAGGTCAGCGCCCACAACAGGATCTGACGTCGATGGCCAGCGACTCTCATTCGACTCGCCGTCAGCACGTCACGTGGCCTGATCTGTTCGAACAACACCAATGGCAGCGCCAGCGACCAATCGATGATCAGCCGAAGAATTATGGCAGCCAGAGTTACCGCGATCAGGCCACCGATTCCAACGGCGAGCAGAAAGACAGGCGGCGTCTCTTTCAGGTAGTAATTGATGTCGTACTCGGTAAGCAAAGCCTGATACACAGCGGCTGCCACCATCAGGAATGGCGCGGTCGTCAGCAGTAGCAACCCAATAACCCGGGCCGTAAGGCGGACTACCCGCAAGGCATTTTTTCGGGCGAATTGCAGGGCATCTGTCAGACCCATTTGCTGGTGTGGCGTTGCTGCAAGAATTGCCATGATTGCCGAATGCCTGAGTGCCACAATTCCCAGCCACAATGCTCCGGCAGTAATCAAGAAAATCCATCCGGCCGGTCCAAGGAAGAAAAACAAAATGTCCTGATCAGTCAGGACCACGTTACCCGAGGCTGCCAGTCCGATCCGAAACTGTAACCCGACCAGCGGTGTCAGCAGGATGAAAGCGAGAATCTCATAGACAACGGCGACCAGAGTGAGTTTCTTCCAGACGGACCGGAAATCACTCAGGCTGTCGGCAATCAAAGAACTGGGGATAGTCAACGCAACACTTTCACTTCCGTTGTTTCCGGGTCGTATTTTCACCATTGGGTTATTCCACAACGCAAACGTCGTCAACTTCAGCAAATCACTAAGACATCTGCAATGAACAGTATCGAAAAAATGTAGCGTGCCGGACCAGGCTGCACCCGACTCGATCCTGTGCAGCTGATGGAAGTACCATGATATCCAGGTCAGCGCGCTGCCGGACTCAGTCCGGGACTCGCCGTCTTGTTTACGCAGCGTTCGTCGCTGCATGCTGTGTTCTGGTTTCGAAGACACGTGTCATGGCTCCGCCTGGTCGGTGAAAATGGCGATAACACACTAAACCGTGGTGCTGGCGACAAAGTGAAGCCGTAGTTTCCTGCGGAAGTGGAACACAGCTGCCGATGGTTGGCAGTAGCAGAAAAACGCATCCCGGAAACGCGCTGCGGCAGCGAGTGAATGAGTTTCAGAGGCACACCGGACGTACTGGCGGGTGTGGCGCACCTGTATTGACCGCAGCCATTGACGGAGAAAACGGGCCAGATCCAGCAGCAACGCCGGACCCGGCCATGCAATTGACGTGAATCGCGACAAATCCGATGAAGATGGCAGTGTCGGAACAGCGGTTCGCCTGTACGCGGTCGACTCGCTGGGCATGCTGGGCAAAACATCTCTGAACATTGACTGGAACAGTCTGCGCAACAGTGAATCCAATCGCGATGTCCGCATGCACATCAGGTGTGCGATGGAACGAGAACATTAGACGGTGGAGCCCGCCACCATACAGAAGCTTATCACGTGGGATGCCGGTCAGACGGACACAGCGAGCGTCGGTCAGTCCACCCCGGAATTCGAGCTGATGTCGGCTACTGGTGAAACCATTCGGCTGAGTGACTATCAGGGAAAGAAGAATGTCGTTCTGATCTTCATCTACGGCGATACGTGACCTGTCTGCCACAATCAAATCTCGCAGTTGCGGGATAAACTCAGACAGTTTGAAGAACTTGACGCAGTGCTGGTGGCCATTGACCCGCATGAAGCATGGTCTGCAAAGTATCTGTTGAAGGAAACGGGGTTCAGCACCGACGCTCTTAGCTATCCCCTGCTGACGGATCCTTCGCTGACCGTCAGCGCCGGTTATGGTGTTGCCTTTCAGATGCGAATCCACACGGAGCTCAGTAATCGCCCGGCAACGTTTGTGATCAACAAATCCGGAACGATCTGCTTCGAACAGCGGGCAGAAACGTTTGGTGATCGTCCCACACCGGACGAGATTATACAGGTCCTGAAGAAGACGAAATTATGAGGCACTCACTGAATTCGGATTTCCACGGCCTTGTGACGATCTTTCTGCTCTGGCCCTGTGCGGCCAGCACCATGCAGGTCGCGGATGAAGCTGCTGGACCCACAACCGTAAGAGTTGCGGCAGTCTCATTTGTCCCCGTGAAGTTTGATCTTACTGGCAATGCGAATCGGCTGGAGGCAATGTTTCGGCAGGCAAACGCCGGCGGGGCCCGCATTGCCGTCGCGCCGGAGGGATCACTGGAGGGCTACGTCGTCAACGAAATCATCTCAGGCGATGCAGAATCAAAGCGCATGCGTGATGTCGCGGTCAACATCGACGACCCGGTCATCCGCCAGTTTCAGCGACTGGCGCAGGAACTGAAAATGTGTCTGGTCTTTGGCTTTGCAGAACGGATTGGCTGCGACGTCTTCAACAGTGCCGTCTTCATCGGCAACGATGGCGCTGTCTGCGGGAAGTACCACAAGATGCAACTGGCGGAAGGATACCACGATTCGTGGTGGTTTAATCGGATGGGCCGGCACAGCAGGACGTTCAGCACACCTTACGGACGCTGTGGTATTCTGATCTGCAATGATCGCTGGAATGCTCAACTGGCGAAGATTCCGGCACTGGATGGAGCGCAATTTCTGGTCATCCCCTCTTTCGGTTCGCGAAGCATCGCCCAAGATAAAGCCGTCCTGAGTCGCAGCCAGGAAAACAGTATTCCGGTTGTTGAAGCCAATGTTGGTGTGACACTGGTTGTCAGTGGAGACCACATCGTCGCCGTGGATCGCAAAGAAGAGGGAATTACGTTTGGTGAGATCAACATCCCGCCCGAACGCCCCGTAAACGCCGCCGAACGGGACGGTGTGGAAGCGGAGTTTCTTGAGTGGCGTCAGAAAGAAATGCAGATTCGCTACGAAAAAACTCTGAGGCGTCTGCAGGACAACGGCGACAAATGATTTCACAAACCCGGATGAAGGAGCGGCCCTGCATGACGATTTGGTCGGCAGCGGTTTATGCAGATTCCAGGGTCACCGGGTAAATAGATGATGGCCTGAATCGGCTCATGGTTTAGAATCCTGGTCTGCCGTTAGTGTATCGCATTCAGTCGTCGTCAAGTGCGTTGGGTTCATGATTCGTCTTAAAGGCATCACATTCGTTCTGCTGCTGACTGCTGCCGCTCTTCGCGCAGATGATGCAGACAGCCCCGGACACGCGGCAAAACAGGAGTACTTTGAGCTGAAGGTGCGACCATTGCTGATCGATCGTTGCGCCACCTGTCATTCAGGTGAATCCACGGCCGAAGCGGCTGTGTCCATGCTTTCGCGGGTCGCCATTGTCACTGGTGGCAATTATGGCCCGGCGATCGTGCCCGGCCGGTCCGAAGACAGTCTGCTGGTTCATGCCGTACGCAGGACGCACAAGGAGTTGCGGATGCCGCCGGATGACGATGACCGGCTTACGACAGAAGAAGCGGACATTCTTGCCAGATGGATCGACGACGGCGCCGTATGGCCAGGCAGTGACGAGGCACCGGACATGACAGCTTTCGACAGCGGGCCGTCATCTACAACCGTCATTCCCTTTGACGAAGCACTGGACTGGGCGCTGCGTCCGCGTCAGATTGTCGTGACACCGCCGGACATCACTGATTCACGGTGGTCGATGAATGCAATTGACCGTTTCGTCCACGATCGTCGACTGCAGAGCGGGGTAACGGCCACCGCAAGGGCAAATCGCCGCACGCTGATCCGTCGAGCAACGCTGGATCTCACGGGGCTGCCCCCTGCGCCGCAGAAAGTTGACGCCTTCGTTAACGACCCCGCGGATCATGCCACAGCATTTGCACGTGTTGTTGACCGGTTGCTGGCTGCTGACCAGTACGGGGAGCGGCAGGGGCGACTGTGGCTGGATGTTGCCCGATATGCCGATACGCAGGGAGACGTCGGTGATATTCCCATCCAGAGTGCCTGGCGGTATCGCAACTGGGTCATCAACTCGCTAAATCGTGACATGCCATACGACCGATTCCTGCAGGCTCAACTGGCCGGCGACATCATGTCCCTGACCACGGAAGATGAACAACTGAAACGGGACCTGACGATCGCGACCGGTTTTATCGCGCTGTCACGCCGTTTTGGCAATGCTAAGAAAGAAAGTATGCACCTGACCATTGAAGACACAATCGATACGCTCGGTCGCGGTGTTATGGGACTGACGCTTCGCTGTTCACGCTGCCACGATCACAAATTTGACCCGATCTCCAGTGCCGACTATTACGGCCTGTACGGCATCTTTGAGAGCACAACTTATCCATGGATGGGGATGTCTGTCGAAAAGTCACCGTCCGATCTCAGTCCGGCAATCCCGGGCAGAGAAGCTCGTGAAAAGGCGACTTCTTACTGGGATCTGATTGCTCGTTATGAGTACCAGATCAACAACCACTTTCGTCCATGGCTCAAGCCGACGCTGGTAGAGTACGCCGAGGTCACCGGCAAACTGAAGCCCCTGGAAGCCAAACTGGCAACGCTGCAGGAAAAAACTGATAACGACATCGATCATGTCACAAAGCTGCAGCAGCAGATCAAAACGCTGTCCGCGCGACGTGATCAATTGCTGAAGGTGCGGGGCGGAAAGTTTCGCGAGTTAATGCTGCATGGTCTTACCTGGATCAAGAACGAAAAATTGCGACTGGCAGAAAATCCGGAGTTGGAGTTGGTGTTCGCCGTCGGAGAAGGAACTCCTCACGACGCCAGACTGCACCGACGTGGCAGTCCGTCAAACCCGGGTGATGTTGTGCCTCGGCATTTCATCAGCACGATCACCGGAGCAAATCGTCCGGTGATCGACAGTGGATCGGGTCGTCTTGAGCTTGCTCAGTGGCTGACTCATCCTGACCACCCGTTGACAGCTCGAGTCATTGTGAATCGCATCTGGCAACAGCACTTCGGTCGCGGACTGGTGGCCACTGCGGATAACTTCGGACGGCAGGGGACCCCTCCTTCACATCCGGAACTGCTGGACTGGTTAACAAACCGATTCGTCGATGATGGCTGGTCGTTTAAGTCGTTGCATCGTCTCATGATGCTGACGGAAACTTACCAACTGGCTTCGATCGACAACGACGATATGGTCGCCTGTGAACGGGATCCGGAAAACGTTCTGTTGTGGCGATACACTCGGCGGCGCCTTGATGCCGAATCAATACGTGACAGCATCCTGGCCGTCAGTGGCCAGCTGCAGAAAACACAACCTGCCGCTCACAATATCGATCCGTGGTACAAGCATCGCTACAGCCTGAATGCGCCGTTTCATCAGGAGATCGACACCAATCATCGCAGCGTGTACCTGCTGACACAGCGACTGTTCCGTCACTCTCTGCTGGGTCTGTTTGACAGTCCGGATCGCAACACCAGTACCTCTCAGCGAGACACATCAAATGTACCGGCACAGGCCCTGTTTCTGATGAATTCTCCCTTCATCAAGAAACAGGCAGCAGCACTCGCGAAACGTGTTGTCGCTGACAGCAGCGAGGACGATGCTCGAGTCGGTCAGCTATACCAGTGGATTTACAGCAGGCCCGTCACGGACACCGAACAGCAGGAGATTCAGGCGTTTCTGCAGATGTATCGCAAGACCATTGAAGTACCGCAGTCCTCCGGGATCGTACCGCACGAGTACGTTGCGTTGTGCAGGACACTGTTGACCAGCAACGAGTTCTTCTTTATCGACTAGAAGCAGTTTCAAAATTCCTGTTGCATGACATCCACACATCAATCCTTCTCACGCCGAACAGCTCTGAAAAAGGGTATCGGCAGTTTGTCTCTGTCGAGTGCTGCTGCGGTGACCAGGGTGTCAACTGCAACTGCGTCGGCGTCTCGTGCACCACACTTTCGGCCGAAAGCCAAACATGTCATCGTCCTGTACATGTCCGGGGGTTATTCGCACGTCGATACCTTCGATCCCAAACCGAGGCTGAGTCACGACCACGATACGTCAATCGGTCCCGAACTGGAGCGCGCGGACTTCGAGCGATATCTGAAAGCCCCCCTGTGGAAATTCCGTTCCAACCAGCAATGTGGCACCCAGGTCAGCGACCTGTTCCCGCACATCCGCAACGTCATCCACGAAGCGGCGGTGCTCCGCTCCATGTCGTGCGATCACATTGACCATGGCCAGGCAACCTTGCAGCTGCACACCGGCAGTACAGGATTCGCCATGCCGTCTGTGGGTTCGTGGCTGTCCTGGGGACTGGGTACTTTTAATTCGAATCTACCTGCCCATGTTGTGATTTCTGAACATCGCCCTTATGCCGGACCACAGATCTGGGATGCTAACTTTCTACCCGGCGTCCATACGGGCGTTCAAATTAAACCGGGCTCGGAACCCCTTCCTAACCTGAAGCCCGCATCGCTGGCGCTGCAACAAAACCTGGAACTCGGCTTGCTGGAGTCGCTCAATAAACGTCATCTCCGCAGGCGCAGCAGGGATGCTCAGCTGGCCGCTCGGAACAGTTCTTTCAGGACAGCGCGTGGACTGCAGGACATGGCACCCGAGGTATTGGATCTGTCACGCGAAACTAAAAAAACACATGAACTGTACGGCACAGCGTCGAGCGATCAGACGTCTTACGCCGCACAGGTACTGATGGCTCGGCGATTAGTTGAAAACGGCGTGCGTTTCGTCGAAATTGTCGACGCCGTGGGTGCGTGTCGGGACAACTGGGATGCCGCACATCGTGATGTTGGATCGCACGCCAAATATGCCAGACGAGTCGATCAACCAGTCGCGGCGTTGATCACGGATCTGAAGCGTCGAGGCATGTTCGACGACGTACTGCTGGTCTTCTGCACAGAATTTGGTCGCACGCCGTGGGCTCAGGACGGCAAAGGAACCAAAAGCCGTGCTCATCATCCGCATGCGTATTCCTGCTGGCTGGCTGGCGGAGGCGTGAAGCGGGGGATAGTGCACGGGAAGACGGACGATATCGGCAACCGAGTTGTGGAAGATGCCATACACGTCCACGACTTTCACGCCACCATCCTGCACCTGATGGGCCTGAATCACGAGCAGCTGACGTATCGTCATGCCGGTCGCGATTTTCGCCTGACCGACGTCTACGGCAAAGTGGCCCATGAAATCCTGGCGTGACGATGCCGCGACGTTCGCCCGACGCCGAACGACATTGCGTCTGGTCAGACAACTTTCGCAGCGTATCGAAGACGGTCGCCTCGTTATCGGCTATCATCACACTTGCGCCACGCCCTGTTCTGAGTACTGCGGTTGCAGAAAAGACAGAGTCAACGTGTGGAAGAGTGTTGTTTTTCGCCCTGACCAAACAGGAAATAGAATGATGGTTCGCTTTTTTACTCTACTTCAATTGTTCCTTCTGCTGGCGCCCGGAATTACCCGGGCCACGGAAACCACTTCTTCGTCAACGACATCAGACACCGTGTCCGACACTGTCACATACCAGGGGACGAAGTCCCTCTCCAAAGCCAAACATCTGGTTTTCATCGCCAGCGATCACGAATACCGCGGCGAAGAAACCCTTCCAGCGATGGCAAGGATACTGGCCGTGCATCATGGGTTCGACTGCACAGTCCTGTTTGGTCTGGACGAAAACGGGGAGATCAAGGCAGGAGAATCCAATATTCCCGGCCTCAAAGCACTTGAATCCGCCGATGGTATGGTGATGTTCACCCGGTTTCAGGCTCTTCCCGATGAACAGATGAAATACATCGATGCCTACCTGAAACGTGGTGGCCCCGTGATGGGACTGCGGACTTCAACGCACGGTTTCAAGTACGGAAACAAAGAAAGCAAGTACTCGAAATATGATTTTCAGGCCAAAACCAAAGGCTATGAATTAGGGTTCGGCCATCAGGTGCTGGGCCAGACCTGGGTGGGGCACTACGGCCGAAATCACAAACAGAGCACTCGAATTACGATCATTCCCAAACAGGCCGGTCATCCGATTCTGACGGGCGTCAAAGACATTCATGTGCAGTGCGGCGGGTATAATGCCGTGCCGCAGGACGACTGGAATATTCTGACGATGGCTCAGCCGCTGATGAGCATGAAATTCGACGGCGAGCCGGATGCATCCAAGCCCCCCATGGCTTCTGAATGGACTCGCGAATACACCGGCGCAAATGGTCAGAAGGGGCGTGTGTTCACCTCACTGTACGGAGCTTCCGAGGACATCCTGAATGACGGTTATCGTCGGATGCTGGT
This sequence comes from Fuerstiella sp., assembly GCA_029245955.1. Lineage (GTDB taxonomy): Bacteria > Planctomycetota > Planctomycetia > Planctomycetales > Planctomycetaceae > Fuerstiella. The sequence continues at coordinate 234,540 of JAQWOH010000048.1, read as the reverse complement.
CAATGCGACGTACTGGATGCTGGGTCTGGAAGAAGAAATCAAAGCGGTTTCGCCGATTGATTTTGTGGGCACATACCAGCCGAACACCTTCCGAGGCGGCGGGTATGCTCGAGGAGTAAAGCCTGACGCCTACAACGGTTTTGAAAGCCCGATCCCGGCCAACAACATTACGTCCTCACCCCGGTAAACAACATAGAACAATCACATACACAAGTCGCTCGTTTGAATCGAGTGCTCGGTCGAGGACAGTGCGAGTGTTATTCTTCGATCGGCAATTCGAATGCGGTACGGATCTGCTGCCAGACACGGTTCCGGTGAGCCGGACCGAGGCCGTGGCCTTTGTCTGCATAGACCTTGAATGACTTTTGCCCCGGAACGCGGTTGTAGGCTGCGAAGCTCGTCGACGGTGGGCAGACCGCATCCTGCAATCCGACCCCCATCACCGTCCGGCACTGAATTCGGTCTGCCATGTTCATCGTGTCGAAGTAGCTGAGCGTGCGCAGCGTCGATTCCCAGCTGCGGTTGTCACTGTCCGCAATCCATTTGTCCATCTCAGGCCAGACAGTCAGCCTGAAGTAGTTCACCCAGTCACACATGAAAGGGATGTCCGCCGCGCAAAAGTCGATTCGTGGGTCCAGCGCAGCTGTGGCGAATGCAAAGCCGCCGCCCTGGCTGCCTCCCCAGACGGCGATCCGCTTTTTATCCACGTCGGCACGCGAACAGATGAAGTCCACCGCGCGCACACAATCCAGATACGCGCCGCGGTAATAGTAAGTTGACTTATCATCGAGTCCTCGAATCCAGTAATCCACCGGCTTTCCCGGCACTTCATCCATGCTGTTACCGTGGGCTCGCGGGTTGAAAGAAAAGACGACGATGTCGTCCCAGTCTCTCCCTTCACCAAGAGGCTTCATGTTCGATCCATAACCCGGCACACGAATCACCGCGGGGTGAGGACCTTCTGACTTCGGTACCTGCAGCCACCCGCGAACGTGGATATCACCATGACTTCGCATCGTTACTTCAAACACGTCGGTTTTTTCGGTTCCCCGATCCGGTTGTGGAACGAATTCAAAATCCGGATCAATCGTTTTCAGCTCAGCCAGTGAGCCCTTCCAGAAACGGTCGAAGTCACTCTCTTTTGTAAGTTCGCTCAGCACCAACTCAGGGGCCGTGCCGACGCGGTATTTCTGGGAGAACGTCCTGTCGTTGGCATAGGCAATACTGCACTGAACTTCGGCAAATCCAACGGCCGTCATCGGTAACACATACGACCGCAATTCCGTTTCTGTACCTTTGATTTCCAGGTGCACACTGCGGGATTGGGGCACATCAAAGGCAACGGTTTGAACCGACCACTTCAGTGTTGCTTTTACCGGCTGCTCAGACGAATTCCTGACTGCAGCTGTGAACACAACGGTCTCGTTGAGTCCAACAAACCCGCCTTCAGCGCTGCTGGACAATGACAGACCAACGGCCGGAGGCTGAGCCGGACTGCACCGCGACGAGATAAAACTGGCACACAGAACCAGAAAGGCTGGAATGATTCGTGCCATAGGCCGCACCGGATTTCTGCTGAAGTGGTGATCGTCAGTTTTGCTGCAGAGAGACTCATTCCTGGACGCGGCAGCATGCTGCACACGATGCTGAGATCATTGTGATTCCGTATTCCGCATGTTGGTAATTTGATTGTCACCGGAGTATATGTAAAGCGAATAGACGACGTTTAATCCGTCCCAAGTTCCGACACGGCGACAAGTAACACGAATAAAGATGAACCTGCTAAGATGTGTTCTGGGGATATGGCTGTTATTGGGACTGGCGCAGACGTGCCGGGCCGAGGCTCCGAATGTGTTGTTCCTGGCGGTCGACGACATGAACGACTGGCTCGGATGTCTCAAGACGACACCGTGTGCCATCACGCCGAATATTGACCGGTTGGCCGCTCGGGGAGTGAACTTCACGAATGCTCATACAGCCGGCGTCTTCTGTGCGCCTTCTCGGGCTGCCATTTTCTCCGGGCAGTTTGCTTCCACGACCGGCTGTTACAGAACGGCCACGTATTTCCACGATCATCCGCAGATTGAGCCACTCCAGCTGAGCTTTGCCAACAGCGGCTACGAAACGTTCGGAGCCGGAAAGCTGTTTCATCATCCGGCCGGAGCCATTGACCAGCGCGGCTGGACGGAATTCTTTCTCCGCAATCAGAGCCAGCGTGAGAGCGGTTGGCCACTTAATTCATGGAGCGAAGAAACACCGTTTCCCGATCCGTTCCCCAACAGCATCTACAACCGCGGGCAGGAAATTACAGGAGGTCTGTTTCTGGAATGGGGCGCTATTCCGAACGCTCGGGAAGAAGAAATGGCCGATACACAGCGCATCAACTGGGCCGTCGAAACGTTAGAACAGAAGCGAGAGAGGCCGTTCTTTCTTGCCGTGGGAATCTACGCTCCGCATTTTCCAAATTACTGCCCGCAGAAATACTTCGATCTGTACAACGCCGACGACATCCAGCATCCACCCTACAAAGCGGATGACCTTGATGACTTGCCCCCCAAGATCAGGAAAATCAAGACCGCGCGGTCACGAATTCAAAAAAAACTGGAAGGCCTTGATGCGATCAAAGATGCGATTCACGGCTACCTGGCGTGTATGAGCTATGCCGATGCGATGATGGGACGAGTGCTGGATGCGCTTGCAGCGAGCCCTCATGCCGACAACACAATCGTTGTGCTCTGGAGCGATCACGGCTATCACCACGGCGAAAAAGGGGACTGGGGCAAACACACGTTGTGGGAACGGACTTCCAATGTGCCGTTCATCTGGGCCGGTCCGGGAGTGGCCAGCGGCGTAGAGACGGATGTCACTGCGAGCCTGATCGACATGTATCCAACGTTTGTGGAGATGTGCAGACTGCCGCAGCCACATCAGAACCTGGAAGGAAAATCCATCGCCGCCACACTCGCTGATCCTGCAGCAGCAGAGGATCGCAGCGTGTATCTTCCTCACATGAACCCCGGTGAATATGCCATCATCAACCGGGACTGGCGCTACATCCGCTACGGCGAAGACGGTGAAGAACTCTACGACGTACAGTCCGACCCGAATGAATGGACAAATCTGGCGGCGCGCCCTGAACATGAGAACTTGAAAACACAAATGCGGGAGCTCGCGCCCAAGTCGTTCGCCGAGCCGGGCACGAAGTTGAATCTGCGGAAAAACCTGGTCATCGAAGGCGAGACCTTCCGCTGGGAAGTGAAATAACCATCACCCTCTACCCTCTCTTACCTGGAGCGCAAGGCATCTCCTGAACTCCAAAGTCGCAGCCTGATCTCATGACTTATGTACTCCGACTTCTGTTCGCTGTGATGTGCTGCGCCGCATGGGGGGCGGCGGTGGCAGATGACTGGCCACAATGGCTGGGTCGCGATCGCGACTCACATTGGCGGGAATCGGGCATCGTCGAAACATTCACCGGCGACGGCCCGGCGCTCCGCTGGACGACGAAAATCAAAGGTGGCTACAGCGGGCCGAGTGTCGCTGCAGAACGTGTGTTCGTGATGGATTGGATACCCGATGAAACGGATACGGACGAAGTTCCACACGAAGACACTCCTTCCGGCAACCAGAACTTTGTTCGCAAGCGGTTGCCGGGACAGGAGCGAGTGTTCTGCCTGCGTGAATCTGATGGCAAGGTCCTGTGGTCTCATCGGTACGACTGTCCCTACAGCAGTGTGGCAACCTACGCGATCGGACCTCGAACGACACCAACGGTCGACCATAACCGGGTTTATACCGTTGGTGCTGAGGGCAACCTGCTTTGCCTGCACGTCAGCGACGGAAGTGTCGTCTGGTCGATTGACTTTAAGCATCGGTACGGCCTTGAAGTTCCGAACTGGGGAATCGCTTCCTCGCCGTTGATCGACGGTGACAGACTGATCTGTATTGCGGGTGGCAAAGGTTCCACATGCGTTGCCCTGGACAAACGAACGGGTAAGGAGCTTTGGCGAGCAATCACGGCACCGGAGCCTGGATATTCTTCGCCGATGATTTACACCATTGCCGGTCAACGCCAGTTGATTGTCTGGGACAGCCACTCGGTGAATGCGCTTGACCCTGAATCCGGTGAGTTGTTCTGGACGGTTCCATTTGAAGCGACATACGCGATGTCGGTTGCGACACCAAGGGTCGAGAACCGATCGCTGTTCGTAATGAGCTACAACCGCAGGAGCGGAATGATCGAAGTGGGGACAGACGGACGCTCAGCCGCGCTGCGCTGGACTGGCGGCCCCAGGACCGGCATCGGCGGCGTGCACAACACGGCCTTTCTTCATGAAGGACATATTTATGCCTGCGGCAACAACGGTCAGTATATATGCGCCCGCGTTGATTCGGGCGAACGAGTCTGGTCGACCTTTCAACCAGCATCGCGCATTCAGCAGGATCCGCAGAAAAAACATCGACCAGTTTCCTGGGGAAATGTGTTTACCGTCAGACATGCCGACCGTTTCTTCCTAGCGAACGATATTGGGGACCTGATCATCGCAAGGATGAGTCCACAGGGTTACGAAGAAATTAGTCGAGCCAACCTGATCGAGCCGACTCATCAGGTTGTCGGTGGTCGAAAACTGGTATGGTCGCACCCTGCTTTCGCGAACCGCAGCATCTATCTTCGTAATGACAAAGAAATTCGATGCTATTCTCTGGCCGCTGTTGACTGAAACCGCGCGGTATGCGGTTCTGATTGGATGCGGTTCAGTTTTGGGGAGAACATGAGATGAGTATCGTCGTAAAAGCGGCATCAAGTCTGGCACTGCTGACCTGCCTTGCGTTCCCGGCCCATGGTGCTGACGAGAGTCTAACACCGGTCATCGACATGCTGGAAATGCTCGATGCCGGTACGCTGGATATTCAAGTGATCCAGGACTGGCACACCGTCGATGGCCCGGTGGCCACAAGGCAAAAGATTATCAACATCAGTGTCGGCCACGTGTGGGCAGATCAGGATTACCGAATTCCTGTGCGGATGGTTGTTCCCCTGACAGGAAAGGCCACAGGCTTCCATCTGACCGGCGGACACGGACTGCGTGATTTCCAGAGAGATATGCGGGTCAATGGAGTAGATCGAATTCTGCTCGAAGGCGGCGTGGGACTTGTACATACCATGGTTCAGACACTCGCTCAGTCCGATCAGAAGCAACTGGGAAAGGAGATGGATGACAAATTCATCGAAACTTTGAATCCACGATATTCCATTCAGTACTGGGGCTGGCCGGCCACCCTGATGCGCAGCATCACCGCCGCATATGCGGAAACCGAGCACTTCGCCAAGGGCAGGATTGCGATGTCAGGCGGTTCCAAAAACGGAGCCACTCCGAGTGCCGTACTAATCCAGGATCCAAGAACCACAGCCGTTCACGCCTCCGTCTCGCCGATCTGGGATTCGCCACTGCGGATGTGCGATGAGGAGGCGTGGGCGGGACTTCGGGCATTCAACCAGCGTTATGTGGACGGCATCACCAAAGATACGGGAAAGGGAGGGCCGGAACGGCTGCTGAGGCATCCATTTCTGGGTGGCACGTTTGGCCCGATCTACAACCGCAGGGCTCTTGCAGCAGGCCATAGCTGGGGGGATCTTCAGAAAACTGCGGAATTGGTCGCTGATCACGTATTTGTGACCCGCAACCTCAAGCAGCTCAAGACTCGCAACGTCGACATGTTCTTTCATCCCGGGACACATGACTTTGTCTGTTTTGATGTGGCCTGGGGTGGCCGACATCATCCAAAGATGCCGGTTTATCTGGAGTGCAATGCAGGTCACGGGCAGAAGCCACATCCGACCGCAGAGAAGGGCCAGGCGAACAAGTCTGCCTTTCTGATCAGCCACTTCTTTGCTGACGCGCCCGACATGCCGGCAACGCCGACTATCTCATATCAGCATACCGGCGACAGAATCACGGTGACCGTGAGCTTTCCGCCCGACGAACCGTCAGAAAGCGGTCGCATCTGGTGGATCTACAACCGCGGAATCGACGGCAGTGCGGCGTATCTCAGAGAACACTTCCCGGATGAACAGTGGTCCGATATGCAATGGGACGAAGCGAGGAAAGTCTGGACGGCGGAGATCGAGCTGAAGAAGGGCGTCTCTCACATTGATTTCTTCAGCAATCACCGCAGGACGCTGACATACAAATCCGCTAAGTACCCGACTTACGTGTCGAGTCCCTATACAAGAATACAACTGACGCGTTCATGAGCGGCTCACAATCAGACATCGCTATCATATCCCGAAAAACATGAAAACGCCGAATGTCACCAGCAACACCACCAGCAACAGGAAGAACTTCACGATGATGGAGGTCCTGTATTTGATGTGCGGCGTCTGCGCAATGATCTCGCGGTAATCGTCCGAGAACACCATGGAGCCTTTGGCGCTGAAGATGAGATACAGGATATAACCATTAATCAGTGTGCCAATGGGAAAACTGAGCAGCCCCAGCGCCGATAAAATACCCGTGGGGATTCGTGCCCAGCCCTGCAGTCCGCGAAGTCCGAAGGCCGTCACCAACTGCAGGATGCCGATCAGTGGAAATAATAGAATTAACATCCCAGACGCGCCTCTGGCAACGTCCGCGCGGGCAAACATGAGCAGGCCGGAAACGGCCAGGAACAGCAGTCCGCCAATCATGTAAAGCGCGCCCACAGACTTTACAGAAGCTTCATGCGACAAATATTCGTTGCGAATAGACTCGGCATCCGTGCCACCGAGCCCCGCATGATCGAATGGGTTTTCCGGCGCCTGAAAAGGATTGTATTCTTCGGCGTATGAGTTTTCGGATTGGGTCATTGTACCCCTCCAATGTTGTCGCGTGTCTACTGCTGGCGCCATAGATTAGTATCAGAGTATCATCCACCGATCATATTTCGAGCGACGTGCTGGTTCGTCCGTTCCATACGCGACATCCGCCTTAAGAAGCTGACGTGTCGTCCAGTCACCTGGCGGATGGCTCGGACCAGCCATTGAGTTCGGCAATACGGCCGAAGATTCCGATTCCGTAGCGACCCTGCTGGTTGCCTCCCTGATCGATGTACTTTTTCACCAACGGCAGACCAGGTTCACCCATCCAGTCAATAAGATTGTGCAGCATCGTTTCGTTGGATACAGGTAACTTTTCGGCGAAGAGCAAATCGTCGAGACATTCGAGCGCAGCCTTTGATTTGCCAAGTCTTACCAGCGTCCATGCGGCCATCATGCGAACCTCGTGCGATTCATCAGCGAGAGCCTTTTCGAGAACATTGGCTGCCGGGGCTCCTGCGGTTTCCAGCAGATGCAAACCAACCACCGCCCACCATCGCATACCTTCATCGGCGTGTGACATCTGTGCCATCAGCGTTTGGAGATTGGATGCGTCTCTGCTGAGCGCCGTGTCGGCGGCGTCGAGGTAATTTTCCAGCGGATACAGTTTCGGGTCGCGGACCATGTCGTGGATGGTCATATTGTGTTCAGCGGCGCGACGTTCCCGCATTCTTTCCGGCAGAAGTCCGCTGTCATAAAGGGCAAGCTGGCGGCGACGCAGTTCGGCCTTCAGCTCCGCAATCTTCGCCTGATGTATCCGAGCGTCGATGAGGTTGTGAACGTTGTCGAAGTCGCTGTCGTTGTCGTAGAACTCTTCTGAGACGCGTGGACGAAAGAACCGCCCCGTGATTTCATCGGTTCGGCCTTCCCGGTGATGCTGCTCCCATGCGGGCGTAGCCGGAGCCTTCCACAGGTAAGCGAGGTGCTGGCCGGCAGGGGCGAACGGATAATAGTTCTTGTGATAGGCAAAACGCTCGTCACGAATCATACGCACATGATCCAGTCGCTCGTCTGCTCGTTCACGAAAACTGAGGTGGTACTGCGGCGCCGGTTCAGCGTTTCTTCCAAGAAAGATGGTGCCCTGAAACTGGTCAGGGATTTCGGCTCCGGCAAGACTCAGCCAGGTTTTCGGCATATCGACGAAACTGACGATGCGATCGACAGTATCGCCAGGTTGATTCCCCGGATAGAGGTGGCTGTACTTTTCCGGAATCCGAACGACCAGTGGGCAATGTACGCCGCTGGCATAAAGGAACCGCTTGCTGCGAGGCATAACGCCGCCGTGATCGGAATTATGGATGATGATGGTGTCTTCATAAAGTCCGTCCTTCTTTAGCGCTTCGATGGTGTCCCGAACTTTGCCGTCCATTCTTTCAACCGCGGCCGCATATTTGGCGTAGTTCTTTCGGATGACCGGCAGATCGGGATGGTAAGAGGCCAGCTTCATCTGCGCCGGATCCTTGTCCAGCGAATCAACATCACCGTGTGCTCGACTTTCATGACTATCGCCAATGTTCACGACAGCAAAGAACGGCTGACCTGCCCTGCGAAATTTCCAGCCATACTGCGATTTGCCTTTGCCACCTTTGTAATCCCAGCACTCTTTGTCTTCGCGACCACCGATGTTGTAGTCTGTTTTGCCAGGATTGGATGTGTGGTAGCCGACTTTGCGAAGCAGGTCGGGATAATAGAGAATCCGGTCATGCGGTATCTCGTTACGGCTTCTCATCGGCTGAGTACCATTGCTGATGCCGTACATGCCGGTAATCCAGCACGAACGCGTCGGAGCGCACACTGCGGCATTATCAAAGCAATGGGTGTAGCGAAAACCTTCTTTTGCCAGTTGGTCGATGGCTGGTGTGTGAGCATTCGTACTGCCATAGCAGCTGACCCACTTTATGCCGTTGTCTTCGCTGGTGATCCACAGAATGTTAGGACGGTCGGCGGCGAATGACGCGGCTGTCCACAAAACGAAAATGGTGATTAGAAGAAGGCTGGTCGCAATGTGCCGGGCTTGAGGGCGCTGGGTTAGCAAAGTCATATTCCTTTGAGGGCCAGAGGGGACGAATGTTGCACTGCAATTATCGGGGAGGTCCATTCTTACTGCCGATCGTCAGGCGACAATCTCGCTTATTCGATGATGACCTTACGGTGCAGGACTCCGTCTTCCCGGACAAACTCCGGATGTATTATGGTGATCTGCGCCGCAAACGCGACCTTCCCCCCCCGGATGCTGCCGAATCCTGACGGGCATCCGGCCGGAATTTATTGTCGGCAGTACGACTTTCACCGCTGCTGGCCGATAGTGCCATGAACTGTGTAGACGCACTGCATTATCATGACGTGACCGGTACTTACTTCACGGTTGCTGCTCTGCGGGGAGTAATTTTCTCAGCTCACGAATAACGTCGGCGTGCTCGGGCGACGTGGCCAGATTCTGCCACTCATGTGGATCGCGATTGTGATCATACAGTTCTTCGCCGCCGTCGTGGTATCGAATGTAACGCCAACGCCCGGTTCGCACGGCATGGTTACCCGGGCCGTACGTTGTCAGCGCGGGGCGGTGCCATTTCATCCTGGGGCTTTTCAGGAGCGGCACGATGCTCTGGCCGTCCAGACCGTCGCGAGCAGGCAGGCCGCAAAGTTCGACAAGGGTTGGGTACAGATCAATCAGGCTGACGGGACGTTCGCAGAGCTTGTTCACTGCGGCGATGCCTGGAGCCGTTATGATCAGTGGTGTGCGCGTCGTCGTTTCCCACAGGGCGTGCTTGCGCCAGTGCTGTTTCTCGCCGAGATGCCACCCGTGATCACCCCACAGCACGACAATAGTGTTGTCGGCATGCCCGCTCTGCTCAAGCGCTTCCAGCAGCCGGCCGACATGGGTATCAACAAAACTGATTGTCGCGAGGTAAGCCTGGACCGCTTTGCACCACTGATCATGGGCGATGACGTTGGCGTGATCGCCACCAGGAGTTGCAAAGTCTCTCTCGCCTGAAGGGTCATAGACCTTCCATGCGAGCTTCCTCCCAGAGGCCGGCAGATCATCCAGGTCATCATCTTTCGTGGCGGGCAGCTGGATGCTGTCGAGCGGGTGCAGATCGAAATACTTCCGCGGCACATACCACGGCAGGTGTGGCTTGGTGAATCCGCAGGCCAGGAAGAACGGCTGCTCGTGCGTCCGGTTCAGTTCGGAGACCGCCCAGTTGACGACCTTCACGTCAAACATGTCTTTGTCTTCGATATCGAGTGGTCCCCACGGTGCCCAGGCGGACTTGGGGAGGTTACTCGTGGGCCTGACCCGGCCCTGGCCATCCGACGGCGATGGCACGAAATAGAAATCCCAGGAACCCGGATCACCCGCGCGTCTCGAATGAAAAATCTTTCCGCCACCCCTGGCTGTATAATCGTTTGCTCTGAGATACTGCATCAGAGTGACCGCATCGGGCAACTTGTTACGCAGCTTCTCGCCATTCCCATACACGCCGGACCGCGAAGGCTCCACACCGGCAAGCAGGCTGATCCGCGACGGATTACACAGCGGGGCCGAGCAATAGGCTCGTGTAAATGAGACTCCCCGAGCAGCCAGGCGATCGATATTCGGCGTCCTGGCCTGCGGGTGTCCGCCCAGGTGGCCCACCCAGTCGTTGAGATCATCGACCGCAATAAGAAGGACGTTGGGCCCGGACGCCGAGGCAAACGCAGGCGGGGCACTGAGGCACACCAGGCAGAGAAACAGACAGGCAGGGCGCGGCGGCTCCATCTCTTCCTTCACTGATACGGAATGGAGTTTTGTGTTCAGTACAGGAACTCACTCTATATGGAACGATCGCCAATTCAAGACATGAAACGAATCCATGCCGATGTGCGTCGGCGATGATCGAACCTGGTAAGGAATGTGTCGCACACCGGAAGCAGTGTCAAGACTCATAGTGATTCCGGATCACCTTATGAGGCGTTGCGCAGAATCTAGAAATTGATTGAAGAACGACAGCTTTGTGACACCTTCCACCATGCCCACCAAACCAGTTTTAAAATGTTCTGTGTCAGAAATACGGACAAATCACATAAGAATGTCGTGACGACCGGCGCGGCCGCGAATCACAGCGGAAAATGACTCTGTAAAGCTGACTGCTGGTTCGTGTCTGTCGGGGCCTGCCCGCTAGAAAGCAGGCGGCCGGAGGAGGATTGGGGCGCTCCAAACTCCGGATCGCCGAACTTTCGCCAAGCCTGCGTTTCTCCCTGTCTTGACAGAACTTCGAGAGCCGGTCAAGTCTTTCTGGCCGACAGTTCCTGCCGCAGACGATACAGCTCGTCCATCGCCATTCGGGGAGTCATGTCGTCGACCTGCATGTTGCGGATTTCATCCAGCAGTGGATCTTCCGGCAGTTCAAACAGACTCAGTTGCTGCTGAGTCTGGCGGGTGGTCTCCCGCCGAGGGAGGGCAGGGCGGCCATCGTCGTTGACATGCTGGGACTCCAGAGACTCCAGAATCGTGGCAGCTCGTTGAGTCACGCTGCGAGGAACACCAGCCAGTTTGGCCACATGGATCCCGTAACTGCGGCCGGCGGCACCTTCGACGACTCGGTGCAGAAAGATCACATCGTCATTATTTTCCTGCACGGCGACGTGCCAGTTGGAGGCGTGTTTCAGGGTCTGACTCAGATCCGTCAGTTCATGGTAATGCGTAGCGAACATTGTGCGGCACTGTGTTTCGTCGTGCAGATGTTCGGTAATACTCCACGCCAGTGAGATACCGTCATAGGTGCTGGTACCGCGACCGATCTCATCCAGAATGACGACGCTGCGCTCTGACGCACTATTCAGAATGCGAGCCGTTTCTGTCATTTCGACCATGAAGGTACTTTGCCCCTTGCCCAGCTCATCACTGGCACCAACTCGGGCAAACACACGGTCGGCGATTCCGATTCGAGCTTCGCTGGCTGGCACAAAAGATCCCATCTGAGCCATCACAGTGATCAGCGCCGCCTGACGAATGTACGTACTCTTACCAGCCATGTTGGGACCGGTGATCAGCTGCACACGGCCATTGGGGTTGATGGCAGCACAGCTCTGCGACATGTCCTGCTGTGTTTGATCTGATGAATCCGATCCCTGTTCTGTGGAATCACACTCGACACCCAGCCTCACATCATTCGGCACAAACTCGCCCGCGGACATCAGTCGGTCCAATACCGGATGCCGACCTTCCCGAATATCCAGCACGGGATCTTCGGTAATTTCCGGGCGGCAATAACCGGCTGCGGCGGCCAGTGTTCCCAGACCCACCAGCACGTCGATTTCCGCCAGCGCTTCGGCTGTCGACAACAGACGAACGACGTGTTCGGCGACATCTTCTTTCAGCTTGCTGAAGATTTCGTGCTCCAGCGCTTTGCTCTGATCTTCCGCCCGCAGAACCTTGTCTTCGTACTCCTTCAGTTCCGGTGTGATATATCGTTCCTGATTCTTCAGCGTCTGTTTGCGAATGTAGTCTTCCGGCACTTTACTCAGATGTGCGCCGGTGACTTCAAGGTAGTAGCCAAAGACCTTGTTAAACCCGATCTTCAGATTCGGGATTCCCGTGCGTTCACTTTCCTGTGCCTGGTAAGAAGCGATCCACTGTTTGCCACCTTTGGACAGATCACGGAGGTCGTCAAGCTTCGCGTTGAAGCCGGGGCGAACGATTCCGCCGTCGGCTACGGAAATCGGCGGTTCGTCCGTGATGGCTTCGCTGATCGCCTGCCGTACTTCCGGACACAGGTCGACTCGTTCTTCCAGCGTCCGCAGTCGCTTCGCACTGCGTTCCGCCAGTTTGGCTCGCAGCTTCGGCAGTTGTCCCAGCGTTGAAGCCAGACAACTGAGATCCCGCGGACTGCAGCGCCCTGTGGCGACTCGAGACGTCAGTCGCTGCAGGTCGTATATTCCTTTCAGCAATTCTCTGAGATCGTCACGCAGCGTCAGGTTGCTGACCATTTCTTCGACAGCGTCCAGCCGCTGACCGATCTGACCAATATCAGTCAGCGGACTCGACAGCCAGTCTGCCAGCAGGCGAGCTCCCATGGGAGTGCAGGTTTCATCGATGACACCCAGCAGAGTCTGTTCGCGCCGGCCGTCGCGGATGGTCTGAGTCAGTTCCAGACTGCGGCGTGTCGCTTCATCGATGACCATGTGTCGCTGGCGTCGATAGCTTTCCAGCCGAGTAATATGCAGCAGGGCAGACTTCTGCGTATCACGTATATATTCCAGCAGCGCCCCGGCCGCCGTCACGGCCGGTGAATGGTCTTCGACGTCAAAGCCTTCCAGCGTTTTTGTGCCGAAATGTTCGTGCAGCAACCGGCGGGATTCATCTTTCGAAAAGCACCAGGCCGGTCGGCCCGTCAGCACAGGTCCGCCAAGGTCGACTCGCGCAACGGGCAGGTCGCCGTCATTGACGGATTCTTCCGGAACCAGGCACTCCGCCGGACTGATGCGGGCGAGTTCGTCCTGCAGCAACGCCGGTTCAATTTCCGAGACCAGAAAACGTCCTGTGGAAAGTTCCAGCCAGGCCAGGCCGATGCTGGATTTCGCAGGTGCGACACACGCGATAAAGTTGCTGATCCGCGGATCCAGCAGCTGGTCATCAGTCAGCGTGCCAGGCGTAATCACTCGTGTCACTTCACGACGCACCAGCCCCTTCGCTTTCCTGGGGTCTTCCACCTGGTCACAAATCGCCGCTCGAAATCCCGACTGGATCAGCTTCTGCAGATAATTGTCCAGCTGATGATACGGGAACCCGGCCATTGGAATCGGATTCTCGGACGACTTGTCCCGACTGGTCAGCGTGAGCCCCAGTACTCGGGCTGCGTTTTGAGCGTCCTCGTAGAACAGCTCGTAGAAGTCACCCATCCGGAACAACAGAATTGCGCCAGGATTCTCGGCCTTCACCTCCCGGTATCGCTCCATCATGGGGGAAAGCTTGGCCGTCATCACACCTGCTTTTCGTCCGGGAACAGCATACTGACGCTGGTACGATCGTGAATGCTGCGAATGGCCTGAGCAAACAGCGGCGCGACGGAAATGACTTCAATTCGGTCACACAACGGCTCGACGGGCGACTCGATAGTGTCTGTCATGAACAACTTCTTGATCAAACTGCCCTGAATTCGCTCCGAGGCCCCTTTCGCAAGTACACCGTGAGATACAGCTGCGTAGATGTCCTTCGCCCCGCGTTCTCTGAGCACTTCCGCCATGCTGCACAGCGATCCGCCGGTGGTGGTAAAATCGTCCACCATCAGGACGTTGCGGCCGTTAACCTGCCCAATCACTTCCAGAATCTCGGCCTGCTCGCTGTGGTCGGGACGAGTCTTGTTGCCGATGACAACCGGCACACCCAGCAGATTGGCATAAGCGGCTGCGGACTTTGCGAAGCCGGCATCGGGACTGCAAACTACCAGATCATCGATATCCATGGACTTGATGTGTTCGCAGATGACCGTGCGGGCATACAGGTGATCTACGGGTACGCTAAAGAAACCCTGAATCTGCGGGCTGTGCAGATCCATGGTCAACACTCGATCGGCACCCGCAGCTTCAATGGCGTCGGCGCAGACTCGAGCACGAATGGACACTCGTGGCTCATCCTTTTTGTCTCCCTTGGCATAGCTGAAGTACGGAATCACGGCCGTGATGTGCTGAGCACTGGCTCGTTTCAGTGCGTCAATCCAAAACAGCAATTCGACAAAATTGTCGTTGACCGGATGATGAACGCCCTGAATGATAAACGTGTCCCGCCCGCGAACATTTTCCAGGATGCGGACGAAAACGTTCCCTTCACTGAAAACCTGTGCCTGGCATGGAGTCAGGCGGACGCCCAGGCCATTGGCGATTTTCTGCGCAAAGACGGGGTTGCCCGATCCGGCCAATATCGCGAGGTCGCCCTGCGGAGCCTGAAAATGCTGAAGCCGCGGACCCTGACGACTGTCCGCTGATCCTGAATCCTGGTTCATAAATGACCTGCTGAAGAAAGGTCGATGCAATCGACCTTCGTAGCCGCCTTCGACGGTCTCTGAGAACTGCTGCCGGAAACGGCGGATCTGCTCTCGCTGGTCGCTGCAAAGTGCGCGAAATCGAGATTTGTGATACGGACAGACCCTCAAAACCCGGGTGAAAGCGATACATGGCGCCAAAATCGATGTCCGGCATCTTATCGCTGGCAGGAATGAACTCAAGGCAGCCGTTCGTGTCTCTGAGAATTGCGATTGACGACAGACAGAAGTTTGGAATCCGGGCGCTGGGGCTTAGAATCGCGACCGCGGAGAAATCTCAATCGGCGGTGCCACTGGCTTTGGCAGTAGAACACAATGCTCGGCTCCTGCTTTTTCACCACATAGATATGGAAGTATCGCGATGAGCAATCGCATTTGGAATTTTTCGGCCGGACCGGCTGTGCTGCCGGAAAGCGTCCTTGAAGAGGCTGCGCAAAACCTGCTGTCGCTGGGTGATACGGGCGTTGGAATCTGCGAGCATTCGCATCGCGGCAAGCCATTCGTAGCGGTCGCTGACGAGGCGGAATCGCTGTGCCGTGAAATCGCTGACATCCCGGACAATTATCGAGTGCTGTTTCTGCAGGGCGGAGCATCGCTGCAGTTCGGCATGGTGCCGATGAACTTCCTGGCAAAGGATCAAACGGCCGACTATCTGGTCACCGGAGCATGGGCCAGGAAGGCACTCAAGGAAGCGAAACGATTCGGGAATGCACACGTCGCCTGCAACAGTGAGAATGCCAACTTCAACTACATTCCATCGGAGATGAACTACAGCGATGCCCCGCGCTACGTTCATTATGCGTCCAACAACACGATTTACGGGACTCAGTTCAGGACCGAGCCCACGGGCTTCAGCAGTGACGCTTTCTTAGTCCGCGACGCCAGCAGCGAAATCTTCAGCCGCCCCATAGATATAGCAAAACACGGCATCATCTATGCCGGGGCTCAGAAGAATCTGGGCCCCAGCGGCGTCACGCTGGTGATCATTCGTGATGATCTGGTGGAAGCCGGCAGCCATGAACTCACATCCATGCTGCAGTATCGGACTCATGCCGGCGCCAATTCGATGTTCAATACACCACCAACATCCGGAATCTATCTGATGATGCTGGTCTTCCGCTGGATCAAAGAACATGGCGGACTGACAGGAATGCAGACGCGCAACGAAGATAAAGCCGGTCGACTTTATGAGTACCTGGATAACAGCAGTCTGTTTCAGGCCACGGCAGAACAGGACAGTCGTTCGCTGATGAATGTCACGTTTGTCACGGGCGATGCGGACAGAGACGCGGCCTTCATCAGTCAGGCAGAAGCCAAAGGCTTCAGTGCCCTTAAGGGCCACCGTAGTGTTGGCGGAATGCGGGCCAGCATTTATAATGCGTTTCCGGCTGAAGGCGTTGACGCACTGATTGAGTTCATGAAAGAATTTGAGGCCTCTGCGTAGTTCGTGACTGGAACTGTCCCCTGACTCGTCGATTTCCGGCCGGAGTCTGCGTGAGGCAGCACAAGGATCACCGACACGCCCTTCGCCACAGCCCAGACCACTACTATACGAGCGTCCATACAACAATGACCGACCGATCCCCGCAGGGTAACGACGACGAATCCTCGATCGACCGTCGTTCGGCGGACATCGGCATCATATGTACTCACAGTGACGAGATCGGGCCACTGCTGAAACTGCTGGACCGTCAGCGCAAATACGCTGATCAGGGCGCAACATTTCGCGGAGGCTTTCTGGATGAAACAATTCGGGTTGCTGTGGCCGAGGCGGGGACTGGATTTGCCCAACACCGCACGGTGGCCCAAACGCTGGTCGAAGAGCACCACCCCTCATGGATACTTTCCGTCGGGTTCGGGACAGCATTAATCGATGAACTCAATGCCGGGGACGTCTGTCTGGCCAGCGAAATCTGCGATACGCACGGCAACAGTCTGACCGTGAAATGCCCGATTCCGGAAACCAGACGAGTCTTCGTCAGAAAACATGTCGTCGCGGACGCCCATCCGCAGTCAGCCACCGACAAGCTGGCGCTGGCCGAATCGACGGATGCGGCGGTTGTCGACACGACCAGCCTGGCGGTTGCTCAGGTGTGTACAGACGTTCCTGATGATGCCCCGCACACGGGCTTCCTTTCCATGCGCGCGATCGTCAACACGGTTGATGAAACCATGCCGAGCAATGCTGTTCAGGCTCTGTTTGAACCCTCAGACCGGCAGAAGCCAACGGTCGTCGAAAAGCTCAGAAAACGGTTTAAGCGAGATCCTGAGGTCCTGTCCTGGGAAAATCGCGCAACTGAAGCAGCCGTCAATATGAATCGATTCCTGGTGAGCGTTATCCGGCGACTTGCCGAAAAGATCGACCGCACACGGATTTGACAGAACTGCGGCGGCACTGTCCGGATCAGGACTTCTTGCGGTCGTGTCCCTTGAACAGCTTGCGTTCGATTCGGGGACTGTAGGGCGTCCACGCCGAATCCTTGTTCATATCGTCTTCGATGCTGCGAGTGAATTCGTGCAGTTTGGCATCGAGGTTATCGATGTGGTGCAGGACGACGGCTTCCGGAGTCATTGGCAGTCGCGGACTGCCGAATTCCAGCGTGCCATGATGACTTAGAATCATATGCTTCATCCGTAGTACGTCTTCACCATCAACTTCGTCCCCGCCCAGTTCTGCTCGAACCAGCTGCAGCTTCTCGTTCAGGATTTCGATCGCGATGTTCATATGACCGAGCAACTGTCCCTCGTCCGTATAAGCCAGTGTTGGATCCCACGACAGTTCACGAACCTTGCCCAGATCATGCATCAGGACGCCCAGCAGCAGCAGGTCGCGATTAAGATGAGGGTAATGGCCGCAGATGCGGTCGGCGACTTCTGACATGCTGACCACGTGCTCGATAAGCCCGCCCTGATACGCGTGGTGCGCCTTGACTCCGGCCGGAGCAGCACACAGATCGTTGACCAGCTTTTCGTCCGTCATGAAACATTCCGCCAGTGCCCGCAGCTTGGGACACTTCAGCGACGCAAGCAGTTCTTTCAGGCGATCCAGCAGTGGTCCCACATTTGCCTGGGGTTGCGCATGATAGTCGTCCATGTCGTAATTCGCATCGGGTGCGGTGTCGATACGCGTGACGATCATCTGCAGGCCACCCTGATACAACTGCACCTTGCCCCGGACGTGGACCAGGTCACCGGCGCTGATGTGCTGCAGGCGTTCCTCCGAAACGTTCCACATCAGTCCGCTGACAACACCTGTCTTGTCCCGCAGCGTGGCCAGCAGGTACATATCTGCGTTGCGATTGGCCCGCAATTGCTTGTCCGCCAGAAGGTAGACGTCGTCGACGGCATCTCCGTCGGCCAGATCTTTCACGAACGTACGTGGCATTTAAGGACTTTCACTCAGAGCCAGGTCCGACCCTGGGTTGTCGTTGCTAAGAAAATATTCACGACAACAGGTTGCCGAACGGGCGATCTTAGAAGTGCCGATGGCTTCCAACAACCACTTTGCCGCTGCATCTGACAGTCTTTCGGAATCCCTCAGGCTTTCTCATGTTTGCGGCAACCGAAGCTCTGCTAGAATTCCCGCCTCGATTGCCCGGAGCGGCAGATCAAAGGCTGACAACACCAGACACACACCCGTCCTAACCCCATAGAATCACTCCGACATGCGCTGGTCTCAGACATTTATCCCTACGATGAAGGAAGTTCCTTCCGATGCCGAAGTTCCCAGCCACCAGCTGATGCTTCGAGCCGGGTTGATCCGTCAGTTAATGGCCGGAGCCTATACCTTCATGCCGCTGGGCTACCGAGTTGTCCGCAAGGTTTCACAGATCGTCCGCGAAGAAATGGACCGGGCCGGCGGTGTCGAGCTGTTCATGCCGGCCATTCAGCCGATCGAGCTGTTTGAGCGCACGGGACGCAAAGAAGCCTTCGGCAACGTGCTGTTCAATTTGGAAGCCAAACGTGGTGATCGAAATCTGCAGTTTGCTTTGGGGCCGACTCATGAAGAAGTCATCACGGACCTGGTTTCGCGCGAAATCAAGTCTTACAAGCAACTGCCGATCACGATGTATCAGATTCAGACAAAGTTCCGTAACGAAGAACGTCCTCGTTTCGGTGTCCTGCGGACCAGTGAGTTCCTGATGAAAGACGCCTACAGTTTTGGCGCGTCCATACAACAACTGAACGAAGCATATGATGCAATGTACAACGCGTACTGCCGCATCTTTGAACGCTGTGGTCTGGAGTACATTCCTGTCGAGGCAGAAAGCGGGCCGATCGGAGGCGATGCGTCTCACGAATTCATGGCGCCCGCCGACAATGGTGAAGACTTTGTCGTCAGATGTTCCGGGTGCGAATACGCCGCCAACCAGGAACGAGCCGACACGGGACGTTCCTCCAGCATTCCACCAGCGGTTAACGACGCAGCCGATCCACGGAAAGTTGACACACCGCGTGCCGGCACGATCGAAGACGTCAGCAAAATGTTGAGCGCCGATCCAGCTACATTCATCAAGACGTTGATCTACTCGGTTTCCAATGGTGACCCGGATGAAAGCAGCGACGAAAATATTCCGCCGAAGACGGTTGCGGTGCTGGTTCGAGGTGATCACGAAGTGAACGAAGGCAAGGTCCGTCGAGCGTTGGGCGCATCGAGACTGGAGCTGGCCAACGAGGCAACGATCGAAGAACTTACCGGAGCCCCCGTCGGGTTTGCCGGACCCGTCGGCATTCAATGTGATTACGTGGCCGATCACGACGTCGCATTAATTAAGTCCGCCATTACCGGAGCGAACGAAAAGGATGCACACCTGACTGGAGTCATTCCTGGCACACACTTCGAGCTGACAGAAACTCACGACCTGCGAAACGCAATCGCCGATGATCCCTGTCCGCGGTGCGACGGCACGCTCGAAACAGTGCATGGCATTGAAGTCGGCCACGTATTCAAACTTGGCACAAAGTACAGCGAATCGCTGAACGCGGTCTTTCTGGATCGGGAGGAACAGAAACACCCGATCATCATGGGTTGCTACGGCATTGGGGTCAGCCGAGTCGTGGCCGCGATCGTGGAAACCTGCCATGACGATGGCGGAATCATCTGGCCCGAATCCGTCGCACCGTATACCGTGGAGTTAATTCCGCTGAACATCAAGGATGAAGAGACGATGACGACGGCCAACAGAATCTACGACGAACTGTCGGCAGGAGGAATCGACGTGCTGATGGACGACCGAGATCAGCGGCCGGGGTTCAAATTCAAGGACGCGGACCTGATCGGCCTGCCCGTGCGAGTCATCATCGGCGGCAAGGGACTTAAAGAAGGTAACGCCGAAATCAAGCTGCGAACAGATTCTCAGGCAACCAAAGTACCGATTGGTGAAGCCTGTGACTACGTCCGAAGGATTGTGTCCGCAGGCTGACTGACGTAACGCACTTCCGTTCCACGCCCGGTGGTGTAAATGATTCAGTCAATCTGCGATTCGTCTGTGTTCAGGAACAGAAACGAACCCAGCTTGGAACTTGTCAGGACGTCAATACGACTATCGCTATTGACGTCCTGAACCGCAATCTGCACGCCAACACCGGAATTGTGGTCGATCAGGTGCGGGACGTATTGAACTGAACCGTCAGCATTCCGTTTCAACTGGAACCAATACACAACGGGATCTGCATTCGGTTCGATGTCGCCTGTCGGACCGTGCGCCCAGCGGCGTTTGCCGGTGATGATGTCCTGCAGACCATCGCCGTTGATATCTGCCAGCGCCAGTGCATGCGGCTGAGTAAACGCAACTTTGTACGTGGCCAGCTGCTCACGGTTCCCCATGATCAGTCGTTCACGAAACGGACCGGTGGCATCCCCCGTTTCATTTTCGTACCACGCCAGCCCCCATTCGTGGGCGTGAACCGCAGAAATCACGTCCTGATCGCCGTCCGCATCCACGTCATACGCAAACATCTGTGCGCCGCCTCGTTCCTGACTGAATCTCAGTCGATGAAACTTCCAGAGTGAATTCACAGACGAGGATTCAGAGGACGCGCCGTCGTTCACGGTGATCGATGCGGGCGGATGCTCATACCAGCCGTCGTTGATGATCACGTCGAGTCTACCATCACTGTTCACATCACCGACGCCTTCACCATGATAAAACTGTGGCCAGTCTTCATCCTCACCAATCGGCGTAAACGCCCACGGCTCGGCGGGTGTTTCCGGATCCGGCTGGATGTAACCCCACCGTCCGTCCCAGTGACAGATCAGCTGGGGAACGCCGTCGCCATTCAGATCGGCCAGAGTCGGCGACTCACCACGCACGCGTTCGAAGGCAAAATGGCTTTTCCACAGAGCAGCGGATTCGCCGGGATTTTCGTACCACATGGCGGCGTGTTTGTGCACTCGACCGAGCACCAGAATGTCCGGTCGGCCGTCTCCGCTGAAGTCATGAACAAAACTGAACATGCTGTTGCTGGGACTTTCTTCCAGCGGCTGCAGCACAGGTTCGTAAAATGCGTGAGCTAATTTGAAGTCCGGCCCTTCGTACCAGAACGGTCCGGCGACAATGTCCGGGCGACCATCAGAATTGATGTCTGCCGCCGTAATTCCGTCGCAGTAGTACTTGTCCGTCAGTACGATCTTCTCAAAGTCCACCGCCCGTGAGGAATTCGAATACGCCAGGACAGGCAGGACTAAGAGATAAAGTGTTCGCAAACGCATGAGTCCATGAACTCTTGAATAAGATGTGGTGCAGCCTGCCGAAGATCGCAGATTACCGCGAAGGCATGCACGGATTTCCACAATCAAGCTGCCGGAACAATGGCGCCATGACGACCTGTGATCGGCCATTCATTGTCACACAAGCCCTTCGATCGGATCACCAAAGTAAATGTTGTGAGGACGATCGAGTTCGTCCTTCCAGGTTGCAGTCCGGGGAATCCCCAAAGCGTTGTAGATTGAAGCCGCCATGTTTTCGGGCTTCTGCGGGTCGGACGCAGGGTACGCCGCCTGTTCGTCGGACGAACCAATCACGTTGCCACCACGAACGCCACCGCCCGCAAAGAACAACGTCTGAACGGCTCCCCAGTGGTCTCGTCCGGGTTCCTTGTACTCTTTTTCCAGTAGCGAAATCTTTGGCGTACGGCCGAATTCCCCTCCCATTACAATCATCGTCGAATCCAGCAGGCCGCTTTGCCCGAGATCGTCCAGCAGCGCCGACAAGGCGCGGTCGGTCGGCGGCAACAGTTTCTCCCGCAACCGCCAGAAGGCTTCACCATGCGTATCCCATGCCTCGTTATTGCCAAGATTCACCTGAATCATCGGCACACCTGCCTCAGCCATACGGTATGCCATCAGTAACGACCAGCCGAACGTATTTCGACCGTACCGTTCCTGAGTTTTTTCATCCGCCTGATTCACGTCGATCGCGCGACGGATCTTCTGACTGGCCAGCAGTGAAACGGCCGATTGCCGATGTTGGTCATACAGTTCACCAGTGGCCGATGCCTCCATAGCGGCTCGTTGCGCGTCAATGGAATTCAGCAGATTCAAACGCTTGTCAAATCGCGTGCCGGTGATGCCGGACTGCAGTTTAAGATTGGGCGCCTGGAAAACGGTCGGTGTATCTGACGTGGGGGTCTTCTTCGGCAGCTGATGAAATGTATATTCCGGATATGCTCCGCGCCAGAAGGGGTCTCCGTATTGAGTGGCGCCGATGATAAACGGATCACGGTGATGCCCCATCGTACCACCGTACGCACCGGGAATAACGCCGCCTGACCAATGCACCAGCCGCTCGGGCAACATCACCGCCGGAGGAAGATTGTTCTGTTGCGCCGGTACGGCATCACCGACGATGGACGAAATCGCTGGCCAGTCGGTCGGGCGCGGCAGCCGATCACCCTTGAAGCCAGGTGCCGTCGAATGCCCGGTGAGCATATAGTAGTGGCCGAGCGTATGTCCGTTGGTGGGATGAGTCAGAGACCTGACCAGTGACCACAGATGACTGCGCTGAGCAAGCATCGGCAGATGTTCACAGATGTCAATACCTGGCGTGTTGGTGGCGATCGGATTGAATTCGCCACGAATTTCTGCCGGAGCGTTCGGTTTCAGATCGAAGCTGTCCTGCTGAGCCAGGCCCCCTGACAGAAATATGTAGATGCAGGATTTCGCTCCGGCGGCGTTCGAAACCGGGGCTGCTGCGTTCGCTGACCGCAGCCCGGCCAGATGATTCATTCCCATTCCCAGCAGGCCGATGGCACCGGCCTGCACAGTTGTTCGCCGGGAAATGGTCGGATGAATCCATGAAGCTGCAGACACGGCAAAGTTCCGGCGGGATAAGGGTCAAACAGACTAACGTCAACGCGGTGAGTCACTTAAATGCTCAGGTACACGATAAGAAGGTACTTCCACGGCGCGTTTTCGTCAATTATTTAAACAATAACCAGCCGTAGTACCAGCTATCAGCGGGCTGATCCGTGTCGTGCAGGCAGGCAATTGCCCGTCAGGCCGGAACGGGGCATAGCAAAGATCGGCGCACCAGGACGGAGCCTGGCCTGCATAAATTGCTGATGAAACACGCTCAGCGACCAACGGAACCGGAGTTTCGGAGCGTCAGTTCGATACGGCTGGCAGGCCGCCCCGACTGGGGAAAGGCCGGCCAGGCGACGCAGCCATGCTGCAGATCATTGCTGCGGTGACGACGATACTCCGGCAGAAAGCGTTCGGACTGCGGGTCATCATAGAGACTGCGTCGCCCCCACAATTGTGCCAGACTGTCCTGATAAAGCAGACACCATTCCGCCGAACAGGCTTCCATCGTGCGGACGGAGTTCCTGCGTTCACACTCAATCAACACCAGGTCAGGACTCTTGTAATCCAGTGCCTTTGTTGCATCAAAAGGCCCGGACGCGTCTTCTCGGTACCGAACGTGCCGCGGCAGATCGCCCAGAATGAAGTCGAAGTACATATCAATGATCGGTTGCGGATAACACGTACGAAATCGCCCATCGAAAGCGATTCGCGATTCCGGACTACTGTCTGCAAATACGGCCAGCGCATACTGAGCCCAGTTGAAGGTGACAAGTACTTTGCCATTGAGCTGATTGTCGGCCATGAACTGCATCGCTGACACTGGATAGTAGTCGCGGTCGACACAAAGAGTCGCCTGTCGCGGAAACTGCGCACAACTCAAAGCCACAAGCAGCACAAGAGCAACGGCTACGCTGCCCGCGTTTCGCTCTTCAACTCGCGACGAATGTTGGTCGGCCGCCCTTTCTTTCAGCCAGCCATGCAGCTGCCGTACCACAGATTCGATGTGGGGGACCAGAACGAAGCTTCCCATCATCACGGCGAACGGCAGATGTCGATGATGCCTGACGGCCTGCCATGACAGCAGCGACATGACGATCAGACCCGGCCAGCGAGGCGGTTCAACGGTCTTCTTCAGACACAGGAAGGCGCCGAAAGCGAAGCACCAGAACGGCAAACCATCCACGGAAAACAACGGCAGTGGCGCCCATTCCGAAATTTCAGGGCGAGGACGACCCAGTGAAGACAGCATCCACGTATGAAGTTCATAACCGTAGGGGTTCAGCAGGCAGGCCGCAACGGTCGCAGTAAACAGGAACGCATGGTGACGAACAGTCGGCCACAACCGAACGTCACGACGGAGCAGCAGTTCAACACCGTCCAGTCCGAGCCATGCTGTCAGAATGGCCATGCCGGCAAGATAGCCGCCGTGAGCATTCGTCCAGAAGCACATCAGCGGCGGAATCAGCCATAACCATTTCTGCGACATCTGTGCGGCACTGCGTGCTGTTACGGCGCCCGGCAGAGCGACGGTCAGAATGGCCAGCAATCCGGCTCCGCAGGCATAGCTGAGCATGTGTGGCCTCACCAGCCAGTGAAATGAAATATTGAAGCTCAACAGAACGACAATGGCAAAACATGTCACCAGACCGGCCCCCATCCTGCGAGCAACCCAGACGGGCAGGCCCAGCACCACAAGTGTGAGCAGCGACTTGAGCAGCAGCAGAGCTGTCTGACCGCCGAAACTGTCGGAAGTGGCCATTATCAGTTCAGCAATATTTTCGTGATTGACCCATCGAAAATCATCGACGGCGTATGACCACGTCGTGGTTTCATGCAGGTGCCCGTCGCGCAGAACCTCTTTGCCGTAGGTCACATGCCCCCACAAATCCGGGTCTGCACCGATTCGTGACATCACAAACAGTCCGAATATCAGGAAGACCGTCAGCCACAGAACTTCGGCCGCAGAAGCTGTTCGTTGCTCCGACGGGGCTAGTTCGGGCTTCATATGGTCTGCGGGCGATTGTGTCAGGTCGTTATGGATCATTGACGTGCGTCCGGCACATGAATTCTTCGAAAGACTTCCATTGGAACAGGAACAACAACCATTCGCTCAGATCAAGACCTGCAGCAACGTGCGTACACTTTCCGATCGTCCACTCACGTAGACCGTTGAAGACGACTCGCAAAGACGGTCGAAGGCGAATTGAAACAGTTATGACGAACAAACGTGTAAATTTAGTGCACTCGCCATGTTTCAATTTTGCAACACTGAAAAGTTAGCTTGAGTTCGGACGTCCGCCGAGTGAAAAACGTAAAATCTGGTGCCGCCGTGCGCCACAAGATCTGAGATCTCGGTTTTTCCGGACGAAGATGAATGACGAGCGAGTCCCTTGAAGCCGACATTCACCGCCAGATACCCATCACCGCCGCAATCGGCGTGCAAATTCTTGAAGCGACGGCAGATCGTGTTGAAATCTCCGCTCCACTGGCACCGAACATCAATCACCGCGAAACCGTATTTGGCGGCAACGCAGCCGCTGTCGCTACGCTGGCAGCATGGATGCCGGTCCTGGTGCGGATGTGAAATGAAAACCTGACGGGCCGACTGGTGACTTCCCGCAATTCGATGGCATTTCAAAAACCAATTCCCGCGGACTTCACCGCCTTCGCCTTGGCGAACGAGCTGAATTCGCGGGAAAAATTCGTTGCCGGGATGACTCGCAAGGGTCGAAGCCGCCTGCAGGCCAAATCACACCTGTTATTAAACGGCGACCGGCTTGCTGACTGAGTTCAAAGGACAGTTCGTCGCAATCATCATCAAGACCATCGCGATATTCAGTGGTCACCACGATTGTCACGTGGTCGCCCATTGACAGTGTGGAAGGAAGACGTTTCGGTAAATGTTTCAGATGCGTATTCTGCCGGTCTGCAGGTAATTAATGTTCCTGGCACTGAGGTTTCATTCTGGCCGAATACGTGCCGATAAAACTGACTGGGGCGATTATTAAGGTTCTTTCGGTTGCGGACGCCCACGCTGCGCTATCCATCAGCATGGTCGCAGGGTCCAAGAAATGCTGGGTTCCCGATATCAGGGCACTTTTTGCTGAGATCTGACGGAATTACGCCGCGGCAAACCGGAGTATGGACCCTGTTAAGGGTTCCGAAACTGGGCCAAACATCGAAACAGACATTGTCATGACTGACCAGGAAAAAATTCAGCAGCTGGAACAGCAGCTTCTTCTGCTCGATGAGCAGCTGATGCAGACACAGAAGCTGAGTTCTGTGGGCGCTTTAGCCAGCAGTATTACGCACGAATTCAACAATATTCTCACGACGGTGATCAACTACGCCAAGATGGGCGTCCGGCATAAGGACGCCAAGACCCGGGATAAGGCGTTCGATCGAATCCTGTCGGCCGGCCAAAGAGCAACGAAGATCACCACGGGTATGCTGGCCTACGCTCGCAACACAAGTGATCGTTTTGAACCGTGCGAGTTGAACAAGCTGTTGTCGGATGTGATGGTCCTTGTGCAGAAGGATCTTCAGATGCATCGAATCGGAGTGGACGAAAATATTCAACCGGGCGTCTGGGCACTGGTGAACAGCAGTCAGATTCAACAAATCCTGATGAATCTGATTGTGAACGCCCGCCAGTCAATGGATGAAGGTGGTCGTCTGCGCCTGGGCATCCGCGATAATGTGGAAGATGGATGGGCAGAAGTGTCGGTTGGCGACAGCGGATGTGGGATTCCCAACGAACAGCTGCAGAAGATCTTCGACCCGTTCTACACAACGAAAAAAGCGGATGCCCGTGGTCAGGGCGGCACAGGCATCGGTCTTTCGTTGTGCCGCAGAATCATTGAAGCCCACAAAGGGCGTATCCGTGTCGAGAGCGAGGTGGGCAAGGGCACGACATTCACTCTGAAACTGCCGCGATCAGAATCCCCGGCGGGATTGATTGACACTTCCGCAGCATGATGTGTGTGTGAACCTTCAGCACTTCGCTCCGCAGATATCAGAGAAGACTCAGAGTCCCGGTCCCTGCAGGAGACCGGGACTTTTTTGTCTTTCAATTGTCCGTCGTACCCCCGGCAATGCCAAACTGCAGCAGTGTTGACGTCTTGTATTCGTCGCCGGGCTGCAGAATGATCGACGGGAACGCCTTTTGGTTGACCGAGTCGGGGTAGTGCTGTGTTTCCAGACAGACCGCACTGCGGTGGGCGTAGGTCTTGCCGTCTTTGCCTTTCTGGCCTTTCAGGAAGTTTCCGGAATAGAACTGAATTCCAGGTTCCTTAGTCAGGATCCGCAGAGTTCGTCCGGACTCCTTGTGTCGCAGTAATGCGGCAAAATTATGATCTTTGTCATCCGGTTTGGGGTTCAGTACAAAATTGTGGTCGTAGCCCAGGGCCGCCGTGTCCGTCAGTTTCTCAATGCGTGCGCCAATCCGTTTTTGTTTGGTGAAATCCAGCGGCGTACCGGCAACGGCGACAATTTCTCCGGTAGGTATCAGTGAATCGTCAGTGGGTGTGTACCTGTCGGCATTCAACTGCAGTGCGTGGTCCAGAACCGTTTCACTTCCGGCACCGCCAAGGTTAAAATAAGCGTGGTTGGTCAGGTTGATCGGGGTGGCCGCATCAGTGGTCGCCTTATACGTGATAAGAATGCGGTTGGCGTCTTGGGGAACAAAGAATGACACCAGTGCTTTAACCGTGCCGGGATATCCTTCTTCACCGTCGGGACTTGTGTACCTGAAGCGGACACCATGCCCGCGATCATTGGAGTAGGGCTGTGCTTTCCACACAACCTTGTCCAGACTGCGTTCCACACCGCCGTGAAGATGGTTTGGCTCGTTGTTGATGGCCAGGGAGTAGTCTTTTCCGTCCAGCGAAAACTTGCCTTCGGCGATCCGGTTACAAACACGGCCTGTGGTGCAGCCAAAATACTGGTTGTCTTCGGATTCATAGCCGGCCACATCGTCCCAGCCCAGTATTACGTCGTCGGACTTTCCGTTTTTATCCGGGACGTGAATCTGGACCAGCGTGGCACCTCGAGTCATCACCTTCGCGACCAGACCTGTGTCATTGCTGAGCGTGTAGAGTTCAACAGATTCACCGTCTTTAGTCTTGCCGAAGTCGGACTTCTCAGGTTCATCAGACATGGCAGAGTTACAAACCAACAGGGTCAAAAAGAGGCACGTTCGAATCATTGAGTCACAACCTGAAAAAGGGAGGCCGGTACTGAAGAAGCAGACCGGCCTATGATTGTACCGGTTCACTGATCGTAACGCCTTCAATAACCGAACGCAGCCAATTACGCGCAAAAAACGTCAGCAAGTCCCCGGCGACGAACAGCGAAGAAGCATTTCGACGTGGGAAATCCCGTCAATCAGATGCTCAGGAGTGACAGTCATGAAACCATGGGCTGCATAGAATGGCTGCAGGTGAGTCTGAGCGGAAAGACGAATCGCGGTCCCGGGAAAACGGTCACGACAGAAGTCCATGCTCTGCCGCATGAGCTCATGGCCAAGTCCGCAGCCCCGGCATTCGGCCGCCGTCACAATACGCCCTATTGATGATTCCTCAAAACGTGTTCCGGGTGGCAGCACGCGAAGATAGGCCTGCAGGGTCTGATTCGTCGAATTCACCCCGCAAAGATGAAAGGCGACCTGATCATGGTTGTCAATATCGTCGTACGCGCACTGCTGTTCGATGACAAATACCTGCTGTCGCAAATGCAGAATCTGATACAGCCCACTGGTACTTAACGCAGAAAAACCATGCCACGACCAGTCCGGCTTTGGCAACTGAATCTGTGGCGTCTGACTATTCATCATCCGTCGTTTCGATGACGTAGTCTTCTCCGCTGAACGTCACGACGTCTCCATGTATCAACTTACGGCCGCGTCGCGTTTCTGAGTCGCCGTTTACCAGTACCACACCCGATCGAATTACGTGCTTCGCTTCGCCGCCGGAAGCGACAAGGTCGGCCAGCTTAAGAAATTGATCCAGCGGAATTGTTTCTTCACCATCACCTGGCTTCTGTGCCTGGGACATAACAGCGCGACTTTCGTTCGAAAAATAACGGGGCCAAATCGAATTCAGCCGCGGTGAGGCGACGAATACACGAATGAGGACATGCCATTGTCAGCCATCGCAGGTATATTCTGCCATCGAACGATTGATCACGCCTGAATGTAAACGAATTTATTTCATGGAAATCAGGAATCTGTACTTCGCAGCGGCGATCGGCCTGTGTGGCAGCGTGTTCGGACAGGCTTCAGCTCCGATCGGCGATGCGGTCGTTCGCGCACCATATGACAAATCGGAAATCGTGATCACAACCACTTCGCGGCTTGCCGGAGCCATCGATTCGCTGACATGGGCCGGACAGGAATTCATTGACAGTCACGATCACGGACGGCAGCTTCAGTCTGCGTCAAACCTGGACGCTGGTTCACGAATGATCGGAGAAACGTTTAATCCCACGGAGGCCGGTTCGCGATTTGACGGTGCCGGCCCGACGTCCACCAGTCGCCTGCTGCACATGATCGCTGAGGGCAACACGCTGCAAACTACCAGTCAGATGGCCTTCTGGCTGCGTCCCGGAGAAAAATCGGCCGGAAACCCGGCCAAGAACGCATCGAAACTGTCGAATCATCTGCTCACAAAGCGAGTGACCATCGGCTACCGAGACATGCCAAACGTGCTGCAGTATGACGTAACGTTCGGCCTGCCGGCCAACGAACGTCATGAGTACGCTCAGTTTGAAGCGGTAACCGGATACATGCCTGACATATTCAGCGGCTTCTACAGCTTCGATCGCTCGACCGGCAACGTCAAGCCACTCTCGGACGGTCCGGGTGAACAGTCGAATCCTGTAATTCTTGCGACGCAGTCCGGCTCACATGCGATGGGGGTCTATTCGCCGCAACAGCCGTCGCCAGGGTATGCACAGGCTGGCTACGGACGCTGGCGGTTTGGCAGGCAGAAGGTTGTCAAATGGAATTGCGTTTTTCGGGTCCGCGACAGCGAGGGAGTGCAGCCGGGAGATTATTCGTATCGTTGTCTGGTGATTGTCGGAAGACTCGACGCTGTGGTTGCCACGATGGTGAAACTGCAGACGCAGGACTGATCAGCGGCACGTTAAGAATCGCCCCGTTTCTGTTGTACCGTTCCGGCTTAACCGGCACGGACTTTATGGCAGTTGTGCAGTCGTCTTTGTAAATTGTTGCAGGTATCACCAGTCTTTCTGTATATCGGACGTAATTCATGAGCAGAATCTTCACCGGTCCCGCGCTGACCCTGGCTGTTGTCATCGCCGGCTGCAGCGATGCGCCGGTGCCGTCATCGGGTTCCACACCAAGCACGCCAGCTTCCGCATCCCGGCCACGAGTCGCGCTGGTTATGAAATCGCTGGCAAACGAGTTTTTCTCCACCATGGCTCAGGGGGCGAAGGACCATCAGGCTGCCAACTCAGACACATACGACCTGATCGTAAATGGCATCAGGGACGAAACCGACCTGAGCGGTCAGGTGTCCCTTGTCGAACAGATGATCGCTCTGCAGGTCGACGCTATTGTGATTGCGCCGGCGGATTCCAAAGCACTTGTCCCGGTACTGCAGCGGGCTCGCGAAGTGGGAATCATCGTCATCAACATCGACAACAAACTGGACTCCGATGTGCTGTCATCCAGTGGATTGTCGATTCCGTTCGTCGGCCCTGACAACAGAGCCGGAGCTCGAAACGTCGGTGAACATCTGGCATCTACGATGCAGGCCGGGGACAAAGTTGCCGTACTTGAAGGACTGCCGACATCATTCAACGGACAACAGCGAAAACTGGGGTTCGAAGAAGCCATGAAAGCCGCCAATATCAGAATCGTCGATTCGCAGTCGGCCAAGTGGGAGATGAGTCTGGCCAATCAGACCGCGTCAGGAATGCTGACCGCTCAGCCGGAATTGAAGGCCATTCTGGCATGTAACGACAGCATGGCGCTGGGTGCGCTGGCCGCAGTAAAGGCCGCAGGGCAACTCGAACGCGTCAGGATCGTCGGCTTCGACAACATCTCGGCTGTACAGCAGGCCATCCGCGATGGAGAAATTCTGGCGACCGCAGATCAGCATGGCGACCAGCTGGCCATCTTCGGCATTGATTATGCTCTGGAGGCCATTAGCTCCGGCAACACTCCAGATGACAAGGAAACACCGGTCGACCTGGTCACCGCTGACATTCTGGCAAAATGAGCCGTTGTCCGGTTGGCTCATTTCTGCTGATTGTATTTTTCCTGGTACTTGTCGCGAAGTCGAGTGTGACGACTGGTGAGTTGTACTGCGCGACCCTGCACAAATGCCCGGGTGACCTGAGTCTTCGTTTCGAGTGGATCGCCCGTCGTGACGATTAAGGTGGCGTCTTTACCAAGTTCCAGTGACCCAACCCGATCTGCAACTCCGAGGATCTGTGCGGGATACAAAGTCACTGATCGCAGAGCCTCGTCGCGACGTAAACCGTGCGCTGCGGCCGTAGCCGCATGATAAGGAAGGTTTCTGGCATTCCACGTGGCGTTTCGGTCGGAACCGGAGATACAGAACCGAATACCTGCTTTACTTAATCGCGAAGGCAGAGTGTATGCCGTGTCATAGGGTTCATATCGCCGCGACGGTTTGCGGTGAGTGGAATCAATGATGACCGGCACATCATGCTTCTTCAGCAGAACGGCACAGAGTTCGGCATCATGCCCGCCAAAGATGATCAGTCGGATCCTCTGCTCCAATGCAAATGAAACGGCAGCCTGAATCTCGGACGCGTGGTGTGCGATCGCCAGAACCGGCAGATCACCGGCGATGACCGGCAACATCGACTCCAGACGTATGTCAAATCTCTGGTCGCCAGCATCTGTGTTGCGAGCCGCCTGATAGGCGCGAACATCGTCGAACAGCTCGCGCAGAACCTTCAACCCGGGACTCTCACCGGTCGACGGCGGCGACGGCCAGTTAACAACCATTGCGGCAGCAGCCTTCAGAGTCATGTCTTCGTACGTCCAACCGTCCAGCTGCATCACGGATGCCACACCGCTGACTCGTCCACCACTGGGTGAGGAAACAGCGATCAGTACTCCGTTTGCTCGTGTTACTGGTATGACTTCGCTGTCCGGGTTCACGCTGACGTTGGCCCGCACGTTAGGGTTGATGCTGCCGGCTTCGGAATAATCCCGACTGGCTCGCACAGCAGAGATTTCCTTCAGACCGATCTGAGAATGCGCTTCGATCAGGCCGGGGTAGACGTGTCGCCCCTTCAAATCAATGACTTCTGTCTTTTTCGGCAGTGACACGTCCTGACCGATGGCCGTAATCCGCCCGTCCTTAAAGACGATGGTGCCTTTTCTGACCGTGGGGCCGACGACGGGGTGCACGTAGCAATTTGTCAGAGCGATGGGCTGCGTCTGCGGCGCACCAGGCACCTCATCCGTTCCTTCAGCCGGCGCCGGCATCATCACGAAGGACAGAAACAACAATGACAGCGCTGCGGTCAGGATTCTCGCCTTTTGACTGGACAGGGGCTGACGCACAGGTGCGGTGGAAATTGTCATGAGCGTTTTCAATGGGATTCGGAGTGACCGTGTTCATGTTCGTCGTGGCCGTGACCATGAGCATGGCAGAACTCATCATGACGAGGCCACATCGCACTGGGGTCATCATCATCTTCACCAACACCACGCATCTTTTCGCCCGATGTCAGAATTTTCTGGATCAGAGTATTCCGCATTTCAGCAATGCGTTGTCGATGAGCTTCGTCTTCATCACGGTCAAAATACAAAGCACCATCAATCCATGTCTGTTCGCACCGGCTGAAGTTTGAAAGCGGCGGACCGTTCCAGACCACAAGGTCGGCGTGCTTGCCGACTTCCAGTGAGCCGACATGCTGATCGATGCGCAGTTGCCTGGCAGGGTTCAACGTTACAAACTTCAACGCTTCTGCGGGCGAAACTCCGCCGTACTTGACCGCCTTGGCCGCTTCCTGGTTCAGTCGAGTCGCCAGTTCTGCGTCGTCGGAATTAAAGGATACGACGACCCCTGCCCGGTGCATCAACGCGCCGCCATAGGGAATGGCATCGTACACCTCAAACTTGTAGGCCCACCAGTCAGAGAACGCCGACCCCATCGCACCGTGCTTCGCCATCTCGTCAGCGACTTTGTAGCCTTCCAGAATATGCTGAAACGTACCAATCGTGATTTCGTATTCGTTCAGTACTCGAATCAGCGCAAGTATTTCGTCCTGCCGGTAACTGTGACAGTGAATCCAGCGATCGCCTTCAACAATTTCACGCAGCGCATCCAGTTCCAGATCCCGCCTCGGCGGCAGTCCCCGGTGATCTTTTTGCCACGCGTCCATGCGACTGGCATATTCCTGAGCCGCCTGAAATGAATCTCGGAAGATCTGCTGGACGCCCATACGTGTCTGAGGATAACGCGTTGTATATTCATCACCCCAGTTGCTTTGCTTAACGTTCTCACCCAGTGCAAACTTGACTCCGGCAGGCGCGTCCGCAAATTTCATCGTTTCCCCGGTGGATCCCCAGCGCAGCTTGATCACCTGGTTCTGACCACCAATCGGATTGGCCGATCCGTGCAGAATGTTTGATGTGGTAACACCACCCGCCAGCTGTCGGTAGATGGAAATGTCGTCGCAGTCGATGAAGTCACCGATCCGCACTTCGCACGTAACCGCCTGCGTCGATTCATTGACACCACCGTCGGTGGCCATATGGGAATGACAGTCGATGATACCGGGCGTAATGTGGCGGCCTTGAAGGTCGACGATCGTCGCGTTGTCGGGGATCAGTAACGTTCGTCCAACACCGATGACACGGCCATCGTCGATCAATACCATTCCCTTCCTGATCACTCCTTTCGGGCCACAAGTCCAGATCGTCGCATTGGTAAACGCCGTCGGCCCCGCGGGTACCGGGGGCGCGGCCCGTCCGAACGCGCCCAGCGGATAGTTGACCTCATACGACGCCGGTGTATCTGCATTCTCGTTATTGTTGGTGTCGTTCAGGCTGTCTGGATCGTCGGTATTTTCGATCCGGCTGATCCGCACTGCGGATGCGATGGACGTTTCCCCGGTGGGCCAGACGATGCTGCCCAGTGCCACCACGTCCTTCCTGCTGTCAGACGGTGTTTCGCTGAAGACCAGCGTCATGCGCGCCGCACCCTTACCGCCAAATTTTTCGGCCGCAAATTGTCCGGTGGCTGTAAAGTCCCGCAGCTGAACACGTTTCATGCTGACGACATCCATGGTCTCGTTCCCGGCGGCCGCGCTGTCGCCGGCTGCATCGGTCGCAGAGACGCTGTCTGCGGCAGTTGACTCGGTGACCGGCGACAGTGATGCGCGCCCGCTGAACTTCGTTCCGTCCCGTTTCAATTCCACGAAGAGCCGCTCTGCAAACTCTGACTTACGCTGCAGTTGGACTTCGTACATGCCGGTCAGATCTGTACGTGGCCGTGGCGAATGTTCAAAGCGTTCGCCTGCCACCCACGTTTCCACGACCTTTGTTTTCTGGTCGAAAACATCTCCGTCTGCAATCACAAAGCTGGCCAGCTTGCCAGCTTCAATCGTGCCCAGCTGGTCGGCAACGCCAAACAGGGTGGCCGGTGTCAGGGTCAGACCTTCCAGCGCTGCATCTGCAGCCAGTCCTCTGGCGACTGCTTTGCGCAGGTGTTTGAGAAAGTCACGGGTTGAAGACAACCTGTCGCTTGTGAATGCAAAGTCCATTCCGGCAGCAGCCACACGAGCCGGATTTTCCGGCGCCATGTCCCAGTGCAGAAGTGATTCCAGAGTCACGTTTACCGCGACTTCGGCCGTACTGACATTTGGCGGCTGTGAGAAATTCAAAGGCAGGATCACAGTGCGACCGGTAGCAGCAAGTTCATTCAGGCGACGATATTCATGTCCGCTGCCGCGAATGATCAGATTCAGTCCGAATTCTCTGGCAAAGCGATCTGCCCTAAGAAAAAACAGCTCATTCGATGTTCCCACAATAACAGGCTGCCTGCCGTTCAGGACCGGCTTCAGTGCACCAAGAGCGTCGTTGTGTTCGGGGCGTGGCAGTTCCGGATGAACATTCGCCACATTCCACACATCGCGGTACCATTGAGCGTCGTAGGCCGCTTGTCGTGCAAGGGCTACCGCCCCCATGGGCGACCCGGGGTAATTCTCTTTGTCTCGTTTGGCCACGGTCAGTTCAAGATGCTGCGCCACATCGCCCCTGAGAATTGAATGACCTGGATCACCCGACCCCGTCGCCACAAGTGCGCTTCGGCCTCTGACGATTCCGGTCGACGGTGCACGCAGCTGAGCCACGACACCCTGCTTTCGAAGTTCTTCATTTTCCGAGCTGCCACCCGGCTGCTCTGCGACCGACAGCTGTGGGGTGACGTTTGTATTCCAATGGCGAGCCGCCCGACTAAGGTGGTCCGCAGACAGTCTGACCTCCGAATACGCATCGATGAACCCGGCGTAAACGGTTTTACCCTGCAGATCGACCAAACGTGCATCAGCCGGCGGTGTACCCGCTGCTGTTACTGAGCTGATCTTGCCGTCGCGAACAACGACGGTCATATCGTTGACCACTTCTCCGGGACGCACCACAACCGTCGCATGCTGTAACGCCCAGACGCTCGGAACGTTCTTGCGCAAGCCCACATTCTGGTCCGACGACTGATCTGCTGCTATGGAAACTGCAGGGACCAGCAGTAAAACGATGAGGCGAATGAACGTCAGCATTTTGACTCTCTGGGAGCACGAAAACAGAACATCAACAAGCCGGCCGGTCGGAGTTATCTCATCTTTATGCCGGTCAGATGACTCCAGACTATCAGCATACGTTGACTTGTTGCCATGATTTTTGTGGAAAGACGGGTCCTGGCTCAATCGTCCCGTATGTGAAGCGTCACGACACCACCAGGTAAACGCCGACAATCGCCAAAATCGTGCCAACCACAGCAATGCCGGACACACGGTGGCCATAAAAAATCCGCACCAGCGGAATTGCAAACAACGGAGTGGTGGCCAGCAGAGTGACGGCAACAGACACGGACGCGTGTTTGAAAGCCACCTGGCTCAGCCAGATTCCCAGCCACGTCCCGACAATCACGGCAGGCACAAACCGCCGCAGCACGCTTAAGTCTGCAAGTCTGGTCGTGACAGACTTCAATTGCCCCAGAGCGGCAACGATGACAAGCGCACCGACAGCCGAGACAGACAGACGAATCAATGACGCTTCGACGGGATCACACTCCTGCATGCCGATCTTCGAACAGACGGCTCCAACCGCCTGACAAATTGCACCCAGAATCCCGGCGGCTATTCCTGCACGAGGCGAACCGGGAAAAAGTCCAGGAGCTTCATCGACAGAACGTCCGTCGGACACAACCCAGGCCACCGCGCCGGTTGTCACGAACATGCCGGCGGCAACCGTGACAGTGACGGATTCGTCAAGCAGCACGTAGCCCAGGACCGCTGCAAAAACCGGAGCAGTCGTGGATACAATAAGTGCTTTTCGCGGACCCAGAATCTGAAGACTGCGAAAATAGCACGTGTCGCCCATCATGATGCCAACCACACCACTCAGGCCGAGCCATGACCATGCCCACAAATCTGCCTGCAACACGTCTGAGCCACTAAGCGAAGACATAATGTACAGCTGCGTTAACAGGATCAGACTGGCAAGCACGTTCTTGCCGAGGTTCATACCCCATGCAGAAAGATTCGTTTTTCCGTACAACAGACTGGCAGCAGCCCAGAATGCCGCTGCGGCCAGAGCGGCGGTCTCACCTGTTCCCATTGATGGATTCGCGAAATAGTTCGTTGATGGACGTCCGGCACGGTTCAGACCGTCAGTTTACAGTGGAGCCACGTGCATGACCAGGATCCCGGACCAGTTGTCCTCAGTGGCAGATCTGTCACGCATGAACGATCGGAAAACCGCCTGGCCAGAACTGTCGGAACCACCGGAGCAGACCCCCTCATCGACAGCCTGCTCAAATCAGGTCCACGTCGGTCAAACAATAAACTTGCTATGCCCTCTGCACCAGCTGAAACGATTTCAGTGACCGACGGTGCGAATCTCCGACTGGCTGAAGCTGTTCTCGCCGTTTCGTCAGGATCGAACTGGTGAAAATTGCGATATTCGATGCAGTGGACGCCTTGGTGCGGATATGATGGATTGTCCCGTTCACGTGCCTGCCAGAACTGACGGCTCTAAGCAAAGGATAGAACCCCGTGCAGACAAGACACTTATCTCTTCACCTCACATTTCTGGCGGCCGTCATGTTTTCCGGTAAGGCAATGGCCCAGCTGGGTCAGATCGGTGGGGGTCAGGCAGCGACAGGTGGCGGCAATACTGCGGCCCAGGGATCAGCAACTGCCAGCGGCGGTACAACCAGCGGAGTGGGCGGACGCACAACTGCGGGCTTGGACGGTGGTGGTCAGGGCGGGGGTGTTGCAGGCGGTAACACCACAGAAACGTTCATCGGCAGCAACCAGACGGGCAACTTTGTCGGCGGTGCAGTGGCGACGGACGACGGAGCCAATCGCTTATTTCGAGCTTTGGCAGAAGCCAGCGTCCCAACGGGCGGAAATCAGCAAACCGGGACGCCACGCAGCATTCCAACAACCCTGAGAATCGCTTTTAGTTACCCATCGCCAAATGCCGGGGCCGGTCTGGTGCCTGCTTCCGGGTTCGCGATCAATCGCGTTGCTCTGCAACGTCCGGAGTTTCGCGATGTCTCGGTCAGTGTTTCCGGCGTGGGTGTCGCCGTGCTTGACGGAGCCGTCAACAATCCGGCTGCTCGGCGGCTGGCAGCGAATCTGATTCGGCTCCGCCCGGGAGTACGGAGGGTCGAAAACCGTATTCTGATCGCTGCGGAATAGCACCGCGTCGCAATGACTCTTCGCGAACCTGGTCCGCCCGAACTGGTATCGTCTGCTGCCGGTTCACTTCTGCGGGCCACCTTGTTCCATACGGCGGTTTACTTCTCGACGAGTGATCACCTTCCGCATTGTGAATAGTGCCAGCAGGCCAATCGAGGAAAACAATATTCGAGACCGAAGGCCGCGCAGGCCGCTCGAATGTTCATATTCGATGTGTTCGTGAACTTCTGTTGTGTTTTCGCAAGTGGTGACAAATGAATGAGTGTGAGTCCACGAATGCATCGGACCTGTCACCTGTGTGTCCGTAAATCCGGAAGCGGATACGTTGGCATGGACGGCCTTCCACCGAATCGGAATCAGTCCCATCCACATCGTAAAATCACTGACAGAACCCTCACCCAGCGGTTCGAAACGGTGCACCTGCAGAATCATCAGTGGGGGCGTCAGAGTCTTCAGGATTCCGGATTCGAAATGGAAGGCTGACACAGCGTCCACCGGCGCATCAACGGTAAATCGAAAATCGAAAACCGGCATTTCTGTCTTTCGCCCATCAGGTGCGGCTTCGAATTATTCGCAGTAGCTCAAGGCCATCAGGCAATATGCCGTCACCAGATTCGGATCACCTTCATACCAGCGGTCTGCTGGATTGGTCCATTTTCCGTTGGGCTGCTGCAGCCCGGCCAGTCGTTCCGTCAATTCGGATTTCCAGTCATGAGGGTTGCCCGCCGCGTCCTGAAAACTATCCTGATCGATCACATCCATCGTTTTTGCAAACGTATGGAAGTAGTAGTACAGGCCCTGCCGGCCCATACCGGGGTTTTCGGCAAGTGTATAGTTCTTTCGAATCCAGTCCGTAGCGGCCTGGACACGTTTGTCCTTCTTATCCAGTCCGGCGTAGATCAGACTTTTCAATCCGGCGTAAGTCATGCTGCCGTACGATCGCAGGCCACCGTTTTCGGTAACACCGGCCTTGGAATCTCCGCCCGCCGCAGGTGTGTAATAGAATCCGCCGTCGCCAATCTTGCCTGCAAAGACGGTGTCGTTGCCCAGACCTTCCAGGTTCTGCGTTCGCGACAGGAACACCAGAATTCTCTGCATGGCAGGGTCATCTTTTTTCATTCCCGATTTCTTGAAGGCTTCCAGCATGAACTGAGTGTTGGAGAGATCGGGACGCTGATGGCTGCCATAACCTCCACCACCAAAGGCGGGGTCTGAGGATTCGATGCCTTCTCCTTCGTCCCACTGAAGTCCCTTCAGAAACCCCTGCGCCTTTTCGATATGTTCGTCGTACTGCCCACCGTCGTTGGCGGCCGACAGAGCAAGCACTGTGATACAGGTTTCGTAGTTTCGATGCAGGCTGCCTTCCGCGTAGAATCCGCCGTCAGCCTGATGGTGGCGTAGCAGATTCCTGAGCCCCGCTGCCACCAGGGGGTCTTCTGCTGGATATCCGGACCGCAGCAAGGACGTGGTGACCAGCCCCGTGACACCAACCATTCTGTCCTCAGTCCACGACCCATCCGTGTTTTGCGTAAGTCGCAGGAAGCCAACCGCCTTTTCGCGCATTCGGGCCAGATCTGCATCAGCGGCCTGCAGACAACAGGGAAACAACAGCGGCAGTGACAGACACAGTAATAACGTTCGCATGATGGCTTCGCCTGGCGAATTGAAAGGAGTAAAGGTTAAATGAGCGAACGTTTCTGAAACGTCCGGGCCTCGCTGATTGTATAGACCGCAGTGGACACGATTCGTTATTCTACCGAAATGTCCCCCTGTTCAAGCAGATTGCCGGCAGACCTGATAACGATCACCCAGATTTCAGTTCAGCACGGGCATAGCCTCACAAAACCGCAATCGATCGTCCGGATCTGACTGTTCACCTCACGCTGATCGCCGCAAACGGAAATTAACTCGTGGAAAAAGACCCCAGTCCACTGCCCCTGATTTCGGAAAGCGACTGCAACCCCGTCCCCGTCTTCAGCTGTCACGTGATTCTTGCAAGAATCGGCGATGGCCAGCTATCGGGGCGAGTCGCCAACCTTGACGGAATTGTCGTATCCGGGCCGTCAGAACGTGACATATTGAAGACAATCGTCCGACAATTCAAAGCCGCTATTCAACAGTATTCTGCTAACGGTGAGGAGGTTCCGTGGCTGGAATCACCAACTCCGGCAGCTGGTGAATTCGAACGGTTTATCCCTGTGCATCTTTAGTCAGCAACGTGCTGCCCTGATTCCACAATCGCATCAATAATGCCGTCCCACGTATAGGTTGCGGCTTCGACGGCGACAGGCAGACCCGCTTCTGTCGCGGCATGACTCGTTACAGGACTGATCGTGGCGATCTTCGTGCGCAGTGTTGACACAGCAATCTCGTGTGCAGCTAACAGCTTCGCGAACTGTCGGGCGATGGACGGACTGCTAAGCCCCACCCAGTCCAGCGAACCTGAACGAATCCGATCGAGGACCAGGGCGTCGAATTGTTCGACATCGTCATTGCCGTAAACAACCACCTCATCGACGATTGCCCCCGCCGTCGTGAGCGTTCGAGGCAGAACATCACGGCCGCGGCTGGCCCTGGCCCACAGCACGCGCTGTCCGTTCACATGCGAACTCAGCGATTGTGCCAGCTCTTCCGCGCGAAAGGACCCCGGGACGATATCGGCTCGCAGGCCGCGGGTTTCCAGTGCTGCGGCCGTCGCAGAACCAGTGGCCGCAATCTGCAACTGGCCGATTCGTCGCACGTCGCGACCCGTCTGCCACAGGCGATCAAAAAAAGCTGCCACTCCGTTAACGCTCGTAAAGACCAGCCACTGGTAGTCGTCCAGCCGGGCCAGAACCTCATCCACCATGGCAGCCTGTTCTTCGTCGATGGCACGGATTTCGATCAGGGGCATTATGACAGGCTGGCCGGACAAGGTGACGATTCTGCCGGCGATATCGTCACTCTGGTGATTCGGTCGTGTGATGCCCACGCTTTGCCCGAACAGCGGCCCCTGTTCGAACCAGGAACACGTGGGGCGCAGGTCAACGCATTCGCCCACGACAATCAGGGAAGGCGGCCGCAGACCGGATGCGGTCACAACAGTGGGCAATTCGGACAGCGTGGAGATAACAACCTGCTGCTGCGGCAGCGATGCCTGGCAGACAACCGCTGCTGACGTATGGCCGGGTTTTCCTTCGCGGATGAGTTGTGAGCAGATATCCTGAACGCGACCCAGCCCCATGTAGAACACAAGCGTTCCGGGGAACGATGCCAGTGCAGCGTAGTCGAGTCGGGGTGCGTCACGTGACGGATCTTCATGCCCCGTCACAAACGCGACAGCTGAGGCGATGTCTCGATGGGTAAACGAAAATCCGGCGTATTCACCGGCGGCAGTGGCGGCCGTAATTCCCGGAATGACTTCGAATGGAATGCCTGCAGCTTCCAGTGCCGCCACCTCTTCACTGCCACGGCCGAAGATGAACGGGTCTCCGCCTTTCAGGCGAACGACATCTTTTCCGCTGTGGGCCTCCCTGATCAGACGTTCGTTAATTTCCTGTTGCAGCACAATGCGGCCGCCACCGACCTGAGTTCGAGCCGTTCTTTCGCAGGGACAATCGGCCAGACGCAGCAAAAGCGGATTGGCTAATCCGTCGTACAACACAAGATCCGCGCGGGCCAGCACGTCCCGGCCCCGCATCGTCAACAGCCCTGGGTCGCCCGGGCCGGCTCCTACCAGAAAGACTTTTCCAGGGCTCATATCGGTCATTTCTCGATCGGTCCTGACAGTTCCGCTCGGTCACTCGAATCAGCTGCTGTCACAGTGGCCAAAAGTACGCCATAACTGAGGACATGCCCTCAGCCCGAGCACATGATGCTTAGAAGCAGTCGATCCACATCAGCCGAACGTCACGAAGATGTGCGCAAAACAGATGGTTGTTTTTCCAAAAGACTTTAACATGGCCTTCTTTGTAGAGAATCGCGGCAGGGCTTCATAGAATCAGCATTCCTGTCATTGACGAATCGGCCGCTTTTTCTGATCGGCCACAATCAATTTAGCGACCAATTCCTGCAATATTCGGTTCGGAGCAACTGTTCATGACCACCAGCACGTCTCACGAGTATCATCATCTGCACGGGCTGTTGCAGCAACTTGACGACGCCGAGCAGACGCTTGCCCATGGTCCCGGAAGAATTGCTGTTGCAG
Source organism: Fuerstiella sp. (assembly GCA_029245955.1). Taxonomy (GTDB): domain Bacteria; phylum Planctomycetota; class Planctomycetia; order Planctomycetales; family Planctomycetaceae; genus Fuerstiella. Next base: position 192,241 of record JAQWOH010000048.1, on the reverse strand, counting down.
AAAAAAAAGTCGCGGCGGCGGAACAGTCGTGCATGGATCAGAAGGAACAGATCCAGCTGCTGAAAAAAACCGTCGATCAGAATTCTCTGAATTTAAAAAGCCGCGAGGCGGAAGTTTCTAAACTCACACTGCGTCTGAACGAAGCAAGTTCCAATAAGGAATACGACATTATTCAGGCTCAGATGGCATCCGCCAAGTCGGCCGATGAAGAACTTGAGGATCAGATTTTGAGTCTGCTGAGTCAGGTTGATGAAGCCGACGAAGAACTGAAACGCCGTACGAATGAAGTGTCCGAGCTGAAACAGAAAATGGCGGACATCGCCACCCGCGTCAGATCGATTGAGCCAGGCCTGAAGAGCGAAATAGAACGACTGACCACTGAAATTGCAGAGGCAGATGCGGTCATTCCGACGGGAGAATCGCGGACTACATACCAGCGACTGCGTGCCGCAATGGGTCCCGCTGCCATGGCACTGGTGGAAGGCGGGTTCTGTACCGCCTGCAATACCGGTGCAACGTCTCAGGATCTCGTGCGGATGAACATGAGCGAGTTCCTGCTGTGTCGAGCCTGCGGCCGAATTCTGTATCTGGTCAGAGAAGAATAAACTCAGGACGCGGCGCACACAGGAGCCCGGCACGTTGAACGTGTCGGGCTTGTTCATGGGCGGAATTCCAGGACGGTGGCTGCTACGGACCGGTCCAGCCGTATTGCCCCAGTGTCATCACCAGAAAAACGATACCCACGATTACCGCCGCCAGTGAAACAAACATCAAGCCGTCGTAGACAGTTGGATCAGAGTTTGGTGGTGACATCGTCGCCTTCCTGAATGTTGCCCTGACGGGTCTTTTCGATTACGAGACAGATCGCCACGTCGGGATAAACTTCCACGACACGGGCGGTACAGATATACTTGTCCTTGCGATATACAGTCAGCAGCTGATTTGCATAAACTTTGTCGTCGCTGCCAATACTGATCTCTGCCAATTCTGCCGTACGCGCCTTGTTCCGTCGTGTCCCCCGGATCTTACCGTCGACTTTCTCCACCTGTGCGGGCACAGCCCCCACAACCATCTGACCCGGATCAATATCGTTCAGACGAAGCAGGTCCTTCAGACGCCCCAGTTCGCTGAGGTGCTGTTCTTCGATTTCCACAGCCGAAGCCAGTTTTCCCGTCTTGTCAAGCAGGTCGTTCTCCACACCCTGAATGTCAGACACCAGTGCTGAGATTCGCAGTTGCTGACTTCGCACTTCCTTATTCAAGGCATTGGCTTCTACAATACGGGCAGCGGCTTCCGCAGTCGCAACTTCTGAATCCGCCAGCGCTTTGTCACGTTCCAGAGCCGCGGCCGCCAGCAACGCCTGATCCTGTGTTGCCTGATTCTCTGCCGCCTGCAGTTGAGCCCGGTAGTTGTCGCGGTCAGTTTCCGCAGTTTCCAGCGTGGCTTCCAGGTCCATCTTTTCGCGGTTTCGGGCGGCAACAGCATCGTCTATCTGCAGACTTTGCTCATCGACAATGCCCTGCAGGTCCCGTGCTTTTGTGCGCCACTGGCCCTGGAACGTGTATACCGCTCCCGCAAAGCACATGAACAGCACGCTGAACACAAGTTGCATTACGATCAACATTTTGCCGACGACGTTATTCATCGAGCACTCTCCAGATCATCGTTTCGAAATGTTGTGTGAGTGAAACCGGACTACTGGTCCGTCAGTTTCTTCATTTGCTGGAATCGATTTTCCAGAGCCTCGTTTTCCAGCTGGAACCGAAGCAGCCGATCTGTCAGAACACGACGAAGTTCTACCAGGCGAAATCGATCGGTCTTCAATTCTTCCAGTTCGTTCTGCAGTCGAATGACGTCCTGGCGACGTCTGGTAGTCTCGTCACGAAGCACTTTCGTTTCGACAGACAACCCCTGGAGCTCCTGTGACTTTTGCATTTGAGCCGAATGTTTGGCTTCCGCATCCTGAGTCAGAACAACAATGCGCTGATTCAGTGCTTCAATGTCCTGTTTCTGCTGCTTATCAATGGTATTGAATGCGGCGATGATCGTTTCTGTCCGGTCCTCCATGGTAGCGGACTCTGCCTCCATCCGACTTGTCTTACTGTTATATGTATCCAGCAACGCCGCATAGGCAGTGGGGTGCTGCTTCGCTGTCCGATCTGTTCCGGTGTTCGGTGTGACCGTCCACGACGTCCCCTCAGCAGTATTCGCGGACTCGAACTTATAGTCCGCTACGACCTCGGAACCCATCTCTACGATGGGATTCGGCCGGCCGAAATAGGCAGCTACTGACATCCCCATGAATGCCACAGAACTGATGGCCAGGAGAATGGTGGCAATTTTGGGGAAAGCTGTTCGCATGGAATGGCTAAGAAGGGCTGGGTGGTAGCGTTACGTTATACGGCCCGAGGGAAAACGGAGTCAAACAGAAAGTGTGTGTCCGGAACGATTTGTGGTATCTCGCGTGAAGTAAAGTGGGCCGCCACGGCATGTCCTCGCCTCATAATATCGGACGTTGCGACCGCGGACTGGGAAATCGCAGGAGAAAACCATCCAGTTTACGCCACCGCGACAACCGTGTCAGACACTAAATTCCTTTAAATACGCACGTTCAGTCCTGTTTCCGGCCGATGAAGCACACCCCCGGAGGTAATTTGGCCTTTCCATCGTCATCTGATTTCTCATGGTTTGTGTCGGCCGCGCCACTGCTTATTGGCACAATTGATATCAGAACGGGTGGCTTTCCGGTAAATTAGCGTCGAAAACAAAGATGTTGACTGGATGTTGGATACATTGCCAAAAGAAACAGCAAAACCGAGTTCCGAAGCGATTCGTCAGTGGCCAGGCCAACCCTACCCGCTGGGCGCCACATGGGATGGTCAGGGCGTCAATATCGCCGTGTTTTCGGAGCACGCAACCAGCGTGGAATTGTGTCTGTTTGATTCGGCTTCGAATCAGACAGAAACGCACCGAGTCCGACTGACGGAGTGCACACATCTTGCCTGGCACGGATATTTCCCCGATCTGCGACCCGGTCAGCTGTACGGCATTCGCGTTCACGGCCCGTTCGCCCCCCACACAGGGCTTCGTTTCAATCCGAACAAGGTCCTGCTGGATCCGTACACCCGTGCCGTCGGACGCGGAATCAAATGGTCAGACGCAATGTTCGGATTCAACGTTGGAAACAACAGTCGGAACGATGATTCCTCATTCAACGAACTGGATAACGCCGCGTTCGCCCCTCTTGGTGTTGTTGTCGATTCCGATTTCGACTGGGGTGATGACCGGCATCCGTGCACGCCGTGGCACAAGACCCTGATTTACGAAATGCATGTCAAGGGTTTTACCCAACTGCATCCAGACGTGCCGGAAGACATTCGCGGCACGTATTCCGGACTTGGGTCAGACGCCGCCATCGACCATTTCAGAAAACTGGGAGTCACGGCGGTCGAACTGATGCCCGTGCACTATCACGTGGATGATCGTCACCTCACCAACAACGGACTGGTCAACTACTGGGGCTACAACACTCTGTCGTTTTTCTCTCCGGACTCGCGCTATTCATCGGTGACAGAACCGCAGGCAGTGGTTAACGAGTTCAAGCAGATGATCAGACAGCTGCACGCAGCTGATATCGAAGTGATTCTTGACGTCGTCTATAACCACACGGGCGAAGGCAACGAGTTCGGGCCGACACTGTCACTGCGCGGAATCGACAATGCGTCATACTATCGGCTGATGCCACACAACAAACGGCAGTATCAGGACTTCACCGGCTGCGGCAATACTCTGAATATGCAGTCGCCACGGGTCCTTCAGCTGATTATGGACAGCCTGAGGTACTGGGTCCAGGAAATGCACGTCGACGGATTTCGCTTTGACCTGTGCAGCGCGCTGGCTCGGGAACTTCATGACGTCGACAAGCTGAGTGCATTTTTTGACATCATTCTGCAGGATCCGGTGTTATCTGAAATCAAACTCATTGCGGAACCGTGGGATCTGGGCAGCGGCGGGTATCAGGTTGGCAATTTCCCTCATGGCTGGTCCGAATGGAACGGAAAATATCGCGATACGATGCGCCGCTTCTGGGCGGGTGACGGCGGTGCCGTAAATGAGTTTGCAACCCGTCTGACGGGCAGCAGCGATCTTTACAAACACAACGGTCGCCAGCCACATGCCAGCATCAACTTTGTGACCGCCCATGACGGCTTCTGCCTGCAAGATCTGGTGACGTACCATGAAAAAAAGAACCTGGCCAATCTGGAAGACAACCGCGATGGAGAAAGCCACAACAACGGCTGGAACTGCGGGCAGGAAGGCGAAACCACCGATGCCGCGATCAATAAGCTGAGGCTGCGGCAGAGAAAGAATCTGTTCGCGACACTGCTGCTGTCTCAGGGTGTACCCATGATTCGCGGGGGGGATGAACTGAGTCAGACCCAGCACGGCAACAATAATGCCTATTGTCAGGACAACGAGATCAGCTGGCTGCACTGGGATCTGGGCGACGAACAACAGAATTTTCTGGAATTCTGTACGAAGGTGATTCACCTGTGGCGTGATCAGCCCGTGTTCAAACGCCGCAATTTCTTTCAGGGCCGTCAAATTCGCGGAGCCGGAGTGAAGGACATTGCCTGGTTATCGGCAACAGGACAGGAACTGACTGACGATGAGTGGAATTCGGGGTGCGTACATTCGATTGGTGTGCGGCTGAACGGCGAATCGATCGACGAAGTCGATGAACGCGGTGAACGAATTACAGGCGACACACTGCTGATGCTGCTCAGCAATCAACCCGTTGCTGAATCGTTTATTCTGCCGCGGCACAATCTTTCGGAGCGGTGGGTGCCGGTGTTCGATACCAGCGTCGACAGACTCACCGACAAGGCATACTCCGCCGGAGAGTCCTATCCGTTGAATGGTCGCAGCGTCGCCGTGCTGATTCTAAAGAACGGCTGGCCTGAAACGCAGAACATACTTCATGACGGACACGACGAACCGCCCCAGCGACACAACCGCTCAGATCAGAAGTCGTTCGACAACTAACGTCACAGGACGCGGCGGTCACCTCGCATAAATCCGGCGATCCGGAGCCCGACGAATACACTGCTATACCTTTCAGTTTCCGGGTACCTGTTCCACGGTTAAAGTCAGGTCTACGGCCCACCTGACTCTGAGGTATTCAGAAAATGTGCCGCAAAGTCACTGGCTGCCAGTGTTCACCGACGGCCTGCAATCGTAGATTGGTGCGTCAGCAACAGCGCCGCTGGACCATTCGTCCACAGTGCAGGCAGCAGACCGACCGGATCACCGGAGTCACGGTGGCCCGGATCATCAATACGGTCAGGTCGGCCCCAGCGTCCAGGCCGTTGCTGCGGGCAGCGGGTGAGACAGTGCTGACCGTTTTCCCACTTTCCTGGTCCGCCAGAAGAATCAAACATAATGAATAAAACGCGTTTACAACTACGGCATGGTCACAACCAAACGCTGTCGGCCGCTGCAAAACTGCTGGCTTGTGCATGCTGCTCTATGCAGGGATACACACGTGGCAGGTCACAGACATGGGGCAAAACCATGGTCCTGACGGCGACGACACTGCTGTTTACACACATTCCGTCCCCGGCAGAAACACCCAACGTCATTGTTATCATGGCGGATGATCTGGGCTACGGTGATGTCTCATGCTATGGCGCCACAGCACTGAAGACGCCGCACATCGACCAGCTGGCCAGCGAAGGCCTGCGATTTACGAGCGGCTATTGTTCAGCGTCGACCTGCACGCCAACGCGTTATTCCATGCTCACCGGCACCTACGCATTCCGTGGCGAACGCACGGGGATCGCTCCTCCCAATGCCCCGGCAATCATTAAGCCCGGTACGGAAACCGTCGCTTCGATTCTCAGGCGAGCCGGATATTCGACCGGCGTTGTTGGAAAATGGCATCTGGGACTGGGGGAAGCAGGCGGACCGGAATGGAATGGGTTGCTGAAACCGGGACCTCTGGAAATCGGATTCGACACATGCTTCCTTCTGCCAACGACCAATGATCGCGTGCCGCAGGTGTTTGTACACGATCATCGCGTTCCCAATCTGGATCCGGCAGACCCTCTGTGGGTCGGAAAAAAAAAGCCGAAGGCTGACCACCCAACCGGCGTAACGCATCGTGACACGCTGAAGATGGACTGGTCACACGGGCACAACTCGACAATCCACAACGGTATCAGCCGCATTGGCTTCTACACGGGCGGCCACGCAGCTCGCTTCCGTGACGAAGATCTGGCAGACAAGTGGGTTGAAAAATCCGTTGAATTTATCGAACAGCACAGAGACAAACCGTTCTTTCTGTTCTTCTCCTCACACGACATTCACGTACCACGTATTCCCCACGAACGTTTTCAGGGCAAGACGTCTCTGGGCTTCCGGGGTGACGCGATCGTGGAGCTCGACTGGTGCGTCGGTGAATTGACGAAAACGCTCGACCGTCTGAAACTTGCTGAAAACACGCTGGTCGTATTCTGTTCAGACAACGGACCCGTACTGGACGACGGTTACAAGGATGACGCCATTGAAAAAATCGGGCGCCACCGCGCAGCCGGTCCATATTCGGGTGGAAAATACAGCGTCTACGAAGGTGGCACACGGACTCCCTTTATTACTCGCTGGAAGGGACGCATCAAGCCAGGTCTGAGTGATGAACTTGTTTGCACCATCGATCTGGCGGGCAGTCTCGCCGCCCTCAGCGGCCAGTCTCTGCCGACTGAAAGTTGCCTTGACAGCTTCAACGTAATGAGTGCGTTGCTGGGTGAAACTACCGGCACCGGCCGCGACCATCTGGTACAGCAGAACAACGGAAACAACGGAACGTATGCGCTGCGATCAAACAAGTGGAAGCTGCACCGTTACGACAAAAAGTCAGCTCGCAACGTAGTCGTCGAACAATCGCTGGCGAATACAAAAGTTCCGCAATATCAGTTGTTCAATATCGACGACGATCCGACAGAGACAACAAATGTCATCAGCGATCACCCGGAAATTGCTGCCCGACTCAAGTCGCAGCTTGCCAGCATTATTGAGGCAGGCCGCAGCCGTCCTTAACTGCGATGGTCATTGCTCTACCGTGGCTTTACGGTCTGTCTTTCGTTGAGTGAAACAGAAAAGTGATCACGGCGGACAACGTCCACGTTTTCGACGCAGGCAGTGACCGCGTGTTCGGGAAGCACTTTCATACGAAGGAAGGCCAGGATACTCTCTGATGTCGCACGCGAGATCACGATTTCGATGTGGACCATCAGACTGACCGCAGAGTGCTGCGGAACGCACCGGAACAGGGAAAAGAGGTATAACCGGTCGCTCCGAGTTCCACAAAGTTGTCGAGCAACCAGTCTTCAAGTTGAGCCTCCGCGACTACGGTCAGGCGGCGCATGCGGGCCAGGCCACCCTTGCGGGCAGCATGGCCGTTGTCCGCCAACGGCCGCAGGGAATCGAGACCTCGAATCTCAAAACGCAGACCGTCCTGTTCGAAGTCATGTTCCATTTCCTCCAGCTTCGCAATCACGCTGTAGTCAACAAGCCTGGTGTCTGACACATCAACGACCAGGTTCCGCCGCTGCACGAGCTCAAGCTGTTCGATCTGCCGGCGAAATGGAATCCAGTTGCTGAAGACGGCTGATTCACGTGCCAGAATCAGGCTTGTATCGTCGTCGATTTCCTAAACTTCGAGGTGCGGTTTGAACAGAGACTTCAGGGGAAACCATCGGCTGAGGTGTTTCGGGGGGGCCCGACGTTCTGACAAGGCCCTGAGACACGTTGACACTGCTCCAAATCGTTCTTTGTTGCAAATCAACAGCTTCACCATTCTGCCGGTCCGGTGACCACCAGCAGACCTGATCGGCGTTTGATGTCGCCGCAATCGTTGTGACCGATACATCTCACAGCAATAAGCGGTCGGAGAGACGTGCGGGCGACAGATTTCCGCCTCAGATTCCATTCTGCGGTGTAGGGTTGCCAAAAGACAACATAGCCGGCGAAGCGCTACAGGACGCTTCAGGAGTAATTCCGATGCGACGACTGCTCATCAATCTGTGGAAACAACAGGATGGAATCATCGTCACCTCAGAAATCATTCTGGTAGGAACGATTCTGGTATTGGGCTCGATCGCGGGTCTTTCGACTCTTTCGTACGCCGTCTCATCAGAACTTATGGACGCAGCAAACGCTGTCGACTCACGAGGATCAGATCGCCATCACGGTAACACGTACAAGATGTCCAGCAGCAAACCAAGGCCCGAAATCGCAGGGCGCTACGGGCGCTAATTTAGTCACTGGACAGTAGATCTGATTCGTCCATTCGGGGTGAGCTGCCGAATGGACCTAAAAGCCCCGCTTCACCTGGTGTGTTGCCGGGGCTTTTTTATGCGCTGTGAATAATTCGAGAGTTTTTGAGGTGACGCACATCCGACGGCCACGTACCGGAGCGTCATTTTCGGGACTTATTGAGGATTGGGGCATCGAAGTATTGAGGAGTTGCAGGCATCCGCTTTAATAGTCCGGCTGAGCAACGTCACACATCCCTAACAGCATTCCAGCCGGGCTTCAGAGGAATTGTCGGGGGCTGACAGCAGTCGCCAGGAGGTGATCCAGTCGGCTGCCGTAACCAGGCCGGACAACGGCAGAAAAAGGACTTTAAAGAGCATGACTCAGCACATTTTCGTCACTGGTGGCGTCGTAAGCTCACTTGGCAAAGGACTGACCTCCGCCTCCATCGGCATGCTGCTGGAACGTCGTGGTCTGACGGTCCGTATGCAGAAACTGGATCCGTACATCAACGTCGATCCGGGCACAATGAGTCCCTACCAGCACGGCGAAGTCTACGTTCTGGACGACGGCTCAGAGACAGACCTGGACCTGGGACACTACGAACGATTTACGTCAAGTATCCTGAATCGCGATTCCAACTACACGACCGGCCAGATCTACCAAACGGTGATCAACAAGGAGCGACGCGGCGAATACCTTGGCCGAACAGTTCAGGTGGTTCCGCACATCACCGATGAAATCAAAGACAGCATTCGGCGACTGGCCGCGCCTGATGTTGACGTAGTGATCACAGAACTTGGCGGAACCATCGGAGACATTGAAGGACTGCCGTTTCTGGAAGCGATCCGACAGATTCCGCTGGATGTCGGCAAAGAAAACTGTCTGTTCATTCACTTAACGCTGGTGCCTTATCTGAAGGCCGCACGAGAGGCGAAAACCAAACCAACACAGCACAGCGTGCAACAGTTGCGAACGATCGGTATTCAGCCGGACATTCTGGTATGTCGTACGGAACGTCCGATTGGCACGGAACACACGGACAAGATTGCATTGTTCTGCAATGTCGAAAAACGAGCAGTGATCGAAGAGGTCGATAAAGAATATTCGATCTACGAAGTGCCCATGGGGCTGGTTGAACACAAACTGGATGAACTGATCATCGAAAAACTGGACCTGCAGGCCGGCCCGCTGCAACTGGATGACTATCGGGATCTGATCCACCGAATCCGAAACCCGCGTCATGAAGTGACCGTGGCCGTTGTCGGCAAGTACATTGATCACTGTGATGCCTACAAATCGATCTACGAGTCTCTGGATCACGCTGGCTTCCACCACTCGACAAGAATCATCACAAAACGAGTCGAAGCAGAAGACCTGGAAAACAAGGGAGCCGAAAGTCTGCTGAAAGGTGTCGACGGGATTCTGGTTCCGGGCGGATTCGGCATGCGGGGCATCGAAGGCAAGATTCAGGCCGTTCAGTACGCTCGAGAAAACAACATTCCGTACTTCGGCATCTGTCTGGGCATGCAATGTGCCGTTATCGAATTCGCACGCAACGTTATGGGACTGGACGACGCCAACAGCAGCGAATTCCAGGCCGACACTCAGCATCCGGTGATCTGTCTGCTGGAAGATCAGACGGATGTGGAAGATAAGGGCGGCACAATGCGACTGGGTACTCAGCCCTGCCTGCTTTCCGAAGGATCTCACTCACTGACAGCATACGGAACATCAGAAATTAATGAACGACATCGGCATCGATACGAGTTCAACCCGGGGTACCGGGAACAATACGTTCATGCCGGAATGACGCCGGTCGGCACCAGCCCCGACGGAACGCTGGTGGAAGTTGTGGAATTGAACGACCACTCATGGTACGTGGCGGTCCAGTATCACCCGGAATTCAAGTCGCAGCCCAACAGACCACACCCACTTTTCAAAGGATTCGTCGGGGCGGCTCTGGAAAAACGTCAGACCCGCCCAAAGCAGCTGATCTGAACGACGGCTGTACCGGGGCCAGAGACGTTGCTGAGTCCACTCTCAGGTCAGGCAGGCATGGTGTGTACTCTCACACACTGCGACAATCCGTGTTCTGCGTCGCTAAATCACGGTGAAGTTCAGACTATGTAACGTGTCGGTATCGGCCCGCAGTCAATGTCTGCAGGCTGGCACTCTGCGTTGTTAACTGTCGCACCGCACAGCCCGTTCTAATAAACGCCGACTGTGGTCGTCTTTGCAAAGACATGATACGGACGAACACCACTTACGCCGTCCCACGGATATTTTTCGTGAGGGTCTTCACGCTCCGCTTCGTCGCGTTCCAGAAAGCCCGGCACGAAGAACTCTTTGGTCAAAGTGTACAATTTGACGCGACCGGTGGCGTGGTAGTCAACGACCTTCGTATGGTCATCAAAGTCGACGACCTCGACGACAGCCCGAGGCTGGGGAGCATAATATGTCACCTTGTAATCATCTGCCGGATCAAAAGGCTTGCCGCAGGCCAGTCCCATCAGCGTGTTACCGTAGGTCGGTGTCATGAAGACGTTGGGACCCAGCAGTTCCTCGCAGGCAAACCGATTCCACTGCTGAGTGAATTCCGTTCCTCCACAGAAGATCCCCTTGATGCCGGCTTCTTCGATGCTGCTGCCTTCATCCAGCAGTCGCATCGCCAGAGCTTCCAGCAGCTTGGGCGTTGTGAACATACACTGAATTTCGTTCCCGGCGCCAATAATTGCCATTGCCTGGTCGATGACGTGGTTGCTGTACTCTTTGACTTCTTCGACTTTGCCCTTCTTCAGCAGCTTCACCACCCAGCGGGGGTCCAGGTCCACGCAAAAACTGATGCCACCGCGATGCTGTGCCAGATGCTCGATCGCCAGACGCAGGCGACGCGGCCCGGAAGGCCCCAGCATCAGCCAGTTAGCTCCCCGAGGGAAATTTTCATCGGACAGAGTGTCACTGAACATCTCGTAATCAATCCAGTGATCCTCGACAACCACGCGTGACTTGGGCACGCCCGTCGTACCGCCGGTCTCAAAGACATAGATCGGTTTATCCTGATACGGCTGAGGGACCCAGCGACGCATCGGGCCACCACGCAGCCAGTCGTCTTCGAACAAAGGAAACTTCTTCAGATCGTCAAAACAGTTCACATCCTTCAACGGGTCGAAGTTGAATTCCTTCTTCTTTTCCAGCCAGAACTGACTCCCCGTGTCATCGCCGAAGTGCCACTGCACGATTTCCCGAGTTTGCTGATCCAGCAGTTCCTTACTCTTCTTCGCTGCTTCGGCAACATTGCTCACAGGTTGATTCCTTTTTTTTGCAAACGGATGGGGTAGATTGAGGAAGGGGCAGGTCGGGGGTCGGCACTCCGGCACCACAACATCGTATTCGCGGATGTGGGCAATTCAAACCACGACGACGCTGGTTACGTACAATTCTCAAACTGCAGAGCCCCTGGTCAGACATCTTCCCGGATCAAAGTTTCGGGATCCACGTTTTTCCGGCCGTAACCGCGGCCCTGCGGCCACCGGATGCCCCGCAATTCACTTTCTGCAACAATGTTTCCGGAGTCAAAATCTGTCCTCTCAATCGTCAACAGGTCTGGTCAATGAAACGCATCGGAATTCTGACCGCTGGAGGTGACACGCCGGCGCTGAACGCAACAATTTACGGGGCTGTGGAACAGGCGAACGCCCTGGGCATCAACGTCTTCGGACTGCTGAGAGGTTATGCCGGCCTGTTGACAGACGATGTTCCGCACGTTCATCTGAACCCACTGTTTACCAGTATTCCGGAACTGGACCCGTGTCTGGGCGGCACACTGATCGGATCATCGCGAACGTACATCGATCCGGATTCTGACAAAATTGACATCGTCAGGAACAGCCTGGGCCGACTGAAACTGGACGGCCTGATCTGTATCGGTGGCGACGGCACGATCAACGGAATGCAGCCGATTGCAGAGTTCACTCAGTGTGTGTTGGCGCCCAAAACGATCGACAACGACCTGGGACTCAACTATCTGGGCGAGCCCAATGAATGGGTGCGGCGCCCCGGCGACGACGGAGAGGGTTCGGAGGATGTTCGAATCCGCTCGCGCGACCGCATGAATCTGGAAGACATCATCAACTATGCGACTCCCGGCTATGCAACAGCCGTGTTCGTTGTGGCCCAGTGTGTTCGACGGCTCCGCACAACTGCCGAAAGTCACCGGCGAATTGGAATTGTGGAAGTCATGGGCCGACAGTCCGGCTACATCGCACTCGGTGCGGCCTATGGCCAGCCGGATGTGATCCTGATCCCGGAAGTGCCGGTCGACTTCGATCTGCTTGAACAGCGAGTGCGCCAGATCTATGACCTGCAGCACCACGTGCTGATTGTGGTCGGTGAAGGCGCCAAAACAGCAGATGGTCGGGACCTTGGTGCAGCGACACCAACCTATGATCCGGCGGGCAACATACGATACAGTGGGGCTGCGGACGCGCTGCAGAAGATCTTGCAGGACCGCATCGAGCCTGAATTCTTTAATCGCGCCCGAAGTCACGAACCCGCCACAGCGGCGTATTTCACACGTAAAGTCGGGCACACGCAGCGGGGCGGACGGCCAATCCTGTTCGACAGGTTCCATGCTTCTCAGCTTGGCGGCAAAGCAGTCCGGCTGCTGGTCAACGGCGAAAACAATGCGGTCGCCACACTGCAGTATAGCCGCGCCAATGGCCTGGACGTTTCTTCCATTTCAGCGAACAAGCTGCGAAATCAGTGGGGCGAAATCCACCCGCGCTGTGTTCACCCGTCAATGTATGACTCGCACCGAATGCAGACGTCAGAATTCGGGGAAGAATACCTGAAGCCGATCTTTACGAACGCGATTGGCCGCGACGACATTGAATTCCTCAGAGCAGAACTTTTCAGCCCGGGAAATCTTTCAACCCCGTACCAGAGCGTCAACACGGACGTGAGAAAGCGTGTTCGTTACTTATAAATTGCTGTCGGCCCAGGTCACGGGCGATGCTGTACAGCACCTCAAATCGGCGGGGCGCATTCGAACGTCAGCTCGCACCGGAAGGCTGGGCGTCCCGCATCAGATCAGGTCGCGTAGCTGCTTCAGAACTTTGGGAATCTCTTCGAACGGATTCCGTTCTTCGAATTCCAGGGCCACATAACCTCGGTAACTGGCGTTCTGCAGAATGCGGATAACTTTCGACAGATCCGCAGGGTAGGCCTGCTTTCGATCGGCCGTATGCAGCATAACCTTTACCTGAGCATTTACGGCATATGGAGCAATCCGTTCCAGGTCACGATACGGGTCATCTGTGCGAAAGTTCCCGCTGTCGAAATTCACGCCGAACCACGGTGATGACTTGACACTATCAACGATTTTCAGCAATTGTTCGGGCGTTGAAGTAATGCCGCCATGATTTTCCAGCGCCAGAAAGACACCCCTGGTCGCGGCATAATCCAGGCTTTGATTGATGCCGTCTACGCACCGTTCCACGGCAGCTTCTTCGCTGTCTCCTTGGGGCACCTTTCCGGCAAAGATCCGAATCGCAGGAGCTCCCATGATGGCCGCGTAGTCGATCCAGCGACGACACTCGGCCAGTTGTCTGTCACGAGCCTCCCCGGACACCAGACAGAAGTCGTTGCCGATCGCCGTACCGGAGATATCCAGCCCCAGCCGGTGAGTCCGCTGCCGCAGACTGAGCAGATACTCCGTCGTCACTTCCTGGGGAAAGTAATAACCCGTCAACTCAGCAGCACCGAGACCCTGTTCGGCACAGTAGTCGATGAATTTCTCCAAAGTCATTTCTGCAGCGGCAATCTGCTCGGGAGTTCCCCGGCGGGCAAAGAATTTGTTGAAGCTGTATGCAGCCAGACTCAATTTCAGCAGCGGCTTCCCGTTACGCACGGGTGGATCGGCAGCAGCAACAATTGATGAGGACGAAAGCGGAAGAAGACTGTATGCCGTTGTCGCAGCAGCGGCGGAAAGAAAATGTCGGCGTGTCGGAGGCATTGGTCTTCCTGTGGTTCGGCTGAAAGAATTAAGCAAGGCTGAAAATCGGTTCGGCGTTCTTCGGAAATACTCTAAATCGTAATCCGTCGGTTTCTGGCCGTTACGTCCCACGACCCGACCAGCTGTCCCCGATCAATCACCGCGACATCCTGATGCAGTGCGCTGGTCGGGCAGATGTGCGTAGGAATACCCAGCAGGACGTCGCCGGGCTGGAATTTTTCGGCATCTGGTGTTTCCAGGACCAGATGCTCTTCGTTGTGAATCACCTGAGACGCTGTCGACAGGTCCGGAAAGTAGACTCGCTTACCTTTCGGCGGATCAGCCGCGACAGACTTGTTGCCAAGGTCCAGAGTCACACGGTCCGACGTGGGCCGACTGATCACTCGAGTAACAACAGCAGCGGCGGGAACAAAGTCCAGATCCGGGAAATTTCCGCCGTATCCAACATCGTGAAAAATACCTGTGCCCGGGCTCATCAGGATCGCAGGATTATCCAGTTCCGCATAAACCGGAAACGTGGGTGTACCGCCACACAGCAGTTCCGGCACAGACAGACCTGCCTGTTCGCACCGCGTCTTCAAATCCAGGACCTTCGGCCATTCTGTCAGCACTGCGGCCCTGCGTTCATCCAGGGATTCCTGGTGCTGGTGACCGTCGTAAACATGAAACCCGGCCGGAGTCAGCCCGTCAAGTTGCTCAATCTCCTGATACAGCTGTAAAGCGCCATCTGTATCCGCAGCGATTCCTGTTCGGTGCAGGCCCACGTCTACATCCAGCATCACGCCGACCGAGAGGCCGGCAGCGGCAAGTGTCGCTGACAGCTGACGCAGCGGAGCAGGGTGATCGGTGGTGACGGAAAGTTTGATGTCAGGATACTTTCGCACCAGTTCAACAACCCGTGCGATATTGGGCCCGACGGGGTTGTAAGCAAAGGAAATGTCTTTGGCCCCTGCGTCGGCCAGCATTTCGACCTCGGCAACGGTTGCCGCTTTATGTCGTGTCACGCCTTTTTGCAGCAGGATCCGTACCACTTCTGCCATCTTGTGCGTTTTGCAGTGAGGCCTCAGCCTGTCGACAGAACCTGCCGTCACGATCATCCGATCGATATTAGCTCTCACCTGGTCGGCGAAGACAACCAGCGAGGGACTGTGCAGCGATTCAAGAGTCTGCAAGTCAACATCCGGTACTTTGAATTTCATGACATGATGCGGCCGGAAGAATCCGGCAGTTCAGAATGAGTAAGTTGACTGGCCGTTCGGCAGCAGGGTTCAGAATTCGCACGCCGAAGCTCAAAAAAAATCAGACGCTGATTACAGTGCCAATATTCGTTTTCTGTCCCGAAACAATGCCCACCCGTCAGTACGGGCGTTCCCAATTCGGGTGCTGGTGAATTACCGCACGGCGATCGTATTTATTGAACGAACATGCTGACATGCCGGGAAAACTCGCAGTCAGACAACACGCCCGTTTCATCACACTAATCAAGTTCAGGAATCGGGTCATCCGCAGCAACCTCTTCGCCCTCCCAGTTCACGCTGCCATCGGCTCGGTATAGCAGAATTCGATGCCGACTCCCCGGAACAGGCTGACGACTTTCCGGAATCCACTTGCGGTGCTGTTCAACGATCTTCGCGTATTCTGCAACGTCAGCCAGATTCTGCCACTCGTTCGGATCATCCCTCATGTTATACAACTCTGCACTGCCGTCTGCATAGTGAATGTATCGCCAGTCTCTTGTGCGGATACCGTGATTATCATGGTTGTGTGTTGTAATTGCAGGCCAGTCACGATTCGCCTCGGCGTCTTTCAGCTGAGGCATCAGGCTGTGTCCCTCCAGCCCCCGGGGGGCGTTCAAACCACACAACTCGGACAGAGTCGGATACATGTCAAGCAACTCTGCTGGCTGCTCACAGCGGCCGCCGGCCGCTACTCCTGGTCCTGCGAAAATCAGCGGAACTCGAGTAGAACGATCCCACAATGTATTCTTGCCGGTGATCAGTTTTTCGCCAAGATGCCAGCCGTGGTCAGACCACAGAACAACGATGGTATCATCTGCCTGTCCGCTTCTTTTCAGGGCCTCCAGAACACGGCCGACCTGACTGTCTACAAAACTGGTGCAGGCAAGATAGGACCGGACGATGTTCTTCCACTGATTGGCTTCGATCAGAAACTTGTGGCGTGGTTCCGGCAGTTTCCAGTGCATATACCAGCTGAAGCGCGGCGTGTCGTCTCGGTCGTTCGCCCGAAAGGGCGGCAGCTGAAGCGTTTCTTCAGGATACAGATCGAACCATTTCTGCGTTGCGTAACAGGGGACGTGCGGCAGAAAGAATCCAACAGAAAGAAAGAATGGCTTGTCATGTTGTTTTCCCAGTTCGTCGACGGCCCACGACGCGACTCGCCAGTCGCCCTTGTCCTCGTCTTTGTGAGGAAACACCCCCCAGTCAACCAGCGGGTGAGCAGCCGGTGTCTGTACCAGTTTCTGCTGCGGCCGAACGCCTACACCCGGAGGCGGGCCGATCACATCGAACTCGTCGTCTCTGTTCGCCCGGCGACCGTAACCACCGTGATAAATCTTTCCGGTGGTCAGGGCCGTGTATCCATTGTTCCGCAGGTGCTGCGGCAGCGTCACGATGTCTTTCAGGTCATCAACGTCTCGAAACCAGGGAGCCAGTCCGTACACACCGGTTGATGACGGCCGACGCCCGGTCATCAGACTCGTTCGGGACGGATTGCACAGGGGAGACTGGCAGTGTGCATTCAGAAAAACGGTGCCGCGTTCCGCAAGGGCGTCGATGTTCGGCGTCTGAATCTGCGGATGACCGTCCAGGCAGCCGATCCAGTCGTTCTGGTCATCAATCGCAATAAACAGAATATTCGGCTT
This sequence comes from Fuerstiella sp., assembly GCA_029245955.1. GTDB lineage: Bacteria > Planctomycetota > Planctomycetia > Planctomycetales > Planctomycetaceae > Fuerstiella. The sequence goes on along the minus strand of JAQWOH010000048.1, from coordinate 175,031 downwards.
CGGTGACGCCGCATTCACAGAGCTGAGCACTGTGAGCAAAATCAGCATACCTGCAGGAACAGAGAAGGATTTCATGATCAAGTCTTTGTCAGAAATGGAAGTTCACCGGTCCCATTGTTGCAACGCTCGCCCCGTGGCTCCAATCAGTGGCTGAGAAAACCGGGCCAAGTGTGCTAAATGGCGGCGACGGTTGCCCATGCGTGTGGTGCATCGTCTTCTCTGTTCTTGTTTTGCCACGGTAGCAGACCGAATCACGCCGACTCAGCACGCCCGCAAATCCGGCAGAATCGCACTAACTTGATGCCGAATGATGCAATTCCGCCACACACTTCGCCACGGCGTCAGGATCGCGGACCCGGAAGAATTCCTGACTTATGCTCACTGGACAGGGTTCTTAGTGTCGGACGCTGACCCGTAAATTTCCTCCGCACGCTCAATATCCAACTCACTGTTCTTACGCGCATTCAGCCAGCCCGGCACCCGCTGATTATTCTGTTCCGAACATCAACTCAAATTGACCCGAGATCTGTCGCGGACAAGGAACTTCACCATGGCAACCGATAAATTTCGTTACCGACTGATCACACGCAGTGACTTCGATGGACTGGTGTGTGCCGCACTTCTGCGAGAGCTTCAGATGCTGGACGACATCACGTTCGTGCATCCCAAGGACATGCAGGACGGACTGATTGAAGTCACGTCACGCGACATCATCACAAATCTGCCATACGTGTCTGACTGCCATTTGTGTTTCGACCACCATTGCAGCGAAGCTGTTCGCAATGGCAGTGTCGTTCGACAGAACTACATCATGGATCCGGACGCCGATTCTTCGGCGCGAGTTGTCTACGGCTATTTCGGTGGCGCTGAACGGTTCACCAATATCAGCAATGCAATGATGGAAGCCGTTGACAAAGCCGATTCCGCTCGGTTCAGTCGGGAAGAAATCCTTGACCCCAGGGACTGGGTGATGCTGAACTTCATTATGGACCCGAGAACAGGCCTCGGGCGTTTCCGCGACTTCCGCATCTCCAACTATCAGCTGATGATGGCGCTGGTCGACTACTGTCGAACACATTCCATTGATCAGATTCTCTCTTTGCCTGACATGCGTGAACGTATCGAGCTGTACAATTCTCAGCGCGAGGCATTTCTTGAACAGACGGCCCGCTGTTCCGGCGTCTTCGGCAACGTTGTCGTGCTGGATTATCGTAACGAAGACATCATCTATTCCGGCAATCGATTTCTTGTGTACGCCCTGTTTCCGGAATGCAACATTTCGATTCACCTGCTCCGAAGTCGTCAGCCTGACACCACAGTTCTGGCCATGGGTAAATCGATTCTCAGCCGTACTAATCCCGTTGATATCGGTGGACTCTGTCTGCAACACGGCGGTGGCGGTCATGCAGCGGCCGGAACGTGTCAGATTCCCGCCAGCGAAGCCGACGCTCTTGTGCCTTCGATCGTGCGGTCACTGGACAAGTCCATTGAGCTGATGGAACCCGTGGAAGCCTGAAGCAGATCGGTCACGCCCGCCTCGCGGAATCTCGTGGATTGCCATGGCGTATGCCGTTCGCACTGTATTTTCCGTGCGCGCTATGGCTCACTTCCGCTGATCGCTAGACTTGGTTGTCACGATCAAAAGTACTTGCACGGAGAAAGACTATGCCGTCAGGAAACGCCTGCCCGGTCACCGACTCCGCAGAAAGCAATCGGCGTGCATTTCTGGCGTCCGCTGGGGCGTCGCTTGCCGTGATTCCCGCGCTGGGCTCCGTCCGTCAAAATCCACGAAAGAAGGCCCGGATTGCCATTACCTTTGATCTGGAGATGAGCCGCCAGTATCCCACAAGAGAAAATATGGAGTGGGATTTTCAGAAAGGAAATCTGAACGAACAGACCAAACAGTATTCACTGGACGCCGCCAAACGAGTCCATGACCGCAGCGGCCTGATCCATTTCTTCTGTGTTGGTCGTGTCCTGGAACAGCAGGACGTCAGCTGGCTGCGACAGATTGTCGAGATGGGTCATCCGGTCGGCAATCACACCTATGATCACGTCAACATCTGGACGAAGGACGTCCGAAAAGTGCAGTTCCGGTTTCAGCGGTCGCCGTGGCTGGTCGCCGGCAAGTCTGTGGAAGACATCATTCAGGAAAACATACGCCTGGCGTCCGCCGCGATGCAGCAGCGGCTGGGAATTACGGCCGACGGATTCCGCAGTCCAGGCGGCTCTCATGCGGCTCTCAACGGGCGCGAAGACCTGCAGCAGTTGCTGTTGTCGCAGGGTTTCGAGTGGGTTAGTTCCGGATATCCGGCGCATAAGTATGGGGCGCCTCAGCAGCCGCCCGGTAAGGACGTTTACGGCTCTATCGTGGACGCCATGGAATCGGCTCAGCCCTACCGGTATCCCACCGGCCTGGTGGAAATCCCGATGAGTCCCATCAGCGATGTCGGGGCATTTCGGACCAGTCGGTGGAAACGTGAATACTTTCTGAAGTCCATTGAACAGTGCATCAATTGGGCCATCGACAACGGCGGCGTATTCGACTTCCTGTGCCATCCTTCCATCATGTACGTGGAAGATCCAGGATTCGAAGTTGTGGATCACATTTGCAATCTGGTTGAAGGCGCTGCGGATGCCGCGGAACTGGTAAGTCTCGGCACCATTGCATCGCACGTACCGTGAACGAATGTACTGAACGGGAGTACGGGATGAACGGTAAATCAACACCAACGACCCACAGCCCGCAAACCGTACACAGTCTGACCGGTCGCCGACCCGTTCAGATATGCCTGTTGTTGGTCATTTCACTTCGGGTGGCAGCGGCTGACGAGCCTCGAGTATACCGGAACAAGCTCGTACCACTGCAAAACGCTGAACCGTTACTGGCCGACTATCCCGAGTTCGTGGAACCGATAAACGAAGTGGGGCGTTTTGAAGCGCCGTTGCTGGTTGACGATGACGACGCCGACCTGAGTGTTCGTGCATGGCGATTTTCATATAACGCTCGGGGCATTATCGAAATGCCGAATCGCCTGAATTCCAGACACACAGCGGTGATCATGGTCCACCCGTGGGGCATTGACGATGGTCAGGGCTGGCGAACTCCGGATCCGGCGGGCGCCGCGGACTTTTGCACGCCGGAAAAAAATCATCTGGCGGGGAAACACACACGCAAAGTGATTGACCCCTTCCTCGAACGAATGAGGCCCAAAGTACCGTTCATCATGTACAGCCTGATCGGCAACGTGGATCCGATTCGCAAGAAGCTGTATCGCACGCTTGACTATACTCCGACTCCGGAAGAACGCACCACGGCAAAACGACTCCTGGCCGAAAAACTCAACGCTTTTGACTACAGCAGCAAACCGTTGCCCGCCAGGTTCCAGCTGTCTCAGCAAACACCGGTCATTGACTATTTCCGCAGCTTCCCGGGACTCACCGCACACAACGACTTCAACGGCGCCGGCTTCTGGCAATTGCCTGTTCCCGTTCACAGCAGCGTCACCGCGGAACCGGAGGACGTGCTGATCTTTGACGTGGAAGGCTACGATCCACTGAAAAAATTTCTGCAGCGACATGATATTCGCCACATTCTGCTGACCGGTTATGCCACCGACATGTGTTTTTGCCGGACGACCGCGGGCTATGAAAACCTGTCGAAAGACTTCAACGTCTTCCTTGTTGGCGACGCGACTCTGGCGACGTTTCCCGCCAACGCTACCCCGCGTTATGCCACCAACGCTCACATATCGTTCGCCTCGATCAATCACCTGATCACTCAGGTTTCCTGGGTCACATCGTTAAACTAGCCGCAACGGGTCAGAGCCTTACCGGATGTCGTCGAGCAAGCTGCTTTGCCGGCAAAAAACAGCATTTTTGACTGAATGACAAGGCCGCACAGAGTGTGCGGTTGTTCCGGCGGGAAAGCCTCCGTAAAATCCACCGCTCTTACCCAGATTGACACTCATTGAAGAGGTCGTGATCGTCCGGTAATGTGGAATGGTCGGGATGTTCAGTCGGAATGATGGGGTCCTGATCCTGCACGGCCCATAGGTTTCTGAGACCAAATTGAATTCACGGTGGAACGGTTCACACAAAGTCGTTGATAGTCGATCGAATAATGAGACTGCCGGGATCGGGCAACCACGCGGATGATTCGTTCAATGGATTAGCGCCACCCCACAGCTTCGTTTTCGCACCGCTCCACATACCGTGGACGTGCCGCCTCCGATCAACTGACTGACTTGAGCATCGTCGTGAGAGTCTGCAGCAAAATTCTGCAGAAGGAAAGAGAACTTGAGAGCGATCATTAGTGACATTCACGGAAACCTTGAAGCCCTTGAAGCGGTCCTAGCGGACATCGAATCGAAAGGCGTCAAGGAAGTGTTCTGCCTGGGCGACATTGTCGGGTATGGGCCGAACCCCTGCGAATGCATCGATCGGGTGATTGACCTGGACATGTGTCTGCTCGGAAACCACGATCAGGCGGCGTTATTCGATCCGGAAGGATTCAACGCGGGCGCAGAGCGAGCGATTTTCTGGACGCGGTCCGTCCTTGAAAAAGCGAAAGGCCCCAAGGCTGAATCACGCTGGGAGTTTCTGGGAGAGCTCAATCGACGTCACTTGAGCGACGACGAAAAGACGATGTACGTACACGGTTCTGCTCGCAATCCGTTAAACGAATACGTCTTTCCCGACGACATTTACAACCAGGTGAAGATGGAAAAAATCTTTGCCCTGGTGCCACAGTACTGTTTTCAGGGACACACTCATATTCCCGGTGTATTTACGGAAACACTTGAGTTTCTGGATCCCAAGGAAATTGATTCGAAGTACGAACTTGGAAATCAGAAAGTAATGATCAATGTGGGGTCCGTCGGACAGCCACGGAATAACGATTCCAGATCGTCCTATGTGACCGTTGACGGAAACACGGTGACGTTCCATCGCGTTGACTACAACATCGATACGACAGCCGACAAGATTTACAACACCCCCGAACTGGACAACTTTCTGGGTGACCGCCTGCGGGAAGGGCGGTAAGGCAGCGACAAATTGCTGCTCCGTCCGGAGCAGTTCTCGACAGCATCAGGCCCGGAGAACCTTATTGCTGCTTTGTCTGTTCGTCAAACGCACGTCAGCAGCTGAGTCAAACGGCTTGTTTTTCGCGAGCAACTGGTCGCCATTGGCGGTTAGCCTGACGATTTCCTGGAAAACCCGGCTGATTTGCCGGAACCAAGCAGGTCAAGATTCACGGACGGAATTTCCGGCGGTATTCTCCTGACTCGTCATTCGACAAATTCTCACCCAGGAACTCATGGTTCCCGGCGAATCACAGCTGTTTTGTCCGGCCATATGGCCGTCGTGTTTTTTACGTCCCCCGCGCGCACAACTGAGCGAATTCGCTCTGGTCAAGCGAAATCACTTCGCGAAATCGTCTTATGGACAACCGACGTTTTGTCACATTTCTGGTCTGCTTCTTCGCGTTTACATATCTGTACAACGGGCTGATTGCTCCCAGATTATTTCCGAGGCCTGAAAAACGGCCGGTGCCGGCCGTTGTGGAAAACAACGATGCGGCTGATCCGACATCTGACACAGATGGGAGCGAGACCCCGGACTCAGCCGATCCGCTGGTCGCCGAAAAGGATAATGAAGCGCCAACGGTCGCAATGGACAAGGGGCCGGCCGTTTTTCCGAATGAACGTGTGGTGATCGGTTCACTGGATCCTACAAGTGGGTTCTTACTGGAAGTCCGGCTGAATTCAGCAGGCGCCGCCATCGAATCGGTTCAGCTGTCCGATCCCGCATTTACGGAATTGACCGACATAAACAAACAGTTGGTCGTCGTAGGGAACAACGCAACCGACGACCGCACGTTTTCCACAGCGATTACCACGATTGATGAACAGCTCGCGAAACACCAACTGAAGCTGGAAACAATCGACTGGGAAGTGGTGACGGCGGATGAACGCAGTGCCACCTTCTCATTTGAGGCACCCGACCATTCGCTACGTGTCGAGAAAACGTTCCGTCTGCAAATGACTGCTTTTCCCGCGGAACAAATGAGGGATGCGTTTCTGACAGACGCTGCCGGCTTTACGATCGAGACGGAACTAAAGGTTACCAATCTGTCATCCAAGCCTCAGGCATTTGAGTATGAACTGCAGGGTCCGGTCGGAGTCGTGCTGGAAAATGTTGAGCACACGCGCAAGTATCGCGACATCAAGATTGAGTTTGTCGGTGAAGAAGACGACGTCGTACTCGGCGCAAAAGCTCTGAACAAGCTGTACGAAGCCCACATCGACGCTGCTCGTGGTGCCGGACAGGGGATTTCTGAAGACGAGATTCGCCAGAAACTAAAAACGAATGATTCGTGGACGGGCGTATTTCGCTATGCCGGTATCGACGTGCAGTTTTTCGCGGGACTGGTTGCGCCGCTGGATGACCGTCCGGAAGCTGAGCGACTTGCCAATAAGTGGATCGATCGAACATATCCTGTGATGGTGCAGCAGGACCGTATTGACGTCAATCAAAGCGATATCAGTTTTCGTATGGCATCATCGCCGCAGAGTCTGCCCGCAAAGGGTGACAGCCTCGTCCACAAGTATGCTTTCTTTGTGGGACCTAAGCGAAGCGAACTGCTTGATCCAAAACCAATGGAAGCCGATCAGGTCCTGGACTACGGATCGTGGTTCGGATTCATCGCTCGCGGCATGCACCGCCTGCTGTCGTGGTTCTATAGCTGGGGAATGCCTTATGCACTGGCAATCATCTGCCTGACGGTCCTGGTTCGCGGCTGTATGTTCCCGCTCTCCCGCAAACAGGCAATCAGTGCTGCCAGGATGAAGGATCTTCAGCCGAAGATCAACGAGCTGAAACTGAAGTATGGCGAAGACAAGGAAAAGATGGCCAAAGCCCAGATGGAGTTGTGGCGCAAGCACAACATCAATCCGCTGGGCGGATGTTTTCCGCTGTTGTTTCAGTTTCCCATCTTTATCGCTTTGTATACGTGTCTGAATACCGCTGTCGATCTGCGGTTGGCGCCCTTCCTGTGGATTGAAAATCTGGCAGCACCGGACGCCCTGTTTCGAATGCCGGCGGCACTGCCGATTCTCGGACAGGACTTCAATCTGCTGCCGTGTATCACGGTCGTGTTGTTCTTTATCCAGCAGAAGCTGTTCATGCCGCCACCGACAGATGAACAACAGGCGGCGCAACAGAAGATGATGAACTTCATGACATTATTCTTTGGGTTCATGTTCTGGCACATGCCCGCAGGACTGTGTCTGTATTTCATCGCCTCCAGTATGTGGGGAATCGCTGAACGAACACTGCTTGGAAAGACAAGCACCTCGACAGAGGCCACAACCGAGCCGTCCGTCACGGTAAAGGATGTCGGTTCTGCCAGGGGCGTACCCAATAAGAACGGTGCGCAAGCTAAAGCACCGGCAACGGAGAAGAAACAGGGCTTTTTCCAGAAGTTAATGGAGGCCGCCGAAACAGCACAGAAGCAGGCGGAAAAAACAAAAGAGAAACAAAACAAGAGCCGGAAGAAAAAAGGCCGCTGAGCGATCGCTGTTGCGACGACGTCATCGGGGACAGGATTCCTTTTCGAGAACTGCTGGGGCCCCCCGCATGCTGTGCCTGCAGCGGATACAGACTCCTGACCGTCTTTGTTGACCCCCCCGTTCCTCAACTGTCATCGACATGCCGCTGGACCTGCAGGATACGATTGCTGCGATTGCTTCGCCGCCTGACGCGGCGGAACGAGGCATTATTCGAGTCAGCGGCAGCGACGCCGCCAGCATTGCCAAGCAGTTGTTTTGCGCGGACGATAGTGCTGCCGACTGGCCGAACAGTCGTCTGCCAGTGCGTATCGCCGGAACGCTGGTGATCCCGTCGCTGAGCACGCCGCTGCCGACGGCTTTGATGCTCTGGCCGACGTCCCGCAGCTACACGGGACAGCCGATGGTCGAATTTCATACTATTGGGTCGCCACCTTTACTGGGTGAAACGCTGGAACAAGTCATTACGTGCGGCGCTCGTTCAGCCAATCGTGGTGAATTCACGTTTCGGGCCTTTATGGCGGGAAAGGTGGATCTGGTGCAGGCAGAGGCGGTCCTCGGAGTAATCGACGCCGCAGATCACAAAGAACTGCAGGTCGCTTTAACACAGCTCGGCGGGGGAATTACGTCCAGACTGGTTGCCGTGCGTTTGGAGATTCTGTCATTACTGGGAGATCTGGAGGCCGGTCTTGATTTTGTGGAAGAAGATATCGAGTTCATTACAAGACGGCAAATCTGTGACCGACTGACGGAGTGTATCACCGGCCTGCAGCAGTTGACCGGCGACTCTGTGGCACGACTTCCCTCGGGATACCGGCGTAGAATCATGCTGGCCGGTTTGCCGAACGCGGGCAAGAGCACTCTGTTTAATCGGCTCGTCGGCGCCCGACGGGCAATCGTTTCGTCGACCCCCGGAACCACGCGCGACTATCTCACCAGTATGGTCAGCATTGGCAGCATGGATGTTGAAATTGTTGACACAGCCGGATGGGAAACAGCGGCGGATCTCGTGATGGAGCGCGCGCGTAATCTGAGTTCGGAACAGTTGACAGTAAGTGATCTGGTTCTGTGGTGTACGGCTGCGGATCTGGACGAGTCCGGGACCCTGGAAAACGTCCGTCTGCGAGCAGAGGCCGCTGACACAGGCGTCAATCTGCTGGACATCGTAACTCGTTGTGACCTGAGAAACGTCGAAGGCGGGGCAGCAACCGTCGTGAGTCCGAGCAGCTGCCGCGTGAGTGGTCACACGGGGGATGGAATACAGGGGTTGATCGAGCAACTTCAGCAACAATTGGCCGCTGATCGATCGTCTCGCCCGGAATTGCTGTCATCCACATCAGTACGGTGTCGCGAATGCCTTGTCAGAGCGACGCACGCCATGCAAACGGCAATTTCAACAGCCAAAGCGAACGCGGGAGACGAAGTGATTGCTCTGGAATTGCGCGACGCTCTGCATCAGCTGCGTGTGATTCTGGGTGAAGTCTATACCGACGACATCCTGGACCACATTTTCAGCAATTTCTGTATCGGAAAGTGACACACTGCATCTCACCGCCGAAAACGATCACCTAAGAAGTGCTGCGTCAGGCTGCTGACCCTGTCCCGAGACGCATCCAGCAGAACGGCCACCACGATGACGCAGCCCGTAGTGACGTATTTCGCACCTTCGCTGACGCCCATCTGAATCAGTCCGGTTTGCAGAACGGCGATGATCAGCACACCCAGAAAAGTATTGATCATCGACCCGCGTCCACCCATCAGACTGGTGCCGCCTATCACGGCCGCTGCGATGGCTGAAAGTTCAAATCCGATCGCAGCATTCGGATCGACGGTCGACAGCCGAGACGTCTCTACGACGCCGGCAGCCCCGGCCAAAGCGCCGCACACGACGAACGCTCCGATTCGTATCCAGGCCGTGTTCACGCCGCTGAGGCGGACAACCGTTTCATTGAATCCGATCGCCATGCAGTACCGGCCGAACAACGTCCGATGCAGTACAAACTGCGAAACAAGCACCAGACCGAAGGCGAACAGAAATGCCGGCGAGACTCCAATGTCGGCTATGCGTCCGCCAATGAACTGAATGCCCGTGGACTGATCCAGATAAACAGACGTCGACTCAGTAAGTACGTAGCCCAGTCCACGCGTGATCTGCAACACTCCCAGACTCACGATGAAGGACGGTAGACCGGCGCAGACACTTACGGAGCCGCTGATCAGCCCGCAGCAGCCACCAGCCAGTACGGCTGCCGGGACAGCCAGCCAGATGGAAACATCATGCTGGACGATCAGCACCCCCAGCACCGAAGCAGTGAATGCCAGCACGGCCCCGACTGCCAGATCGATGCCACCGGTAATCAGTACGAATGTCATACCAACGGCAACCAGCGTCAGCGCCGGGATCTGATTTATGATGGCCGTCAGAGTAGGAACGGTAAGAAAGTACTGCGTCTGCGCGCCAAAAAATGCAACCAACAGGGCCAGAACGAGCAGCAGGCCCAGGTACTCGCCGACCAGCAGCCGCGTGATTCTGTTCCGAAAGTCAGAGAACATGTTTACTTCCGGCAATGTATGTCTCATGCCATGCGGGACGCCTATTGGTTGTCGTCCTGATCAGTTTTGAGGTGCCTGCGAACGAACCCAACGGCCCGCTGGCTGACGTTTCCACCGGCTCCGGCAACCGCATGATTGGCGCCCTTGACGACAAAGAGCTCTGCATTGCCCCCGGCAGCCTGCAGATGTTCATGCAGTTTGCTGGCATGCCGCACGGGAACGATAACGTCATTGTCACCGTGTACCAGCAGAATGGGCGGGTCATCCTTCGTAACGAAACTAATCGGAGACACATCCGCTTTTGCAGCGCTCGACATTTCCAGGGCAGGTGTGCCGGGCTCATAACCCAGCAACTGTCGGTAGGCCGGATGTTTGTGTTCGATCTCGGCTAACAGCGACCAGTCTGTGGGACCTGCGAAACTGACGGCGCACGCGGCTCGCGACGACTGTCGTTGAACCGGATCCGACGATAACGGGTCTGCAGTGTCGTCATGCAAAGCCAGCCATAACGACAGATGCGCCCCGGCAGAGCCACCGGTCACGCCAATGCGGTTAGTGTCGATATTCCATTGCTGCGCCCTGCTTCTGACAAACTGCATCGCTCGCACGCAATCATTCACCTGAGCGGGATGAGGAGCGACATCAGTGAATCGGTACTCAACAGATATAACGGACAACCAGCCTTCATTGACAGCGGATGTGAGCCACCCCGGCAGACGATTCTTCGAACCGGCTCTCCATCCACCGCCGTGAATGTACAACATTGCCGGTACCGGCCGGTCAGATTTGGCAAGATAGGCGTCCAGCCGCTGCGCCTGGTGATCAGCAGCATACGCAACGTCCATATGCACCGTTGGTGCGTCTGCCGAAGACGCTGCGCCACCGCTCAATAATGCCACGCAGAGAAGCAGACTTGCCGATCGAAGTCGTCGCATCATGACTTGAGTGCTTTCCATTCGGGGAATTACCGGACATGCCCTGCGGCGAAAACGAGCAGCACTACCCTGAGTCAACAGGAAGAGTCTGGCGGTAATTGCAGCATCTGTCATCCGGGAAGGGGTGAAGATTCTGATGTGACACACTACTTGCCCTTCGGCTCGCTTCGCCTCAGCTGACCTCCTGCGTCTTCACATCCGGAATTGCCCGCCCATGCGGGTCTTCGGCTGACTGAGACAGATCTTCGGTAATTTGCTGCTGTACGCCCGGGCCAATGAAATGTTCCATGTCTTCGGCGGGATCGTGCAGGTGGTCGGGCGGAAGATTGAAGTTCTCCTTGAGGTACGCTTCCCACAGACGGTGAGATCGGACCATCGACCGTGCATACCGAAGCCCGGTTTCGGACAGCGACATGACAGAACCGGCCTGCTGCAGCAACTGCCGCGACAGCAGCCACCGCAGTGCTGCCATGGACATGATTCCACCGCCGGCCAGTGCATAGCATTCTGACACCGATGCCTGCACCAGACCGTCCGGCGCGTCGGAACGCTCCTGCCGTCGAAACAGTCCGGCCAGCACGTCTTCTGCACAGATTCGGACGCGTAGTCGCGCCGTTCGTATCAGTCTGCCCAACAGGCCGTTCCTGGGAGACACGACGATGGCGATCAGCAGTTCCGCGCCGGCGACCACCGCCGTCAGTCCGGCGGCCGAGGAATTCCAGCGCAAGGCCAGCAAATAGCCGATTGTTGTACAGGAAATGCCAATCAGACAGGAAAGCACCAGCATGGTGGACAGTCGATCGGTCAGCAGACGAGCGATCGCCGCCGGCACGATCAACAAAGCAACGACCAGCAGACCAACGACTTCCATTGCTGACACCGTGACAATTGCCACGACTGTTGTCAGCAGATAGTGCATGACAGTCGCGCTGAATCCCAGTGTAACTGCCAGCGTCGGGTCAAACGAAGTCAGACGAAGTTCCTTCCAGAAGACTGCCAGCAGCAGCAGCGTGATCATCAGGGTCGGAACAAGGCTGCGAAACGACTCGGGCACCAGCCAGCCAAATACCGGATGCAGATTGACTCCGGCAAACGCAAGATCGCCGAACAGTACACAATCCAGATCCAGATGAACGTGTTTTGCCTGCGACACAACCACCACACCGAACGCAAACAGTGATGTAAAGACAATGCCAATACTGGAATCTTCCGGCAGCTGTGCAGCTTTGTGAACAAACTGAGTCATCACAGCAGTCACCATTCCAGCGGCCATTGCTCCCAGCAACATCGGAACCGGATCGACTCGGCCAGTCACCAGGTAAACTCCAGCCGTACCGGCAAGCACCGAGTGGCTCAGTGCATCGCCCAGAAGACTGATACGACGCAGCACCAGAAAACAACCGGACAGTGAACAGCAGACAGCACACAGTGCACCTACAGCCATCGTCCAGAATGCGTTCTGCACGTCCGTTGCTGGAAGCTCCAGCATCTCTGCCAGTTGCGTTGTCAGGCCGTCAAACGGAATCGGGACACCACGACCCGGCAGCACTGCGTTCTCGGAATACGTCTGAACCATCAGGAGATCTCCTGGGCAGAACCCGGCGATCCGGATGTGGTCGGCGCGGGGGGTTCGGCAGCGTCCGATTCGACCCACGGCAGAAATGATTCCAGGTCTGTCACCTCACGTGACTTCCACAACAGTCCACGGTGAGGAGCAAGAACCCAGGACAGAACAAAAATCGCGGTTGATGTCAGCACGATCAAGGGCCCGGTCGGCAGACCGTCATAACGGGCGCTCAACAGCGTCCCGGTGACTCCGGAGATGCCGCCGATAACGCACGCAATCATCATCATTCGGGAAAGCCGGTCGCTCCAGAATCGAGCGGCCGCAGGCGGAATGATGAGCAGCGCAGCAGTCAGCACGACCCCGACGGCCGGCAGACCGACAACCACTATGACCGCAGTCAACAGCATCAGCAACACATCCAGTCCTGTCGCCGACCAGCCCTGAACCTGGCAGAATTGTTCGTCAAAGCTAAGCAGCTTCAGCTCCTTGAACAGCATCACCACAATAATCACGGTGACCGCAACAACGACGGCAATCTGCTGAACATCTCCTTTCAGCATTGTCGCCGCCTGTCCGACGATGAAGGACTCCAGATCCGCACCGGAGTCGTTGCGGTGGGTATTCTGAATAGAACGAGTCAGGGCAATGCCACCGCCGTAGAACACGCTCAGCACGATCCCCTGCACAGCATCGTCGCGGAGCCGCGTAAATCGTTTCAGCATCGAAACCGTCACTGCTCCCAGCAGACCGCTCAGCAACGCACCGCTCAAAAGCACGATTATGGAACGAGACTGAAATGCCAGAAACGCCAGACACAGGCCAGGCAGGGCTGCATGCGCGACAACGTCGCCCGCGAGTGCTCGACGCCGCAGCACGGCAAACGTGCCGACCATCCCGGCAGCGATGCCAAGCAGCAACGTGCCGGTAAGTACGATTTGTGTCTGAGTGATCAACATACGCTCAGACCGCCACGTCTTTGAGATGTGATGAATCAACCGGGGTCCCGCCAGAGTCCCTCACGTTGTACCCGCATCCCCATTTCCGCCCAGAAAGACACATTACTCTGTCTCCACTTGTTTCTGCACAGCATCGGCCATGGTATCGAGAATCGACAGTCGGCCCCCGTACGTGGCCTGAAGATTAGCTGGGGTGAACGTCGTGGCCACGGGACCTGATGTAACAATGCGAACGTTCAGCAGTACAACTTCGTCAAAATATTCAGAGACGGTTCGCAGATCGTGATGGACCACCACAATGGTACGGCCTTCGTCACTCAGCGACTGCAGCAGCTTAAAGACAACGCGCTCGGTGGCCGCGTCCACCCCCGCCATCGGTTCATCCATGAAATACAGTTCCGCCTGCTGAGCAAGTGCCCGCGCCAGAAAGACTCGCTGCTGCTGTCCACCCGACAACTGACCGATTTGTCGCTGGGCAAAATCCTGCATGCCAACCCGCTCAAGGCACTGCATCGTGAGGTCTCGCTGCACGCCGCCGGGCCGCCGAAACCACCCCAGCGAACCGTAGGTCCCCATCAACACCGTTTCGAACACACTGATCGGAAAATCCCAGTCCACACTGCCTCGCTGAGGAACGTAGCCGATACGTGTCAGTTGACTACTGATGGGCGCACCCCATGCACGAACAGCGCCGCTGACCATAGGGACAAGCCCCATCGCCGCCCGAATCATGGTGCTTTTTCCGGCTCCGTTCGGCCCAACGATGGCAACCAGTCCCGGATTGCGCAACGTCAGGTCGATATTCCACAAAACGGGACGCCGGTCGTAAGCGACCGTCATGTCGTGGATGTCAAAAATGGCCGAATTCGTATTCTCCGCGGACTCCGTCACTGGGGATCCCCTGCCTCCGTTGGCGTGTCAGACTGCGATGGATTCGTATCTGAGTTCGGAGCAGCTGGACCAGTATCAGTCTTCGTCGCTCCCAATGCATTTGTGATCTGTTGGATGTTGTGCAGTAACGCACCGGCCAGCGTTTCCTGCTCTGTTCCCTCGGGGCCAGCCGTGTCTGAATACAGCCGACCTCCGATGCGCAACATGTGTTGCCGAGCTTCGCATCCGGCAACCAGAGCAGCAATGTTTCTGTCGGATACACTTTGCTCAGTAAAAACAGCAGCGATCCTGTTTTCGACTAGAAGTGTGACAAGTTCATCAACGCGACGCAGCCCTGGTTTGCTCTCGGTCGAAATCCCCTGAACGGCTTCCACACGAAACTCAAAGGCTCTGGCGAAATACTCGAAGGCATCATGAGCCGTAACAAGCACTCGACGTGGCTCAGGCACTGAGGCAATGATTTTCGCACCCTCGATTCGGGTCGCCCGCATGAGTGTGGCAAATGCGTCAGCAGACTTCAAATAATCTACTCTGCCATCCGGGTCAAATTCGGAAAGCTCGTCTGCCAGATGCTGTCCACAGCTCAGCCAAAGTTCCGGGGCAAACCACACATGCGGATCAGCGATTCCGTCTGTCGTTTGAATGAGTCGACTGGGCTGCTCATTGGCCAATCCATCAGTCACGCAGATGACGGGAATTCCACGGTGATTCAGGCTTTCCAGCGGCCCATCGAACTGGCCTTCCAGATGCAGTCCGGAATACACAACCAAATCTGCCGCAGTCAGTTTGTTGGTATCCTGTGGTGACGGAGTATAGGAATGAGGATCAATGCCCGGACCGTCCATGATCGCTGTGACTGCGACGCGGTCGCCGCCGATCTGTCGAACAAGGTCTTTGATAATGTTCGTCGTGCACACGACGTTAATCGGACCGGGTCCCATATACCGCGTGCCGTCAGCAGTCGAACCATTCAGCGGCACATCAGTGCTGTCGGCACAACCGGCCCCGAAAACAGCTGTGATCAGAAGACATCGTAGTGGAAGATCTGCCGTGAACTTCATGGAATCTGACTCCAGTAAATTGCCACAGGACAGGCCCTGAGCTGGGAAAAGGCGGACCGGAGGTACACAGCCCCGGGATTCATCGGGACTCAAATTTAGCCGATGCTACATTTCGTGCTATTCTGCCGGATGCCGGGCTGCAAGGCAATCGAATTATCCATGCATTCGCCATCGTCGCAGGACTGAGAAACTCGCTTAGAGTCGCCGGACGGCGTTGCCATGGGCAGAGGACTGCAGAATGCGCCCAGACGTTAGCTGCTGGGCCTTGGTTGACCGGTTAATCCGGTTAATCTGTCGGACGCCGGGGGTGTGCCTCCTGCGTCATTCCATTCTACGATCTCGGCGGTGAAGACCTGTACCTTCGCGGTGCTTTCCACGCCACCGTCGGCTACGGCGTCCCGGCGTTAGACCTGATCGCGATTGACGGTAACACCCAGCATTTCTCCCTCGAACATCATCTGACCGTCGACAAAACCCTGAAACTGAAATTGTGCCAGTTTTCGGGCTCTCACGCGTGTCACCTGAGCAACAAGATCCAGCCGGCTGTTCGGGAAGACCGGCTTTCTGAATCTCACGGCATTCATGCCGCCAAAGCCGAGGTAATCACCACCGATCAGGTCGTACTTTCGGGCATAGAATCCGCCGAGCTGCGCTGCGCATTCACACTGAACGACCCCCGGCATCAGAGGGAATCCCGGCATGTGCCCGGCGCTCCAGAACTCCTTGTCTCCAAGAGACTTATAGCCAATGATTGTATGCGTCGACTGATCAACGTGAACAATCGCCGTCAACTGTTCCATTTCGTGACGTTGCGGATTCACCCGTCGTATGTCGTTCAGGTCGAACAGCGTGGTGTTGAAATCAATCTGGCTGAGGTCAACCAAGGGCGAAGAAGGCATCGCTGTTTTCTCTTCTCGTCGTGGGTTTCTTGGGCGAGCGGCACAAAGACAGCTCGCAAATTAGGCTAAACGACCGGATCCAAGGAGATCCGGCTTGGAAATGTCGTAACTGTCTGGAATATCCCGCGCCAATCGACGCGCCGCAACCTGCCGATTGTTCGGTCACCCAGGTTGCACCACAGATGTAATCTGAGTGATGTCTGTCAGCAACCGGTCGGGACGAGTTTGCGAATCTTTGATCAAATCTGCTGGAGCCTCAAGCCCGATTTTTTCAGACACCAGCAACGCGGTTTTCATGCCAACGGCTTTGGCCGGAACCAGATCAGTCGGCAATCGGCAGCTGACGTGTAATGTCTGTTCAGGTGCCACGCCAATCGCCTCAAGCTGTTCCACCGCCCGCCGAAACAGCGATTGAGACGGCTTGCGAATTGCCATTTGATGGGAGAACAGCGTGGCCTCTGTACGAATAATTTCCCGCATCGGCATCACAAGTCCCTGTTTTGTGAGCGCCTGCACTAATTGGACGTACGTAAAGGATTGACCGTCCGCCAGAAGTCCCTGCGTCACGCCGACTTCCGCAAGGTCTGTCATCGCTCTGACAGCTCCGGCGCGAGCTTCGGTCGCCTGCAGATTACGGTGAAAAAAGTAGGCGATTTTCTCACTCAACTGGTCCTCGTTGCCATATACGCCCTGGTCGTATTTGTAGTCCTTGTCAAACAGTCGATCAAGAATCGCCTTCCAGACGCTTACCAGATCAACACCTGTGAAGTCACCTTTCAGCTTTGTGGGCACCATGGCCACCCGCTCAACATAATCGCGATACTGCGGCATCATGGACTGCCACGGCGGTCCAGGCTTGCGATACATGCTGTTCCACATGTTGAACTCAAGAATCGTCTTCTCCAGAGCAACCTGCAGCCGCACTTCCGGATTCGGAAACAGCGTAAAACCTCCGTCTGCTGTCCGCAGCAACGTTCCGTAGACGTCCCACAACACCACCTGAACGCCGGGTAGCAAAGCAATCGACGGCTTCGCTTTGACGGGTTTTGGCGCAGGCACCTGGGGCCAGATCAGATCTCGCTCAGCCAGGGCATCAGCATACTCAGACAGTGTCAACGGCATACGAATTCATCACCAGCAGTCGATAGTGAAAACGTCAGGACAGAAAGGTTAGCCGCACAACGGAATTCGATGAACCCCGATCGGCAGAGTTCTCCAAAACTGCAGTTTTCGTCCCGCGTGACTCCCTCCTGAGACAAACGTGATCCACCGCCCGGGTCAGGACAAGGGCCACTTAGCAGGCCATCGATTTCATCGAAATGCTGCAAAAAAAACGGGCCACTCCGACCTCGACCACTCAACACGATCTGTCGTAAACTTCAGTGATGCACGAATGCCGTATTGCGGAACCGACGAACCCGTAACCGCGCACTGACCAAAGGATCGTGCTGGCGACTGGGATAGATTTGCGGCCATGGCTGACAATCCTGGCCGCTCACGATGCTGGCAATGGCCAATCAGCAACTGGTTTCATTCAGTACGACCAACCGTACTATGTCGCGAACGGACGAACGGTGTCTGACCGGGACAACGGGGTGTTATGGCCCCAATCCGTCTGACGCCGACGCAAACGCCCCAACCATCTATTTTCACTGGATTCCCTGGGTTCCGGGGACTGTTGTGACTCAACTGCTCATCACCCCGGGAGCGGCCTACTCGCTGCTGACGATTGTCATGCTGCCAATTCTTTGGCGGTTTGACGTGGCAACTGATCAAACGTCGCACAACACAGCATCGGCTTGTCATAACGGTGCTGGCGTTATGGGACGACGGTATGGTATCAAAATCACATATCACTGCATTGTCGCCGCTTCATGGTAGATGGCCCTGCAGAAACGGTATTGGATGGCGCTGACGTTTGCCGGATGCCTTGCACTGACTCACCCATGGTCCAGGATTGAACTATTACTCACGTTGAATGCGTGGTCTCTGCTGGAAGTAGTTCGCAACCGATCCGGAGATAACCTGCGGATACTGGGATGTCCCATCCTGTTGCTGTGTCTGCTGCTGGGATATTACAAAGTCTGGTTGCCGCAGTATCCCGCCCATGCCACTGTGTAGAAGAACTGGTCACTGAGCTGGAATCTGAAATGGGGTACGGTGCTGTATGCTTATGGCCCGATCGCGGGCCTGGCCTTCGCACACTTTCGGCGAGCCGCCTTTCTGCTGAATCGCGAAGCACAGTGTTGGCGCGAGCCATCGAAGCCAACTCCATCGATCCGAGCATGCTGGCGGTGGAAATCGACGTGCTCGTGTTGTCGCGTCAAAGACAGACAGATCCGTCCGAACAACACCAAAGCCGGGTACGCGCAGAAGCCGAAAACCCGAAGTGGCAGATTTGGCAAAGAAAACTCAACTCACGGCATCGTCGAACGGCACTGTGACAGAAGTGCAGTTCGTGAACGGGGCATCCGCTCACTGTCCTGTGGTGGCAGCACTTTTCTGCTTACTGTCACCGAGACCTCTTGTTTCAGACTCGCATTTCTTTCAGTATCTGTCGGCAACTCAAGGCCACGGACAATCGACATCCGTTAGTTGTATCTGGTAATCAGCTGCAGATAGGCTTTGCGTGATCGTTTGTCCTTTCCGCCGTTTTTACCTCTTATCTCAGATACGTCGTATGCTTATACCAATCGGCACCGACGCTCCGCTGTACCACTACCCGATCACCACCATCGGGTTGATTGTGGCAAACGTCGTCTGTTTTATTGTTACGGGCTTCGGTGCAGAAGAATCGCTTGAGCCGTGGGTGCTGCACTTTGGCTCGATCAACCCGATCGAATGGTTAAGCACGATGTTTGCTCATGCAGGATTTAGCCACCTGATCGGCAACATGTTCTTTCTCTGGGGCTTCGGTCTGGTTATTGAAGGCAAACTCGGCTGGTGGCGCATGCTGATGCTGTATCTCGCCATTGGCATTTCACAGGCCGCTCTCATTCAACTCATCATGCTGCCCTGGGACCGCGGCGGAGCAGTCGGCGCTTCCTCAGCCATCATGGGCCTGATGGCCATTAGCCTGGTCTGGGCCCCGAAGAATGAGCTGAAGGTATTCATGATATTGTTCTTTCGTGTCTTCGTTTTTGATATCACGATCATGTGGTATGCGTGCTTCTATCTGATCTGGGAAGTCATCAGCTGGACGCTGCTGGACGACATGGGAATGGGCACTTCGGCGTTGCATCTGTCCGGGGCACTGATCGGATTTGGAGCGGGGTTCGTGTACCTGAAGAAGGGCTGGGTGGACTGTGAGAACTGGGATCTGTTTCGGGTGTTGAGCGGTAAATACGGACGGTATGCAGACCCCAGCACGACGGTCTCGAGTTACGCGAATCCGGAGTTGATGTTTGGCAAGACCGACGTTTCCGTCAAAGAAGACGTGCGTGAATCGAATCGGTCGAAACGAAACTCAAAGCGTCTGAACAGGATCAACGAAATGATCGACGGCGGCGACTTCATCGGGGCCTCTGAGGCCATGCTGACGCTCAGCATGGAAGACTCTGATTCGCAGTTCGATGAGTCGCGGTTGAAAAAACTGGCCGGCGGGCTGTTACGCGCCAACATGCCGGACGATGCAGAAATCTATCTGGAAGAGTACGTCGAAAGATTCCCTGACAACGCTGCGTGGGTACGAGTCCAACTCGCTCAGGTTCTGCTGGTACACCATAAGCGCCCGTCAGCGGCCTTGACCGAGCTGAAGCAGGTCCGGGTGTCAGAGTTGACAGAAGAGCAGCATACAACGGCAAACAAGATTGCGGCCGCTGCAAAAAAGCAGGTGAACGCTGGCGTTCGGGACGCCGAATCGGAATGGTAACACGCCCATCTTTCATGGCCTTTTCCAGCTTGCGCTCAGCAGCACAGACCGCGTTCCCGTGGACTGACGACCTGTTAATGCCGAAATCGTCCGCTGCTTGCGGGAAAGACGCCAACCTGCCGTTACTTAAGCGCAGGAGACGCTGGGTCAAATTTCAGATTTGCGGGCTTGTTCTTGCCCTCCCAACCATTCAATGCGTTCAGCGAGGTGGCAGACACAGCGCCGTCCTGCCGCATCATTTTGACCATAACAGGAAGAGAAGCTTCGTAGCCGCTGCGAACAAGTTTGGATTTGTCGGCTCGGTTTAGAAAACCCTTCTCGGTTTCCTTTTTCTTTTCATGGTGAAAAGCAAGATACAGGTGCCAGCCGCACAGCTGCCACTTCGGAGCCTTCTTGTTCTTTGCCTGATTGAATCGCACACCGGATTCAAGAGTCAGCTGCCCCACTTTCCAGGCCAGCACGTCAAAATCGATCGACGAATCAAACCCGCAGCGTCCAAGGACACGAGCAGCTCGGCAGCGAATCAGAATGTCACGCGTGTTGTCCTCAATGATTGTTGTGGCCGCGAGCATCACGATGGCTCGTTTCTGGCCGACAAGTTCACGGGGGGTGTCGATCTCGTCCAGTGCAGACAGCAGAGTGTTTTGGTAGGCAACCGCGGTAAAAGGCCGTTGCAGTTCTGAGATCAATGTATTCGCCAGCGTGATTTGAACCAGGGGCGTCACATCCGCCTTCTGAAGAAATTTCTTGCAGACGTTTGCTGCTCGGGTTTTGACGACGTCGGGTTGTGCGACGTCACTCAGCACCTTCACCAGAATGTCATCCATCTGATCGTACATGATGATGCCGCGGTTGCTCCTGGCCGGAGCAACGCCAAAATCAAGCAGAAGTTCCAGTGCTGCGGAACGAGAATAGAGATTGTTCTCTAACAGTTCATTGAAGAACGGCAGCAACTCACCACACAACAGTTCTCGATAACGTTGTTTGTCGCCGGCATTCAGGATCTGTGCGCCAGCACTGCTGAGGTCACGCAACAGGTTCTTGAATGAAGCTTCAAACAGACCCGGATCCTTCTGAATAGTCGGATCAGACAGCGAATATGCCCTGTACTTAAGACATGTCTGAAGAATCTCCAGTTCCCTGGCATTACCGCGACGCACTCCAGTTCTCAGCAGACCCCGATAGGCGCGATTCTCAGAACCAAAACCTGCCACAATTTCCGGAGTAAGCAGTGACTTCTGCAGGCGTCGCAGATCGCGAACAAGCTTCTGTTGTTCTAGCAGGTATGCTGTTGCGGGGTTGTTGTTGGCGACCGACGCTGCCCCGGCCTGATTCGGCGGGTCGCCCCCTTCGGTGTCCGCCGATTCCTGAGTCGCTAACGCGTCGGCGGCAACTGCCAGCAAGAGGCAGAAGGTAGCTAAAATGGTCAACCAGTTTCTGAACACCTGGCTCTTGTCAGTAACTTCCACCGGCATAGATTCCACCACATCTGTGAGACGTCGAGTCTCGACGATCTGCCTGTCGTCCCATTCCTCGCGATTTGTGGAACGAAAACGAACGAACAATCAACGAACCCTGCATTCTTGCAGTTTTTCTGCAGACAAACCAATACGAGTGCAGGAGGTGCTAATAAGTTGGAGACGAAAAGAGTCTTTTCCCACCCCAATGACGCATTTTGCCTGTGTTTCTTAGCGCCTGAAGGAAACAGACCCCTCCTTCGAACGTGAACTCGAACAAGCCGTCCAAGACGGTTCCACTGTAGACTGAGGACAGGGCCCCACTCGGAAGTGTTTAGAATGACAGGTCAAACGAACGACGTCCAGAATGAGACAGAGAACGTCACGAGAAAACGAAGGGTTTTTGACAGGGATTAAGACGGGTCATTGAAGTCCGCATATTCGACACAAAACGCGTCATAAAACACGGCATCAGCGTACCAACAAGAATTCCCAAATGCCACGAAGCTATTTCATAGGTCTACGTATCCGGCCATCATTCCCCGTGTTTCGGCTATTTGCAGCAAAAAATCAATAAAAACGGTCCCACGCGGACGTGATTCGCACACAGAAACCAAGCACCTGTTTGACTGCGGACTGCTGTCGAGCGTGCCGAATCGCTAATCCGTCCATTTGCCCGTCAGTCATTGCGGTTGTCGCCGGTGTTAGCTGTAATTGGGTCGAATGCAGACGGATGCCGTCCTTTTTGCGAATCGCGACCGTCGACCACGCTATTCCGTCCAAATGCGGCGGAGCAGCCGGCCCGAGGTGCCCTGTGACGCTGGCAGCAATCGTCGCTTGAGGCGTTTCCGCAAGGACCCCCTCCGCCATCCGTTCGCTGACGATCCGGCTGACGGGACCCGGATCTCGCAACAGCTTTTCGCTGACACCCAACCACGTATGCTTTGTCATGACCTGATACACCACCGCCGAGCCCGCCATGACGCCTGAGACCCCCGGAACTCGCCCCATTGTGGCTGACAATAATCCGGCCGTGCAGCTTTCGGCAAAGACGATGTTCTGACCGGAGTCGGTCAGTAGGCGGACAAGTTCGAACGCACTACCATCCAGCGAAACCGTGCCGTTATCCATTAAGTTTTCCTTCCCTTATGAACGGGCAGTGCACAGCAGCAGGCCGAAGCTCTGGCGCGCCCGACGCGACACAGGCTTTTCGCCGTGGAAACCGGGTCTACAAAGAACTGTGCCGCTATCGACATTCATTGACACCAGGCCCTGAGACCGCCCCCGTTCCAGAATAACGTGAATCAAACGCCTTTCAACAAGTCGGAATGTCTGTCCCCTGTTGATCAGGACTCGCTTGTTCTCCACGAAAGAGCGGGCACAGTACGTCACCTGAAAGTTCTGACGGGGGTTGCCATCTTATCGGGATCGTTCAACCCGCTGCACCACGGGCACCGTCAACTTCAACAGGTTGCCGCAGAGGAGCTGGAATCGCAGGTCATTTTCGAGTTATCTGTCACGATTGCTGATAAACAGACACTGTCAGAGTCCGATCTGCAGACACGCCTTGGCCAGTTCGACGGTCACGATGTGGCCGTGACCCAATGTACATTGTTCGCGGAAAAAGCGAAGCTGTTCCCTGGCTGCTGTTTTGTCGTAGGTTTCGACACGGCCGCCAGAATCCTTGATGCCCGATTCTACCAACGCGACCGAACGCAGCTTCATAACGCTCTGCAGGCACTGACTGACAGCGGAAATCGCTTTTTTGTAGGTGGCCGACTTTCCAGAGATGCGTCGCAGTTCTGCAGCGTTAACGAGCTGACGATACCGGCGGAGTTTCGTCACTTATTCTCAGGAGTCTCGGAACGGCGATTTCGAGAAGATATTTCGTCATCGGACCTGCGGCAATGAGTCCTCGGATTTAGAATTGTTCATTCACACGACTTTGATATCAACCTGACTCCCATGGGATCGTCCCCGTATGCCACAGATGCACCGATTCGCAATGTCACTTCTGGTCTGCACGCTCACGACCTGTAACTGTTACTCGCCGACAGCCAGTGGGAATGATCAGCCAGGCGTTGTTGGCGTGGAGTTCATTTACGAAGACGCTCCGTTCAAAGAATGCCATGCGTCCACGATAGAAGAAACTCCGGACGGCCTTATTGCTGCGTGGTTCGGTGGTACACGTGAAAAACATCCTGACGTCGGCATCTGGGTAGCTCGTCACAACAACAATGGCTGGGCGAAGCCTGTCGAAGTGGCGAATGGCATCCAGTACACGTTGACAGATGGCACAGTCGTTCGTCATCCCACGTGGAACCCGGTCCTGTTTCAGTATCCGGCCGGCCCTCTGATGCTGTTCTACAAATGCGGGCCGACTCCCAGCACATGGTGGGGCATGTTGACCCGGTCAGAGGATCACGGAAAGACCTGGAGCGTCCCGCGCCGGCTGCCGGAACACATCGATGGCCCTGTTCGCAACAAACCCATCCTGATGCCCGACGGTACACTACTGTGTGGCAGCAGCACGGAATTCGATGGCTGGAGGCTGCATTTTGAGCATACCTCCGATCAGGGTCTCACATGGGCCCGGACACCAGCCGTCAATGACGGAAAAACATTCGGCGCCATCCAGCCGACACTACTGCCTAAACACGGCCACATTCAGGCCCTGAACCGTAACAAGGACGGCAACGGAAAGATTCTGTCAACGACCTCTCGAGACAATGGCTCCACGTGGTCAGAACTCGTGGAAACTGACCTGCCAAACCCCAATTCCGGAATTGACGCCGTCACTTTGAAAGACGGTCGATTCCTGCTGGTCTACAACCACACCATCCGTTCCGGTGATTCTCCACGCAGCCGGGAAATGATCAATGTTGCAGTCAGCGACAACGGTGTTTCGTGGAAAGCCGCGCTGACGCTGGAAAACGAAGGCCGGTCAGAGTTTTCCTATCCGGCCGTCATTCAGACATCGGATGGCCTGGTCCATACTACGTATACCTGGAAGCGTCGTCGCGTTCGCCACGTCACCATTGATCCGTCAGAACTTCAGTTGACAGAAATCGTTGACGGAAAATGGGCTGCGAAGTAATGACGACCGGTGCTGCCGGCTTCGAATTCAACGATGGAAAACACGCTGTCCACCACATACGAAGACGCTGTTCGCTGGATCTACGATCGTATTGACTACGAGCGCGTGCGTCCCAGGCGACAGTCCGGCCACTTTCGCCTTGAGCGGGTGGAACGACTGCTTGCCCTGATTGGTTCACCACAGCAGCGAATTCGAAGCATTCACATTGCCGGCACCAAAGGGAAGGGGTCGACCGCCGCCATGGTCGATGCCATGCTGACAGCCTCGGGGATTCGTAGTGGCCTGTTCACTTCACCGCACATTCATCTGTTCGAAGAACGGATGCGCGTCGCCGGTCGTATGCCGGCCCCCGATGAACTGACGTCAATGGTGCGTTGCCTGCAGGACATACTGCAGGATGCGGATGCCGATCTGATCAAGGATGGCGTGACCTATTTTGAAGTGGCGACACTGCTGACCTGGATGTATTTCGACAGAAACGACGTCTCGCTCGCAGTGCTGGAGACCGGTCTGGGTGGCCGACTCGACTGCACCACAATCTGCCGGCCTGTCGCCACGGTCATTACCAGCATCGGACTCGACCACACTCACATTCTGGGTCACACGATTGAAGCCATCGCCGGCGAAAAAGCAGGTATCATCAAGCTCGGTGTGCCCGTGTTTTCGTGGGTTCAGCAACCTGAAGCCGTGCGCGTGGTCACAGAACGGTCAGCGGCGTTAGAGTGCGAATTGTTCCTGGGCGACTGCGATATATTCGAACGCGTTCAGCAAATGGTTGCCACTGATGTCGGTAAGCAGCAATGCACCGACGATTCCGGACGACCGTGTCAGCGATTCGACGTAACAACCCCCCTCGCGAATTACACAGATCTGATGCTGCCCCTGCTGGGCGAACACCAGCGTCGCAATGCCGCGCTGGCCGTCGCTGTGCTGGATCTTCTGTCGCAGCAGGATCAGCGTGTCACTGCCGACTCAATGGCGGAGGGACTGGCATCACTGTCATGGCCCCTGCGATTTGAAGTCGTTTCGACAGCGCCGCTCATCGTACTGGACGCCGCGCACAATCCCGATTCGATCGAAGCATGTCTGCACACACTTAACAGCCAGGCCTGGCCGGCAGAATGTCGGACCCTGATCTTCGCTGTCAGCCGCGACAAAGATGCCGATCAGATGCTGCAACTGGTTCGTCCGCACTTTAAGACGATCATCCTGACCCGATTCGAGACGAATCCGCGATCATATTCGCCGCAGGAACTGGCAGACTTGCTGGCCGCCGGTCAGTCCCCTGAGACCGCAGACACGGTCACAGTCGTGACCGCCGAGACGCCGGCTGAGGCTTTGTCTCTGGCCCGAAAAACAACTGGCCACGACGGACCCATCTGTGGCACCGGCTCAATTTTTCTGGCCGCCGAACTGCGAAACCTGCTGCGTCAGTCAGACGGAACAAACTGAACGCGTTGATCATTCCGTCAGCGAAGGCAGTCCAGTTCTCGGACAATACTTCAACAGACCACAGTCGGCACATTGAGGGCGACGAGCGATGCATGTTTTCCGACCGTGGTAGATGATGCGGTGCGAGTACTCAATCCATTCCTTCTTTGGCAGAATCTGAATCAGATCGCGTTCGATGATTTCAGGGTTCTGAGATTCTGTCAGGCCCAGCAGATTTGAAATCCGGCGGACGTGAGTGTCTACCACCACTCCCGAAGGAATCCCGTACCACGTACCCAGCACAACACTCGCGGTTTTCCGACCAACGCCCGGAAGACTCACCATCTGTTCGATGTCCAGTGGGATCTCACCATCAAAATCGTCCACCAGCATGGCTGCCATCGCCCGGATGTTGGCGGCCTTGTTGCGGAAGAATCCAAGCGGCCTGACAATTTTTTCCACGGCCACCTGTGTTGATTTTTTCAGTGCTGCGGCATCCGGATACTTCCTGAACAGCGCCGGTGTCGCCATGTTAACGCGTTCGTCCGTACATTGAGCCGACAGAATCGTGGCCACCAGCAGTTGAAACGCCGACTCATGATGTAGTGCGCATTCGGCGACCGGGAACAGTTTCTTCAGCCGACGAATCACCGATCTGGCTCGGTTCTTTCGCTCAGAAAGCAAGTCATCCTCTGACTTGTTCGCGAGGGTCGTCTTCTTCTTCTTTGCCATCTGCCAACCACATGATGAATGGAGTATTACCGTTTAAGGTCAGCGGATGATAGATTGCACTTCTGTTACTTCCCACTGTACCGGCTTCTTCCTGCAGGTCTGCTCAACCATCAACGCGGGAGCCACTGGACACGACAAGACAGACAATGTCGCTTAACCCCCACGACCCTCGCATCACCACTGGAATCCGCCTGTTCAACGAACGCGATTTCTTTCCCTGCCATGATGTATTCGAGGATTTATGGAGCGAACTGGTCGGTCCGGAAAAACCTTTCTTTCAGGGCCTGATCCATGCAGCCATCTGTCTGTATCACTTTGAGGGCGACAACCTGGGTGGCGCCCGCAAAATGTACAGAAGCTTTGTGCTGTATGTATCGGATTTCGCCCCTGTGTTCTGCGACATCGACGTCGAAAAACTGCTGGTCGACATGGAACACTGTTTTGAAGAACTGCTGGCTGTGTCGGGCGGATATCCTCACGGATTGCAGCTGAATCCGAACCGTATCCCCGTCATCACGCTGCGTTGCTGATCATCGGTCAGGACAGTTCGCGGGCCACCACCACGATATGCTGACCCTTGGGAACAGGAGCCACCCATGCCTGTGCCAGCACTACGCCGTCGATCGCGGCGATGCAGGGCCAGGGCTCCAGATCAATGCGGTCAAAGTCGTGCAACAGACCCACTGTATCCCCGGATTTGACAAGGGTCCCGCATTCGACCAGAGGCTCATAGTGCCCGGCAAATGGCGCGACGGTGAAACAGTCGCGGTCCACCATGGCCACTTTCCGTTGCGTGCCCGCTTTGTGGTGAGCAATCGGTTCGATTTTTCCGTGCAGCAAATCGTTGTTGATGGCCGCCGCCAGAACACCCTGTCGACCGTAGCGCACTCCTTCCGGATTTACCGCCTTGCCCCACCCTAATTCGGTGCCAACGGTGATTTTACCAAGGCGTTCGGCTTCGCTGGGCAGCAAACCGGGCGTGACATTCTGGTAGACCATCAGGCTCGGCGTGCCGAACCAGCGAGCCGTCTGTTCGATGCGGTCACCCAGTTCCGGGTCGTCCACGGGATGAAAGCTTGCGCAAATCGAGAACCGAGCCACTTCGCCCCCGGAATGCAGATCCAGAACAATGTGAACCCGCGGCCAAATGTACTCGCGAACGAAGGCAGCGATGCGGTGAGTGATCCCGGCCAAAGCCGGCGTCGTCCCGGCACCATCGACGAAGGCACGATTCAGGTTCACTCCGTCATCGTGTTGACTTTCGCGGGTTCCTGATAAGAATGCAGCGGGGTTTAACACCGGGATCAGAATGATGCGGCCGCGCACGTCGCTGATATCTATTTCCTGCAGCAGGTGCTTCAGAACCACCGGGCCTTCATATTCGTTTCCATGATTGGAACCGAACGAAACCAGCCCGATGCCGTCGCTGGCTTCCGGTCCAACAAAAACAGTGAGCGGTATCAGGTGATCGCCCCAGATGCTGTCGTGTTCCAGTGCCAGCCAATAGTCTCGGCGGCCGGGTGAATCCAGATCCAGGTCTTCCGGGCGAACAGTCTTGCGTTCCATGGTGTTGTCGTCCTTTGCTAATAAG
The DNA here is from genome assembly GCA_029245955.1 of Fuerstiella sp. Lineage (GTDB taxonomy): Bacteria > Planctomycetota > Planctomycetia > Planctomycetales > Planctomycetaceae > Fuerstiella. The sequence continues at coordinate 146,419 of JAQWOH010000048.1, read as the reverse complement.
AAGTAAGAAGTCCTGCCGAGTCGGGATTGGACGCACCTACCGCGTGTCACGTCCGCCTGTGGCCGCAAAGAACGATTCTCAGCAGCAGTTTCGTTGCTCCCTCGAGCCAGTATCGATCAGGACAATGGGCAAATTGCTTTAGCGAAACTCGATGCGATCCGGACAGAACTGCTGGAGTCGATCGTCATCGATGTCAATTCCAAGGCCTGGAGCCTGAGGAATGGGCAGACAGCCGTCATCGTCGAGCTGGAACGGTTTCGTCGGGAGCTCGTCGATGTAGGCACACGGTGTCAGATATTCGACGTAGGTTGCGTTGGGCACAAATGCTGAGATCTGCAGGTCAGCAGCAAGGCCGACTGCTGTGTTCCAACCATGAGGCACAACCTGAACGTTGTGGTCCTGCGCCATCTGGGCAATTCTGCGAAACTCGCTCAGCCCGCCGCACTTCGTCACGTCCGGCTGAATGATGTCCAGGGCTCGCCCCTTCAGCCACGGAGCAAACGACTGCCGCCGCGTAAGTACTTCTCCGCCGGAAATCGGGACCGGCGAGGTTCGAGTGAGTTCCACAAAACCTTCAATATCGTCCGGCGGCAGCGCTTCTTCGAACCAGACAATGTTGTAGTCGGCAAGCATAGAGGCAGTATTGCGAGCCCAGTTTGAACCGTGCGGCCAGAACTGTTCACTGCCGCCTGCGTCCACCATCAGATCAATGTCGTCACCAACTGCCTGTCGAGCCGTCCTGACAAGCAATTCATCAAATGCCCGGTCCCGACGCCCAAACGGCCGCCAGCCCATTTTGATGGCCCGAAACCCCCGACCGACCACACTTTCCAGGTTTCGCGTCAGCGCATCAGGTTCATCAAACAGAATAGAACCATATGGTTTGATACGGTCACGATAATTGCCGCCCAGTAAACGCGACACAGGCTGCCCGCAGGCTTTGCCCATAATATCCCACAACGCGATGTCGATACCGCTGATCGCATGAGTCACAGCACCGCCGCGGCCCTGCCAAAACGTGGACTGGTGCAGCTTCTCGGCAACTCGTTCCGGTTCCAGGGCCGCCTCATTCTTCAGCAGCGGCCACAACAACTGAACCGCGCCTGCGACCAGCTTTCCGGACGTAAAACTGCTGCCGTACCCGATGATGTCGGCATCAGTGTGAACGACGACAAGCGTGTGCAGATCTTCCTGTGGTTCATGACCCTGCGGCCAGCCACCGTCAACTGTGCCGCCGATCAGAGGACAAACATCGATGCCGGTTATGATCACTGGTTCTTTGCTCCCGTGTTATGAAAAAACTCGCACGATAATCAGCCCGAGAATTCCGGCAAACGTCGCATAGTACAGAAAGACCGGCAGCGTTCGACGGATGATCTGCCCTTCACGACCGACCAGCCCCACCACGGCGGATGCAGCCACGACATTGTGCACGCAGATCGTGTTTCCGGCGGCTCCGCCAACGGCCTGCAAAGCCACAATCCAAAACGGATCACTGCCGATCTGCTGGCCCACACCGAACTGAAACATCGACAGCATCATGTTACTGATCGTGTTGCTGCCCGCCACGAAAGCTCCAAGACCACCTGCAAACGGCGCCAGCAGCGGCCAGGCGCCTCCGGCAAACGCAGCCATCTGTTCGGCCAGCACAATCGGCATTGCGGACAGACCTGCGGCACCGCCGCTTGAACCTAGAAAAATCTGTACCATCGGCACCGTGAATATCAGAGCCACGGAGGCCTTTGCCGTGGTGCGAAATGAGTCTGTGACGGCGATCCGATAGCGTTTTACAGACATGCCGTGCAGCACAAAGGTGAGACCGGATACCAGTAGAAAGATTGTTCCCGGTAAGGCAAGAGGAGTGTGTTTCAGGTCCGCCGAACTTCCGAACAGGTCTGTCACGGCAAATGTTACACCGGGATGATTGACCCAGGCCTTCACCGGCAGCTGAGGCAGCCGGAAGGCGACCAGTAACACGGCCAGCATCAAATACGGCAACCACGATCGAAACAGACTCAGTGGCGCGCCATCATTCTCATTCTCATTCTCAGTGACGCCGGGCTTCTCGACCGCCGTCTCTGCTGATACTGATACCTCCACGGCAGGTTGCCACTCAGCGGACCACTCTTCTTTTTCAGGGAATTGCCATGGCTCACCTGCCGGAATCAGCAAACCACGGCGTGCAACAGATGCTACGACAACAAGGCCCACCATGCCCCCGAACAACGAAGGAAATTCCGGCCCCAGCAGGATCGCCGTGGCGACAGACGGGATAGTCATTGCGAATGCAGCAAAAACGGCGAACTTCCAGCAGCCAAGGCCGTCCCGCAACGACCTGTTGCTCCCAAAGAATCGAGTCAGCAGACACACTAGAATGAGCGGAACGAATGTCCCGACAACCAGATGGAGAGCTGCGACGCGAACGCCGATAGAATGCAACAATGCCGTCGCAGCGACGTTTTCGTCCGCAATGAGCTTCCACGAAACGGCGGCTGACTGTACGGCCGAATCAACACCAAACCCGGCGGCAACATCCAGTCCATTTCCGACACCAACAAGAATCGGCGTGCCCAGCGCTCCGAAGGAAACAGGCGTGCTTTGAATCACGATACCGCACACCACGGCGGCCAGTGGAGGAAATCCCAGTGCGACCAACAGAGGTACGGCAACTGCGGCCGGCGTTCCGAATCCCGCAGCGCCTTCAATGAACGAACCGAACAACCACGCGACGATAATAGCCTGCACTCGGCGATCCGGCGATATCTGGCGAAAACCGTTTCTGATCACACTGATCGCGCCACTTTGCTGAAGAGTATTCAGCAGCAGAATGGCTCCGAAGATAATGTACAGCAGATCGAACGCGATCAGACTGCCCTTGATTCCAAATGCCAGCACCTGCCGACCCGGAACCTGCCACATAAACAGTGCCAGTACTACGGCAGTTACGAGCGACAACGGCATCGCCCGACTTGCGGGCCACCGCAATCCGACAAGAAAGACGGCAACGACAAGAATCGGCAACGAGGCAAGAAAAGCGTAAAACATGCGTAATCGTCAGTAACAGAGTCTTTTTGAAGGTTGGCGATCGGTTTTGCACGCCTCTTTTCAGCGATCAGGGAAAGCAGGACGGCACAATTCGAGCCGCCCCCATTTCACTTGCAGCCACTCAGACGGAAGGTCGGTACATGTGACCGAAAAGCGAGGCGGATGTCGAACGACTTCGCACAGGAACGTGCCAGCTTTGAGATTCGTCGAGTGCCATAGTTTTCGACGCTTGAGCAAACGATCCGATTTGTGTCCACTGCGGGCCATCGGCTGACGCGAATCGTTGCTCCACACAACATGTTCCTCACTTGAGGTTCGCTGCAGCGATACTCATACAATACACCGACATCATGGTCATCCGTCTATTCGGGAATCAGATGAACGAAGAACCAAAAAACCTGATCCGTCATCTGTCAAAGATTCAGCGCCGAGTGCTTGGTGTGCTGATGGAGAAGGCCTTTACGACACCAGAACAGTATCCACTGACGCTCAAGGCGGCCACAACCGCATGCAATCAGAAAAGCAACCGCAGTCCTGTCGTGGGGTATAGTGAATCGCAGGTTCAGGACGCTTTAGATGCCATGCGCGAAGACCTGCTGGTGGCGGAAGTGTTCCCGGGCGGCGGCCGTACGCCACGATATCGCCACTACGCACGTCACAAATTTGACTTCACCGAAGCCCAGTTTGGCATTATGGCCGAACTTCTGCTGCGAGGCCGGCAACAGCCTGGCGAGCTTCGAACCCGCGCGAGCCGCATGGTGCGTGTCGCCGGCATTGGCCAGTTACGTGATGAACTGGTCGGCCTGCGTGATATGGGATACCTTCAGGCCACTGGTCCGCTGGACCGACGAGGCGTGGAAGTCGACCATACGTTCTACCTGCCCAATGAGGACATGCAGATTGGTGCGGCACCCGTGTCGGCAGAGCCCGTCAGCCGGGGCGATGCAGATGGCGGTGTTCCGCAGTCCTCTGCGTCCGGGGCGGCGCTACGCTCAGACACTGCTGCCGTTTCTGAAGAAATGCTCGAACAACTTCGCTCAACAACTAAAGAACAGTCTGAGCTGATACAAAGTCTGGGAGCCAGCATGGCGGACCTGGAGGACCGCCTGCGGCGGCTGGAACAAGATCTGGGTGTTTAGCCAGCAGCCTGTTGCTGCAGCGCATTCCGGTTATCCATACCCTTCTTCAAACAGATCGTCGATATCAGAAGTCGGCCCCTGCGATCCCGTCAGGTAGGCAGTCATGTCGAAGATTGTTTCGGCACTGCTAATCACGGTTGCTCCCATGAATGAGTGCCGGACGGCAAAATCGAAGTCGGTTTCACCATCCGCGAGGCCGAATTCGAACAGGAAACTCCCGTCGCTGGCGGTAACTTCTCCCACTTCATTCCACTCATTTTCTCCTGCAACTCGATACAGCACATCAATGGTCCCGATGCTGCTTGTCATATCAACGGCGCCACTAAGCTGGCTATTTGCACCTTGAACCCAGTCGAATTCTGTGGCCAGAACCGCAAGGCCGGCCACATTCAAAGTGACGGAATTACTCATCTCCGTGCCGCCCGAAAATGGATCCGGACTTTCCACAATCTGCAGAGTCACATTCTGACTCGTATTTGGGGCTATATACGCCGTCAGGTCGATCAGCAGAGGGTCTCCTTCTGCCGCCTGCATACTGAATTCTTTGTTTCCGTCTCCATCGACATCCACGTTCACAGTCAGGTCACCTCCGTGGTCTGATGCCACATCCGTGAGAATATATGCGTCGCTGGCGATCGGGTTGACCAGTTGCGGACCGGTCAGCAGTAATCGTACTTCAAGAGAATCGCAGAACCCAACGGCTTCCGACTGAAGCCTTCGACGTCTGGGTTGCTTCAGGCTGTTGACAAATCCGAACTTAAGAGGGGCAACAATTGATTTGAGCATAGTTCCGGCTCTTGCTGGTATAGATTTCTCGGTGGGACTCACTGACGGAATCGCAACAGCAATGCAAACCCGGACCCCTTATACGGAAAATATCAGAGGAAATCTCAATCGGGACTTTGTTGAGCCCCCAACTCATTTGGACAGGGCCACTTACGTCGGCCAGGCACCCCGGCAGTAAAGTCATTCTTCAGCGGCGTTTGGTAAGTTCCGCGCGCTTCGTGAAATTGACACTGAATCCGACGTGACGTCACCTAAAGTCAACAGCCAGAGCATAACGTCGGTGGCGGCGAACAAAGCCTCTGGGGCACAACACGTGACGATTGCCTATGCACCGTACGAACATCGGAACCGATTCCGGCGGCAGGCTGCCGTGCACAGACTGCGTATTTTCGCACCTGCCGTTGCATACCGTGCTGTGATGGCTCGCGAATCCGTTCACAATAGCGGCGGCGCATGAGGCGCGACATCAGTCACAAAACGCTATGCTGCTGGTGCCGCATGGACTCGCATTTAGTGAAATGCGAACACGACAAGTCAGGGAAGTAATTCCGTCTATCGGCGAGTAAGTCATCAATCGACACCACGGCCGGATGGCCGAGCCCCGACATTCTGACCCAATATGGACTCTCTACTTTCTGTCATCCGCAAGCATTGGGGCTACGATTCATTTCGGCCGTTGCAGCGTGAAGCTATGACCGCCGCCATGGAGTCGCAGGACTCTTTGACAGTACTGCCGACGGGAGGAGGAAAGTCGTTGTGCTATCAGGCTCCCGCGGTGCACCGGGACGGAATGGCGGTTGTTGTCAGCCCGCTGATCGCGTTAATGAAGGACCAGGTGGACGCACTGTCAGAATGTGGTGTACCTGCAGCGTATGTAAACAGCAGCCTGACGGCTCAGGAGCGGATGGAGGTTGCCGGGCGAGTACGACGTGGTGAGCTGAAAATGCTGTTCGCTGCTCCGGAGCGACTAGTCCAGCAGCGAACAATTGAATTTCTGGCGGATGTGGAATTGAGCTTCATCGCCATTGACGAAGCTCACTGTATCAGTAACTGGGGACATGATTTTCGACCCGAGTATCGCCGCCTGAGCGACCTTCGTCAGGCGTTCCCGGACATTTCCATTCACGCCTTCACCGCTACCGCCACGGAACGGGTACGCCGGGATATTGGTGAACAGCTGAAACTGAAAGCGCCCAGGATTCTGGTGGGCAGCTTTGACCGGCCCAACCTTCTATATCGGGTGGAGCGGCGGCATGACGTCATCGGACAGATCCGTGAAGTCATCGACCGACACCCCAATGAATCCGGGATCGTCTACTGCATCAGCCGTTCCAGCGTTGAAGAGACGGCTTCAACATTGAGTTCACTTGGCTACAGGACGCTGCCCTATCATGCCGGCCTGGAACCGGACCGTCGCAAAGCAAATCAGGAAGCGTTCATTGATGAGAAAACAGACATTATCGTGGCGACGGTGGCGTTCGGGATGGGCATTGACAAAAGCAACGTCCGTTACGTCGTGCACGCAGAAATGCCTCGCAGCATTGAAGCCTACCAGCAGGAAAGCGGACGCGCCGGACGCGACGGGCTGGAAGCGGAATGCAGCCTGATCTATTCGGGACGAGACACCAGCACATGGGAATTCCTGATCAACCAGTCAGAAAACGAAGACAACCGAGTCACGTCGCTGCAGGCCCTGGGCAGGATGGAATCGTTCTGTTTCAGTTCTGTATGCCGACACAGACAGCTGGTGGGGCATTTCGGGCAACAGCTCGAAAAAGAAAACTGTGGTGCCTGTGATGTCTGCCTTAACGAAATTGAAAGCCTTCAGGATCCGCTGGTCCTTGCGCAAAAGATTATCAGCAGCATCTATCGGCAGGAACAACGATATGGCGCGGAGTACACGAGTCTTGTGTTGCGCGGGTCGAAGAGCAAGAAAGTGCTGACCAATGGACACGATCAGCTCAGCACGTACGGGCTGCTGAAAGACGAGTCGGAACGAGATCTGCGCGGATGGATTGATCAGCTGGTCGCCCAGGGACTGCTCAGACGTTCCGGTGAATACTCCGTTCTGGTGATCACCGACACCGGGTTTCAACTGTTGAAAGGGGAACTGACGCCTCAGCTGACACGCCCCAAAACTCGTCGCCAGGCAGCATCGGCAACGCATAAATGGGAAGGTGTTGACCGAGGTCTGTTCGAAAACCTGCGACAGATGCGGATGGATATTGCCGCTGAACGCGGTGTGCCGCCCTACGTTATCTTTGGTGATATGACGCTGCGCGAACTGGCCAGATTTCGGCCAACGCGTGCCGGTGATCTGCTTCAGATATACGGGATTGGCCAGCAAAAACAGGCAGAGTTTGGCGGCACCGTAATCGAACGAATCACAGAGTATTGTCTGGAAGACGACCTGGTGACCAACCTGCCGATTTCTGACACAAACCGAACGGCCAGGAAAGTCCCGCCCGACTCGTTTCGCAGAAGATAAATATCAGCGAGGACCGGGCGCGACTTCGAGGTCGCCGACAAAGAAAACGGGGCGCCGCAGCTGGTGGCGGACCACCATTAAGCGTCAAGCGTTTCGCTGCGGCGTCTGTGCATCATGACTACGCGTCTTAATGCATAATTAGCAACCAGCAGGACAACAGTCGTCGCTGCGATCGGTCCAACATGCAACGGGCTGAACAGGTAATGTTCTATGCCATCGGCGCCTGCAGGGTGGCCGTGCCCTGGATGGGCAAACGCCCGATCGGCAGAAAGAACGAAACAACCAATGATGTAACAGGTTCGGTGCATTTTCGGATTCTTATCCTTCCACCCTGCGGGTCTCGCACGGGTGTTCATTATCGCGGTCGCGGACGCCTGAATTCCGTCAAAATACTTCACGGGCTGCTTCCCGGCAAACTCTGCTGAAGCACACCCGAACCAGTATCACACCACCCTCTTTCTGCGGCACAGAACGAACACTGGCCAAGGGGGAGTGGATTTTGGTGCACCGTGAAGAATATCTGCGTTCCTGCGGCTTGAACAGCTCAGACAAATCGTCACCCCGGAAGAACAATCGGAATCAATCTACCAAATCCCAGAAATCGTCTTCCGGCGAGCGTTTCTTCTGAGTTGTCTTTCCGGCCGTCTTTCCGGCCGTCTTTCGTGCGGCGGTCTTTCGTGCGGCGGTCTTCTTTCGTTTGCGTTTGGCAGGTGCAGTTCCAGCCATACCGGGCTTTGATGCTGTGGGCCGCCGCGCCGGTTTTTTCTTTGTCCCTGTGTGCCGTTTTCGCCCCGCAGGTGAGGAATTACACCTGGAACACCGGCCTTTCAGACTGAGGACCGTACCGCACGAATTGCACAGCAGCACCGGTTGTTCGGCGCTATCAGCCGGATCTGCGAACTCAGAAAACTCGCTGAGTCCTGCACTGACGGTCGCCCATTCATCGCTGACCGAGTCATTCGGACCTGCTAACGACTCTGCATCCTGACTGTGTGTTTCCGCCTTTTCAGGCTCGGACTTCGTGACCGCCTGCACAGTCTGACCCACATTGCTGGCTTCGTCGACTTCCTGCTGCAATTGTCCGGACATGTTTTCCTGACGAATGATTTCCGTCTCTGCTGACTTACCACTCTTCAACTCACGGGCCGAAACATGTACACGCGCCTGAGCGTCGTAACTGATGGTCACCTCCACTTCACTGCCTTCCGACAGATCCGTCGGCAGATCAGTAATGAGGCAATCACCAAGGATGGAGTGAGGCTTCCCGGGTCCTGCACCACTTTCAACGATACGGATGTGAACCTTTGTCTGCTGGGCCACGACAGTTCCGAAAACATGAGTTCGAGCCGTTGGCAGCGCTGTGTTGGGCGGAATCAGATAGTGCGGCACTCGATTGCCTGTCTCCGTGTCGCGAACAAGAATTCCAAGTCCGCGGGCGTTCACACTCTGTTGCTGAATCTTCGACAGTCGGGACGATGCCTGACTGTTGAAAATGGTGCGTGTGTATTCCTGGTTCGACAGCAGCATTCCGGCGTAATAGGCGGCGCCGTGAGCGATCGACTGATCCGGGGACAGCGAAGAATTCAACGTACGGCCGCTGAGTTTCTTCAGGCTCTCGCGCACCATCGGCATGCGAGACGAGCCGCCGGTGGTCAGGACAACATCCACATGAGCCCACCCGAAGTCGTTGTCCGCCAGAATGCGCCGAGTGATCGCGTTTGAACGTTTCAGCAGTGACCTGCCAATGTGCTCAAACTCCTCCTGTTCAATCTGATAGGTGCGGCGGTCACCTTCATGCTGAACAGTCACGGCCGCTCGGGGGCGTACCGACAGACTGCGTTTGGCCTGTTCCGCTTCCAGCGCCAGAAACTGATGGCTGTACGGATCCTGTCGCGGGTCTTCGTTGAAGTCCATCAGAAAACGCTCCGCCGCGATGTCGACCAGAACCTGCGTCCAGTCGAGACCACCGAGCTCCAGATCACCGTCGGACGCGACAACGCGAACCTGGTCGCTTGAGTAACTCACGATGGCAAGATCCAACGTACCGCCACCCAGGTCATAGACGAGCAACTGCTGGTCGACGGCCAGCTCCGTAAATGCCAACCCCTCGTTGCCCAGAACATGGCACAATGCCGCGGCCACAGGTTCGTTGATGACTTCTACTTTTTCCAGTCCTGCCGAATGACCGGCCATCACTGTGGCGTGCCGCTGGGCGTCGCTGAACTGGGCCGGAACAGTGACAACCGCTTCGCTGATCTCACCGATCTGCTCCTGAGCCGCGGCAATCAACTTTCGCAGTATTAACCCTGAGATCTGCACTGGGTTGTAACGATTTGTGCCTATTCGCCAGAACTTGTCCACATTCCCCATGTGCCGCTTGGCGTTCTGCACAACTCGTTCCGGCCGGGCAATCGCATTGCGCAACGCCTCTGTACCCACAATCGGCTCATGTTCGTCGAAAAAGACGACTGACGGCGTGGCCAGTTCACCTTCCTGATTGGGAATGGTGACCGGATGGCCGTGCTCATTCAGCCACGCGATACAGGAATAGGTTGTTCCGAGGTCGATGCCGACCGCCTGGGTCTGTTTCATCAAGATTCGTTCCGCCGATTGAGTCCCGCCTCACATTACGTCATCATGCTACCAGTCAGTCTGTTTCACAACTACGAGAAATCCACCGTTGTTTCCGCTGAAAATATGTTTACCGGACGGAAGACGGCGGAATCCGACGGCAGGAGATGAAACGATGGGACGTAACGCCACGCAGATCGGCCGAGGCATTCTGATTCCGGCCATTTTTCTGTTTTCTTCGACGAATCTGCTTTCTCGACTGCAATCGAAGCTGCCAGTGGTTTCGGCAGGATCGGATCGATTGCTGACTGGTCGGGCGTTGCGTGACGCACTTGCGCAGCAAAGAAGCGTGACATCACAGGACAGCCCGCTGCGGCAGGCGCTGCAGCGTCTGAGGGCGGAAACGGGCATTGCCATCGTGCTGGATCGACGAATTGACCCGTCACGGCGAGTCGACGCTTCCACAGAATACGTGACAACCAGAAACAGCATTTCAGCGCATGCGGCATCAGCCGGCGCCAGCGCGTCATTCGGTGACAGCTTCGTGCTTATCGGACCCTCAGCTGCTGCCGGCCGATTGCGAACCCTGACCGCAGTCAATCGCAAGTCGATTCTCAGCATGCGACGTGAACTGGATGCCGAGCTGTATCGGTCACTGACGAAGTCTCGTGACTGGTCATGGCCTGAACTTTCTGAACCACGACGGATGCTGGTCGAAGCCGCTGGCATCATGGGCACAACGGTAGATAACCCGGAGATGATTCCACACGATCTCTGGGCGACGGGGAACCTGCCGCCACTTGCGTTCGTCGACTACGCCACGCTTGTCCTGGTTCAGTTTGATCTGAACTTCGAAGTCACTGCTGACAGCACCATACGAATTGTGTCTGGAGCAGAATCCGTTGTCATCGAACAGACTCACCGTATTCCCGCACGAGAAAAAGAAATCGTCGTTCAGCGCTGGAAGAAGGAGTTCCCGCAGCTGACCGTAAACTGGAAAGGCAGATCGGCTGCAGTGACGGTGGCGGCAACCGTGGAAACACATGAGCGGCTCAGAAAACTGATCCGAGACGACAACACGGAACCAGTCACCGCAGCGGGTGTCAAGGACCGACTGTTTACTATGACGGCCACTGCCGGCACCCCCGTCGCACGAGTGATTGCTACGCTCCGCAAATCCGGAATCGAGATCCGGATTGACGGCCTCACAGACGAGGAACTGGCACCACTGCTACTGCAGACGGTTGAGTTCGATCTGGTGAAATCTCCCGGGGCAGAGTTTTTCCCGCAGATCTTCAGCATCTGGCAGGCGAACGTGACGGTCAGTGCTGACGGCGTGGTATTGAGATTTCCGGCGCCATAGCCGGGGTGAGAGCGCCGGCTGGCCACTCAGGGACTTCCGTTACCAGGATTCCATTCGACGCGTGTTTTCTGAATTCGGGAAATAAGTGTGGCTGCTCCCGCTGTTCTCAGACGCAATCGGAGAACAGACTGCAGCTCAGACCGCTGCAGAATCCAGCGTATTTCCTGGCACCGCGGTACGATGATCACTTGATCCACAAATAAACGGACTAGTCCCGAAAATCGGTTCTCACGTGGCTAAACATGTGGGTTCCCCGGAACGTCGTGGATTCCGTTGAGGTCGGTGCCGCATTATCGCTGTTTTGTTTCAGGAACCGGTCGGAAGTTCCGATGGTTGTTTTGAATTCGACATTGCGAAGCCGTAACATACCGGGCTGATGTAACCGCCACGTCAATCAGGAGTGACGTGACCCCGGCCAGACGTGTTCCCGGCTGATTAATCGGTCACAATTGCTCACGGCTCATCCGTCTCGGAACGTGCCGAATATGTCATGATGGCCAGAAACGGCAGGTAGTGACACAGGACCTTTCGGCACGAGTATCCGCCGAGAATGCAGTTGCCCGATCACGGCAACGCACCATTGTGTAATCGATCACGCGATCGGTCTGCACAGCAACCCATCGTAAGAACAAGGAAAACAAATGCTCGACATTCCAGCCAGTGGTGGTCTCGATTTCGTATCTCTGGGGGCATTGGTTCATCGCCTTGACCCGGGCCGCATTCCGTTTCGCAAGGCGAATCAGCTGGCCGTTCACGTCAGCGGTGGCGAATTCAACTGTTCGGCCAACCTGTCAGACTGTTTTCAGTTGAACACGGGCATCGTCAGCGCGATGGTGAACAACCCACTGGGCGACCTGATCAACGAACGCGTGCGAGCCATGGGTGTGACGCCATTCTACAAACGCTTCGAGCACGATGGCGTACGGGGACCCAACATGGCCACCGTTTACAGCGACCAGGGCTGCGGAGTTCGGGCTCCCGTCGTCTTCTACAATCGCAGCAATGAGGCCGCGGGATTGTTGAAAGCCGGAGACTTCAACTGGGACGAAATTTTTTCCGGTGGTGTACGCTGGTTCCACTGCGGTGGAATCTTCGCGGCACTGTCATCGACGACGCCGGAGGTGATTGTCGAAGGAATGAAGGCTGCGAAGGCAGCCGGTGCCATTACGTCATTCGACCTGAACTACCGCGCCAAACTGTGGGCCATCAGTGGCGGTCTGGACAAAGCCCAGGAAACACTACGAGGCATCGTGGAACACTGCGACGTCCTGGTGGGCAACGAAGAAGACCTGCAGAAGGGGCTTGGTCTGGAAGGTCAGGATGTTGAAAAGACGGGCAAGCTGGACCCATCGGCCTTCTTTGGCATGATGGAAGGCGTCGCCAAAGATCTGCCGAACGTCAAAGCTGTCGCCACCACGTTGCGCGAAGTCGTGAACACCAATCGCCACAACTGGAGCGCTGTGCTGTGGCTGGACGGCAAAACATATCAGGCCCCGGAAGCGGAACTGACTGTGCTTGACCGAGTGGGTGGTGGCGACGGATTCGCGTCCGGTCTGATCTACGGTCTGCTCGGAGGTAAAGATCCTCAGACAGCCCTGAACATGGGCTGGGCTCACGGGGCTTTGCTTACGACTTATCCTGGCGACACCACGATGGCGTCCATCGGCGAAGTGGAAGCATTCGCTGCCGGAGGTTCTGCTCGTATTCAACGCTGACCGATTCGCGCCGGGCCGGCTTTGTCGGCCCGGACACCAACAGTACCCGTCTGACAAAACTTTCAAACACACTCTTCGAGCGATCACATGCCAAAACACGATATCGGCCTCATTGGCCTTGCCGTTATGGGTCAGAATCTGGTCATGAACATGGCCAATAAGGGATTCAACGTTGCGGTTTATAATCGCACCACTGCCAAGATGACGGAGTTCGTCGAGGGCCTGGGGGATCGCCCGGAAGGTGTCGTCGAAGAAGGAACTGCCGGACGTATCCACGGTTATGAGTCTCTGGAAGACTTCGTCAGCAGCCTCGAAGCACCCCGCCGAGTTATGATCATGGTGCAGGCGGGCGGCCCCTGTGACGCCGTCATAAACCAGCTGAAACCACTGCTGGACAAGGGTGACATCATCATTGACGGCGGCAATGCCGACTATTCCGACACCAATCGCCGTCATGAAGAACTGGCGGCTGAGGGCTTCCGGTTTATCGGCACCGGAGTTTCAGGCGGCGAAGAAGGAGCTCTGAAAGGCCCCAGCATCATGCCTGGCGGACATCCGGAGGCATGGCCTTTTGTGAAAGACATCCTGCAGAAGATCAGCGCAAAGGTCGGCGAAAACAACGATATTCCGTGCTGTGACTGGGTCGGCGAGGCCGGTGCCGGGCACTACGTGAAGATGGTGCACAACGGCATCGAATACGGCGACATGCAGTTGATCTGTGAAGCGTATTACATTCTGAAACATGGTCTCGGGCTGACAAATCAGGAACTGTATGACGTCTTCAAAGACTGGAACGAAGGGGACCTCGACAGCTATCTGATCGAAATTACTCGCGACATTTTCAGCGTTGCCGACAAAGAGACGCCGAACGAACTTCTGGACATGATCCTGGATACCGCCGGTCAAAAGGGCACAGGGCGCTGGATGTGTCAACACGCCCTGGAACTTGGAGTACCGACCACACTGGTCACGGAAGCGGTCTACGCTCGGTGCCTGTCGTCACAGAAGGACGAGCGGGTACGTGCTTCGGAAGTGCTGTCCGGACCCGATACGAAATTCGATGGCGACAGGAAACAGTTCGTCGACGACGTTCGTCAGGCACTATATGCGTCCAAGCTGGTCAGCTACGCTCAGGGCTATGTGCAGTTGAACGCAGCGGCGAAAGAGTTTGGCTGGAAGCTGAACAATGGGCCCATCGCGCTGCTGTGGCGGGGCGGCTGTATTATTCGGTCGGTCTTCCTGCAGGACATCAAAGCGGCGTTCGATAATAACGCACAGCTGGAAAATCTGCTGCTGGATGACTTCTTCAAAGACGCCATCGAAAAGGCTCAGCCGTCATGGCGTCGAGTCGTCGCCGCCGCGGTTCAGCTGGGGCTTCCGGTACCGGCGTTCAGTGCAGCGTTGACGTATTTTGACGGTTACCGTCGGGCAACTCTGCCTGCCAATCTGCTGCAGGCTCAGCGAGACTACTTTGGGGCCCACACCTACGAGCGTACTGACAAGCCTCGCGGCGAAAAGTTCCATACCGACTGGATTCGCGAACGCAAACTGACATAGACCCGACAATCAGCGATTGACCGGAAGACGAACACCCAGCGTTGCTGGCGGGCGATTTCGACGATCTGACTTCATCAATGTAAAGAAGGCCGGTGTCTGTCAGACACCGGCCTTCTTCTTAAACCGACACTGATCAGCCTGCACAGCATCTCCGCTGGCAGCTGGTTCATTAACTACTGGTCGTCCGGCGAGTCTTCGGACTTATCACCGGTCTTCTGCTCGGGAGCCAAATCAACACCATCGATCTCAATCAGCGTTGTATTTGTATCATCCACAACACCATCGCCGTCGTTTCCTTTGTGAACGTTCATCAGAGTGTCCGAATCACCCACTACTGACGTGTTAGTATTCGTCCGTGCGGTTTCCGTGTTATCCGTCCTGTTGCCAGCCGTACTCAATACGATCACCGTCAGACAGGCCGCCAGAGTTGCACCAGCAACGGCCAGGCCACGCCCAGCAGACGTCGTCTGATGCACGGGCTGTGATTCCGGCGCCGCCAGGGTCACTGTCTCCTGTTGCTGAGCATCTGCTGCAGGTCCACCGCTGACTTGCGGCCACGACGACGGCAGCTTATCCAGTTCTGCCGGCACTTCCATGCGGTAAAAACTGTGCAGCAGCTGGTCCATCTGGTCGTCGGAAAACTTCGGGCCGGTATCGGATTGGTCAGTCATTGGAATAACCCTGTTCTTCAAGTAACTCCGCCAGGCGACGGCGAGCACGAGACAACCGCATATCAACGGCGGCCGCAGTGCTGTCCATCACCTTTGCCATCTGTGCGGAAGACCAGTCCAGTGAATACTTCATGACCAGCACTTTACGATCGTCTTCCAGCATTTGTTGTAACGCCCCTCGAACCGCTCCACGATTCTCATCCGAGGCCATTAATTGTTCGGGCGCAAAGCGCTCGTTTGGTATTTCATCCAGTGTTGATGTGAGTTTACAACTACTGCTCTTGCGTCGGGCAACATCTCGCAGCCAGTTCTGGCCAACTCTCAACAACCATGCTCGAGGATCCCGAATTGGCTCCCCCGTATACGAATGCAGTTTCAGAAAAGATTCCTGAACGGCATCATAGGCCCGTTCCGGATCGCTGCATTGCGAATAAAAGATCGCCCACAATTCACGGGAGTATTCCCGATAAATTGCATCCAGGTAATCCGTCTCAATCGACGGCACATCGGTCATTCTCAATTTCCAGTTCTACACCGACAAAAACCAGGTTTCTGCCCTCGGACGCGTCTAAAAGACCGGGATTAGATGCATCTGAAGGGTACAGACGCGATCCTGCTGAGTGTCTAACTTGTTGCTCAGCTCTTTTTTCCAGCCAGGACCTCTCGGCCCTGAAAAACACGGTAAAACACGCATATCACTGCGCACACCATGCCGTTCGCTGGAAAGGTTGTCAAATGTCAGAGCACCCACGCCTGCATAAGCTCCTGACGGAAACTCTTTGACCGTTTCGGCACACCGCGGACCGCCCCGGCAATCGTCTGTTTGACAGGCAACTTTATTGTAAATACTGTCAAATCGGGGAGATACAGAACCTGTCGCCGTTTCCCGGACACTTCGTGCATGTGCAGTATTCACAAGAAAAAAGGCTGCTTGCCGCTGTGTTCAATCGGTGATTTCCCCTGGACCTGGGTTTAGGTCAGGCAGATGTTCACTTAAGTCGGGAACACTCGGATGAACCTCAATCCTCTTGACCATGTTGCCGGACCGTTGTCGCTTACAAGTAAGTCGCCTGTTGCGACGACATCATGTATTTCCGTGTTGCGTGCTGATACTGCATGTGTTGATCAGCCCCAGTGGATGGGCACAGTCCGACAACGCTGTGCTGAACACTGACGCCAAACGTGCGTTGCGAATGGCCGCAACAATTCATCGCTCGATGACGAACAGACAGCTTCCGCAATGTAGCTGCTGATCAGGACGAACAGAGCTCTCCGATTTCAGTACTCCCGATTCCACATTGCCGCAGAGATCGGCCTGACGGCCGTACTGCGGGCTCAGTACCCCAACGGAGCGTTTCCACAAATGTGGGACGATCACGTGACTCCCGATCCGCCACCAACTGTGACCAGTTACCCCGACTACGACTGGCGTACTGAAGGGCGGATCAAGGAGTACTGGCAGATGTACAGGGGTAATAACAACATCGCGGGATATATCACAGAATCGTTAATCGCGGCTCACGAGGTCTACACACAGGACAGGTATCTGAACGCCGTGAAACCGGCTGGGAGACTTTCTGCTGCTGGCTCCGATGCCCCGGCCCCAGCCAGGCTGAGCTCAGCAATACAGCTACGACATGCATCCCATCTGGGCGCGACAGTTTGAGCTGCCGGGTGTCTCCGGCGACGAATCACAGGAAACCATCGAAAGATTGATGCGCTTTTCATTCGTGACCAGCGACCGAAAATACCTCAAACCGATCCAACGTGCGCTCAATTACCTAAGAAGGTCCTTGCTGACGGATGGACAACTGGTCCGATACTATGAACTCAGGACGAATCGCCCGCTGTACATGGAACGTCGGGAAAAGGTCTATTCGTTGACCCGCGACGATTCACGACTGCCTGGCCACTACGGCTGGATAACGAACTTGGATCAGTACGTTTGGTAGCGGGTTGCACGTCGGGCGGCTGAAACTGCCAGTGGGCACGAAATATTTTTCCCGTGCCGTGTTCCGCCACAATCCTGAAACGTTGAGCCGGTGTCTGCAGCAAAACCGATAGCGGGTCGTAGGGGTTGCGCACAAATTGCGGCCACAAGGCCATGTTCCGGCTTGGAAATCTGTTCAATTCTACACCGTGTCGCCAACGATAGACCTATGGTTTAGGGGCCGCGACGTTCGCACTCGTGGTCAGAAACATCGCATCGTAAGATCGAACAATCACGGCCCCGCTACCGACCGATGCCCAGCAGGTCAACGGAATCATGGGACAGCAGGAACTCTACAGCCAGCAATTCTTCGATCACGAGGACGATCCGTTCGGAGAAGCTGCCAGACAGAAAAAGAAGGAGTCAGACAGAACGCGACGGATTCTGTCGCTGCTCCTGGCTACCGCTGTACTTGGTGGTGGAATATTTTGGTTCACGCAAAATCAGGACGAGTTGTTGCTGAACAATCGTTCGTTACGCGCATTTCACTCGGCGATCACGTCGGCCCAATAAACCAGGAATGCTGGCGGACGAGGCGTTGTATCTGTCCGCCGTCCGCCACACCCGTGGTTCCTCGTTCACCAGCCGATGGACATGTTGGTCTCAATGGCACGTTGGGCTTCGCGCAGATCAACTCCCGTTTCCAGCATGTACAGACGAATCGCATGCAGCTTGTCGCCGGACGCTCTGGTCAGACAGTCACGAGCTACGTCACAGGGTTCCACGTTACCGTTCAGTCCCAGCAACCGCTTGCTGATCACCCACAGATCGCGCGGCCGCCGCGTGATTCGCACCACTTTTTCTTCGGGGTAATGTTGCAGCGCTATGTGCTCGGCCTGTTCGGAACTGCTGGCCCAGCCCACCATGATGTGCGATTCTGTTTCAATCTCGAAAAGAGCCATGATGGTCCTTGCTACAACGGTGAATTCACAGCCTGGCTGATTCCCACGGCGATACTGTGTGTCCAGCCATAGCCGCGCGCAAGAAACTATACGCTTTTTCCGCGGCGCACAGAAACCATGGGCGAGCTGCCGGACATAATGTGCGCAAACACACCATGGGGATGGTTGGGCGCTGCCGAAGAGCGATCCCGATGGCCTTTGCATAAATCCTTTCAAATTGCCGACTACTTGCTCACTTTAGGGGGTTACTACTGAAGATCGACTGTCCCCCGGATGCACCTGATGGTTTCCTGTCGATTGTAACCACATGTGACCGTGTACAGATTCAACGGCAAGAGATAACGTTTCTTCAGCCGTATTCGTTTCAAGCCTGCAGCAGATTGCGCGTCAAGACACGTCCGTGACTTCTGCGAATTCCCAACAGGAGCAACTGAAGATGTTGAAAACATGCCTGAATCTCTCAGCCGTCGTGCTGGCGACAGCATCACTTACGCTGGCCCAGCCACCTGGCGGACGTGGTCCGGAGGAAGGACCTGACAGCAATGTCGACCGCATGTTCAGTCATGATAAGAACGAGGATGGAAAACTGGGTAAAGATGAGATTCCCGAGGCACTCCAGGGTATTTTTGCTCGCGCAGACAAGAATGAGGATGGTTCTCTGAGCAAGGAAGAAATGCGGGCCTATTTTCAAAGCCGGGCACAGGAGCGGGGACGCGAAGGTGGACGTGGCGGACGCGAGGGCGGACGCAGTCGTGAAGTTGGCGGACGCGGTGACACAGGCGCGGGGCCGGGTGGTCCTCGCGGCATGCCGCCATTTCCACTGATGATGGCATTGGATGTAGATGGCAATGGAGAGATCTCGGCAGACGAAATCAACAACGCAACCGCCGCACTCAAAAAACTGGACCGGAACAGAAATGGCAAGCTTGACGCGGACGAACTTCGGTCCAGCTTTAGGGGTGGGCCTCCAGGCGGGGGAGGCGAAGGCGGGTTTGGCGGTGGATCTCCGGGTGGGGGCCGCGGTGGATTCGGCGGACAGAACTTTGTTGAGGGAATGCTGGATCGATATGACCAGAATAACGATGGGAAACTGGCTGGCGCCGAGATTCCCGAACGCATGCAGGATCGCCTGGAACAGCTCGATACGAATAAGGACAAGGCCATCGACAAAGCCGAACTGGAAGCCATGATGCGACAGTTTGGCAGTGGCCGCGGCGGTGAAGCCGGACGCGGGCGTGGTGGTGAAGGCGGCGGGCGTGGTGGAGCCGATCAGCGACGACGGCCCCCTATTGAAGAAGAATAGTCACACCCGAGGCTCTCAACCGGCGGCCTGTGCCGCCGGTTGTTTCATTTCCCTGAATTACGTGTCTGTCCTTCACTCTCGGAGTCATTTCATGTTCGTTCGAAATCTGCCTTTTTTGTTGTGTCTTTTGTTTCTGACGGCGTCTGTCACCGCTGCCGACTGGACTCGTTTTCGCGGTCCAAACGGTTCGGGTGTCAGTCCCGATGAGGCGCAACCACCTACGACCTGGAGCGATTCGGAAAACATAAAGTGGAAGGCAAAACTGCCAGGGCCTGGACTTTCCTGCCCAGTCGTTGTCGGTGACCGGGTCGTGATCACCTGTTGGAGCGGCTACGCGGCTGGCGCCGAGGACCAGGGGACACTGGAAGACCTGCAGCGCAATGTTGTGTGTGTTCATCGGGAGACAGGCGATGTCCTGTGGTCTCACGAAGAACCAGCACTGCTGCCCGAAGACACTTTCCGGGGAATGTTTGCTCAGAACGGATATGCATCGCACACACCCGCCACTGATGGTGAACGAGTCTATGTGTTCTTTGGTAAAACCGGTGTTCTGGCGTTCGATCTGGGAGATGGTCGCAAGCTGTGGCAGGAAAGTGTCGGCGAGAATCGAGAAGGCAAGGGCTGGGGATCGGCATCCAGTCCGATCGTTCATGATGGTAACGTCATCGTCCCCGCGTTTATTGAAGGGGATGCCCTGGTTGCGTTTGACGGCAAAACGGGCGAGATGGCATGGAAACAGGAAGCTCCAGGCTACCGCAGCAACTGGAGTACTCCGATTCTGGTCGAAGCCAATGGTCGCACGGACCTTGTCCTGACCGTTCCCGGCGAAGTCTGGGGATTGAATCCGACAAACGGAAAGCTGCGTTGGTACTGTGAAATTCCGGGCGCTGATGATGCCCGGGCCAGTGTGATCGCCGACGGCGATGTTGTGATCGCGATGGGTGGGGGACGGGGAGCAAGCACAGCCATTGCTGTACGGGCTGGCGGCAAAGGCGACGTTAAGGAAACACATCAGATTTGGGAAGGGCGCGACGCGAGCAAGATCGGCACGCCGGTGGTCCGTGGCGGCCAGCTATACATGGTCAACAACAAGGTAGTCACCAGCGTCGATATGAAGAGCGGAAAACGGGTCAACCAGGCACGACTGACAGGCTCAGGCGGCGGTGCTGCGACCTCAGGCGACAGCAATCGTGACGAAAGGCCGCCGCGCAGCGACCGTGGCCAGGGCGGTGGCGCTGCTCGAGGTCAGGGTGGCCGTGGTGGTTTTGGTAGTGGCATGGGCGGTCAGGATTATTCGTCCCCGATCATCGCAGGAAACAACCTGTACTGGGCATCACGAGCAGGCGACGTCTATGTGGTCGAACTCGGCGAATCCATGAAGCAGGTGGCCCGCAACAGTTTTGACTCGGATCGCGGCGAGTACAGTTCAACACCGGCCGTCAGTAACGGAGAATTGTTCATCCGTTCGGCTACGTCGCTTTATTGCGTGGCTAATAAAGAATAAGTTTCAGGTACGTGAAACGGCGCTATGGGACTGGAGGTACGCTCCGCCTTCAGCAGCTGTTTTATCTGCACCGTGTGCAGAGCCGGATTATCCCGAAATTGACTCTCTCTATGGCCACGGAACGGCACGACCGGAAATTGCCCCAGCGGGATAGCGAACACGCTGCATCGCCTCAACATTCTGAGCCAATCTTCAGAGGTACCACGCCGAACGTGCGTACTGACGTTTTGACGGGGCAGCAGATTATCGTTGCGGAAAGCCGCTCTCAACGTCCGGTAACGCTGACGCACTCGGCTTCCGCACCGCCTGTCGCAGATGATCCGTTTCTGGAAGGCCGCGAATCGCTGACCCCCGGGGAATCTCTCGCTTTACGGTCCGCCGACAGCCAGCCTAACGAACCAAAGTGGCTGCTGAGAGTTGTGCCGAACCGGTATCCCGCCGCAGAACCTGGCTTGCCGGAGCCTTTACTGCCATGCGATAGTGCAGAAGGTTTCCCGACAGAGGCTGTGCGCGGTGTGCACGAAGTCGTTTTGGAATGCCCGGATTATCGTTCCCGACTGGCAGATCTTTCGGTCACCGAAGTCGCACGCGTTCTGCACGCATGGCAGTTGCGCGTTCGTGCACTGTCGGCGTTTCCATGGATCAAAACAGTCAGCGTATTTCGTAATCAAGGCGTGGGTGCCGGTGCTTCTCTACCGCACTGTCATTCTCAGATTCTGGCCACCGACTTCACTGGCAACCGAATCGCGGAGCTGATCGGCCGGTCGCAACAGTGCCGGGACGAGACAGGGCTATGTGTCGTTGAGCAGTGGTTGTCGGCAGAATTGCAGGCCGATCAGAGAGTGCTGCGACAAGGTTCCCACTTTGCGACAATTTGCCCCTTTGCAAGCCGCGTCCCGTGGCAATGTCGTATCGTTCCGGTGACCGTCAGCCGGTTCGATTTGCTGTCGGCAGAACAGATTCTCCTGCTTGCCACTGAGCTGCACTCCGCTGCCTCAGCCGTGCAGGCAGTTGCCCATAATGTCGCTCACAACGTCACTCTGACTCTCCCTCCAACAGTGACACCGGATGCATTCCGGTGGCATCTGGATCTGTTGCCACGGCCCAGCCGAATGGCCGGATTTGAATTTGGCACAAATGTGGACATCCTGGCCGTTTCGCCGGAAACAGCAGCGGAGCGGATGCGAGAACATCTGCCACTCGCTCATGTGCCATTCAGCGAAGACGCACTTTGTCCCGCCGGTTTCGCGTGGGTTGCCGCCGCTGTCAGCTGACAGCGACCCGGCTGGCGAACGCGAGGTCCAACAGCTTCAGCTGGCGTCCTGCGTCAAAGCCAGGGCGAGTGCGGTACCGGTGAGCCCGCCAAGAAACAGGGCACCACATTGCTCTTTTGAAAGACAATGCAGCCTCATTCGAGGAGGGCAATTGTGCTGTCCGCGAGTCACATCGCCTTCCTGAACCAGGGCGATGGAATCGATGGAATTGGGCGGAGCCGTTCCATGGTGCCAGAGACGACAGGCATATGTTGCATCATCCAGTTTGATAATGCAGAGCCCACCCTTCAGACACCCCACAGCAAACCGACCTGCCTTGTTGGTTGTGAGTTTGATCTGTGTGTCTGCCGAAACAACAGACAATGTCACGGCGGCAGCCGGGTTTCCTGCTGTGTCGATCAGCTGTCCGTTCAGGACACCGCCAGCACCCAGTTCAACATCCTTCAATGTCGGAGCAGCATTCCCGCCAACAGACTTCGTCACGTTCTCCGCACCCGGTAGTGTGCCAACGGGGACAACAAGAGAAACGGCAACCGCGCAAATGAGACTGGATCGCATGGTGACATCCTTGTCGAACGAAACTTTGGCAGCAGTGACACTGGTGGTATCGACAGATACCGTTGTGCCATGTGGACAGGAGTCACTGTTTCCCCCAAACAGGCAGGCCTCATCCCCTCTCGTCCATTCTTCCCGGAAAGGCGTCACACTCATGAAACGTCCCCGGAACTATCCATTCTCACTAACTGGGAACTTGAGAACAAAAATTGCTGAAGATTTGTCAGTCTCAACATCAATCAGCCGCCGACAATCACTTGTGTTGCCAGCAACTTTGTTTCCGTGTCCGCCGCATCAGGCGCAATCCATCTTTGTACTGAGGAATTGCACAAAAAACAGCTTAACAGCGAAAAGTCCGTGGAACGTGTTCCCGGCCGCCACGTCGCTGTTGACCCACCAGATTCTGAGGTCTAAAGTTGAAGGTTCGCTTCTCGGCAGTACCGTGTCTACGCTCACTTAATCCGTATCTTTCTGGCTCGTTTATGTCTGATCCACAGGGACCTCCTCCGTCGAACAACCAACCACCGGGGCGAGATCCGCGAAAAGAACGTGGCCCAGCCGGAAACGGCCTGTGGTATATGCTTGTTTTCGGCGTGATCGGACTGCTGGTGTTTTCAACGCTGGGCCAATCCACGATGGGCGATTCGATGGCGCTCACCGAATTTGAGCGGCAGGTCGCTTCCGGCGAGCTGAATTCCGGCAACGTGTTCGAACTGACCATCGGTCCAACGCGGATGGTCTGGCAGGATAAGTCACCGGAAGACGTCAAAAAGGGGGCCACTGCGGCGCGGCAATATGTCGCGGTCTGGGGTATCGGCGACGTTTCCATCGACAGACTGCTGACGCTGCTGAAGGAACACAAGATCGAAGCCACGGGCGGCGAAACCCCATCGGCGTGGACTGAAATGCTGCCCATGCTGTTCCTGACAGCGATCATGGTCGGTCTGTTCATTTTCCTGCTTCGCCGCCTTGGTGGAGCAGGGTCAGCGATGTCGTTCGGGCGCAGCCGAGGGCGGTTGTACGCCCAGGACGATGTGAACATGACGTTCGAAGACGTGGCGGGAATTGAGGAAGCTGTCGAGGAACTGCGGGAAGTCGTTGAGTTTCTGAAGACCCCTGAAAAGTACCAGTCGCTGGGCGGAAGAATTCCGCGCGGAGTCCTGTTGGTTGGTCCCCCGGGAACGGGCAAGACCATGCTCGCCAAGGCTGTGGCCGGCGAAGCGGGCGTACCGTTTTTCGGTCTGTCCGGCTCCGACTTCGTCGAGATGTACGTTGGCGTTGGGGCGGCTCGAGTGCGAGACATGTTTCAGCAGGCACTGCAGCGTTCCCCGGCAATCATCTTTATCGACGAACTGGATGCATTGGGTAAGGTTCGTGGCAGCGGTGCCCCCGGTGGACACGACGAGCGCGAACAGACCCTGAACGCGTTACTGGTGGAAATGGACGGTTTCAGTACGGACCACAGCGTTATCGTGATGGCCGCTACAAATCGGCCGGAAACTCTGGATCCGGCATTGATGCGGCCCGGACGATTTGATCGCCACGTGCTGGTCGATCGACCGGACATCAAAGGCCGCGCCGCGATTCTGAAAGTTCACGCTCAGAAGGTCAAAATGGCGGACGACGTGGACGTCCAGCGGCTTGCCAAGCTGACGCCCGGGTTCGTCGGCGCTGATCTGGCCAACCTGGTCAACGAAGCCGCGCTGCTGTCCGCTCGACGAGGCGACAAGCGAGTCACAATGAAGGCCTTCGAAGACGGCATTGAACGCGTGATGGCCGGACTTGAAAAATCGTCGCGGATAATTATTGAGGACGTCAAGAAACGAGTCGCGTGCCACGAGTGCGGACACGCTCTGGTCGCCGCCAGTCTGCCAAATACGGACCCGGTTCATAAAATTTCCATTATTCCGCGTGGCATGGGAGCACTCGGTTACATGCTGCAGTTGCCCGAAGATGATCGGGAACTGCTGACTCAGTCGGAGCTGGAAAGCCGAATTGCTGTTCTGCTGGGGGGTATTTCGGCGGAACAGATTACCTACAGCGAAACATCCACCGGCGCACAAAACGACCTGCAGCGAGCTACGGATCTGGCACGTCGGATGGTCACAGAATTCGGTATGAGTCCACGCCTGGGCCGCATGTTTTACAGTGAATCACAGACGTCACCGTTCCTGGGAGGCGGCGGCATAGTGAAGGAATCTGTGCACAGCGAAGAAACGCTGCGTGAAATCGACCTGGAGGTCAAACGGCTTGTTGATGAATCTTACCGCTGCGCCTACGAAATCCTTACATCACAACGTGAAACGCTTATTCACCTGAGCACTGATCTGTTTGAGATGGAAACGATGACAGCCGATCAGATGCACTCCATTATTGACGAACATCGTGATGGTCCCAAGATCGCACCGCGAACGTCCGTGCCCGCAGGAGATGATGTGGTGGACCAGGCAGAGCCGGCAGTCGGTATAGAGCCGAAGGCCGATGATCAGCCGGAAGTGTCCGACGGATCCGCATAAATCGGAACAGGCATACTGTTTCGCCTGCCTGTTCCCCGCAACGCCCCGTCGATGCCGCGTCGATGCCGCGTCGATGCCGCGTTTCACGCAGCCTGGCCGATTCAGCTCTGGCCGCGGAGCCACTTCCCAAGCTTCGCTGACACTTCGCTCGGGGATTCAAATCGAATTCGTACACGATCCCGCCCATCACGGTACAGTTTGACTTCCTGTTCGGCACCAAAGCCCGCGATCGCTCCGATTGTGACGGAATCCTGAGGCACATACACAACCAGATCAACTCCGTCTTTGCGCTTGGTGTGCAACTCCACGGTTGGATGGCCGCTGTCCTTGTCCTTCCAGTTTATTTTGCTGCGAACACCGTGGTCAACGTTGCAGTCTTTGAAAGCGCTCTCAACAACCGGTAGCAGCTTCTCGATCGTCCTGAAGTCCCATCCGGGCTTCTTCGGCAGGCCCTTCTTCATCAAATGCCATTTCCGACCAAGTTGTTTCCAGGGCATCAAGTCGTCCGGGTTCGCTTTTTCTTTCGTTGCCTGGCTCAAATGGGCCGCAACAGCCTCCTGCAGGAATAACTTGAAGGCTGGATTATCAATTTCTTCCTTCTTCCAGACCTTAATCGTCACTTCCTGCCATGGTGTCTTCATATTTCGAACGTTCACTCGTGGTGACTGGCTGTAGTACTGGATCTCTTCGACATCGTCGATGGGTGTCAGTCCCAGCGCCACATCCAGCGACTTCACATCAAAGGTATGCTTTCTGACTCGAAAGCACAGCGACAGCATCCATTCATGGCCGGTGCGGGCATGCAGCAACCAGCCGAGACCGCCGGCAGCTTTAACTTCGACTGTTGAACGATGATTCCAGTTGACCGGCGCTAGACGTTTTTCCTGCGCCAGCAGGTCGACAACAAACTGCAGAGCATCTCCTCCCCAGCGACATCGTTGCCCGTCATGACTCAGACACTCCTTCGTATGCCAGCGCTGCCCGTCAGCCTCCCACGGTAACTGCGCCGATTTACCTAGTTGATCGGCCGTGACGTCGCCCGTTCGCTTCTTTGCCGCGCCCGCCACATCAAAGACCTCGATACGGCCTCTTTTCGACTCTGACAGCACCGGGCCCAAAAGTTCGCCCGTCCATGACCGCTGCACCGCATCCCTTACTTTTGCCGATCGTTTACCCCGACGGCCATTCACAGGCCTCGCCGCACCAGCATACCTCACCACATCTTCCGGTGTACCTTCCGCCACAATCTGTCCACCACCGGCCCCGGCTTCGGGTCCCATGTCAACAATCCAGTCGGCCATCTTGACGACATCCAGATTGTGTTCGATGACGACAACAGTATTGCCCTGTTCCACAAGACTGTTCAGAACTGCCAGCAGCTTGGCGATGTCATCGAAGTGCAGTCCGGTTGTAGGTTCGTCCAGCAGATAAAGTGTTCTTCCTTTGTTCGGCCTGGCCAGTTCTGCCGCCAGCTTGATGCGCTGGGCCTCTCCGCCGGACAGAGTCGGCGCCGACTGACCGAGTGTCAGATATCCCAGTCCGATGGCGTTCAATGTTGCCAGCGGTGCGCGGATCTTCGGTACGTTCGAAAACACGTCCAGCGCTTTTTCTACGGGCATTTCCAGCACGCCGGCGATGCTGTGATCGTTGAACTTCACGTTCAGCGTTTCATTGTTGTAACGTTTACCTCGACACGTTGTGCATTCGACCCACACATCCGGCAGGAAATGCATTTCGATCTTCCGTTGTCCCATACCTTCACAGTCGTCGCAGCGCCCGCCCGCTCGATTGAAGCTGAATCGTCCCGGGCCGTAGCCGCGAACTCTGGAGTCCGGCATTTTGGCGAACAGCTCTCGAATATGATCGAACAGGCCGGTGTAGGTTGCCGGATTGGACGCGGGCGTATTCCCAATTGGGTTTTGATCAACGACGACGATTTTCGACAGATGTTCGATGCCCCGCAGATCTTTGTGCGGGCCGGGCGCATCCGTCGCCAGATTCAGCTTCCTGGCCACTGCTCGGGCCAGAGTATTCATGATCAGCGAGCTTTTTCCGCTGCCGCTGACACCGGTGATACACGTCATCGTGCCCAGCGGAATTCGCAGATCGACGCTGCGCAAATTATGCTGAGTCGCACCAAGCAGCTGCAGCCAGTCAACCGCACCAGTCGAGTGATCTTCAGTCGCGGTGACATTGCTTTCGCGGCCCCCCACAGCTGCGACTTGCGCAGACATCCGCCGTTGTTCCGGCACCGGGATCCCCTGTTTACCACTTAAGTATCCCCCCGTCAGAGATTTCTTAGCCTGGCGGCCCAGCTGCTTTGGTGTGCCTTCGGCAACCACGGTGCCGCCCAATCGCCCCGCGCCAGGACCAAAGTCAAACAGCCGGTCTGCAGCCTGCAGCACCTCTCGGTCATGCTCAACCAGCAATACGGTATTGCCCAGATCCCGCAGCCGCTGCAGCGCCGCAAGCAGTCGCCCGTTGTCGCGAGGATGAAGACCGATCGTCGGTTCGTCCAGAACATACAACACGCCCGTCAGGGAACGGCCGACCTGACCGGCCAGGCGAATACGTTGTGACTCGCCACCCGACAGCGTGGGCATCGACCGCTCCAGGGTCAGATAATCCAGACCAACGTCCACCAGAAACTTCAGTCGATGGACCGATTCGTTCAGCAGGTCCCCGCCTATCTGTTTCTGAGCTTTCGTGAGCTTCAGAGATTTCAGAAACTCCAGCGCGCTCAACAGCGGCATTCGGCATAACTGAGGCAGTGTGGTTTTCTTCAACCGAACACTGGCCGTGACTTCCTGCAGCCGAGTCCCGTTGCAAACACTGCAGTCCTTTTCTCCCGCCATTTCCATCAGTGATCGTCGGTGCGAATATGACAACCGCGCAGCCAGTTCAATGGTTGGAAACAAGCCGCGATATCGAAAACGAAACCGTGGCATCTGAGGCTGCGAATCAGCGGCGGCAGCAGCAGCGTCCTCTGCCTTCCGTTGTTTGTTGTTCACCTCTATCCACGTATCGTCTTTCCCGTATAGAATTACTCGCTGCTGCTCCGCCGACAACAGATACCACGGCTGATCCAGCGGTATATCAAATTTCTCGCTGATGGCGTTCAGCATTATGCCAAACTGAGTGTCAGTTCCGGGGTTCGGCCAGGCTCCGATTGCTCCGTCCAACAGCGAACGCTCGGGACTGGTCACCAATAACGACTGATTCGCCCCGTACTCTGTTCCCAGTCCTTCGCACGACCAGCACCACCCCAGCGGGCTGTTAAAACTGAACTGCTGCGGTGTCGGGTGATCGTAGGAGTAGCCACAGTCAAGACACGACAGGTGCAGACTGAAGACGTGATCTTCCCAGTCAGCTTCCTCGACTTCTTTGTCCGCCACAACGACGCGCAGCACACCTTTGCCCAGATCCAGGGCTGCTTCCACTGAATCTGTTAACCGCCCCCGCTGTCTGCGATCCACAACCACTCGATCAACGACAATTTCCACTTCGTGCTCGCGGCGGTGATCCAGATCCGGCGTCTCATCCAGCGGACAGGTATTGCCGTCAATGCGAACGCGGGCAAACCCATTTCTCTGCATCCGCTCGAAGACCGTTTCATACGGCGTCTGCCGATCAACCGTAATTGGGGCCAGTAACAGCAAACGAGACTTGGCTGGCAGCTTCAGAATCGACTCCACGATTTCATCGGTCGTCTGCTTCTGAGCTTCCAGACCGCATGACGGGCAGTGAACGATTCCGAGCCGAGCATAAAGCACGCGCAGGTAGTCGTAGATTTCCGTCACGGTGCCGACCGTCGATCGAGGTGTGGCGCCAACGGTCTTTTGTTCAATGGCGATTGCGGGACTCAGGCCCTGAATACTGTCGACCTTCGGCTTGGGCATCTGTCCCAGAAACTGTCGGGCGTACGCGGACAGACTTTCGACATAACGTCGTTGTCCTTCCGCATACAGCGTATCCATCGCCAGCGATGATTTTCCGCTGCCACTGGGGCCGCAGAAGACGCTCATCCGGCCCCGCGGTACCTCCAGATTCAGCCGCTGCAGATTATGCTGAGCAGCCCCGGTGATCTTGATCCGTCGACTGAAAATAAACGGATCGGCTTTCGTCCCGGCGGCCCGTCCAATCTTCCTGTTCGCTCGAACCTTGAGTCCCGGCAGAACATTCCGCAGGGCTGATCCCGTGTAAGAATGCTTACACTTCGCGATATCTTCCGGAGTCCCCTCACAAACAATCGTACCGCCACCCGCCCCACCTTCCGGACCCAGATCGATGACCCAGTCCGCGGTTTTGATAACATCCAGATTGTGCTCGACAACGACAACCGTATTGCCGCGTTCGACGAAACCGTGCAACACTTCCAACAGCTTATGAACGTCTGCAAAGTGCAGTCCGGTCGTCGGTTCATCCAGCAGATACAGAGTCTTCCCCGTCGAACGCTTCCCAAGTTCGCGAGCCAGCTTGATCCGCTGAGCCTCACCGCCGGACAAAGTCGGTGATGGCTGACCGAGCTGCATGTAGTCCAGCCCCACGTCCACCAGCGTTTGCAGCAGCTGTCTGATTTTCGGTACGTTCTCAAACAGCTCAAGCGCATCGCGAATCTCCATGTTCAGGATTTCCGCTACATTGTGATCCTTGTATTTTACTTCCAGGGTTTCATGACTGAAGCGGCGACCATCACATACGTCGCACGGCATCCAGATGTCTGCCAGAAAATCCATTGCCAGCTTTGTCGCGCCGTGCCCCTCGCACGCTTCGCAGCGGCCGCCGGGGACATTGAAACTGAATCTTCCCGGCTTGTAGCCTCGCATCTTTGACTGCGGCAGAACGGTGAACAACTTGCGGATTTCGTCAAACACCTTGACGTACGTGGCCGGGTTACTGCGCGGCGTTCGACCGATGGGCGACTGGTCGATATCGATCGCCTTGTCGATCTTCGTCAGACCGTTGACGCGGTCATGCTTACCCGGTTCACCTTTGCCTTTGTTGACGTCACGGTTCAGCACCTGCCACAGAATGTCGTTGGTGACAGAACTCTTGCCGCTGCCGCTGACACCGGTCACGCAGATAAAACAACCCAGCGGAAAACGAATGTCGCAGCCCTGCAGGTTGTTGTGTCGTGCGTTTTTCAGGACGATGGCGTCTTTGCCACCAGAGCGACGTTCCTTCGGAACCTCGATTTCTTTTCGGCCGCTAAGGTACTGGCCGGTGACACTGCGTTTGTTCTTCAGCAGTTCCCTGACAGAACCCTCCACCACCAGTTCACCACCGCGAACGCCGGGGCCCGGACCAAAATCCACGATGTGGTCAGCCGCGCGCATGGTCTCTTCATCGTGCTCTACCACGATCACGGTGTTGCCCTGATCGCGGAGATGCTTCAGACTGTCCAGCAGCATGACGTTGTCACGCGGATGCAGACCGATTGACGGTTCATCCAGAATATAGACCACACCGACGAGTCCGCATCCGATCTGCCCGGCCAGGCGGATTCGCTGCGATTCTCCGCCGGACAAAGTCGGCGCCGATCGTTCCAGCGTCAGATAATGCAACCCGCACTGCAGCAAAAAGCCAAGCCGTCCGCGAATTTCCTTCAACGCTTCTTCGGCTATCATCTGCCCCGTGGCATCCAGCTTCAGCGATTTGAAGAATTCCGCGGCTTCCTCTATGCTGAGCGCGCATACCTGCGGCAGACTCATCTCCATCGGCAGACCGCGTTTCTTTAAGCGATTGTTGCTGCTGGTGATACGCACATTGCGAGCCTGCCTGTTCAGTCGCTCGCCGTCACACGACGGACATGGCACGACTTCCAGATGCTTTTCCATGGCTCGACGCTGCATCGGGTTCTTGGTCGTGCGGTAGTTCTCCAGCAGCCGATTAGTCCAGCCCTCCCAGGTGCCACCATGCTTATAAACACCGCCGCGAGTTCTCCAGCTGAACGTGATATGCCGGTCGCCGGTCCCTTCCAGCCACAGCTGTTGCGCTTCTGCGGGCAGGTCGATCCACTTCATCTTCAACAGCGTGTCAGCTTCCATGCCAACGATCTTCTCAATCGCTTCTGCGGCGCTGACCAGGATATGCCGGGGCCACCGACCGATCTTCTTCAGTGACGGCAGAAACAGGAGTGCCCCGTTTCGAATCGATTTCTTCTCATCAACCACAATCGCCGACGGACCGAACCCGTGTCTCATCCCCAGCCCATGGCAGTCATGACACATGCCCAGTGGACTGTTAAAGCTGAACAGCTGGGGCGACGGCGGTTCGTAGCTCATGCCACTTTCCGCACAGGCATAGTTCGCACTGTAGAGAATGTCCCGGGTCAGAAGCCCGGAGTCTGCAGCAGAAGCAGGCTTCGGCCTGCCGCCGCCCGACTTCACCTTCTTCCCCGGACTCTCCACACCCGTCTCTGGTCTCTCCGTCGCACAGATCAGTCTGCCATCCGCCAGTTTCAGCGCCTGTTCAATGGCTTCCGCCAGGCGGCTTCGACTGCCTGAACCTGCGACCAGCCGATCGACCACGACTTCAATGTTGTGCTTGTGGTGGCGGCGAAGTTTCAGGTCAGCATCCAGCGAAATCACTTCGCCATCCACGCGAGCTCGCAGATGGCCGCGTTTCAACAGATCCTCGAACAGATCTTTAAACTCGCCTTTTTGATTCTGCACAATCGGGGCGAGAATCAAACACCGCGTTCCATCCGGCTGCCGAGCGATGCTTTCAACAATCGAATCGGCCGATTGAGCCCTGATGGGCTTGCCTGAGACGTAACAGTACCCCTGACCCACTCTAGCGAACAGCACGCGCAGATAGTCGAATATCTCGGTGATCGTGCCGACGGTGCTGCGAGGGTTCCGGCTGGTTGATTTCTGCTGAATGGAAATCGACGGTGCCAGCCCGGCAATGGAATCGACATTGGGCTTGGGCAGCTGTCCCAGAAACTGCCGGGCATAGGTCGACAGAGATTCCACATACCGCCGCTGACCTTCAGCATACAGAGTATCAAACGCCAGCGAGCTTTTGCCGGAACCGCTGACTCCCGTCATCACGATCAGTTTATTCCGCGGCAGGGACAGACTGATATTGCGCAGGTTATGTTCGCGAGCCCCGCGAATGACAATCTCGGTTTCAGACATGTCGTGTATCGAGCCGCAGCCGGAGTCGTTTCGGAAACAGAAGCCCGGCAGACCGGGCGTGCGAATTATAGAAACCCCGCCGCTGTCGTCATCACCGCGAGCCACGGTTTGTCGCATTCAGTTCACATGCACTGACCTGCATGACGCTGGAACACCACTGTTCGCTGCCAGCTGGCAATGGCCGCTTGTTTTTCCAGAAAAGCCTAACGGTTGGCCGTACGTGCTGTTTATTCTTCAACGTTATGCCGTCTCTTTCTTCTGTTGCAGTCAGTCATCTGCTGACGATCACCTTGGCCGTGCTTTCCTCCGTCCACGGTGGCGAATCTGCCGGTCCGCGTGCGCCTGTCACATTAACCGTTACCTTTGCCGATGGTTCCACTGTAACATCCATCGCCGACGCTGAAACGGACGATCAGTTTCTGACGCTGCGATCTTCGACCGCCGGGATATTCATTCGCCGCTTCGTCCCGTGGGACCACGTTGCGACTGCAGATACCGGCGAAGAAATCCTGAATTCCTCTGCGCTGAAGAACTACCTGAAGAATTCGCAACTGGATACAGGGCCTCAATCGCTGGCCGAAATCGGTCACTCGATCGTGACGAACTCGGACAGGCGTTCGAATCACCTTGTCAGCGTCGCAACCCCAGCCGCTGCGCCTGTTGTCGGACAACAGGCGTGGTCAGACAGCGTTCGAAGTCGCGTGACATCGTTAGAGTTTTCGGCGATCGCCGCCAACTGGGACCGCGACGCACCATTCGATGGCATGCGTGTATTGGTCCGCCCGCTGAATATCGTCGGTGAGGTCGTTCCTGTGAATGGCTACATTCGTGTTAAACTGTTTGGTCAAAGACATCTGCCGGTGGGAAGTGTTCGCAGGAACCACACGGCGGACGTGTATCCGACACTGGAAAACTGGAGTTGCAGGGTGCGAAAACAGGACTTCAGTATCGACGGTGCCACGTACCGGTTTTCTTATCGTCGCGCAAAACCGGATTCCGCTGACAACCTGTCGTCTATCGGTCTGACTCACGCAAGTCTGTCAATTCCCGGTCTGGGTGTCTTTCGGGCGTCGGGGGGGATGACGAATCTTCGTAGTGACAGTCGTTATCGTAATTGGCACCAACGCCTGACTGATCAGCGTTTTCTTCCCGGTGAGCGGGTTGCTGTACCCCGTTGATCGCAAAAAGTCTGTGAACTACGGAACCTGGCCGGTTTGCGAAACAGCCTCGGCGTTCTTAAGACACCGGCACCTCTGATCACGGAACGCGAGTCAGCAGAGTTTTTTCGAAAAAACGAAAACCGGCTTCCGTAATTTTTGGGTCCCTGAAGCGGCCATGCCCTGCGCCGGGAACGATGGTCAACGTCACATCACAATTTGATGCCGTTAATGAGTCTGCCAGCAATTGACTTTGCTGCCAGTGAACCAACAGGTCCCGATCACCATGAACGATCAGGAACGGAGGATCATCCGACGTCACGTAGGTGATCGGCCCCGCGCGCTTCGCCTTGTCCACACTTTCCTGCAACGGACCTCCGAGCAGCTTCGATTCCGGACTGTTCGCTGCGTCGTGGTCTATCGTGCCGAACTCGCCAGCCTGTTTGTTCATCAGCAACAGGTTGGTGGGGCCGAACCAGTCACATACAGCCTGCACTCGACTCGTCTGATCCGCATTGCCACCATCGCCTTCCAGGTCCTCAACATCTCCTGACGTCCCCAGCAACGCGACCAGATGGCCTCCTGCCGATGAACCCCACACGCCAACATGGTCTCCATCAATTCCGTACTTCCCAGCGTTGGCACGCAGCCACCGGATGGCAGCTTTGCAGTCATGAATCTGCGCAGGAAAGACGGCATGGCCGCTCAGGCGGTAATTAATGCTGACAACAACGAAACCACGAGTCACCAGAGGTACAGCCGGACAGTTGTTCTTGTTCCCGTTGCGCCAGCCGCCCCCGTGAATCCAGACGACGACAGGCCGAGCTTCGCTCACCTTTTCCGGCCGATAAAGGTCCAGTCGGTGTCGTTCGTGACCGTTTCTTACGTATTCGAGATCCCGCTCAACCAGAACGCCGGGAGGCAACTTCGGAGTTGGTGGCCGCCGTCGTGTACTCCGGTTTCGGAACGCCCGATCTTCTTTGCGCGATATGAATCCGCTGTTATCGGTATCAACTCTGTCAAAATTCGGTCGTGCGTTTACCGGCAGTTCGTCTCGAGAAAGCTGACCGTCCTTGTTCATGTCCCAGCGGTCAAAGGTCGGCAATTCCTGCGTCGGCGTTCCGGCCCGCACCGGCACGACCCCGGACACTGAAAAGGCGATGATGATGGCGGTGCTGCACTTCAAGAAATTGTCCTGCTGTCGCATCTGAACACTCCGGACGCTGTGATCTGCCGAATTGACAATTGTAAGCGTGAACAGAAAGTCGTTGAACTCCGAAGCCGGGACATATCCGGACTGAACATCAAGAATGCGGGCCGGTGCGCATCGATTCCCGGTTTTTTTTTGGTGATGACGGTAACACTGCCAACATGCTGCTACTTGGGTTTCCTGCGCTGCAGCGTTCGTAAGGCGGCGGCGTCCGATGTCTGTTCTTCAAATTCCCGAGCAGTCATCGAGTGTATTCGAGAGTGGCTTTGTTCGTCCTTGGCGACCAGCAGATAACACCCGACATAACGTTCTGTCACCCGGGCCTTGGCATCCAGCGGAGCCACGATCAGCAGCTGCAGCCCGAATTTGCGGAACAGTTCCAGCGCGTACTCTGAATACTGGTCGTCGATCTTGCTGAACATTTCGTCGACGACCACAAAATGAAAGCGGTCACTGTCGTCGTTGCCGGGTTCTATGTCGTACTGATAGGCGATTGCCGCCACCAGAATGGTAAACGCCAGCTTGGCTTTTTCACCACCTGATTGACCCGTGCTGTCTTCGTAGTAGCTGCGTTCTTCGCCGGTTAAATCTTCTATTTCACGAGCCGCGAAGTCGTACCAGCGACGTACGTCAATAACCTTGCTGCGCCATCGGTCTTCGTCGCGGAGTCGCCGGATCAAATTCTGAATGCGGGCAAATCGCGCTTCGTCGGCACCATCCGACGCTGCGACGGTATCGTCCAGACAGGCATGAAGTTCATTCCTAAACCCACTGATTTCGCGATCACTCACCAGTCGGGCTTCCAGTTTCATGTGAGTGCCAGGACGATATTCCAGCTGCATCAGCGCCTGGTTAAGCAGGTCAATCTTGTCTTCGATGGCATATCGTTCGCGTTCCAGCTCACTGTTGAGCAGTCCGATCTCGCGGGTCACTTTATCATTAAGGCGTTCTTTGAATCGCTGTTCATGACGCGGCAGATCTCCTTCACGAATACCCTCTAGCAAACCGAGGAAGCTGTCCAGATATTCCGTCGAGGGCTGCAGATCAGACTTTTCTTCCGGAAACTTCACCAGAAAGCGGCTCATGTCCTTCAGCAGACGTTCCTGCACAGGCTGCACCTTACCTCTCAATTGATCACGCGCCATTTCTCGAGCACGCCGAAAATCTTTTTCCTGTTGATGAAAACAGTTCGTTGTCAACAATTGACCGCCCAGAAGATCTGACAGTGCGTCAAACGATTCGATGTGGTCTGCCAGTTCGCCGGTTTCGCTCATCTGCTGAAGCGTGTGACGGGCGGTAGCCAGCAGCTGCTGCGCGTCAGACAACTGGCTCTTGATTTCACCTTCACGGACTCCCGCTTCATCACGCTCCACAACCAGCCGTTGCTGGTCCGTCTGATGTTCGACCAGTCGTTGCCTCAGTACTCGAACCGTGTCGTTGCCCTGCTCGAGCTCTTCACGCTCCTCTTCCAGCCGCACAATGATCGTATCGTGAGACATGAAATCAAGCTGCGCAAAATCCTGTACCGTGAGAGCTTCCTCAATCGCGCTTAGCCGAATTCTGAGCGTCTGGCCTTCGGCTTGCCCGGACCGAATGCATTCTTCAACAGATTCCAGCCTCAACTGTAGTTGCTGAATCGATTCATCCAGCCGCCGCTTCTTGTCACTGTTGTCCCAGCCCAACACAAACCGGGACGGATCGACAGTACGATTGCGATCGTCCTTAACGTGGTGATCCCGATTACGAACGTGGCAACCGGGAGTCACGGCGGGTCCATGGATCGACTGAAATTCTTCGATGGTACTGCAGCAACGATAGTCGAAGCGATCCTCAAGTTCGGCTCGTACCCATGGCAGCAGCGCATGACCATCCCGCAGTTTCAGCTTGCGAACCAGCGAATCCGGATCAAGGGCTGAGCCATCCAGCCTCTGCTGACGTTCACGCACGCGCAGGTAAACAATCTTCTGGCCGAACCCTCGTGAATCCTGCACGCGATTCTGATTCATGTAGCTGCTGACACTGCGATAGTGCCCGTCAGGCACCAGCAGACTAAGTGAAAAATTGTGCAGCACCATTTCAATGGACGATTCCCACTGCGATTCGTCCGGCTGAACCGAAATCAGTTCCGCAGCGAACGGCACATCCCGGACAGGCAGGCCCAGGGTGTCACACAGCTGCTGACGCACATCAACTAACCGTCGCGGAAGGCTGGACTGCCGCTGCTGGAGCGCGGCGAGTTCTTCCTGAACTTCCATCAATTGTGTTCGCAGTTCGCCACGACGAACCACTTCTTCCTCGTACGCGGCTCGAACACCCATCAGCTGCCTTGATGTGTGAATCTTCAGCACCGGCAATTCGGCAAGGATCGCCTGAAACGACTCTGGATCGCCCGCGACGTCCCTGATACCGGATTCGCGCAGGGCATCATGAAAACGCTTGCTGTGAATACGTTTGCTGCCTGTATCCTTTTGTTCAAGCTCAATCAGGCGAGGGATCTCCTTCAGACGATCACCGCCGGAGTTGTCTATTTCGTTTTCGAGACGACGAATGATCGTCTGGACATCCGCGATTCCGACCGCAAGTTCTGATTTCCTGCTGCGAATCAGCTCCAGCTCCGATTGACGCGCTGCGCTTTCCGGCTCGAACAAATCAATAACTTTTTGGCGAAAGAAAGCGTCTGTCGCTGCCAGCAGTTTTTCTGAAGACCGCAGACCCTTCGCCTGATCGCGCCACTTCAACCCATCCTTTTCGATAGGTTCCAGCAGCTTCAGCTGTTCGCGTACTTTCACCAGAGTCTGATGTGTTTCGCTGAGCTGACCAAAGTGAGTCAGCAGGCTGTCCACCGTGTCTTCCCACGCCCGGGCTTCCAGCATGTGGTCACGAATGAATTCGTTCAACCGCTGAATGTCCTTTACCGCGACCGTCTGGTTGAGCATGTCCATCGCTTTCCTGCGGACACCCGTCGCCTTGCGAAACCACTGATGATACTCCGTGAAACTTCGAGTCGCGCGGAAACCGCGGTTCTTCAGTTGCTGCAGCAGCTCTGCCTTGTTCAGGCCGGAGCAGTCTTTGGTAATCGACCGCTGTTGGGCATCGAAGCAGTAAATTCGTTCAGCCCTGCCATCTGACGTGATATACAGCACCTGCGCAATGGTGAAGCTCCTGCCGGAACCTTCGTTACGAAAACTGG
This sequence comes from Fuerstiella sp., assembly GCA_029245955.1. Taxonomy (GTDB): domain Bacteria; phylum Planctomycetota; class Planctomycetia; order Planctomycetales; family Planctomycetaceae; genus Fuerstiella. Next base: position 108,341 of record JAQWOH010000048.1, on the reverse strand, counting down.
CCAGCAGCACGGAATAGTGCGCGTTGCCGGGTCGCAGATACTGCACCTGAACGCCCGTTTCCTGAGCCCCGCTGCGACGATCGAACGCACCACGGATATAGGTTCGCTCGTCCCGCTCGCGTTTCTTTGCACCGGCGGCCACGTTGTAATTACGAACGGCGGGACGAACCAGCAGCGTCAGCATGGCGTCAACCAGCGTCGATTTACCTGAGCCGTTACGACCGATGAGCAGCGTTGTGTCGCCCTGCGGTTCGACACTGTAAACCTCGCCGCGATGACCGTCGCCTGTACTGTCAAACGTTCCCCAGTTGTAGGCCTCCAGTCGATGCAGACGATACCCGGGTTTGGTGATGACTGTTGATTCAAGAAGCTGGGACATTATTACCTGGCTGTTGTTCGTTGGTTCAGTTGTTTCACCGGCAGCCGACGGCGACGGCGGTGGGCGATCAGGAGGAATGAAATGTGAGCCCTCCATTGTTGTTCATTCCGCGGATGTAGCGGCCCTTCGTCGTTTGAACGCTTCCAAATACTGGTCTCGAACAGATTCCAGGTCAGCGGCGATTAGACGAGCTTTCAGAATCCGCCGTATTTCCCAGTCATCCGTGTCCTTACCGAATCGACGAACGAACTTGAGCCCCTCCAGAGTTCGGATCGCGGTGTTCAGTGCTTTGCGCTGTTTGACTTCGTCCTGGCCACACGGAAAGAACGCCTTCCATTGTTCAAACAGCTGATCGCCGGACACTACGCTGCGCTGATCGTGAACCTCTTCTTCCTCGAACCGCCGCAATTCTTCGCGCAACAGAATCGTCAACAGCGTCGCGTCGTAACTCAGCCGTGTACGGCGAAACAGTTTCGGCAGGCTGTCGCAGCCTTCCGGCAGATCTTCAGTCTGCTGCTGCCGCAGAAAAGCAAATCCTTCCGCCTCGTCAATCACCAGCTGCAGACCGACTCGGCCGAAGTAGTCTTCCAGTGGAGTGACGTTGCGCAACAGAACGTCCCATGATCTGCCGTCTTCAAGATATACGACACCCTGGAACAGCCGCACGGCGACTTCGCTCCACTCGCGGTATTCCGGCATGTCAGGTCTGGTCGCGATGTCCATCAGATAATTCACTGTTCCGGGAGCGTCTGTTTAAAAATCGAGAGAGTTCACTCGGGACCGTGTCCCGGCCCCTGCACCACAGCTGACCGCGCTGCAAAGATGACACGTGGCACAGTGACAATCAGCGCTCGACGGCCATCGACGCCGCTGGGTATGACGATTTCCTGCGGCAGATCGTGATCGATGATATGCCCGTCCTCCGTTGCTATCTGAATGTAGCCAAGCACATCCATTATCCCCGACTGTGGAGGTTCGGCATCCAGCAGTTCGCCAAGCGTCACTGCGGCACCTGTGCGAATGGCCTCGGAAATCTGTGCCCGCATGAATTGGAAATCGATACGCTGCAGTTTCGAAAATTCGCGGAACAGATTGTCCCGCTGACCAGTCTCGTCTGTGTGTTCGGTCAGATCGATGACTTCGAATTCCGTCGGTTCTGCCCAGAACTGACGGCTGACCGGTGACTGCAGTCTGATCGCATCATCCACTTCGAATGCCACTTCATCGCGCGGCGGGTTTGCGGCCATGGCCGCTGCCAGGCCCTGGATTTCGCGCAGCAATTCGGCTGAGCGCTGACTTTCCCGATGCGCTCCAGCGTCCAGCAGACGACGCAATGTGGAAGACAGTCGACGTTCTGTCTGAGTGACTTTTGCTGCTTCGCTTAGCAGCAGCGGCATCATCCGACGGATCGCGTGCAGCCCCTCTGTCTGTTCAGCCAGCTCCGGGATCTGAGGAAGTTGCTGAATGATGGCACGCAGCTGTCGCTGTTGCTCCGTCGACTGAATCAATCTGAAGAATTCATAAAAGCTGACTCCCTGGTCATCCCTGCGAAGGGCATCCTCTGCATCCATGGCAGCACCAAGTATGCCGCCACGGGTGTCCATCCCTCTTATCTGCTTCCGCCGCACGTCCTGCGTAATCTCCCTGAACCGTTCTTCAACTGCGCGGAAATCCCGCTCCAGCTCCTTCAGCATCGTGACGGCCAGATTGAATTGCTCACGGATTCGAGTGGGATGAAATGCGGGAACTTCTTCACCACGTTCGATCTTTTCGATCTGCTCGTCAATAATTGCTTTCTGTTTTCGAAGTTCGTCCAGATGTACTGTCGGATCGCACGACGCGCCAACGACCAGCTGTTGCAGAGTTTCGATCACCAGCCGCAATCGTGATTCCGTGCCGACAAAGCCGATGTCTTTTTGCAGCGACTGTCCGAGAAACTCGATCACGTCTTCGCAGTGTTGCGTCAGCTGATAGGTCGGTTCATCACGTCCCGCCTCCAGAAACCTGTGCAGCCAGGGCTTGTTCGGCGAACACCAATCCGCCAGATAGGTCTCGGGGGAGCTGCGAAGAGCCTCCGGCCACGACAGTTGTAAGTCCTCCTGAAACGATCCCAGAGCGGGCAGCAGCTCCGACTGGGGAATGGTGATCTTCTCGGAGTGTTTGAACTGAGCATACAGAAACGCAATGATCCAGGGCGCATTACCGGCCCGCAGCAGCCGGATCGCCGGCGACGACTCAAAGTGCATCAGAAGAGTGGACGTGTCCATGCGGCTACTATACGCACGTTTTTCACTTGTCTCACGCGCGAATTCCGGGGAATCGTGGCTGCGCGATCAGACATCAGGGAGGGATTTCGCAATCCGAACACTTCGCCAAAACCACCTGCCCTGTCGATTTTACGTTTCGATAGGAAAAACACTGATCATGCAGGGGTTTCCTGAGCGTTTTGGTTACCTTGATGACGCAGGACGGAACAGCCAGACCTGTTAAGCAGCAATCACACAGAATCTATTGGTGAATTACTTATGTCGATGGATATTCAAACGCGGTTTGCGATTGTCCTGATGTCAGCACTGCTGATCCCGGGTTGTGCGGACAATTCTTCGAACAGTGGCACTACGAGTGGCACCGCTGTCACTGGTGATTCGGACACTGCTGGAGGGGAATCAAAGGGGCTGATCGGCTACACCACCATGTCACTGACCAACCCGTTTTTTAAGGTCATCGGGGACAGCATGACGGAAGAGGCTGCCAAACACGGATACGAAGTCATCGTCGTTTCCGGCGACGATGATGTGAACAAACAATCGAATCAGATAGACGACTTCATTGTGAAGGGAGTCTCGGCAATTGTCCTGACACCCTGTGACCCGAGGTCGATCGGTCAGGCGATTAAGAAAGCCAATGACAAGGGGATTCCTGTATTCACAAATGACACGGGATACGATGGCAATGAAGGTGAAGTCGAATGCCACATCGCAACAGACAATCTTCAGGGAGGACGTCTTGCCGGTGAAGCCATGGTCAAACTACTGGGTGAAGCCGGCGGCACAGTGTTGGTGGTGCACAAACCGGATGCGTCTTCGTGCCTGCTCCGAGTCCGGGGATTCACAGAAATCGTCGACGCGCATAACGCCAAAGACGGATCTGGAAAGATTGACGTGGTGGCAACCCTTGACGGGAAAGGTTCACGAGAGGCCGGCTACGCCGTAACGAAAGATGCGATCGTTTCAAATCCCGATCTGTCCGCGATCTTCGCGATCAACGATCCATCAGCACTGGGTGCTCGCAGTGCACTTGAAGAAGCCGGGAAGCAGGACGCGGTCACGATCATCGGGTTTGACGGCGAAAAGGCCGGAAAAGAAGCGATTCTGAAAGGTACAATTCTGTGCGATCCTGTCCAGTTTCCGGACCAAATGGGAAAGACAACCATCGAAATGATTCTGAAGTATTTCGATGGTGAAGACGTGCCCGGAGAAATTCTGATTCCGTCAAAGTTGTACTACAGGGAGGACGCCGAAAAGGACCCGACGTTGCAGCCTGAAGAAGGGGCGTGATTTCGACAGACCTTTCGCCTTGAACAGTTCACAGCGGCCACCCGACGCTCCAAAGCTGAAATATTTTACAAGCCCCCTCAGCCGTCCCGTCGAACCTGTCGCAACCCTGGAATTCCTGCTGAATGGTCACCACCGTCGACACTGCACCGCTGCTTGAGATGTCGGGGATCCGAAAATCGTTCCCGGGTGTGCAGGCGCTGTCCGACGTGTCGCTCAGGCTGCATCGAGGCGAAGTGCTGGCGCTGATGGGCGAAAACGGGGCCGGCAAGAGTACCCTGATAAAGACGCTTGGAGGGGCACACCAGCCGGAGTCCGGGACAATTGTGATCGACGGCAGTCCCGTCGATTTGTCCAGTCCCATGGCGGCCATCGCTGCCGGAATCGGTGTCATCTATCAGGAATTCAATCTGATCCCGGCACTGACAGCCTGGGAAAACATATTTCTGGGCCGTGAGCAGACAGGCCTGTTTGTCGATCGTTCTACTGAACGACAACGTGCCGCTGCGCTGTTTGAACGACTCGGTGTCGACGTGCCGCTTGATATACCGAGTCGGCAGTTGTCAATCGCTCAGCAGCAGTTGGTGGAAATCGCAAAAGCACTGTCTCAGGACGTGCGCATTCTGGTGATGGACGAACCGTCTGCTGCATTAACGCCTCAGGAAGTCGACAAACTGTTCGCCATCATTCGTGAGCTGCGAAGTCAGGGCATTGGCATTGTTTATATCAGTCACCGCCTGGACGAAATTTTCGAAATTGCGGACACCATCACCGTGCTGCGTGACGGGCAACATGCTGGTGATGCACCGACATCCGAAATGACGCGCCAGCAATTGATCGAATTGATGGTCGGCCGGTCCATTGAAAATGAGTTCCCTAAGCACCCCGCCGAAATCGGCGACAGCAGACTGGTCATCAGCGGACTGTGCCGGGGTTCCACCGTGAAAAATGTCAGCTTTGACGTCCGACGCGGGGAGGTTCTTGGGCTGACCGGACTTGTCGGAGCAGGCCGCACAGATGTTGTGCGGCTGATTTTTGGTGCTGACACCCGAGACGGCGGCCAAATCACGCTGGATGGCAAAGCTTTGAACATTAGGTCTCCTCGCGACGCCATTCGGGCGGGTGTGTGTCTGCTGACGGAGGATCGTAAATCACAGGGGCTGGTTTTGTGCCGCAGCGTCCGTGAGAATTTCGGGCTGCCCAGCGTGCGTCACCTGTCTGCATTCGGCGTAATGCAACAGCGACAGGAACGAACAGCGTTTTCTGCTTTCGTTGATTCGCTGAGTATTCGAATTCCTCATCAGGAACAACCGGCCAGAAATCTTTCCGGCGGTAATCAACAGAAGGTCGTGCTGGCGAAATGGCTACAGGTGAATGCCAAGGTGCTGATATTTGATGAGCCGACTCGCGGCATAGACGTGGGCGCCAAACACGAAATATACCAGTTGATGAACGATCTGACGGCCCAGGGTAAGTCTATCATTATGATCAGTTCAGAACTGCCGGAGGTGCTTGGCATGAGCGATCGAATTCTGGTGATGCACGAAGGTCGAATCTCGGGTGAAATCAGCGATGTTCCGACAACGACTCAGGAAGAACTCATTAAGCTGGCGATCAACTGATGAACGATTCAAAACCACTTCGCTGGAAAGCACTGGCCAATGACTACGGCATGGTGCTTGTCCTGCTGATCCTGATTGCAGCCTTCAGTGTCCTGACTCTGGAACGCCAGAGTTCGACGGGAAGCGACGCCGGACGGGTCGTTGCCCGAAATATCATTGCGGCCCACGGAACATCCGGCACAGTTGTTGTGGTCGCCGGGCTGAAGCCACCCGACGAAAGATTTCTTCGGGAAGCGAAGGAAGCTCTGGAAGCAGGCGGCGTTACCGTCGCGGCGATCGTCGGCGGCAAACCCGCTGATGCTCGAAGAACAATCGAACGCGTTCTGCTGGAGGGCCATTCGATCGATGCGATTGCGGCCACGGGTGACGCCGCAAAATGGAGCATCTACGACCGATTCGAGTCGGTCGGCAGTAACAAGTGTGTCAGTGCGGCCCCTGCGCTCTGGCCCACCTTTGCAAAGTCTGAGAACGTTCTGAACGTGGCCAATCAGACTGCCATCTACGCTATTATCGCCATTGGCATGACGATGGTCATCATCACAGCCGGGATAGACCTGAGCGTCGGGTCGTTGGTCGCCCTGGCAGCCGTTGCAACTGCCGTTTTTATTCGCGATGTCGGCGAAGGTACGCAAACGGGCACGGGCCTGATGATCGCCGGGTGCTGCGTCGGCATAGGAGTTTGCGCTTTGGCTGGTATTTTCAATGGTGCCATGATCACTCGCCTGGGCATCCCCCCGTTTATCACTACGCTGGCGATGATGTTGATGGCCAGAGGACTGGCGCGGCGACTCTCGAACGAGCTATCTATACAGGCGCTGCCTGCTTCATTCACCTGGATCGGTGGCGATACAACGTTCGGTATACCCAACCCGGTCATTCTGATGATCACGTTGTATGGGATTGCTCACATCGTCATGTCGCGAACAGTTTTCGGCCGTTACGTTTATGCTGTTGGTGGAAATGCCGAAGCTGCGAGGTTGTCCGGCGTGCCGGTAAAACGCGTGATTGTTATCGTGTATACACTGTGTGGGGCACTGGCAGGACTGGGCGGTATCGTGCAGGCGTCTAAACTGGGTTCGGGAGACCCGAAGCTCGGACTAATGTTCGAACTGGACGTGATCGCCGCGGTCGTTGTGGGCGGAACGTCCCTGATGGGCGGCGAAGGTCGAATCTTTGGAACACTCATCGGCGCTTTCATCATCGCAGTCATCAAGAACGGCATGAATCTGATGAAAGTGGGCGCCCCGGAACAACAGATCGTACTGGGCGCTGTCGTTCTTCTGGCTGTACTTGTCGACACACTAAAACGCCGCGGCACGGCATTATAAACGATCGCAAGCATGTTGGTCGAGGTTGAGCAGGTCGCACGACCGAAGCCTGCAAAAAAAACGGAAGTCCGATTCCGCTCAACCTCGACCAACATGCTTGCGCTGCAAAACGTCTGTCCTTCACCCGCTCTCGTTCGGCAAGTTGGGTTGCTGCCGCCAACTCACCAGGAATGCTGCGACATCCGCGACTGATATGTGAGATTGCTCACAGAGTGCCCAACAAGCCAATCAGGTTGTCAAACCGATTCAGTCGGGCACAGGCCGTCGGCTGCTGCCGCCAGCCATGTCCGTTGTTTTGGGAAAACATTGACAATTTTCACCGTGTCTACTTAAGTATCAGACCGATGGCTGTAGACGCGCCATTCGCGTGCATTACCTGGTCAACAGCCACCGCGTCGGAGTGTTTCGGCAAATCTTCACGAAAACTCTGGTTCCCCGAAAAACGCTGGCCGTCGTGAGCCGATCGAGCATGGTTCGTGCAGCGGAGGGGGGCATGGTTCCGGCAGCAGCGCAGCAATGTCTTCAGGGCATCACGTCTGTCCACCAGCGCTCTATGGCCGGTCCTATCAGTTGAAATCGGGGATGGGCAAAATGGGCGCCATGTCTTCTGGCGTCGCGTCCTCTGCCACGATTTCAAAATCTCGCAGATCAAGCTCTTTGTCCTGCAGCATGAGTTGGGCTATGGACAGATGCCGCCCACCGGAAGTCGCTCGGACGGAAAGGGTCATGATTCTGCTTTCATTTACCTGCAACCGCGCGACATTCGACTCCACCCGGCGATTCGTGTCATTGGCATCCAGTGTCCGGTGATCCAGGTCACCAGGCAGGTCAATTCGCAGCAACACGCCCTCTGCCGGAGCCGTGCCTGTATTTCGCACTTTAAAACGAACGTTCAGCCACTCGCCCACAGGCACCGTCGCCGGCAGCTGCTCCAGTGTCAACCGAACATCGGGCAACTGCACGATCGGCAGGTCTGTTCCGTAATCCGGTGTCGGTCGTCGCCGCAACTCTCCACCCACCGGAACGGGGGCTCTGACCGCTGCTGCCGCTGAAACTTCCGTGAGCGACTGGTTTGCACCAGTTTCGTCTGTTTTCACCCGCAGTTGCAGCACCTGTTCTTCGTAGGGGCCTATGTCGACCAGCCACATAACCACAGATTCTCGGAAAACAGCCTGAGGCTGCACAGCCACGGGTATCCACGCTCGAGGAAGCAATTCTCGAACGACCAGCCCGTTGACTCTTTCCCGGCCAATATTGGAAACGCGGATTTCAATATCAAAAACGTTACTCGAAGAGTGACTCGGTGTCCGCTTCCCCACCCGAATCTGGTTGCTCGATATGAAGTCACCGGGAAAAATCCGAACTGCGGCCGACAGGTCCTCCACCGCTAACTCGGAATCCTCGTGTAGTGCTGCGGGAGACACCTCTCTGGCAAGTGCTCGAGTACTGCTGAATGTTCTCCAGTTATCATGACGCAGTGACATGACGGCCTGCTGGATCAGGTCACCCACCAGTCGGGAACGGATGTGTCGACCCCGACGTTCCAGAAACGGTTCCATCGAAAGCTGTAATCGGCTTCCTGAGGATGCCGGCCAATGATGCTCGGATGGACGTCGACCCCCAGCTGGCCGTTCGGGCGTCTGAAAACGATGTGAAGGCTTCTCTGAGATGGCCGGTGATCGACCGAACGGGGATGACAACCAGTCGTGTGACGGTCTTTGATATATCAACTGAGACGCCCGAGCGACGCTTTCACTGTTTGCTTTTGTCAGCAGAATGCGGTCGGGCTTAAGAACGGGTGTATGATCGAGAACGCTGCCAACATTCATTGGCGCTATCTGTTCTCTACGCTCAGCCTCAGCTTCCTGCGAAAGCCCGCTCGCCATCAGCAGAGCGATTAAGGCGACACCAACGGCGCCTGAGACCGTAGCCGTGACCCACCAAAAATGGTCAAACACGAAGCACCAGGTGCGGTCGACGGACTCACACACCATGTCCCAGAACTGAGCGGCCAGTTCGAAGGGTACCGTCAGCCATCGTCCTTCGACAAAGCCCAGCAGACTAAGTCGTTCACCAAAGATCATGGCGAGGAACCTGAGGCACAACAGGAACACCAAGCCGAGTAAGAGATATTCCATCACACTTCCCTGCGGATCATCAACAGAAAAGGTGGTTTAGCAAAAACCGGCAATTTCGAGAAGAGGAATCCGGTTCCGGCAAATCCTGCTGCACACAGAAAACAGGTCCCCGAGCGATGGTCACAGAAAGGAAAAAGTGCGGGTGAGCTGGAACGGTTCGAAGTGGTGCAAAACGCTCTTGGTGCTTAGAACTTAACTTCTTGCTTTCCAACTCAACACCGCACAAACCAGCTGCTGATGTGCTGCTGAAGGTTCCCTCGCGGGCTGGTACGAAATCGATCGTAATTGCGCCGTGTAACCGGACCTGCACTTTCTCATTTTCTTATGCTTTGGCAACTTACGCCGTAACCTGTTTATCTTCCATGGTTTGCGATCGGCCACTTGAACTGGATGGCTACGCAGTAAATAGCCGCCATGTGTGCGAGGTAGCGTTCTTGAACGTTCGATTGTCCTGCAAGACTGCTATTTGAATCTGCAACCCTTGGCATTTCGGAGACTCCACATGTTGGAAACGCCATCAGCCAGCGTCTACTCGTTTACATTTCCTGGGTTTTGCCGGTCGACCTGACCGGTTTTCCTAAACCGAAAAAGCGGCATAAACCGAACTTAGAGATAGGATCATCCTGTTTGTAAGGATCGCAGTGCGCTCGTGAGTGCTCTATGCACTCAAGTGTTCCACGGCCCGGTTGACCGTCATACACGTCTATCTCTGCCTTTTCTGACTCCCTGTTGGGTACCTCAAATGCTTCTCAACACTTGGCTTGCAACAGCTAAACGACATTTTCTCGGGTCTACACACGATGCCGGGGCGCGGCGAAACAGCGCGTCCAGGAAGCGGCGTGTCAGTTCCGGCGAAGAGCTGGAAAGCCGCACTCTGCTGACTGCGCTTGTCATCAACAACACAAACGTTGACTCTTTCGTGGATGCCACTGGCACTCTGTCCGTTGCGAACAGCGACCTTGGAACCCACGACACACTGGTGATCGAAGATATCGTTATAGATTCCACGGGCGACGGGATCTCGATCGACCTGTCGGGCGTCACTCTTAATCGCCTGGCGCTTGAATCTATCAATGTCAATGCTTTTGACGGCACTGCCGTCGATATCAGCCTGACAAATGTCGTGGGAACACGGACGATCGCGATAGAAGATATCAGCGTCAACGGCGGGACAGGTAACGGCGTCAACCTGGCTCTCGACAATACAGACTCTCATGCTGTGACAGTGGAGGATTCCGTGCTTCCCGGGGTGACAATCAGCGCCGTGAATGGTGCAGACATTATCCACGGTCTCGTCACAGAAAACCAGATTGTCGCACCCGCCGATGTCACCGGCGTACAACTGAACGTCGCCAGCGGCAGTTCTGCGGACGATTTTCAGATCATTAACAATCGTGAAATCAGCGCACTGGATCGTGACGCAGTACAGATCAACCTCACAGATGCGCCTGTCGATGGACTGAACATCTCCAACAACGTCATTGGCAACGAGCCGGGCGCTGACGTGTCATTTCGGGCTGAAGGGGATACGTTTGTTCAGCCGTTTGAGCTGACAAACAACGCCAGTGACGGTGAACTCCTGACACAGTTTGTGATGGATCTGCAACCTGTTGGCTTGGTGTTTGAAGCCAATACCTATCAGGCAATCAGCAACACCGGAACACTTACCGGAGCCAGTGCCGCAGTTCTGAGCAACAACAATCAGGTACTGACGATCGATTTCACGGACTTCAACTCCAGCCCCAATGAAACGTTTTTGTTCATTGTTGACGTGGACCTTGCGCCCGCGGTGCCTGGCGATCCGCCCGTGGATTTAACTGTGTTTGGCAATGACCTGATCGGCGCCTTGGTTGACTTCTCGTTTGGGGCCGGATTGAACAGTGGTCCCAAACAAGTATCCGGCACCATGATTGGCAATGCCGACATCTTCAATGCGTCGTTGTTTGCTCGAGGGTCCGGGACCACGGCCAATTTTCACGGTGTCAATCTGAACCTCACAAATTCGCCTTTGACGAACGCTGTTGTTTCGGACAACACGATCACTGGTGTTGCCGGTCACGGCGTACTGGTGGACGCCCAGCAACAAAGTGATGTTTCCGCCGTCATCAGAGGAAATAATATTCAGTCGGGCGGTCAGGACGGCCTGCATTTTGACCTGCAGGACAGTAATTTCACGGGAGGGGTCATTGACAACACGATCGGCGGTAACAGCGGTCATGGTGTCAACTTTCAGCCTTCTGTAACTCGGACAGGCCTTGTGGAAGCGGCCATCGACGCCAGTCCGGTAATCATCACTTCTACAAACCACCAGCTGCAAACAGGTGATGAAATCATCGTTCAGGGAATGGTTAATGATGACCCTACAATTAATCATCCAGGAAACGGCCAACACACGGTCACAAGAATCGACAACAATAACTTCAGCCTTCAGGGCGTTAGTGGCCTGCCAGCGTCCGTCGCTTATGTGGGCGGCGGATCATGGTACGTACCGGACATTCAGGTTGGCGGAAGCGCACGCGGCCTGGTTGAAATTGACGTCCAGGCTACGGAACCACAGGGCCGGATACAGAATATTCAGAATCCCGGCGGGGGCGGCGACGTACAGATCACTTCGCTGAATCATGGTCTGGCAACCGGAGACAGGGTCCGAGTAAGTGGTGCAACCGGAACACTGATCAGCGGCACACAGGTTTTTCAGATTACGTTCATCGACGATGACACTTTCTCTCTGGACGGTATCACGGCAGGCGGAACGTATGACACTTCCGGCGGATTGGCCACATGGACCACAAATGTGGTCGAAGCCGCCACCAGCGCGGGTGAAATTGTGTTGACTTCCATTGCCCATTCGTTGACAACCGGAGATCTGATTCGAGTTGTCGATGTCAGCGTGACTGACAATACCATTCAGGCGGCTGCCAACGGCACGTGGACAGTCACTCGCCTGACGGCCGATACATTTGCTCTGCAGGGATCAACCGCGAACGGCACTTATAGCCTCGGTACGGGATACTGGACCCCGCTTGCTGAACCTACGTTCACCGGAGATTCGCTGCCGCAGGTGGTGTCCGGAAACGCGATCAGTGGGAACGGAGCGGCCGGTTTCTATGTAAACCTGACCACCGGGACTCGGTTCGACGGGGATCTCGTCTTTAACACGGTTTCCGGAAACGCGGCCAAGGGCGTGCACATAGAATCGCACAGCTTCGGCCTGGGCACCAACCTGCCTCTGGACCCGAACGACAACACCGCGCAGCCCACCGCAAAGGATATTAGTTTCAATGTAAACATTGGCACGGCGACCACCGATGGAAATCTGATTGACAACAACGTTCAGGCGGGAATTGTGGTCGAAGCACTGGACTTCGCTACCGGGTCATTTGAAATTCAGGGTAACCGCCTGAACGCCAACGTTAACGACAACGACAGCAACACCCCATATGACGGTGACGGCATTGTCGTTCGTCTGGCCAGTGACCTGCGAAACTCTGAGGCTATCGCGTTCCTGTCTGAGTCGATCATTGCGGACAATCAAATCGGCGTGGACGCACGCGGTAACCAGGGTAATGGGCTGTCATTCTCACTGACGGACCGCACCAAGATTCAGGACCTGGAAATCAATAGTAATTCCTTTCTGAACAGTGGAATGGACGGTTTTCACTTTGTTCGAACAGAAGACGGCGACCTGAACCAGGTGATCTTCGAAGACAACGATGCCACGAACAACACTGGCGACGGGTTCGACCTGTTCGCTGAGAACACTGTGAAGGACCGTCTGGATTTCATCATTCGAAACAGCCGTATTGACAACAATGGCGAATACGGCATACGAGTTGAAGTTCAGGCTGATGCGAGAGTTGACCTGGACATTTCGGGCAGTTCTGTTCGTAAGAATGGTGTCAACGGCAATGGCTTTAATCCTAACGACGGAGCGGGCGCTACGGGAGCCGCCGGTGGCGTCGGGATCCACGGGTTTCAGCAGGTTGACGTGAACTTCAACGCCACGGAAACCAGTTTCTCTGAGAACTTCGGTGACGGCTTCAGCGTCGACGCTGAAACATTCTTCGACACACTTAAAGTCAACGCCAGTTTCGTGGACAGTGATCTGAACGGCAACACTCTAACCGGTTTTAGAAGCGTCGGAGCCGCGTTCGGTAAATTTACCTGGACCCGCAGCGACTTCGTCGGCAACGGCACCGATGGTGCCCGTATTATTTCCAATGTTGATGCCAACGACCTGTTTGATCGGCGCGTCGGCGGTCAGGATATTGACGTGGTTGCCCTGGGCAATGACTTTCAGCTGAACGGACAAAGCGGGCTGGTCCTCGGGCAGGGTGTTTCGGCCAGCATTGGCAATGGCGATGTAACAGAAAATTTCGCTAATGAGTTTGGCGGTCGACTGGATGCTGACCGCTCGGACTTCGGTGCCGTTAATTCGCCGGCTGGCAACGGTGAAGACGGACTGAAAATCGTTCAGGATGCCGGACCGTATCTCCGTGAAGGAGCACTGCGTCGAGTCATTCAGACGCGCGGTAATTTCTTTACGTTCAATGCCGGCGATGGTGTTGATATTGGTCACTTTGTAGCCACGGAAGGCGGAAATGTTCTGCACGGTGAGGAAGTTGTCAGTGACACGCACGTCATCATTGCAGATGCTGAACTCAGCAATAATACGGGCGATGGTGTTGAATATCTGGTGGACGATATTCTGCGTGTCCCTCCGCAGTTCGGCAGTGGCCAGGACCTGCTTCCCAGTCCTGACATTTCTTCGCTGTCCATATCGCGGTCTGACATCAAGAATAACGGCCAGCGCGGTGTCGATGTCCTTAATCGCTTCAACGAAGACTCACGCGTCGCACTGGTGGACAACGAGATTATCGGGAACGGGTTTTCCGGCATCTATGTCGTCAACACCTCCACACACTTCCAGGTGCAGAACGGCCCGAACGATCCGTTGGATGTTGAGTACAACCCGGGATTACTTGGATTTCGGACACCTAATATCGAATTGCGAGTCCAGGACAACCTTATTGAATCGAACGGTACGGCCACCAGACAGTCCACGGTGCCGGTTAACTTCTCCACTGACGGTGCAGGTAACGACAGTGCCACGGCCACGGCCGCCTACCATGAAAACACGGCTCTGATTACCGGCACTTTGGGCGGTCTGGTCGTGCGAGTCGGCACGACGGACAGTTCCGGGCGAATTGTAGTGGCGGCGCCCGAACTGGAACTGGGCCTGTCCGGTGTTGACGCAGAAGTCTGGAAGAACAGCTTCGACGGTAACTTTGGTGCTGACGTCTATTTCGACAACTTTACTTCGCTGGTCCCGCGGCTGAGCACTGGCAATTTTCACACTGGTGATAATCCGCCGTACATCTGGACCGGGGGCTTTCGCGACCCGTTGTCGCGACTGGACCTGTCCTTTCGAGAAAACACTGGTAATTCTCTTGATGTGATCAATGGTTTCGCCTTCCTTGATAACAATGAACGTATCTTCAAGTCCCGCGTGGCCAATGGGCCGCCCGCTCCGCAAGAAGATGGGGTCTTTCTGGACGGGGCCCGTGGTGGTACAGAACGTCGCCGTAACTCGACAAGGACGCTGGGCTATCTGAACACTGTCGGTCAGGTGCCGTCTTCCCAGCCGATCTCGCCCGCTCCTGGAGGGTTCTGGTCTTATGACGGCTGGGGCACCCCGACATGGCGTGTTGAATCGGACTTTGACTTTGATGCATTCAACGAGACCGGAACAGTTTCCGGCTACAGTGACTTCTTTGACACCGTCAACATATCTCCGTTTTTTGCTGAAGAAAACTATCAATGGGACACCGGCATAAATCAACCGGGTTTTTCCGGACTCACGCCTTATTCTCTGCAGCGTGGCGATGTATTTGACGTTCAGAACGGCGAAGCACCTATCGTCGCTGACTCTCTGGACGAAAACGATGGATTTGTCGGCGCTACGCCACTTTTCCTGGATCCGCTGACAGGCGTCCAGACGCCTTTATCCGGGACTATATCCGTCAATTCGCTGGCCACGAATAACAACCTCAATATCGATCGCAAAGGTGATCGCGACTACTATCAATTCATTGCCGCCGGGACCGGTACTCTTGATGTTGATGTCACAGCCACGGATGCGGTTGGTGACTTCCTGAGCTTCCTGATCTATGAAGTGAACCCCGACGAGCAGTCCAGTGAAGTCCCTATGGTGGTGGCTGGGAACGGCGTTCCTGTCCGTACGACGGTGAATGCTGGCAATTCCGCTAGCATGACGGTCGACGTTGTTGCCGGCCGCTCCTACATCGTTGAGATCCTGAGTGATGAAAGTTCAAACCTGGATTTTTTCGCGCCAGGTGGCAAGAGCTTTAGCTACGGTACGGTTCGCAGCTACTCGCTGAGCATTAATGCCCCCGTCGGGTCCATCCCGGTATTTGCCGCGGCACCACCATCCGCTCCCGTTGCGGTGCCAGCCGCCAGTCCCGGCGTGACAGCGGCTGTTTCGATTCCTAACCAGGATCCGTTTGTTCAAAGCATCACTCAGGTTTCTCCGGATCCGATCGGCACATCCATCACCAGCCTGACTGTGACGTTCAGTGAGGATGTGACCGGGGTCGCCGAAGCTGATTTTCAGCTGACTCGAAATGGCGCCGTTCTGGACATGTTCGGACTGGGTGGCGCGATTCTTAACCCCATCGATGCTGAAACTTATGAGATCACTAACCTGGCCGCTCTGACCGGAGAAAACGGTAATTACGTCTTCACGGTCGTCGTTGCCGGGTCAAGCATTATGGATCTGGACCAGGGTCCCCTGGTGGTCATTGGTGCTGAAACTGAGTCGTGGACTGTCGACAACAATGTCTCATTTACGGGTGATACCGTCGACAACATTCCTGGTGACGGCATCATCGCTGACGTCAATGGCAACCGCTCTCTTCGTGCTGGTATCAATGAGACGAATGCGAATACCGGCGCCGACGTTCTGACACTGGCTGCCGGTACCTACACTCTGACGCGTACCGGTCGTTTCGAGGACAGCGGGCTGACCGGTGACCTTGACATCCGTGACGATCTGACGATCCGGGGAACCGGGGCTACTGCGCTGGACACGGTGATTGACGCGGCTCAGCTTGACCGCATTTTCCATGTCTTTCCCGGTGTGGAACTGATTCTTGAGAACCTGACCATCCAGCACGGCGAATCCTTTGACGGTGCCGGCATTTTTGTAGAAGGTCGTTCGACTCCGACTGGCATTACGGCGGCATCAGCGGGCATCGTCCGGATGACGGATGTCAACATTATTGACAACGAGGCGTATAATCAGGGGGGTGGTATTTACAACCTCGGAACAGTTGGCGTTTCGTACTCTTCGATTTCCCGAAACACGGCCGGCTCACGTGGTGGTGGTGTCTTCAATCATGGCAACCTCACCCTGCTGAATGCGACCGTTTCCTCGAACACTGCGGTTTCACGTGGTGGCGGTGTCTACAACGAACTGCTGTCCACAGCTGTTAACATTACCATCCAGCCTGTCAGCGCGTTCGGGTCTCTCAGGGCCGTTAATTCCACCATCGCTTTTAATCATGCGGAAGCGGCCGGCGGTGGACTCTATCAGGAAGGCCTGTCCACTATTCAACTTGGTAACACCATCGTCGATCAGAATACGGCCCTGACGTCGTCTGACCTGTTTGGTCCAATTAACTCGCTGGGCTTCAACTTCTTTGGCACGCTGGACGGCACGCCGGAACAGTCTTTGCTGCTGACGTCTGATACGGTCGCCGGCGTTACCGCCGGTGTCACCACTGCCGGACTGAATGCTCTGTCGAGTAGTCCGCACAACGGCACCTGGTTGCACACGCTGGCTTCTGATGCGTTTGCTATTGATGCTGGCAGTCGTACAGTCTTTGCAAATGAGCTGCAGATTCCCGACACTGACGCGGCTGTCCTTGCGGAATCAGACCAGGGTCATACGGCCCTGTCTCCACGTCTTGTGGAAGGAAACGATGATGGTGTTTTCGCCATCGACATCGGTGCTTCTGAATTCTTCGTCAGCCAGCCCGTCGCGATTCTTTCCGCCACACCTAATCCCGCGGGAGTCGGTGAAGACGTCTCCTTCAGCGGTACCAGCTCGACTCACACCTTAACACCGGGTGCCAGCCGAATCGTCACGTACGAATGGGATTTTGACTATGACGGTATGACATTTACTGTGGATGCCACCGGATCAACGGCTACACATGCATACGGTACTCTTGGCGCGCGCACCGCGGCGCTGCGTGTGACGGATGACATCGCGGCTACGGATATTGCCACCGTGGTGATCGATGTCGCCGCGCCTTCTGCACCTGTGATCATCGCCCCGCACAGTGCCGGTACAAGCGACCTGACACCTACGATCTCATGGATATCCGGTACCGGCACTTTCGCCCTGGTGGTTGTCAATCTTGATACCGGACTGACCGTTATCGATGAACCCGGCCTGACAGACACCAGCTATACACCAACCACCAATCTGATACCGGGCACCTATCAGGCTGTGGTGACGGCAGCAAACGCCAGCGGTTCAGCCACGAGTTTGCCGTACACGTTTATTGTTCAGCGCATGACGCTCATTGATCCGCTGAACTTTGATATCGAATTTGACACGACACCGGAATTTACTTTTACTGCCATCCCTGACGCCGATCGTTACCAGGTCTGGGTGGCACAGCTTGATCCTGCCGATCGTTCGACCACGATTGGCATTCCGATTAACCAAAGCTTTATTGACGCTCAACAGGCTCTGGTGGTCGGCACCGATCAGGCGGTGTGGGAGTCTTCGAACCGTCTTAGCGAAGGCTACTTCCGCGTCTGGGTGCGAGCCTTCGACGATACTGGTAACGCCGGAGCATGGAGCACCGGCAGTCAGTTCACGGTCACCCGCCCCGTGATTACAGGGCCTGAACCTGAAACACGGCTGACACTCGATGACACGCCCACGATCACGTGGACCGATGTTGGAGCCAACCAGTATGAAATCTGGCTCAGTCAGCTGAACGGTACTTTGACGGACAGTGGCGGCAACACGATTACGCTGACGTCATCACAGTTGATTACGAATCAGATTGTCTCTGGTGCTACGTCATATACGCCGACAGACCTGCTTGGAAACGGTGATTTTCGTGTCTGGGTTCGAGCGATCGACGACGATGGTGAAGCCGGGTTGTGGAGTGACCAGTTCGACTTTACGAAGAATCGCAACCAGGGCCCCACGCTTATCTCACCCATTCAGGGGGTTACAACGACCGACAGGACTCCGGTCTTTGAATGGCTGGCGATCGCTGGATCCACCCATTACGAGCTGTGGGTGAACAACTCCAACACTCAGACAGCCCGGGTCATTCACAACACTAACATCCCACATGTCGAGGGTGCGACCTCAATCTATTACACCGATCCGGCGGTTGTTCTCCGAAATGCCACTTATCGATGGTGGGTCCGAGCATTTAATGAAGACAGTGGCGCGGCAGCGTGGAGCAGTTCTGAGACCTTCTGGGTTCCGGCTCCTGTGATGACTGCTCCGGTCGGTGTCGTCGCCTCGACCAACCTTCCGACTTTCACCTGGACCGGTGTTCCCGAATACGTTCGATATGAACTTTGGGTGAACAACGAAACGACGGGTCAATCCCGAGTCATCTACCGGGATGACCTGACCGATTTGACCTTCACCGCTCAATTACCACTGTTGAACGGTAATTTCCGGGCATGGGTCCGAGGACATGATGTCGCCGGCAACGCTTCACAATGGAGCAACCCGATCACCTTCTCTGTGAACTCGACCATCAGTAACGCCCCAACACTGATCGGGCCTCTGGGGTTTACTTTCGACAATACACCGTCGTACCTGTGGACAACACTGCCGAACCTTACGTCCTACGAAATCATTGTCAAAAACATGCTGGCCACCGGGCAGCCGACTGTCCTGAATGAAGTAATAACTCCTGACATTGTCGCTGCCACAGGTAACGCTACTTATACGCCAACAAACAACCTGGCGATCGGCACTTATCGATGGTGGATCCGAGGTGTCAATGCTGATGGTACACCAGGACCATGGAGTCAGCCTCTTGATTTCCGCGTGACGTCGGCTGATCAACCCTCGATTCCGGATCATGACTCTGTCAAGTCCGAAGCCATCGTTGCTTCCATCAGCAATGAGCAATGGTCCGACGATCTGGTCAGTATCACTGTGCATCCGGCGGCTGTGGTTGCTGCGAAACTGGTCGTGCCATCAGATGTTGCTGTCGAACTTAGCAGCGACGAAGTGCCGCTTCACGCCCTTGACACTATTATGGATGAACTGGCCACCTCCGATTGGTGGGATACACCGTTTGCCGAAGTTGAAGAATCGACTCTGTTGCCAGCTGAAAACGCCGCTGCTGAAGCTTCGACAGCTGTGGCATCACGTGAACCCTCGACAACTGGTGAACGAAAAAGTGCTTCGCTGCTCGGTCTCGCTCTGGCATCGATGACCATGAAACGTCGACGAAAAGAAGACTAAACACTTCGTCGTTTTGTTCAGCGGATATCCACTTCCGGTTCGCCCAGTAAGTCATACCGAGGCCTGACACCCAGTCCAGTCTCGGTTGACGCGGCCATTCGACCGTTCTTCCTTTGCGGCGCACCATCTGCGTTGCTGACGGTGACATAACTGTTGAAGTCCGTGCTTGTGAACAGGTTCTCGGTCGGTGTACTGTGCGCCAGGTGAGCAATCGCGGCGGTGATTATGTCGCCGCCCCAGCTGTCTTCGATGGTCATGGCGATGCCCAGTGATACGCACAGATCACGTGCCTGCCTGGCTCGCGTCAGTCCGCCAAACTTGCTGATCTTGATATTCACGACGTCAGCGGCTCGATCTGCGTGAGCTTTAAGCAACACTGCCATCCCGTTGATATGTTCATCCATGATAAACGGATGGTCCGTCCTGCGACGAATCGAAAGACATTCGTCATACGATTCACAGGGCTGCTCGATATACACATCGACGTCCCTGACGGCTCGCACAACCCGAGCAGCTTCATGCATCAGCCACCCGGTATTAGCGTCCGCGATCAACTTGTCACCCGGTTCAAGAACCCTGCTGACAGCTCGTATTCTTTCGATATCTTCATCCGGATCGCCTCCAACTTTCAGCTGAAATCGACGATAGCCTTCATTGCGGTAGCCTTCGACGTTCTTCGCCATCTCGACTGGTGGCTGCTGCGAGATGGCTCGATACAGCACAAAGTCGTTGCCATACCGGCCTCCCAGCAACTCACACACGGGTAATCCGGCGACCTGGCCCAGTATGTCCCAACAGGCCATATCGATGCCGGATTTTACGTATGGATGTCCCTTCATGGCTTTGTCCATGAAATTGTTGAGTTTTCCGATCTGTATCGGGTCTTTCCCCCGTAAAAGTGGGCCCAGTTCAGCGATCCCTGCGCGGACACCGGCTGCATAGGCGGGTAGATAGAACGGTCCCAGCGGACAGACCTCGCCGTGCCCTACTACGCCCTCGTCTGTTTCTATCCGGATCACTGTGCTGTCAAAGACATCTACCGATTTGCCACCTGACCATTTGTAGCTGCCTTCGTGCAGCGGTAGGTCAATCTGATACGCTGCGATACGCGTTATTTTCATCGTGGTTTTCTGTAGTCTGACTCTCCTGAGCCAAAACATCCTTTATTCGTTGTTCTGATTTGTGCAACTCTGGCTGATTACTGTGAACGATACTGTTGTTTCCGATTCGTCGATGAATGATACCAGCTGGTACAGCTAATCGACCGCTACTTGCGCCTCAACATCATCAAACGAAAATCCATCACCTTCCTGCCGGGGATTTTGGTGGCTCGCAGTGTCAGAGTGCCTTTACCCGATTTCAGATTGATCTCTCCCAGTAGTATGCTGGTCCAGTTCTGTTCGTAGGACTCCGCTCGTTCAAATTTATCCTCGGCAGCACCAACCAGCTCTGACGGATGAGCTTTGGTGATTTTACCGATCAACCTGCTGTCGTTGAAACTGAGTTCGATTTCCGACCCTTCGTCACCCTTCGGGCAACTGTAATAGATCTCCACTTCATAGTTTCCGCTGGAAAGCACCTGTGCATCCCAGGTTATACTGTCTTCCGTCTTTGTCCAGTTCAGGAAATACGAACTGTTTGGAAATCGGTTAGAGCGTTTGATACCCCCATGTTCCTGACCATCACGAGCGGGTATCTGAGTCAGCGGGTAGTCCGGATGAGCGACCACAAACGGTCGCTGATCATCATCGTACCCCGGCGTTACCTCAGCCCTGAAGGTATCGATAGCCGCTTTCAGCGTGGTAGTGATCTTTGAGTTCTTCGCCGCTATGTTGAGACGCTGACCGGGGTCCACTGCAAGATCGAACAGTTTTCCGGCCGTATCCATGCGGTAAGTACCGGTCTTTGCACTGACTTTACCTTTCCAGTGTGACACGATGACTCTGGCCGCCGTACTTCGGGAAGTTCCCTGAATTACTGTCGTCAGGTCTATTCCGTCGAACTGTTTCGTGTTGACGGTTTTAATTCCCGCCATGGACGCCAGTGTTGGATGCAGATCTATGGCGGCACCGTTGGTTTGCACTCTTGTACCGGCTGTTATCTTTTCCGGCCAGCGGACCAGACATGGTGATCGCACCCCGCCTTCGTCTGTCGATCCTTTACGGCCCTTCATATCGCCGTTCCATCGAAATCCGTTAGGACCGTTGTCACAGAAATATACGACTATGGTGTTCCTCTGCTGGTCCGTTTCTTCCAGCGTTTTCAGCAATCTTCCTACGTTCCAGTCGATGTTTTCACACATTGCCAACGCTGCCCTAAGATGGGTATCCTTTTCCTTTGTCCGGTCGCGATTGTGCATCTTCAGTTCAGCGTCTTTGAATTTTTTCCACCAACGTTCCGGCACCTGCATTGGTGAATGAGGAGTATTGTAAGGTAGATAGACAAAGAACGGCTGATCAGAGTCCTGCTTGATGAAATCTATGGCATGCGTCGTCAGGTCATCGATAATGAATCCCTTGCCCTGTACGATCTCGCCGTTGTGTTCCAGCATCGGGCTCCAATAATGGCCCCAATGTCCTGAACAGAATCCATAGTATTCGTCAAAGCCGCGACCGTTTGGATGGTACGGGTATTGCATCCCGTTGTGCCATTTACCGAATGCTGCGGTGCGATATCCTGAGGCTTTGAACGAATCCCCTATCGTTTTCTCATCCAGATCCAGACGTTCTCCACCGGCTGACGTACTGTAGACGCCGCCCCGCGGGTGATAGCGCCCGGTCAAAAATTCTGCACGAGTGGGCGAACACACCGGGCACACGTAGAAGCGATCAAAGCTAGCACCATCAGCAGCCAATTGATCGATGTTCGGTGTACTCAGATTGGTATTACCGTTCAGTGATAAGTCACCCCAACCCTGATCATCAGTGAGGATCACCAGCACGTTAGGTCTTGCGGCAAATACGGTGGGTGTCAGAGAGACACACACCGCGGCGATGAATGTCGTTCTCAATAACAGCGACAACTTCGTGTTATATTTCCAGCTGCTATTCATTATTTACTGTCTTTTTCAGTATGAACAGCACGGGGGACGTTGGTCGCGACGGGACACTGTCTATTCGTTGCTGCTCGTACTGTAGCCCGTCTTCCTGCAATAACCGTTCTATCGCCTCGTATTCGTCCTGACCACCTTCGTGACCCCGGTAGACCAGTATCGTCAGGATACCGTGCTGCTTCAGCACTTCCAATGCTGCCGTTATCGCCTTAGTTGACGAAGCTGCGGTCGTCACGATCGTCTTGTCACTGCGCGGCAGAAAACCCAGGTTGAACATCACAGCCGTGACTGTACCTTCCGTGACGACAGCCCCCAGTTCAGCATGACTTTGCTCTCTCAATTCAACGTTCGTCAGCCCTCCCGCTGCCAACCGTTTACTGGTTGATTCGATCGCCTTTCTTTGCACATCAAAACCTATGACTTGCCCTTCCGTTCCAACGGCTTCTGCGAGGAAATTTGTGTCAAAGCCATTTCCTACCGTTGCGTCTACAACCGTTTCACCACCCTTCAATACGGCTGCCACAGCCTGTTGAGCGACGCTTGTTAATGGACGCTGCTTCGTTGTCGTATTAACTTTCAAGCGTTCGTAATCCTGTTCAGTCGCCAGCTTCGTAGTCCCTTCCATACTCTCCACCAGATTCTTCGCCATACTGGGAGCCAGCAACGTCCCCTTAGATCCAAGGCCATTGAATACCAGGATGTTTGGCCACTTTGAATGCCGTCCCAATACCGGTTCATAGTCCTTCATCGTCGGTCTGACCGCGGCTATCTGGTCCAGTACTTTTACTGGCCCTTCTATTAAACGTGATAGCCTGCCCAGGATTTCCTTTCGACCTTCTTCTGTAGGTTCCGCGATTCGATTGTTCCAATCGTAGGTACTACCTACCGTCTGGGTGCCGTCTTCTTCGGCCACGATCCAAATACTTCGATGCACCACTTCCTTCCGCTTATATTTCCCTATCCGCACCTTCAATATGTCACCTCTAGCTGGATTATCGGGGACCTCCGGAAACAACTTCGTGGTCGTCGCTCCGGTACACATGATCAGTCGATTCGCTGTGACAGCCTGTTCTGTCAATGTTATTACGGCTGACGTTTGCCTCGTTTCTTCTTTCAGCTTCACTTTTTCCTCTAACAGATCAGTTTGACAATAACTGTCAGCCTGCTCAAAGTAGCGACGAGTTGCCGACAGATATTTCGTTACATCCAATCGTCCGGACTTAGACATTCTTATGCCTATATGTACTCCCTTGCCTGACTGAAGCTGTCCCGACCATTCACTGATTCCTGACAGGTCGGCCTTGGCACTTCTTTCCAAAAATTCTGTTCTTGCTGCCTCATCTTCGAACAATCTCAGCATCTCTACTTCTGTGAAGAAAGTCTGTCCTGTAGCCTTTTCCACCCGCCTATAAAAGTGCTTCGCCGCCGCAAAACACTCACCATACTTAGCCGACAGTACCAGCCGTTTGCCCGTCACCGGTGTTATCAATCCCGCCGACACTCTGGACGCCGTATACCGCTCACCCTTGTCCAGCAACAACACGCTCTGCCCCTCCCAGTGCAACGTCCACGCCATCGCCGACCCCGCCAACCCCTGACCTGCTACTACGTTTTCGAAGTGCCGCTTCACCAAACCCAACGTTTCGCTCCTCTTATCCTTCGTGTCCTCGACCGCCACTAACTGGTTTAAACACTCTTATCAAGACCTTCTTAAACTCGCTTTATTGTCTTTTCGTTGCTAATACGCCCCTTATTCGCGTATCCTCTTACCTTTGTTCCTTCCTCACAAATCTCACCAGCCACCGTCAGCGGTCGTTCACTTTTTTTCCACCTTCGTCTGCCTTCCTATTGGAGCTACTTCATGAGCAACCAAAATCGTCGCTTGTTTCTGCAACAGTCTGCTGCCACTGCAGCCGTCGCCTCCGGCCTTTATGCCGCCGGAGCAACGGCTCAAACCAGTAACAATCCTCTGGAAAAACTTAATATCGCCTGTATCGGTACCGCTAATCGAGCGGCCGCTGATGTCGATGGTGTTATGACTGACAATATCGTAGCTATTTGTGATGTTGACGCTCGATATCTGGAGCGATCAAAGAAAATGCTCACTGAGAAGAAGGGCTTGGAACCTCGCACCTACGCCGACTATCGAGAAATGATCGATGTCGAAGGTGATAAGTTTGACGCCGTTACTGTTGCCACCACTGATCATCACCATGCGCCGGCGACGATCCGAGCCATCAACGCCGGTAAACACGTTTACTGTGAAAAACCGCTTACCCATACAGTACAGGAAGCTCGAATCATCGCCGAAGCTGCCGCAAAAAAAGGGGTGGCGACTCAGCTGGGTACCCAAATTCATGCTGGTGACAACTATCGACGAGTGGTCGAAGTTATTCAAAGCGGTGCAATTGGCGACGTCACTGACGTCCACGTTTGGGTCGGTAAGGGCTGGGGGATCACTCGGTTGACCGGCGAAGAAGCGGACGCCCCCGACTTCCTGAACTGGGACATTTGGCTCGGACCAGCACCCGTTCGACCATACGTCGCCGGCCGCTACCATCCCGCTCAATGGCGTCGCTTCTGGGACTTCGGTCAGGGCACGCTGGGAGATATGGCCTGTCACTATATGGATTTGCCGTTCTGGGCTTTAAAACTCCGTCATCCGACCCACTGCGAAGCGGAAGGTGCGAAAGTGCACGAACAAATGGCCCCCACTGGACTGATTGTTCGTTACAAGTACCCGGCTCGAGGCGACATGGTTGGTTGCAACCTGACATGGTACGACGGCGACAAGATTCCTAAAGAAGTCGCCGGCGAACGAGTCCCGGCCAATGGTGTCATGTTTGTCGGTACGGAAGGCAAAATGTTTGCCAACTACGGCAGCTACCGCCTGTTCCCCTCTGACAAGTTCAAGAGCTTTGAACCGCCTGTAAAATCGATCCCTAAGTCCATCGGTCATCATCAGGAATGGATCAAAGCGTGCAAGGACGGATCACCGACCACGTGCAACTTCGACTATTCCGGCGCTCTCACCGAATCAGTGCTGCTGGGCAACGTCTCTTACCGCGTAGGGCAGGCTCTGGATTGGGATGCTAAGAATCTAGTGGCTACCAATTGCTCAGCCGCAGACAGCTTTATCACAAAAGAATACCGCTCGGGCTGGGAAGTTACCCGGTAGCCTCGGCAGGCGCAGACGTGGCTGGTGTCAATGAGACCAGCCACGTCAAATTGCTTACGTCACAGAAAAGGACTTTGTTCTATATAAAGAAATATTAAAGTAGAAGTATTAGAAGAGGGTTCAACCAGTGTTGGTAACTTCGGTGATGCAGAACCCAATTGGTTTCTAGTTAAAGAGTTAGGGCCGCTAAAGATAGTTGTTAAACGTACAACACGTCAGGAAAACGCTGCCGGAAAACAGTTGGCAAATTCGCTAGGTAGCAACACGAAAACCAGATAAAAGGGGGGCCGGTTAATAATCAGGCAAACAATGCCGCAGTCAACACGTCGTTATTAACTATTTATCAACAGAAATGTTGATAAGGAACAGGGCGATCGCAGCACAGGGGAGCAGAGCCTATGGTGCGATATACAGGAGCTGAATCCTGGTGTCAGGAAGTTTGGGCTGTAGAGCGGCTACACCCTCTTCAGTGACGGCGGTCCGAGTGACCAGGAGATCTTGGAGAGTCGTCAGGTCTTCAAAATTTACCAATCCGGTATCGGACACGGTGGTGGAGCCAACATGCAGAAAAGTCAGCTTTGTCATACCTTTAAGAGCTGGCAGTCCATCATCAGACAGCTGAGTATTATCCAGATTCAGCCATTCAAGATTGGTTAATGGAGCCAGTTTTCTTACACCAGCATCGGAAACGGCGACCCGCCACAGATTGAGTTTTTTGAGATTAGTCAGAGTCGCCAGGTGCTCCATACCAGCGTCGAAGACCTGCGAGTTTTCGCTGAGATCCAGTTCCTGAAGCGTGGTAATGGCGGATATATGAGCCAGTCCGGCATCAGAAATCTGATTAAAAGCAAGCCGCAGCTTCCTGAGCTTCGGGTATTGAGTCAGCAATAGAAGACCATCATCGCTGATCGTGGTCGACTTCATGTATAGCTCTTCCAGATTGGTGAGTTGGTCCAGCGACTTAAGCCCGACTTCACTCACCCACAAACCGTCCAGTGCCAGCACTTTAAGATTAGTCAGGTCAGCAAGGTGCTTCAAGCCGTCATCATCGACAGTGGTCGAGCCACTGCTGCCATTCAGACGCACCGCTTTTAACGATTTGAGCGTCTTAAGGTGACCGAGTCCGTCATTGCCGACAGAACAACCGCGCAGGTCGAGATTGACGACAGGAGCCATCCATTCGGCCAGATGTGCCAAGCCATCGTCCGTCACTGGCAGATCATTAAGAAGCAGGGAAGTAACGTGTGCTAGCTCAGCGACATGCAGCAGGGCTTCATTCGTAGCGGAAGTGTCGCGGAGGTTAACTTCAGTGATATTACCATCACCGTTACGCTTGAACCGGGCTCCTAAGTCTTCCAGAGCTGCTACGGCTTCACTGTTGTCGGGCTTATCAGGCGAAGGCAGGAGTTCGATATTACCAGTGTCGGCGGGTGGTTGGGTGGTGGTACGGGCGGAGTCACTGCAACCCCCACATAGGCAAAGCAGCAGTACTAGCAGCACAAGTCTACGATAATTCATAGGTCGATATTCAACGAAGAAGAAGGAACAGGTGCGATGTCAACTCAGTTACAGCATTCAGTAGTGTAACTGTTCTTCAGCAGATCCCGGAAAAAAACAGTTAAGTCCTTCATCGACAGACGTGCACGTCTGTCAGGAAAACAGGAACGGATATGAGAAAAGCAGATTATCGCTAAGCGTCAATAGCCGCGTTCAACGTCAGACTTGGTCGCATAGAAGCGACAACTTTTGCTTCAGCTGGTTGGTAGTAGCCGTCAACATCCACGGCTGTCCCCTGGGCAGCGTTGAGTTCCCCGATAATCGTTGATTCGCTGTTTGCCAGAGTATTGGCAAGTACAGTGAATTCTTCCTTAAGCTCAGGATCAGTAGTTTGGTTCACCAGTGCCTCGGCCCAATACAAAGCCAGATAGAAATGACAACCCCGATTGTCCAGTTCGTTGACCTTGCGAGATGGCGACTTGTTGTTTTGCAGATACTTGCCATTAGCATCATTTAGTGCTTTGGCAACGACTTTCAGCCTAGAGTTGCCGGTCTTATCAGAGAGGTCCTCCAGAGAAACGGCCAGAGCGAGGAATTCACCCAGACTGTCCCATCGCAAATGGCCTTCTTCGACAAACTGCTGAACGTGTTTTGGGGCAGAACCACCGGCTCCGGTTTCGAACAGTCCGCCACCCGCTAAGAGCGGAACAATCGACAGCATCTTGGCACTGGTGCCGAGTTCCAAAATCGGAAACAGGTCAGTCAGGTAGTCTCGCAGAACATTGCCAGTGACGGAGATCGTATCCAGACCGTCCTTGCACCGCTGACAGCTGAGCTTCGTGGCCTCGACCGGTGAAAGAATACTGATGTCCAGACCCGAAGTGTCGTGCTCAGCAAGGTATTGGCTGATTTTAGCAATTAACGCAGCGTCATGTGCTCGATCTTTGTTCAGCCAGAAGATGGCCATATTGTCAGTGGCTCGAGCGCGCTTGACCGCTAGTTTGACCCAGTCCCGAATCGGAGCGTCCTTCGTCTGGCACATTCTCCAGATATCGCCCGGTTCGACTGAGTGTTCCAACAGCACATCGCCGCTGTCATTCACTACCCGGACGGTGCCGGCCTCAGGTATTTCGAAAGTCTTGTCGTGAGAACCATATTCTTCAGCCTTTTGAGCCATAAGGCCAACGTTGGAAACGTTGCCCATCGTCGTTACATCAAAAGCACCGTTTTCTTTGCAGAAGTCGATGGTCGCCTGATAGATACCGGCATAGCAGCGATCCGGAATCAAGGCTTTCATGTCAGCTAACCGGCCGGCCGGCCCCCACATCTGTCCGGAAGTGCGAATGGCGGCCGGCATCGAAGCGTCAATAATAACGTCGCTGGGTACGTGTAGATTTGTGATGCCTTTGTCGGAGTTCACCATCGCCAGTTCAGGTTGTTTGGCATAAACGGCATCGAGGTCGGCCAGGATCTCAGCTCGTTTGCCATCAGGCAGTTGATCGATTTTGGAGTACAGATCACCGATGCCGTTATTCGCGTCGACTCCCAGCTCATCCAGTACGGCAGCGTGTTTGTCGAAGACATCGGCAAAGTAAACTTTTACCGCGTGTCCAAAGATGATGGGGTCAGAAACCTTCATCATCGTGGCTTTCATGTGCAGCGAAAGAAGCACGCCTTTATCTTTCGCGTCGGCGATTTCACGAGCGAGGAAATCACGTAATGCTCTCACACTCATTCGCGAAGCATCTATCACTTCGCCAGCTTGCAGAGCGAGCTTTTCCTTCAGCACAGTGGTTTCCCCGCTTTCACCAACAAGGTCAATGCGCACCTCACCGGCCTCCGGCGTCGTGTAGGACAATTCACTGCCGAAGAAGTCATTGTCGTTCATCGATGCCACGTGCGACTTCGAATCGCTGCTCCACGCCCCCATAGAATGAGGATTACTTTTCGCGTACTGCTTGACCGGCGCGGCCACACGGCGATCACTGTTGCCTTCACGAAGCACAGGGTTTACGGCACTTCCGAGGACTTTGGCATAGCGCGCCCGGATATCCTTTTCGGCTTCGGTTACCGGTTCTTCCGGGAAGTCGGGAATGTGGCAGCCCTTGTCCTGCAGTTCTCTGATGGCCGCACACAGCTGTGGAATCGAAGCGCTGATATTCGGCAGTTTGATAATATTTGCGCCGGGAGTTTTCGCGAGCGCTCCCAATTCCGCCAAAGCGTCGCTTTGTTTCCGGTCGTCCGTTAGATTCTCAGGAAAGTTAGAAAGGATTCGAGCGGCCAGTGAGATGTCCTTCAGAACCACACTGACGCCCGAAGACTTAGTGAAGGCTCGAATGATCGGCAGTAGCGAACGAGTTGCGAGGGCAGGAGCTTCATCAGTGAGCGTGTAGACAATCGTGGATTCGGTGGACATGGTTCTCTTTGGCAAAAGACAAGTAGGCCAGCAGCTTTCGTTGCTGAATAGTGGTGTGGTGCTGCGCGCTAAGTGGTGGATTCTGGCGAATCCAGCGGGCTGTGCCACTCGAAATCAGCACAATCGTGCTTGTTTTCGATGCATGGGAGCTCAGGAAGTGCTCGAAAGGCATGTCCGGTGATTTCGGAGACGAATTATAGGAAGCAGATCAGTGGTGAAAACAGTGGAACACTGTCCGGCATCATGCGCTGTGTGTACCGAGTATTATCAGCGCCCTATGGTCTGATCATGATGCTGCGGAACGTCGCCTACGATGTTGGGATCAGCAGATCAACCCGTATTCCTGTGCCAGTCATAGCCGTCGGAAACCTGACCACCGGCGGCACCGGAAAGACGCCGATTGTCGTCACGGTCGTCAGGGCGCTGCAGCAGCAGGGGCTTCGTCCAGGAATTGTCAGTCGCGGTTACCGAGCTGACGCGAGCGGCGAAAACGACGAAAAGCGAGTTCTGGACCTGCTGTGTCCGCATGTGCCACATGAGCAAAATCCGAATCGCGTGGCAGCCTCGGCAAAACTAATCGCATCGGACGACGTGGACGTTATAGTGCTGGACGACGCATTTCAGCATCGGCGAATCGCCCGAAACCTGAACGTGGTCCTGATCGACGCTACAAACCCGTTTGGGTACGGATATCAGCTGCCGCGGGGGTTGCTGAGAGAACCGATCAGCAGCCTCAACAGAGCAGACCTCGTGTTGATTACCCGGACGGACAACGTCACCGCCGCGGTGCTTCAGAAAATCGAAGCTATTGTTCGTCAGCACAATTCGAGGCTGGCCGACCGGATTTACCGAGTACAATTTCGGCCCAGCGGGTTAATCGCCGGATCCGGGGAAGAAGCACAGACAACAGAAATCGTTCGAAATCAGCCCGTTACGATCATGACGGCGATCGGCAACCCGGAGGCGTTCGTGGCGACCTGTCAGCAAATCGACGCAAAGGTCATGGCAACTCGGTTCTTTCCAGACCATCATCACTACACGCGAGAACACCTGGATGACGTCCAGGAACTGGCCCGAACAGCGGGGTCACCGCTGATTCTGACGACCTTGAAAGACATGGTGAAAATACCAGACAGTTACAGGAACATCTTTGCTGTGCAAATAGAGACGGTATTTCAACCGGCGAACGACGAACCAAAGTTTCGAGACGAACTGGTGCGGGCGACTACGATCCAGTAACCACTGAAAACAATCGCTCACCGTCAGGGCCACCAAATCCCACGTCGGCGACGAGCAAAACACCCATACCATTAAACGATCGAGACCATGACCAGACCTACGACTCTTGCCGAACTGAACGCCAGCGGGTGGACATCACGCACAGTACAGGAAGAAATTCGAGCAAATTTCCAGCAGTCGCTGGCGATCGGGAAAGAACTTTTTCCGGGTATCCACGGTTTTGAAAACACCGTAATCCCGGAAATCAGTCTAGCGATGCTGGCCGGCCATGATCTGCTTTTTCTGGGCGAAAAAGGTCAGGGCAAGAGCCGGCTGATGCGAGAAATGTCAAGGTTTCTGGACGACGAAATCCCGTATCTGGATCTTCCGACTTGTCCCGTCCACGAAGACCCACTAAACCCGATTACGACCGCCGCGAAACAGTTTCTGGTCGACACGCCAGAGAACAAGGTGCCGATCAAATGGTGGTCGCGAGACGATCGTTATGCCGAACGCCTTGCTCCGGGAACGAAGTTCGCTGATATTGTCGGCGAAATCGATCCCGCCAGACTGGCCGCAGGTGCCAGTATGTCAACAGAAGACGCGCTGCACTTCGGACTGATACCGCGGATGCATCGCGGCATCTTCGCCATGAATGAACTACCCGAACTGGATGAACTGGTGCAGGTTGGGCTGTTCAATATTCTGGAAGAACGCGACGTGCAGATTCGCGGATTTCCCGTGCAGTTCGACATCGATGTGATGATTATGTTCTCGGCGAACCCGGCGACCTACAATCGCAGCGGGAAAGTTATCCCGCAGCTGAAAGACCGCATAGGAAGCATTATACACACTCACTATCCGCAGGACCGTGATCTGGGAATTCAGATCATGGAGCAGGAATGCGATGTTCCTCTGAGCGGCGATTTCCCGATAACCGTCCCCTTTTTCATGAAGCAGATTGTCGAAGAAATCAGCCGGGCGGCCCGGAACAGCCGATACATCGATCACCAGTCAGGAGTGAGTGCTAGATTCAGCATTGCCAACTATCAAACCATGATCGCCAGTGCTCGACGCCGTGGGGCGGTATTAAATGAAATACCAGCGGTTCCTCGGGTCAGTGACCTTGGCCATCTGTATTCGTCTTCGCTGGGGAAGATCGAAATAGACTTGATGAGCAGTCATCAGATGACCGAACGTCAGGTCCTGGACGCCGTGACGGCCGAAGCCATCAAAACCATCTTCGAAGAGTATGTAGAACAGCATGGATTGGAAGAAATCAGCCGGATTTTCGCGAAGGGTGTCAAAATTGAAGTAGGCGACATGCTGTCCAGCGAACACTACGAAGCGCTGCTGAAACGAGTGCCGCCGATCTGGGACAAAGCTTTTGAGCTTAACGCTGGCGAAAGTGCGGCCGTCCGTGCGTCCTGCGTCGAATTTGTTCTGGCCGGTCTGCATGCTACGGATCAGATCAGCCGTGCTGAGAGGCACGGAATCGTGTCCTATGAAACATAGTAGGGATACCCCTGGAGGTGAAGATATCTGAGAGAAACAGGGGTGGTGAATTTGACGCACACACCTAGGGGGCACAGGATGGTGTCAGCGCGATTCTGCGCAGGACTTAACACCATCTGGAGGCTACCGCTATGCAACGTTCTGTACATCGATTCATCGCACCGATTCTGGCCGTTACCATAACGGCTGGCGCAATGACGGCGCTGGCTCAAAAGTCATCGTCGAAGTCGTCATCCAAAACCAAAGAAAAAGTGGTTTCGAAGTATCACCGTCTGCCAACGTACTACGGGCAGCTGAAACTGAAGGAAGAACAGAAGCAGGAAATCTACAACCTCAAAGAAAAATTTGGTGAGCTAATCGACGAATTGCAGGAACAACTGGCGGAGTTAAAGGAGCAACAGGCAGAAGAGATCAAGGACGTCCTGACCAGAACTCAGGTGACCGCTCTGAACAAACTCATCGCAGCCGGATCGTCGTCGAAATCAAACAGTACGAAGAAATCTTCGTCCAGGAAAAAATTGTCGACGAAGAAATGAATACTGCCAGTGTCCCGGTACCCGGCCTGTTCGTGTTTCGAGCAGGCCTTTCTATGCGCGTGTTGTGCGCGCAGCTGGTTACAGAGTCTCGCTGGTAGCAGTCGACTACGATGAATCAGCGAGGCAGTCGACGATCATCTTCGAGTCTATTCCACCAATGGTGTCGACGTGGCCGATGCGATCGGGCAGAACGAATTTCAGGTCGCCGAAGACCGTCTTCTTGTCCAGCAGCATGCAGCTCAGAATGTCGTCGTGTTTCGTCAGAAGTTCCTCAGGCACTTCGACAGGCAGTTGTACGGCCTGAAGCAGTTCGACCTGTCGTTGAATCTCGCCATCGCCAATTCGCCCCAGCGATCGGGCCAGTCGGCTGCCACACACCATGCCAATGGACACAGCTTCTCCGTGCAGCAAAGCGCCATAACCGGACAGAGCTTCAAAAGCGTGAGCGTAAGTGTGGCCGTAGTTAAGAATGGCTCGCACACCAGTGGTTTCGTGTTCGTCCTCCTTAACGACCTGGGCCTTCAGTTCGCAGCAGCGACTCACCACCTGCCGCAGTACGGCCGGGTCTCGTTCGTTAAGGCCGCTGATGTTTTCTTCCAGGTAGCTGAAGAAGTCGGAGTCCTGAATCACCCCGTACTTGATCACTTCAGCCAGTCCGGACCGATATTCCCGATCGGGCAGAGTGGCCATGGTGTCAGTGTCGATGAGCACACCGGCTGGCTGATAGAACGCCCCGATCAAATTTTTTCCTTTTGGATGGTTCACTCCGGTCTTGCCACCGACAGAGCTGTCGACCATTGCCAGTAAGGTCGTGGGAATCTGGACAAACGGCAGTCCACGGGCGTATGTGGCAGCGATGAATCCCGCCAGATCACCCACGACACCGCCACCAACAGCCAGTACCGCCGTTTTCCGATCTGCCCGGAAGTCCACCAGCTCGTCGTACAGATCGGAAGCCTCAGTCAGAGATTTCGACACTTCGCCCGCTTTCACGCAGACAACCCGTACTTCGGCCCCGGCACCCGAAAGTGCCATTTTTACAGCATTCGCATGAGGTTGCAGCACGTTAGTGTCGGTGACGACGAAGCACCGCAACGGCTGATCAGGGGATCGACCCAGCCATGATCGGCTCAGCTCGGCAATTAGCGGCAGGTTGCCGGCGTCGATAGAGATGTCGTAGCTGCGGGAACCGAGGTCAACATGAACCGTTTGGCCGGAAGAATTCATGGTAGGAGGGGGTTTCGATCAGTAAAACACGGGAAAACGTCACCAACACGGGTTCCGGGTTGACCGGACTGAGGCTCAACGGTGTGATAGCATCCGCCCGACGGTTATCGAGAGCCTGCTTCCAGCCGCAGTGTGGTGCGTGCAGCTACGATTACGAACGGCACTCTCGGCCCCCGGTGAGCTCCGTTAGCCTACGGCACGGATCATTCTTAAGTCGACAAACCTGCAAAC
Source organism: Fuerstiella sp. (assembly GCA_029245955.1). GTDB lineage: Bacteria > Planctomycetota > Planctomycetia > Planctomycetales > Planctomycetaceae > Fuerstiella. The sequence goes on along the minus strand of JAQWOH010000048.1, from coordinate 73,910 downwards.
AATTCCGGAACACGTTGCATGCTGGCAAAGCGTATCATTCCCTGTCTGGACGTCCACGCAGGACGCGTGGTGAAGGGCGTGAATTTCGTCAATCTGCAGGATGCTGGTGACCCTGTTCAGATTGCTCAGAAGTATGAACAGCAGGGAGCCGATGAGCTTGTCTTTCTGGACATTACAGCCAGTCACGAGGAACGAGATATCATACTGGATGTCGTGTCTCGTACGTCCGAAGTTGTTTTTATGCCGCTGACGGTGGGCGGCGGCATCCGGACGGTTGATGATATCCGTCGCCTTCTGAGTGCGGGCTGTGACAAGGTATCGATCAACTCAGCGGCTGTCACAAATCCGGAATTCGTCAAACAGGCCGCTCTAAAATTCGGTAGCCAGTGCATTGTGGTTAATATCGATCCCAAACGAGTACAAAAGGACGGCAGGGAATTCTGGGACGTTCATATCAACGGAGGCCGCAAACCCACCGGCCAGGAAGTTGTTGAGTGGGCCCGGGAAGTGGAAAACCTGGGGGCAGGAGAGATCGTCCTGACCTGTATGGATGCAGACGGAACCAAAGACGGTTACGATCTGGAAATTACACGAGCTGTTGCGGATGCCGTATCGATACCGGTTGTGGCCAGTGGCGGGGCCGGTTGTCCGGCACACCTGTCGGATGCCGTGACAGCAGGTGGAGCGAGCGCAGCGCTGGCGGCCAGTATTTTTCATTACGGCGAATACACAATCGAAGAAACAAAACGATACATGGCGGACCGAGGTGTACCGGTTCGGCTGTGAATCTTCTTAAACGTAGCGGCCATGCGGCGGCCATGCGGCGGCAACGCGGTGTGGCACGACCACATCGAAACTAAGATCGGAAACACAAAATGGTACAGGCAAGCGAGTGGCTCAAGTCGAACTTTGATCCCGAGGCCGATATTGAAATCAACAAGATCTTTCGTATGGGCGTGAAGATGGGGTGTTCGGATATCCATCTGCAGGCAGGCAGGCCGCCGATTTTTCGTGTTAAAGGCACTCTGGCGCCCCTGGAGATGCCCCCGCTTAGCGAGAGTGCACTGATCAAGCTGTGTTTTCCGATGATGGACCAGCGAAACCTCGACATCTTTCATAATGACGGCGGTGCTGACTTTTCAAAAGTCGTGGACTATGAGGATGAGCCCTGGCGGTTTCGTGTCAACCTGCTGACGCAGCTGGGCAAAGTGGGCATGGTGGCTCGAAAGATTGAACGCTTTATCCCCCCGTTTGAAGGACTGTATCTGCCGCCCATCATGGAGGACCTGTGCAGGTTCGACCAGGGAATGGTGCTGCTGGCGGGTGTGACAGGATCCGGAAAAAGTACGACCATCGCGTCGATGCTGGACTGGATCAATCACAACATGAACAAGCACATACTGACCATCGAAGACCCGATTGAATTTGTGTACACATCTGACCAGTGTCTGATCAACCAGAGAGAAATAGGTCAGGATGTGATCGATTTTCATGTGGCCATGAAACATGCTGTTCGAGAAGACCCGGACATCATGCTGGTGGGCGAAATGCGTGACAAGGAAACATTTGAAACAGCGATTCACGCGGCTGAAACCGGTCACCTCGTGTTTGGAACGATCCATGCTTCCAGCGCTCCCGGTACGATACCACGTATCATCGACCTGTTTCCCGCAGATATGCATGCGGCAATACGGGCCGCAATCGGCATGAGCATGAAGGCCATCGTGGGTCAGAAACTGCTGAAAACGATTGTGGATACGCCGGGTCGAGTACCGATCATCGAGATCATGAGGTTCAATCCGACAGTCACCAAGCTTGTCATGGAGAATGAAGACGAAAAGCTGCATGGAGCAATTCGTATTGGCCGTGACGAGGGGATGCAGCTGTTTAACGACAGTCTCTATGACTTCGTCAACAGAGAATTCATCAGTCGCGAGGCTGCCTTCGAAGTCTCGCCGAATATCGAAGAACTGAAGATGCGGCTGAAAGGTATCGAAGTTAAAGGCCCGTCGATTCTGTAGCCGTGCCGGTTCATGGGGCCGCAGGACAGTCACCACCCTTTGGCAACAGTGCGCAGATCGTCAGCGGACTGTTCGTTCAACCTTCACGGTTCCTGCTGCTTTTCTGTCGGAAACAACGGATACCGCTGGTTGGGGGCGTGAGCACTCATCATCAGCTTTGCCATGTGGCGGACAAGATCCGGGTGCTGAGCAGCCACATCGTGCTTCTCGGCCACGTCGTCGCCTACGTTGTACAGTTCAAAGTCTGACGGGCTTTTTGTGGCCACTTGCAGTTGCACCAGTTTCCAGTCTCCTTTCAGCACGGCCCGCTTACCTTTTTGCTCGCTGAATTCCCAGTACAGAAACTCGTGCGACCGTTGTGCACCGGTGCCGGTCAGGTCCGGAACCAGCGAAATGCCATCCAGATTCTCCGGCACGTCGGCGCCAGCAATTTCAGCAAGTGTGGGCAGGACGTCCTGAAAACCGCTGATGTGATTGCTGCTGGTACCGGCGGTGACCTTGCCAGGCCAGCGTACAATCAACGGAACGCGAACACCGCCTTCGTAGAGGTCGCGCTTCATGCCGCGGAGGTCGCCGTTGCTGTTGAAGAATTCCATCTGGTGACCACCTTCCTGGTGCGGGCCGTTATCGCTGCTGAACATCACGATCGTGTTGTCATCAATGCCGAGGGACTTCAGTTCGTTCAGGATTCGTCCGACATCCCGATCGATATTACGCATGATGGCCGCGAATCCTTTTTCCGGACCGGGCCAGTCTTTGTCCGCATAGGGGCCGAAGTCTGGAACTTCCATGCCACGTTCCGGGGCGGGGTTGTGCCGTCCGCCTTCGTTGTTGGCATGCGGAACATTTAGTGCGTAGTACAGGAAGAACGGCCGAGACGCGTTGTCGCGCATGAAGTGAAGGGCCTCATTCGTCAGCAGATCGGGTACGTAGTCCAGTTTGTTCGTTGCCACGCCGCGACCGTCCTGGCCCTTCCATCGTGTCTGGCTGATGTTGCGCAGTGCTTCCTGTTTGCCGTTTCGAATCAGGAATTCCGGGTAAAAGTTATGGGCATGCCACATGCTGATGTAGCCATAGAATTCATCAAAGCCCTGATCGTTGGGGTCAGACAACGGCGGCGGGGCTCCCAGGCCCCACTTACCGATGCAGGCCGTGCGATAGCCGGCTGTCTTCAGAACTTCAGCGATCGTGATATCTTCGTCCAGCAGCAATCCCGGACTATTGCCGCGAACGCGGCAATGCCCGGTGTGCAGTCCTGTCATCAGTACGCAGCGTGACGGCGCACACACCGTGCAGCCGGCATAGTGACGCGTAAACCTCATCCCTTCACTGGCCATGCGGTCGATGCTGGGCGTGGGCAGAAGTGTGCTGCCGTAACATCCGAAATCTCCATAACCGGCGTCGTCTGCCAGAATGTAGACGATGTTGGGCTTTTCAGCGTTCGCAGAATCAGTAACGATTAGAAGCGAGGCCAGTGTTATCGCGAGACATCTCATCAGGAATCACCGCAGGGGAAAACGACATCGTACCGGACCGGCAAAGGATGACAAAACGTTCTCCTGCAAATGACAAACGGAATAATTCCGGGTGAAGGGGCAGTCCTGGCCCTCACCTTTTGCGAGTCGAATGCCATACTGGAAGCTGCTATCGTTCCGGCGCGGCGCAAGGGTAAGAGACGTCGGGAATGAATAGTGCAAAGCACCGGAAGGTACCATTTGGCCGTAGCGGCTATTGCTTCCGGACACTTTTTTGAAGCCCTTGCTGAACAGACACTGTCTCCTTAGTGATTCGGACTCTCTCATAATGGAAAAGCGTCACCTGCAGAACACGGACATGGATCTGACAGCCCTGTCGTTTGGAGCTTCGTCTCTGGGTGCTGAGTTCCGAAAAGTGGACATCGCTGAAGCCCTAAAAAGTGTACACGTCGCTATCGATAGCGGCATGAACTTCATAGACACCTCGCCGTTTTATGGCCGTGGCATGAGTGAGGTGCTGCTGGGTCAGGTGCTGCCTGACATTCCTCGTAACAGCTATTACCTGGGAACCAAACTGGGCCGTTATGCCGGACAGCACTTTGATTTCAGTGCGAAACGAGTGGAAGAGAGCGTGGACATCTCGCTGGAACGGATGCGGCAGGATTACCTGGACATCGTCCTGTGTCACGATCTTGAGTTCGTCGAAATGTCTCAAATAGTCGAAGAGACACTTCCGGCGCTTCGCAAACAGGTCGAAAAGGGCAAGGTCCGCTACATCGGTGTCAGCGGCTATCCGATGAAGATGTTCAAGTATATCCTGGCCAATGCGGACATCGATGTGCTGCTGACATACAACCATTACACGCTGCAGAACGACATGGCACTGGAACTGGTACCGATTTGCAGAGAGAAGAGTGTCGGGTTGATGAATGCGGCGCCCTTTTCTGCTCGACTGCTGACCAGCGCATCACTTCCGGAGTGGCATAAGGCGACTCCGGAAGTCAGGGACATCGCAAAAAGGGCCTCCGACCACTGCACGGCTGCCGGCATCGACATTGCTCAGCTGGCACTCCAGTTTTCCATCGCCAACCCGAACATGACGACATGCGTAACCGGTTCAGCGAATCCTGGTCGAATTGCCCAGTGGGTCGACTGGGCAGAGACTTCAATGGATGAGCAACTGCTGGAGGAAGTTCAGGAAATTCTGAAACCGATTCACAACTGGTTCTACATCGAAGGTCGTCCGGAAAACAATGACGAGCCGGTCATCTGACGACAGCACCGTAAGTCGGCGAACGCAGCACGAAGACGTTCGCTTTACGGCAACCGATGAATGGTGTTGTGAATCGTCCGTTCAAACGGCACCCCGTCAGCGGACTTCAGCCGACACTTGATTTCCATACACCAGGTTGGTGCCAGCTTTGGTATTTCCAGATGGACTGTTCGCCCGTCGGCAGAAAGATGCGCCGCGGTTACCGATAGTTCGTGTTCGTCGTAGTGCTTTGACCCGTAACTGGCCGAGCGTTTCAGCGACCATACTTTCAGAGAATAGTTTGCTGGCAAATTTGCTGCTGCGGCATCCAGGGAATCGGTGAATCCAATTTCGAGATGTCGCTCACGGGCTTTCAGGGAGACGGGCATGTTGGCGGCTTTGCCCGTGTATCGCAGCCGATAGAACCCCCCCTCCTGAGCCTGCTGGCTGCTGCCCCAGGCAAACATGCCGGACAGGTACAGGCCGTTGTCATGCGGACTGATACGGCCCCGGGCTGTACCGGTGGGAAACTGAGGGATCGGTAGCTGGCACATGCCACCCTGCATCTGACCGTTCACCTCTTCGTGCGGCACAACGTACACCTTGCCGTAGCCATACGAGAGATTCAGCAAAGATCCTTTCAGCGGCCCCCAGGCGTCGTTGTCGACCCACATCAGTTCGGCCGGCGAACGGTCGAACGCGTTTGTGATCCAGCACAGCGGCTGTTCCATGGCATCGTCAGAATCATCCGTGACGTCGTGGTAACCAAACATGTTGCCATAGAATCCACCTTCACGAACCCAGTTGATACGGTTCTTCGGATTCCAGTGGCCTTCCTGATCGGTCACGATGAATGACCCGTCGGGATTCAGACAGACCCCGTTGGCTGCTCGAAACCCTGTAGCCAGAATATCGGTGCGCGACCCGTTGGAGGGGATTCGCAGCAGGGTGCCGTGATGCGGAACGATCGCCTTCAGTGCATGGCGAGCGGACTTGGCGTAGTAGAAGTTGCCAGTTTTGTCGCGCTGCAGCCCCATCGCAAATTCATGAAAGTGTTCTGTCACTTGATGATCGTTGTTGAAGCACTCATAGAAATCAGTTTCCCCGTCATTGTTGCGGTCTCGCAGAATGACCAGCTGATCTCGACAGGTGATGTAGATATCGTCGGCAACAATCTTGACGCCAAGAGGCTGAAACAATCCCGAAGCGATCCGTTGCCATTTCAACAGCGGTCCGGATTTGCCGACTGTTGCTCCCAGCGTCTTCAGTCCGCTGACCATCCACACGTCACCGTCCCAGCTGCACACCGCGACTCGGTCACCATCCGCGAGAAAATCGTGTCCCGTCAGTCGAATTCGGGCGAACCACGGGTTCGCAACCGGCGTGGACAGGACATCAACAGCGAACGGACCGGTCTCCGGGCCAATAACCGGCGTCGTGGCTACAATTTCCGGCCATCGTGCCGGTCCACCCTGTTGAATCCGCTGTTCCAGATTCGCGACCTTCAGGCGATCCTCGATTCGGGCGGCAAGTTCCTGCAAAGCGCCGTCCGCTGTGTGTGTTGGAACGGCGACGGTCCATATCACAATGTTGCGATGCTGGACGCCGGAAGGAACGTTCAGACACACTCGATTGTCGTTTTGCACTAACGCAAACCCGTCGCGGTCGCCGACCACTCCCGCCATGATCGCCGTGCGGATTCGCTTAACCGATCGCTTAACCCGTGCAGCATCGCGTTTGTTGCCTGATATATCGGAAACTATGTCCTCTGTGGCGGAAGACGTTAAGTCCCACGCCGCGACAGCATTGCTGTCGGCGTTGTGCGGGAGACCAGCCTGAAGGGCTTCACCTTTCAGTTCACGGCCCCAGAAAGCTATTGATTCAATCTCTCCCGTGAAGTGCGAAGTGGCGGGAAAGTTGACCGACGTAAATCCAATCTTTGCGACATGCCCGGAGACTTTGTCCTTCGGCTTCAGTGCGCCGCCGCCGCTCTTCTTACCGTCGACAACCATGCTGACCCGGCCAGTGTCGTGATTCCATGTCATTGCCACGTCATGCCACTTACCGTCGTCTACCTTCTTCTTTGATTGCACCGCGCCCACCCAGCCAATGTCGTAACACAGGCGTCCGGCTCGCACGAAGAACGTCTTCCCATTCGGCACCCATGGTCCATCGTTGTTCGCTTTGCAGAAAATCGTCCCGTCTGTTGTTGTGCGAATGCGCGCCGTGATACTGAAATCACTGGTGGTCATATCGAAGGCGGCACCGTCTTTGATCATTAGAAGCGAAGCGCCGTTGAACTCTGAGGCTGCCGCGGCTGGCGGATCAGCGGTGTCTGCAGTTAACAGCACGGAATGTTCAGTCAGCGGCCGAAGCACAGCGCCTGCTTCCGGATGAGTTGCCACCAGCGCCAGCAGGTGTCTGCGAACAGGCCCAAGGGTCATGTTCCTTGAAAACACGTCCGCAGCCGACGAGTCGTTCGTGGAGACGGCGTGATGGTCCAACCGCTCCAGCACTTTGGTATCTGCAACGCTGTACTCCACGATTGTTTGATTGCCAACCTGATGCAGCCCGCGATATTTGGCCCACATCCGAGGCAGTGGGCCGTAGTTTCGGTCGTCGCGTCCTGTCACCCGCTGGTCATCATCAAAGGATCCGGTTGCCGGATTGGCCCATCCGGGGCCGGTCGGGTTTTCAAACTGCAGATCGCCCGCGATGCGTGGATGAGCGTTGTGACGACCGTCGAAATGAATCCCCTGCCAGCTGATAAAACCGGATTCCTGTGATGTCGGTGTGCGCGACCACGCAGCAGCCAGTCGCATGGTATCGTGGTCAAAGATGGCCCAGTGATTACCTTTTGAAACACCACCGGGCCCCTGATCCAGCCGGACAGCAATGCCCTTGTACGCGAAATTCTGTGCGTCGGAACCGACTTCAAACGTATTGATCATCGACGGTCCGTAGTTCATATCGGACCAGGGTGAATACTCGACAGGTTCCGGACCGAACGTATCGCCAGCCGGCAGTGCGGCCAGATATTCGTCCGTCACGGCGCGGTACTGACCTGCATTTGCCTTGCGGACATAGCTTTCGCGAATGTAGTGGATCACATCATATTTCTGTCGAGGCACCATCCACGCCTGCGGCACCATCAGGCCAAAGCCGTGAGTCAGTGTCTTGTACATCGCGTGGGGATCGCCACTACTGCGAAACTTGCCTTCGGCAAATCGCAAAGCCGTCGGCAGTGAACCGGGTCTTTCCTTATTGCCGTGACAATTGATACACAGCCGATTGTAGATGGCCTGCCCGCGTTCAAACGCAGCGTCGTCCAGTCCGCGAATCAGCCCGACGTGGTCAACGTGACTTTCGTATTCCGGCAGCTTGAAAGCGATAAGTCCCGGAGGCGGTTGCAGCTTGCGGGCTGCGTCGCGTCCGCCATCTCGCAGGTCCAGCAGATAACGCAGCAGATCCAGAAACTGCTGCGGGCCGCCAAGCTGGTTGACGATGCCTGCCGGCATGATTGACAGCTTACTCGGTACAACTTCATCAATGTCTTTCGCTGCGATGGTCATCCGGTCGCCATTGCGGGCAGGGTCTCGCAGTACGACGCTGTGGTCATCGCGACTGATCAGCAAACCTGTCACTGACAGACCGTCGGTCGTAACGACCGTAATGGAATCATAACCCTTTCGAATCTCAGCAGACGGTTTCAGCAGTGACGTCACCACGTATTCATCCGTCGACGGCTTCTGTTGACCAAGCTTCGTCAGGTCGGGGCCCAAGGAGTTGCTGGTGCCATCTACTGCATGGCATTTGACACATCCGACGTGCACCTGGTGGAACAGAATCGCGCCGCGCCGAGCGTCGCCGGATTTCCGTGCTGCGGCGGCAAGGTCCGCAGGCGGCTGGTTCAGGAGCTGTTGCTCAAAAGTCTGAGCGGGCGCGGCGCGGTTGCAGAGGATCAACAGAAGCAGAAGAACGAAGCGAGACATATAGTGGCTCAATCAAAGATATAAACTAAAGCCGGCACGAAGCGGGTCGGTGCCGGAAGTCACCGGCGTGCGTCGCATAATACTCAGCATGTTGCGCCGTTTCACAGCACGCCCAGCAGTTTCAGAAACTCACGGCAGAAAGCGGGATGAGCAGGCCATGCGGGAGCGGACACAAGGTTGCGGTCTACGTGTGCTGCGTCGATGGAGATCTCTGTGTATGTTGCACCGGTCAGCGTTATTTCCGGTCCGCAGGCGGGGTAGGCCGTACAGGTTCGACCTGACAGGATACCGGCCGCGGCCAGAATCTGCAGCCCGTGGCAGACCGCAGCGATTGGTTTATTCGCGTCATTAAATGCCCGCACAAGATCCAGGACGCCGCAATTCAGTCGCAGGTATTCTGGTGCCCGACCACCGGGAATCAAAAGGCCGTCATAGTTATCGGCGTCAGCATCAGCGAAGTCCGCGTTGAGCGTGAAGTTGTGGCCAGGTTTTTCGCTGTATGTCTGGTCGCCCTCGAAATCGTGGACAGCCGTGCGAATCTGGTCACCGGGCTTTTTATCAGGACATACGGCGTCGACATCGACGCCAACGGTGAGCAGAGTTTGAAAGGGGACCATGATTTCGTAGTCTTCCACAAAATCACCGGCCAGTAGCAGAACTCGTTTGTTCGACATGGGAGTTTATTCACACGGGGACATGAAGGGGTTTGCGGCGCAGGTGCAGGCCGGATCATAGACCGGGCCTTTACTGTGGGAATGGTAATCACGGCTGACGTCATTCGCCATGAATCGCTAGACTTTGAAATCATGTTTCTGCTTCCGGCAGCGTCTCGTGCTGAGTCCAGTACCCGCATCAGATGTTGAATCAGTGAAAACTCATGCGTTTGCCCACACAATACAACCAGCGAACCCCTCTGCGGTTCAATATCACACCTCTGATAGATGTGGTGTTTCTGTTGATCATTTTCTTTCTGGTGGCCAGTCACTTTGTACGGAGCGAACAGGCGGAGCCCGTCGACCTGCCATCGGCGACGGGCGGTGATACAAAGCGTGATGAGGCACTGCATCGGCTGACTGTCACCGTTGATCGAGACGGTCAGATGTTCATCAGTGCCGAAGCACAGTCACAGCAATCGGTCTTTCAGCGGATTGATGGTCTGCAAATGGCAGCGGCCGCTGCCGACGTGAACCCGGAAGTTCGCCTGCGGGCAGACAGAGAGGCGCGGTGTGGTTCGGTTCGGGAGTTGATTGAACATTGTGCTGCCCGGAATATTCGCAGTATTCAGTTCGCCGTGTCCGTAGGCGGAAGTGACTGATCGTGCGCATACCCACCCATCGAGATCGCCGAACATCACTGGACAACGACAGTATGACGCCCATGATCGACGTTGTATTTCTGTTGCTGGTGTTTTTCGTGTGCGCCTCGGTAGGGCAGAAACCGGATTCATTGCTGCCCGCCGAATTGTTGGCGGGACAGACCGACACACTGGTGGACCTGGCCGAACAGAAGCCAAAGGAGTGGCGGTCACCCGAAGTTCGCATATACCTGGACTGCGATTCAGAAGGACAGCTAATGATTCAGCTCAATGAACGACCTGTCAGCAGTGCCGCAGAACTCGATCGTCGGCTGACACAACTTGCCGAACTCGATATCGGTTCAAAGATCATCATCGGTTTTGACGATGCCGTGGCGTTTCAACATTTCATTAACACCTATGATCGCTGTCAGGCACTGGGGTTTCTGTCGATATCGCTGGCAGTGAAAGCCGGCCAGTAGTGACAAAAGTGGCGAGGGCTTTTTCGGATGAACGATTCCGGCGAATGACAGCTCATCTGCCGGAACAGATATCCGCCCTTCACGATCCAATATCGCAATGAGTAAAACTTTCAACAGGCTGGCAACACTGAGTGTCGACCAACGCTGGTTTGTCATACTGCTTATCAGCGTCATCACCGCTGTTGCCGTTGTTGGTTATCGCGACCCGCACGTGCTGTTGCAGTTTATTGAACAAACTGACGCAGGTGACGAGTCGGGATCGGCAGTCGCTTCCGACGACGACAGACCGCAGCGACAGGTGCCGAATGTCAGCCCGTTCAGCTTGTCCCGCGCCGATGTGGTCGTGGTGATCCAGGGCGACGATTTCTTCAGCGCCAGCTGTGCCAGAGCGCTGCGACAGGTCGTGGAAGATCTGGAAGATCTGGATCAGGTCAGCAGCGTGCTTTGGATGGATGCCGTTCCGACTCTGAACATTTTTGGCCTGCCGGAGCCGCTGTTTCCCCGACCGGAAGCATCAGCGAATCGCTTCTTCGCCGCCAGGCAAAAGGCGCTGCGGCACCCGCTGGTTGGAGGTCAGCTGTTGAGCAGCGATGGCAAAACACTGCTGCTGCTGCTGTCGCTGGATTACAACCACGTGCTTGCTGACGACGAGGCCACAACATTGCTGCGAGAAACAGCCGAGGCGACGGCGGCTCGATTCAGCGACGTGGACCTGAGATTTCAGATAACCGGACGCGTCCCCGCGGAACTGGCAGCCATAGAGGCTCACGAGGCCAATCAGTTGAAGTATCAGTTGATCGGTTACGGAATGATCTTCATTATGACACTGATCCTGTTCCGCGGCATTCGGGCTGTGATGATTGTCGCTGCCGCACCGGCTTTGGGCGTCTTCTGGACGATCGGCATGGTTCGATACCTGGGCTATGAAAACAATCCGCTGGTCGACGTGATTCTGCCCGTTCTGGTCAGCCTGGTCGGACTGACTGATGGTGTGCATCTGATGGTACAGATCCGCAAACTGCGCGGCGGTGGCCTGTCGGGGAAAGAATCGGCCCGGCTGGGAATTCAACAGGTGGGCATGGCGTGTTTCCTGACGTCGCTGACGACCGCCATCGGATTTGGTTCTTTGACTCAGGCCGAATCGGAATTGGTGAAGGAGTTTGGCATGTGCAGTGTGATCGGAGTCACGCTGACTTTTGTCTCCGTGGTCACCGTCATACCTTTCGCCTGCTCCACGTGGCTGGGACGAAAAATCCATGTCGGCCTGGACAGCAGTCTCATCGATCGGAATCTTGGCCGAGTTTCGGTGGTCGTGGACGCTGTCCTGCGGCGGCGGGTGCTGGTCAGCAAACTGGCAATCGCCGCAACGTTGCTGTTCTTTGCCGTTTCGCTGACATTGAAGCCGGATCAGCGGCAAAGCGACGGTCTGCCGGAAAAAGCTGAGGCCACAATGGCGCTGCATCATCTGGACCAGGCGTTCGGTGGTCTGGAGTTTTCTCGCGTCGAAGTGGAATGGGGCGACGAGGTGCGCTCCGATTCGGCAGAAGTGCTGGTCGTTGTTTCTGCCGTTGACGATCTGCTGCGCGCCGAAGAACTGATCGGCCATCCGTTGTCGATCCGCAACCTCATTGATGCTCAACCGGGCAGTGGGCCGCCGCAAGAACGCATGTCGTTGATAGAACTGCTGCCTCCTCCGCTGAAGCGGGCGTTCTTTACGCCTGAACGTAATAAGGCCGAGGTCATGTTTCGTGTTCAGGACCTCGGCATCGCGGCGTACGGTCCGGTGTTTGAGCGTATTGAAGCCGGATGTGCTGCGATCAAACAACAGCATCCCCACTTTGACTTTGAACTTCGTGGTAATGCCGTTTGGCGGTGGGAGCACCTTTATCAGGTTGTTGTTGATCTGGCCGCGAGCCTGGGCGCCGCTTCCGTGGTGATTTTTTTCGTGTTGGCGATCGTTTATCGGTCCATTCGAATTGGTTTGATTTCGATCATTCCCAACATGTTTCCGCTGGTGCTGACAGGCGCGTATCTGGCGCTGACGGGGTACAACCTTGAGATCGTGATGGTCTGCAATTTTACCGTCTGCCTGGGCATAGCCGTCGATGACACCATTCATTTTCTGACCCGGTACCAGGAAGAGAACGCGAAGACTGATGATCAGGATGAAGCGATTCGCAAGGCGTTCACCGGTGTGGGAACGGCTCTGATCATGACCACGACGGTGTTGATCGCGGGATTCAGCACAGTGATGCTAAGCGAATCCCGCGATCACAAGATCTTTGCTACCATGGGCGTGCTGACGATAGCGTCGGCCCTGTTCGGAGATCTCGTATTCCTGCCCGCGCTGCTTGGTCGTTTTGCGCGGAGGCAAGACCCCGGCTCGTGATGCGGCGCATTTGACGCGACATTCGACATGAGCCGGATGAAGACTACGAATGACGTGCAACAGAAGAGCTGCATCATGGCTTCTCAACGAATTGAGACCAGAGATGCGGTTCAGGAAATCAGATCCGCGAAGCTGAAGTGACTGAGGTGCTGTCGAGGAAGTTTCCCGTAAGCGAAGCCATTCGGATTTGCCTGATTGACGTCCTGAAACTCTCGCCACGTCTCCAGCACCAACTCGCAGCGTTTCAATTCTTTTTTACTTAAGTCCTCGGACGCGGCGACCAGCAGATGCACGTTCATGATGACTTCAGCTGCGGTTGTCTCCAGTTCATCAGCAAACTTATTGAATGCTCCTGCGTCACAGCGATTACCCTGGCCCCGGGGGCAGGTGCGTAAGTAGATATCGCGTCATGAGCATGCGCAAGTGCAGCGTAGTGCCTTTGCCTTTCCTGATACCGTGGTCGCGATTGGGATAAGTAAAATAGTCGAATGGTTTGCCCAGCTCGATCAGCCGATCCACCAGTCCCTCGGTGATTTCAAGATGAGTATTTGTCTCACCCGTGCCATGGACAATCAGTAGGTCGCCCCTGAGGCCTTGGGCATAGTTGATTGGAGCCGATTTTCGGTATCCGTCCGCGTTGTTCTCGGGGGTTCTCATGAAGATCTCCTGAAACCAGGCATTGTAGAGATGCGGTTGCGGCTTGGGTGCGACGGCGATACCCATGTGAAAGACATCCGGATGGCGGAACATCGCGTTAAGCGTGTTAGACCCACCCCCACTCCAACCCCAGATGCCCACACGAGACATATCAACGTACGGCCGGGTGCGCCCCAGTTCCTGAACGCCTTTCGCCTGTTCTGCCGTCGATAGAACGCCCAGCGTTGGAAACTCAGCTTTGCGCCACCAGGTCCCTTTTGGGGCCGGCGTTCCGCGGGTGTCAATGCATGCCACAAGATAACCGAGATCGGAAATTACGCGGTGGAAGTTATCGCGGTGTCCCCGCCATCTGTCCAGCACCTCCTGCGCGTACGGTTCATTATACACATATACGAAAACAGGATACCTCCGGGCCGGGTCGAAGTTGCGTGGCTTGATCATGTATGCGTCCACCACCACATCATTGCCGATATCCAGCTGCAGGAATTCTGTCGGCCGAACGATCCAGGACTTCATGGCATCTCGCAACGCCTTATTGTCTTCGAGTACGCGCATGACGCGGTGATCGGAGAGTCGCACAAGGTCTGTAACGGGGGGCGTGTCGAATGTTGAAAGGGTATGAAAAGCCCATTTTCCGGTGGGGGAAATGTCGTAGGAGTGCGTGCCAGGTTGACCGACGGGGGTGACTCGTACCGTTTTTCCACCGACGTCCAGCTCCGAACGATAGAGGTATCGTTGTGTTCCGTTGTCCGGCGAAGCGTAGTAATAATACCACCCTTCGGATTCATCCAGCCTGGCGAACTCCAGGATGTCTGTACCTTCCGGCGTAAGCGCTCCCTTCGCGGTTCCATCGCGACCGTAAAGATAAGCGCGCCGCCAGCCGTCGCGGTCACTCATAACGATGAAGGCGCTGTTTTCGCGGATCCATACTGGTCCGGCACTCGTCTCGTATGCCCCGGCGACCCAGGCTGGATCGGATTCCTGGTAGATGGTGTTGATCGCCCCTGTATTAACATTGGCAATCAGGTATTCACGCTTATCCCGGCCGCGACTCAGCTTTTCCACAAACACTTCATTGGAATTTCCCGCCCAACTCAACGCGCCAAGATAACAACCGTCTGCAGATTGCGGGATGGCAAGCCAGCGGACCGCCCTGCCTGCGGCATCAACAATTCCAATCCGCTGCCTGTTGATCGGCTGACCGACCCGCGCATAGCGGTTCCTTCTGACTTCAGGATACGTTGGATCGTTCGGTATCAGCGAAGCTCGAAATGGAACGGCCGACACGTCTGTCTCCATAAATGCAATCCACTTGCTGTCCGGACTCCAGACCGCGCTGCCGTTCGAACTCGAATCGCCATTTGAATTTGCCGTCAGTGGGATCGACTTGCCGCCCTCAGCGCGGCGCACGTGCAGGTTTCCCCCCTCGAAACTCAAGACGAGGTGACCATCCGGGGACATCCTGTTCCGTCCGGACCGTCGATCGGGGTGCTGACCATCTCGTTGGCCGTCCTCAGACACCGTGCGTTCACCCGTGGCTGCATCATAATGCACCCGCACCGGTCTGTCCGATTCCGGACCCGGCTCAGCTGTCGTGTACCCTGTACCGTCAGCGTCCCAGGTACCGCGAAAGGACTTGGCGTTGCCGCCCCCAAAACTTCCTGTTTCATAGATTGCTCGCAGTTGTACTTCGGCCTTTTCAAGCAACTGGTCCGTGCGGTCCTGCCCACCAACGTCAGGTGCAGCGACGCCACCAACAATGCACAATGAGACTAACCCTGCAATTACCACGTTCATTGTTCCCTGGTTCCGAGCGGTAACGATATTCATTCGCAGCATCACTGAACTGTAGCGATCGCCGAGTGGTTGAGCCAACCGTTCAAGTGGCCTGACGGCGCAGCGTCACACCGGGGTTGATGCTGAGCTGAAGTGTGCCACTGGCTCCGCTGGTACTTCCTGTCGGCGACAGCAAGCAGGTTGTGTGGCGCTCGAAATGATGCCGTCAGCAGTGTACCGCCTGGATCAAACCGGCAATCGCCTGCGGTGCGAATACGCTGCGGTCGAAAGCGGGCCCCGTCTGCCGGAGTCAGAACCTCATCGACAGTCGTCGTGAATCAACAAGTGTCTCTGTGGCCGTTGCCGTTCGAGGGATCACATGTGCCGACTACGTCAGAAGCTCCATCAGCTCAACGTGCATGCCGTCAGGTGCCTGAATGAATCGTACTTTCAGGTCGTCCGTCGGCCGCAGTACGTCGCTGGCGAATCTTGCTCCTCTTGATTCGTAATCGGCACAGCTTTTTTCGAGATTGTCGACGGTAAACGCGATGTGGTAGATGCCAAGCCGTTCAGTGGCGGGAACCGCCGGTGAGACTC
The DNA here is from genome assembly GCA_029245955.1 of Fuerstiella sp. Classification (GTDB taxonomy): domain Bacteria; phylum Planctomycetota; class Planctomycetia; order Planctomycetales; family Planctomycetaceae; genus Fuerstiella. Next base: position 57,975 of record JAQWOH010000048.1, on the reverse strand, counting down.
TGCCAGGAGCGTCCGGTGCAAAATTCAGAATTTGCCCGGCCAATTTCAGTCGCAGATGTTCGGCACCGGCAAGCGTGACGAGGCCGAGGTCTTCTGCTTCAAGAACACCGCAATAAAACGCGCGAACTTCGTCAAAGCTTGAAGCACGAAAGTGGATGTGGTGGAACTCCTGGATCAACGCTGTTCTCCTCAATACATGCCGAATCGATCTGTCATATGCCCGGTGTCGGTGGTCGGCAACGTGTCGGCCATTGTGAATGCTTGCATCACGAACTGCCGGCCTTCCGTTGCCATTCAGCGGACAGTTATTCGGATTGCAATCAGGCGCTGCCAGCGAGTTCCCGAATCGGATCACCCTTCGCAAAAATCGGATTTCGTCGTCCGGCAAAATTTTGCAGCGCGAGCTGCACCATGTCGAATCCCAGGTGGTCAAAAATCGTCGCCAGAAAATCGTATGGCGTTACGCGTCGCGAAACGGGATCTTCGCCGCGAGCATCCGTGGCGCCAATCACCTGACCGGTTGCAATGCCTCCCCCGGAAAACAGCATCGTGTTCGCGCGTGGCCAGTGGTCTCGGCCGGGCTGGACCGTACCCTTCGCTGCACTGGCTACTCCGCCACCGCTGCTGGCTACGTGTGAGATGCGTGGTGTACGTCCAAACTCGCCCGTCACTACCACCATCACCCGCTTGTCAAGACCACGGTCGTACACGTCTTCGATCAGTGCAGAAACTGCCTGGTCAAAAAACGGCGCCCGGTGCGCGTTGGCGTTAAAAACGTGATGGTTAACGGCATGGTCGTCCCAGTTGGCGACACGACCGCACAAAGGACCGTCGAATTCTGTAGCCACGATGTCGACGCCGGCCTCGACCAGTCGCCGTGCCATCAGACACTGCTGTCCCCAGCGATTGCGCCCGTATCGTTCGCGGGTGTTGTCGGTTTCCAGCGAAAGATCGAAGGCCTTTGCAGCTTCAGGGCTGGCCAGTAGCCGCAGGGCCTGGGCATCAAAGTTGTCCAGAGCGTTCATCAGGCCGGTCTGATCGATGTCCCGGCGCATGCGGTCAATTTTACTTTTCAGCTTGCTGCGTTCGTTCAGGCGGCGTTTGTCCTCTTTGTCCTTCAAGCCGATGTTCGGTACCGAAAAACCCGGAGCATTGGGGTCCCCGGTCACCCGGAAAGGTTCATAGGAAGGACCCAGGTATGCCGGACCGGCAATACGAAAAGAGTCGTAACGATCGACCGGATTGACAGCGACGTAGTTGGGAATCTGTTGAGTCGGATCCTGGCGAAGATAGCTCGCGATCGACATCCAGTCCGGATACTTCGGCGTCGGCTTGTCGGCAGACGCGGGATCTCCCCCCAATACTCGCAAAGAACCCGCCGGGTGTCCGCCGGCATTATGAGCGACTGACCGCAGCAATGAGTACCGGTCGGCACACAGCGACAGACGCGGGTAGAGTTCCGTGATCTGTATCCCCGGTACGTTTGTATCAACAGGGCTGAACGGCCCGCGGTAGTCGGAAGCAGCCAGCGGCTTCATGTCGAAGGTGTCGAGATGGCTCTGTCCACCACGAAGCCAGACCAGAATAATGGCGGTGTCAGACCCGCTGTCGGTCATGGTCGACTCGGCTCGAGCCCGATACAAACCGGGCAGCGTTAAACCCGTGAATCCGGTAAGGCCGGCCCGCAGCAGCTGCCGTCGGTTGGTTCCTGCCATTGTCGGCCTTCTTTTATGGACTTTGCGAAAACACGCAGACAAGCGCTCTTAATTTTACTGCTGTGACGGCGTCGCGGCAAGTAGAGACTTTCCGCGACGCCGACGGCCGGAAGGATTTGCTTAAACTGTGCTTGGATGTCGGATCGTGCTCAGGCGGCAGGTCACGAGGCCAAAGTGCTTGCCTGACAGCGCTGATGTCTAATCCACAATATCAAGAGGTTGTCGGGCTTCCCATTCGGGCACCATTGAGATCAGTGTTTTGAGATCAATGGGCCTGGTCGGGTCGTCGTCGCAGCCGGCATTGATGCATTTGTCCCAGTGCTTGATCACAGCGTGTGCTGTGAGCGGGATGATGGGGCCGGTGCAGCTCGACTGCCGCAGTTTTCCGGTCGTGCCGTATCCGTCGAAGACAGGCATCAGCATATCCATCAGAATTACGTCGAAGGGACGTCCTTTCTCAGCCCTCGTCACCGTCGCGCCCGTCCTGCTCAGAACAAGCGCGATCAGCCGCTGGTTGTCCACCATGGACCCGCCCGAGTACTGGAGCCCCCTTGTAGCGGGGATTGTCTTTGTGCTTAACAGGTACGCTGCCTGATTCCATAGTGCTCCGTTTCGCAGTTCAATGAACTGATTCATTTGTGATTTGAATTCTCCATGTGCCGCTTTACCGGCACAATCGCCCGAAATACGGTCGATGGATTCGCCTGACCCGGCGGCTGCATTTTCTGAAGCCTGACTGGTGAAAACGTGACCGGTCAGGGCAAATTCCGCGCACGAGTCAGGAAATCTGTGCTCCGAATCCGTATAGTCCGCATGATCAGCCTCAGGAACTTTGGTACGTCATCTAACGAACGCACGGTTAGAAACTGATGGCTGCGGGGTATCCGGTATCCATGACCAGGGTCGAGGACATTTTATGATCCGAGTGCAGCGACCAACGCATCAATAGCATCGGTCCCGCCCAACAGTACCGGATGATGCAGTGTAACCAGTTCAGCGTGCAGGACGGACGCGTTCGGCAGTTCCCCCACAGCTTTGAATCGGCGACCACTGTGGGTTTTATGTAACGCAGAAAATGCCGGATCCAGAGCGACGCCGTTTTGACGGGCCTGGTTTGAGAAGTCTTCGCGGGACAGCCCATTCTGCTTTTTTGCATCGTAATGAAAGGCCACTTTGTAGAACGCCGGAACGTCATGGTCGTTTTCTGCGGGGTCAGGATACAACGCAGGGCGTAGTGGTGAATCCGCGGGCAGAGCGCTCAGCAGCTGGCGAACTCGCTTTAACCGCACAAGTGTTCGGTCAGGCAGTTGCTGCAGCTGCGGCAGCAGGACGGCGGACTGCATTTCTGACAGCGGATAGGCATCGTTGCCTCGCTGTGTGTACAACCGGATGCGTTGCGCCAGTGTTGCATCGTTTGTGAGTACTGCCCCGCCGCGTCCGGCCGTCAGTAGTTTGCTGCCGCCAAAGCTGAGTACGCCAACGTCCCCGATGGAGCCGGGGGCCTTGCCGTTTAAACGCCCTCCGGCTGCCTGGCATGCATCTTCGATCACCGGAATGCCACGCTCTGCTGCAACTGCACGAATGGCGGCCACATCCGCGAAGCAGCCGTGCAGGTGAGAACAGACGATTGCTCTTGTCCTGTCCGAGATCGCTTTTTTCAGTTGTTCGGGATCCAGCACCGGAACGCCCGGCAGCGTGTCCACCAGAACCGGTGTTGCCCGCAGCGTAAGCACGTTAGCGAAGTTGGCCTTGTAGTCGTACGCCGCCAACACAACTTCATCGTCGGGCTGCACTTTGACAGACCGTAGTGCCAGCTCGACGGCGACTGTGCCGCTGCTGCACAGAATCACGTGTTCCGTGTCATGGAAGTCGGCGAGCGCATCACGCAGGCGATCACAGTGCGGGCCGTGATAACGGCCCCAGCTGCCGTCCTGCAACATTGCTGCAAAGACGTCACGGACTGTGTTGTCGGTGACGGGCCATGCTGGCGGCCGATTGTCCGATTCCGTCGAGCCGATGGGTGCGCCTTTCAACTGGGGCCGTCGGCTGGTTGATCACCAGCCGGCTGCGAATCGTCAGCGGCGGGTGGATCGGGCAACGGCACTGCAACCTGAATCTCATTGTCCTGCACGCGGACATCGTACGTTGGCGTTTTGATACCGCTTTTCGAGTTGTCCAGCCACGTTCCATCTTTGATGCTGAATGACCACGCATGCCACGAACACATGACGGAACCGTCTTCAGCGATCGGACTTTCCGAGAGTGATGCGCCCATGTGCGGGCAAAAATCATTCATGGCGTAGTATTCACCGTTGTGCAGGAACACACCGACCATCGTGCCGTTTACCGGGAAACATCGTCCCTGTCCTTCCGGAACGTCTCCCACCCTGGCCACCGTCTGAAAATCAGACATCTTTTCTCCTGTCGACGAAATACGAATCGCAGATTGTGGTCGTCTCAGCAGTCCGGGTCAAATTGAAAGCTCGTGATTTGCAGAACCGGGTTGGTAACGATCACCTGACAACACTGTTGTATTGTCTACGGAATTGTTAAAAAGCTTTATTCAACCCTGATCCCGGTATTCTGCCACCACAACAGGTGCTGCGGATGTGACCAACCGCTCAACGAGTCGATCGTTACAAAACGGTCGCGTTTTTCTACCCACTTCCTGAGAAGAAACAATGTCACGAATTACATCCGTCGCCGCTCTCATCGGAGTGCTGTCAGCACCGGCGTTCGCCGAAAACCCCGCACCGAACACCCTGGGCGGTAACGAAAAGAAAGCAGGATGGACTCTGTTATTCAATGGAAAGGACACCAGTCACTGGCGCAATTATCAGAAGGATGCGATAGGCGACGGCTGGAAAGTTCACAATGGTGAACTGATTCGTCAGGACAAAGGCGCGGGCGACATCATCACAAAGAAGCAGTTTGATTCTTTTGAGCTGACGCTGGATTACAAGATCTCAAAAAGCGGCAATAGCGGTCTGATGTACCACGTGACAGAAGAAGAAAAGAAACCATGGCAGACCGGTCCGGAGATCCAGATTCAGGACAATGTTGACGGTCACGATCCACAGAAAGCCGGCTGGTTGTATCAGTTCTACAAATCAGACACAGATGCCACCAAGCCGGCTGGCAAATGGAACACGCTGCGGGTTCTGATTACGCCAGGAAAATGTGTGCACTGGATGAACGGCAGGAAGTACGTTGAGTACGTCAAAGGGTCGGATGACTGGAACGAACGTCTGGCGGCCAGCAAGTTCAGTAAGTTTCCGAAGTTTGGCGTTGCTACAAAAGGACACATCTGTCTGCAGGATCATGGGAACCTGGTATCGTTCCGTAATATCAAGATACGCGAGGTCAAATAGATGGATCTTGGCCTGCAGGGCAAAGTGGCTTTGGTCACGGGCGGTTCGAAAGGCATCGGCCTGGGAATCGTGCGCTCGCTGATCGCTGAAGGTGCGAGCGTGGCCAATGTCAATCGTAGCGAAGCGGAAGGCCGTGCGCTGGAAGCAGAATACGTACAACAGGGACTCGACTGCTGTTTCATACAGGGAGATCTGACGGATACGTCAGCCTGTCAGAACGCCGTCGAGAAGACTCTGGAGCGTTATGGCCGAATCGACGTCGTCGTCAACAACGCGGGGGTCAACGATGGAGTTGGCCTTGAAGACGGACCGGCAGCGTTTCTGGAATCGCTGCAGCGCAACCTGATTCACTATTATGCGATGGTTCATTACTCGCTCGAAGCGCTCAGGAAATCTCAGGGCTGCATTGTCAACATCGGTTCCAAGGTGTGCGAAACGGGGCAGGGTGGCACTTCCGGATACGCGGCGTCCAAAGGCGGCATCAATGGCCTGACGAGGGAATGGGCGGTGGACCTGGCGCCGCACGGCGTTCGCGTGAACACGGTTCTGCCTGCCGAAACATGGACACCACTGTACGAAAAGTGTCTGGCAGCAATGCCCGACTCCGCTGCAGCGAAGGCCGAGATCGAGCGACTGATTCCTCTGGGGAAGCGTTTTACCACTATCGAAGAACTGGCGGACATGGTCGTGTTTCTGGCATCGCCGCGGTCCAGTCACACCACCGGACAGATCATATTTGTGGATGGCGGTTACACCCACTTTGACAGAAAATGCACCAGCCTGAGTGACATCACAGAGTTCGGCGCAGCGGCAGATTAGATCCGGATGTTCTGCGAAGTCCATGTCATGCAAGGACTCATGGCGGACTTGCGATCTCGGTGCCACGGCGACGTAACAACAAACACCAATATCTGCTTTCCGCTGCAACAGTCTCGGGAATCGAATATTGCAGCTGTCGGCCAATGACGGCGGCAGGTGCCAGCGGTACAATCCCACAACAGCAGAAACATGTGTTGCTGTCTCGCCCCGAAGCCCTGGTTATGTCCCATGAGAAACGATTTCGTGTTCGTGAGCGTCTGCACGTTGCTTACCGCCGGCATATCACTGGCGGAAGAAGCCAATCCGGTTGAGCGGGTTCGCTTCAACGAACACATTCGCCCCATTCTGTCAGAATACTGCTTTGCCTGTCATGGCCCGGACTCCGGCAGTCGGAAGGGTGACCTACGGCTTGATGTCCGAGAAGCAGCCGTCGATAGCGGGGCAGTCGTGGAAGGGAACGCTGAGAATTCACAACTGATCGTACGAATTACCAGCGACGACGCAGAATTGGTGATGCCGCCACCGGATTCGCATAAGACGCTGAAACCCGAACACAGGCAGCTACTGATTCAGTGGATCAGAGAAGGCGCAGCGTACGAAAACCATTGGTCGTTCATCAAGCCGCAGCGTCCGCAAATTCCGGAGTCCGCCGGCCATGACGGGTTGTCCGCGAATGCGATCGATCATTTCATTCTGCAGAAGCTGGACGGACTCGGATTGAAGCCGACGGCCGCTGCGGACCGCCATGTGCTGGCTCGTCGAGCCGCACTCGATGTCACCGGGCTGCCGGTCACGCCGGACACGCTGCAATCATTCATTGGTGATTCTTCGGATGACGCATGGTCGACATACGTCGACCGACTGCTGACGTCAGAGCACGCCGGCGAGCATCGTGCGCGATACTGGCTGGATGCCGCACGATACGGTGACACACACGGGATGCACGTCGACAACTATCGGGAAATGTGGCCGTACCGCGACTGGGTTGTGCGTGCTTTTAATGCCAACATGCCATTTGACCGATTCGTCGTGGAACAACTGGCGGGCGACCTGCTGCCGGAACCAACGCAGGATCAGCTGATAGCGACCGGCTTCAGTCGCTGCAACATCACGACCTCAGAAGGCGGCGCCATACCGGCGGAACTTGATGTGCGGTATATGGTTGACCGGGTTGAAACGACAGCCACCGTTTTCCTGGGGTTGACCGCGGGTTGCGCCGTGTGCCACGATCATAAGTACGACCCGATCAGTATACGGGAATTTTATCAGCTGGGTGCGTTTTTCAACAACACGACAACACCGGCGATGGACGGCAATCAGAAGGATACTCCGCCGGTTGTCACTCTGCCATCCGAAGAGTTTGAGAAAGAATGGAACGATCTGCGGGCTCTGCGAACACAGCTGAGCAGCGAATTTGATGCGTTGAGTTCTGATGCTGCGGTATGGTGGCCCTCACGAAACCGGGACCTCGCACACCCGGTGTCAACCGACGAACTGATCACGGCACTGCCGCTGACAGACGGCGAAGGAGTCGATGTTGCACTGCCGGAGTCAGCTGACTGGGCCACAGAACATCCGGCGGGCCGCAGAGGAATTCGGTTCGGCGAAAAAGGACAGCTAACGGCTGATCTGCCAGGCTTGCGCACCGATGAGCCGCTATCGATCAGTTTCTGGTATCGGACTCCTGAGCGCCTGATGTCAACGACAGTGTTTGACCAGACAGCAAAAACAGAAGACAAGAAGACGATCGGCTGGAAGATTGCCGGCAATACGCAGGGAGGGCTGACCTTTGAATTCAACGATGGCAAGGGAAAGAAGATTCGAGCGCTGTTGCCCGGCGAAGAAGCGCTCACCCCTCGATCATGGCAGCACGTCTGTGTTCGCTACTCCGGTGGTCAGTCGAATTCGTCCATCACTATTCTGGTCAATGGTCGTGCCGGTGTACTGCGGAACTCGACAGAAGACCTGATGGGTGCGGTCGAAGTGCCGGCAGGCAAGTTGAGAATCGCCAGCCGACTGCCAACCGCGGGGCTCAGTGATATTCGCATTTTCCGTCGCTGGCTGACGGATGAAGAAACACGGTTGCTGGCGCAGGAGCATGGGCTGACAGCGCTGATTCAGTCTGACAGGGCGTGGGATGATCTGGATGAAGAGCAACAGGCGTCGATGACTTCGTTTCATCGGGCAACAATCAACTCGGACGGCGCCGCTAAGCTGCGCCAATACGCAGGTTCTCAACGTCGCCGCGATTTCATTTACTCCCGATCGACAACCACACTCGTCATCCAGGAACGCGATTCGAAGCCCAGAGCGTGGGTGCTGGAACGAGGTGAGTACGATCGTCGCGGTGAAGAAGTTGCTCCGTGGGTCCCTGATATATTGAACTTCCCCGGCACAGCATTCAGGGGGAGTGATGTCGAGCCAGGAAGACAGCTGACCAACCGGCTTGATCTGGCTCGGTGGCTGGTGCATCCGGACCACCCTCTGACTGCACGAGTGATGGTGAATCGCCTGTGGCAGTCAGTGTTCGGTACAGGTTTGGTCAAAACATCAGAAGACTTTGGCGTGATGGGTGAACGTCCGTCACATCCCGAACTGCTGGACTGGCTGGCCGTTGAGTTCGTGCAGTCCGGCTGGAACGTAAACCACATTCTGAAACTCATCCTGACATCATCCACATACCGCCAAAGCGGTGTCGTTACTGCGGAAATACTGGCACAGGATGCAGACAATCGTTATCTCGCTCGAGGGCCGCGCATTCGACTGGATGCCGAAGTGCTGCGTGACCAGGCACTGGCTGTGAGCGGACTGCTGCGGCGTGATATGGGTGGTCCGAGTGTCAAGCCATATCAGCCAGCCGGGTTGTGGAAGGTCGTTGCCATCACCGGCAGCAACACGCGAATTTTCTCACGCGATTCAGGTGACGGGTTGTATCGTCGCAGCGTTTACAGCTTCTGGAAACGCACCGCCCCTCCGCCTTCGATGGCTGCCTTTAACGCACCGACTCGCGAACAGTGCACCGTTCGCCGCGAACGGACCAACACGCCCATTCAGGCGCTGGTACTGATGAATGATCCGCAGTTTGTGGAATCCGCCCGACGACTTGCCGAAAACACCATCCGACAGGAAGCGGATGATCAGTCCCGGGCCAGGTGGATGCTGTCGGCGGTCCTCAGTCGCCCGGCCGAAGCTGTCGATGTGGCCGACATGATTGCTGCGGCCAGCGACCTGAAGACGATGTTTCAACAACAGCCCGAAGCTGCGAAGGACCTTATTAGTACAGGCGACACCACGCCGGATGAAACACTTGACGCGGCGGAAGTGGCTGCATGGACCCTGGTCGCCAACACACTGATGAATCGAGACGACTTCGTAAGCAAATAGCCGGTGCCGACCGGCGGTGGGTGCGAGCTATCGCTCGGATGACACAGGTCAGGGAAGTGGGACATCACGAAGCGGTTAATTGACTACGGCGGACAGACGGTGACAGAATCATGAATACAAATCCGATCGATCAATGGATTAATCTGGAAACTCGCCGTCAGTTCTTCGGTCGCAGTTCGAAAGGACTGGGCGCCGCAGCGCTGGCTGGAATGCTGAGCGAACGAGCGAACGCGGGCACTACGGCGGGGCATATACATCAGCATTTTCCAGCTCGGGCCAAGCGAGTCATCTGGCTGTTTATGGCGGGGGCTCCGTCGCATCTGGACACGTACGATTACAAGCCGCAGATGGTGGATTGGTATAATAAGGACTTGCCGGAATCCGTCCGCAAAGGACAGCGGCTGACCACGATGACCGCGTCTCAGGCGCGGTTTCCGATTGCCCCGTCTATGTTTCGCTTCGACCAGCATGGAGACAGTGGAAAACGAGTCAGCGAGTTGCTGCCGAAAATCGGCTCGATGTCTGACGACATTGCGACATTGCATACGGTGTGGACAGAGGCCATTAATCACGACCCGGCAATTACATTCATCCAGACCGGTAACCAGGTTCCGGGTCGGCCCACACTTGGCGCGTGGATCAGCTACGGTCTGGGCAGCCTGAATCGTAATCTGCCGGAATTCATTGTGCTGAACTGCGAACCACGAGGGCAGGCGCTGTACTCGCGACTATGGGGCAGCGGCTTCCTGTCGTCAACGCACGCAGGCGTGGCTTTCCGTGCTCAGGGAGATCCGGTTCTTTACCTGTCGAATCCCGGCGGTGTCACGCAGGAAACTCGGCGGTTGATGCTGGATCGGCTGCAGGCCATGAATCACCGCATTCACGACGATCTGGGTGACCCGGAAACACAGGCTCGAATTGCTCAGTACGAGATGGCGTTTCGAATGCAGTCATCCGTTCCCGATCTGGTGGACGTGTCCGGTGAGCCGAAACACATCCTCGACATGTATGGCGACGAAGCTCTGAAACCCGGCACCTTTGGTCACAATTGCCTGCTGGCTCGACGCATGGCCGAGCGCGACGTCCGTTTCATACAGATTTTTCACCGAGGCTGGGATCATCACAGTGGTCTGCCGGCTAATATTCGTCGTCAGACCAGGGAAGTCGATCAACCGGCGTGGGCCCTTATTCAGGATCTGAAACAGCGAGGTCTGCTGGATGACACGCTGGTCATCTGGGGTGGTGAATTCGGTCGCACAATCTATAGCCAGGGCACCCTGACAAAGAACAATTATGGTCGTGACCACCATCCAAAATGTTACTCGATGTGGCTGGCCGGGGGTGGCATCAAAGGCGGCGTGACTCATGGGGAAACCGATGAATTCGGTTACAACATTCTGCGCGACCCTGTCCACATTCGTGATCTGAACGCCACAATCCTGAACCGACTGGGTATCAACCACGCGCGCTTTACCGTCAAGCACCGAGGACTGGACGAACGTCTGACCGGAGTGCAGGAACTGGCTCGCCCCGTGTCCGCGATCCTTTCGTGATATCACCCTCTTGTTCTCCGGCCCCGGCCTGGGAACGCCTGCCCACAAAGCTCTGCTTCCTCATGCTGGACTTCAATCTCTCCGGGACGTCATTGATCCATTGTCCGGAACCGGGCCGAGCCACATGCATTAATCGATGTCGCCACGAATGGGGAATTGTATCTGCTGACGACGAAGCAGAGCTTCCGGGAAGACCGTTGCCTGGCCGGAGTCAGGGGGCGAAGGAAAAAATTTGGGAACTGTTTCGATTTTCTTCCTGTTCCCGATGCTTTGGCCACGGGACGAGGGGAATCAGGGGCCGTGCGTAGCAGTGACCTGCTTTCGGATATCATTCTCAGCAGCGACGAACGCGATGAAGGAGTTCTGTCATGAATCAATGTTGTCTCAACGTGGTGAACGTATTTGTCAGGATGACCGCAGGGATCATGTGCTTCGTGGGGCTGGCCTCATTCTGCGTGGCTCAGGAACGTGCGGAAGCCAGCGTGGCATATCAGGCCGTTGTTGCGGCCGAAGCATTGCCACAGGGTATACCGACAGGTGTCATAAGAATTGCCGCACCAGCCGCGTGGAATGGCGAACAGAGAATTTTCATCTGGCTTGCCTTGATTGCGGGCGTCATATTACTTGTCGCGGTCATCATTTTAATGGTGCGGCACTTTGAAAAGAAGCGGACGGCAGCCCTGAGCGTGATCGCATCGGAAATAGGGTTGGCGTTTTCGGCGACGCAGGATGACAACCTGCTGGCCGGGATGCAGGACTTCTCTTTGTTCAACAAAGGGCACAGTCGCAAGATGCGTAACGTGATGAAGGCCGAGGGCGAGACCACAACGCTGGCGATCTTCGATTACCAGTACACGACCGGAGGCGGTCAACATCAGCATTGTCATTCCCAGACCGTGATTTCTCTGGAGTCAGATTCACTCAACCTTCCCTGCTTTACTTTGTGGCCCGAAGGGCTGTTGTCGAAACTGGGAGCGATGATCGGAGGTCAGGATATCGATTTTGTTGAGCATCCGGAGTTTTCGAAATCTTTTGTATTGAAAGGAGACGATGAGTCGGCCATCCGGGATTTCCTGGACGTTGAGAAGCTTGATTTCCTTGCAGAACGAAAAGGCGCATACATGGAAACGGGCTCCAATCGGTTCGTCTATTTTCGTGGCAAGCGCAGGAAACCAGAACAAATCCGCGAGCTGATGACTGCAGGCTATACAGCTTATGCCCTGTTCGGCGGACGTTCATCGGGCGGCTCAGTGCCGGACACGTTCCACGCGTAGTAACGGGTCAACACCGACCTGCTCATTCCCAGACTCCGGCCGGGAATGACTGCGTTATTTGGTCGCCTTTTCCGCGGGGTTTCCGTCAACACGTACTCCGGAGGATTCGGCGATGGATAACGTATCCTGAGTTGTCGGACTGATCACATTCATTGCCAGCAGATTTCCCTGGCCTGTACCGGCAAAACGAACAGCGTGTTGAGACTTCTTAGCACTTCTTGTCTCATGAATTGAACACCCGTTGACGTTGACGTTGCTGCAGTCAACCGCATCCAGTCCGCAGGGCACGCCGTCGATCAACTGGCTGCCGGAAATATTAATGCGATTACATTGCACCAGTTCCAGTGGCGAGGCCCCTGATGGCTGGCCGTCCGGATGTTCATCCAGAATCGAGCAACCATTCAGCGTAATGTCCGACGATTTGACGATTCGCACACCAGTGCCCAACGCCGGTGTGTGGCGCCGAAAGGTGTTATTGCCCACGTTGATTTGTTTTGAATTCTCGATTAACAGGTTGCGGTTCGAGCAGGAATAGATGCAGTTGCCGCTGATGGAAATGCCGTAGCAGCCGGTCAGGTGCATGTTGTTTTCCTGGCTGCCGATGATGTTTCCGGAAATCGCCCACAGCCCCGGTGGCCGTTCATCATCGCCGGCGGCTTCGTGGATGCGGATGTTGCATCCGCCTGGTGATGTCGTGGCCTGAATGGTATTCGATGCGATCGTCACCTCATTGACGCTGGCGCCAGGTGCTGTGGTATCGACGTAGATTTCAGCAGTCGGTTCCGGTTCGGTCTTGTGGGCGGCGTGGTTGTTGTATTCGATGTCATTACCGGTGATTTGCAGATTTCGCACCTGAGAATCTTCGATGCGAATGCCTCCCAGCCGGTTATAGCTGATATGGCTGCCGGCAATGTTGATCTGATGCAGGTTGATGCGGTCCAGAAATATACCGACACCTGTGTTGTGGTAGATATGGCAGTGACTGATCAACACATTTCGATTTCGCTGGAACAGATGAATTCCATGCCGACATCGTCGAATCAAAACGCCCTCAAAGACGGATTGCATGGTTCCGACAAGCTGGATCCCGTCGGCCTCGGTGTGTCCGCCTTCGATTTCGATGTTCCTGATCGTTGGCAGTCGCTGGTTCGGGTAGACATTCCCAGTAACCGAATTCGGATCGCCGGTACCTTCGTGAGTTCCCACCAGCCGAAATGCGGGCCCCGGTCCATTCATCAGGATTCGTGCTGTTCCGCTGGTGCCGTCGATGCCTGCGGGGCCGCCCTTTTCCAGGTTTACTTCGATTGGTTTGGTGATGCGATAACTGCCGGGCGGAAAATGCAGCATGCCATCACCGTCGTGCAGAGCATGTTGAATGGCTTCCGTGTCATCTGTCGTTCCATCGCCTGTTGCGCCGAATCTCTGCACATTGCTCATCGTGGTTTGGTCCTGTGGAAAAGTGAATTTCTGAAACGGCCCGGCTGTTGCCGCCGAAATGCTGGTAGCAGGATTGAAGCTGTCAACTCAGGCTCGTTCTGCCCCGGCCCGGCCGTTTTCGACGACGAATGTCGCTCGCGTCAGACACGGTGACTCAGGTTCGGTCACTACCGGTACAACTCGGAAATCTGTCTGCCACTGCTGCGGCGTTACCTCGCACCGCACGTATCCTCGTTCAGCGTTATAGAACTTCACGAATGGATTGTCAGCCAGTACACCGTCCGTATCTTTTCTCTTTTGAGCGCCATTGCCGCCTGAGGTCACAGACGTGCCGACAAACTCTGTGGCGACCGGTGCTGCGGTTTCGTCGTCAAAGTTGACCTTGATATCGTTGACCCAGTTAGTGTGAATATCTCCCGTGAGTACTACAGGATTGGAAACTCGGTGATCGTCCAGAAACTGTATCAGTCGCTTTCGGCCTGCTTCGTATCCGGCCCACTGGTCCATACTGTAAGCTACGGCGTCACCAGGTGTCCTGTCCACTCGGGCCATCATCACCTGCTGGGCCAGGATATTCCAGCGCGATGGTGACGCTGCCAAACCGTCGCATAACCACTTTTCCTGAATGTCGCCCAGCAGAGTCGCGTTTGGATCGAACACGCCGTCACACAGCGGTTTGTTGTGATCGCCGCAGGGCTGATCAGTGCGGTACTGTCGTGTATCAAGAACTGAAAACTGAGCCAGTCGGCCATACGTGATGTTCCGATACAGCTGCATCATCGGGCCGTGAGGCAACGTGGAGCGGCGCAACGGCATGTGTTCGTAGTAGGCTTTGTATGCGTCGGCTCGTCGCTTCAGGAACTGTTCGGCTGCCACACCGGGTTCTTCCGAAATGTCGCCGGCGCAGTTGTTGTCGAATTCGTGATCGTCCCACGTCACGATCCACGGAAACGCAGCATGGGCCGCCTGCAGATCGGCGTCACTGCGATACAGGGCGTATCGATTGCGATAGTCGTCCAGTGAAACAATTTCTGCGCTGTTATGCTGACGAGCTTTGTTCTGTGAGAGGCCGCCTTCGTAGATGTAGTCGCCCAGATGCACGACGGCGTGTAAGTCTTCATTTGCCATATGTCGCAGGGCATTGAAGTAGCCGTACTCATAGTGCTGGCACGACGCAAATGCAAAGCGGAGTTTATCGGGCATCACGCTGGCAGCGGGCGTCGTTCTGGTTCGGCCGACGTCACTGGTTTCGCCGGCTGCGGAGAATTGATACCAGTACGTGCGGTCCGGCAGCAGTCCCTGCACTTCGACATGAACAGAATGAGCCCAGTTCTTCGCAGCTGTGATCACCCCCTTCCGAACAACTTTCTTCATGCCTTCGTCCGTCGCGACCTGCCACCGCACACGAACATCCTCTTCTGGCATCCCGCCGCCACTCAAGGGATCGGGTGCCAGTCGAGTCCACAGGACCATGCCATCGGGTGACGGATCGCCGGACGCAATGCCCAGCTGAAAAGGATAATCGGCGGTGAGAGTCCTTCGATCAGCCGCCGCAGCGATCCTGATGTCGGTCAGTGGCCAGACGATGGAAGCTGACGCGGCGGCGAGAAATGAACGGCGGCTGTGGTGATTTGGTATTAGCATACGATTCGCAGTCAGAAGAGGTGGGGGCGGCGTGTCGGCGGAGACTGAATTATTAAGGACGGCGGGTGAGCTGTGTCAAAGATAATCTGTCGCTTCAGGGTAGAGCGTCCCCATGTTTGGCTGAGCATCAGATCTGATGCTCAGCCCATCGCTGGCCCACCACCTGAACGGGCAATGCCACTAAGAAGCGGTGAGGCCGGTCACTTCGTGTGGAAGGTTTCGCTTAACACGAGAGCCAGGATGAGATCCTGAAAACCGTTTCCGGTTTCGTGATTCTGCTCGACGATCCCGCTGATTTCCTTGCGTTCAACGTAGCTGGGTTCACGACCGGTAGCGTAGGTAATCAGCTTTTCAGCCAGGCATTGTGAGAATTGATCAACGTTGTTCGTGACCCAGCGTTTCAGGTCCACGATGTTGGCTATTGATGTTCCGTCGGGCAGCCGTCCACTTGAATCGATAGTCGCCCCCGCCCTGGAAACAGGTCGACCCTTGCTGTCTTTGGACCAGACGGGATAGTGGTCTCGCCAGCGGCCGACGGCATCAAAGTTTTCCAGAGCGAAGCCAATGGCATCGATTTTTCTGTGGCAGCTGGTACAGCTGTCTTCTGTGGCGTGGGCGGCCAGCAGATCACGAGGTGTCCTGGCCCCGGTGGTATCGGGAGTGATCGCGGGCACAGCTTTGGGCGGCGGCGGCGGCGGATCGCCCAGCACGTTCTCAAGAACCCACACGCCTCGCACGACAGGCTGAGTATCGACTCCGTTGGCCGTTGCCATCAAAACCGCAGCCTGCCCCAGAATTCCTCCGTATCGTCCGTCGCGTGGTAGAGTCACTCGCTGCATCGACTTATTTTTCGGATCGTATGCGTCGTCGTTCAGCTGGTAGATTTTCCTGGCAATGCCGGCGGTCGTAAACGTAAAATCGGGCGAAACAAAGTCTGTCATGGGCAGGTTCTTTTTCACCATTTCGGCGAAGAACATTTCGACCTCCTGTCGGGAACGGCGCTGATCCTCATCAGTGAAGTTCAGGCGAGGATCGGGCATGATGTCATCCAGCCGATTCGTATCGAGCCACTGGCCGGTAAAGCGGCGAATCATCGGTGCCGCCTGGTCTCGGGGCATAAGCCGCACGGCCTGTACTCGCAGAATCCTGGTGTCGCTCAGTTTCCCTTTTTCTGCCAGAGCGAGCAGCTTGTCATCCGGTGGGTGACTTGTCAGAAAGTAGGCCAGGCGACTTGCCAGGTCATACTCATCCAGCAGGCCCTCGGTCGTCTCACGATACAGGAACCGCGGCGACATCAGCGCTGCGCGAAGCACAAGGTGCATGCACTGTTCAAAACCGTGTCCCGTGGCCTGGTGCTGTTGCAGCATCGCCTGAAACCCGTCAACTAACTCGGGCTGTACAGGTCGTCGAAAGACACGTGACAAAAACCGCGTCAGCATCTGACGGATCTGCTGGTCGCTGTCCGGACTAAAGTTGCTACCCAGAATTCCGGACCGAATCTTTCTGCGGGTTGTGTCTCGCGGTCCGTCCACTCGGCTGAGCGGCCCTTCGATCAGGACATCGTGGATCTCAAGGGCGGGACCGTTTTCAAAACTGTCGTAGGCGATGGTCTCTGTGTACAGAACGGGATTACCGGCGATGGCCTTGAGCAGCTTTTTGGTTGCCTCAGAATCCATCGTGGCCTGACGGATGTCCAGTTCGTCACTGGCCATAAAGTTCTTGACGCGTTTCCAGCCCAGGCCGCCACGAAAACCACCCCGGCTGTCGTCCTGAGTCAACTGCTGCCATGCAGCAAGATATCGCGGGTCAGCTTCAAACTTTGACCGAAACCACGCCAGCAGTGATTCCTTGTCTGCACGATCACTGTTCAGCGGTGCGTTCGCATAATGAAAGACGACGGTCTGGCCTTCGTAGAGTTCGGCCTCGAATTCAACGGTCGTAGCCTGCTGTTCAGAGACTTCGATCTGCTGCAGCAGACGAAGACTATTGACATTCACACTGTCCTTGCCGGACACGTCGCTGGCCAGCACTTTTAACAGCATCGGTTCGGCAGAAGCGGGGCCAAATGTGGATGCGTCGATCTGAATTCGATAGAGCCCGGAATCAGTGAGCTCAACTTTACTTGGCCAGGTGCAGCTTCGCATTTTGGGACCGCATCGTGACGCCAGTCGCATCGCATTGCTGCGAACACTTCCCGAAGAATAGCTGATGACAAGATCATCGGGTGTCACCATTCTTACTGTCGATACAGGCGCTGGACGCACGGGAGGAAAGATTTCATCAGCTATGCTGCTGGCGACGTCCGCATAAGCGTTCATCAGTGGCGGCGAAAGAATCAAGCGGTCACCAATGGTGTCAAACTGTTGACCGCTGGTGTCCCGTGGAAACCCATCCGGCAGTTCAAAGGGCATTCCAAACAGTTGGCGGATGGTGTAACGATATTCGTCCCGGTTTAACCGCCGCAGAACAGTTCCGCCGGTCGGCGAATGTCGGGTAAGCGATTCATCCAGCCACTGCAGCATTGCCGTGTGCTCGGCCGAGTCGGGTTGAGCCATATCCTGCGGAGGCATAGCGCCTGTCTTCACCGCCTTCAGTACGCGCTCCCAATGATGCCGGGCACTGTCAGTGTCCCACGCGATTTCACTGTATTCCAGATTGACTTCACCTTCTGCTGTGGCCGCATCGTGGCAGTCGAGGCAATACGTGGAAAGGAACTTCGCGCAGCGTTCCGGGACCGGCTCGGCAGCGTGCAGCAGAGTACAGTAAAAGAATGGCAGCAGCACGACTTGTCTGCTGCGATGAATCCGGGAAAGCATCTTCATGTCGACGGGCCGCTCAGATGGCGCTTCGGCTGATGTCGTGCGTTAAGGACAGGATGGATGGAGTGTCTGTGAGGCAGGGGTGTGACCGTTCCGCTCTGTCGAGCGCCGGGCGCTGTTCGGCAAAGATTAGCTGAACAGATGATTCAGGTTCTGATTTGCGTTCGAGAAGTGGTCTTCTTCCAGGCCGAGTCGCTGCATCATCGTGATAAACAGGTCACCCAGCAGAGGGGTTGTTGGCTGCTCACGATCGATGGCAAGATGCTGACCATGTCGGAATCCACCACCGGCGACAATGGTCGGCAGGTTGTCATTCGCGTGACGGCTGGCGTCTCCCATGCCCGTACCCATCATGACGACGGTCGAATCCAGCAGTGGTCGCCCGTGTGCATCGGTTTTTGTTTTCAACTGATTCAGAAAGCGATTGAAGCATTTCATGTGTTCCAGCTCAACCTTTACCAGATCACGGACCTTGTCAGGATCGTTACCGTGATGAGAAAGAGCGTGGTAGCCGGCCTGCAATGTTTCGCCATCGATCGTGAAGACCTGACCAAGCCCGGCCAGGAACATCGTGGCCACACGTGTTGAGTCCGTCTGCAGCGCGAGGGCCATCAGGTCGTACATCAGTGTCTCGGCTTCCAGCATGAGATTCGGCGCGACCGGATCGTAGTTCGGCAGGCGATAATCTGTTTGTGGAATGGGGTTGTCGATGCCCTTTAGCTGACGGGCCATACGTTTTTCCACATCGCGGACGGAATCAAAGTACTCGCTCAGTTTTTCCGCATCGCGACCGGACACGTTTGCCCGCAGTCGCTGAGCATCGGTCAGAACAAGGTCCAGGGCGCTGCGCCCGCTCTTCAGAAGATATTCCGTGTGTGCACGATCGTCGGCTGAAGCAAACAGCATTCGATAAAAAACACTCGGACGCTGTATCATTGGCAGTGCGATGCCCTGCCGCGTATAGCTCATGGAGCGACTGGCTTTTCCGGCGGTCAGCTGCACCGAGGGAAAGCGAGAATTCTGACCGATATGCTCAGCGACAATCTGATCCAGCGACACCGCTGCCGGGTCCTGGCCGCACAGATAATTGCTCCACGCACCATGCCCGTTGGGGGCACGATGGTCAAGACCGGAGAAGATGGTGAAATCGTTTCGGTGTTCGGCGATGGGACGCAGCAACGGCGAAATCTCATAATCACGTCCGACCTGCTGCGGGTAGATCGACTTCTGATGAAAACCAAGATAGCCACCAATACAGACCAGTCGCCTGGCTGTGTTATCGGGAGTGGTGTCTGCAGCCGCCAATGATTCGAGCATCGGCAGCGCCACGGAAACTCCGGAGGCTTTTAGAAAACTGCGGCGATGCGCCGTTTGTAATCGTCTCATGAATCGTTACTCCGTGAGAGAAGTGTGTGGGTTCTCACGGCTTCGAGAATCGGTCAGGCAGGGTCGTGTCTGGCGATTTTGGGGCCACCAGATGAATTGCACTCGCTGCAGCGCAATATAATTAACCCGGCGCCGCACATCGTTCAAGTGTCAATCATATGCGGTTTGGCGGCGAATCGAGAAGAAAATGCCCTTCATTCATGAGTTTGGAGTGCAGAATGGAGGACTTTTCCGCATGACCACCACTGACCGGCCCGTATCGCGCGCCTTGCCGTCAAAGTCAGTGTCAGCACTCCGACTGGACACCGGCAGCCGACGATTCCTGCAGTGCGAATCAGTTGCCTTCCGTGTCTTCGAAGTGAACTATGAACCCGTATTCGCCGATGCTCATTCGTGGCATCAGTATTTTGCCGTCGTGCTTGTTACTGGCATCCAGTGCTGGATCAATCGCGTCCACGTGAATGTAAGCCGACGGTCCGTCATGTGCCGGCGGGTAGCCGTCGCCGGACATTACGTTGCCATTTAGTAACGTACTGGGGGTGGTCTGTTCAGGCTGTCAACAATCGGAGCCGCTCCTTTTAATCAACATGAAACAAGTGACGGCATGGCGAGGGATCCGATATAAATCGCTCGATCATCTTCTGGAGGATGCCGAGCGACAGGCCACAGCAGACAACGCACATCGTTGACCAGCTTCCGCAGTTGTCAGGATTCGGCGTCATGAAACACCTTGACGGTCTGCGGGAAGCGGGGCTGGTCGACACGCGGACAGAAGGTCGCCTTCGTATAAATTCGCTTAATGCGGCTTCGCGACATCATGGAACGCTGGATCGGCAAGTACGCAACGTACCGGTCCAACCCGCTGCTGCGGGTCAGGGATACTGCGGAGTCCAGGTCTGTGGAGCAGACGACAGATAGAAAAAAGAATGCCTGAACACCGTCCGTATTAAGACAAGACGCGTTAACCAATTCGTCGCGGTCATTTGCGGAGAGACCGGGTGAGATTTGGAACGCGCCTGCGAAACAGAGCTTTGCGGACAGGCGTTTCCAGGCTGGAGCCAGGCAGCGAGATAAAAGTGGTCTGTTAGTCTTCGGCGCTTCCGTTTTGTTGAATGAACGCCAGCAGATCCAGGATCTCGTCCTTCGAAAACGTCATCAGCAAACCATCGGGCATCGTTGACTGTTTTGACGGGATCAACTCGTCGATTTGTTCTTTGTTGATCGTGACGACTTGATCCGGCTTCAATGGATTCGGCACCAGAGTCATGGCTGTGTCGTTCTGTTCCGTCATCAACCCACTCACCACTGTGCCGTCATCCCGCACGGCAATCCAGGTCTGGTACAGTTTGTTGATGTCCGACGACGGTGTCAGAATCTGTTGCAGCAGTTTGTCACCCTTGAATCGCTTGTTGACATCAGACAATTCCGGCCCCAGTTTTGCGCCCTTGCCCTTGATTCTGTGGCACTTGATACAGCCGGCCTGATTAAAGACGGATTCGCCGTTTGCTGCTGAACGTCCGGTGAGTTGTTTTGCTGTGAGGTCCTGAAAGTCCGGCATCGTCCAGCGTTTTACAAATTGGCGAGTGATTTCATCCGCAGCTGGAGGCGGCAGGGGTTGGTCGTCCGGCAACACGTACAGGCTGCCTCGCATGACTTTCCAGTGTCCGGGATAGGTGCATAGAAATCGGTATCGACCGGTTTCCTGCGGAGCTTCGAAGTACACGGTGTACTGGTCGCCGGGGTTCAGGATTGGTGAAAAACAGATTTCTGCAGGATCATCCGGCACATAGTGAGTGGCAATGGCTCGCGGATTGCTGGCCAGCACCATGGACTGGCCACCGAATTCCTCCATCGCATCGGCTTTGACAACCACGACGTTGTGCGGCATGCCGGGGTCGGTGTTGTGGAACGTCAGAGCGACTCGTGTTCCCGGCGCTATCTTCAGCCGCTTCGGTTCGTACTGCAGTCCCGTGACAGCATTGAGTGTCATCTTCTTAGCGCTGGATACCCATCCGAAATTGGTACCAAAGGCGTCCTGTTCGATGAGGCGAGGGTCCTGTTCGTACGTTTTTGCATGCGGAAAACCGGGCCAGCGGCGTTTGGCGACCAGCTGATAACCGGGAAAGTCCGTAAATGCTGTTCCCATCGCATAAATCGAAGAATAGGCATCCGGGGTAAATACTGTGCCATCAGCCGCTTTCAGCTTCATATGCAGGTGAAACTGCATGACCGGGTGCAGCTGAGGTATTTCGATGAAGACGCTTCGCTTGTCCTGCAGCAGATGCACCGACCGAACGGGCACATAATCGTGCCCCTGTCGTCCCTCATCTTTGACGCTGTATTCCGGTGAACCATAGGCTCCGCTGTACAGGTAATTCCACTGCTGACAGAAGACGTTTTCCTTCCGGACTGACTCCGCAGATATTTCCGTGTTGCAGTGGACGATCAGGCCGTTCTGTCGAGTTTCAATTCTTATTGGCAGATGCAGTGGTTTGCCGGTGAATCGTAGTCGCTGCAGACAACCGTTTTCTGCAGCATAGCTTTGCCAGCCTTCGGTTCCGGCCACGTAGATGTGCCCATCATGTTCGTTGAATGCCAGTCGGCATGAACCGCTGAGAAACTCACCCGGCAGGGGTACGAGTCCGCCCTGAACATGCCCGTCAATTTCTTCACGCAGGACCATGTAGTGATTGCAGTATCCGTATGACGAACCAATGACTGCGCCCGCCAGTGGCCCGAGGCGTTCGTCATCGGGCAGAAAGCGGATTTCTCCCGCCGAATTATCGATTCCTCGAGGAACAAAACACTGTGGCAGGTCGTAGCCGAATTCGCCAAATCCTCCGCGCGGACCGCGGTGACCGTGAAAGCTGCCGTTCCCGACGTTGAAGATGGCCGTGCCTGGTGCCCAGCTGCCTTCCTGAACTGTTGCCAGCATGATATTTCCGTCCGGCGACACGCCGATGCCATTGGAGTTTCTGAGGCCGGAACCCATTGATACCGGCTTCTGCCCTTCCGTCAGTCGAGTCAGTCCGAAGTCACCGGACGCAGTAGCCCAGTACAGTCGACCTTTTTTGTCCTGCTGCAGTGACGTGGCGAAGTCGTGACCGCCGGTTGTGGGATAATCATTGGTGACGCATTCATAAAAGTCGGCTTCACCATCACCGTTCAAATCGTGCAGCCGCGTGATCTGATCGTTACCGCCCAGAATGATCCTGCCATCTTTGATCACCAGTCCCAGTGGCTGATACAGTCCCGCCGCGACTCGTTGCCACTTTAATTCCTGCAGGTCGTCGTTGACTCCGCTGACAACCCAGACGTCCCCCAGCAGTGTGGACACGGCCATTCGACCGCCGTCCATTGCTGCCGCGCCGGCCAAGCGCATCGGCGTGCCGAATGGATTGGCTGTGGCGTAGGGAATGGTCAGAGTATCGATCGCGTAGGCAGCGGATTCGTCGCCCGGTTCGCCGGTTGTCGTGACAACATCCTTTGCCCACTGTCCCGGGCCACCGGCAATCAGCAACGACGGAGCATGGGGTGATTCGCCGCCTACTGCTTGCAACGCTGCCTCACCTTTTGACGACTGCCGTCGGAACTGCAGGTGCAGTGTTGTGGAAGGAGTCGCGTCCTCGAAACTTAAGACAGCGGCAGCATTCTGTCCCTCGTCAGCAACAAGTTGTGCTCCGCTGACGTCAAAAAAACCGACGGACGCAGTTCTGTTCTTCTGAGCAGCGACGAAATCCTGGTACGGGCCAAACCGTGCCAGTTGGGGAGGGCCGCTGATTCCAAACAGCCTTAGCCTTGTATCTGTCGGGAGCCTGCCATCGAATTGCAGCGACCGGACCAGCAGACCGTTCAGAAGCCACATTCGATCGTAAACAGTGGCATCGCCAATTGCGTAGCTGAACACAACATTCGCATCGTTGCGATAGAAGCCAAGATATCGCGTCTTCGCGTTGTTCGGAACGTGCCAGCGACTGCCGCTGAAATCAAATGATCGCTGTCCGACGGCTCTTGCTCCATCGTGAACGCCGTATCGACTGGAACCTCGAGAAACGAATCCTCCCTGCCACGAATCGATGAAGGACAGTGACAGCGGGTCGAAGACAACGCTGACGGCATCGGCCCCATCGCTCAGTCGGACGGCCACTCCTTTTTGCGTGTTCGTTCCGAAGTGAATAATGCGACTGCAGATCACGTTACCGCTGTCGACTTCGTTCAGCGTATTATCGATGCTTCGTTGCGGAGGATCCTGTCCCCAGTGCCCAAAGGCACCTCCATCCAGACCCGGGAACTGTGGCAACAGCTCCGGTGCGGGCTGGCCCGGCGTCAGATGCTTTTCCGCCTGACGAAAGTAGTAGCCACGAACTCGATTTTGCGGATAGGGCGCATGTCCGTCCTGTGCCGTCGCTGCATTCGTTGTGAGGCAAAGCAGAATCGAGAAGACGACGGAGTTTTCAGGCATGGCGAGAGACCGGCAGGAACAGGTGGTTGGGAAGAAGCTTCAGCAGGCGTTTGGATTGTAGAGACAATTCCAGCAAACGTCGCGATGCAGTTCGATGTCGGTGTCGCATTTTGGACAGGTCCAGCCAATGATTATTGCGGGCGGCGTGTTTGTGTCGGGACTTCCCGGCAGATTAGACTCGTCAGAGTCTCCTTGCGCGTTCGAATCTGCACCGTCTGTGTTTGCGCCGTTGCAGGTCATGGGAGTCGTTTCTCTTAACCGGTCAGAGTGGTGTCTATCCGGCAACTTCGTAGCCCGGATGCATAGAAATGTTCATCAGCAGTCCCATCGCAATACACGTTGAAAGCAGGCTGGATCCGCCATAGCTGCACATGGGCAGTGTGATGCCGGTGATCGGCATCAGACCGACGGTCATACCGGCGTTGATCAGTGCCTGCGTGGCAATCATTGTCACGATACCTACGGCCGCGAGTCGCCCGAAGGGCTCCTTGGTTCGTTTGGCAATTGCCAGTCCTCGCACGACGATCACTCCATACAACAGCAACAGAACAGCAGCACCGGCTATCCCGTAGCGCTCGCCGATGACCGAAATAATGAAATCGGTTCTGGCCGCGTAAAGTATATAGGCGGACGGGTCGTCGATAACCGGTTCGTCATGAGTGATGCTGCCTCCCAGGCCCCCCAGCGCGAATACCTGCTTTGACTGATGCAGGTGAAACCCATCTCCGGTCGGTGCAGGGCCCCCATCCTTTTGACTAAAGACCATCACCACTCGGGATTTCTGTTCACGGCTCATCTGCTGCCACATCACCGGCAGCATCGCAAGGCCGATCAAAGCCGCCACCAGCAGATGGGCGGGACGGGCTCCGGCGACAAACAGCATTGTATACAGAATCGGCAGGAACAGCATGGCAGTTCCCAGATCCGGTTCACGCAGAATCAACAGTAGTGGCAGCATTGTTATGACAAACGGCGGCAATAGTCCGCGCACAGTCTTCTGTGAATCGCGGTGCATCAGGTAGTGCGCCAGTGCCAGGATAAAGGCCAGTCGCGCGGGTTCACTGGGCTGGAAGTCGAACAGCCCCAGCGGGATCCAGCGTCGTGAACCGTTGATCGGCGGCATGAACAGCACCATGATTAACAGCAACAGGCTGCCAGCATAGAGCCACGGGCTCAGATGTCGTAACGGTCGATATGAAAACACGGTAACGGCCAGCATTGCTGGCCATGCCATGCCGATCCAGATTAACTGGCGTTCAAACAGACGGGAGGTCCCATAGAGTTCGTCCGCTCGCTGCAAACCAGACAGACCAATCACAGAGATCAGCATGCAGGCGGCCAGAATGGCATATGGGACGTTGCGAAGCCAATGAATCACGAATGGAGTATTTTCGGGCGATTAGTGAGCCGGAACCACGCACCTCTATTCTCTGCCGATCGTACGAGGAGTGCCAGAGTCCGAGCGAGACGTACGGCTGGTGAATACATCGTCACGCAGAGTGTCGACCAGTAAGAGTCACCTGCGCCAGTATATTATGTTACGGCAGAACTGGCTGCGCGGGTGTGGAACCGTTCTTCGCTGTGACGGGGTACTGAGCGTCGTGCTGTTCAAGACTCGCGGTTAATTCCCGCATCATGCTGCTCAGCCGGTCTGGTTTTTCTGAGGCAAGGTTGGTGGATTCGAAAGGGTCCCGTGCAAGGTTGTAGAGCTGGTAGTGAGAGCCATCAGAAACTTTGGACGGGAAGTAGTGGTAAATGATCTTCCAGTCTCCGTTGCGATAACTGGAGAAATAGTTGCTGCGGTGCGGTGCGTGCGGATAGTGCATCAGGAATTTTTCTTCGCGAGACGAATCTTCCGTTCCCGTCAACAATTTCTTCAGACTGAAACCGTCAACCTTGTGATTCGTCGCCGACTCTGTTCCCACGATATCGGTGATGGTCGGGAACATGTCCTGGACGGCGCCCAGCTGCGAGTTAATTGATCCGGCCGGGATGGACAGCTTCCGCTGGTGAACATTGGTGGCCCAGGGTTTGGCCCATGCGGCGATGAATGGCACTCGCATACCGCCTTCGTAGTGGGCTCCCTTCTTGCCTCGCAGCGGAGCCGCACACGCGACTTCGTGCTGATGTCCGAGTGGGGCGTCAGAGCCATTGTCACCCAGGAAGAAAATGAGTGTGTTTTCGGCAACGCCCAGTTCATCCAGATGATCCAGAATGTCCCCCAGCGATTTGTCCATCCCTTCAATCAAAGTCGCAAACGCCTGAGCGTTCTTTGACTTGCCGGAGTCAGCGTAGTTGTCCGCAAAACGCGGGTCCGAGTGAAAGGGAGCGTGCACGGCGTAGTGAGACATGTACAGATAAAATGGTTGATCGGCCTTAACCGTCTCCGTCAGTCGTTGTTTCGCTTCGATCGTCAGGGCTTCGGTCAGAAAAGTCTCTGTGCCGTGATACTTCTTCAGGTGCGGCACGGCATGGTGTTCTCGTTTTGTCCCGAGACCGTAATTCTCATTCCCGTAATAGCTGCCAGGTGCTCCGAAAGAAGCGCCGCCCACATTGACGCTGAAACCCAGGTTCAGAGGTTCAGAGCCCGGCGAATCGTCCGGCCCGAAATGTGCCTTGCCAACATGAATGGTGCGATAGCCGGCGTCCCGCAGCAGACCTGGCAATGTCAGGCTGTCATTATTCAGGCCTTTCCAGTTCCAGTCCGGAGGTCCCTGCGGTCCGCGGTTGTTGCTGCGAGGATTGATCCAGTTGGTCGCATGATGCCGCGCTGCATTCTGGCCGGTCATAATGGATATGCGCGTCGGTGAGCAAACGCTCATGGCATAGAAATTGTTGAAGCGGATGCCCTGCGCTGCCAGCCGCTGCATGTTGGGCGTACGGTAGTAATCGTTCAGCGGATACCGTTTCGGTCGTCCTGCGGCGTCCGCCAGAAACGGTACTGACGTGTCCATCACGCCCATGTCGTCCACCAGAAAGACAACAATGTTGGGCTGCGCCGGCGCTGCGGCGTTCGTAATCGATGTATTGACAGTACTCAGAAGCAGCACGTTAATTGCAAATAGGATCTGTTTCATGGTTCAGCCTGTGGGACGTGTGTGCCCGGTGTGTGAGGCAATCAATGCTGTTTGAGCCGCTGTTCTGAGTGCATTCGGTGACAGCATTGTCGCAGAAAACAGAACTGATCCCAACGTGGCTGATATTTCTTTTCAAATTGCCGGTTCCCGCGAAGAGCAGCGATCTGCCTGTCTGTGGCATCCTGTCAGGCCTGCATACCATCGAATGTCGGAATATCGTTAAGCCCTGACAGCAAAAAAAACAGAGATGAAATAGATACCAGTAGCGACTCGATCGGCAGCGCCGTTTGTGGCAGCAATCCCACAGAAGAGGTTACTCATGACTACGATTGCGATCGTTGGTGGAGGATTCTCCGGTACTATGGCGGCCGTGAATCTGGTCCGCTTGAGTGATCATCCCGTCCGAGTGGCCATCATTAATTCCGGACGGCCGCTGGGAAGAGGCACGGCTTACGGGACCACGCGCGCTGAGCATCTGCTGAACGTTGCTGCCAGGAATATGTCGGCGCTGCCCGACATGCCGTCGCATTTTGTTGACTGGCTTCGATCGCGTCACGACTTCAGAAGCGTTCCGGATGTGGAACTGCGTGAGATGTTTGCACCGCGGCGGGTCTATGGCGATTACGTCCGAGGTTTGCTGGAAACATGTCTGCATCCTATTGACGCACGTTGTCAGGTCACGGTGTCATCGATCGATGACGAGGCCGTTGACATCGCGGCCAGCGACAGCGGTCTGTCAGTGCTGTTGAAGGACGGAACTGCTGTTGAAGGACGGAACTGCTGTCGATGCGGAACTGCTGTCGATGCGGAACAGGTGGTGCTGGCCACCGGCAACCAGCCGCCGGGGTCGTTTCCGGCGACCTCACCATTGCGACACGATCCTCGCTACCGATCGGACCCGTGGGATGACTGGCTCAGCCGACTGCCGCCTCCCGGTGGCAAAGTCGTGCTGCTGGGCGCCGGCCTGACTATGGTGGATATTGTTCTGACTCTGGCGGAAATCGGCTGGGATGGACAAATTGTCGCCGTGTCGCGTCACGGAATGCTGCCAAAATCTCGCTTTCGAGGTATCGCATATGAGGACTATCTTCCTGCCGACGCCGATTCACTGGGCTTGTCCGGTTTGCGGACGATTGTGCAACAGCATTGCGAACGTCTGAAGCAGATGAGTCAGAATTCGGCGATTGCTATCGACAAGCTCCGACCACACACGCAGCGACTGTGGCGCAATCTTTCCACAGAGGACAAGAAAGAATTCCTGAAACATGATGCTGCAGCATGGAACGTTACGCGCCACCGAATTGCCGTGTCGATTCATAACAAGGTTACGGATGCTCTTGATGCGGGCAGATTAAAGGTCGTAGCCGGGACCATTGAGAGCATGGTTCCCGACGAACAACAGATTGACGTTGTGTTGCGCAGCGGCGACGGAACAGAGCTGATTCAGTCCGGTGATCTGGTCATCAACTGTACGGGGCCGCAGTCACGTTTCTCGCAGATCGGGCTGCCGCTGTTTGATAATCTGCTGTCCACGGGAATCGCCAACAGCGATGAACTTGATCTGGGCATCCAGGTTGGTGACGACTTTGCGGTGATTGATAAGGACGGCAACACCTCGTCCGGTCTCTACGCAATCGGGCCGCTGCTTAAAGGCAGCCTGTGGGAAACTACCGCTGTTCCCGAACTGCGAGGCCAGGCGATGCGGGTGGCCGAAGTTCTTCTGCGGCGTGAACCGGCGGCGGTGCCGGAAGCCGATGTCATCGAGTATTACATCTGAGTGTTGAGCCTGCGTGGGACGGCCGGTAACATCGGCAGGATGTTTGAACTGTGTGTTCAGCCGCGTCCGGTTAATTTCAATTGTTTGCTCAGGGTCTGTGCCATGTTTCGTACCATTCTGCTTGTTCTTGCTGTCACGACCGCATCGTTTCGAGGGCCGACTGCAGCGTCTGCTGATCCGACCAACGTCGTGTACATCATGGCGGACGAGCTGGGCTACTACGAACTTTCATGCATGGGTAATCCGAATATCAGGACTCCGCGCATCGACGCGATGTCTGCCGAAGGTATTCGATTCACACAAGCCCTGGCCGGTTCTGCTGTTTGTGCTCCGACTCGATGCTGCCTGATGACCGGCAAGCACAGCGGACACACGTCTGTTCGCGTCAATGGTGGAGGTACGCCACTGCGGGCTGATGAAGCGACTGTCGCATCGATGCTGAAGGACGTTGGTTATGCAACCGGCGGTTTCGGGAAATGGGGCTGCGGCGGACGTGGTTCGACGGGTGTACCGGAAAAACACGGCTTTGACACGTTCTTCGGATACTACGATCAGGTTCACGCACACACCTATTATCCACCCTACCTGGTCCGCAACAGTGAAGAAGTGCCGCTGAAGAACAATCACGGTGCCAGCGATGGGGAAACTTACTCGCAGTATGAAATTCATAACGCAGCGAAAAAATTCATTCGAGACAACAGGGCCCGGCCGTTCTTCTGCTACATGCCGATCACGCCACCCCACGGCATCTTTGACATTCCTGATTCTGATCCTGCATGGCAAATCTACAAAGATAAAGACTGGCCAGAACAGGCCAAACGATACGCGGCCATGGTGACGATGGTTGATCGACAGGTCGGCGAAGTTCTGGATCTGTTGCGCGCACTGGATCTGGAGGAAAACACGATTGTCTTCTTCTGTGGCGACAACGGTGGTAACGATTACTTCAGCAGCAAAGAACATCCTCGTGGTTTTCACGGCGCGAACAAACACCCGGACACCGGCATTGAGTTCCGTGGCCGCAAGGGACAGCTTTACGAAGGCGGTCTGCGAATCCCGATGATGGTTCGCTGGCCCGGCAGGATCGCTCCCGGGCAGGTCAGCGATTTGTTGTGGTATTTTCCGGACTTCATGCCGACAGTCGCTGAATTGTGCGGCGCAAGAACGCCAGCGGACAGTGACGGTATCTCAATCGTTCCTGAACTGCTGGGCGAATCAGCTGCTGGGCGTAAACAGGAACAGCACCAGTACCTGTACTGGGAAATTGGCGGACAGACGGCTGTTCGCATGGGCGACTGGAAAGCCATTCAGCCGCGGGGCAAGGCGTGGGAATTGTACAACCTGGAAAATGATGTCAGTGAGACCAGGGATCTGGCGGCCGAAAAACGTGAAGTCCTGGCGACGATGACGGGCTATGCAACAGAGGCTCACACGCCGGCGGTTGAAGGCATGTTCTTCGATCGTGCCATACATGAACGGGATCGACAGGCGAAGTTCGGAGGTAAACCCAAACGGTCATCTCAGGGCAACGTGCTGCCGAAAGAAGGTCTGTTGCCCAACGCGAATTTTCGCCTGTTGCGGTTCAGCAGTCAGACGGCGTCTCACAAAGCTGTCGATGTGCTTGATGGCAACCCGAAGACTCACTGGCACACCAGCTTTACTCCCAAACCACTCCCGCATCCGCACGAACTGGTGATTGATCTGGGAAAAAAATACGAAGTTCGCGGTTTCCGATATCTGGCGCGGCAGGACGGGGGCTGGAACGGAGCGATCAAAGAGTGCGAAATCAGCGTATCGACGTCGCCCGATAAATTTGACGGCCCGGCGATCAAAACGACGTTCCGGAAAACAAGACAACCCCAGGAAGTCCTGTGTGAGCCGGTCAACGGCCGCTTCGTCCGTATTCGCGTTCTTTCGGAGGTGAATGGCGGTCCGTGGGCATCGATCTCTGAACTGGGAGTCGTCGGACAGCCGTAAGTGCGAAGCACTGCCATATAACTGCGTACCCGGCGGGCCGCGCATCCGTGAGCCAAAAACCGCGCGGGACGTTGCACACGCGGTTAAACGAAAAGTCCCCCCGATGGGCCGCTGTGGTCAGGGAGGCTGTCGATAACGGACTGTTCGTTGTTAAGGCCATCAGCCGGTTGTTACTCCGGTTTACACCGTAGTGAAATCGAATCACCATGAAAACAGTCGCAGTGATCGGGGGTGGACCGGCGGGCCTGATGGCGGCTGAAGTGCTGTCGCAGCACGGCATCCACGTTGACCTGTATGAAGCCAAACCATCGATTGGCCGCAAGTTTCTGGTTGCCGGCAACGGCGGCATGAACCTGACTCATTCCGAACCATTTGAATCATTCGTCGCGCGCTACGGATCGCGGTCTGGCAAGGTGCAACCCTTGCTGGAAGCGTTTGGTCCGGATGACGTACGGGCATGGTGTCATGAGCTGGGTGTCGAGACAATTGTCGGTGTTTCCGGGCGAGTTTTCCCGAGAGACATGAAAGCCTTTCCGCTGCTGCAGAAGTGGCTTCAGCGACTTCGAGACAGCGGCGTTAACTTTCAAACGCGTCATTGCTGGCAGGGCTGGCATCAGGATGGCTCATTGCTGTTTGAAACGCCTGCCGGGCTGCGCAGTACCCAACCGGACGCCGTTATCCTGACGCTGGGTGGAGCCAGTTGGCCCAAACTGGGCTCTGACGGGATATGGGTTCCATTACTGCAGCAGCAGAGAATCGACGTAGCTGCCCTGCAGCCATCAAACTGCGGCTTTGATGTGAACTGGAGCGATCATTTCCGCGATCGCAACGCAGGCGAACCGCTCAAATCCGTCGTGCTGAAGTTTACGAACTCAGCCGGCACAACATTTGAACGACAGGGTTCCTGCGTCATCACCCGGAATGGACTCGAAGGCAGCGTGATCTACGCCGCATCAGCACTAATACGTGATGAAATAGCGGCACATGGTTCTGCCACCATTAATCTTGATCTGGCTCCCGACCGTACGCTGGAAAAACTTGTTGAACGGTTGGCCATCCCGCAGGGTTCCCGGTCGCTTTCCAGCCATCTGCGGAGCAAGGTCAATATCAAAGGAGTGCAAACCGGGGTATTACGAGAGTTTGCGGCCGAGTCACTGAATGAACCGACTCAGCTGGCACGCGCCATCAAGAATCTGTCAATTCCCATCGTGGCGGCTCGTCCGATCGCAGAGTCTATCAGTACGGCAGGCGGTGTTTGTTTCGAAGAACTCAACGAGAATCTGATGATCAAATCAAACCCTGGTCTGTTCTGTGCGGGTGAGATGCTGGACTGGGAAGCTCCCACCGGTGGCTATCTGCTGACCGCCTGCTTCGCCAGCGGCCGAGTTGCGGGGCAGGGTGCTTTGGCCCGGGTCAACGCGTGATCCACTACTTAGCGGCTGGCTTCTTGGGCCGCCGGACGCGGGGAGCAGGCACCGGCGGTCTTGTGGGCCGCTGGTCACCAGCATCGAAAAATCGCATGTTTCTGCCGACTCGATCATAGTCGCCCAGATCCTCGCGCATACGTTCTGCCAGCGTCAGCAATCGATTAACAACTTCGGGATTCTGATTGGCAACGTCGGTGGTTTCGCCGATGTCATCGTGCAGGTTCACCAGAAACGGATTGTCGAAACCAATTCGGTCTGCCGGGCCAATGTGCTGGTTTTTGCTGAACGGCGCGGCTCCGATCGGTTCTTTGTTTCGCGGCAGGTGCAGCTTCCACTGGCCCTGCCGCACGGCCTGCAGGTGCACGCGCAGGTAATAGAAGTACGCTTTGTCCGGGCTTGCCTGATCAATTTGTCCGTGGAACAGATGTCGAATATCTTCGCCGTCGATAATTCGGTCGGATGGAACTTCCGCGTCGGCCAGAGCTGCGAATGTTGGCAGGACGTCAAGCGTGCTGGCGATCGAATCGCACGTTGTTCCGGCTGGTACCCGACCGGGTCCCCACAGAATCGTGGGAACTCGTACGCCGCCTTCAAACGTTGAAACCTTACCGCTGCGCAATGGTCCGGCTGACCCGCCATGGTCGCCAGGCAGGTGCCCGTCCGCGTGGTCCCTGTTCTTGATCAGCCACGGCCCGTTGTCACTGGTGAACAGCACGTACGTGTTTTTGGCCAGCCCCATTCCCTTTACTGCGTCCAGGATGCGACCTACGTTGAAGTCGATTTCTTCAATCACGTCACCGTACAGCCCGCGCGCACTTTTACCTTTGAACTGAGCTGATGCATCCAAGCGAGTGTGCGGCATGGTGTGCGGAATATAAACAAAGAACGGCTGTTCTTTGTGTCTTTGCATAAATCCTATGGCTTCGTCGGTGTATCGCTGCGTCAGCGTGGCCATGTTGGATTTCGGTTCGATCATCTCTTCGTTGCGGTACAGGTTAGCCACGCCGTCGTTGCTGGTCGGTGTGCCGAAGAAGTAGTCGAACCCCTGATGCGTGGGAAGCAGGTCCATAAAGAATCCACTCTGAGCGTGTTTCGCCAGGTCCCACTTCCCGAAACAGGCCGTCGCGTAACCTTTGGTTTTCAGGATCTCGGCGACGGTGATTTCGTTGGAATGTAGAATCGGGTGCACCTGTTTTGTGTTTCCGCGTTCTGCGACGCGCATCGGATAGCAGCCCGTCATCAGAGCTGCCCGCGACGGTCCGCAGACGGGTTGAGCATAAAAGCTGGTAAACTTCATGCCCTGCGTTGCCATCGCATCAAGCCGCGGCGTGCGGATGTCCGGTGAGCCGAAACAGCCGACGTCCTGGTATCCCTGGTCGTCGGTGAAGATTACCACGAAATTCGGTGCTGCGGCTGCATTCGCTGCACCGGCCGCTTCTGCTCTACTCGATCCGCAAAACGAAACGAAGTGTATTGCGAGGACAAGAACGAGGTGTGGCATAGTTGTCTCAATTGGTTCGATGCGCTGCCGCAAACGCCACAGAATAGTGACTATGGTGCTTTCCGCGGCATCAGAACTTTCCAGACGCGTACATGGTCGTAGAAAATGACGCCTCCACCGCGGGTCGGTAGATTGATTTGACCTTTGGGCCTGTCAATGCGAGCGTGCCGAGCCCGCAGCACGGGGCCGCCGGAGACCTGTGCGACCATCTGATTGCCCACCACTTCCAGCATCATCCAGTACCAGGTGTTCGGCCTCAGATTGAAGCCGCTGGTCGTCAGCGTTTCGTCCTGATCGCCTTTGAGCTTAGCGTTCCTGTCCTTTTGCAGAGTCAGGCCCTGGTGGCTTGTGGCGGTCAACCGACACACGTGGCCGGTGCCTGATTTGAAGGTGCCATCATTGAATCCGAAGTGAGCGCCCTTGAGTCCGTTCGTCAGTTTGAAGCGGAACAGCACGATACCGTCGTCTGTCGGAACCATCAACCGACTGCTGGGAGTTCCGCCACTGTGGCCTTTGTTGCCTTTCGCAGTCTGTTCCCGCTGATATTCTTTGGTCGAAGGCTCACCCCGTAAAGTGCCGTCGACAATCTCCCATCGAGTGCCATGCAACGGTACCCATTCCGAGCGGATGTCAGCCACGTCGAAGTCGTCTGCAAAAATGAGTTCCCCCGGCCGACTGATGACCGGAGCGACATCAGGCTTCGTGTCATCAGCAATCAAAGCGGTGCCGCCCGGAAGCAACACCAGGCTGCACATCAGGAATGGAATGGTTTTGATCATGAGTTACAACCGTGATGAAAACCCATGGGATTCTGGTGACTTCTGTTCGAAAATCTCGTGGATTTTTCCGTTGTTGTAAAGTGTGCCGACATGGAAATGTCGAGTCAGAAGCCGTTGGCGTGATCTCAGACCCTGGCTCTTTCCCTGGTGAGGACGTTGAAGCTGTGTGGTCAGATAAACGTGTGAGAGAAGGGACCGATCGCGCGATCGTCACTGTAGCTCTCAGCATTTTCTGTGATACGAGCGGTCTGGAGCAGGGGCGTCAGAGGGTATTCTGGTCTGCGCCGGATTCACCTCGATCGGGTTGGCTTCTTGCACGCCGGTGAGTTGTTGGTTCAGCCCACGAAATCTGAAATTAAAGTGTTCGTGGCCGGTCCCATTGGGTGCAGCACGGTGGCGTTCAAATCGCGAATGTGGACCGGGTTCTCGGCGCTGTTGTAGGCGAAATCGTCAGACATACTATAGTCAACAAGACACTTGATCCGTCCACCAGTGATCCAGATCGTGAAGCATCTTCCGTGGTGATCGCGGCCCGATGACGGGCCGCCCAGCGGACCCTGACTGTAATCCGTGAGGGGTTGATTCTCGGAGCCTGGGCAGGGATTTCGTTCATGTTGAACTTGAACAGAGCATTCGTATTGACGAGACGAATCGTATTTTCGCCGTCGGAGCCATATCGTCCGCTATCACAGACGTACCTGAGCCTTCTTCGGTCGTGCTGTTCGGCCCGCTGATGATTGCTGCATGGATCAGGCGACAACGCTGCTGCCGCACCTGCCGATCACTGCTCACCAGCTGAACAGATATTGCTGCAGGCAGGTCGCTGCAATCGAATACGACGAGCTGTTGTGACGTTCAGGCTGCGGCGACCGCCGTTGGATTCAGTAAGCCGGCGGCGGTCCCTTACTTTCGCCAGAGCGAACCGAGTTGATGTACTATTGTGTCGGTCACCTGTGCCGAATCGTCACCCGTAAAGATTTCGATGACGGCCTCTTGCGTGGTTGGAAAGATTCGGTCGCTGATGACGGTCTCTCCGTCATTGATGAAGACCTCAACCGAAGACCGATCGACTATTATTTGTAGTTCGACTTTACCGTTGATCACCCGAGTTGGCGCTTCGTGGCGACCGGCGAACGCCCGGTGAAAGTCAACGTTGCCCGACTTTCTTCGGTCGACATACACGGCGCCCGGGTCACGGTCGTAGCCGACTTCTGTGAATTCACTGTCACCGGTTCGGATGCGCAGTCCGCAGGACCGAGCTGTCCCGGGCCTGAGTGTTGTGTCGATCACAAAATTCAGGTCACGCAGGTCGCCCGGTTTTGTAATTGCGACGGGCGGCCAGGCAGTTGAGCTTGTATCAAGAGTCATCGAATTTGTCCGCAGACTTCGGAATTCTCGTACAGGGCGCTGAACCATCACATAATGGTGCGAAGCGGTTGCATTCTTGACGGGAACGCTTCGCAGACTCAAGGTTCGAGGCACGGACATGCAGCTGCGCCAGGGCGAAGTTGGCACAAGGCAGGTTTCCCAGTTGTTGAACCATCCGATCCAGATACGGCGACCGTCCTGCTCGGGGATATCTGACCAGCTCACAGGAGCATAGAAGTCTCGGCCGTAGTCGACCCATTGCGCGTTCTGCGAGGCAGTGAACGAGGTTCCGTCAAAATGTCCAACGAAGTACTCGCCGCCGCTGCCACCGGCAACGCTTCCATTACCCATGTCGACCTCCAGGACCCACAGCTTCTTCCCGTCTGCACCTTCGACCGGCAGCTCGAACAGATCCGGACACTCCCAGTTCGGTTTCTTCGTAGTACCGGCGGGGCCGAATCGGCTGAGTTCCTTCCACTGTTTCAGATCTTTCGAAGCGTAGAAGACAAGCACCTTTTCGACAGCCAGTGAAACGACCATTACCCAGCGGTTTGTTAACGCGTGCCGGAAAACTTTGGGGTCGCGAAAGTCGGAATTATTCAGATCGAGCACAGGGTTGTTCCTGTACTTCGTCCACGTCCTGCCATTGTCGTTGCTGTAGGCCAGATTCTGAACCTGCCTGCCGTGTCCGTGCCCCGTGTAGATGGCAACCATCGGTGGTTTGTCTGATTCTGCAAAACCTGACGTGTTGTTGTGGTCGACGACACAACAACCGCTGAACGCCATGATTCCGTCTTCTTCAGCGATCGCCAGCGGTAGATGTTTCCAGTGCAGCAGATCCGGACTGACCGCATGTCCCCAGCTCATGTGTCCCCACGAATTGCCAGCCGGGTTGTACTGGTAGAACATGTGATATTCATGATCATGGAAAACCAGACCGTTGGGATCGTTCATCCAGTTCATTTCCGGGCTGAAGTGCGACTGCGGTCGGAACGGTTCATCCATGTACGTGGTTGACGTTCGATATTCCGTAAGTCTGTGTTCGAGGTCAAAGCGTTGTGGCGGCGTGTCGGTCTGCATGATGTGATCAACGTTGATGTGTCCCCAGCCGCCTGTTGCTTTGTCGAATATCCGAAGCCGGGCCTGGCGGTCGGAAAACTCAGTGACGTTCCACGACGTCCATTCCAGCTCTTCGGACTCAGAGCCGGTGGCTGAGCGCACAGACTTTCCGTCAACCAGCAATTCCATTCCGACGGTCTGTCTGTGCGGACCACCACCGATCAGGAACGCGATGTGCGACCGCTGTACAGTGAAAGCGTGGCTGATGGCCGCACCGACAGAATCGTCGCCGTTTCGAAACGTATTCACCAGGCGTTTGCCGCGAAAACCCGATACGGCCATCTGATTTGGCAAGGTACCCATGGCAGGATGATCGCCGAAAGCATCTCCCGTCAGCTGCCATCGCTCATAT
Source organism: Fuerstiella sp. (assembly GCA_029245955.1). Classification (GTDB taxonomy): domain Bacteria; phylum Planctomycetota; class Planctomycetia; order Planctomycetales; family Planctomycetaceae; genus Fuerstiella. Next base: position 20,734 of record JAQWOH010000048.1, on the reverse strand, counting down.
GTTCCGGATTCGAAGTCCTCGATCACAACGTCATCCGCAGCAGCGCCGACAAGCCTGAGCAGGCTGAGCCAGATTGAAAAGGCTGTCATCATGAGTATTAGAAGCCGTTTCGAAACTCTTCTGGTACGCCATCCGGAAACCCGATGCATGAGCGAGCGACTACAAAAGAAGCCACTCCAGTGACTTCCCTCGCTGACGCGTCGGGTTACCACGGAATTTGAAACGACCTGTAGTGATCTCATGACAGGTTCCGGCAATGAAGCGAATTGTTCGGGTGATTCAGTTGCGAAAAATCTTTGCAGGAAAAGCGGGAGTGGCTCCGCTTTGCGAGCAAACCCATGACGCTGCAGCGATAGCACTTTGATTCACCTGTGCCACATTCCGGCCGGCCAGCAGGTCCAGTGTCATCGCAGCAGTGAAAGCATCTCCTGCGCCCACAGTATCGGCGATTGCTGTGGGCATTGCAGGCAGGTCGCTCACATCGTCGCCATATACGATGACCGCACCATCCGCACCGCGAGTGAGTGCGACGCATCGAAGCTGATGCTGAACGGCGAATTGATGAAGAATTTCCACGTCGTTTCCTGCTACCCGGCAGAGACTCGCCAGACGCGGAAGTTCCTCGTCGTTCAGCTTCAATACATTCGCCAGAGCCAGCGATTCAAGGATGACGTCATCATCAAAGCACGGAGAACGCAGATTGACGTCCAGAATACGAAGTGTGTTTTCCGAAGTTGTCCTGACAAACTTCTGAACGGTGCTTCGGGAACCGGCGCTGCGTTGTCCCAGTGTTCCGAAGCAGACGACATCGCAGTCGTGCGCGAGTTTCTGCAGAGCGTGATTCCACGTCAGATTGTCCCACGCCGTATCTTCTGCAAACCGGTAGCTCGCCACTCCGGCAGGGTCGAGTTCGACCCGGACCTGACCGGTCTGTTGATCAGCGATCTGCACGCATGTGGTATCAACGCCATGCTGTTCCAACGCGTCAACAGCTTGCCGCCCCAGATCATCCGCGCCCACCGCACTGATCATGAAAACTTCAGCGGCACCCAGAGCGATTTCCGCAGCGCTGCACGAAAAATTGGACGGGGCACCGCCGAATCTCGGGCCGTCGGGAAACATGTCCCACAGGATTTCACCGATTCCAACAATGATGTGACGCTTCATGGTTGATCGCCTTCGATTCAACATAGAATATTCTTCAGGAAAATGGTTGCCGAGACCTGGACGTCAGCGAGCGCAAAGCGACGCAGGCCAGGCCTCGTGCTGGCGCGCCCATCATCATCAAGACCGGCGAGGCCTGCGTCAGCTTAGAATAGTTTTCAGGAAGAACTGGCTGCGTTGAACTGCGACTCCACACAGGGACAGCTTTTTTTGTGGCCGCAAGTCAACGTGAAACGCCGCCGTCATCCGACACCGGCAGCGGGCAGCCACTTACCCGCACGTCATTTTTTGTGTATTGAATTCTTGTCCATTGGTCCGCGACGGGCAGCCGAATCTCCATCCATTCCCACGATTCAGGTAAGGCGGGACGAATCGTAAATTGACACTCGGGAATCGAATACCTCAGTCCGGCAAGTCCTTCCAGATAGAGTAATATCTTTCCGGCGTTGAAATTTGAGTACTGATCGCCGAACAGGCTGAGGTCTCGTCTGTAAGCTTCGGGCGCGACTGGAATCTGCCACTGGTCGTGATAGTTGTAGTTGGCAAGATGGTTCAGGGTCAGTTCGGTGGCCTGTTTAACCAGCCCCTGACGAAACATTCCGTCGAGGGTGAAATAGGCCGTGTCGGGTGTATAACCGAAGGAATGGTCGACGTTCGTTCTGAAGGTGTTCATGGACTGCCGAGACATCGCCAGCGGGAAGAATTCTCCGTAGAAACCGTTTTCCCGATCGACAGCCCAGGCGTCCACCATGGCTTTGGCATACTCGTTCGGAAAATAGGGAGACCGCATGGCCCAGAATGCGTTTGTCATAATCATGCCATTTTTCGGTGCTGCAAAGAAGTTCGCGACTCCGTTGGCTTCCCAGCGCTGATCGAACATCTCACGGATATGATTCGGGTCGCGTCGAATCAATTGCTGCCAGTGCTCTACGTCGGCTTCGTTGCCGGTCAGGCGAGCCATTTTTTCAAGCCTTTCAGCCACCTCGTACTGGTTCATCGAGAAGACGGTCAACTGTTTTCGGAACAGTTTTGCGAAATGATCTTCGTAACACTCTTTCAGAAAGCGAACGTCCCCCGTGTGCTCGTAAATCTGCCAGGCGCCGAGCACATGCTCGGATGTTTCTCCGCCGTAAGCGCCACTGTGCCACGAGATACCCTTGTTGTCCGAAATCATTCGCAGGCCATTCGGCCGCTCGCGGTACCGATCGTTCCGCGTGAGGTGTTTCCACGTCAGTACGTTGCCGTAGGCGTATCTGGGCTTGTCGGTCGCCCATGCACCGACCTTGATCTGGAAGGCCGCATCGTAACGGTGCATGCCGAGGAAATTATTCACGGCTGTCTGTGTATGGTTTTCCTGTTCCCAGCCTTCGCCGACATCGATGTAATACATCAGATACAGCGACCAGAGGTAGTAATAGATGTCGACGAACTTCTCGTCCGGACAGCGAAACCACGGAATCTCTTCGTTGAGCTGGCGGTTCATTTCCGTGGTCTTCGCGACAAGCCACGAATCATGATTCCGGATAATGCTTCTGGCAGATTTGACGGCGACTTTAGCGTCATCGTGCATCGCCCAGGAAACCGTCGTGCCTTCACGGTCGCACGGAACAGAAAACATATAATGCTGGACGCCTTTGTCGTCCCGCATCGTCGTTGCGGAGGCCGCGATGTCGCGGGATGCACTTAAAGCCGTCGTCATGCCTTCATAAACGCAGGGTCCGATTCGTTCATCACCATCAGGGTCGGGTCGGGATCTTACTGTCCCGCCTTCTGATACAACGATCGCATTATTCTGTTGGTCCAACCTGATCAACGCGGACGACGAAACGCTGTTTCGATGGTAAAAACTGTGCCCGGAAAACCTGAGAATCACAGGTTTCGACGCGGTGATAATGGATGCTGCCGCGTCATTGGCGGCCACAAATTTTTCTTCTCGCAGAGTAACGCCACCCACTTCGTACTCGCAGATCAATTTATCCGGCCGCCAGCGCATACTCTTCGGCCCGGGGTGTTCGTAGGTTTGTCCGTCGACAATGATGCTGCCGTACAGAACTCGGGTATCCTTGTAAAATTCCCAGCCGCGGTAATCGTTGCCTGTTCCGGTATGTTCCGTTCCGGCAACTTCGCTTTCGAGCAGACCAACGCCTCGGCTTCGCAGATCGTGGTGAAACGGGTGAGTCAGCCCGATCGTTTCATCTTCGATCAATTTCCAACTGGCGTGGAAACCGCCTACGTAGTAGGTCACATTTCCGGCCAGGAAGCCGTGTTTTCTGCCCTGGACCTCCTGTTCGATTCGTTGACAGTAGTCGGTAAAATACGGTTTTTCGAACGCGAGAACATCACCGGTTGTGAAGCACCCGAGGAGCAACGTCGCAAGAATGGACGACCATATCATGTTTTGGTTCTCTTCTGTCTTCATCGCGATGGGGAGTGACTGAGGTCGGCGGCTCATCATTGCTCTGCCGGGGTATTTATTGCATAGCAGACGACCGGGAAAGCACAGAAGAGCGGCAGGCTTCCATTCTTATTGAAATTACCGGAAACGGGCGGTCGTTGTGCTCGGTTGCGGCATCCAACGCGGACCTTCATGCGCAACGAACGCTGATGATGGCTCGTCTTCCGGGTTTCATTTTGTTTGCTCTATCAATTCGTCGAGCTGCAGCTTGCCGTCGCCATTGGAATCGAACTTCTTGAACCGCGTGGTCAAGGCGGGGACGTTGCGCCCCTTTGGATTGCCGATGTATTCCTCCAGTGTGATGGATCCATCACCATTCCGGTCCCGATTCTTGAAGAACTGACCCTGCGACCGGCCCTTCGGAGCCGGGGTAGTTGTCGTTTTCCGGGGTTTGGATTTCTCTTCTTGATCAACCGCGGAACTTCCACCACCGGGATACTCCGCGTTGATGTTTGAAAGATGGTCGATCAGCTCTTTCTTGAGCGAGGCGTAAACCTCCGGGAGCTTTGTTCGCAGATCATTTTTCTCGGCGACGTCTTTGCTGAGATCGAAGAGGGCGAGATCGGTGTGCTGCAACTCGGCGACAAGGGCGTCCCAATCCGGGGAGTGTTCTCGCCCGATATTGCTCCATAGTTTGTAGTCACCCTTTCGCAGTCCGATGTTGCCCCACAACTCAAAGATCATGGCTCGCTTCGGGGTGGTTTCCTTCCCGGCCGAAAGCATGTGCGGCATCAGAGATACTCCGCGAATCGGGTTCTTGCCGTTCCTTTCCGGGACAGGAATCGTGGCAGCGTCCAGCAAAGTAGCAAAGATATCGCAATGCATCGTTTGCTGATCTGATATCACGCCCTGGGGCAGTCGGCGTTTCCAGTTCATCAGGAACGGTACGTTCAGCCCGCCCTGATACGTTGTCGCCTTGCCTCCTCGAAACGGGCCATTGTTTCCGGGAAATCTGCCACCAGCTGCGGCTTCTTCCATGGTGCAGCCTCCGTTGTCACTAACGAAAACAATGAGAGTGTTTTTCGCAACGTCCAGTTCATCTATCAGTTCAACCAACCGGCCAATGTTGTGGTCCATGTGTTCCAGAATGGCGACATAGTCACTGCGCAGGAAACTGACACCGCGGTCGAGCGCCTTTCTTACCCAGGCTTCAGGCGCGGAAGCCGGTTTTGACTTATCGACGCGAAGCGGACCGTGCACGGCGTTGTAGGCGAGGTAGCAGAAGAACGGGTTATCATTTGCGGCATTCTCACGAATGAACTCTTCAGCCCAACCGGTGAACAACTCGGTCGCGTGCCCTTTGGAGGTTCGATCCGGTTCGCGATTGTGCAGGATCTTTGACCTTCCTGCGGTAATCCAATACGGATGCGCCCCTCCGAGAAACCCGTGAAACTCGTCGAACCCACGGTCGTTCGGAACTTCTCCGTCCAGTGAGCCCAAGTGCCATTTGCCAAAAGCTCCCGTGCTGTAGCCGGCTTCGGCGAGATGCTCCGAGAGCATTTTCACGTCGCGCTTGATACCGCGATATCCCGGCGATCCGAGGGGTTGTTGGCCCGGGCCGCGCCACATGCCATTTTCCGTCGAGTATTGACCGGTAAACATGCAGGCACGAGACGGTCCGCAGAGCGGGACGGTATGGTAGTTCGGAAACCGCACACCTTTAGCGGCCAGAGCTTCCAAAGTCGGAAGTTGCACTTCGGTTTTGTCCCAATTCGACGGCAAATCACCCCAGCCATGATCATCAGAAACGATAAACAGAATGTTAGGCAAACGTGACGTTTGATCCGGTTGCGGCTTCGCCGCGGAGACGGTTATTGGGGCAAGCGCGATCGCCAGCAGGAGCGCGGCAATTCTTATGGTCTTCATGTTGATTTTCATCCTGGCCCATACGATTATGAGTAGGGTTGAGAATAAGAGGGTCGCTTATCGGACGGCGGGTAACTCGCCTGCCGTGGCTTATTGTTTCGTTTCTTTACGTTTCGATTTGTAGAATTCTTCCACCGCTGAGGCGGTGAACTTTCCGAGGGTGATGTAGCCGGCGGAGGTGAAGTGAGTGCCATCTGCGCCTTTGGGTAACTCGCCGGGATAGATTGTGGCGACGTTCGGTATGTCTCGGCCTGCTTTGTTTTGGGCCGCGATGACAGCTGCAATCCAGGGACGCTTTCCGGACGTCTTTTTCAACTCGGACCAGCTTAGCTCGTTCAGATGGGCCAGGACCGCTTCGAGCAGCTTGTCCTTCCTGACGGGAGGTTTGCCAGCCGAGTTCGTGACCTTGCGTTTGTCTTCGTCACTCATTTTGGACATGACTGCCTTGAGGAAGTCTTCATCATTCATGTAGGACGGAACAAAGACCGGAAGGTTTTCAACGCCCAGGTCTGAACGCAGGTCCGAGACCAGTTGTTTGAAGGTGTCGTAGTATTCGTTGGCGAGACCCTTCTTCGTTCCGTCTGCGGCTCCCTGTTTCCAAAAGAAGCCGCAGAACTCAGGCTTCGAAATTCTTCGGGCTTCGGCCACTGCATTCATCAGGTCCTTGTACATCGAACCCTTCTTTCCATCGAAGGTGAGGTTCGCCCGTTCGAAGGACCACTTCTTTTCGAAGCCGCGTATTCCTGTTCCGCCGACCGAAACCTTGATGATGCCGATCGTGTCATTCGGCCAGAATTTGGCAAGCTGATGAGCGAACGATACGCCCGGCCCGAATCGTTGACTCGGCACAAAGTATTCCCACCGCCCGTTGGCCCAGATTCGGATGCGGTCGTGCTTTTCGGTGTACGGCGGCTTCAATTCGCTGGCTCGCGCCGTGCCGTGCATATTGGATTGTCCCATCAGCACGAACACGCGGAACTTCCCGCAGTTCGAGATCGCCGCTTCCCCGCTCCCCATGGTGTTCGCCTGCTGCAAACCTGTTGTCTTCCATTTGTCGGCAACAGCACTCGCCTGACCATTTCGCCTGGCCTGGAAGACTTTTTGCAAGGCGCGTAGTTCCGCGTCGTCCAGTTTGCCGTCTTTGTTGGCGTCGGACTTCGGGAATCTTTTGATGAGTTGAGCCTTTCGCTCCTCGCTGAGTTTGGACTCCTGAACCAATGCCGAAGGCACACCCGCGACGAACAGCACAATTCCCAACATCAAAGACAGACGCATTTTTACTTTCTCCCTTTCCCGACAATCCCCGCCATCTGTCGGCGTTTATTTGATAAACCGATCGAACACCTTTTCCATCATACGCTGCACGCGCGGGGCTACTCCTGCGGAGTGATGCGAAGGGATAATCACCGCGCGCTTTTCAATGCCCGGTCATAGGTGATGTCGCATTTGACGAGGCGTCGGTTTAGAACGTCCATGACAAACAGTTTGTCTTTCCATACCGCCAGACTGGAAATGCAGCCGAATGGCAGTTCGGGATGAGGATACGCGCTGCCCTTTCCTTTGCAGTCCGCGTTTCCATAACTGCCGAAATCACCAACGAGCTTCCCCGTCTCGGTATCAACTATCTGGACGCTGTGTTTGGTCGCTATGTAGATGTAGCCCTTGTCGTCCAACGCCTGGTTAACCCGATGCGTGCTGCAAATACAATGAGGATTCGGCGGGATGAAACCCATGCCATGATCGCCATCCCACGGCTGCGACCAGAGCGGTTCTCCGCCGGTGGGGGCAAACTTTGACAGGGCAAACGACCTCATCGGGAACCGTTTCGGCGCTTTGGCATCGGCTCGGTTGACGCGTTCTTCGGTAGGCTTGCCGTGGTTGGGTATATGAACGATGTACATGTACCCCTGCTGATCAACCTGAATGCCCTTCACGCTGGTTAGATCCAGCAGCGCTTTTTGCTTTAGCGTGCCGCTGGAATCGTAGACGTCGAGTTGCCGGTGCAGGGCATAATTCGGCAACATCATCCCCAATTCCCTGTACCGATCCTGCTTGTTCATGTAGTAGATATTGCCCTCACTATCCACGTCCATGCCGGAGTAGACATCCCACCAGCACGTCAATTGCTTCCTGAGATGTGCTCTCGCGTAAAACCTGCCTTTGACGGGGAACGCGTCCACAAGCAGTTCATGCCTGCCCGTGGACGCGAAAGGTACCGGTTTGCCAGCGCGGTCAAATCGCAGAACGCTGACGCCTTTCTCACCGAGTTTCCACCGGTAAACCCTTCCATCCTTTCCGAACACGGAATCCAGGAACAGAGGTTCCTCTGGATGAGGGAAGCCACGCTCGAGATTGGTGGCGCCCCACGGCGAGATAAGTCCACTCTTCTCGATGTCAATGAAGTACGGATCCCACTTCTTGAGAATGTTTCCCTGTTGATCCAGGCGATACACGGTGCCGAACTTCTTGTGGCGGTATCTGGCATCGTCTTCCACATACACGTGTCCTGTTTCAGGATCGATATTCAGGATGGGCATACCGCTATCCTGTCGCGGATTGGACAGCGTGCTGCCGTCATCCTGCCATTGCGCCTGCAAAGAAAGGTCTTCACCCGACAGTTGCTGCAGACTTCCCGGCCCGTCGCCGTTGGCCACCCAGACCAGCGGCGGCGACACCCCGGCATCGACCGCAATCTGCATGACATACGTATGCACGGGGGCGGATTCGGCCAACAGCTCGGGCGAATTCCAGCTTTGCAACTTGATCACTTTGCGCGGAGGCGGAAGCTCCTCAAAGGCCGACTTATGTAATGCATTCTGCACGAATCTGATGCTGCCTTCGGTCTTCAGGTCTTTAGGCCTCTCCTGGGAACCGATGAGCACGTAGAGGCATTTGTCGCGATCCATGGCCAGCGCGGTCGGATCCAGGATCCGTTGCTTCTTTCCCTGGTCCGGATAGTGCGTGATGGATGCAACCTGCTTGCCGTCTATCGTGCAAACTTGCAGACGGTTGTTCCCCGCATCCGCAACCACAATATGTTCTCCGTCGACGACAACGCCACTGGCTTCTTTGAAACCGCCGACCATACCCTGCATCTCAACTTCCGGGCCCGGTTTCAGACCGAGTTTCCACACGTATCCGCTCCGATCTCCCTTTACCGGGAATTGGTAGCGTGCCTTGTTCACTCCACCTTCCAGGTTGTAGTGGTGGTACTTTGCCTCGAAGGAACTTTGCCCTCCCGTGATATACATCGAACCGTCAGGGCCAAAATCCAAATAGGGGTAGCGCAGGGAAGCGAAGGGCAGGTAATTAACGATGGCGCTACCCCGCCCCCCAGTGTTGTGAACTGCAAAGCCCGAATTCCAGCCGTCCTCGGGCAGGCTGCCATCGGTTCCCATTCTCATGAGTTTGCCCCGGTAGAGATCTGATATGACCAGGTCACCATCGGGCGCCAGCGCAATCTTCTTGTGGGAATCCCAGAATGAGCCATAGAACGATATTTCGCCCCAGCTCAGGTCATACCTGGGAACAATTAATTCGGTTCCGTCCTCCCGTACAACCTCCTGGGTTATGTCCCGCACGCTTGAATAAGGCAGTGTGGGATTGAGCGGCATAATGGTTCTCAAATACGCTCCGCTCCGATCAAAGACGCGCACTTCCCCCACGCCTCCGACTCTCTTGGGTTCGCAGAGCACAAAGAGTTCGCCTTTCTCCTCGTCCATCGCGACGTCCCAGATGATCCCACACGAATGAGGATCACCATCGAGAAAGAATTCCTCAAGTTCCAGCCGGACCTCGGCAGTTGTGCCGGGATGCGCAGAACCGGGCCCCAGCTCTATCGCCTGCTTTTGATTTTCATCCTTTTGCTCTGCCGATACCCAGCCGGGGCAAGCCATCAGGACCAGAATGGCTGCTTTAATACACTGAAATAAGATTGTTTTTCTGCCTCGCAGATTAAACAACATCCCACGAAGGGCTGCGACGCGTAAAATATTGAAGCTGGTTTTGAGGCATCTGATTGAGTTCATTTCTTCCTCTCTTCCGTTTTCTTGTCCTTTTCGGCTTGGAGGGCTTGGTTCTCGTTCTTCCTTTTTTGAGCGAGTTTGCCTGCGGCCGTTTTCCTTTCCTGTTCAGCCTGGAGGGCTTTAAGTTTTTCGCCCGTGGGAACTTTTATGGTCGGTTCGCCTTCGAGGTAGCCCAGCGAAGCCAGGAATTCGTCTGCGGCGATCATCGTACGTTCCAGCCATGGAGATTGGTTGAAAAAACCGTGTTTCCCGCCTTCGGCTGTGTACTTGTCGGCTCGAAAGCCGAGCTCCCTGGCCTTGGCCCACCAGAGATCGCCAAAGGCTTTGAGTCTGTCGTTGGTCCCAAACATGACGATGGAAGGCGCGGTGTCGGGTTTGACATGAAGGAGCGGAGAGATCTTTGCGGCGATTTCATTATCTCCGTTGACGTGACTGGCAAGCCCTCCGTACATAAAGGAAAGAACTGGATTAAACAGGACCATGGCCTGGGGCTTTGTCGAGATCGACAGGTCGGCGCCATCGGTCTCGACGCTTTCAGGGATGATCGCGCAGGCCGCAAGGTGGCCTCCGGCTGAACCGCCCGCAGTGATCAGTTTCTGGGGATCGATTCCGAGTTTCGCAGCGTTGGCCCGCACCCACCTCACGGAGCTGCGGGCGTCCTCGACGCACTTGTCAGGCGTCACGCCGTCTTTGCTCTTAAGTCGGTAGTCGACGCGGGTGCAAACCAGACCGCGGCTGGCGAAATACTTGGCTTGGGCGGCGAAGGCTCTGACCGAGCCACCGTTCCATGAGCCGCCGTGGAAGAAAACGATGACGGGGCGCGTGTCGGTTTTCTTCCAGCCGGGCGGGAAATCGACATGCATTCTCAGTTTTTTTTCGCCGATGGTCTTGTAGACGTACGCTCTTGTCGACAAGTCGCTCTCACCTTTCTGGGCAATGGCTTGCATGGTGAAGCAAACTGCCATGATGAACGTGATTGACACAATAAGTCGGGTCATGGATAGAGTCTCATCTGTCGGTTCAGGGCAATGCAGTTTCTAATTCGTAGTGCATGAGGTTACGAATCCCATTGCTGAGTCTAACGTTTCGTTCTGGGTGAAGGATTAACGGCGATCAGACAGGATCAAACACAGTAACAACATCTTCTTTTGGCTCATGAGTTGATTACCGTTTGGCGGCGGCTACGCCTTTGATGAGATCGCGAAGATGGAGGCCGTCTCTGGACGTTCTGGGGCCTTCCATGATGTCTAAAATCACTTTCTATTCCTGGACTCAAAAAAAGCTTCTATAGCCCCCATAGGTTCATGGTGGGTGGGAATCTCTTTACGCAGCTTCTTTTTGATCGCCGCGTATTCGGGACTGTCCGCAAGATTCGTCCACTCCCACTTGTCCTTCGTATGATCGTACAGTTCTTCGGTTCCGTCTTCGTAGACGATATAACGATACCGTATGGATCGAACGCCGTAGTTCCGGTACCCAAAAGTGGTTACCGTCGTATCGTCCCAGGCGGCGTCCGGATTCTTCATCAACACAGAGAGATCGTTGCCTTCCAGCTGATTCTTCGGGGGCTTGAGTCCGGTCAATGAGGCCAGGGTAGGATAAATATCCAACAGGTTCGCCGGCTTGTCGGTAACTGTTCCCGGCGCGGTCACGCCCGGCGCTACCCAGAGGAGATTGACCCGTGTGGCCCGTTCCCAAAGGGAGTACTTTGCCCAACGCCCTTTTTCGCCAAGCTGAAAGCCGTGGTCGCTCCACAGTACGATGATTGTGTTGTCGGCGTACTTTGAGTCCTCAAGCGCCCCAACGATCCGGCCAATGAGGTCATCGACCATGGCGGTGCACGCCAGGTAGGCCTGGATCGCCGGCTTCCATTGATTCATCGCCCTGATTTTCTTCAACCAGGGATTGTGGGCCATCCTGGCATGAGCCGCGGGCACATCATCCAGATCATCTTCCCGGAAACCTTCCGGAAGTTTGATCGTCTCCAGAGGGAATCGATCGAAATACTCCTGAGGCGCGTAGTTGGGCAGATGAGGCATAAAGATGCCGGCTCCCAGAAAAAAAGGCTCCTGCAGTTCTTCTTCGCGCAGTTTCTTCGTCGCCCAGTTGGCGGTGATGCCATCGGGGTGGTCGTCCACCGTTACGCCCGGGAGGCACGGTCCCCAGTCCGCCTGCCTGGCCCACCCATTCATGGGCAATTTGGAGGCAAACTTGAGGCCTTCGAAGGATGGAAGGTCCTGCGTTTTGCTCGGGTAATACTCGTCGAAGCCCCGCCCTTTTACTTCTCTCTGGAAATGACCGCCGTGAAACAGTTTTCCAACGCCGCAGACGTAGTAGCCATTCTTCTGGAAAAACTCGGGCAACAGAACCGAACTGTTGAGGATCGGATTTGTCGTAAACGAATTCCGGTTTATGTAATTGCCTGAAGTCGACGGCCTGATCCCGCTCATGATGGCAGACCGCGAAGGACCGCAGGCCGGAGCGGCGCAATGGGCGTTCGTAAAGACGATCCCTTTGGAAGCCAGCTTGTCCAGGCGTGGCGTCTTCGCCTGAGGATTGCCTTTCAGCATCCCCGTCCAGTCGTTCAGATCATCGATGGCGATGAACAGGATATTGGGCTTCTCGCCTTGAGACCCGCGTCCCTGTTGTGCAAAACACAAGTTCGGCAGACAGAAACAGCACAAGGAAAGAGCGATCGCCGTATCTTGCATTCGGGTTGTCATAGTTCTCACAAGCTTGTTTGCTGAATATCCCGGGGAGCGAATACCCTCGGGCTCAGCCGATGGGTTTCGTTCTTTTCATCCTGTTTCGGTCTATTTCCTGCGTGGGTAACGTCTAAGCGATTCCAGTTCGGACTCGATTCCTCTGTCGTTCATCTCACTCATCCACTCATCAAGTCGGTGGCTCAGGAGACGCCTCGCATCCACGTGGGCATCCGAGTCGGCGAGGTTTATCTGTTCGTTGGGGTCTCTGCTCAGATCGAAGAACTCTTCTTTGGGGAAGACCTGGCCTTTGTATTTGGGGTGTCCAATCCTGTGGTTGAGATAACGAATGTACTTGAAACGATCTGTGCGAATCGCGCGAACAGGATACGGTGTCTCCATACGTCCTGATTTACCCACGATAACGCCTGTGTAGCTGAAGAACAGTTCTTTGCGGAACAGGTCTGACTTGCCGGTCCACACATCACGCATGCTGATTCCATCCATTGGGAGACTGTCTGTGGGGATGGTGGCGCCGATGATGTCCAGCAAGGTGGGCAATACGTCAACCGTGCTGACCATTGTGTCAATCGTTGTGCCTGGCCGGATGTAACCTGGCCAACGAATTGCCATGGGGACCCGAACGCCCGTGTCATACAGAGTGTACTTTGTCCGCTTCAGCTGAGCCTCGTTGTCATTCAGGTAGATGACAAGTGTTTTGCGATCAAGCTGATTGTCTTTCAGTAACTCAAGATAGACGCCCAGCTCATGATCCATGTAGTGGTTGGCTGCATTATATCCGCTCAGTCCGTTGGGGATCTGGTTTAACTCAGGGCCGTGCGGCAATGAGGCGGCGTGAAAAACGCAAAACGGTCGTTTGTCACCGCTCGACAGAAACCGTTTGACCTCATCGAAATTCGTCTTGCGATGCCGGGCGTGTTTTTCTTCCGTAGCGCCCGGTACGGGGTGATCGGACTTTTCGATGCGGAACTCCCAGTGGTAGAGATCACTGGGCTTTTGAATGCCGTCTTTACCGACGATGCAAGCCCGGTATCCAGCATCTTTCATGTAGTTCGGCAATGATTTTATGCCGTCAATAAACCCGGAGTGATTGGGATGGGCACCGTTGCGAAGCGGGTACATTCCGGACAGTAGTACGCCGCGATTCGGCGTACAGATCGAAGACGGAGTGAAGCAGCGGGTAAACCGAGCTCCCTCACGAGCCAATCGGTCAATGTTTGGTGTGTGGCTTGGATCGGCACCGTAGCAACCGACGCTCGACAGGTATTGATCGTCGGCGAGATAGATGAGTACGTTTGGTGGATCCGCCGCAAAGGCAGACGCCCCAACGAACCATGAAAATGCCAGTAACAGAGTTGATCGCATTCGGATTCTCAATCGGAATGTGGGCACAGATAAAGATCAATAGATTTATCCAACGATGCGCTGGAACAGGTTGTGCGTGATCTGCTGCACGCGCTGGTCCGGGCCTTGTTGGGTGACGCCGTGTCGGGAGGGATTGACGTGCCCGGGAGGGCTGGACAAGCCGTTGGCCCACCAGATGGTGGCGGCATTGAACACGATGTTGCCTTTGGGTCCGTCGTAGATCGTGGCGGTGTAATGGCCAGGTCTCTTGCCGTTGATCCGGGTTTCGCCTTCAGCAACGACCTTCATGCCAGGCAGGCTCATCATCGGCGCGCCGTGCCACTCCCAGCCAACCAGGCCTTTGACCGAATCGCCTTTCCTCATCCCGGTTCCCTCAAAGAGCCAATGCTCCGGCAGGGCGCAGGTCCAATCGCCGGATCCCATGACCGGAGGAGTCGTCCGATTTCCCATCAACAGAGCGCCGTCCCGCCCCAAGGCCGGCTTAAACCCTTTTTCGTATGGCGATTCCCCGCCCATTCGGCGCGTGGCTTCGGGGGAGTCCGGAAAGAACCAGCCTTCCCGGCGCGTGGTGCGGTAAGACTGGCCGTTGCCGGAGGGGTTGAGCGGCACGACACACAAGACGGCATTGGCGCTCAGGAACGCGAGGTTGACGCCATCGTCGCGCGCTTTCATCACGTTGTCGTACATATCCTCCGTCCAGTACTCATCGTGCCCCACCGAGATGAAACCCTTCGTCCGCAGCAAGCCTGCGGGATCCGAATGCGTGTCGATGTTCGAGATGTACGAGACGTCGTAACCGTGTTGTTCCAGCCAAAACGACAAGGGAAATTCCCAGGGCAGGAACTCCCCCGAGCCGCCCGATTTTTTGTGCTTGTTGACGGGATGGGTAAACAAGCCGTACGGCCGGTCGAAGCTCACTGTTCCGCTGGGCGCGGTGGTGCTGGGGCGCCCATCGTGTTTCGTATAAATCGAGAAGTCGGCGGGCCAGCGGTTGTAGGCGGTCCACGTCAGTTCACTGCATTGAAACAGCAGGTCACACGGCCGGTCATCGCGGACGATGAAGATGACGTAGCTCTGAATCCCGCTGGTTTTGGCCGTCAGCTTGCCCAGATAGACACCGCTGAGCCAATCCTCAGGGATTTCGAATTCCAGGGAGGGTTCCCACTGACATTCGCGCACGTAGTTTTCACCGACGGGCGGGTCCGGTTGCGTGCCGCCTTTGAGCGAGTCAAAAGTTTTCATAAGCCGGGCGCCATTACCGTTGTAGTAGCCGGTGCGGAAAATCTGCAACTTGAAGTTCGATTCCGGGTTCGTGCTGACCATCACCCGCAGCTTCTCGCCAGCCCGTACGCTGTTGGCGGAGCAGTAGCCTTCGATCACCTGGCTGCGCCCATTGAGTAAGATGCTATTGATCTTCCCGGGCAGGGTTCGCGTCTTGGTGAGCAACCAGTTGCGCGAGCCCGGCCTGGCATTTTCACGCCGGATCAAATCGCTACGCGACGCCTTGGACTTGTTAGCGTACGCAAGTGCGTGCGTTCCAGATGCAGCAATCAGTCCAGCTGCCGCCGCTCCTTTGATGACTTCACGTCGCCCGACATTGCGGCCTGAATTGTTGTTGTTCATTCTGCTGCCTTTGGTTGTATCTGTCGGAATCTCAAGGCGAACGCCTGGCTTCGACGTCGAAGTGGTGCAGCACATTCTTGAGCAGCTTGCTCATCGATTCATCGTGATACACGCCCCACGCTGTCGCGATTGATCCGGTGTGAAATACGCGGCCACCTTCAGGGCGTTCCCAGTAGATGATTTCGGCTATTGTTTTGTCGTTGCCTATTCTCGGTTTATGTCCTTCTGCGTTGTAGTCGATAACCGCTCGCGCGTCATCGCTGCTGGCAACAGTGACGATCCCTTTAGGCTCGGCCAGCCGTTTGATGGCGGGATCGGCAGTGGCTCGTTGTAGGGTTGAGAGACGGACATCAAATTCGTGCCCTACTGCGCCGGTTTTTGAATTAATGAACCCAAACGTATCTCCTTTTTTCAATCCAACGCGATGCGGAGTGTTGAACAGGAAGTGATTTGGCTCGTCCACTTGATAAGGTTTGAACGCGCCGCCCCAGCCAATGCAAGTGAGTCCGACGACTTTCCACGCGGGGTAGCCACAGAATCGCATCAAGCTGCCACGCTTGAAATCGTGGCTGTGATACAGTTCGCCTACTTGAGCGAGTTTGCGACCACCAATTCTGGTTCCGTATTTGCGAACTTCCATGACCTCATCTGATTCGTCAAAGCTGACTCGCCAGAACATGGTGTTGCCGGACAGAACGAGCGCGTCACCGCCGGCACTGAGGTAAGCGTCAAGTCCATTGTAGGCGCGAGCTGACCAGTATTCGCTGTGGCCATTGATGACAACGGCTTGATAACCACTGAGTACCTCTGGATTACGATCCAGATCGCGATCCGTGATCACATCGTACTCGTATCCGTGTTGGTCCAGCCAGAGATGCAGAAAACGTTCTCCTCGCATCAAGTGGCTGTAGGATTGATTGATATAAGTTTTGTTGGGGTCGGCTGCGGGCCAAGGCAGCTTCAGTCCGATTTTATATGTCGGCTGGCCGTTGCGATGATCACGGTAACCGCTGTAGGTTGCTGCGTCGGGGTGGGTAGTGGTAAGCCCTCCGGTACCCATCAGAGTCATCGCCTGCCCGTGATTCACAGGAAACGGTGCTGAGTTGTAGGCAAGCCATGTGTTGGTCGACATGAGTACCGCCAGGGATGCCTTTGGCCGTGATTGAGGTCGCCGGATGATGAAGGTCGTGAAGTACCGCATCGGCTTGCCGTCAAGTTCAAAATCAAAACGCCCCGCGTAGACACCCGATTTTGAATCTTCAGGAATACGAAACCGATGATCGACTTTCCAACGTGCATCGTAAAGTTCGTCGGATGCAAGCCTCAGCCCATGGCCACGTGTGACGTGTTTTGTTGGGTCGTAGCTTGTGTCATGCCGGTCGATCCCGCCCGCATCAAAGCTGGGCCCGCCGATCATCCAAGTGCCTCGATTGATGATTCGTCCATCACGAGCATCGGTACCAGCATCAGCGACGCGCGTTCCACGCTCTTCGGCAAATGGCCAGCAAGCAAGTACCGCATTTCCTTTCGGTATGGTCAGCCCGCGGGCCTTCACTCTCTGTTGTAGTGTCTTTTGATCAAGCGCCCGTTCGTAGATCGCGACCATGGCGATATCACCGTCGTAGCAATTCCGAGCTCGACCGTTGTCTGCGTAGGCACCGATTCGGAGGGGTGTTTTGCCGGGACGTACGGTTCCGGTGAACGGCCACTCTCCGACGGGATTTCCGTTGATGAATACGCGTTTGACCTTCCCGTCCCAAGTTGCGCAAATGTGTTGCCATTGTTGAGTCTTAAGTAAGCCCGGCTGAGTGTAATGCAAAGAAGACGCGGTGAATTTGCCTCCACTGTCGGTGTGGAATGCGATCTTGCCGTCGTTGATCAACAGTCCAATCCCACAATTATCAGGATAGTCATGTTGAGTGACCAGACCTTGCCAACCGCTTAGGCTGAATGGGCGAACCCAGCATTCGAGTGTCATTGCAGTCAATGGCCTGTCCGTTGGCAGTCCGCTTTCTACGTGGATATAAGATCCCGGGTGGATTGGCTGTACTTTTGCTGGATTATCAGGAAACTTCGCTAGCACCGGATCGTTGTCACGGTTCTCGGGTTCCGATCCGAGTTTTACTACGTTCAGTTCGTAGGGAACGCTGCTGCTGACGCGAAATTCAATCTCGGTACCCGCTGCGATGCTTTTCTGAGCATAGGCATGCAGGCCAGGCAATTTGATCGCTCGCTGTGGCGGGATGCGGTTGTTGTGCTTGGCCGATGGGATCGGGCTAGCATCGGGGGAAATGGTGGATTGCTTCAGGTAGGCAACAATGTCTGCGATCTCTTGCGAACTCAGGACTTTATCAAGTCCCTCGGGCATCAAAGAGACACTGGCATACCTTGCCTGTTCGATGTCTTTGATACGCACCGATTGCATCACCCCTGCCGCCGAGGCAAGAAAGATCTTGTTGACTGTTTCTTTGACAAGCAGTCCCGAGACAGCTCTGCCGTCATCGGTCAGAACGTTCACGATTTCGTGGTAACGTGCGATTGATGCACTCGGATAAACAATCGCTTCCAAGAGGTCGCGTTCACTGCGGATTGCCCCGATCCTGGTCAGGTCTGGGCCTAATCGCACTCCCTGCTTTCCCTTGATGTGACAGGTGATGCATTTTGATTTGTCCTGATTGCTAAACAGTTTTTGGCCCCGTTTGGCATCTGCGTTAGGCAGGAAGGTGGCGAGTTCATCCAGCCGTTGCTTTTGTCGTGAGGTTTCTTCTGGCGATAACTCGACAATCTTGGCAAGCTGAATTTCGGGAAACTCATCCGGGGTCACGTGCTGCAGTTCGACTTCCTTCATGCGTTGCAGTTGCTTGGTGGCAGGGTGTTGCAACGGAAGGTTTTCGAGCGAGTCGATTTCATAAAGCCCGTTAATAACCGCATGATTCAAAAACGGATCTGCTGTTGGTGAGTAGGAGTTCAGCAGAGGCGTTACTGCGCGTTTGTCGCCAATTCTGCCGAGAGCCATGGCGGCCAGGCGACGAGTCTGTGGGTCATTTTGTGAGAGTGATTGAATCAGCGACGCTACGGCCTCACGATCACGCCACAAGGCTACGCTGTGGATAGCTGCTGCGCGAACCTCTGCGCTCTCGTCGTTCAAGAATCCGCGTATTGCTTGTCTTGCGGTTTTGCCAGGAATGCGGTGCAGTGACCAGATTGTTGGGGTTTTCGCTTTGGCCGTAAGTAAACTTTCTATTTTGTCCACGCTTGCCAGTGCATCGATCGCTCGCTTCACCACTGCGGGGCGTTGATCTGATAGCCATGCCGTTTTTGGTTGATTCCAATCCAGATCCAGACCGCGAGGGTCAGCGAGTGCCGCAGTATTTTTCTTTTGCAGCCGGTAGATCGATCCAAGAATGTCAGGCTTGGCTACCTTTGATGTTGGGCAGCAGATCATATACCAACTGCCAGTGTCAGCAATGAGTAAGCTGCCATCGGCATCTTCAATCACATCGGTAGGATGAAAATCCGTTTGGTCACTTTCCAGCAACGTACTCGTCTGGGCGGAGTAGGACGAATCTGCTTGAGAGAGCTGGTGCCTTGAGACGCGGCGTGTGTTGAACTCTGTGCATAGCAGGTTTCCCGTCAAACCACTGCCAGGATGACGGGCCATTATCATTCCCGAGGGCGCAGCGGGGCCCAGCTGTTGAAGGATAGGCAGCAAGTCTCCTGTGTTGGGATGCGGGTTGAGCACGCGTGGATTTTTTCGACCATAGGTGCCACCGTAAACTGCGTGCAGAATGCCGTCGCGTCGTCCGGGTTGAGATAAGTCAAAGAAGGTACCGCTCAGAAAACGTTCCCCCGTTTCACTGAATGCCAATCCAACTGGATTATTCATTCCACCGGTGATTACCACTTCCAGTTGGCTGCCATCAGGACGGGCGCGATAAATATGGGCTGCGCTCGACTTCAACGTCTTTCCGTTGCTTAGCTCATGGTCCTGAGGAGCAAAGGCTCCTTTGCACCAATAAAAAAAACCGTCCGGCCCCAGGTACGGGCCATGCATGTCATTGCCGCAGCCCTCGATGGAACCGCCGTCAAACCAAACCGTTCGTTGATCAGCTTTTTGGTCCCCGTTCGTATCGCTTAGTTTCCAGATATGCGGTGGGGCTCCTACATACACTGAGCCATCGTGAACAAGGATCCCTTCAGGAAGTGGTAATTTGTCGGCGAAGACAGTTGATTTATCAAAGATTCCATCGCCGTCGTGATCAACCAAGCGTAGCACTCGATGCTGCGGATCTTTCAGTTGGATCGGGGCCTTGTCGGTGTTGCCCGAGCTGTCAGTGACGTAGAGTGCACCGTGCTTGTCGAAACACATGTGGATGGGCCGCTTCACCAAGGGAGGTTCAGCAACACGTTTAAGCTCATATCCCGAGGGAATGCTAAATGTATGAGGAGTGAGAACGACTGTCTCTTCAGCATCCGTCCCTTGCTGAAAACACAGAGCAGCGAGGCCAAGGCAAAGACAGAATCGGCAGATACTAAGCATGAGAGGCGGCAGGTGATTGGATCGTGCAAGGAAAGGCGAACAGGTTTTTTTAATCAATTCGTGAATTTAGGTTGAGCGTTGCAGGTCATTATTGCATCTGTCCATGGTTTCGGGTGGTTAATGCAGCTTGTTTTCCCAAACGAGTGTTATTGTGAGGTGATGCCGTTACGCGGACATCAAAATCGAAAGGGGAAGCCAATGTAGATCAGACGCAGCGATCAGGATCAAGGAATTATCCACACGCATGCGACAAGCCGACGCTGTTTGCGCTGCCTCGCAGCGTGTTACGCGTCGAAAACAAAATACATTTTGGACGGCCGCAATATCGCTGTGTCTATTTGTGGCGGGCGGAATTGTCAAACCCTGCGTTCGTTGAACAGCAGACCAGTACCACCAGGTAAGGGGCGTTTTGGAGCGGAGCTTTTTGTGGCCGGACAGCATTCGACTTACATCAGACGCGCATCGGAGAAGGTGAAATCCTTGCTTGCTCAACTCTTTCGGATTTGCATCTCAAAGAACGAGCTGCCTTAGCGAAAGCTTTTCGTTGTTGATTGGCAAACGCACGCGGGGTTCATGATTGATGCTTGCTTGTGACCCTGCATTGCTTTCGCACCGCCGAAGACGTTTCGCAAGGCGTTTGACCTTTTGCTGTGACAAAGGACCGTGCCGATGAAAAATGAGCTTGCGCTCTGTGTCTTCGTGGGCTTACGCTCTGTGGCTTCGTGAGCTTACGCTCTGTGCCTTCGTGAGCTTACGCACTTGCGTCACTGAATGTCGAGCTACTTGGTTATCTCAGGAGTCCACTCCTGCGTAATGTCGTCGGCATCACCGCGTATCCCGTTGGGGCCGGCGCTTCGTACCACGACGGTTTCAGGAGTCGATTCAATGCTGAATTCATTATTCCACGCGTCCGGTAGGATGTTGCCGAGGTAGGGACCCTTCCACTCTGCTTTCGACATCCCTGTAGGTGGCG
>JAQWOH010000046.1 GCA_029245955.1 Fuerstiella sp. | reverse complement strand
GAAACCGCTGCTCTTCATCGTTGCCTGAAAGCGTTTGAAACAGTTTTTCACGCAGCGTATCCCCGATGTCAGCGAACCGTGAACTGATCTCATCCTGGCTGAGCGGTCGCTCGGTATCCCGACGGGCTTCGAATTCTCCGATCGCCAACTGCAGTTTCCAGTCCACGTCCTCAGGAAGGTCCGGCAGGCCGGCCAGATAGTCCTCCACACGCAACGGACCATCCGTCAGCCAGCGTCGTCGCTGATCGGACAACAGCACGGCCAGCCACTGATCAGAATCAACGGACTTCTGTTGCTGCAGGAAGCCCAATACATCCGGTGGTGTATCGCCTGAATCCCACAGCTGCTCGAATTCCTGTGCCAGGTGCATTGCCAGCCTTTGTGATCGTTTCAGCAGTTGAGGAGCTAGTTGTGGCCAAAACGTAATTACCAGCCCTCAGGAATACACGGAAATTGGTCGGGATGCAATTCTGCTGACGGAAGCGGAGGCAGTAGGAATGACTTTACAGCCTGCGGCCCTGATCGTGGACGACGGTCACGACAGAACGACCTGAACAGAATCAGCAACTGATCGATTTGGTCCGCGACCAGCCGGTGAATGCTGATCTGATGTGAGAGCCTGAAGCCCTCTGCGCTATACAGCGTGGCATGTGGTTCAGCGATACTCATCCCGCTCAACCTTGCTCAGCTTCCGCCAGTCCCACGGTGCAATCACCTTATGACTGCCGCCCCATAGACCGAGCTTCTTCAACCGTGCGTTGTTTTCGTCATCCGCTAACCGCTTGTCGTCGCTGTATTCCTTGTAATGCCAGGCCAGACCACGGCGGACCAGTTCGCGATTCAGGAACATGTCCGGCAGGATCACCAACGGATCGTCAACCCGTATGGTCAAAAAAACTAGGTCGAGTGAAAGCTCTTTGATAATCAGGACTTAGAATTCAAAGGTCGTCCCGTATTCGGCCGTTCAGCGGACAACGTGGGCTGTCACGGGTTTTGAAAACGGACACATGCGGAGGTGCCTTGGGACCTTCAGTGCAGAGATCGCGCTCTCAGGAAGTGCGGTGGTTCACGCAGCAGGCCGATGGTAATACTTAAGCATACCACCGAGTCGCTAACGGCACTCGATCTTGCCCGCGATGGAACCGATTTGTTCGTTTGGCTCGATGATCTCGTTGTCCAGTCCCTGATGATTGCGTTCGGCGTGATAGTGCTGAACGAAATTGGCCACGGCTCGTTCCAACGATCGTTGGCCAAAGAAGATCATGCGGTTAAGACACTCGGACTTCAAACTGCGAAACCAACGTTCCATGTACGCGTTCAGATTCGGGCTCTTTGGAGGCAATAGAACGATTTCGGTATTTGTACTCTGTTGCAGCAAATGGCGCATGGCCATGAAACTGGTATCACGATCAACGATCAGGTGGCTGGCATCATTCAGGAGGCCATCATCCCAGTCCGTGAGATTGCGGCAGACCTGCTTGATCCATGTCGCGTTGGGACTCGGTGTGATGCCAGCAATGTGGACTC
Source organism: Fuerstiella sp. (assembly GCA_029245955.1). Taxonomy (GTDB): domain Bacteria; phylum Planctomycetota; class Planctomycetia; order Planctomycetales; family Planctomycetaceae; genus Fuerstiella. Next base: position 10,498 of record JAQWOH010000046.1, on the reverse strand, counting down.
GGCGTGTCTTCAAGTGCATGACGGCCAGCAGATAGAACGTGACGAGTCCGTTCCGCGTCCAGACCTCGACAGTCGTGAAGTCGGTGGCAAAGATTGAGTCCCAGTGAGTCTTCAGAAACGTGGACCATGCTGGTGTTCGCTGGCGATCCGGTGCGGGGTCGATGCCGTGAGCTTTCAGCACATTGGCGACTGTGGAATCAGCGATGTGGTAGCCGAGATTCTTCAGTGCTCCCTGAATTCTGTCGTAGCCCCACGCGGGATTGTCTCTTGCGAAGCGAACGATGGCAGCAACGATCTCCTGGCGGATGCGGGGTCGTCCGGGTTTTCGCTTGTCGCTGGAGTCGAACTTCTTTGCGACCAGTTTCCGGTGCCATCTGAGGATCGTGTCCGGCGTGACGATCGTGGTTAGTTCATGTAGTACCTTGCGGCCAATGGCATGCCCTTTCACTGCCAGCAGACGACGTTGGTCATCATCAAGCAGCACGCGTTTCCGATGTAGCTTCTTTAGCAATGACTCAATCTGGATATTCTGGAATTCAATGATCTGCTGCTGCCGGTGGTTCACAAGGCTACACACGGCGCCAAGCAGAAGGTGCCACGGCTGAAGGATGAACGACATTGAGAGTCCCGGGACGGGTGTAAACTGTCCAGCTTCCAGAGCAGGATGGGTTAATTCAAGCGGCTGAGGTGAGCGAAACTGAGTTGCCACAAGTCTTGAAACGGCTGAATGTTGCAGCTCGGCTCAGTTTCTTGACCCTACGCGGTCATCGGCGCGTTCCGAAGTTCTCGCTTTTCGAGATTTCGAAGGTTACGATGCACGATTCGCTCGGCACTCTGTCTCGAATCATTCCCATGCCTGACCTCCGATGCTTCCTGCTGGTACTGTTCTGTTTTGTAAGCCTGCCTTTCGCGCGAGCGGATGCTGAGCCGACTCAGTTCCAGTCTGCAGTCATGCCGATTCTGCGGAAGCATTGCCTGAAATGTCACGGTCCAGAACAACAGAAAGCGGGACTGAATCTCAAGTCACTCGATGGACTGGCGCATGGCGGAGAAAGTGGCGAGCCAATTGTTGTTGCGGGAAACGCCGCGGAGAGTCGCCTGATTGAACTGGTCCGTTCCGGAGAAATGCCGCCGGGCGCTGCCAGGCTCAGTGAAGCTGAGGTGAAGGTGCTGCGGTCATGGATCAACACCGCTGCGGTCCGGGAGCTCGCAACTGTCAACGACCGGTTAAGTCCGGACCGACTGATGGCCCGCCGAGTCCATTTTCTGTTTGAGGTGAAGTGCCAGCCATGTCACGGCCGCAAAACACAGGAGGGCGGCCTCGACATGCGGTCGATGACATCCATTCTCAATGGCGGAAAGTCCGGTCCGGCAATTGTCCGAGGTGAAGCAGAGCAAAGCCTGCTGTTCAAACGTATTCACGATGATCAAATGCCACCACGGAATGTCCGCTACAAATTGTCAATTCGGCCCGTCTCGGAGACTGAACAGCAACTCATCGCCAAATGGATCAACGGGGGCGCGATCGATCCCCCGCCTCCGCCGGGAATCGTTGAAGACGACGGACTGCTGGTCAGTGATGAAGATCGATACTGGTGGGCGTTTCAGCCGCCAGTGGCTGCGGCAGTACCAAAGACAGCGGCGACGGATCGCGTACGAACGGCAATCGATGCATTCCTTGTGCAGAAACTGAACACCAGAAATCTGACGTTTTCCGAAGACGCTGATCGTCGAACTCTGGTGCGTCGCGCATATATCGACCTGCACGGAATTCCTCCATCGCCACAGGCGGTGAATGACGTTGTCGATGATGAAACTCCGGATTCGTTCGAGCGTTTGGTGGATCGGTTGCTGGACTCGCCGCGTTACGGAGAACGCTGGGGACAGCACTGGCTTGATTCGGCGGGCTATGCCGATTCTGAAGGCTCAGCCAGCGCTGATTCCGTTTACCCTCTGGTGTACCGTTACCGAGACTACGTCATTCGATCGTTGAACGCAGACAAACCTTACAATCGATTCCTGCTGGAACAGCTTGCCGGTGACGAACTGGAAGACTACCAAACTGTTCCACGAATGACGCCGCAACTGCAGGACCAGTTGATTGCGACCGGGTTTCTGCGCACATGTATTGACCCCACGACCAGCCCGGAAACAAATTTCCTGAACGATCGGTACCAGGTGCTGGCTGACACTGTTGAAATCGTGAGTTCATCTGTGATGGGAATGACGTTGCGATGTGCTCGCTGTCACAGCCACAAGTACGATCCGATTCCACAGCGTGATTACTATCGCTTTACCGCCATCTTTGCCCCGGCATATTCCCCGGGCGACTGGGTCAAGCCTCAACAACGAACAATGGAAATGGCAGGAATCGAGGATCGTCGTGAAATCGCGGAGTTCAACGCCACGATCAACAATCAGATCCATCCGATCAACCTGAAGGTCAATGCGTTAACGAAGGAGTACAAAGAGCGATATCGCCGCGAACATCCGGACAGGACAAAGACAGATCCCGATTCGAAGGTGCTGTCAGAGACGTATACCGAATTCAAAAAGCAGACGGCCAGCCTTGCGGACACAAAGCAGAAGCTGGTGGCACAACTTCGCAAACCGCCCCAGACGCAGAACCTGACAGACATGCGATCGGATCCGGATCCGTTTTATCTGCTGCGCCGCGGCGAATGGAACAACAGAGGTCGTCGAGTGCTGCCAAATGTGCCGGCCGCTCTCGGGCACTCCCCACAACCATTCAGAATTGAAAAACTGTCAGAGACCGCTGCGACGACTGGTTCCCGACTGGCACTGGCCAGATGGCTGACTCAGCCAAAACACCCACTCACTGCGCGCGTGATGGTGAATCGTATCTGGCAGCAGCATTTTGGTCGCGGAATTGTCGCCACGGCCGAGGACTTTGGCAAAACCGGTTCCGCGCCGACTCATCCGGAACTCCTCGACTGGCTGGCAGTGGATTTTGTGAAGAACGGCTGGAGTCTCAAACATTTGCATCGGGTGATCATGAAGTCGACGGCGTGGCGACAGCAGTCTCGGACGCGCAAAGATGCAGCCGCCGTTGATCCTGAGAACACTCTGTTGTGGAGGATGCCTCTCCGTCGAATGGATGCAGAAGTGGTTCGTGATTCAATGCTTGCCGTGGCAGGCAGGCTGAACCTGAAAATGTACGGGCCTGCCGTTGCTTTGAAGACTCTGCCCGATGGTCAGGTCGAGGCAGTTGATTCGGACGAAGGAAACAGACGCAGCATCTACCTGTTGCATCGTCGTTCGACACCATTAACGGTGCTGGAAACGTTCGATGCGCCTCGACTGACGACGAACTGCATCAAACGCCGTACGTCCAACGTTGTGTCGCAGGCGCTGCTGATGTTCAACAGCGGCTTTGTCGACCGCCAGGCTGAGGATCTGGCCGGGAAGATCGCTGCAACAAACGAAGGAATAGCCGATCAGGTCAACGAGGCTTATGTTCGCATCCTCGGTCGTCCGGCAAACCCAAAAGAGGCCGAACGAGCGAAGCAGTTTCTTCTGACTCAACAAACAGCGTATTCGACGACAGATACTCCGGCAGTTCCGGAAATCACTTCGCTGATTGGCATGCACGCTCCCAAAGGAATCACCTTTGACCTGCAGGCACTGCAACGGGCACATCGCGGGCACCTCCTTGAAAAGTTTCGTGCAGTTGCCGCACTGGGCTTCTATCCGAATGGCGGTGGGGACGCCCACTTCTACGTGTTTCTCGATGGCCAACTGATGTCATCCGGCCATCTGACAAACAGCACGTTTCAGGCGCTGGAAGTTCCACTCACTGACGACAGCCACTTCCTCACACTGGTCACTTCTTCCAACGGCAGTCCGACTACTGACTGGACATTTTTCGGAAATCCGAACGTCTCGCTGGTCAGTGCCACGCATCAGCGGAAGACCATCGATCTTGCTGATATTGTGGGGGGTGGCGACGGTACCGGAACGGGAAAAGACCAGGGGATCAATCCCTGGTCCGGATCAGTCGTTCAGGAACACACCGGTACCACAACGGGTTCGGTAAACAAACTCAGGGCAGTCTCCGGCAGCCCTTTTATTGACGGTGTTTTCGTGCCGGAAGGTGGGGCCGGTCAGCGGGAAATTGAAATCACTTCCACAGGCATTCGCGTAAAGGGAGTGTCTTCGGGAAGCGGAGATACCTACTGTCACATCCGGAACGGTCACAACAACGGGGTTAACGGATTAAAAGGGCTCCGTTTCGTCGAACGAAACGGAGCCCTTGTTGACCTTTGCCTCGTGCTTTTGAATTCGGCGGAGTTTCTGTATGTTGATTAACCACATCGGAATAGAAGAAAGTGCCCTGCAGCGCCGACAGCTGTTCACGTCGATAGGTGGAGGCCTGGCCGGAATTGCATTGTCGCAGCTGCTTGCCGGGGATGCACGTGCGGATGAACACCATCCAGCAGACAATCGCTCCAAACGACCTTTGGACCTGACCTCAAAGATCACGCCATCAGTCCCGAAAGCGAAGTCCGTCATTCAGTTGTTTATGCATGGCGGGCCCAGCCAGGTGGACCTGCTCGACCCCAAACCGGCATTGGACAAATACGACGGGCAAAAGTTCCCCGGTGTCATCGACGTTCAGCAGCCCCAACAGGCTGGCGGGATTCTTAAGAGTCCGTTCAGGTTTTCAAAGTACGGGCAGTCCGGAATTGACGTCAGCGAAGTCATGCCTCATCTGGCAACGCAGGTTGACGAGGTCTGTGTACTTCGGTCCATGTGGACGGAACATATTAATCATGAGCCGGCTCTGTGGATGATGCACACGGGCCGAACGATTCCCGGCCGGCCAACGATCGGGTCCTGGGTTGTCTATGGACTGGGATCTGAAAGCCGAGATCTGCCCGCCTATGTTGTGCTGGATGATCCAAAAGGATTACCGATAGACGGCATACGTAACTGGTCTTCGGGCTGGTTGCCGCCTCAGTTTCAGGGAACTCGTTTTCGAGCGACCGGCGTCCCGGTCTGGAATCTGAATCCCGTGCGTGAGGCCCCTCAGGCCGCGCAGGATCTCCGTCGCAGACTGCTGACGGAGATCGATCAGGCTCACCGAACCGCGCGGCCGGGCGAACCTGAACTCGACGCTCGCATTGCCAGTTACGAACTGGCGGCACGAATGCAGCTCTCAGCGACAGCAGCACTCGATCTGTCTCAGGAAACGAAAGCGACCCAGCAGGCCTATGGCGTCGGTGGCCAGTCTACTGATTCGTATGCCCGTCGATGTCTGCTGGCAAGAAGAATGGTCGAACGTGGCGTTCGATATGTGCAGTTGTTCATCGACGGACAAATCTGGGACAACCATTCCGGACTGGAAAGTGGAATCCGCGGGGCCTGCGCTCGCACTGATCAGCCTGTGGCCGCTCTGCTCGCTGATCTGAAACAGCGAGGCATGTTGGACGATACACTCGTCATCTGGGGTGGCGAATTTGGCAGACTTCCGATTTCACAATCGAAGAACGGGCGAGATCACGGGCGGCAGGGATTTACGATCTGGATGGCGGGTGCCGGAGTCAAACGCGGACATATTCACGGCGCAACAGACGAATTTGGTTACTCTGCAGTGGAAGATCGCGTCAGTGTGCCGGATCTGCACGCTACGATTCTTCACCTGCTGGGACTTAATCACAAACAACTGACGTATCCGCGTAATGGTCTGGAAGAACGCCTGACCGGAGTCTACGAACCACGCGTTGTTAACGAGATTCTGGTATAGCGTATGGAATCTGCCGACCACACCATCGAATACACAATGCTGGCCGCCTACCTCGTGATTCTGCTGGGGATTGGTATTCGATCCGCCCGGAAAGTGAAAACATCGAACGACTACACGTTGGCCGGTCGAGATGTTCCGTGGATAGTCGTCCTTGCCACGACGGCCGCGACAATGATCGGTGGAGGAGCATCCGTCGGGTTTGTTTCAAAGGTCTGCCAGGTCGGAATCGCCGCAGCGGTCGTCACGTGTGCGTGGCATCTGCAGCTGATATTCACGGGCCTCTTCGTCGCGCCGCGACTGCGGGGACTCAACCTAATCACCGTGGGCGATTACTTTCACCTGAAATTCGGCCCACTGGCTCGTGAGTTGGCTGTTATCAATTGTGTTGTGTTTCTGGTGGGTGCTTTGGCGGCACAAATGGCGGCAATCGGGCTGGTGACAAATACGATTCTGGGTGTGCCGTACGGCACAGCGCTGTTAATCGGAGCCACTGTGACGATTTTCTATTCCACGGTCGGGGGAATCCGGGCGGTGGTCACCACGGATGTCGTGCAGTTTGTCATCCTGGTTTTTGGTATCGGTGTGGCTTCGGCAATCCTGCTGTCTCAGAGCGGAGGCTTTGAAGCGATGCAGTCAGCCGCGCAGGACGGCCAGTTTCATATCACCGGTCACTGGTCCGGAATGAAACTGTTCAGCTTGTTTTTCGCATTTCTGCTGGGAGAGACATTTATCCCGCCCTTTGTCGTGCGGTGCTTCATTGCCAAGGACAGTCAGCACGCAAAATGGGGCGTCGCCGGGGCAGGAAGTTTCCTCATTGTGTTCCTGCCAATTGCAACATTCATTCTGGGAACGTCGGCCCAGATCAATCCCGACGTACAGGCGGCGATTGGCGACCAGAAGCAACAGTTGCTGGATGAGGCCGCACAAAGCGGTCAATCTTTGGCAGAAAAAGACGCGCTGGCGCAGGCCCATCAGGTGACGTTTCCGACACTGGTGCGAGTCACATTCCACCCGATTTTTGCCGGGGTCATGATTGCCGCCATCATCGCTGCGGTCATGTCGTCGGCCGACAGCTGCCTTTCCAGCCTTGCGACGGTTGTCATGGAAGACACGTATCGTCGGCACATCAACCCGATGGCAACGGATCGTCAACTGCTGCGAGTCGCTCAGGGAACAACTTTAATCCTCGGCGCCGCAGGTGCCGTCTGCGCATGGTTCTTCAGCAATGTCGCCGACATTCTGGTCTTCGTCTACGACTTCTGGGCTCCGACAATGGTGCTGCCATTTCTCGTTGCCGTGTTTTGGTATAAGCCGACTCGAATTCACGCCGCCGTTGCTTCCATGATTGCGGGTGCCGTCGGAGCTGTCGTGTGGCGGTTCGTTTTGAAGTCTCCCGGCGACATCGGCCCCGCGCTGTTTGGTTTCGTTGCCGCAGTCCTGGTGTTCCTTGTCGCAGCGCCAATCACTCGACTATGGGCACACGGTCCTTTGTTTCGACCGTGCGATGACAGCAAGGCGGAGGCCATCCAATGATACCCGCATGGCTGCTCACAGTACTGCACTATCTTTCTCTGACATCTGCGGCGGCTATCCTGCTGTTGCTGATCTGGCAGCCGATCAAACGATTTTCTTGCCGAACCAAAACAGCTTCCGCCGTTCCGAGCGACCAGCCTTCCGTCCGCACCGACGATGAGGCCACCAGCGACAATCCATACACACCGCCAAATCCACGGGAAGAAAAATGATCAGGTTGCCGAAGTCTGTGGATACGGTCATCATCGGAGGCGGAGTGCTTGGAACAAGTGCTGCCTTCCATCTGACGGACGCGGGTCACAGCAGCGTCGCACTGATTGACCGTGGGCCCATTGCCAGCGGAACGACTCCACAGGCCGCAGGACAGACGGGATACCTGAATGTCGACCGCTTCGCCTTCGAATTTGGCAGGTACTGCATAGAGTTCTTTGAGAACTTCGAACAGAGGACCGGCCACGCCATCGATTTTCGTCAAACGGGAAGCCTGCGCGTCGCGCTGACGGAGAAATATCAGAACGATCTGACGGCTCGACTGCAGGCGGCGACAGATCTGGAAGGCGACGTCGAATTCATATCCGCGGAACGGGCAAGAGAACTCGTACCGACGTTCCAACCCCAGGAAGACAGTCAGATTCTGCTGATTCCTCGTGACGGGTACGTTGAACCAAAGTCCGTTGCAGTGGCATATGCTGCAGCAGCCAGGGACCGCGGTGCCGCGTTTCACACGCGAGTGAATGCAACAGGATTGATCGTCAGCAACGGTCGGGTCACAGGAGTGCGAACCAGCGAAGGCAGCATCGAAGCCAACTGGGTTGTCCTTGCGGCGGGCGCATGGACTCGGCAATTCGCTCAACAACATGGTTTGAACCTTCGTACTGTTCCCGTGCGCCATCAGGCATTTGTCACAACACCCATCGCCGACGTGTTGCCGAATCAGCCGATTGTCCGATTTACAGAACCGCAGCTCTACGTAAGGCACGAAGCGGGCGGTCTGCTGGTAGGAGGATACGGATATCGTCCGCTGAGTTTTGATATGAATGACTTTGATCGGAAGTTCGAAATCGCCGCGCTCGAAGCCGATCCGGTTTACTATCAGCAACTTCGAGATCAGACAAAGAAATTCTTCCCGGCGCTTGAAAGTGCCACCATCGTTCAGGAACGCCGCGGTCTGCCGACTGTGTCTCCGGACGGCCGACTTGTGCTGTCTGAACCCGACGGACTGAAAGGCCTGGTCGTGCTTTCCGCATGCGGAGTGGGTGGCATCGACCGTTCGCCGGGTGCCGGCAGAATCGTGGCCGACATCATTTGTGATCGCCAGCCATGGATTGATCCGGCAGTGCTAAGCGTTGATCGGTTTGGCGATCAGTTTTCCAATGATGCCAGTCTGAGAGCTCAATGTGAAGAAATCTACGCCCATCATTATCACGAAACTTATTGAAGGGCATTCGCTCCATGCGTGTACTCACAATTATTGCTGCTATGCAGCGTCCTGGCGAATTCACTTTGCAGTGCGACCGACGAAAAGCCTTTCGACATCCTGATCAAGGGCGGACAGGTTGTTGACGCGTAGGGGCAAAATACTCCACCGAACTCAAAACGCGGTGAAACACGCGACTTACGGGGTGTGACACACCGGGTTGTGTATGTGTTACGCCTGTCCGTATCGGTCGGTGTGGTTTAACAGAAGAAGTCTCTGACGAACGGCGGTCAGCGATGCGCGGCTTAGTGACCGGAGGTCCGGTGAACGAATATTTATGAGAAAATGGACAACTTCATGGAACTGTTTTCGACACAGAATGCCTACTATTAAAAAGTTGCAGGGAGGGAATTCGCGTGAATTTCCGTGCGTTCCTGTCGGCGGACATTGGAAATCCGGATTGGGTTTCGAATATCTGCAGACGCGCCCATGCCTTGTCAAAGGCCCATTCCGGAATTGTTCATAATGCAAAAGTCCGCTGTCCGAATACTGGTTTTCGCGTTTACGATTGCCACACTGATGTCGCCGGGGGCTTTTTCACAGGAAGTGTCGTTGTGGAAAAAGGAGGCTGCGACGAAAGAAATTAACGGTTTGCGGCGGTATGGGTGGGCCTTGGCGGATGGAATCGGAAAAACACTTGAAAATGCGCCCTCCGATACGTTTCCTGCAGTGAACGTCTTTATGCGTGATTTTCGCACGGCTTTCGCTGATGTCGATCCCGACGTGACACCCGAGAAGTGGAAACTGATCGACGTTGAAACCCAGGTGATTCACAATCCGAATTACTGGGCCGCGGTATACGAAATCGCACCTGCCGATCCGTTGCTCATGTGGTTTCACGCATCGCTGTACGCCGTGAATGGACAGGTCCACCGCGCGTTCTACGCGCAGCAACTGGCCCTGCATTCCCCAGTCGACACGCCGTTCAGGAAGGAGATGGGAAGACTGTTGATTTCGGCAGGCCGGGTTATCTCCATTGGTGAAATGGGTATTCAAAACGGCATAAAACTTCACGACCTGCAGAAATACGATCAGGCAGTTGCAGTTTACCGTGACGTGTTGAGCGTCGTTCCATCACACTCACTTGCTCTTTATGAACTTGGTTATTGCCTGGACACAGTTGCGCGGGAAAAAGAAGGCCGCGGACAGAATGTTTCGGCGCCTTTTTTTGCAGACGCCAGGCGATTCGACCCTTTCATGATTGAGTCATACCAGGGTAACTTCAGCGCCGACGAGTACCAAAGACTCATAACGCTCAAGACCAGGGCCAAACCCACTTGGGACAAATTCTCTCAGACGTCGCCCGATCAAGACAATATGAACGAACTAAAACTGTTGTCATCACACTTTCAGGACGCTGCATTACACGATCTGGCTTTGATTGTTCGGCAGCTCGTTGTTGCACATCGAGACGGTTCGTATTCGGACGACGATCGTCGTTTCATCGAAACGAGCCTGAAATCGCTGGTTCCGAAGGGAGACACCGCCGCCACGGTCAGTAAGCTGGGCCGTGGTCGAAAAGAACTACGCATCAAGAATATTACGGGGGTCGAATGAAGATAGCCGGATCGAAGCCCTGCTGAAGAAGCCGGGAAAGAAGCGTCTGCTGTTGGATGACGATAAGCGTCGGCTCCCGGTGGTGAAAGGACATGCCATCCAGCCGGTTGAAACGGCTGCGGGACGGTTTGAGACCATGTGACACCAAATGAAACCGCTGTGGG
>JAQWOH010000035.1 GCA_029245955.1 Fuerstiella sp. | reverse complement strand
TCCGACGGTCTCGGTGTTTCCAGCGGGACTCCGGGAGGCGAATGGTCGGTTCATGCCAGGATCCTGCCGTATCTGGAGGAAGCAAACCTGTACAGCCAGATGGACCTTAAACTGTCATACGGGGATCCGGTCAACGAAGGAATCGCCACTCAGCGAATTGTGGGGTACCTGTGTCCCAGCGAAGTCAATGACACCCAACGTATCGACAGCTCGACCGGTGCGGCGATTCACTATCCGGTCAACTACGGCTTCAATGGAGGGACCTGGAGAGTCTGGCAGAACGTTCTTGGTCGTGGCGGTGACGGTGCCTTCGCCCCAAACTCCCGATTTGGCTCACGAGATTTCACAGACGGCATGAGTAACACTCTTTGTTTTTCTGAAGTGAAGGCATTCACTCCGTACAATCGTGACGGCAGTGCAGGTACAGCGACGATTCCCGGAACACCCGCGGAAGTGGAAGCGTTGATCGGTGCCGGCGGCAGCAACAAAGCGAACTCAGGTCACACGGAGTGGGTTGATGGTCGCGTGCATCAGACCGGCATGACGGTGACTCTTCCGCCAAATGCTCAGGTGGTCGTTCCCGGGGGGGCCGGGCCGGAAGGAGACTATACATCGTGTCGCGAGGACAAGGCCTGTACCGGACCGACGTATGCTGCCGTGACGTCTCGCAGCTGGCATGTTGGTATCGTGCAGTCACTGCTGGCTGATGGTTCGTGTCGCAGTATCAGCGAGAATATTGACCTTGGCACGTGGCGAAACATCGGTCAGCGGAACGACGGAAATGTCATCGGTGAATTTTGATGCGGGAAAGACGACTGTTTTTCACGCGGTGAATGATTCGTGATGTCGGCAGGCCTTTTGTGACTGGTCGCGGTATCTGAATCGACAAAGAATCGTATGCATCCGGAAGAGAATTGATGTCATACAGAACAATACGCCGCGCGTTCACACTTATTGAACTGCTGGTGGTGATTGCGATCATTGCAGTATTGATCGCACTGCTGCTGCCGGCTGTGCAACAGGCGCGTGAAGCGGCGCGGCGTATCCAGTGCAGAAACCATCTGAAGCAGATCGCTCTGGCCGTCCACAACTACGTTGACGTTGCAACCGTGTTGCCACCCAGCGCCTGCCTTGATGTGGCCGCAGTGTCTACGGGGAACAACGGAAGCTGGGGAGTTCACGGCCGGATTCTGCCGTTTCTTGACCAGGGCAGCTTGTACAATTCGGTCGATCTGACGACGGCGTGGGATTTCCAGGATGCCATCGATGGCTTGAAGATTCCGGTGTATGCGTGCCCGAGTGATCCGAAGAGTGACGTTGCCAGGGATCCTGGCGCCGGGCGGCCCAAACTGTACCCGACCAACTACGGTTTCAGTTTTGGAACGTGGTTCGTCTTTGACCCGTCGACGGGGAAAGGCGGCGACGGTGCTTTTTACCCCAACGCAAAACTTCGCATGACAGCGTTTACGGATGGCACCAGCAACACCATTCTTGTCGCCGAGGTCCGAGCATGGACACCCTACCGTCGCAACGGTGGCCCGTCGTCCGTAACTGCTCCGCAAACCGTCAGTGAAGCCGAAACTATCATCGCCAGCGGTATGCAGTTCAAAAACACGGGCCACACCGAATGGCCGGATGGTCGCGTCCACCATCACGGGATCACCACAACAATGCAGCCCAATGCGGCGACCTCCTGTTCCGACGGGACCACTATGCTGCCTGACTGCGACTACAACTCATGGCAGGAAGGGCGCAACGGCATCAACGGTGTTCGCAGCTACGCGATCGTTACGTCACGCAGTTATCACAAGGGTGGCGTTCAGGTGGCTCTGGTCGATGGTTCTGCGAGGTTTGTTTCCGAAAATATTGACCAGAGCATCTGGCGTGGACTGGGTACACGCAGTAAGAATGAGACGCTGAATGAGTTTTGATCGACGTGCTCGCGGTTTCACACTACGGCCCGAATGACGAAGAACACAACCAGCGGCCCCAGCAGACATCCGAGTCCTGTGTAAAACGTTGCTGTCATCGCACCGTAGGGAACCAGTTCGGGATCTGTTGCTGCCAGTCCTCCAGCCACACCACTGGTTGTTCCCATCAGGCCTCCGAAAATCATCGCGGACCGGGGACTGTTCAGTCCGATCCAGCCGGCCACAAACGGAGTGGTCGTCATGACCAGGATGGACTTGATTAGCCCGACGGCGATACTGAGCGCTATGATCTCCGAATCTGCTCCCAGTGCGTTACCGGTCACCGGACCGACAATATACGTTGCTGCTCCGCCACCGATCGTCGTCATGCTGACTGCGTCGCGGTATCCAAAGGCCCACGCCACACACGCTCCGACGGCGAAGGACATCAGGACACCGATAAACAACGCCAGAATACCGCTGACTCCTGTCCTGCGGAATTCGTCCATCCGCACGCCGAATGCAGTGGCGACAATCGCCAGATCTCGCAGCATAGCGCCGCCCATCACCCCGATTCCGGACAGCACTTCAATATCTGCGATTCCCTTCTTTCCACCTGTGCTGATTCCGCCAATCCACGCCAGCAGCAGCCCAAGCAGAATGGCAATGGCCGATCCGTGCAGCCGCCCGCGGGTGAGACGTTCTGACAGGCGATAGGAAATCCACACCGTGAACCCGATCACAGCAAACGCCGTGACGAGCGAGTATCTGGTCAGTATGCCATGCAGCGATTCGAGAACTTCCATCATTCCGGATCTCTCGGCCAGCTGGTTCCGGACCGCGGGGGATCGGTGTCTGATTCCCCCAGACGACCGATCAGCGGCACCATCGCAAAGCTGGCGACAACGGTCAGTACGCCCGCAACAACTGCGACAGCGCCACCTGTAATTGCCGCCAGCACATTCTGACTGGCCGCCATCGCGACGACGATCGGGATGTATATGGCACTCCAGAAGACAATGCCGCTCTTGCTGGGAGGCTGGATCCGCCCGGACTGCTGCAGATGATCACAGGTCAGAATCAGCAGCAGCATCGCGATGCCGACCCCGCCGACATTTGCCTCAACACCCACAAGAATTCCCAGCAATTTGCCGGCAATCAATCCGCTCAGCAGACAGATCGACAGCAGAGCGGTTCCATAAATCGCCATTTCGATTCCCGCCTTTCTGCCGGGTTTTAACGGACACACCGTTCTTCGGCCAGCGATCGCAGTTGCGAGGGATTGTGGCGTCCGAACATTGCTGGACGGATTATTCTAACCAGGTGCGGCGTAGACAAGGCAGGCATTGTGACCGCCAAAGGCAAAGCTGTTCTTCATCGCCACGCGAATGGGCATGGTGCGGGCCGAATCCTGTATAAAATCGAGATAACAGCCATCGTCGGGCATATCGAGATTAACTGACGGCGGAGCGGTCTGAGTTTCAATTGCCCGCACGCAGAATGCGGATTCGACACCGCCCGAAGCGCCCAGCAAATGACCTAACTGTCCTTTTGTGCTGGACACCGCGACTTCGCCAGCATGAGCAGCGAAGACGGACTGAATTGCCACGAACTCCGCATGGTCGCCATGTGGACTTCCTGTTCCGTGGGCATTGATATAATCAACCTGCTCAGCGTTCAGCTGAGCATCCCGCAACGCAGCCTGCATGGTCCGGGCAGCGGCAGCACATGTCCTGTCAGGAGCAATCAGATGCGTGCCGTCTGCATTCTGGCTGTACCCGACGACTTCAGCCAGAATCTGAGCTCGCCGTTTTCTCGCCGACTCCAGTTCCTCGATCAGCAGTATGCCGGCTCCTTCGGCCAGCACAAAACCGTCCCGGTCACGATCGAAAGGTCGACTGGCAACCTCCGGCGTCTGGTTCGCTGACGAAACCGTCGTCGTGCGGGCGAACCCGGAAATTCCCAGCGGAGTCAATGGAGCTTCAGCTCCACCGGTGATCATGACATCAGCCATTCCCGACTGAATCATTCGGTAGGCGTTGCCGATCGCTTGAGTCCCGGACGCACAGCCTGCGGCCACTGCGGAACTGGGACCGCGAAGCCCCCAACGTATCGAAACGTTTCCGCTGGCAGAGTTGATCATGATCCGGGGAATCATGAACGCAGATACTCGTTCCGGCCCCCGTTGAAACAGAATCGAGTGCTGATTCTCAACTTCGTCCAGACCACCGACACTACTGCCAATCAGAACTCCGCAACGGCAGGGATCAACCATTGAGAAGTCGATGTTACTTTGGCGGACGGCTTTATCAGCGGCAACAACTGCAAACTGAGCAAAGCGGTCCATGCGGCGCACCACCTTGCTTTCGATTTCTATCTGAGCATGCGCGTCAAAGTCCGCGATCTCACCGCCAATGCGCACAGGAACCCCGCTGCAGTCGAATCTCTGCAACAGGGTAACTCCACTGTGACCTTTGCATACGCTGTTCCACACGTCGGGAAGGTCACATCCAAGAGCGGTGACGGCTGCCGTCCCCGTGACAACAACCCTGCGTCGGGACATCAATCAGGACTTCGACTCAACGTAATTGATTACGTCGCCTACAGTCTTGATTTTGTCGTAGTCTTCATCTGGGATCTTGATGTCAAACTCGTCTTCGAGAGCCATCACAAGCTCGACAATGTCGAGTGAATCCGCCTTCAGATCGTCCACAAACGAACTTTCACGAGCGATATCTTCTTTGGGTGTATCCAGCTGGTCGCTGACAATTCCGATTACTTCTTCTTCGACAGCCACTTAAGTCTCCTCCGGTGTGTTTTCCGATCTTCGCGCACCGACGTCTGGTACGAAATCAGATATTAGTATCGATGCAGCATTGCTTTCGGAAACAGTCGCTCCGAACTTCAGTTGGGAAGATATATCGGGTTTAAGAAATTGTGTAAACCCGATCAGCCCTGTGAGTTACGGGATTCTCAGATCAGGCCCCCCGGCAGCGATGGCCCCGGAGCTGCCGGGGGGCCTGAGATTCCTTCAAAATGGCCTGCAGACGGCCCGTCTGTCGCGGGTCGGGCGCCGGATTGGGCGCCGGATTGGGCCCATCTGCCCCACAGATAAACAGGGAATTCGGGGGTCCTGCTCGGTTCCGGCTGCTCAGACCATACCGCACGCAGTCACGGCGAATGTATGCGCCGGTCAAGGCGCAGCAGCGCGTGTCAGTACACCTTGGCGGGGCAGTTCACTCATCCTGACGCCGTTTTTCTTCCCGGCGATCGTCGCCCGATCGTTTTTCAGTCGCGCGGGGTACGTCGGTAGCATTCGGCTCTGCGGCGCGGCGTTGGCGTTCGCGCCGTTCCCTCGATCGACGTTTTTCCAGCAAATGCAACAGATCATCAGGCAATGGTAAATCGTTAGGCATATCAGGTCCGGACGTTATGCAGAGTAATGATGTCTGAAAGGCACTGTTTCATTGAGAATCCGTGTCGTCAACAATTTCAAACGTAATGCCGTTGCGATTGATTGACACAGCAAGTATTCCGTCTTCCAGCAGTTCTCCTTCAGCGATCTTTCGGTTGCCGATCAGAGCAGATGTTCCGCGTGCAGAGGTCATGAACATCGTGACCGGCGTATTTTGCAGTTCCCGAATTCGCCGTTGAAACGCTATGATTCTGTCCCGCCTTGCTTCTGCTGCGGCAACAGCCGTCGGGTCCGATACAGCAATAACGTCATCCTTGGTGCTGGTCTCCGGCCCGTTCTGTACCACAGAGTCCCGTGAATCTGCCGTCAGCAGTTCCATGGCGTCTGCAATATCAACGTCGTTCTCTAAGAATACGACCATGTCGACTTCCTTCATCGGTGTCTGTTCTCTGATACCGTACCTTTTGAAGTCAGCGTCCAGGATTGCACGAGGGTCCATCAGTTCGAACGGGTTATGTGCGACGATCTCCTGCAACGACCGCCCTGGCCAGATAACCTCACCAATACTCTTCGCGCTATCGGATTTTGGTACGGAGCATCCGGATGCGGCATCGGGTTGCTGCACCAACTGAAGGGCCTGTGATCCGCTGGTGTCCTCACCACCCATCAGAACATACAGAAGCACCAGTCCCAGAACTGGAATCAGGGCGATTCTCGTTTTTTCGTTTCTGCTTTCAGTTTCAGTCATGGATGGCTACCCTTGTAACGACGCTACGGGAATCAGCGGCAAAGAAAATTGATAACTCCATACTTACAGGATGCCTGCCTTCTGTTGTGATCGGAGAGATGTGCAGATCTGAGACGTGCGTCAGCCGAGGCAGCGTTTTCAGACCGTGCAGAAATGCACAAATGCCTTTGTACGAGGCTTCGCCTGTCAACAGGACGCGAATTCGCTGGACACGATCATTTTCCTCGGGCGACCCGGGATCGAAATTCTGCATTATCAGAACAGATTCAGCGGCGAGCTTCGACACCTGCTCAAGGAACTGCCCTTTTTCCGGGTGGACCGGAATAAGAGCCGTCACTTCGTCAAGTCTTTGCGTCATCGTGTGCAGATCACGCTCAGTGATTTTTCCGGCAGCAACCAGTGTCGACTGCTGTTCGAGCAATTCGGAGTCAGCAAGGATCGAATTCTTCCACTGCTGCTGTTCGTTCGAAGTGGTGGAACAAAACAGAGATCCAGCCGTTGCGATCGCTGCCGATACGACAAGGCCCACAAAGTGAACCGTAATGCGTCGTTGCTTCAGACTTAGTGTGAGATTGGGATTCGCCATTGATCTGTCGTTAGTAGATGCACGTAACTTCGTAGCCGCGCGTTTCGTGATTATCAAAAATCTGGCTGACGGAAGACTTCAGCTCGACTGACTCAAAGACATCGGATTCGCGAAGAAAGGCGACAAAGGACGCAACAGCCAGATCGTTCACAGCAATTCCATTCAGGTCCAGTTGTATTCTTTGCTCCTGGGCATCGTCATCGTCATCGTCATCGTCATCGTCATCGTCATCGTCATCGTCAGGGCTGCGTGTGACCGGTCGGTCGATGGATGTCATATTCAACGTCTGCACACTGATTCGCCCGTTGTTCTTCTGAGTCGCCGAGCTGATGATGCCAAGCAGCTGCAGGACTTGACTGCTGTCGGAGTCCGTCAGCCACGACTCTCGCTCCCTCATTGCTTCGATATCATGTGTCATTTGCTGCTGTTCCGCCACGAGCCCACGCAGCGGACCGCTTTTTGCGGCAAGTCTGGCTGCCGTCCATTCCAGGTCCGTAAGCACTTGTAAATGCCAAACACAGATGAAGACGGTCGTCAGGAAAACGATAAGGCAGACAATGGACCATCGTTTGAGCCGCGACGCCAGAAAACGCTGGTGCACGACGCTCTCTGGTAACAGATTCGGTGGTGATGTCATTGCGACAGCTCCCCGACTGAAGCCGCCATGGCCACCGCATACAGAGGATCACACCTGTTGGTGTGATCTCCGGTCAAAGACCAGACCGACGTTTCCACGTCACTGTAAGCCTGGACAGCGGATGCCACGTTCGGAATGGTAGCCATACCGCCAAACAGAATAAGGCGGGAGGGGACGAGTGCCGAGACGTGATGCTGAAGATAAAGCAGTGTCTTGCGCAGTTCGGCACTGATCCGATGGAGTTCCGGAGCCATCAGGGAATCAATGGTCTCAGCGACGGTCGCGGCGCCGCTATCACCAGGCAAGCCAAACGTCGTCAGTACGTTCAGGGCATCACTGTGGTCAAGACAAAGTCCCTGCGCGATGGCCTCAATTGAACGAAGACCACCACATTCCCTGAACGTCCGTACAAATTCCGGTCGGCCCTTGTGCGAAATCACGAATGTGACAGACGTGTGGCCCCAGTCCAGCAACGCGATGGGTTGATCACTGCGGCCAGTCAGTGACATATCTGCCGCTCGCGCCAGAGCGAACGGAAGTGCGTCAATGGCTCCGCAGTTCAGCCTGGAGGCCGAAAGCTGTTCGACGATACTCACAGCCAGCATGTCCGGCAGCGACAGACTGGCCACGTGAGCCAGGTCAGGTCCGGCATCGTGCTGGCGCCAGAGTCCGGTAATACGGTCGTCAAAGTCATCAGGATAGAGATCCTTCAGTGACTCCAGTGCCATCTGTTCGACATCGCTTTCAGTGCCCTGTGGTACGTCAACTGAACGCAGATCGGTCAGTGACATGGGCAATACGCAGGCGCAGTCGTGTTGCTGCGCCAAAGGGCGTTCCTGCAACGGCTTCAGCTGTTCGCTCAGAAATCCATCGTGGACTTCCTGGGGAAAATCCCTCGACTTCGTCGAGATCGGCAGAATCAGTTGATTGCCAACAGTCCAGCGTTCGCCCTGCCACACCACGCGTGCCATTTTGATGGCACCGGTACCGATGTCGATACCCAGCGTGTTGCGTCGATTGCCGCCTGCCGAGCGTCGTTTTCTGATTGTTGACAGTTTGATCATTACGATGAAGTTCTGTGTTCAAAATACAGACACGGGGTTCGTAGTGGTGGTGTCGAACAGGGCGTTCGCCTCGCGTCTATCTGCCGGATCTCTTTCCTGTGACCGACGCTTCAATCTTCGCCAGTCGCTGATCAAGTGTGGTGATCTGTTTGGAAATCTTCTCAAGAATCGCGACGGATCTTTGGCCTCCACTTTGAAATGCGACCTTTGAATCCTGTTGCTGTCGCACATCGGCGGTTACCATCGGCAGCGATGTGACGGCATTCACACACCACCCGATCACAAGTCCGAGCAGCAGCATCGTCAATCTGTTTGAGTCTTTCGTTTTCATTTTTCTGTCCCGTTGAACGCATGAACCAGGATCCCGGAAACACGGGTGAGCGATCGTTCTGAAACACTTCGGTCGTTTCTGACAGGCGGCCCCAGTATCTGATTCAGTAGTTAAGGAAGTTGCGAGGAAGCAGTGATTAACCGACGTTGCTGATGTCCAGAAGTGGCAGCATAATTGACATCACAACAAATGAGACAAATACACCCATAGTCAGAATGATGGCGGGCTCAAGAAACTTGACGGCCTGTCGAATCTGCCGTTCGCCCTCTTCTTCGTAAAATCCGCCCACCGTGTGAATAACTTCCGCCAGGCGACCACTGCGTTCGGCAGTGGCAATCATCTGTGCCGCTCCCCGGGGAATACAGTTGGCGGTGGACAGCCCTGGCGCAATGCCTCGCCCCTGGATGACATCATCTTCCAGCTGACCGAATAACTGTTGCAGCAGAAGATTTCGCGAAGCCGTGCGACAGAGCCCCAATGTCTCAAGCAGCGGGATATCACTCTGCAGCATGGTGCCCATTAATGTGAACACGCGTCCCGCCGCCAAACTCTGCATGGCCGGTCCGATCCCCTTCATCCTGAGCAAAAGCCCATCGAGGAACAGCTTTACGCTGTCCAGAGTCATCGCTTTCCACACACCTGCCGCCAAGACAATCAGGGCCGGCACCAGGTACATAAAATGGCTTCGCACAAGAACCGAAATATCCAGCAGGAACTGTGTTGAAGGCGGCACCGGTTTTTCAAGATTCTCGAAGACGGTGGCGAACTGCGGCAGCACAAACAGAATTAATGCGGCACTGACCATCAGTGCTACAAATAACAGGATGACCGGATATGTAAGAATCGACTTGATTGTATTTCTCATTCGAATTTCAAAACGCAGCAGCGTCGTCAGGCGATCAAGAACTTCAGTCATCTGACCGGACGCTTCTGCGGCCTGAATGGCAACAATGTAGGTTTCGCCGAAGATTGCGGAGTGTTTTTGCAGTGCGAAGGAGACAGAATCGCCGGCCGCAACGTCATCGTATATGACTTGCAGTGAATTCTTCAGAATCGGATTCGCACATTCTTCTGCCGCGCTCTTTAGTGCGTCTGCCAGATCCACGCCGGATTTGCACATAATGTTCAGCTGCGACGTCAGCAGCAGCAGTTCCGTCTGTGCAATTTTTTTGCCGCGGCGTGGCGAGTTGCGGCGCCGAATGACCGTAGAATGCGATGTTGATGTCAGTGACAATGGAAACAGTCCGTTACCGCGCAGCAACTGCCGCGCCTGAGCAACAGAATCGGCGGTGATCACGCCGTTCGCCGCGGCGCCGGAAGTGTTTCTGGCTATGTAACTGAAATCCATAATTCAACGCCTATTCAGCAAACGCGACTCGAGCGGCTTCGTCGAGACTGGTTAATCCTTCTTCCGCCATGCGAATGCCCTCTGACATCAGCGTCGATCCGCCGTTTCTTACGTGAGCGTCACGCAGTCGTTCGATGTCCGGTTCGTGCGAGATGAGCTCACGGACTTCCCGGTTTACGTTGAGCACTTCGTAGACGCCCCGTCGGCCGCGAAATCCAGTGTCATAGCACTGAGAACATCCCTCTCCGCGATGGAAAGAGCGACGCTGGTCTCCCTGATAATTCAGCATCTTCAGATAGTCAGATGTGGGATAGTAGTGGGTGCGGCAGTTGGGACAGATGGTTCGCAACAGCCGTTGCGCAATGACGCCGACGAGTGATGCAGAGATTTTGAAGTTGTCGATGCCCATGTCCAGCAGTCTTGTCACCGCACCACAGCTGTCATTCGTATGAAGCGTACTGAGCACCAGGTGGCCGGTCAGAGCCGCCTGAATCGCGACTTCAGCCGTTTCTTTATCACGGATCTCCCCCACCATGATGACGTCGGGGTCCTGTCTCAGAATGGAACGCAAAGCGTTGGCGAAGGTCATGTTGCGACTTCCGGTCGCCTGCACCTGATTAATGAGTTCCAGTTGATATTCGACGGGATCTTCAACCGTCACAATATTTCTATGCACCGACTTAATCAGTTCCATCGCGGAATACAGCGTTGTCGTTTTACCGCTGCCCGTCGGGCCAGTGACCAGCACCAGGCCATAGGGGCGGGCAAGCATATCTTTAACATCCCCCAGCTGATGGTCGGGTACACCCAGATCGTTCAGATTAAACGTCACGTTGCGACGGTCCAGGACCCGCATCACCACTTTTTCACCAAGCACAGTGGGAAGTGTAGAGACGCGCAGGTCAATTTCACGGTTCTCCACGCGAACTCGAATTCTGCCGTCCTGAGGAACGCGGTGTTCGGCGATGTCCATTTTGGCCATCACCTTGATGCGTGATACGATCGCAGGATGAATGTCGCTGCGCGGTCGCAGGACTTCTCGTAACTGGCCATCGACCCGAAATCGGACCATCGAATGCTGCTGGCCCGGTTCAATGTGAATGTCGCTGCTGCCCTGACGAACGGAATGAACGATGACGTAGTTCACCAGGCTGACGACCGGGCTCCCATCCGCCATCGACTGCAGGTCATCCAGCTTGACTTCGATTGTCTGTGATTCAACTTCGACAGCATCCTGATCTATGTCGGCCGTGACGGCGTCGACCGAAAAATCTTCTTCGTAACATCGTGGCAGAAGCTTTTCGATGGTGGTACGTAATGCGAAAACGGGATGTACTCGAAGTCCGGTCACCCGTTCGACTTCATCCACGATGGTCAGATCCTGAGGTTCCGCCAGGGCCACCGTCAACGTGTCACGAATGCGAAACATTGCGATCGCGTGAATACTTTCTGCCAGCGGACGGGAGATCAGCCGAACGATCTCCGGGTCGATCAGGCCTTCACGCAGTCGAACCGCAGGGACACCCAGGTGTTGTCCCATCAGTGGTACCAATTCGTCTTCGGATACAAATCCCAGATCGATCAGTGTCTCACCGAGACGCGTCTGTCGAGAAGACTGTTCGGACAAGGCCGATTCAAGATCTTCGGCCGCCAGCAGACCGGCGCGAACGAGGCGATCGCCCAGCGGTTCGAGACGGGGACTCCAGTGGACGGGAGTCCCAGACCGCCCCGTATCGGAATTTTTTCGTGGTTCGACCAGCATCGTCATTGGACATGACTCCCTGCTGCCGCGACCGAATCGTCATAGAGTTCAAACTGTGATGCGATACCCGTGACCTGCAGAATGTCCAGACACAGTGTATTAAGCGCTGCCAACTGAAACTGGCCACCACGACGCACACACGATTCACGAATGTCCAGCAGCAACTCGAGTCCGGCACTGTCAATCAGGGGGATCTGCTGGAAGTCAAGTACCAGTTGCGGCTGACCATCGTTCACACAATCTTCCAGCAGTCTGCGCAATGAGTCACAGGTTTCCAGCGTCAGTGGTTCAGTACCGGAAATAACATCAATCGCACCGTGCCGTGACTTTTCCCACATGGGGATTCTCCTGTGTTAAAGTGGCAGGTGCAGCGTGAATTGAGATCCCTCATTCAGCTTACTCTTGACGGTCAGCCGTCCTCCGTGCAGCCGAACGATTTCCTGCGTGTAGGCCAGGCCCAGTCCACTGCCCGATTCTTCGCGAACGCGATCATCCGCACTGCGAAAGAATCTGGCACAGACTCGCGGCAACTCGTCTTCAGCAATCCCATAGCCGGTGTCTTCCACACGTATCCAGAGTTCCTTCGCATTCTCTTCGACAGTCACGCGAACACTGCCACCGTCGGGCGTATATTTGGCCGCATTACCCAGCAGGTTGACCAGGCACGCAGCGATTTTGTCCTTGTCCACGTTCAGGTGGGGCAGTTTGGCAGGAATTTGGGTCTCAAAAACCAGCTGCCGGGCCTCGATCTGAGGGCGCGTGTGTTCAATCGACTCCTGCAGCAAACGTTCAAAGTCGGTTTCATGTCGCGAGATGGTAATGGAACCAGCATCCATTTTGCTGAGATTCAGCAGCTCGTCCACGAAACGTCCCAACCGCGTTGATTCCGCATTGATGATGTTGATGAATTGTTTTTGCTGTTCGACAGGTACGTCGTCAGCCAGTTGCAGTGTTTCCGCATATGCGCGGATATTTGCCAGCGGCGTCCGCAGTTCATGAGTCGCCGTTTCAACGAACTCGGTCCGCATTTGTTCAGCCAGCTTCTGCTGAGTGATATCGCGGACTGTCCAGACGTACGCGTCCGAACTCCCGTTTTCTGTCAGCAGTGGTGCACAGGAAACTCTGTAGACGCCATCACTGACATCATCGGTGCACTGGATTTCGAAACGTCTGCGAGGTGAGTCGGCGGCGGCCGGGTGCAGCGCTGCATGATCTTCGCCCAGTTGACGTCTTAGCAGCGCATAAACGTTTTCCTGATCGAGCTCAGATTCGGACGGAACCGCCAGCAATGCCCTGAGCGCATGGTTGGCGGTGGCAATCGTGCCGGATTCGTCAGTTACGGCAATCCCGTCACCCAGCGTATTCAGGACATCCGCCATTCGTCCTTCTTTACCGGACTGCATTGCCTGGCTGAGCTTCTGTTCCAGTGCATCGGACATGCCACCGGTATAAAGCTGTTGCAGCAGTTGATTCCAGCCGGCGGCAGAAGGTTCCGCTTCCGGAACCGGTATCAGTTTGTCGCTTGCAGCAGCAGAATGATGCGGCAGCTTCGACAACTGAGAAAGAATCTGTTCCGGAGCAGCAAGCACTCGCCGCAATTCAAATCTGCCGAGCCAGAGAATGATCAGCGGAGTCACGCAGGCGGTCGGAAGCAGCCAGGTAGAGCGTTGTGCGGGTGTCGACAGAACCGACAGGCAAACCAGAATGCTGATACCGGCCAGGCCAAACCCGAAGTACCGGTGGATGATTCGAGTATACAGTGAGTCAGTAGTTCCTGCGGTCAGCATAATTGAATCCTTCTGACATCTGAACAGACCCGGGGGTGCCCGCTCGCAGCTACTAAACACTCGTGGAGTGCAGCACTTCACAGGTAACCTTAACAATCTCTCGCGGACTGAATGGTTTGTAGATAACTCGCGAGAAACGCTCGGGGCCGATAAGTTCTCTGGCCTGCAGTTCGATTCCTTTCGCCGATACAAGAATGATCGGCAACTCCCTGCAGGCAGAATCGAAACGCACGAAACGACAGATGTCTTCGCCGGAAGCGTGGGGCATCTGATAGTCCGTAATGACCAGGTCAAATGTACCCGCCTTCAGCCGCTCGATTGCTGTTCTTCCATCATAGACCAGTTCAACATTAAAACCGGATCGTTCCAGATTAAACTTGATAACGTTGCCCATGACCCTGTTGTCTTCGGCAACGAGAATCCTGAAATGTTCTGAGGTGTTAATCACGAAGTTGTTCTTTGATTGAATTTGTATTCAACAAGAAGAGACTCCGGCTGGAAGAGAGCTAATTCCAGCCGGAAGCAATATCGGCAGGACACCTACCAGGCAATGTAGGCCGCGTCGTTAATCCGAAATTCTCCGGTGGTGCTGTTATACAGCCAACTGCATGGCGAACCGCCATCCACAGTGAGAGCATCAGTACCGGTCTTCACTTCGACAGTGTTGTTGCCGGAAGAAAGGACTTCACACTTCGGAAATGACCCTTTGAGGTAGTCCGCCAGGTTGACAGAAGGGTCTGCCGGGTACACCTCTTCACTGGCCCGGTACAGCTCGATAGCGCTACGGATGACGGAGATGGACTGCTTCGAGCTGCTTTCCTTCGCACTCGACATATTGTCGAAGATCTTGGGAGCGGCGACGGCCGCCAGAATCCCCATGATCAGTACCACAACAACAAGTTCGATAAGTGAGAACCCTGAACGATCAGTGGATCTTGTGGTCATACGTCGCATTTTTAGCTCCAAAGTACAGGTTTTCGGTCAACAGTGTATTGACTGGATGAGAATCAAAATCCGCAAACATGGTCGAAATGTTCACTCGAGCCAACACTATGTCACGATTGAAGACATGCAGTCCTTTTGTGGAATTAACGCCACATGGCGAAATTTCGCTCCCCTTCGCCTGCCATGACATAGGGTGTTGATATGCGATATTACCTGCTGTTTACGACCATTTGTCCTCCAAAACAACTACTGTTAATTCGCCATAGGACAAACCCCACTCGAGCAAGTGTCTGACTCTCGACAGCCTGATACCGATGGTCGCACCTTGTGCATAACGGATCGTTTGAATTGTGAAAGACTGCACCAACGATAATCCAGCTGCGTCTGTAATAGCTGCCAGGCAACAGCTTGGGAACATGCTCTCAGACGTGTTCGGCGTTGCCTTTGAACTCACTCCACATGCGGCTGAGGATGTGCCCGAGTGTCGATTTGCGGATTGTGACGAGAATTGCGATTGTCGGAGTGGAATCCTTATTGAGGATCTCGGGGCCAATCAATGGAATCTCAGGATTGCGGGGTTGCCAGTTGACGAAGAAATTTTCGATGCGTCCGCCGTTGTTGAATCGCTCAGCCGAGAGACCGTTCTGCGTTCTGCCCGCGCTGCCGTAAAGCAGACGGAACAGCAGACCATGATCGACTACCTCGATCGACAGCTGGAGTTCTGCCTGGAGCAGGTCAGTGGCGACCTGGAAGAAGCATGCTGGTTCCGCATCATGGCGAACGATGTGGCTGCGTGTCGCGTTGACGACCCGCTGGAACTGCTGTGTCACAGAATGCTGCCAAAGATGCGCAGCCTGCTGGACGCACAGTCACTGCTGTTGTTACAGGACCTGGAAGCGGAAGATGGGCAGTGGGTCACTAATGAGGTTGTCGCGATTGACTCAGACGTACAGTCCGTTGAAGGAATACAGCGATCGGCGATCGATCTGGTAAACCGACTGCGGGAACAGGCCACAGGTCACGCCATTGTTGTCAATACTCAGTTCTCCGCAGGTCAGTCACAATCCGTTGAATTACCAGACACAATTCATGAAATGGTTCTCGTCCGTGTCGGCACTCACGCGCAGCACTTTGGCTGGCTGATTGCCCTGGGACGGCGACATAAGGCCGACGGTACTAAGGCCGATGTATTTAGTAGTGAGTCAGAATTCGGCACGCACGAAGCAACGTTGATGGAAACCGCTGCGGTGATGCTCGCGACACATGCCGCC
The DNA here is from genome assembly GCA_029245955.1 of Fuerstiella sp. Lineage (GTDB taxonomy): Bacteria > Planctomycetota > Planctomycetia > Planctomycetales > Planctomycetaceae > Fuerstiella. The sequence goes on along the minus strand of JAQWOH010000035.1, from coordinate 31,912 downwards.
AACTGTGACCTGTTTGATGAACAGGAGCAGACGCTGGTCGGCGTCGTCAAAGCCATGGTTAACGCACTTGACGCACGCGACCCGTATACCTGCGGGCACAGTGATCGTGTTGCCAGAATCAGTAAATACATTGCCGAACAGCTGCAGTTGCCAGAAACAGAATGTGAAGACATTCACCTTGCCGGACTGCTTCACGACATCGGTAAGATTGGAGTCCCGGATCATGTGCTGTTGAAGAATGGTCCGCTTGATAAAACCGAACGAGAGCAGATTGAGCAACATCCGGTTACCGGCCAGGCCATTCTTTCTCCCGTTCCGCAGCTGAGCAAGATCCTGCCGGGAGTGCTGCACCACCACGAACGGGTGGACGGCACGGGTTATCCGGAGCAGTTAACAGGCAATACGATCCCGCTTTCCGGACGAATTCTGGCGGTTGCCGACGCTTACGACGCAATGACGACGTGTCGGCCCTACAGGAACGCCATGACTGATACCAAAGCAGAGCGAATCCTGCAGGAAGGCGCCGGTACGCAATGGGACGCGGATGTCCTGGAAGCTTTCTTCGCGTCGATGCAGAATGTTCGCACGGTGTACAGTCAGAAAAAAGACCAGCCGCTGACTCAGAAAGAAAGTGTACTGCAGTACGGTCGGTTTGAAGATGAATGTCTGGGCATTTCCGAATCACTTCTTCCTTGTGACGTCATAGGGGGGTAATCCGATGCCGCACCGAATCTGTCAGTGGTCTCTCGTGCCGACTGACCGTCAACGCCACGGGTTTTCCATGATGGAGATCATCGTGACGATGATGATCATGGGCGTTATGGCCGGTGTTGCCGCGCCGCGGATCGTATCTAATCTGTCCGACTACCGCGCTGAGTCTGCGGCGAATCGGATCGCATCAGATCTGCGTCTGGCTCAGAAACATGCAAGAACGACGGGGACCAGCGAGACAGTCACCTTTGACGTCGTGAATGACCGTTACTCCTTTTCCACGATCCCCGATCCGAAATTGAAAACGCTGATCTACTCGGTGAACGTTGCTGACTATCCGTATTCGGCTGAGATTCCTCTCGTCAATATGGGAGGTACTGAGTCAGTTACGTTTAACGGGCTCGGCTTTCCCGGCACATCCGGCACGCTGACGGTCACGTCCGGTCAGTCGTCATGGGTTGTAAACCTCGAAGCAGCTTCCGGCGCACTGACCGTAGCTAAGGAGTCAGCTGATGCTGAATCGGACTGATTCCCGTTCCGCAGCAGGTCCTGCGACGGCTCAACGTGACGGCTTTACACTGCTCGAACTGACAGTCAGCGTTTTCGCGTCATCAATGTTGATGGTCGGCCTGGGCTCCGCAATTTTTATAGCAACGGAGGCCATGTCACCGTCCGAATCTCAGCAGGCGGTACTCGATATCGCAGTGACGTCGCACCTGTTTGCGGACGAAGTGCAGTCCGCCGTTCACGTTCTCGATCAGTCTGCGACGGCCGTTGAATTTGCATGTGCGGATCGCGACAACGACGGAGATCCGGACCGCATTCGCTATGAGTGGAACAGCAACGACGGGCAGATCGTCCGCACAGAGGCCTCATCGGGGATTCTGCTGGATGGCGTGAATTCGTTTTCCATAACGGCTGATCTGGAAGGTGTGTCGGAAACGCTCAAAGGAGTAGTGTCCGAGTCTGCTGAATCAACGGTGGTGTCAATGACAAAAGCAGGATGGCCTCATTCGTGGAACCTGGGCCCGAACAGCCCCGTCGGCCAGTACGTGTCGGTTGATCACCCGGACGGAACGACCCTCTGGAGCATCACCGAAGTCAGGGTCAGGCTCCGACGTGCCTATAACACTGTCGTTCAACCCGGTGATCGACTGAATATTCAGATTCGTCTGGCCACAGGAGACGGACTGCCGACCAGCATCGTACTGGCCGAATCCTCAATTAACGTCTCATCATTGGATTCGCGATTTCGATGGAAGTCGTTCGCAATGTCCGGGGCGGAACGACTGCTGAAGAGCCAGAACGTCTGTCTTGTCGTTGCGGTGGATGACCAGACAACAGGTACGGCCGGCCGCGCGGCCTATGCAACATACGGATATACAGACAACGGGCACCTGCTGGGCACGTCGCATTTCGGCTACGACTGGGAAGTCCATTCCAACGCGTGCCTGTACTATTCCATCAAAGGCACGCGACACTCCGTTGACACATCATCACACGAAGTTGTCCGCGACTATATCGCCGGCTACAAACTGGGCATATCCACGCCGGAATCTGAAATGATGGTGAGTCGGAAGATCCGCCTCATGAATACGCCCGAACAGGTTGATGGCACCTGGCAACTCGACTTCAATTCCGGCACCGTAGAGGCGGAAGACACAGATTACGACGGCAACGACGACTGGGAGCATGTTGGCGACTCCAACCTGTCACTCACACCGTCCAACGGCGTTCTCGCAATCCCCGCCGGACACCGGTATCGAACCACAGTGGATAACGAATTCGCAGGTTTGGTCACAGCAGAAGTTCATTGTCGGGGAACAACCACGAACGTCTCAGGAAAAGGGGCGGTCTGCAGAATTCCGTTCGGATACGACGACTCAACGCATGGCCTGATAACCATCTCCAGTGAACGGACGGCCAGTGGCCGGCAGACGGCTTCGGTTGTTGCCTCAGCAGAAGATGCTGACCAGGTGCTTGCCCTGATCAGCAACCTGCCGGACGAAATAGTCGCCTTCCGCGTGGTTGTGGATCCGGAGAACAATCAGGCTGGTGTCTGGGTTAACGACGTTTTTCAGGGACGAAGCATCGTCACGCAGCTCCGCAAGACCGGTAATAAGCGCATCGTCTTTGGGGCAGTGGATGAGAATGCGGAGTTTGACTTTCTGTCAGTACGCGTCGGGAAGGTGGCGGAATGAGAAGGCAGATCCAACATCCAAATGCCGTCCGGGCCGCAGGCGCACCGCGATGCGGAATCACTCTGATTGAAGTCTCCGTATCAACGCTGCTGGTCGGCCTTATCGTAGTCAGTTCTCTGCGCTGTCTCGCGATGTCGGTGCAACGCAGCAAAAGCTCGGTGAACAGGACGCTGGCAACGCTGCTGGCTGAAGATCTCATCGAGGAAATCCTGGAACAGGACTATTCCGATCCGAATCAGACGCCGATCTTCGGCGACGAAGCTCAGGAAGGCACATCGAACCGGTCTGACTGGGACGATGTCGATGACTACGACGGCTGGGTCGCATCGCCGCCTCAGAACAGTGACGGTGTCAAGATCCATGACGCCAGGTGGAGACGACAGGTGGTTGTCCAGCATGTCAGCCCCGACAATCTGAATACGGTTTTGGCGGATACCGACGATTCCGGAATCAAACGGATCACGGTCACTGTGCAGTATGATGACGAAACGGTTGCTGAAGTGAGTGCCATACAGACCAAGGCGTGGATCAGCATGATTCCAGCTTACGGCACATCTACAACCACCGGCCAGCTGCCGCCTGCCAATGAGAGGCCGACGGCCGTCATTGGCAGCCACCTGATGACGGGCACCGGAAGCGTCAGTGTAACGCTTGACGCAGACGCTTCGTCGGACCCTGAGGGGCAGCCGCTTGAGTTCGAATGGAATTTAGGAAACGGAAATATGGCGGTCGGATCGAACGTTTCTCACAATTTCACGAACGCGGAGGACACGGTCAGCGTGTTCTCCATCACTCTGACAGTCAAGGATATTCACGGCGGCTCTGACACCGCAGCAAGTACGGTCACCGTCTACCCGGGTTCATGATGTTCAAACAATTATCCAACCAACGTATGTCGCCAACCAGCTTCGGGTCCCCCCTGCGCCGACAGCGTCGTGGCAGCCTGTACGTCTCCGTTGTGATGGTTGGCGCCATGGTTTCCATACTGGGAATGTCAGCCGTGTTGGTCGGACGTATCAACAGTCGCGCACACAAAGGGCTGGCAGATTCGACCATGGCTCGCCTGAATGCCCAGAGCGCCTTGCGACTGGGCATGCTGATGATTGAGAACGATCCAGACTGGAGATTCTCGCACACGACTGACGAATGGATGACCGACGTTTCGTTTGGTGACGGTACCTTCAGCCTGTCGGTGACAGATCCTTCTGACAATGACCTGACTGACGCTTCCGCTGACCCGGTCGTCCTGACCGGAATCGGCAAGAAAGGTGAAGCTGTCCAACGACTGGAAATAACTCTGGCCCCGCTGTATCGAGGTTACGATTGTCTGCAGTCAGCCATTCATGTCCGCGACGACCTGAAATTCCGAAACGCGACTGTCACTGCTGACCACATTCTGACTGCCAACGATGATGTGACGGCAACAGCTTCATCTGTTTCAGCGGATGTCGAAGCTGTCGGCCGACTGACCGGCTCACATTACTACGGATCGACCAGCAGCGATGGAGAAGCCAGAACACTGCCGTCGACAGCCGACATCATCGACTTCTATGAAACAAACGGAACAGCAATTGACGCCAGCACTCTTCCGACCTCGTATGCCAATATCATCTTAAACTCGGACTTCGAAACAGGGCACATCCCCTGGTTCGGTGCCAGCTCAACAATCGCTCAGGACCTGAGTCACAGTTACGAGGGCGATGCGTGTCTTCTGGTGTCCGAACGGATTGATGCGGCATGTGGCGCATCGTATGACGTCACAAGCCTGGTCAAATCCGGTGCAAGCTACCAGGTCCGTTTCGCTGTGCAGCAGACGACTAAGATGGAAAGTTATTACGTTCACCTGCAGATTGAGACGACTTTCGGCCCCGGGCTGACGACCGCCGGTCCGTTTACTCCGACTGCTCTTGACACATGGCAGACCGGAAACCTGTATGTAACCCCATCGTGGTCCGGTGACCTGTCGTCGGCAAAACTGACCATCACCACGTCCAACACATCACCAGAATTTGCTGGCTACGGAGGAACGGGGGACTCTGGCGACGACTTCTATCTCGATTCAGTCGGGATGCACCAGACCGGCCGTGAAATTACTCTGGAGCATGTGCTGCTGAGTCCCGACAGCAACCCCTTTGGTGCTACCAATCCGCGGGGCATCTACGTCATCGATTTGCAGGGCAGCAGAATCATCATTCGCAATTGTCGAATTTACGGAACGCTCGTACTGATTGATCCCAGAAACGGCTCTCGAATCGGCGATGGTTTTGGAGTCTCGATCGAACCTGCGGTCTCGCACTTCCCATCGCTGGTCGTGACCGGTGGCGATGTTGATATTGGTCCGTCCGATCGCGGCCTGATCGAAAGGGCGCTGGGAGTGAATCTGAATCCCGATGACGCACCGCTATATCCGGTTGGCAGCGATGACGATCTTGATGACACATTCAGTTCCGGAATCAAAGGGTTGATGTTCAGTTCGCATGACTTCCGGTTCAGAAGCCACAACTCCATCGAAGGCGTTATCCTGTCCCATCAGGATGTCGATATTCGTGACACGTTCGACCTGAAGTACGACAGTCGATACTACCGCAATCCGCCGCCTGGTTTCAGCGGCCCGGAAGAAATCCGCCTGCTGCTGGGCAGTGCCCGGCGCGTGACCGAATAGATATCTGTGTCCGGACGAATAATGCCGCCTGAACTGCAGTGGCGATCAATCATCGTTCGCTGCACGGTCGCGAGCCATATAATCAGCAAAGATGAGTCGAAACGCCGGAGAGAAGTTTTCGGGGATGGCCGCGAGTTCTGTCCGGATTGCGGACGTCGACAACCAGCGCACATCGCTGATTTCGGATTCGTCCACTCGCAGTGCGGCATCAGATTCGACGATAAATAGCTCCGTGAACTCGCGGGACGTGTCCGGACACGCATCAAAGCGGCCCGCCTTTTCCAGCCGAGCATGGACTCCGAGTTCTTCCAGCAGTTCACGCTGGGCCGATAGTTCATAAGACTCCCCTGCGCTCACGTGCCCGGATGCCGACGACGTCCAGACCGACGGAAACTCTTCCTTGTCGGCATGGCGAAGATGTATCAGCATTTGACCACTGCTGCGAAACAGAAAAATGTGCACAGCCCGGTGACGCAGTCCAAGTCGATGGACGTCGCTGCGCGACATCACGCCAATCACGTGATCATGGTCGTCGACAACGTCAAGCTGTTCTTCTGCAGGAGACAATTCACGGGCTTCCGTTGAGCATATTCAATCAGGCCAGGCCCGTCACCCGAACTTCAGGGTAACTGACGCAGCGATTTCGTGTTACGCTAATCTGCTGACACGAACATGTCACGGCCGTTTTGAGTTTCCTGTCCGGTCTGCACAGCAGAGCTGCGGTAACGACGGGATTAAGAGATACGTGATTGTCTGTTTGGTTTCATTTCGCGCCGAAGACAGTTACACTATGCTTCCTTCCTTTGTTTACTAATCCCCCACCCAATTCTCCCAGAAGAGAAAGACAACGATGAAGCGAAATAAGATGGCACTGACAACGAAATTACTGGGCGTGACCATGCTGGTTGGCGGAGGATCCTTTGCTGCCGTTAATGTCCCTGACGTACTGTTTCCTGACTGGTCCGGCCCCACTGCCGGCAGTTACGATGAACCGTCCGCTGAACTTGGCAAGAAAACCTCCGCCCGTCGTCCCTGGAGCCTTGAAACGGTTGCGGCGTCGATCGATGGCAAACCTCTTGACGCGAAGCCGGTCTCCGTCGCCGGAGAAATTATTGACCTTTCCTGTTATCTGCAGGTTGGAAAGCACGGTGACAAGCACCGCGGATGTGGTCAGAAATGTGTGGCCAACGGACAGCCGGTCGGACTTCTGGCGAAAGACGGATCAGTGTACATGCTGATTGACGAAGAACATAACGCTCGCCGTGACGGACTGACCACTTTTCGCAAGCAGGCGATCGAACACATGGCACACATCGTGACGGTAAACGGTTCTCTGTCGGAAGTTCACGGCCAGAAGGCAATCTTCGTCCAGGGCTTCCTTAAGCCGGCAGGTGGAAACTAGACATGGTGCATCAAAAATTACCGATGCCACGCATCGGCCTGTTTGTATTTTTTGCTGTCATGTCATGGTCAGTCATCGGGCAATGTGAGGACGAAGAACCCACGCCGCCTCTGGGACTGCCACCGGTCTACTATCCTGACGACAATCTGTATTCCACGGGGCGAGCCGAACTGGGCAAGCTGCTGTATTTTGACAAGCGACTTTCCTCAGATGGCACGGTGTCGTGTGCGAGTTGTCATGGTGTCAAACATGGCTTTACTGATGGTGCACCGGTTTCAACCGGGATCAATGGCCAGCAGGGAGGCCGCAGCGCGCCGACTGTAATCAATCGAGGCTACAGTACGGCTCAGTTCTGGGACGGCCGGGCACCATCGCTGGAAGCTCAGGCTATCGGGCCCATTGCGAATCCCATCGAAATGACGAACGAGAAGGATCCGGATCGGGCTCATCAGACATGTATCGACCGGCTGCATAACGTTCCGGAATATCGTGCGAGGTTCAAAAAAGCGTACGGCGACGCGAACTTTACGATCGAACATGTCGGGAAGGCTATCGCGACGTTTGAACGAACAGTTTTGTCTGGTAACGCGCCTTATGATCGTTTCAAAAACGGTGCTAAAGACGCGATGTCAGCATCGGCCATCCGTGGCAAGGACATCTTCTTCAATAAGACCGCTTGTGACAGTTGTCATCTGGGGTTCAATTTCACAGATGGTTCCTACGCAAATATTGGAATAGGTATGAATCAGCCGTCGCCTGACCTGGGTCGTTACGCTGTCAGCAAACGCGAGGAAGACAAGGGGGCGTTCAAGACGCCCACTCTGCGTGAGATTCAGCATACCGGTCCTTATATGCACGATGGCAGTCTGAAGACACTTGAAGATGTAGTAGAGCACTACGATAAGGGAGGGATTGCAAATCCATACCTTGACGAACGGCTCAAGCCACTGAAACTGAGTGAGCAGGACAAGCAGGACCTTGTCGAATTCATGAAATCTTTGAGTGGTGAAGGCTGGCAGATGGAAGTCCCGTCCAGTTTTCCACCATCCAGAAAATGACGGCTAAACCGCACCTCCATCCTGTTTATTTTCAGGGTGGGGGGGGTGTGCTTTCCGGCGATTTGGTCGTCCAAACCGACCTGCCCTTCACTTTCGACGTCCGTTACTAAAATATGGCGGACGGCAGACTCGATTATAGCTGCGACAGCAGACATCGCGTTGCAATCGACTGCAACGCGATGTACGACAATCCTACGCGGGATGGAATCCTGGTCGAGACCGTGGCAGATCCATATACCCGGTTCGTCACATGCTTCGCGCAGCCTCCGCTTTGCTGATCGATGATTCTGACGCCGGCAAACGGCTTAAATCGATTGAGGCGGACACGCGTGGTGACACCACGAATTGCCCGGTGTGGAGTGATTTCCACCACGCCTCAGCATTCACAGCTGTTCCGGAACCATCACCCTTCGCCCGTCCCTGGTCACGCGGCATCACATTCGGTTTTACAGTCTGATCACGTACAGAGGCGCAGTGCCATAGTGCGTGAGATCAACCAGGCTTCAGTCACCGACATTACTGACGCCAACACCGGTGTTGGCGTCAGTACACTCAGCCTGCGTGCTGACGAACACGGACAGCCCCGCCGGCGGCGAACACTCTGTTGCCGCCTGTTTCGGAAGACGGTCGGGCAGCAGCGGTGACGAGTCCTGTCTGCCGTTCGCAATTGGCCGTCATTCCGTTCAGACTACCTGTCAAGTCACGAGTGTCCTGCGAAGATATCATCGTCAATCTGCGTCTCTTTGCCCGCCGCGTGTGGAGTGTTCGTCACCAGAAACAGGGACAATGAGCAATAACGTAACACCGACCATCCTGACAGTCCTGCTGACAACAGTCTCAGCAAATGCCGCTCACCAGGCCAACGGTATCAAAATCGGTGAAGTGACGGCAAACAGTGCAATCATCTGGACGCGTCTGACTGCAGCCGCCGAGCGGAACACTGACGGGAAGCCGTTCCCTGATAACAACGACAGGCAGCGAAGGTCGCTGCCATACCATGACCTTGCGGCGATGGAAGGTGCCGTTCCCGGAATTACGGGTTCCGTTCGTCTGCGCTACTGGCCACGCGAAACCCGCGCCGAACAGGTCACGACGGACTGGCTGGCCGTCTCCACCAAGCATAATCACACCGTTCAGTTCTCACTCTCCGGTCTGGCATCCGGGACAAAATATTCGATCATTGCCGAAGCGCGTCCGGAGGCAGGAAGCGAGATTAGTTCGACGGTACAGGGTTCCTTCGTGACAGCTCCGCCCCATAACCTGGCCGCATCCGTTCGATTTTCAGTGGTAACAGGACAGGATTACCCGCGGCGCGACGATCCGGCGAATGGTCACCAGATTTATCCTCGCATGCAGGAACTTGGCGTCGACTTCTTTGTTCACACCGGCGACATCGAGTACTACGATAAAGCGCGGCCCTATGCGGACAACATCGATCTGGCACGCTTCAAGTGGAATCGTCTCTACGCGATGCCATTCCAACGCAACTTTCACAACCAGACCGCCAGCTACTTCATGAAGGATGATCATGACACGCTGAAGAACGACTGCTGGCCGGGACAAACCTACGGTGATCTGACATGGGAACAGGGGCTCGCATTGTTTCCTGAGCAGGTCCCAATGGGGCCCAAGACGTACCGAACGGTCCGCTGGGGAAAGGACCTGCAGATCTGGCTTGTCGAAGGCCGTGACTTCAGGAGCCCCAACAGGGCAGCAGACGGCCCTGAGAAAACGATCTGGGGCATAAAACAAAAGAAGTGGTTCTTCGACACAGTGGAGGCATCCGATGCCACATTCCGCATCCTCATCAGTCCGACTCCCGTCGTTGGCCCGGATCGAGGCAACAAGAACGACAATCATGCGAACGTTGGCTTCACGCACGAAGGCAAAGAGCTTCGAGACTTCATCGGCCGACAGAAAAACATGTATGTCGTCTGCGGTGACCGACATTGGCAATACGTTTCCGTCGATTCTCGCACAGGTGTTCGCGAATATTCCTGTGGACCGACAACCAACAAACATGCCAGCGGATTCAGCGAAAAGAACCGTTCTGACATGCACCAGTACCTCAACATCGTTGGTGGCTTCCTGCGTGTTGAAGTGAAACGCGACCAGGGAAATCCGGTTGCAGTTTTTCGTCATCACGGAGTCACCGGCAAAGTCCTGAACGAAGACGTTCAGATCGTCCGTTAACCATCACACCACTACTGATTCTTACCGCTGTGCCTGTATTATGAGTTCTTGACATGAAACTGCTGCTGCTCTCTGGCGTCGTCCTGACGTCCGTCGTTGGCGCGGAAGCTGCCGACTGGCCGCGTTTTCGCGGTCCCAATGGAACGGGCATCGGCCACGCAAACACCATCCCAACCACGTGGACGACTGACGACTATACATGGAAGACCAACCTGCCCGGACAGGGCCATGGTTCACCGATCGTCGTCGATAATCACATCTACCTGTTGTCCGGTGACAGGCAAACCGCGGAACGATTCGTCCTGTGCGTAAATGCAGACAACGGTAATCTGCTCTGGCAAAGAGGATACGCATCAACGCCCGGCGAACTTCATCGTGACAACAACTATGCATCATCGACGCCGGCTGCTGACGCACATGGTGTGATTGCGGCGTGGACGTCGACGGACTCCTTTATGCTTGTCGCGCTGGATAATCATGGCAACGAAGTGTGGCAGCGCGACCTCGGAGAGTACAAGTCCGCATGGGGAGGAGCTCCGTGTCCAATCATCGTCGATGACCTTGTGGTGGTTCTGAACGATCAGATGGATCCGAAAATCATGGCACGGTTCCTGCCGAAAGGCACAGAGATTACCGAACCTGGAAAAAGCTCGGCAATTGCGATTGATCGAAACACCGGAAAGATTCGCTGGAAAATCACTCGTCGTACAATCATCGCCGGCTATGCGACTCCCTGCGTCCGACACCTCCCCGGCGGCAAAAAGGAGATAGTGTTCTTCGGCACGGGCAACGGCATGACAGGTGTTGATCCCTCAACAGGAAACGTCAACTGGGAACTGAATAACTCGTTTCGCTCTCGAACCGTCATGTCGCCGGTGCTTGCCGGAGATCTGATTATAGGAAGTCACGGGCTGGGAATCGTAGGAGACAAACTGATTGCCGTTCGCCCACCCAACGAACGAGACAGCGACGCCCAGGTCGTTTTCGAAATGCGAAAATCAATTCCTCTGGTCCCGACCGCAATTTACAGGAATGGCCTGTTGTTCATAACGTGTGAAACAGGCATCGTCAGCTGCGTTGACGCGACAAACGGCAACGAAGTCTGGCGAGAGCGAGTCCGAGGCAAATTCTACGCTTCACCCGTCTGTGTCGGTGACAGGCTGTACTGTGTGGATCGCAGTGGCAGCGTGATCGTGCTTGCCGCCAGCAGGCAGTTTGCCCATCTGGCAACTAATCCACTGGAAGACGACTGTTTTGCAACTCCAGCCGTGGCGAATGAGTCCATGTACTTTCGCACGGCCTCACAGCTGATTGCCCTGAAAGGAGACGAGCTGTGACGGCAGATCGAAACGCAGAGCGACGCCCACGCCGTTAAATGTTCCCGCAGGGTCACTGATGTGACCCTGCGAAGTCCGAGGGATTATTCGCCATCCAGACTGCGATGCAGTTTCCGCAGGGCTTCCCCTTCAATCTGGCGGACACGTTCGCGAGTCAGTCCCATTGATTCGCCAATTTCCTTCAGTGTGCGGGGTTCGCTGTCGTCCAGCCCGAATCGCATTCGCAGAATTGTGGCTTCCCGCGAATCCATTTCTTCCAGCAGGCGAAAGACGTGTTTCAGATTGTCACTGTTGATCAGCTCGTCTTCCGGTCCCACGGTGCGTTCGTCAGGTACGATGTCACCCAGAGACAGTCCTGAATCGTCCTGCTCCGACTGTGGAGACGCATTGTAAAGAGCGATCGCTTTCTTCACGATCCGCAGTTTCTTCTGTGGAATTTCCAGTTCTCTTGCGATGTCTTCAGGAGTCGGCACGCGTTTCAGTTCCTCCGCCAGCTTGGCGGACGCACGCCGCCACTTGGATAACAGCTCCACCATATATGCGGGCACTCGAATCGTTTTCGCGGTGTTGACCAAAGCTCGCTTGATCGATTGTTTGATCCAGTAGCTGGCATAAGTGCTGAAACGAGTGTTCATGTCCGGATCAAATCCCTCAACTGCTCGCAACAGACCCAGGTTGCCTTCTTCAATAAGGTCCTGCAGTGGCAGCCCCTTATTGGAATAACCCCGGGCAATATTCACGACCAGCCGCAGATTTGCACGTACCATTCTGTCACGAGCCGCGGCATCTCCCGCCGAAATTGCGCGGGACAGGTCCTTCTCTTCCTGCGCACTCAACAACGCTGTTTCGTTGATCTCACGTAAGTAAGTTTCAAGCGGAGTTTGTACACGTGAACCGGAACGTGATTGGGCAGTGGTTGTCTGAGGCATGAAAAAGCTGCATTCGATTGAGGGTGATGACAGACATTGGACGGTGTGGTGCTGGTTCCCGGCCAGCCGTTTGAGTACAGAGTCGTTAAGGAAATCCGGTTTCCGTAACAGACGTCAGGCACGCAGGAAAAAGTGATTCGTGATTGAGACGCACCGTCTGCTTACATCAGTGCCTATCGGCGCTGAGCTTGATTGCAGTCCACTGACTTTGCGCAGAAAATGCCGGTCGGGCACACCCGCCGGCTGAAGCCTGCAAGATTCTTCCGATCTGTCAGGGCCAAAGGGAGTCGCGATATGTCTCATGACCCGCAAAATGCGTGTCATCGACTTGTTAGGCACACTGTGTCACATTGAGACATTTCCGGCCCCTGACGATTTCCAATTGACTTTCCGACTCAGGTAATTACTCTTGTGCCGTGTCATGTCGATGGCGCATTGCGACGGACTTGCTGTCATTTTGATATTGTGGAGGATGATCGTCTTGTCGGCTACGAAATGGACACGTCCAAACGAATCGCAACATAGCGCTGGCGGCGATGTATGCAGCACCTTGATTCAGCTCTGCGGTCGTCAGCTGGCAGCTGCCCTGGATTCGGATTCACTCACCGACTTTCTTGCCAATGAATTGCCTCAAGTCGCCACCGAGCTTGCGGCACAATGGCTCGCAGTTGTTCGACGAGTGCCGGGACCTGCCTGGGATACGGTCGCGGAGCACGGTCGCCACTCACTGGGCAGGTCAATGTACCAGATGTGGGACGAGTCACTTGAGCGTGAAGCTGCCGGAATCGGTGAGGCTGGCGACGGGTGGACGTTGTTCGCCTTCCCGCTGGACCGCAGACACGGAGTTGGTGACCTGTTTGTGGGGGCCACCAGAAATGCCGGGAAAGACCTTTTATCGAACGGAATACTGTCTGCAAGGTCGTTGGGTCTGTCACTGAAGCTGGCTGCTCAGCAGGCGGATTCGCGTCGGCAGGTTGATCGGCTAAAGTCGACACTGGATATTGCGTCCCGTTTGTCCAGCGCAGAGGAAACTGCGCCTCTGCTGGATTTGATCGCTCACGAAGCCACGCGCCTGCTGGGCTGTGACCGCAGCAGTATTTTTCTATGGGATCAGGAACGAAACGAAGTGGAAGCACGGCCCGCTCTGGGGGTCAAGAACGGTTCGTTGCGGCTGCCGGCGAACGAAGGCATTGTCGGTGAGACCCTGCGGACGGGCAGCGCGATTGTGGTGGCTGATGCTTATGACGACCCTCGATTTAACAAGGAAGTTGATCAGCGCAGCGGCTACAGAACTCACAACCTTGTATGTGTCCCCCTGCGAGATGCTGACGGCACAATCGTTGGGGCGTTTGAAGCGATCAATCGCGACGGAGGACACGCATTTTCGGAGGACGACGTTGATTGCCTGCAGCAACTGGGAACGCAGGCAGCAGTGGCTTTGCGCAATCTCCGCGAACGAAGTCTGCTGAACAGAAGTCGCGACCAGTTGGCCGAGAAGGTTACCAGTCAGGTGGAAATCGTAGGCACGAGTTCCGCCATAGCGGCTTTACGAGATACGATCGATCGCCTGGCGTCGACTGACCTGCCGGTGCTTGTGCTGGGTGAAAGTGGCACTGGCAAGGAGGTGGTGGCCAATTCTATCCACTTTGGTGGGGCTCGATCAAACAGCCCGTTCGTGGCCGTGAACTGTGCGGCGATCGCAGAATCATTGCTTGAAAGCGAATTGTTTGGCCATGAGCAGGGCGCTTTCACGGATGCCAGAGATTCACGTCAGGGAAAATTTGAACTCGCTGACGGAGGAACACTGTTTCTGGACGAAATAGGTGACATGAGTCTTGGAGGGCAGGCGAAACTGCTCCGTGTCCTTGAACAGAAAACAATCACGAGGGTTGGCGGTTCTGATACAATTCCGGTGAATGTCCGGATTGTGGCAGCGACAAATTCCAATCTGACTGAGGCAGTCCGTGAGAAGCGTTTTCGAGAGGATCTGTACTATCGCCTGAGTGTCGTAACACTGGACCTGCCATCACTGCGCGATCGTCCCGAAGACATCCTTCCACTGGCTGAACATTTTCTGAGTCGTTTTGCCACCAAAGCTCGGCGAGCGGGACTACAGCTTTCGTCTGATGCCCGCCGCAGACTTCAGGCACATGCATGGCCGGGAAATATCAGGGAGTTGCGAAACCTGATGGAACGTGTTGCTTTTCTGGCTCCGAAGGACCGTATTGACGCCGACGATCTGGCATTCATTCTAAGTCCGGATCACGACGGTGGTCCTCGGCTCTCACTGGAACTCGGCCTTGACGGCGCCACCCGCGAGTTTCAAAAGGACTTCATTCGCCGCAGCATCAACCAGGTGAATAACAACATGACGGACGCGGCCAGGCTGCTGGGACTGCACCGTTCCAACCTGTACCGCAAGATGAAACAACTGCAGATGTCCGAAGTGGTTGGCGAATCAGCGGACTGACAACCAATAATCCGCTGCTGCATGGACAGGAACGCAGCCGTCGTCTTTCGTGGTTTAGCTGTGCTTGCTGCAAGGGCTGCAAAAATTCCGCCTGTGAATCATTGACGGTGGCACAAACGGAGTGCAATCAGCAGGTAAGCTCTGTTGTGCAGCGGCCTTATTCCACAATCACCACGACACCGGTGATATTGTCGCGCGAGCCACCTTCCAGCGCTGCGTCCACCAGTTTTTGAGCGATCTCCTGAGGATCGTCGGTAGAGACAAGCAGTTCCTGAATCTGACCGTCGCCGACGCCATCGGTGACGCCATCCGAACACAAATAGTATCGGTCACCACTTTCCGGCTTAATTTCGCTGGCGTCCGTCCCGGCCGAACCGTCTTTGGTTCCCAGGTAACGATAAAGAACGTTGCGATAACGATGAGTCTTTGCTTCTTCTTCGTTGATAGTTCCGGCTTCGAGCAGAGCCTGCGTCAGTGAATGATCATTCGTAAGCTGCTGAAGATTGCCGTTTCGCAGCAGATAGACCCGACTGTCGCCCACACCGCCGATGTAGAAGTTGTTCCCGGCACGGACAAGGAACACAACGGTTGTTCCCATATTGCGAGAGGACGGATCGACCTCACTCAACGACATGATCTCAGTGTTTGCGTAGTCCACCGATTGGTCAATGACGTGAACGACTTCAGCCTTGGGGCCGCCGTCAAAGTTCAGCAACTGCTCCAGCTGTTTCGCAATCAACTCAACAGCAAGCGCACTGGCTTTCTCGCCAGCGTTCTGCCCCCCCATGCCGTCAGCAACGATAAAATACCGATGCGAATCGTCCACAACGTAGCTGTCTTCGTTATTCTCACGGAAGTTGCCCGTGATACTTACATGGCCTGTTCGAATGGAAACCATTGATTGATCCGAAAGATCCTTCCGGAGAAGGACGCTGATGTTCTAATTGTTCAAGTATCCGCAGGTCGGGAGCCGTTACTTCGTCACGCAAATTGTCCCAAACACGTCACGGATTCCTAAGGTCGTGGCGTTGATCAACATTTCGCCGGCTTCGAATCCAGCCGAGGTGCCCAACAGACGATTCTGGCTTTCCACCAGCTGAAAAACTCGTTGTTTCGTCGCAGGGAACTGAGTTTGGTAGGCTCGAATGGACGCCAACTTGATCTCCAGAGTATCAGAAATATCAGAGATAAACCGACCTCCACCTTCAGGAAGGCTGAGATTCTGAAGGCCCAAAGGATACCAAATTTGTTTCTGAATACGATGAACCGGCAGGTTTTCGAAAAGTTCATCCCATTTTGTGAGCCGTGAGTAGAAAATTGCCGCATCCGTGATCTGCATGGCCTGCCAATGATCCGGCGACGCCAATGGAGTCTTGTCGGCAATACCCATAACCAGTGATGGTCGATAGCGACGGAAGACCTTGGCCAGCTCTATTCGTTCCTCGAAGCCATCGAAGAGCCGCCGATTTGGCAGGTCCAGAGTTTCTCTAATATGGACACCCAGAATCTCCGCCGCCGTGCGGGCCTCCTCCAACCGAACTTCTGGACCCGGGCTGAGCGGGGTAGGCTCTCCGTCCGTCAGGTCCACGATGCCTACCCGCAGCCCCTGACGCACCATTGCGGCCAGTGTCCCACCGCAGGCGATTTCGACATCGTCAGGATGTGCTCCGACAGCAATCACATCCAGTGGCTCAGGTAGTTCCGGTTTCTGTGTGTCTGACACAATTCAATCCTGGTCAAGAAGCAAAGAAGTCTTCGGTTAAGAAAATTTCACGAGACGTGCTGAAAGCCGTGTCGTGGATTTCTGCAGCAATGCCGGGCGTTGAGCAGCGTTGTCAGCAACGGAGATGTTTTCAGCCCTGAGCATGCTGAGCCACAATTGCCGACGATTGTCGATTGCGTTTTACCATTTCAGAATCACCTTGCCGGATTCTCCCGAAATCATGGCCTGGAAGCCGTCTTCAAAATCCGTGTACGGCATCCGGTGCGTGATCACCGGGTTGATGTCCAGGCCACTTTGCAGCATGACCGTCATCTTGTACCACGTTTCGTACATCTCACGGCCGTAGATGCCTTTGATGGTCAGCATGTTGAATACAACGGTGTTCCAGTCGATGGCCATCTCTCCCGACGGGATGCCGAGCATTGCAACTTTGCCACCGTGACAAATAGTTGCCAGCATGTCCCGGAACGCTGACGGATTACCGGACATTTCCAGACCAACGTCGAACCCTTCGACCATTCCCAACTGCTTCTGCACATCGGGCAGAGTTTCTGAACGGACATCGACAGCTCGGGTCACGCCTAGTTTCCTGGCCAGATTCAAACGCCAAGGATTAACGTCCGTGATGACCACGTGACGCGCGCCGGCATGACGGACGACCGCCGCTGCCATCAGACCGATTGGGCCGGCTCCGGTAATCACCACATCTTCGCCCAGCACCGGAAACGACAGCGCGGTGTGAACCGCATTGCCGAACGGATCGAAGATCGACGCGATGTCCCGATCAATGTCATCGGCGTGATGCCACACGTTTGTCATCGGCAGTGAAATGTATTCGGCAAACGCACCGGGGCGGTTGACGCCAATACCCTCAGTGCGGATGCACAGATGTCTTCGTCCGGCAAGGCAGTTGCGACAGCGCCCGCAGACTACGTGTCCTTCCCCGCTCACGACTTCGCCCGAGTGAAAATCCAGCACGTTTGAACCCACGTCCACAACTTCACCCACGAATTCGTGACCGACCACCATCGGCACCGGAATCGTCTTCTGAGCCCACTGGTCCCATTGATAAATATGAACATCTGTTCCACAAATCCCCGTCCGGTCGACTTTGATAAGCACGTCATTGACGCCAACATCGGGTTCGGGCACATCTTCCAGCCACAGTCCCCGCGTCGCGTCCTTCTTAACCAGCGCTTTCACGAATTCTCTCCGAGTCTGTTGTATAATGAGCGAACTGCGCAGTATGTTAGTCAACGCTGACTGAGCAATCCCACGTTGTGCCGAATATTGACCTCATTTCGCCGCCGAATTGTTGCCGAACGTTAAGCGGAGAAAAAATCACGAACGTAATCGTTCGCTCGGTGTGCACACAGGAACTGTTCCGGATCCTGCGAAGTCAGGTATTGCAGTGGCGCATGTCCGCGTCCGCAGTGCATTTGGTTAAAATCCCGGACACTTGGAACGGACAAAAAGCCAGCACGACGATGATTGAGACTATAAGTCCGTGTCGTCGCAGTATCAGAACGGGACCGGTCTCATGTCGCCCCAACGTCCCAACATGTTACGCGTAAAAACGGCAGGCAGGCCAACGAACGCTGTTTTACAGCGGCCCCAGCGAAGGTTTGATGACGTTATGATCAGCAGGAATAGTGAAAACGCCGAAATATCGCCCGAAACAGAGAGTTCTCCGCCGGTGGTCGCACTTGTCCGATACGGCGTCGTCCCGCAGATTGCTCGATTCACCGTTTCAAGCGATGTCCTGGATTCGATGACCGGGCGAACGATTCATGGCGTACAAGTTGTTGTGGCCACTGAACGCGGGATCGAAACCGGGCAATTGCTGGAAATCGTCGGCAACGCTGTTGCCAGCCCGGAGAAAGCAGTGACCGGACAGTTACTGCGAATTTCGAATTCTGCTGACCAGGACGAGTTTCTTGTAAATCGACAGAATGCGGACCACGAATTCTTTGACTGGCAGGTTCGCGTCCGCGACTGGGGCCTGGAACTGCAGCTGATCGATCTCGAATGGACGCTGGATCGCCAAAGTCTGATTCTTTATGTCCTCAACGGCCAGAATGCAGAAACGACTCGCCTGGCGCTGCTGGCTGCTGCGGCTGGTCTCGGAATTGTTCATGTGCAGCCCGTTGAGGCAGACGGCATCGTACACCAGACATCCGGCGGCGGCTGTGGCAATGGTGGAGGTGGTTGCGGATCAGGTGGATGTGGCAGTTGAGGTATCACCTGGCGTCACCGACACCAACGCACTGATCGAACACGCTGGCAATTCTAAGCGGTCAGGACCAATCCTGTGGTGCGGAATGTTGCTGACCAGCGTGAAGAACGCAGTGAATCTACTGAAGCTTGCCGCGGTCTCTACCGGTGGACATAACTGAACCGACTTGAAGAAAGCCCAGCGGGAATGACAGACGTTCGCAGCAAGCCACTTCGAATGGCCCTGATTGGTGGCGGTGGCGCTGGTTTTATCGGAAAAGTTCATGCGACGGCCGCGACACTGGACCGCGAAGCCGTCCTTGTCGCCGGCGCGTTCTCTTCCGACGCAAAACGTTCACGACAAGCTGCTGCCGAGTTCGGCATCTCAACGGATCGAGCCTACGGCTCGTGGCAGCAACTGCTGGATGCGGAAAGCCGACGACCGGAGGACCAGCGTGTCAATTTTCTGTCCATTGCGACGCCTAACTTTACTCATTGCGAAATCGCCTGTGCGGCAATGGAGGCTGGTTTCCACGTCGTCTGCGACAAGCCGATGACCATTAACCTGAGCGACGCTCAGCAAATGGTAGCGGCCGTTCAGCAGACGGGACGAGTGTTTGCTCTGACCCACAACTACTCCGGCTATCCACTGATGCGTCAGGCACGTGAAATGATCATGAGCGGAGAACTGGGGGAAATCATCGCTGTGCGGGCCACCTATGTGCAGGGTTGGATGCACGGCATGAAACCTGGCGCTCACCAGGCCCGCGGCGAATGGAAGTCAGACCCCCACAGGAATGGCCGAGCGGGGTCTCTGGGGGATGTCGGTACGCACGCATTTCATCTGGCCAGTTTCGTAACGGGGCTGACGCCGGAAAAACTGCTGAGCAGCATGCAGTCAAACTCTGATCATCACCAGCTTGATGACTATGGACATGCGATGATCCGGTTCAGCAACGGGAGCACAGGTATGATC
Organism: Fuerstiella sp.; assembly: GCA_029245955.1. Classification (GTDB taxonomy): domain Bacteria; phylum Planctomycetota; class Planctomycetia; order Planctomycetales; family Planctomycetaceae; genus Fuerstiella. Next base: position 12,036 of record JAQWOH010000035.1, on the reverse strand, counting down.
ACATGGAGTCAGGTTACGCACGGCCGACTGAATGACCTGTCGGTCGAAATCGACGGCACCAGGGCGGCCTTGACCTGGCGTCAGGAAGAACCGAATCAATTATTTGTGAGGGCACTGGGGAAACCGGTTCACATCTACGAACGTGACCCGACTGCAGAGCACTCTTCACCCTCCGCCAGTGCCGCATGCCGTCTTCCAGGAGGACACCCCGAGGCATTCTTCGAAGCATTTGCAAATGTCTATCGCGACGCGTTTGCTGATATGCGCCGAGTCGACGCCGGGATAGCGTTTGATCGGTCGTCGTCGCTGTACCCATCGGTCCACGACGGTTATGCAGGAGTCCGTTTCATGACTCGATGTCTGGACAGCAATGACTCCAATTCACAATGGCAGAACTGGTAACGTTCTGCTGCCGGCTTCCATCACGGATTGTATTTCATGCCACACGACATTCGACTGGCCGGCCCGTGGGAGTATTCCGTCGATGACGGCTCAACATGGGATCGCTGCACCCTGCCGTTCGATGCGTCGTCGCATTGTGGAACACCCGGTGAAACAACTGTCCGGCTTCGGCGCAGGTTTCACAGGCCAAGCGGACTGGATCAATCATCAGCCGTCAGCATTATTGTGCTGGCAGATGCAAAGGTCGCTCAGATTGGGTTGAACGATCACGGCATCGTCGCCACCACCGTCGAGTGTGATGCGGAGCAGACGAATTCTGTTACGAGTCACTTTCATGTCAGCAAGTTGCTGGACGAATTCAACACACTTCAGGTGACTCTTGGGGCGAATGCACAAAGCCTGGCATCAGCGATCAATGCGACAGGGCTCAGGATAGAGGATAACTAACCAGGCAACGACACGTGGTCGACCAGAGAATGACCGTGTCGCTGCCGGTAATTGCCCTGCGAATCACCGGAAGCAGTTCTTCTCTGAAACAAAACCAGCACCGGACGACCACCGACACGTTCGCTGCCTGCGGCCACTGGTAAAGATTCCGTTCTGCCCGCACGCGATGCCGCTGGCAACGTATTCGCCGACACAACAGTGCTTTCAGCGTTGTTGTCTGCGTCCGCCCTGTGCTCATCCGCATTCAGTTGAGTGACTGCCATCACCAGAGTGTCGTTCGTAGGTACGACCACAAACATTTCACCGAAATACACGTCTGACTGAGTGGGCGTATTCATTGATTCTGTCAGCCGGGCGAGTAGCTCGTCACGATCAAAATCGCCGATTTGCTGCGGATTCCACTCCGTCCGAATGTCTCCTTCAACACCGTCATCAAACCCGGTATCCAACGCAACAAGAAGTTCCCATGAAGTTTCTGCAGACGACATCAACACGCCCATTGTCTGGTCGTCACCCGAACTCGCCTCAGACAATGCCTGTATCTCAAGCCCGTTTTCGCCAATCGACTGCCGCAGTCGGCTGCTGACTTCAGCGAGCTTCTGTTCGGAAACCGTAACCACCACAACCTCCCATTCCCGTGAGTTTGCCGGCAAGAGCCGGTTCACCTGCGCGGGCACATTGGCAAGGACGCCGCCTGCATCCGCCATCATTGGAACCGACATTGAATCGGTCTGCCTGACCAGAAACGAAACTGGCACAGTTACGATTGTAATCGCTGCTGCAGCCGTCAGAATCGCGATCACATTCCGGCGGATATGGCGCGGCGATTCTGTGGAAACAGCCCCTTCTCTACGACTGGATTCAGACTGAGGCGATTCAATTCGCTTGCGCACGACAACGGAGATCCGACGACTGGACTCTATCGGAATAGCTCGCAGACAATCTCCGAGATCACGCCACTGCTGGAACATTTCCAAATCCTGCGGCGACATCTGCATAGTCGGACCTGCCGACGTTAAATCATCGAACTCGGCAGACAGCAATTCTTCGGGAGATGGCTCTGACATTGATTCGTAGCAGGCGGGCAACGGCGGGGCGGGAGAAAGCACCACACTGAGACGCTCAGGCGTTGCCAAGGTTCCCGCAAAAACGAAGATATTAGAATTCCCCATAAGTCTTGTCACCAAAACAGTTTGCAACCCACATTTCCGAATCGGGGATTCCGTCAGACGCGAAATGCGGAGGTTCAGGGGAGTCCAATTACGGTGATCAATGCCACATCGCAGACGTGAGTATCAAACTGGGCGACATCATCGTCCTGTGGCGAAACGGCCCCTGCGGATCGTGGTGCGGTGGATTCGCAAGCGCGACCAAATGAGGCTGCGGCTTCGCCGCTGCGTGGGGAATCGTGTATAACTTTAGATCGCGATCATCAGAATCAGACATCATGTACAACGGGAAATAAGAAAATTGAGTGAGTCATCAGGAGTTGTAATCGTAACCGGTGCGGGTAGCGGGATTGGCCGTGCAGTGAGTCTGGCTTTGTTGAAAGCAGGGTTTCGTGTCGGGCTCGCCGGGCGTCGGCAGGATGCGCTTGAGGAAACTCGTTCGTTGGCTGACACATCTGACGCGGCGACTGTGATTCCAACGGATGTAACAGATCCAGCCTCGGTCGAGCAGTTGTTTGCAGTCACGAGTTCGACCTTTGGGCGAGTCGACGTGTTGTTCAACAACGCCGGTGTCAGTGCTCCGGCGGATTTGCTCGAAGACATCTCTTTTGCACGCTGGCAACAGGTGGTAAATGTAAATCTGACGGGCGCATTTCTGTGTACTCAGGCAGCCTTTCGGCACATGAAGGACCAGAGCCCTGCTGGTGGACGCATCATTAACAACGGTTCAATTTCGGCGCTGTCTCCACGTCCCAATTCTGCGCCGTACACGTCTACGAAACATGCTATTACCGGACTGACCAAATCGTCTTCACTGGATGGCCGCAAGTACAATATCGCATGCGGCCAGATTGACATCGGCAACGCCGGCACCGACATGACCTCACGAATGAGCGCCGGTGTTCCCCAGGCTAACGGCTCCCTCGCCCCCGAACCCACGATTGACGTAAGCCACATTGCGGATGCTGTTGTCTATATGGCGCAGCTGCCACTGGACGCTAATGTCCCGTTCATCACTGTGATGGCTACGAAGATGCCGCTTGTCGGACGAGGGTAAGGGTAAGGGAAGAACAGTCGAAGATCTGCCACAGACAAACGGTCCTCGTTGCGGATCAGAGCCGGTCGAAGGATGTGTCACAGCGATCACTGACAAATTCTGTACAGGACTGATAGAGGGATCGCACATGGAATGATTGTAAGTTAACAGACAAAAAACCGGCCGCCATCGTTCCCGTATCGTGGATCACTTTATGTCCGAGGCTGTTAGTCGCGTCTGACTTCTGGCACCATGCTGTATCCGAAACCTGATGTATGTCATCAACTGCAGGCAACCCGTTTCGTCCGTCGTTTTCGCTGAGCGCCACTGCGCTGACGCAGCTGCTGGCATCGTTCGCCTGCTTCCTTGGTGCCTTCGTACTGCCAATTCAGTTTCCTGAGTTCGGCACTCTTTCGCAGCAGGTACTGATCATCCTTGCTGTAATCACCCTGCTGCTCGGCACAGGCAACGTACTGTTCGGACGACAGCTCAGCCGGTTGCTGACACGTGCGGGAAAACGTTCGCGGGTGGTTATTCCAAGAGAGGGCGTAGTTTACCTTGCCATCATGCTGACACTTGCTGTGGGTGCGTTGCTGGGGCATCGGAACATGCCATTGCTGGTCTTTGGCATGATGGCCGGACCGTTCGTTCTGAACGGTTGGATTGTTTACGTCATGCTTAAAAAGGTTTCCCTGACAAGGCGCGTGCCTCGCCGGGCCATGGTTGGCGAATTTGTTGTCGTTGAAATTGAAGTCAGCAACGGGAAACGCTTTTTGGCATCGCACATGCTCGAAGTGCGTGACCGCGTTTCCGGCGGCAAGCTGTCCAGAGGCAGTCGTGACGAAGAAGGAACGGTAACGTATCTGCGGATTCCGGCCCGCGATTCACGGACTGGCCGGTATCAGCTGCGATTCGCAGACCGAGGTCAGTATCAACTGGGTCCAATACGTGTCAGTTCGCGTTTTCCGCTTGGCATCGGCGAACGGGGACAGATCGATTCGCAGACGTCAGTATTGATCGTGCATCCGAGAGTGGGCACGCTGCTTCCAGACTGGCAGAGGCAGCAAAAGGAACTGTCCGAAGCCAGTAAACGTGCGCAGTTGAGAATGGGCTTGTTTGACGACGAGTTTCACCGCATTCGCGAATTCCGTTCGGGTGACAATCCCCGCTCAATTCACTGGAAGTCGACTGCCAAACGGGGCCAGCTGATGATTCGGGAACATCAACAGAATCGCCACGCAGATTCGCTGGTGATTCTGGATCTTCCGAAATCCGCCGCGTGGGACGGTGAAACCATTGAAATGGCGATCAGTCTGGCCACGACGATCTGTGTCGAACAAACGAAGTCTTCATCGGGTGGTCATTATCTGCTGGCCATCGCCGCAAAGAAATCGTGTCTGGTACCGAGTCGTTCACCGGGCGTTTTTCGGGAACAGGCCCTGGATGCGCTGGCGATGTGTCAGCCGTCCGCCAAGGCAAGCCTGGAAGACGTCCTAAACAGGGTTGTGTCTGAGCACGCGTTATACGATGAGCGAATCATCCTGATTACGCCTCGCCCTTTGGAAGCCACAGATGCACTCGACAGGGTCTCACGGGAATCCGATTCCGAGCGGCTTGATCTTTTATCGCACACGACAATTATTGAGGCATCGCTGGCAGCAATGGCCGGCGTCATGACACTGTCCGATGATTCCACGGACGATCGACGATCGACGCTGGCAAGCTCCTCTCACCGGAATACCAGCGATATTCGTTCTCTGATCGCAGAGAACTCCGCGCGGCCACCGGTAGAGGAGCCCGCATGAAGAAGCCAGTCAACATTGAAACGACGTTCCTGCGCAGCATCGTGTTCTGTGTATCGGTGGCATCACTGATTCTGGCGAATGCGGAAGAAAACACTTGGCCAACCGCGTTTACGCCTGTCGTCGCGGTCCTGGCGTACATTCTTGTGGACAGAAAAAAATTGATTCGACTGTCTCTTCTCGGGGCGAACGCACTGGGAATCGTTGCGTTCGTCGCCGCGACCATTGAATTGCGGGAAGGCGACCTGCTGGAAAAACTGCTGGCAGGCGCTCATCTGCTGGTCTATATCACCTGGGTCATACTGCTGTTGCAAAAAGGAATCCGTCAATTCTGGTGGCTGACGGCGTTAAGTGTTCTGCAGATTTCGGTGGCCTCCGTGCTGACCACCGATCCGTCTTTCGGTGCGGCACTTGTCTTCATGCTGCTGTTGATGCTGTGGACATTGTCTGTGTTTTCACTCTATCGTGCTCAACTGCGGCTGGCACGTTCTTCCGATGGTGTCGAAGACAGTCTTAATGTGGTTGCAGATACGGGGGGGGCTTCCAGTCGGCTGTTGGTTCGTAACGGGCTTCAGGTGGACGCAGATGAACGCTGGATCGGCTGGCGGTTCAGAGCCATCGTTGGATTCGCATTTGTTTCGTCGTTGTGCGTCGCGATGGTTGCATTCGTTGCCTTTCCTCGCGTCTGGGTCAATCAGGGGACATTGCCACAGTTGCAGCCATCCCGCAATGCACTTACGCACCAGACCGGCTTCACCGACAATGTGGAACTCGGAGAGATCGGCGAGATCATGCAGTCGGACGCCCGCGTACTGCAGTTCCAGATTACGAAGATGGACAGTGGCGCTGCTGTCGCGCCGGACAGGTTTGCTTCGGCCATGAAAATGGACGAAATCCTGTTTCGCGGCAACGCGCTGGGGCACTACAACGGCGGCCGATGGACGCCAGGCAGTACTCAGGGACGCAGCGGCAGCGATTCAGAACATCGACAGTACGAAGCGCGGCCCGGACAGGTGGATTTTCGGGTTCATATCACGCAGGATCCCCCCATCCGCACGTTTGCATTCGCTCCCGTACCTGCGGTCAATGCTCGAATTCGGGAACGCAAGGGAAGAATCAATCAGCGACGGTTTTCGTATTCTCTGATTCACGATATTCACGAAGACAGATCACGGTCTGAACCCCTAAGTTTTGAAGTCTGGTGTGTGGAAGAACCGAATCGTCGAGTTCACGGCCCAGACAAAAGTCAGCGAGACTACGGCGAATTCCTGAACGCCATCGAAACCATGCTGCCAGCAACGCCGCGGGAACGAAAGGAACACGAATATGCAAAGACCTCTTATATCACACGTGGTCTGGAAACTTCATTACCGAGGCTGGCCCGGCAGGCCGTCGAACTATGTGCAATGGACGACGGCAGTGTCTTGTCTGTGCGCCAGCGTGTCGAACGCGTCTTCGCCTATCTCAATACATCGGGGATCTACACTTATTCATTAACTGCCGACGTCGTCGACCAGGACCTGGACCCGGTCGAAGATTTTCTGTTCAACCGAAAAGTTGGGCACTGCGAGTATTTTGCGTCCGCCTGTACTCTAATGCTCCAGGTCCTGGACGTACCTGCCCGAGTCGTCAATGGATACAAAGGCAGCGAAGTGAACACCGTTTCCGGTCGCTCAGAAGTCAAGCAAAAACATGCTCACACGTGGGTGGAGGTTTACGTGGATTACGCGTGGGAAACACTGGATCCCACTCCGGCGACTGCCCGCCGGGAAGGAGTCACTCAGGCACGAACATTCGACTGGTGGTCAGATCTGCGTCTCGCCTTCAGTGATAACTGGTTCGATATGATTCACAAAATGAGTCCACAGCGACAGGAAGCCATGGTCCGCCCGTGGCTGGATTCAGGCAAGAACGCCCTGGCCACAATTCGTGAGCAGGGGCTGTGGGCCACCCTGGTCATATTCTATCAGGAAGTTGTCCTGCAGCCCGGTAAATGGTTCAGCCCGCAGACGGGAATCGCTACATTTGTGATCCTGCTGATCGTGGGTCTCGTCATTCGTCAGAATCCCGGCAGCTGGCTTCTCTCACCGTTGCGTCGGTTCATGGACTGGATACGCCCTGACAGACGTCAGCAGCGAAGTGTGGTCAGGTTTTATGAAAACTTTCGAGGCCTGTGTTTGCGACATGGGTTACCACTGCCTGATCACAGGACAGCACAGGAAAACGCGTCGGCCGCCGCCGATTTCTTCGACGGGTATCTTGTATCGGTTGACGACAAAGTACTGCCGTACCGCATCGCTAATGTCTTTAATCGAGTAAGATTCGGTGCTGAGATTCTGAAGCCGGAAGTCGTGATGAGCGTGCGCGGCGACGTTGTGCGATTTAGTGAGTTACTGTCGGCCGGACAGCCGTCGCAAACAGTGCCTGCCGGGTCGCTTCCCGATGAATCTGAAGTTCAGCCGGCAACAGTTTGACCGCATATGAAACCGCGCCTCAACCGATACGAAAGTCAGCACGCATGCGGGATATCCGGATTGCAGCCGCTCAGTTCGAACACCGAAACGACGATAAGGAATTCAACCTGTCCCGCATTCGTGAGCTGACGAAAACAGCCGTTGCAGGCGGAGCCGAAGTCGTCAGCTTTCACGAATGCTGTATCTCGGCATATACATTCGTTCAGCAATTCAGCAGGGATCAACTGCGAGATCTTGCCGAACCGGTGCCGGACGGGCCCAGTGTGCGTGAACTGATGAAGATTTCCCAGGAATGCGGTGTCCCGATCCTGGCAGGCTTGTTTGAGCTGCGGGGAACTGACATCTTCAACACCTACGTCTGCGTCGACGGTGATCGACTGGTTGCCCGATTCAGTAAACTGCACGCCTTCGTGAATCCCTTTCTGTCGTCAGGCAGCGAATTTGTGGTGTTCGATCTCATGGGGTGTCGTTGCGGAATACTGATTTGTTATGACAACAATCTTGCGGAAAACGTTCGCGTTACTGTTCTCAAAGGGGCCGAAATCCTTTTCATGCCACACGTCACCGGGTGCCTGCCGTCCGTCATGCCCGGTCGCGGACTTGTCGATCCTGCGCTGTGGCACAATCGCGAACGCGATCCCGCGAGGCTGCGGCAGGAACTTTGGGGGCCAAAGGGACGTGGCTGGTTGATGCGCTGGTTGCCGACACGTCTGTACGAGAACGGTGTCTACGGTGTGTTCACGAATCCGATCGGCCTTGATGACGGACAGGTACGCAACGGCAACTCAATGATTCTTGACCCGTTCGGAGAGATTGTTGTGGAATGCAACCGACTGGGGGATGAAGTCGTCATTGGCCTGTGCACGGATGAAGCGGTGAAACACAGCAGTGGGCAGCGTTACCTGAGAGCTCGACGTCCGGAGTTGTACGACGAACTGGTCAGGCCGTCGTCTGCGTCACCGGTGACAGAACCCGGATGGAAGCTGAAGTACAGGGACCGGTAAAGAGTCAGTACGGATTCCGGCCAGGACTGTCGGTCACGACTCCATAGAATTGCGGAGGGCATGTATCCTTCCTGCGGGCAAACCAGGTGACGCGTTCCGAGGGACCGCACGGCGTCGATTCTGTCGCTGGTCGCAACTTTAGTGAATTACTTCGGTTCCACAGACGGCATCAGCCCCAGCGTGCTTAAAGTCAACGTAACCGCAAGGAACCGTATCATTGCCGGAACGATAATGACTCACATTCCCTGAACAGCCGTTACGAGCGGCCTGGCAGTGTTAAGGTTTGATTCTCCCGGTGTGAAGCCCACAATTCGTACCGCGTGATGTACCGATTAATCGCATAATACGGGCGAGAACAGCGTTAGTGTTCTTTCCACGCGATTTGAGTTGTGCAATTCAGTGTGGATGCGGAACCGGCTGAACGACATTGCCGTCGGCTTCTCAAATGGACTGCGGAATTGAAAGCAGGAGTTATTTCATGTCATTGTTCAGAACCGGCACGCTGTTCGTGGCCTTGATGTATATCAACTGTCCTGCGTTCGCCGAATGCGGTGCGTACATGTCGTCTGACTGTGCGGAATCCTGTCGTCTGTGCTGCCAGCCGGAATACAAGACGGAAAAAATCAAACGGCACTGCTACCAGACACAGTGCAAGGCTGTCTGTATTCCTCCGATCACATTGCCCTGCTGCCGACTGAGCCGGTGTTTCCGTGGAGTGGCCGCTGACGGCTGTTGCGATGACGACTGTTGCAACAGCGGACTGCTGCAAAAACTGTGTTCCAGGCTGACGACCTGTCGAATTCGTCACGTGAACACATACAAGAAAGTTGAATACGAATGCGGCACAAAGTGCGTTTGTGAATGGAAAGCCGTTCCGTGTGCCACGGGCTGCTGCGAACAGGAATCTACCGAAACCGGAGCTCACTGCACAAATTAGTGGTTGCGAAATCGGCGCATGCGGGACCGGCCGCGCAACGGTCGGGATTGGTCGTTACAATCAGGCGATCATGATGTACCAGCTTTCGTTCTCATTCGTGATGCTGCGGGTATCCGCGATACTTTCAGCAATCGTTTCGCAGTCCCTGGCACAGGAACCATCCGCGACTGCCAGTTCTGGCGACAGGACTTCCACGGGCCGGCAAACGAACTTCAGCCAACATGCTCAACCTCTGTTGCAGCAATTCTGTGTGCGTTGTCACACTGAAGAAAAAATGGAGGCGGGAGTCCGCCTGGATCAGTTGGATGGTTCGCGTGAAGATCGGCATCTGTTTCTGTGGAAAGACATCCTGAAGCAGGTTGAAGACGAGGCGATGCCGCCGGAAGACGAGCCTCAGCCAACGGCTATAGAACGTCAATTGCTTGTTGACTGGATTCAGCAGACGCTGGTCACAGCGAGATCCCGAAATGCCGAGAAGAATGGTTCTGTCCGCCGCCTGACCGTGGCACAATACAGGAATACGATTCGCGACCTGCTGGGGCTTGAAGACAACCTTACTGATGTTCTGCCTGCCGATGGAGTGTCGAAGGATGGGTTCCTCAACAACAAACAAACGATGGAGTTGTCGCCGCTCTTAATCGAGGCCTACTTCGACGTCGCTGAGAAGGCATTGGACCGCTGCATTGTTGATGTTGACGCAAAACCATCAATTCAGAACTTTCGAATGGTTCTGGGAGCAGGCATCAATCCGAAGCCGTTTCCCGAGCAACTGATCCTGGGCGCGAATAATCGTCTGTTGGCAAATCCGGATTTCATGGTCACTCAGCTTATGGCTGATAAACCATTCGACTTCGATCCATTCATTATGCAAACGCAATACCGATTCAACGAGGGCTACCAGGGAAACTCGACCGTTCGCGGCTGGAGAGACTACGACAGCATTTATCACTCTGTTTTTGCCTGCGTGCGTGGAAAGGATGGATATCCCAAGGGACTCGCGTACCAAACCGTTCCCGAGGGATTACTGCTGAGACCATCGGTACCCAGTGCCGAACTTTTTCAGATTGAGAGCACATATGGACCTCAGGCCAACTTCAAAATATCGCTGCGGGAATTACCGGACCACGGAAAATTTCGCGTAACGGTTAAAGCCGCAAAATATGACGACGGACTGCTGCTTGATTCAGGAGTAAATCCTGCCAATCAATCGGCTGACGAATCATTGACAGTCAGCAACCTCGATCTCACGCATACTCTGAATGTTAAAGCAGCCGGAATTTATCAGATTGACGTTTATCTCGAAGCGTCTCATGGGAAATCCACCCCTTCCGATGCTTCGAAACTGTCAGAAAAACTTGCCGGAGCCTGGTCACTTAATGGCGACACGAATTCACGACCGGAAAGCATAAAGCGAGAAGGTCATCTTGCCGGCAATGCAAAGTTTGTAAAGTCCCCGTTCGGTCAGGCAATTTCTCTGGATGGAGATGGAGATTCCGTCGTAATTCCCCGTGACGAATCAATGAACGTTGGCAAGGGTGACTTTACAATCGCTGCGTGGATCCGGCCGACCGAACTGCGGCAAGCCGGCATCGTCTGCCTGGGCCGTTACGGCCAGCAGGGATTCGTGTTCGACATGCCGAACGACCAGGGCGTGTTGCGGGTTGAGACATACAAAGCAGCCAACCAGCACAACGGCACCGTGATGTCTCGGCCAGGAATCATCAGCAAGAACAGGTGGCAGCACGTAGCGGCTGTCGTCCGACGCGGATCAGAACAGACTGACTTATTTGTCAACGGCTACAAAGTTGCTGCCGGAACAGTTGCGCCGACAAACCTGGATAACCCCGCAGTCAACTTGCACATCGGTCGAATTCAGGACGCTCAGCAGTTCAAGGGGGAGATTGATGAAGTGCATTTTTTCCGTCGTGCCCTGGGCATTGCTGAACTGCAGGCGCTGATCGATCCCGGCCGAAAGTTCGCCCTGCCGCCTCCACCAGAAAAACCAAAGTCTCTTAACCTGCAGATTGGCGAGAGGCATTTCACAGGGACTTTGCATCAGCCAGCATTTCTGACGGTGCGGCTGCCAGCTGGAGCGGTCGAAGTCACAGCCAATTACGGCGGAGCTGCAAATCCTCATCACATCGTCTTCAGCCGTGTGGATGAGGCTTCTGAATATGGCAAACAATTCGCAACGTTCGAGCAACGAGCGCCACGACTAGGAGTTCACGTTGGACTGCGGCGTGACTGCGGCAGCACGCTGACTAAGGTTGGGAAGGCTCAGACCGTTCCTGATACAGACCTGACGAGTTACGTCTTTGAAGGAGCGATCGGCAACTTCCCAAGCCCGGATGTTCAGGACGACAACGATAATTACCTGGCCGGTGTGCGTGAGATCGGCATCCGCAGTGAGTACACCGATGGTCGCGATATGCCGCGAATGCTGGTCCGGTCTGTCGAGTTCGAGGGTCCTTACTACGAAACCTGGCCACCGGCGACTCACCAGCGGATCTTTATCAACTCGAACCGCAAAGACGATCAGCCTGCTTATGCAAAAGAGGTTATTCGAAACTTTGCGACTCGCGCGTTTCGTCGACCTGTTTCGGATGTGGAAGCCGCCTCCCTGTTCGCCGTTTATGAAAGTTCGTTTTCAGAATCACAGGATTTCACGGAAAGCGTGAAGGATGCACTTCTTGTCGCACTGACTTCGCCGCAGTTTCTGTTTCTGACTGAAAACAGCACCAGCCCGGACGGCGAACGTCTTGACG
>JAQWOH010000031.1 GCA_029245955.1 Fuerstiella sp. | reverse complement strand
AATATCGCCGTCGTCGGTTGCTCTAGTCGTGGTCTCCTTGGTGATTTCAATTCGCTTCGGTGTGGACTCCCGAATCTCATCATACACCTGTCGGAGATTCTTCTTCATCGATGCCGGCATCCCGTTGTATTGCAACTTATGAAAACCCGTGTATCCACACAACATAGACGGTAGAAAGTCCGGTCGGTCGTAGGTAAACACTGGATGCTCTGAACGGTCGATTTCGTCAAGTAGGTTGCTCGTCAAGACGCTGTGAAAGAACGCATCACCCGGCATAAAGAATTGATTGCTGGCATTGCACTCATCTGCCGCAATGGCCATTACGACGCCCAGTGCAGTTGTCCACTTCATAGGTTGCTCCCAGGCTTGTGAATGACCGGAGTTGTGTGTCAGGATAATCTAACATTTCCTGTCCGAATTATCGATGATCAAATTCGTTTGCCCCGCATATCTTATGGGGTGTTGATTTGCCGACAAGGGGGCTTGCCGAATGTGTCGGCACACAGCAGCTTGCCCCCCCGGTCGAAAACCGGACGAAGCACCAGACCTCCTTTCGAAATGTCAGATTATCAGGAAGTCTTCATTCGGTGGAGTTTCCTGACCGGAATCGAGGTCCGGTCGACTCGCGATTCGCTGGTGCTCATGGCGGTCGCCATTGTGCTCAGTCGTCAGTGGTACGGGTGCTCTCGGAGCGGACCTTTCGCCTGGCCGGCCGAGACGGCGCGCATCCGCGAGGCAGGTGATCTACATGCTCCCGCAGGATTATCGGCCCTGGGGCTATTCGCAGAGCGATGTGTTCGGCTATGGGTCGGGGCCGATGGGTGATCGTCCCAAACACCTCTTTATGAGTCAGACCGGGGTTAGAATTCCAAATATATCTTTATCACGGGTCGAGGCGTGATTTCCGCGAGGCAGCCCCCCAGTGAAGTTGAACGTACCCACGGTATAGATCCCACCGCCGATTCCCTGACCTGTGGGACCGCCGGTCGCGCGATTGGCCACGATCCTTGTTTGAATCATTGTGGCCACCGGATTCGCGCCAGCAACCTGGTTACCATTATAGATTCCGCCTCCATGGCCGTTGCCCCCGGAACCGCCATGCGCGAAGTTGCGAATCACGGATGAATCGTTGATGTTTAGAACTGCCGAAATTCCGTTAAATGACTCACCATTAAAGATTCCTCCGCCAAGGGCACTGCCACCGTTTCGCGCCCGAGCTCCGTTGTTCAGAATGCGAGTCTGGCTGACATCCATCTGGCCGAACGAGTTGAACAGGGCACCCCCCGCAGCCGTTCCATTCTGACCGCCGGCAGCCCCGCCCAGGACGCGATTTCCTGAAAACAGGCTGGTGTTGATGTGAGTGAGGGGCAGATCCGTGGAGCTAACTGCTGTAGCCTCGATCGCACCACCCCAGGCATTTCCTCCAGCGACGTCGCCTTTGCCACCGACCACGTGATTGCGGAGGAACCGGCTCCGGCCGACGGTGAGAGTCGATGCGACGCTGTAAAGGGCTCCACCGCCAGCATCTCCGCCCGCCTCGCCATCACCCGCCGCGCCCCCAAGGGCTCGGTTACCGATGAATAAACTGCGATCGATGGTCGTTGTGCTGCCTGAACTGACCACCGTACCGGGCCGCGTCGCAATCGCGCCTCCGAATGCTTCTTGCGCCGAAGCGGTCAGGCTGTCGAGGGCACGGGCCGTATTGGAACGAAAGGTAGAACCAGAGACTGTCAGTTGACTACTGCCGAAATTTCCGATCGCCCCGCCGTAGCTTGTGCTGCCCCCCATGGCTTCATTCCTGACGAAGACGCTGTTATTGATGACCGCGATTGAATCGGAGACGTTCGCGATGGCTCCTCCGAACGCGTACCTGAGGCCTCCGCTGACGACATTCCCAATGAACCGGCAGTGCGTCGCAGTCAGTCTGCCATTGCCTGTGTTGGCGACTGCGCCGCCGCCGACGACATCAGACGAGACGACGGGGTCATTGATGTCAATGGCCTTGTTATTGCGCATTGTTACTCGTGACAGAGTTAGATTGCCACCGTCATTCAGAATCCCCCCGCCGCGGGTAAGGATGATCCCAATGTCATCTTTCATCGTATGCCGACCGTTGGCGATCGTCAGATCTTTAATCTCGACATCAGTCTCGGTGCCCTCCATCTGGAAGATTCGGCTGGTCTCGTTTCCGCTGATGGTCAATCTACGGGCGCCGTTGCCTCGGATGGTCAGGGCGTCGGTGATTTCCATCTGACCAGTGGTCAGATGGATTGTTCCACCTAGTCTCCGCTGAAAATGAATCAGGTCGGCTCCGGGATTGGCGTTAGCCGCTGCAATGGCATCCCGCAGTGACCCCTGGCCGCTGTCGTTGAGATTCAATACGGTGAAGGCGCTTAGCACCCGGCGTTCTTCAACGACTTCGATGGCGGACGCCACGGCGGAAAAACGCTGTCTTCGACTCGATCGGGACTTAGCCTGAAGCCGTGTGATTGCGAACCGCAATCCGCGACCAAGAAGTTGTGGAAAAGGTGATGACATATTCAAGAACGTGCTTTCTCTGGCGTGACCCACAGGTATGAGGCCGTTTTGCAGACGGATTCACGGACCGTAGCTCACGGATGCCGTCTCCACTGTCTTTTCTATATTGCCTATATTTATGTCGCGTGTCTATTCACCCTCTGTGATTTTCACAAGAGAGTGCCGAGGTGTTGAAGGTTTAGGCGTGACCCCATGCGTGGATTTCGAGCGTTGTCTGAGACAGCCATTCTGTCTCAGGCAAGTGGTATTTGAGGTCCGCCGCAATGCTGGTGACCACGTGCATGACGTTGCGAGGCCGCCGCAATGGCGTCAAGTTGAGCGTAAAGTTCTCGCCAGCTGGAGGGGGCTGGTCGCAGATCCGGCAGAGGGCTTCTGTGGAGACTTTCCCGGCCGGTCAACGCGCTGCGGTTTACGGCTGAAAATCGGGGCTCGATGGGCGACGCGGTTAAACGACAGAATCGTCCCGGCAGGTTTTCCTGCGGCTGTTTGACGTCCTGTTGTCTGCGGTGCGGCAGACAATTTGCTTACATTATGTGCCGGAACACTCACGGGCGTGCTTAACTGAGTCGCCTGTTCCGGTGGACGGCATGGCAGGATTTTGCGCTGACCTGTGGCCGTGGATAACGTTTTCCCGCCTACGAAAATTGATCTTCGCACCAGTCCCGCATTTTCACCAAATAGCTCTAACTGTCCGGCGAGACGTCGTAGGCTTCTCCCAGGGCATGTGTGATGGTCATGCACAGTTCGCGACGTCGTACCGGTTTACTGAGAACCGAATGAGCGTCTGCCTCTTCTGCGTCTTTTCGCAGTTCCTCTGTGGCTTCGGAGGTAATCAGTATACATGGCCGAACAGCGTTCATGTCTTTGAGCAGCCGCAGCGCTTCGAGGCCGGTCATCACACGCATGTGCATGTCCAGCAGCACAATGTCGATTTGGTATTCCTGCGAGTACTCAACAGCAGCTTCGCCGGAATCGACTTCATGAATGCGCAGCAACAGTCGGGGTTCCAGCAGCTCACGAAGAGTCTCACGGAAAGCGCGATTGTCGTCGGCAATGAGAAGTTGGTAAGGCTCAGGAGTTTCAATGACCATTTCATCGTACCTCGTTCGTGAGGCCTGTGGCTGACACGGTGTCAACCGGCGTCCCTGCAGCAAACATGAATTGTTATGAAATTGCCGGTTCGTTTCCAGTGAATCCTTGTAACGCCGCAGAATTAGGGTTCGCTGCCGTTTATGTCCTCGTTTTCCGGTGATTCTGTCGGCGTCTCAGGAAGCTGTTCCGCAGTGGGATGCGTGTCCCTCCATGTTTTCCAGAACTTCGGCACAGATGTCTTCCGCCAGAGAGCAAGACAGTTGCCGACGTGTGAATAGAACGTGTAGCTGCCGTCGATCTGTTCCTGTGGCGTCTCCCGCGTATTGTTTACCAGCCATTTCGCGGCCCTCACAATATTTTCGTGTGGCGGATGCAGTTCTGTGGGTGCGATCGCGAGCCATTCCAGATGATGTCCGGTCGCGATGACTCGACGGTACAGTTTTTCGTTCGGGTCCCTGTTGGCGTCGGCGTCGGCGCCTTCATGCCAGTTCGGTGGCCATGAGCCGTCCGGGGCCTGTGATGCGATCATCAGTTCTTTGGCGCCATGCAGGAACTCTATGATTCTGTTCTCTGTTTCGGTCGTCAGCAACGCGTTGTCGTTATCCTGAGAGAGTCGCAGCAGCGCCATCAGCGAATAGACTCGGTGAGTTCCCAGGCAGACACCCTTGCGGCGGTGTTTTCTCATCAGACGTGCGGCCAGCATGTCGAATGTAATAGATCGTCCCTGACTGTTGTGCCACGATGCTGTTTGCTGTGGAGCCAGATACAGACCAAACGCCATGGCTGACCATTCGGTCTCACGTTCGTCCAGCCGAAAGTCTCGCAGAGCTTCGGACAGGATCTGTTCCATGGTCGTCTGTCGGGCAGGTGTGAACACCGGCGTGTCCAGTGTGATTCCAGCTTCTGCCATGGACGCCAGCATATGATCGTGATGCACGGATGCCGTTGCGTCGGGCCCCCAGCGAATACGAACACCGTCAGATTCCGGTTCAAGAATGGGGTCCGTGTCTGGTCCCCAGGAAGCCAGATACTGTCCGGTATCAACCAGGTATTCCGCCATCTGCGGTCCTGAGATCAGATCCGGGCTGTCGAATTCAATTTTCGCTCCCCAGATTCGCAACGCGTGTTCAACATAGTTCGGACGAAGATGTTCACGACTGAATCGTGGCAGCACTTTGGTCAGAACAGCCGCCAGGTCTTCGTCACTGACAACGGTGGCATCGTCATAGAACGGCAGCACGACGGCGGGCTCACGATTGGTGAAGACCACATCAGGCAGAGGCCGTCGGGACTGCAGGTCGGCCTTGATACGAAGCTGCTGATTCGGTGACAGCAGAAACCATGCGATTGCAAAAGCTGTGACGAACAGCCCCTGCACAATCAGCGTTGTCTTTAAGGAAGGGCGGTTGTTTTTGAGCATTCTAATGACTCGCAGTGGAGTGCGCAATTCCGGTTCCGAACGGCGGCCGGGCATTAAATGTTTCAGTGAATCGTTTTAATCCGAGCAAACACGGCTGCCTGAGCATCTTCATATTGAGTCTCGTAATCTTCGCTCTCGCGGAGATTTTCTACCAGACGAGCGTTGCGGAGTTTATCAGCGATGACGAAATTGATTCCGTATCGATCCAGCAGTCCGTCCCAGTCTGCGGGGCCGTCGATTAACCGAACATAGTCGGACCAGACCTGCTCCGGAATGACATGCACGTGCAGGTTGACCATTGGCTTCAGTTCATTCGGTCCGAACCGAGTCAGAAAACCTGCCCATTCTGCCGGCATGAAGGCGACACCGGGCGGCACCTCGTCCAGACTGCTGAGATACTCAAGCGGCTCAATCGGAGTGTCTCTGGATAACACGCGTCGAAGTTCCGGCGTTCTGCCGTGAAGTGTCTGCAGGCCCAGCGAGGTGAAACCGAAGAAGATCCAGCAGAGCCCCAGGCTGACCACCGTCCACAACCCCGTGCGGCGGCAGAGAAGTGCAGGACGCCTGATGTTTTGCATGCTGCGCCACGCGGCAGCGGCATGCACACAGATGACCACAGCACAGACCGGAGCGAACCAGTTCAGCATTCGGCCGGACCACAGCGCCATTCCGCCCGTGACCAGCAGCGGCAGCATTTCCGTGGCCCGAAGCCGTCGCGGACTGGCCCTGAGCGCCAGCAGCAGAAGTACGGCGGCGGCGGCAGTCATCTGACCTTGTTTCATGCGCAGAGTAAGCGGGTCCCATTCGTACATGGTGGTTATATTCGGATGGCTGCCAACGCGAATGACCTCGTGGTAAATGGCCAGGCCGCCGGGATTCAGCAGGGCGGCTGCGGCGCACAGTTGAGTCATCAGGAGCAGTCGAATCGTCTTGCGATTCCGGACGGCTTTAGTGAGCGATCGTGTTCTGAACAGAACGTCGATGACACGCCCGACGACGAACAGCCCCATCAGAAGAAGTCCCATGGCAAACGAACCGTGGCAGTTTGCCCAGACGGCGAATATCAGCGGCAGAGCGATCCACGACAGGCGGTTTCGGGTTGCCCCGGTTGCCAGCGCCGCCAGCACAACACTGAAGAACGTGACCCCGACTGTCTGGGGGCGAACGATCAGAAATTGCTGCCAGTTGACGGCGAGGAAGATGGCGCAGCTCAGAACTCCAAAGGCCGCAGAACTACTACGTTTAGTGACTGCGTAACCAACAGCGGCAAGAGAGATGACAATCAAAGTCGCATGCAGAAACTGCAGTCCTGGCAGACCGAGCCCGTCGGTGCGAGCACAAAACGCCATGCTGACCTGCGCCAGCCATGCGGAATTCACCGTCGGCATGCCTTCGGCCAGCGACACGAGAGGCTCCGTCCTGGAAACAACGTGGTGCTGCAGGATGTGTTCGCCGTAGTTGATGTGGTCCCAAAGATCTGAGTGCCACAACGGACGATTTGCAAACACAATCAGCACCATTCCAAGCACCAGCAGGAAGGTCGGTACGGCCGAAGACACACGACACCATTCGGGAGTTTTGTCTTCGAGGACGGACGCATCCGGCAAGGGCTCCGGGGATTCCTGAGCGTCGGTATTCGTGGGTGGTTCCAGCATGACAGACATCGAAATCCCCTGAGTCAACAGAGCTCTCACCTGCTTTTCAGAGCATTCCATGTAGAGGGTGGTGGAGAACCAGAAGTCTACGTCACGCTGAATGCGCATTGTACAGGATTCGCAATTCCTGGATTGCCCGAGAGCAGTGTCCTTGGATCACTCTCGTATTGGCGTTCGTTACAATACTACCGAATATCACGGTTGTTCCAACAATTAACCGTCTGACTGTATTGCCGGCCAGGTATCCCGCATACGGCGAACATTTCCTGCGTTGGCGTGTCAGACTGCCACGCCAGACGACGGTTTGTGGTTGGTCGCTTGCCAACCGGAATTCCGGAAAATACAAGTTGAGGTCTGCCTGATGCATAATCTGTGATGAACCACACAATCCTGCTGTCTGATGTCGGCCGTGTCCCTTGTCTGAGGCACTGCATGAACGAAGAATTCGCGATACAGAGACCTGTGTTTAATGCTGGAAGAGACGACAGTACATCTGAAAAACCATGAAGAGATTCGAGCATTGTTCGGGCCTCGGGATGAGTACATGCGACGTCTTCGTCGGGCAACGGGTACTCAGATTATCCTGAGGGGCAATGTGGTCCACGTGCAGGGAACTGCTGAACAGGTCAGGCGCTGCGAAGATCTGTTGAAACTGTGGCGTGACATCTTAGGTCGAAATGAAGAATTCCTCGATGGCGACGTCGTCAGAACGCTGGATTCGAATCTGGAAGGTGAAGAGTTGCATAACGACGTGTTTGACAATAATGGCCGGTCGGGTGACGTGCAGACTGTGCCCACAGAGCCGCGAAATCGTGATGTCCGCGCGGGACGCATCGGCAAAGACAAGGTCTCGTCGATTCGTCCGAAAACGGACGGACAGCGGGCTTATGTGACGGCGCTGGCGGAAAATTCGCTGGTGTTCTGTGATGGCCCTGCGGGCTGTGGCAAAACTTACCTTGCGGTGGCGACAGCAATGCGGGCTTTGCACGCCGAGGAAGTCAGAAAAATCGTCCTGGTCCGGCCGGCCGTGGAAGCTGGCGAGAAACTCGGATTCCTGCCCGGCGATATGTTTGCCAAGGTCAATCCCTTTGTGCGTCCGCTGCTGGACGCCATGAATGACATGCTGGATTATGACCAGGTCAAGCGTTACATGGCCAACGATGTGATCGAAATCGCTCCGCTGGCATTCATGCGCGGCCGGACACTGAACGACACTTTCATGATTCTGGATGAAGGTCAAAATACGACGACTACGCAAATGAAGATGTTTTTGACGAGAATGGGAGTGAATTCTCGAATCGTAGTCACGGGTGATGGAACGCAGAACGACCTGCCAAAAGGCACGAAAAGCGGTCTCACTGATGGAATCCAGCGGCTTTCCGGGATTGAAGGGGTTGCCATTGTGCGTCTGACCGGGCAGGATATTGTTCGTCACCGGCTGGTCAGACAGATTGTTTCGGCTTATGAAACAAACAGGTTCGGCGACGACAGCAAAGGTTGAAGAACGGCTGGGACGTCCAGCGCAGTGGCTGCGGCAGGATGTCGCGGCGACTGGTGTTCGTAATTGAACGGCAGATCGCCTGGTCGTCTGTCAAAGGTCTCCTCGACCGAGCGCGACGGACGCAACTCCGTCGGCCCAAGCATCATGACATTTTTCGGGGCACGCAGAGCTCGTCACACGCGAGTTTTTCGTCCGTCTCCCTCCATCTGGGAGAAACTCAGCTCAGCCATTCAGGACTATCGCGTCCTGACTCTGCTGCTCGTTGCGCTGCTCGCCGTGTTGGTGCTGATGATTGCTGTGCAGTCATGGCGTCCGACATTCGCGTTTCGCGAAGGCCAGGTCTGGGCGTCCGGCGTTCAGTCTCGAGTCGATTTTCAGATCGAGAACACTCTGGCAACCAACCAGGAACGAGCGGAGGCGCAGGCGAATTCCCGACTGGTGTTTGTTCAGGATAACGAAGTGTGGGACGTCCTGGAGTCCACTTTCAGGAACGACCTGACGGCCGTTGCGAATGCCGCGGATTTATCCAGCCTGTCTGCGGATGTCGTTCGTGCCTTCAGGCTGGACGTTGAGTTTCCAGGCGATGTCGAAAAGGGGACCGCTCCGACGACTCGATTCGGTCAGGTGCAGACGGCTTTACTGGAATCCGAAATGGTGATCGGGGACCGTCTGAATCTGATGGCACTTGAGTTCGAACAGTTGCTCAGCGGCGTGCGCGGCGTCGGCATTCTGGACGCCGCTGCCAGGGCAAAGATGGAACTGCCTGACGATCAGGTAAATGCGCCGTTAAATGATCAGCGATCGATCGAAGTCGTGACTCCGTCCGGTGAATCCGTGACTCACAACCTGCTGCTCGCTGATGTCTCTCTGGACTACCAACTCCTTGAAACCGGTGACATTGGCGGGACGTGGGTGTCGCTGCCCAATCTGGTGCAGATCAGCCCGGCGGTTCAGGAATGGCTGAGAAATCGTCTTGTCGGACAGTTGACCTACAGCGAATCAATGACGGAAGAGCGGCGACGTGAAGCTGTCGATAGTGTGGCCGTTCAGTATGAAGCTTTTCCGGAGGGACGGATTCTGGTGACGGCCGGGACACAGCTGGACAAGACGCATCTGGCGGTGCTGAATGAGGAGTATATGGCTCACGAGCTTCAACTGACTTTCACGCAGCGTCTGGTCAGAATCGCCGGTTCCGCGTTAATGCTGACGGTCATGGTCGTTCTGTTCGGCATTCATTTGTGCCGGTCCGAGCGGCAGTTGCTGGAAGAGACCGGACAGCTTGTTGCGTTCGTCCTGATTTGCGGTGCCGCTGTTTTTCTGGGCTGTCTGTTGAGTCGTGATCCATGGCGTGCTGAGGTGCTGCCGCTGCTGTCTGCTGTAATGATCGTGGCAATTGTCCACAATCAGATGCTGGCGATTCTGACGGCCTTCTGCCTGTCTTTGGTGATATCGATGTCGACAGTGTCTGATGTCGGTCACTTTGCTGTACTGATGACGTTGTGTTTGACCCTGGTTATTCCGTTGCGCAGTGTCTCTTCGCGCCTGACGGTGATTAAGCTGGGCTTTATTCTGGCGGCAGTGGCTTTTACTGCGGTGTGGGGAGTCAGTCTGATCGGCTTTCCTGATTTTCCGGATGGGTGGAGAAATCCCGCGATTCTGATCGTGGGGCTTAAGTTTGCGTTCTGGGCACTGGTCTGCTGTTATGTTGTTGGCGGCAGCCTGCCGTTTATCGAGTCAGCGTTTGGAATCGTGACTGATATCAGTCTGCTGGAGCTGACAGACGTTTCACATCCGCTGCTGCAGGAACTCGCCCGTCGGGCACCGGGAACATATAATCATTCCATCAGTGTCGCGACCATCGGGGAGGCGGCGGCGGATGCCATTGGAGCCAACGGCCTGCTGCTTCGAGTAGGCGCGTATTTCCACGACATCGGGAAGATGCTGAAGCCGGAATACTTTATCGAAAATATGGCGGTAGGGGAGGATAATCCTCACGACAATCTGGCTCCCGCGATGAGTGCGCTGATTATCATCGGACACGTGAAGGACGGCGTTGAAATGGCAGAGCAACACAATCTGCCTCGCAGGTTGATTGACTTCATCGAGCAGCATCATGGGACGACTCTGGTTGAGTACTTCTATCGTGAAGCTGCCAGTCGTGCCGACGAAGATCACCGAACCGACGCTGACGAGTCCACCTTCCGTTATCCCGGACCGCGACCACAGTCCAAAGAAGCCGGTGTTATGATGCTGGCCGACGCAGTCGAAAGTGCCAGCCGAACACTGAGCGAGCCGGCGCCAAAACGGATTCAGTCGCTGGTCAACGAAATTACCCTCAAACGTGTTCTGGATGGCCAGTTCGATGAATGCGGACTGACCATGATTGAGATTCGCACGGTGCAGGAGTCTCTTGTGAAAACTCTGACGGCCGTGCACCACGGTCGTGTCAAATACCCCGGCCAGAAGAAGGCCTGATACAGATGATCGTCGTCGACCTTTACTGCTTAGCCGGAATACGCCGCGTGATGGACTCTGTGCACCACCGTTGGCATGAGTTCAGGAACAGCACTTTAAGACGGAACCCGTCTGGTCTTTCATCAGAAGCCAATCCTGCCTGATGCCACATGAAATTGACATTTCCTGTTCACACCCAACCTATTCGCTGAACAGGTCTGATCTGCTGGAAACGCTGCATCACGGTCTCCGTGTTGAAAATGTCGGGAACGCAGTGCTGAGTGTAAGCGTAGTCGATAATCTCATGATGCATCGTCTTAATCGCGAACACCTGCAGCACGACTACCCTACGGATGTAATCAGCTTTCAGCTGGAATGGACGTCCGGTGACGGCGTTGCCGGCTTACCGTCGCGTCTGCCGACCGGGCGTTCGACAGACGCGAACATTGAAGGCGAAATTGTAGTCAACGCTGATTTTGCAGCCGAGATGGCCAAGCAATGCGGCTGGTCGACAAAAGACGAGTTGACACTTTACGCCGTACATGGAATGCTTCATATCTGCGGATATGATGATCAGACGGACGACGAGAAGGAAATTATGCGAGCACGGGAAAAAGCGGTCCTGCTGGGCATTGGGCTTAGGCCTCAATATCCCGGACTTTTCCGCGGGGACGACTATCCCTCCGTTGGAGGGGCCGCGCATCGAGCATCGGTGGCGGACGACGGATCGTCAGGATCATCTGAACTGGCTGCAGGTCCGACGGAGGGAACGCAGTGAACGTGATGCTGGAATCAGTACTGGCTGTCGCGGCCGGCTGTCTGACATTTCTGATGGCTTTGACTTGTTTCAGCCTGAGAGGTTTTTCCCGAAGTCGCCTGGAAGAGATTTCCAAACAACGCGGTCAGCTGGGTCGCTTTGGCC
Source organism: Fuerstiella sp. (assembly GCA_029245955.1). Lineage (GTDB taxonomy): Bacteria > Planctomycetota > Planctomycetia > Planctomycetales > Planctomycetaceae > Fuerstiella. The sequence continues at coordinate 30,497 of JAQWOH010000031.1, read as the reverse complement.
TGATTCTGCGGCATCACGAGGCCGTTCTGTTTATTTCCGAACTGACACTGTTGGCACTGGTGCTTGTCGGTACATGGTGTCTGGCCTTGAATCCGGCACTGGGGGGCTTCAGTTTTCCCCGTGAGGGTGACCTGCCTGCGATCTTCAGCTGGTGGGGCAGGGTCTCCGCTGGTCTGGCCGCAGCGTCGTTGCTGCTGGTGGCCCTGCCATGGACGGTTTCGCGAGTCCATGGCGAGACGGTGCTGTACAGGTTGTGGCCATCGCTGAATCTGATGCGTCGAATACTGGCGCCGGTTTGGCATACAGCGCGGCAACTGGATCGCATCGTTCATCGCGTTGTCGGCATCCCCGAACCCGATTCGGAAGCGGCAGTCAATCTGTTGACGGAAGAATTGCTGACAGTGGTGGATGAGAGTTGCCGCGAAGGCGTCATTCAGTCGAACGCTTCCACCATGATCCATCGAGTGGTCGATCTGCAGACGGAAGATGTTGCCGCGATCATGACTCCGCGAACTGATATGGTGACGATTGACGCAGGTCTGCCACTTTCCGAATCGTCCAAGCAGATGCTGGACACCGGTTTTTCCAGAGTTCCCGTGATTCGCGACGGGATCGATGATATCGTCGGTATTCTGTACGCACGCGACCTGCTGGCCTACGCGATGGAATCAGACCGGGAGTCCGATTCCCGAACGGTTGCGGATGTCGCAAGAGAAGCACTGTACGCTCCGGAATCACAGGGTATTGGTGATCTCCTGGAGGCGATGCGGCAAAAGAAAGTGCACATGGCAGTGATTGTTGACGAGTACAGCGGCGTTTCGGGACTGGTTACGCTGGAAGACATTCTGGAGGAGATCGTGGGCGACATCTCCGACGAATATGATTCTGAAGATTCCACACTCTGGAAGGAACACATTGACGGCCGCACCGAAGTAGATGCTCGTTTTCATATGGACGACCTGAACGAAGAGTTCGGATACGGTTTTCCGGAGGACGAGGAGTTTGACACAATCGGTGGATTCGTGCTGTCGTGCTTTGGTCGAATTCCGGCGGTCGGTGAAGAGCACTTCTGGAGGGACCTGAAGCTTACTGTGCTGGATGCCGATGAACGTCACCTGATTCGAGTCTCAATCGAAGGCCTGCCGGTCACCGGTTCGACGGCGAAGGCGTCATAAGCGGCAATTTTCGCAGTCCGCCCGACAGGGAACACTATCCGTCCGACCGGTACCGCTGCCCTCGTCCGGTCACGCATCACCGGCCCATTCTGACAACCTGAACTTCATTCGTATATTGGTTTTGACAACCCATGTCTCATCCTCGTCTGGCCGAAGAATTTATTGACAACAAGGAGCGGGCTCAATGGCATGACAAATCGCTCTGGTTTGTACGCCAGAAACGCGACCGCATGGCGTCTGGTGTGCCGGAATGGGAGGATCTGCGACAGCACGCATCAGCTATCAAGAAGCACACGATGTCGCGTCTGCCTGACCTGCTGGAACAGTTCGAGGAGAATGCCAGGGCGTTGGGGGTTCACGTTCACTGGGCGGTGGATGGCGACCAGCACAATCGGATCGTGCATGACATTCTCAAGCAGCACAACGTCAGGCGGGTTGTGAAAAGTAAGTCGATGCTGACGGAAGAATGTCACCTTAATCCGTTTCTGGAACAACTGGGCTATGATGTCGTCGATACCGATCTGGGTGAACGTATCGTTCAACTGAGGGAAGAGTCTCCCAGCCATATTGTTCTGCCTGCAATACACATTCGCAAGGAAGAAGTCGGCGAGTGTTTTCATCAGCACCTTGGCACGGAAGAAGGAGCTTCTGATCCGGCGTACCTGACCGAGGCGGCTCGCAATCATCTGCGCGAACGATTCTGTTCAGCAGATGCCGGAATCACAGGTGTGAATTTTGCGATTGCCGAAACCGGCGGTTTTGTTGTGTGTACCAACGAAGGCAATGCCGATCTGGGTGTGTCACTGCCAAAGCTGCATATTGCCTGTATGGGCATCGAAAAGCTGGTGCCCCGAGTGTCGGATCTGGCAGTTTTCCTTCGCTTGCTGGCGCGGTCCGCGACCGGTCAGCCGATCACGACGTATTCCTCACATTTTCACGGTCCTCGTGAAGGCAGCGAACTGCACATCGTGCTTGTCGACAACGGCCGCAGCGCGATTCTGGGAAGTTCGGAGTTCCGCCGCAGTCTCAACTGTATCCGCTGCGGTGCCTGTATGAATACGTGTCCGGTTTATCGTCGCAGCGGCGGGCACAGTTATCAGTCAACTGTACCCGGTCCGATCGGTTCGATTCTGACACCGCTCAGCACACCGAAGGCCCACAGTTCTTTACCGTTCGCATGCACTCTGTGTGGTTCGTGCACAGACGTCTGTCCGGTGAAGATTGATCTGCACCACCAGTTACTGGCAATGCGAGGGTTCCTGGATCGCAAGAAACTGCTGGATCTGTCGAAGAAGCTGTCGATGAAGTTTCTGTCCGGACTGTTGTCCAGTACATGGGCGTACACCCAGGCCGGTCGGGCTGCCCGCACGGCACTACGGTGGCTGCCGCGATTCGCTGTTTACAACCGGCTGAATGGCTGGGGGCGGCAGCGGGATCTGCCGGAGCCGCCCGCTGCAACGTTTCGCGAACAGTACGCTGCTGAGCAACGCGGCTCGGGAGACGAATCATGAGTGACAGTGCCCGTGAGACAATTTTCGCCAGCCTGCGAACGGCCTTGCCGGAGTCTTCGCCACTGCCGGATCTGCCAGCCAGCGGTCCGTGGCAGACGTTCAGCGACTCGTTCGCCCGGTTCTGTGAAGTTCTGGAAGCAGTCGGTGGCCGCTGCCAGCGTGTCGCCACACTGCACGAAGCGCATCGACAGCTGAATACGATCAGCGAATGGGCGGATGCGAAGGTTCGAGTTTCGGTTGTGGAGGGAGTTGGTGATTCGACGGTTGATCTGGACGCGATCGATGACCCGCACGATCTGGAGAACGTCGACTATGCAGTACTGCGAGGGCATTTCGGTGTAGCAGAGAACGGGGCCATCTGGGTAACGGATGACACCGTGAAGCACCGCGTGCTGTACTTTCTGCCCCAGCGGCTGGCCATCGTGGTTCCCTCGTCGCAGATCGTGCACAACATGCATGAGGCCTACGACCGAATCGTGGTGAACAAACATGCCTACGCCGGGTTTATTTCCGGGCCGTCAAAAACCGCTGACATTGAACAGTCGCTGGTGATTGGAGCGCACGGGGCCCGAGCCCTGACGGTGTTCGCTGTGGATGAACTGTAGATCCGACGCAGACCACGCGGCAGATCGCCTCATCCAGCGCATTCGCCTTCGACGACAGAACCGTTTGCCGTGCGGTTCAGCCGCAGCTGGCCACATGCAGCGTCGATGTCAGCGCCTTTGCGTTTGCGAACTGTTGCTGGAATGCCTCGATCTTTCAGCAGATCACAGAACTGATGTGTCCGTGGTTCGCCCGGCGCCGTCATCACCATTTCTGACACACCGTTCATCGGAATCAGATTGACGTGGCAGTTGCGGCCGTGAAGAAGTCCGGCCAGTTCCTCAGCGTGATCCTGCTGGTCGTTGATTCCGGCCAGCAATACGTACTCGTAAGAAACGCGTCGTCCCGTGATATCGAAGTAGTCGTCTGCCGCGGCGAGGATCGCCTTCAGGCCTGTGCCTTTGTTGACCGGCACGATCCGAGTGCGGAGTTCGTCATTCGGAGCATGAAGGGACACGGCCAGATTGAATTGTTTGCCGCAGCGTGCGAATTCGCGAATCTGCCTCGGCAGGCCAACTGTCGAAACGGTAATTCGACGGGCCCCCAGACCAAACCCGTGATCACCGCACAGTACGTCCAGCGCCTGCATCAGGTTGTTGTAGTTGGCCAGCGGTTCGCCAATGCCCATCACGACCACGTTGGTGATTTTTTCGTCTTCTTTCATCAAACGATGCAGTACAAGCACCTGTTCGAAGATCTCTGCAGCCGTCAGGTCGCGTTTCACTCCCAGCAAACCGCTGGCACAGAAGACGCAACCCATGGCACAGCCTACCTGAGTGCTGATGCAGACGGTTTTCCGGCCCGGATCACGCATCAGAACGCACTCCACCAGCTCACCGTCGTGCAGTCGCAGCAGCAGTTTTTCTGTCCGGTCACCTGCGACCTGATGTCGCACGGTCTGCAGACTGCTGAAGCTGAAACGATCGGCCAGCTGCTGCCGCAGACCAATCGACAAGTCGGTCATCTGCTCAAATGACTGAATCCTGCGAGAGATCATCCAGCGGCGGATCTGTCCGGCCCTGAACTTCTTTTCTCCAATGCCGGCCAGCCACGCCGGCAGCTCGCCTTCCGCAGCTGCCAGTAAAGGGGGCGGTGGGTGAGAAGGAGCAGCAGAAGGCAGAATCGGCAGTGATTCAGAGGACACGAGACAGGCCAGCATAGGGAATTGAGAGCGTGGAACATCGTACCGCCCATTCCGGATCGATCGATGGGTAATTGTCAGGTTCCGCCAGAATGATCAGAATTGCCATCGGCGCATCCGATTGGTAATCAGTCACGTTTGGGGCAGTGGTTTGCGGCAGTGAGAAATCGACGAAGCGACCGGGCGGCTGCAGAAACATGTGGGACGCGTACGCAGGCCCCTTCTCGGACCGGACCAATCGTGTAACATACGGTCCCATCCTGCCTGTGTTTATTCTGCGGGCAGAACCTAGCCAGACAGCACACGGAAGGTCCGGTCTGATTCATGCATGAACTGATTCGAGCGTCTGCCGGAAGCGGAAAGACGTTTCAGCTTTCCGGACACTTTCTGCGTCAGCTGTTTCTGGGACATCCACCGGAAACGATTCTGGCGACGACGTTCACGCGAAAAGCCGCTGGTGAGATTCTGCAGCGGGTATTGCTGCGTCTGGCCGGCGCTGCTCGGGATGATCAGGCGTGTCGGGAGCTGGCGGAGTTCATGCAGCCGGCCGACGTAACCCGGCAAAAGGCACAGGAGCTGCTGGTTGAGATCACCGGGCAGCTGCACCGCATGCGAGTCTGCACGCTGGACAGTTTCTTTCAGCAGATGGCCCGCAGTCTGACGCTGGAGCTGGGGCTGCCTCCCGGCTGGAATATAATTGACGAGCATGCCGACCGGGAACTCCGTCAGCAGGCCATCGATGCCGTCCTCTCTCAGCAGGTGCCGAAGGACGTTCAACGCTTGATGCAGATGCTGGCAAAAGGCCGCAGCAAACGCAGTGTACGGGATCTCATCAGCGATACCGTCCAGCAATTTCATGAGCTGTATCTGCTGGCCCGTTCTGATGCGTGGCAGCAGATCGTTGTCCCTCAGCGACTCACCCGGAAGGAAGCGGAACACGCGCAGCGAGAGGTGTCTGCCGAAACTCCGTACAACGACACGCGTACGGTGAAGGCTGTTCGGGAAGACATGGAACGGTTTGCGGCGGGCCAGTGGGAACAGTTCGTACAGAAGGGGATTGCCGCGAAGGTATTTAACGGTGAAACAAGTTATTACCGCAAAGAGCTGCCGGGCGGTCTGATCGAAGCATACGAACAGCTGCTGAAACACGCCGGAGCCGAACTGCTGGATGCCGTCGCCCGACAGAACAAAGCCACGTTCAGTCTGATTGATCGATTTGACCGCGAATATTCGCGACTGCGTGCTGAACACGGCTGGCTGGGGTTCGCCGATGTGACTCGAGTTCTGGCCAGGGCCAATGAAGCCGCCAGCGGTTCCAGAATTAATTTTCGGCTGGACAGCGCTCTGCAGCATCTGCTGCTGGATGAGTTTCAGGACACCTCGCCGGATCAGTGGAACGTACTGCGACGGTTGGCGATAGCCATCACACAGAAGGACAAGGAGTCCAGCTTTTTCTGCGTGGGGGATCCGAAACAGGCGATCTACGGCTGGCGCGGCGGCGTCGCGGAAATTCTTGATGCCGTTGAACGCACGCTTCCGAATATCAGCAGTCGGTTTTTGGATCAGAGTCGCCGATCGTCCAAACCCGTTATTGACACCGTCAATACGGTGTTTGAGCACATCCATCAGCACAAGAACCTGAGAGAGTACGGCACCGCGTGTTTTGAATGGGAACAGAGCTTCCCAACGCATTCGACGGTGCATGACACGATGCCGGGGTGCGCCGTGCTGCGGACGTCTCCGGAGTTTGAAGGTCTGGCGGAGGTGCGACGCACGCCGTATTACCGGTGGGTGGCCGGTCAGATTCAGGAACTGCACAAACAGGCCCCCGGAGCGTCAATTGGAGTACTGACTCGGAAAAACGCAACGGTCGCTCGATTAGTTCATGAACTGAAGTTGCTGGGAGTTCACGCCAGTGAGGAAGGTGGTACGGCTCCCACAGACAGTCCGGCTGTGCTGGCCGTGCTGTCGCTGCTGCACCTTGCCAGCCATCCGGGCTGTGAGGTTTCGCGGTTCCATGTGGCGACATCACCACTGGCCGGGTTGGTGGAACTGACTGCGTGGAAGGACAGCAGGTCTGCAGTGCGGACGGCTGCGGAAATCCGTGTCAGGCTGATGGATGAAGGTTATGGACCGACGCTTCAATGGATCTCTGACGCGGTGCTTGATGCCTGCAGTCAGCGGGACATTCTGCGACTTCAGCAGATTGTGGCCGTGGGGTGGCAGTTCGATCAATCACCGTCGCTGAATCCATGCGATTTTGTTCAACTGCTGCAGAACAGTCGCTTAAGTAAATCAGAATCGGCCTCCGTGCGTGTCATGACTGTACATCAGAGCAAGGGGCTGGAGTTCGACGTGGTGATCCTGCCGGAGCTGGACGGCAGTCTGTTTCGCACGCCCAATGCTGCCGCTGGAAGTCCCTCTCCTGACACAGCGCCGGATCAGGTTTGTGTCTGGCGAAGCAAGGCGGTACGCAGCCTGCTGCCCGAATCTCTGCAACTGGCTTTTCAGCAGACGACATCGCGGGACGTTTCGGAAGCGATGTGCCTGTTGTACGTGGCGTTAACGCGGGCCGCCCACGCTTTGCACATGTTTATTCCACCGGTTTCCTCCAGCAGGACACCCGCGTCATATGCAGGAGTACTGCTGGCATCACTAACGGACGATCAGTGCGCCCCGCCAGGGGAAATTCTGTACGAATGTGGTGATACCGCATGGTATCAGCAGGTTTCTGGTATGGATGTAATCAACGCAGTCGCCAGCTCTGAAATACGGAAGAATCGAAGCGTACCCCGGGTGCACCTGGCTCCATTGCGGCAACGTTGTCGAGGTCTGCGCCGGGATACTCCGTCCCGACATGAAAAAAAACGGATTATTGCACCGTTCATGGACCGTGCGACTGTATCTCCAGCCGTCGATCCGCGTACACGCGGCACCTTGATACACGCGTGGTTTGAAACGGTGGAATGGATGCAGGACGGCCCCCCCGGTGAACTTCAGCTTCGAAAAATTGCTGCCGACCAATCAGTGAATGATGCGACGGTTAACCAACTGCTGCCCATATTCTATGAAATGCTGAAGCAGCCAAATACGTCCGGCATCTTCGCCCGGGAAACGCTGTGTGACCTGCCTGTATTCCGCGCCATTCTGAAGAGTGCTGCAGCAGGGACCGCCGAATTGTGCGCTGAGAACGAACGGCCGTTTGTACTGAAACGCGATGGCGCGATTGTCCAGGGAATTATCGATCGGCTGGTCATCCTGCGCGTTAAAGGCCAGCCAGTGGCGGCCGACATTGTTGACTTCAAAACGGACCGAGTCACGGGGAAACCGGAGACGTGGATGTCCGACAGGACACGACACTATGCTCCCCAGTTACAGCAGTACAGCAGTGCGGTGCAGACGTGCTTCGGCATCGGGCCGGAAGCCGTTTCCTCACGTCTGGCTCTCCTTGAAGCGGACGTTGTCGTGAGTCCGGCGGACTCCAATTGACGTCATTGGTGCGGAAGCAGACCGGTTCCGGTGGTGTGTTCTGAGCTGCCTCAGAGCGGAACTATTCAGACGTTGACACAGTCACCCTGGTCCACACGGGCTGTTTCGCTGCGTGAATTTTTTCTTCCAGGTCATCAATCAAGGGATCATACTGCGCGATCTCACTGGCATTATTGCCCTGTTCGTGTTTTCGGAATCCAAACAGATACGTGATGTTCTGCGGCCGCCAGCGGTGAAAATACAGCTCGTTGCGACGGACCACCAACTGTCTCAGCGTTTCGTAGGCCGCCCGCTTTGCTTCCGCAAAGCGGGCAACTTCATCGTCGCCCCCCGGAATGCGAATCAGCGAGGCGGGACTTTCGTGGGCGTCCATGATCTGCACCTTCGGAATTGCAGGAGCATTCGGTAAAGGTGAGATTGTAACCTGCGCAGGTACTGCAGAGACCGATGGTCGGCGGAATTCAAAAGTGACAGCCTGCGCCTGTTCCGGTGTCCATTGGATGTTGCGAATTTCCGCTCCGTTCACGGTCACTTTTTGAGCTGCCACGTCCACGAAGATCTCCGGCTGCGAGACATCACGGTTGAACAGACGGGAAGCCACAAGCTGAGCGACATTTTCATAGCCTGCGTCGTTCCAGTGCATGCCGTTATCCGTCCACCGGCCGTTCATCGCAGTCATGAGCTCCGGGTGTTCCGACAGATCATCGGGAAGAGGGCTGGATGTCAGGTTCAGACTGTCCACACGTCGAAGATCAATGCCGAAATTCAGAAACAGATCTACGTAGGGAGCGTCGACGGAGGCGGCAACAGCCTGAGTGGCACGACAAAATTCGGTCACTCGGTCGTTCCAGCGTGACGGGTCGGGAAGAGGTTCGTCCATCGCAAGAAAGGGATGGGACGAAACGAAGACAATGTCGGCTCCCGTGCTGCTGAGATCGAGGTGCAGTTGCCGTAACTGGTCAGAAAAACTGGTGATGCCGTCGGGACCGTCAGCAAACGTCATCGCTTCGTTCTGGCCATAGAACAGGATTATGACGGATGGTTCCTCCGCACGAACGTGTTCGATCATACGCTCGTAGCCAGCCGCTGGTGTGTCGAAGATGCCCCGTGATTCCGCGAACACCGTGTCGGCGCTCCATCCAAGGTTTCGAAACGTCACATTGTGCTCAGGAGCTTCCGCCGTCAGAGTCGATTCCAGGTGGCCGAAAGTTTGTGCTCGTTCAACGAAGGTGCCTCCCAGCAGCAGCACGTGGTCGCCGTCACGAAAGCGAAATGCGTCGCCTGCGCGGCGAGGTTGCCGGGATACTCGTTTCCATTCCAGACGTCGCTGACGGTCATTTGTCACCGTGGCAATGTTCAGAGTCCCCGTCCGCGCAAGGGGTTTCCAGTCACGGTCATTAAAATCCGTCTGCTGCCAGCCCACCGGTGGCGCGACGCCAGCAATCTTCCATTCGGATGGCTCGGTCAGATTGTCGTTGTCGTGGAAGCAGGCGGCCCCCAGACGAGTTGCCGTTTTAGCATCTGGAGTAACGGAAACAGCCAGACAGTTTTCTCCCGGACGCGACAGGGACGTCACGTCCCAGGTGATCACACCCCCGTCCATGGTGGTGTTCTTCACCAGACGCTGACCATTGAAGTAGGCCGTCACGGCACCAGTTGCGGTCAGGCTGAGGGTCAGCGACGACTTGCGTGGGCCGTTAATTCGTATGGACTGTCGCAGCCATGTGGGAACACCGGCGACCGGAACCAGCGGGATCATGGAATTTGCACGGACGTTGTCCCCGCAGAGACCTAAGAAAACACCGAAAACAGCGACACAGGGTCTGCTGAATATGCGACTTTGCATACGAAGCTCGTTAATTGGGGGCTGAGGTACTCAGTAGAATCGATTGAGGATACTAGCAAGTTCTGATGCCATTCTCTGCCACAGCAGAGTAAGAAGAGCGGCCCGGATTCCAGGTTCTCCATAAAATGTGGCTGGTCTTTTCGCTATGATATAACCGTGGGAACGATTCTTCGCTGATTTGTGGCGACTGCGAGGTTGTTTGGACGTCGTCTGCGGCCGGCCTGACGGGCAGGCGACTAACCGAAATCGTCCCGCACGGTGTGGAAGATAGAGTAGCGGCGGAGTCTCTCAGGGCGGTTTCCAGGAATTGATTTGTGCCAGTACCGTGCGGCATTACGCCAGGCGAAAACGATCCGTCGTCAATGTCGACACCGGCATGCGCTGTGCGGACAGACATTGGCAAGGCATTAAGGCAGTGTGCGTTCAAAGCAACCGACGCGCTGACGTCCGTGTCGCCTGCCCGTCTGAACACCACCGTTCGGCGCCTGCTGGGCAGTCAGGCCAGGGCCATTGACGCCATCGATATCCACCTGTACCGGGCCCGTCTGGATGATGTCGGCACCGGAATTGTGGGATTAAGATATCATTCGGGGCAGTCCGCAGACGACGATGATCTGACAGCGCTGAGACACTTTCAGTTTCAGTTGTTGTCGTCGGAAGTCCAGAAATGTCTGCGAGACGACCAGATTGCCCAAGTTCTTTCCGGGACCCCAGGTGGTGGTCGACTGATCACCGGGTTGATGAAGCAACTGAATTGTGCGTCATATCTGTTATGTCCGCTGTTTGTGGCTGGTCGTCTTCGGGGAATCATGGGAGTCGCGGTTCGGGATGGAGACGAATTTCTGCATGACGACGCGTTCTTTCAGTTGCTCAAGCTGAATGGGTCGATTCTGCTGCACAACGTGCTGCGAGTCCGTCGACAGCGAAAACGCAGCCGAAGCCTTCGCCAGTGGAGACGAATTGCGGATCAGGCCTGCGACTTTGCCTTCAGCGTCGACGATCGGTTCGTGATCTGCAATACCACGGCGTTCGGGACGGGGGAGGCGACACCCAATCTGGACGGACTGCGTCTGACGGATGTCGTTGTTCGGAGTTTCCACCGAGAGCTCAAGAGGCAGGTTCGAACGGCTATCCAGTCGGGTGAGGTGCGGACCAGTGATTTTCAGTTGGCTCTTGACCAGTGTGAACCGCACTGGTTCATGGCTCGTATTGAACCCATGCGCCGCAACGCCGTTGCCCGTGCGACGTTGTACATGACCGATAATCATTCGGACATGCTGCTGCAGGAACAGGTGCATGACTTAACCGACCGGCTGGGTAAGGTGTCTCGGCTGAGTCTGCTGGGGCAGATGAGCACGGAATTCTCGCACCAGTTGAATCAACCGCTGCAGGCGATTCTGAACTATTGCAACATCGTGCAGCGGCGGTTCCAGAAAGGTACGGCAACGGCGGTAAACTGTCGGGATGCCTTGGCCAGCATTGAGGAGTCCGTGGTTCACTCGGCCGACATTATTCAGCGGATTCGGGAATTCGTTAATTTCGGGTCGCTGCATCTGCAAGCGGTGCCCGTGGATGAGGTGCTTCAGCAGGCCATCATGCTGGTGCTTCCAACGATACGCGGCCGTGATGCAGATCTGATACCCGCGCCCGATTCTTCCGGCGTGACCGTGATGGTGGACAGAACCCAGACGACACACGTCCTGGTGAATCTGATTGTGAATGCGCTGGACGCATGCTGTGAGCTGGGCAGCACCCGCCCCCGCATTGAACTGTTGGTTGAGTCGGCTCCCCAACAAGGGCTGGTAACCGTTTCCGTGCGGGATAATGGTCCCGGATTGCCCGCTGGTGAACCCGAAATCGTGTTCCGGAAGTTCTATTCCAGCAAGCCTGAGGGGCTGGGGCTGGGACTGTCCATCAGCCGTGAAGTCTGTGAGTCACAGGGGGGAAGCCTCCGGGTGAAGGACAATGACGCCCAAAATGGCTGCACTTTCTATCTGACTGCTCCTGTCTGCATGGCGACCGAAAACGAAACCACGGAACTCAGGGCTCTTGATGACATCAAGTTACAGGCCGATTAGAAGATCCAATGGGTCCTTCCGGCGTCTATTTTTCGTGGAGGGAGCCGTTCTCTTGCTTTAACTGCTGGCGTCGGTCAGCATTGGCACGTTGTCGCTGAATGTGCAGTCCGATTTGCAGATCAACGCAAATCGGCGTCGCTGCACAGGCCAGCCAGGCCGGTTATGCGACTGTATAGCGAATTATTCTACCTGGTACCCCGCGGCTGCCGACAACATCGCTGTTTTCCCTGTGTTTTTCCTGCTGAATCAACCGGAGTTTCTTGTAATGGCAGATTGGCTGCAACGATTCGTTGATGACGACACGATTGGGGAATCACAGCTGGAAGAAGCCCGCGCGATGGCCGCAAATCTGGGCCTGACGGTAGAAGATGCGCTGACCAGACTTGGGTATATTTCGGCCGCTGATCTGGGCCGCGCTCAGGCCGAAGAGTTCAATTACGAGTATGTGGAACTGGAAGGTCTGCAGATCCCCAACAGCGTTATCGAACTGATCACGGAGTCGATGGCTCGGGAAAACATTGTGATCGCGACAAGCCTGGAAGGTGAGTCCGTCGTGATTGCTATGCACAATCCGAATAACATTGAGGTGCTGGATAAGCTGCGATTTGTGTTGAATCGGGACATTAAAGTCGTCATGGCGCCCATGGAGTCCATTCAGGGAGCGATCAATCGGCACTACGGACAGACGGAGACGGAATCCGTCGACACCATGATCTCCGAATTTACAGAAACTCAAATCGACTTTACCGACATGGAGGCTCAGGCAGCCACCCAGGGGGATGAAGACGATAGCGCACCCATTATTCGACTGGTGAATCTGATTATCAGTGAAGCGGTCCAGATGCGGGCCAGCGATATTCACGTTGAGCCGTTCGAAGACAGAATTCGCATTCGATATCGTATTGACGGAGCCTTGATCGAACGCGACAGCCCTCCTAAACGCTTGCTCGCAGCGGTGCTGTCCCGCATCAAGATCATGGCCACCATGGATATTTCAGAAAAACGGCGCCCGCAGGACGGTCGCATTAAGACACGGATGGGGACGAAGGAATTCGACCTCCGCGTCAGCATTCTGCCCACCAATCACGGCCAGGCGGTCGTGATGCGTATTCTGGACCGAGACAACATCAAGATCGGGATCCGGAACCTGGGCTTCAGCGACGATAATTACCGCAGTTTTCAGAATATCATCCGGCGACCCAACGGTATCTTTTTGGTGACAGGCCCCACCGGATCCGGCAAGACCACTACGCTGTATAGTGCGCTTGGAGAACTGAATCGGCCCGACCGCAAGATTATTACCGCTGAAGACCCCGTGGAATACTACCTTCCCGGTATCAATCAGGTTGAGGTGAAGCACACGATCGGTTTTGATTTTGCGATGATTATCAAGTCTATGCTGCGACAGGCTCCGAACGTGATTCTGGTTGGCGAAATTCGTGACACAGAGACTGGTGAGATGGCGGTACAAGCTAGTTTGACCGGACACTTGGTCTTTAGTACACTCCACACGAACGATGCGCCCGGTTCTATTACACGTTTGATCGATATGGGAGTGCAGCCTTTTCTGGTGGCGTCGTCGCTCATGGCCGTTATGGCCCAGCGTCTTGTGCGAGTCGTCTGTACCAAATGCAAAGAGCCCTATCAGCCCACACCTGAGGAGGTTGATTACTTTGAGTTAAGTTCCGAAGAGCTGGAAGGCAGTGATTGGGTGCGGGGGAAAGGTTGCAACAACTGCCAGCACACCGGATATTCCGGGCGTCGAGCTGTATTCGAGCTGATGACAATGAATTCAACGCTGCGGGAAATGGCGTTTAACAGTGAGCCGTCACAGAACATTCGCCGACAGGCTCGCCTGTTCGGCATGCGGACACTGGTTGATGACGCCAAGGACAAAGCCATGGCAGGGCTCACGTCATTGGCGGAGGTCTACAAGCTGTCCAGTGGGGGCCATTGACTGGCGGGTAATGGCTCAGTTCTGGATATCTGCAGTTAAGGCCCGCACAATACGTTCACCTGTCACACAACCTTTCTTGGACCTCTTGATTTTCTCTTTTCTGATCTACGGCTGCGGATCTGGAACATGGATGTCCCTCATTTTTCCTGTTTTCCTAGTCAGGCAGCGTTCTTCCGGCTCAACACAGTATTTTTCAACAACAACCTGTTTCGATTGCGATCATTGAGGAAACACAGGAAGCAGGCTGTTCTGTTTTCAGCGGCAGCGGGCTTCGTTTAAAATCAGGCCCTGTCGGCTGAATGCATTCCAACCCAGACTTCAACACAACTCATCCCGAATTGCTGTGTGCCAATCAGGCTGCAACGGGCTTGCTGTGAACAGGAGATAGTGAATGGCTCCGCGCCAACTTCAGATTGACAAACTGCTGGAAACGGTCGTTCGCGAAAGTATCAGCGACCTGCACATCACGGTAGGGCAGCCTCCCGTTGTGCGACAGAGCGGGCATATGGTTCGCCTGGAGACCAAGAGCCTGGAGAAGGAAGACACAACGGCGCTGATGAAGAGCATCACGCCGGAACGAAATCAGCAGGAGCTGCAGGAGAAAGGCGGCACCGACTTTGGTTTCGCCTTCGGCGACAAGGCCCGTTTCCGAGTTTCCGTGTTCAAGCAGCGCGGCATGATCGGCATGGTGCTGCGACGAATTCCCAACGAGTTCCTGACCTTCGAGCAGTTGGGGTTGCCTCCGGTTGTTCGTGAGCTGATTCAGCGACCTCGTGGACTGTTTCTGGTGACGGGGCCGACCGGATCGGGCAAGACCACCAGTCTGGCCAGTATGATCAACTGGATGAACAATAACCTCGATCATCACATCATCACGATGGAAGATCCGATCGAGTACTTTCATGATCATAACAAATCGACGATCAACCAGCGCGAAATCGGAGTGGACTGCATCAGTTTTCCGGATGCCCTGCGGGGAGCTCTGCGACAGGACCCGGATGTGATTCTGGTGGGGGAAATGCGAGACCTGGAAACCATTGAAGCTGCGATCACAGCGGCGGAAACAGGTCACGTGGTTTTCGGAACACTGCATACGACCGGTGCCCAGGGTACGGTGGACCGAGTCATCGACGTCTTTCCGACAAACCAGCAGGAGCAAATTCGTACGCAGCTGGCCAACGGGATTATCGGGATTCTCAGCCAGGCTCTGCTGCCGCGTAAACCCAAGGGGCTGGTGGCGGCTTACGAGATGCTGGTTGTAACCAGTGCGATCTCGAATCTGATTCGCGAAGGCAAGACCTTCCGCATCAATTCTTCCATTCAGACGGGCCGCAAGTTTGGCATGATTCTGCTGGATGATTCGCTGTTCAATCTCTGGAAGAACGGTCTGTGTGACGAACAGGTTGTGATCATGAAATCGAATAACCCCGGTGAACTGCGTGCCAGGATCGAACGGGCCAAGAAGGGCGTCTTTGACGACGACGACGATGACGATGACGACGATTAAGGTGCAGGCGGCACCCTGTTCCTTTTGGCCTTCTTCTTCATGGGAGAAGGTGGCGTTCGTGACGAAGCAGACGTTAACCCGGTCCGGTTCAACTTATGGCTCAACGAAAACTCGGACAAATCCTTGTTGATCTCGGCTACCTGACAGATGACCAGCTTTGGGATGTTCTGGAAGAGCAGAAACAAAGTTCAGGTCTGATCGGGCAGGTGGCTGTGCGTCTGGGAATGGTGACTGAGACTCAGGTCACTGAGGCCCTGGCGGAACAGTGGGGCATGCCGGTGATTAACCTGGCAGAAACCAATATTCCGCCACAGGTTCTGGAGCTCGTTCCGCAGACGATGGCCGAAATTTACAAGATCATGCCGGTGTCGTTGCGCAATGATGTGCTGACGGTGGCCATGGCTGATCCTCAGAATGTCGCGGCTCTGGACGATCTTCGCAATTTTCTGGGCAATGAAATTCGCGGTGCTGTATCCACGCTTGTGGACGTGGAAGAAGCGATTGCTCGGTACTAT
Source organism: Fuerstiella sp. (assembly GCA_029245955.1). GTDB lineage: Bacteria > Planctomycetota > Planctomycetia > Planctomycetales > Planctomycetaceae > Fuerstiella. The sequence continues at coordinate 14,675 of JAQWOH010000031.1, read as the reverse complement.
GCGGACCGGGAAGAAAGTATTGAAGATGTCATTGAGGAAATGGCATCGGACGACGACGATGACGGCTCGATCAGAGGTTACGACCTGTCTTCGGAGGAGGAGCTGTCGGACGCAGCTCCGATCAAGAAGCTGTTGAATATGGTCATTCTGCTGGCCATTCGCGACCAGGCCAGTGACATTCACTTTGAGCCATTTGAAGACGAGTTCAAGATTCGCGTGAAAGCGGATGGTGTTCTGTACGAAATGGTGCCGCCGCCGCGCCACCTGGCCAACGCGATTATCTCCCGAATTAAGGTGATGTCGGACCTGGACATCGCGGAACGCAGACTGCCGCAGGACGGACGCATCGAACTGAACGTGGGTGGTAACCAGGTGGACCTGCGCGTCAGCGTGCTGCCGGTACTGTTCGGTGAAGCGGTCGTGATGCGAGTTCTGGACCGAACAGTTGTTGCGCTGGACCTGAACAAGATTGGCATGGACGCGACCACACTCAGTCGCTTCCGCAGAATGGTCGAACTGCCCAACGGTATCGTACTGGTGACCGGTCCGACCGGCAGCGGCAAAACCACAACGTTGTACTCTGCGCTGAACGAACTCAACGATGTTTCAACGAAGGTCATTACCAGCGAAGACCCGATCGAATATGACATTGAGGGCATCATGCAGTGTCCGATCAACAATGACATCGGAGTGACGTTCTCTGCCATTCTGCGAGGCATTCTGCGGCATGATCCGGACAAGATTCTGGTGGGAGAAATTCGCGACTACGAAACCGGAGAAATTGCGGTCCAGAGTGCACTGACGGGGCACCTGGTCTTCAGCACTCTGCACACGAATGACGCTCCCACAGCAATCACTCGACTTCGTGATATGGGAGTGCCGGCGTTCCTGATTACGGCCACGGTGGAAGCCATTCTGGCTCAGCGGCTGGTGCGACGGATCTGCAGTGAATGCCGCACAGAATTTGAGCCTTCGGACGAGCTGCTGCTGGAACTCCAGTTGCCGCTGGATACCGCTCGCAAATATAAATTCTACTACGGTAAAGGATGTTCTCGGTGCAACAACACGGGCTACAAAGGACGTGTTGGTATTTACGAATTGTTGACCGTTACTGACGAAATTCGCGACTGCGTCGCATCCGAACAGTCGGCCGATGAAATTCGTGATGTCGCCAGAAATCAGGGTATGACAACACTGCGCGAATCCGGCCTGAAGTTGATTTTTGACGGCCATACGACGATTGATGAGGTCGTTCGTGAAACAGTAATGGAAGATGTTGAGTAATCCCTGCGGATAAACAGCCTTTTTCTGCTGCAGCAGAATGAGACACGGCTGGTCGAGGGAGTTGCTGATCGCTCCGCGGATAGTCTTAATTCAACTGGTTATAAAGCTTTACAGACAATTTTATATCACGGTACAAGGTTTGCCTGCTATGCATCAGGGGTGTTGAGATTGTTTCAGCAGCTCCGAAATGTTTCTGCGGGTGAGTCAGATTTGTAGCGAGTTGCTACGTTCAGGATTCGTTGCCGTCCCCGTTTCACCGGTGAGTTCCGGTGGAGCCAGGCGGCGTGTTCTGATCTCGGTGTCGAGCACCATTGGATCCGTGGAAACGATCGTGGAGGTGATGTTATGCCCGTCTTCCAATATGAAGCCATGGACAGCACTGGTCTCGAGGTGAAGGACACCATCGAGGCTCCGTCTGAGGGTGAAGCTCAGACGATGATCCGTGAGAAGGGTTTCTACGTCACAAAGATTCGCGAGAAGGAGCGGAAGAAGAAATCCAAAGCTGCCGCTGCCAAGGGTAAGAACGCGAAGGGCAAGACGTTCACCATGGGGGGGGTGAAGCCCAAGATTCTGTGTACGTTCACACGGCAGTTGTCGACGCTGCAGGACGCCGGTCTGCCGCTGCTGCGAAGTCTCAGAATTCTTGAAGGTCAGAGCAAACCTGGAGCGTTAAAGAACTGCCTGATGGACGTCATTGAGGACGTTGAGTCAGGAAACACGCTGTCGGAAGCCATGGCCAAACAACCCAAGGCTTTTGATAATCTGTACGTGAACATGGTGCGGGCCGGTGAAGCCGGTGGTGCGCTGGAAGTGATTCTGCAGCGGCTGGCGGAGTTCAAAGAACGGGCTCAGTCACTTAAACGCAAAATCACGGGTGCCATGATTTACCCGGCTGCGGTGATCACCGTCGCTGTGGGGATCGTGTCGTTCATCATGATGTTCATCATTCCGAAGTTCAAAAAGATCTTTTCTGACTTCGGTACCGAACTACCTGCGATGACCGAAATGCTGATCAGCTTCAGCGACTGGATGCTGCAGTACTGGTACATGCTGTTCATTGGGCCATTGGCGTTCTATCTGTTCATCAAGATTGTGAAGAAGAACAAAACGGGGGCCTTCGTGGTCGACTGGCTTTCCTTACGCATACCACTTGTCGGGAAGATTCTGCACCTGGGGGTCATTGCGCGCGTGACGCGGACGCTGGGCACCCTGATTGCGTCCGGTGTGCCCATCCTGGAGGGGCTGTTGATCTCACGAGACACGTCCGGCAATCACGTTTTTGAACGCGCTTTCGACAATATCTATACCGCGATTCGTGAAGGAGAAACCATTGCCGTGCCGCTGCGGGAAGCCCGAATTGTGGACGACATGGTGGTGAACATGGTGGACGTGGGTGAAGAAACCGGTGCCCTGGATGACATGCTGTACAAAGTGGCGGATGTCTACGATGAAGAAGTGGAAGTGAAGGTGGAATCGCTGATCAGCCTGCTTGAGCCGATCATGGTGGTGGTTCTGGGGTTAATTGTGGGCTTTATCGTAATCGCCCTGTTCCTGCCGCTGATTAAGTTACTGAACGATCTTTCCTAGAAAGTGTCAGCAGTCGTCAGCAACCGACGACCGGTGAACGCAGTAGTGCTGAAAACTGAAAACTGACGACTATTGAATAATTTCGGAAGCAATTCCATGAAACACTTAACCAGACAATCCCGACCATCTGCAGCACGCAGCGGTTTCACGCTGCTGGAACTGCTGGCCGTTATTACCATCATTGCGATTCTGCTGGCACTGATTCTGCCGGCCATCGGCGGAGCCATGAGAAATGCGCGCAACGGCGAAGTGACGGCTGAGTTCACTCGGCTGACAACCGGAATCACATCGTTCAAATCTGAATTCAAACTCGAACCGTGGAGCGAACTGACCCTGACGGAAAATCCGTCAGGAACGGCATGGGGACCCACGTCAAGAACACGCATTCGTCGTATCTGGCCGCAGTTCAGATTTTCCGCCAACCACGATTTTAACGGCGACGGTGATACCGACGATGTTCTGGTCATCAATGCGTCGGAGTGTCTGGTGTTCTTTCTGGGCGGCGTCCGCATGATGCAGCCTGCCGTGGGCAATCTGGGTTTTTCCAAGAACCCGATTAATCCGTTCACTCGTTCCGGCGACAGCCGCACTGTCCCTTATGAGTTTGACAACGGTCGCCTGGTCGACACCGATGGTGATGGCATGCTGGAATACGTGGATTCATTGCCCGATCAGACAACACCACTGCTGTATGTGTCCAGCAACAACGGCCAGGGATACTCGACGGCCAATGGTTCGTTAAATCACTACGTGCAGGCCGACGGGAAGACAGAGTGGAAGAAATCGTCTTTCCAGATCATATCCCCCGGCGAAGACGGGGAATACGGTTTCGATCCGGCACCCAATCCGTTTGACAGCTCCGGGGGAGCCTCGGACAGTCGGCCGAAATATTCCGAAGAGGAGGATGTGCCGCGTGAACAAGCGGACAACATCGCTTCATTCAATCCCGGAGGAACGCTCGGGCGGTAATTGGCAGATGCCCTGCGGGGGCATAGACACACAGACGCAAATATGAAAGCCGCGAAGCGGCACAGGCAGCACACAACAATGATCACATCACACCCCGACAATCAGAATCGCAGCGGCTTCACGCTGATCGAACTGCTGATGGTGGTGACGATCATCGGTGTTCTGGCCACCATGACCGTGGTGGTGATGTCCGGCATTACCGTGCAGGCAGAAGAAGAAGCGACAAAGACCACCGTCCTGAAAGTGACGCGGTTGCTGGAACAGCGGATAGAAGCGTTCGATCGAGCGTTCAAGGGCAGTCGTCGAGACCAGTACGTCAAGGACACAGTCGGACTGCTGAAAGCCATCGACGGCCGGTTCGATCATTACGATACCCATCCGGATGAAGCTCCTCCGGCGATTCTGCTGCTGGCCCGCAAAGCCGGTTTTCGGTTCGAGTTTCCGCAGCGCGTGGCAGAACTGAACATCGGAGGCGGAGCGACTCCGGCGGCGCCGGGACTTTCCGCCGCCGTGACGGACTCAACATATGGTCTGCCTTTTGTTCTGTATCGAAAATCTGCTTATCCGATCGCAACGCAGCAGTTGATCGATGAAGGTACTGCCACGCCGACACGTACGGAGGTTAACACACGCGTCTCTGCGAATTGGGATGTTCATCAGGCGCACGAAACGGCGTCACATGCCAGTGACTCTGTTCATGCAACGGAAAGTTCTGAGCTGCTGTATTTTATGCTGACGCAAAGCGGGACCTTTGGTTCCTCACCAGTTGATGCTGATCAGTTCACTTCCAGTGAGGTGATCGACACAGACGAGGACGGATTTCCGGAGTTTGTCGACGCCTGGGGCCATCCGCTCAGGTTCTATCGCTGGCCCACCAGACTGTTTGACCCCACCGCTCCCAATCCCTTCCGACCGGATTTCGATGTCGTTGACGATAACACCGAAGTGGATCCGACACCTGACAACAGTGAAGCTGGCGGTCTTCGGGAGATTCTGGTGTCAGAACGTGAATACGCCGGACTGCTGGTAAAAGGTCTGCCTCCGTCACCGTTTGCGATTGGCGGCTCTACTCAGCGAGACCTGATGCTGGTTGATCCTGATGACCCCGTTGGAATTCTGTACACGTTTATCGAAGATCCCAAATACAAGGACATGGGCATTGATCTGACACAGGAATACAACGAGGCAAAATATCACACTCCCGACACGTATCACGCCCCATTGATCGTATCGGCCGGTCCGGACGAACTGCTGGGACTGAGAGAACCGACGGAAACAAATCAGACGGCAGGAATCTTCGGCAATCTGGCCCAGTATGCCGACACGACGGTCACCGCACCCTTGCCTTCGAACGCCGTTGTAGATCAGTTGTTTGACAACATCACGAATCGCAACCGACGAGCAGGAGGCAGAAGATGATAAACTCTCTGCCGCCACAATCAGGCAGCGGCCGTGCCCACCACAAAATTTTCCGTCAGGCCGTTCCGGCCAGACGCGGCTTTACGCTGGTGGAACTGCTGGTCGTCATAACGATCATCCTGATCATCATGTCCATGACCATCAGTGCGGTGAATTTCGCTCGCGAAAGTGACCGGGTGTCCGGAGCGGCCGGGCAGTTCCAGTCGTTTCTGGCCGGAGCACGTGACCGTGCGATCTACAGCAAAGAGCCCCGTGGCGTCAGGCTGTTCATCGAACCGTCGGCACCAGGAAGTACGACCGGAGCAGAAAGCCGAACGGTTTCCGCGATGGCCTACATCGCTCCCGGGGGGACATGGTCGGCACCGGAAAATTCCAGCACCGTGGACATCATGCGGATTGACGGGAATATCTTCAACAACCCGTCGCCGGGGAACGGGGTGACCCCGGCCAATGGTAGTTTTGAGGACGCTGCTGATCTGGTGATAAAGATTCGGGGTTCCAATAACCCCGGCTGGTGGAACCTGAAACGCCGAGGCTGGCTGACCAATGGTCTGCGGATGAAAATTCCCGCCGGCCCGACCGGCAACTGGTATACGATCAATACACGCCTCATCGACACGTCCGTGGCACCCACAGATGACCAGTTTCTCATTCTGGATATACCCTTTGCTGACAGTGGCAATGCCGGCCAGGAAATAGCATTCCAGAATATGACCTACGAGCTGGAGCTGCCACCGCGGATTCTGCCACAGGACCCATTGCTGTTTCCTGAAGGCGTCGTGCTGGACCTGGACGGCTCTAACGTGCCTGAGATCTGGCGTCCGACAAGCACCGGGAACAGTCTGTATTCCGGATTCATGGACGTCGTCTTTTCTTCTCGTGGAAATGTGATCGGCGATGCCGCGGCCAAGGGTGTGCTGCACTTCTACGTGTGTGATTCTGAGGATTCGTTGTTTCTGAAAGAACAGCTGGTCAGTTCTATCGGGCTGCCGGCGTTTGATGCGATTGTGAATTCAGGCTCACCGTTTGTGCCGCTGGACGAACTTGATCCGAATGTCGTCAGTTGGTTAACGTGGGATGGCAACTACATCGTCAAGGACCGTCGGATTGTCACGCTGTTCGCTCAGACCGGGGCTGTTTCGGTGCATGGTGTCAATGCGTATGTCGGCCTTACGGGAGGCTCTGATGCGGATGCCGATAACGATGGCATTGCTGACGATCCGTTCCGATTTGCCGAAACCGGTGAGGTGGCGAAATGAGAACAGGACAGCAACATCACCTGACTGACCATGATATCGACGTCACAAACATCCGACGGGGTGTCACTCTTGTTGAGGTGCTGATGTCGCTCATGATCATGAGCATCGGAGTCGCGTCGGTTGCCGTGTTGTTTCCGATTTCCATGCTGCGAGCGCTGCAGGCGACCCAGTTGACGAACGCGGCCATCACCAAATACAACGTGGAAACGCTATTGGATGTTCGACCGCGTCTGGTGTTCGACCCCGACAACGACGGCAATCTGGTGGAACATTTTCGTGGTCGGAATGTGCGCAACTATGTGATTGACCCGGTGGGTTTCTATACACACCTTGCCGACGGCAACGGCGGTGCTGCCACAATCTTTGGAAACGACGGGTCAAAACCAGCCGGCAATATTATTCGCTGGGGAGGTGGTTTGACCGCCACTGACGGTAACGGGCCTGGTGCTTCAGCGGCGCACGCCGATGCCATTCGAATGATTGCACTGAACCTGGCCAGTCAGGGTGACGGCTGGCAAACCCAGCTCGACACCCAGGCAGGCACTGTGACCACGCCAGGGCAGATACAACTGCTGACGGACAATGATCTTTCGCAGGTGCCGACATCCGGTCAACTGCTGCCGTCCGATGGCAACGGTGGGTACCTGGTTGAGGACCCCGAGTTTTACCGAATTGTCCTGTTTTCAGAGAACGGTAAATTCAGTCAGGCCTTTCCTTTGCTGGCCCTGGATAACGTTGCCAAGGTGGCGTATTACACCGAAGACCTGGACAACAGCGGGGGCATGAGTACCGGTGAAGACTTCAACATGAACGGAGCACTGGACCAGCGGTCATTGCCAGTCGAATTTCGAGTGGATCAGGACGGCGATAACCTACTGGAGCCGGGTGAAGAGATCGTCTCTCGAGTGCTGCTGCAGTCGCGCAAGGTCAGCGATTTTTCATGGCTGCTGAATGTACGACGCAGAAGCGATGGTCTGGCTCGCAGCATCGACGTGGTGGTTCGTTTTAATGACGGCGTTGATGTGACTGACGAACGATTATTCGAAGCGACGTTCCTGGCCGGCAGTCGTACAGTGGGCGTGCGACTGCCATCCCGCAGCACGAACGGTGACCCCACGGAACCGAACATCCGTAAAGGGAAATTCATTTTCGATGCCACCAATGGCGTCTGGTACCGCATACAGGATGTACAGGAAGCCCCTGTGATCAGTCCGCCGGCGGTACCGTGGGGCACTTACGATTATCTGGTGACGCTGGAAACGGCTATCCGCGCTTCCGAAGGAGCGGGCAGCGACGGTTTCGATAACGGCAGTCTGGACGGTAGTGATACAAGCCGCTTTGGCGGCGCAATGTTTCCTGCCGGTATTGTTGATGTATATCCGATGGGGTCCCGCAACATCCCGACTGAATTATTGAATCTCGACTTCTGATTTGAACAACATTAAAAAGACCAGGCCGTTTCACGGCTCATGCATTCAGAATAATAACAACCTCAGCCGTGCAGCGGCGGCGGCAAACGCGATCAGGAAACAATCACCACGGGCTGAAAGCAGTCGCACAACGAAATCGGAACAATGAACGCTTCAGTATCAAAACCGACACGAAGGCCAGCCGCTCGACCGGGATTTACCCTGGTCGAAATGCTGGTGTCGGTGACGTTGGTGCTGTTGATGATGACGATGTTTACTGCCATTTTTGAAATGGCGACGGACAGTGTCAGTAAGCAACAGGGAATTGCCAAGAACGACCAGCAGGCCCGCGCCCTGACCACGATTATCAAAGCTGATATTTCCAAGCGTTCCTTTCGATACGTACAGCCCTTCTGTCCGACAGAAAGTTCCGCGACGTCCCCCACGTCGTTTGGCCAGCGTGCCGGCTATCTTTATATTTCCACCAACGACACAAACAGTGGACTGGATGATCTGCTGCAGTTCACGGTCAACGCATCTCTGACTCAGGAAACCACCGACGACTCTCAATTTTTCGGTTCGGCCAGGTTGTTGTACGACCTGGCTGCAGACCCTGATTTTGATGATAAGGCTCGTCGCACAACTCTGCGCTTCAATCCGAATCAACCGGATGCCGACGATTCCAACCTGAGTGCGAACAACGTGGGCGGATCGTCTGCTGCTGAAATCTCTTACTTTGTGCGAGGCGGGGCTTTGTACCGCAGAGTAATGCTGATTCGTGAGCCGCTGGCGGTCGCCGGTGAGGATTTGAGTGTTCAGCCTGTCAGCAATGTGGGCGACAATCAGTACACGAACAGCATTGGAACAGGTGTTAACATCGGGGGTGTGCTGGCCTACGTACAGGCTCCGCTGAATATTAATCAGACAAACTCAGGCAATGCCGACCATTTTGCGCTATCCACGGGACAGACCGCCCCGCTGGCGTGGAACGTCAGGGCCACGAATGATTTCTGGCGCCACTTCGACTACGCGGCGACTCCGGTTCTGACAGGGGCCCCTCCGTTTATTCCCACTGATGTGCAATTCGTCGGAATCGATTCGCTGTCGAATGATGATCCGTCTCCCACGGCCAGGTCATTAGGCATTCCATGGGTGCGATTTGGGTTTAATGCCGTGACGGGGCTGTCACGGGAACATAACGATCCGGTCGAACGACTGTTCCTCGGACGGTTCACTCATGCCGAAACGTCCGATCCGGATTTCAACTGGCCTATGGCCGCGTGCCGCACGGCGAATACAGACGAAGTTTCTGTGCCGCTGGGATCGGGGCAGAGTTATGCGGGCCTGAATACCGGGGCGGCAATCGGCAACGGGAATCCCATGGACCTGGTCGGAACTCGATTGAACCTTCGACAATCGACAGGCGTGATTGCTGAATTTGACGGGACGTCCGGTCGGGGTGGCAGTCGCAAGGTGGAAGACCTACTGCTGAATAATGTGCACGAATTCAAAGTGGAAATCTGGGACGATCGACTGCAGCGGTTTGTGGTGCCGTCGCACAATTATCGCACTCAGATTCAGGCCGGTGGAACCACGACCGTCGTACACGGTGATTACAACAGTTCGCGAAGGCTCAATCAGAATTATGGTCCTTCTCTGCCGATCAGTGGGGCGTCTCGGGCGCGAAATCATGTATTCGACACATGGACTCCGAACGGGTTGACCACGCTGCCCATCCGCAGCTTTGATCTGGATGGCAGTGGTGGCATCAGTCAGAACGAGGCCAGCGCTCCGTTTGTTCCCTATCGTTATTACCCGCCACGCCGTGGTGACTCGCCACCGGGGCCGTCACCGAATTCCATGACGGATCCATCCGCCGAAGTCGACCGTCAGACCGGTGTGGCCAGAAACCGAGGGTACTGGGATCCCGACAACGAATACGCTGTAGGCGATGTTGTGTTTGCGGTGCCTGCAACATTCGTGGCCAACAATGTGGTTGGCTGGGACGCAGACGGTGACGGCGTATTTGAATGGGACCAGGACGGACAGACCGGCTTTGGCAATCTCCCCGGACAGGGATTTCAGATCGCGTATCGATGTGTGCAGGACGGTTACACGGGCACTGACGCACCGTCGTGGCCAAGTGTGCCCGGTCAGCGATTTTCCGGCGTCGCCGTTGGCGGCGCGCAGGGAGCTCCGGACGTCTGGGTGTCGCTCGACAATCGCCGACCGTTGCGGTCCATTCGTATGAAGGTTCAGTTCTTTGATCAGATCACAGAAAAACTTCGTCAACTGACTCTTGTGCTGCCGTTAACGACGGATCGGTAGCTGTTTATATTCATGTTGCTGTCGCCGTTTCACGGCTAGTAGAAAATTTGGCACGTGACCACGGGCTGACGCCCGTGGCTACGTGCCACGGTCCCTTCGGGACCAAACCCCGACCGCGGAGCGGCATAAGCAAATATCCGTGTGCTGACGGCCGCGGAACGAAACACAAGAAATTATTTCATGCCGCGGAGCGGCTTAAGCACGTAGCCATGGGCGTCAGCCCATGGGAAAAAAGCAACACAGAACACATAGCCGTGAAACGGCGACAGCAGATTTACGAACATGAGCAGTTTCACGAAGCTCAGCTATCACATCGTGTTCGGAACCAGATATCGAAAACCTGTCATTTCAGAATCCATTCAGGAGAATCTGTACGAATACATCGGGGCATCGTTCGCTCGAAACAGGGAGCGTTGGTTGAGCTTGGCGGCGTCGCGGATCATGTCCATATTCTGGCGCGGTTGTCTGCCAGCGTAGCGGTGGCTGATGTTGTGCGAGATCTAAAGGCCGGTTCCTCGAAATGGGTTTACGATCAGCAGACGCAGGCAACCTGGAATGGGTGGCAGAAAGGTTACGGAGCATTCACCGTCAGTTATACGCAAACGGAATCGGTCCGGAAATACATTCAAAATCAGGCAGAACATCATCGGCGAATATCGTTTCAGGAAGAGTACCGCGATTTCCTTGATCGACACGGAATTGAATACGAATCGCGGTACTTGTTTGAGGATGAACATCAGGGATAGTTGCTGTCGCCATTTCACGGCTAGTTAAAAAGATATGGCATGTTGACCACGGGCTGACGCCCGTGGCTGTGTGCCGCGGTCTCTTCGGGACCAACAAGACGGGCCGTACAGGAAATTCTTAGACACCGGCTGCCAGACGGTCACGGCACGTAGCTGTGGGCTCTTTTGCCCACGGAACATTCAGGAGTTCGCATCATGAAACGAAGATCAACAACAGAGCCTATTGAGTGCGAGAGTCGGCGGCGTGGTTCCACGCTGTTGATTGTTCTGGCACTACTGGGACTGCTGGCCTTCACGGGCATGGTGTTTTATACGTTTTCTGCTCAGGAGCGTGCGGCTGCTGAGTATTTTTCAGAAGCGGCCAAGTCGGCCGTGGACGTGCCGGACGACCCGTTTCCGTGGGCACTGCAACAGATCCTGACTGGAGCCAACGATAATCAGAAAAGCAGTATTCTGTGGAGCCCACGGCGTCGTCACGCCATGTTGCAGAACGTCGTCGGCTACGACACCGTCGCACACAGCGACACGGGCATTAATGTTGTTGGTACCGCTGCAGGATTGCCAGTTGTGAGACAGGATTTGAACAATGACGGAAGCTTCGACACGTTTGCGAATCTGGGGCTGAACAATCCCCTCAACTACGTTGATTCGCTCGTCGCCTGGGGCGGTGCTCCGTTCGGCGTCGACGAACCGGGTCTTTATAATGCTCGCGGTGCCAACGCGTCGATTGCCGGACCGTTCCCGGCCCCGGGTGTTGATTACACCTATCCGGATATCAACAACATCTTTCTGGGCTACCGAGGCTGGGCCATCAGAGACAACGGTGCTGCGCACCAGCCCGCTAATGAACGTTACCAGCGAGTGCCCGTGTTCATTCCCAGTTTCATGAGACCCGCCTTATTGAAGTCCAGCACGGTCAGTGGTCCCGGCGGCACACCTGCGGTGATGGATGAGGACTGGTGGGACCACTCCGCTGCCACCGGCCATCCGGAATTTGCCGTGCGTTCCATGAGACCCAGTGAGCACCACATCGCCGGGTTTACGTCTGCGGGAGTTCCAGTTCGCCGATACCTGGATGCTGCGAACACTGCTGACGCTGCTGCCATCGCCAGCCTGCCGGGAGCCCACGGGGCTTTTCCACTGCGTCCGGATGAAGGAGTCAACTCCAGCGACTTCGGAAAACTGGGTGTGTTCACCGGACATGATCCAGGAACAGCCGGCGGACCGGACGCTGATAATATCCAGTTGGATTCCGACAACGACGGAGACAGTATTAAGGAAGGTATCTGGATGGATCTGGCCTATCCGATTCAGGAAACCACCAGCGGTGAGCTGTATGCAACAATGTTCTCGTTCACGATCTACGACCTGGATTCGCTGATCGACCTGAACAGTCACGGCAATATCTCAGAACTCGCAAGGAACGAGAGGGTTCTGAATCAGCTTGGGACAGCCGTGGCCGGCCCCGGCCGAAGTTCTCCGCTGGGGCTGACGTTTCTGTCTGCATCGAATCAGGGGCTGGGCCCCAACGAAATCAGTCCGCTGTGGGCACTGGCGCCATCGGGGGCCACGCCTGATTCGGGGTTACCATTTACGGAATGGTTTAATGGCGCCGATCCCATGAATCGCCTTGAACAGGCCAACATGGAGTGGCTGTGGCTGTTGACCGGGCGGATCGACGGTACCGATGTCTTCGACGGCCGCTGGGGAGACGCGAGCGCTCTGTGGTACCACCGGTTCACCGACGGGAACCGCAGTGTCTGGTCACTGCCGCGGCCGGGTCGCGCCGGCAGACTGACTTCGAATGCTTCGACTGGATCCATTTCCTTCGGTGGCAAACAGGGGGCCGACGACAACCGGAATGCACTGGAAGGAATCGCCAGCACCCGGACCGGCGTCATTCGAGGGTTCATGCACCCACTGGATGTCGGTGGAACTGGAAAAACGTTCAGGACCTCTGATCCCCGCATACCGCTGCTGTCCACCGGCGACGCGACTCGTCCCGAACAGTGGCTGCAGTACGACGAGTACCCAATCGTCGGCTCGGCGTCCAATGTGCTGAATGATTCGCGATTTCTGAAGGGTCGGGACCAGAATTACACATCGACGGCCGACAATCAGTACGTTAACGCTCGATACAACATGGCATTTGAGGATTCTCTGGAATTCCTGAATGACATCGAACGAGCTGTCCACCCGGACGATCAGATCTTTCGTCCGTCCGATCTGGTGCCGGCACATCTGGCGACCGGAGACATCGGTAGCGCCCAAACGACGCTTAGCAGTCGGCTTAGCGATCTGGCTCCGTTCGCCTTTGCTAACAGTTCCAGTATCTCAGATCGTTTCACAACCCTGACAAACTCTCTGCGGACCATCATTCATCGACATGACCTGGGACTGAACCTGGTTAGCGACAGTGGCACCGGCGATGACGGCCCTCGCTGGTGGGAATGGACGACTGATTTTGATGGAGATGGACGTGGTGAATTTCCACCACGTTTTGGACCAGTCGGTACGAAAATTAATGCATTTGCCAATACTGACCCGTTTCGTAAAGTCGTGCGTCGCCTGCTGACATCAGAGGCCGGTGAGTCACGTGATTTGATTTCTCAATTGCCATTAAGCGTCAATCATATTCTGGACGTCAATCGCAGCTCAGAAACTCCACCGGAAACGTCTCCGGCATTTCTGGATTACATGCTGCGAACCGGCATGCGATTACGTCCCGTTACGGAACATCCGGACGCCAATGAGACAGATGCTGCAGGAGCCACAGCGGCAGCGTCCGTCACCAGCGTACCGACGATTGGTACTCCGGAAGGAACGGCGGCCCTGCAGACGTTTCCCCCCAGAACATTCAAGGACCGTGAATTCTGGGCCCGGCGGGATCGTCAGAAACTGGCACGGGACATTTACGTTCTGCTGTACACGCTGGGTGGCGGACAAACAGACGGGGGGACACCTGCCCGGATCATCGATTATACGGTCACAAACGATCCGAGTGCGGCACCCGGGGCTTCACTGTACACCCATGAACAACTGCGTCGCATGGCTCAGTTCGCTGTCAACATGGTGGACGCCATGGACACGGACGATGTCGTAACGATGTTTGAATACGACAAGAATCTGGGCGACGGCTGGAACATGGATGACGATGCCTTCACCAATACCGTGGCCGAAAATCCGACATCCGTTACGGGGACGTCGACCGACAACGGACTGTACCCACATGACACGGAAGATCGGGGAATTGTGTTTGGGGTGGAAGCTCAGCAGTTGTCCTTCAGTGAAGTGATGGCCGTACGTATGGAGGACATGGCCAAACACGACAACATGATGGCTGATGACGCTGCTACCCGACACGCGGACGCCAGCAGTGCTATGGTTCTGGTGATGCCTGAGTCTGAGAGCCTGGACCGTCATGTGCTGCACATCGAGCTGCAGAATAATCAGCCATACCCCGTACCATTGAGCGTCGACGGCGTAACCGGCAACGCAACGACCGGAAGCGGACACAAAGCCATCTGGCAACTGGCCCGATTTGACCGCGACTTTACGGTGGGCGGCGGGAACGGGAACGGGAACGGGAACGGGAACGGGAACGGTAACGGGAACGGGAACGGGAACGGGAACGGGAACGGGAACGGGACCGGGAACGGGAACGGGAACGGGAA